>NZ_QUWK01000009.1 GCF_003429665.1 Sphaerochaeta halotolerans | reverse complement strand
GGCTTAACCGCCGGCCGCTATTGAATGCCGAGTGACCGTTTTTGGACGCACGCTTGGCCGTTTTCTCACACCCTATGGAACAGCAAACCCCTGAATCCCCTGGATGCGTAGTAGGAATCAGCTCCGTTGTGATAGAAAAACACCCTATCATACCGGCAATCCCCGAAGAGCGCGCCGCCAAGTTTTCGCATTGATTCAGGAGTACGAATCCAACTGGAAGATTTCACATCGAAGACACCCAGCTTCTGGAGATTGCGGTACTGCTCCTCATCGAGGAGCTCTATCCCCATTTCTGCTGCAAGAGAACCTGCACTACCTGATGGTGGATTCTTTTTCCGGTTTTCAAGGGCTACCTGGTCATAACAGAGACTTCTTCGGCCTACAGGACTCTCAGCAGAACAATCGACGAAGAGGTACGCGTCAGAGGTATCATCGTACCCGATTACATCAGGCTCTCCACCGGTGCGATCCATCTCAAAGAGCGAAAAGAGTTTCTCAGGGTCTTCGGCAAGTCTCTTTTCGATAGCTATCCAATCAAGGTCTTTGTGTCTGGACATGTTTTCCTTAAATCTTTTAAAATAGGTATTTGCAAACGCGTGGTCAGAAACCCTCAGAGACATCCCTATTTCGCTGAAATGCATCACGATAGCGAAGGATTTGGGTGCACTCCAGTCCCAAATCGAGCAAAATACCTACCTTTTCTAGCTTTTCAACTGGAGGATTCATCACAAAAGAGAAGAGATTAACGAATCCCTCGATATCCTCACGCTGGAAACTTGAATGTGCATAGAAGAAACGTTTCAGAAAGAAATGGATGCGATTTACTCTTTCTAGTGGGTTTTCTGAATCCGTCAGCTTCTTGATTCGGTCGGCAGCATATGCCTCACTCTTCAATTCAAGTTCATCCATTAGCTTCTTATGTGCTTTCTCCTTGTCGTGAATGAGGAGGGATCCTTTGGCAATGTGATTCCTGAATGCCTCATATGTCTTTTTTTGCGAGGGTTTCCCATTTCCCTCAAGAACACAGAATACATGTTCATCATCACAAGCTACGCCTATGCAGATCTGATTGCGAGACAAGCCTCGTAGCTTTTTCCCATTTACAGTGATGATGTCACTACTTCTCATTGGATAGAAAGTTTCATCCAGAATAACTTTCCCCTTCAGCACAATTGAATCCTGGTAGGCTCTGACAAGAATGAACACCTTGTCTAGCCAATATCTTGAGGTTGTAATAGCATTCTTGTTGTTCCAAGATCCAGAATTCAAGCTTACAAAAGAAAATAGATTGTACAAGAATTCAATCCATTCACTGATTGGAATCTTGTGGCTATCGAAGATCGTGCCCGTTAACACCGTAAACCTGCGCCCGCAATCATTGCACCGGTAGACCTGTATGCCGTTTTTGCTGTGACCGTAGCGAACGAATCTATTGGATCTGCAATATCTGCATGATTCAGGTATCCTGCTGTTTAGCAACCAGGCCTCATCGTCATCTTTCAGTGACTTATGGTGATCTTCGTAGTGTTTATTATGCCTTTCTTTGATGTACGCCTCAGTAGGCGACAAGTCAGGCTTCCCATCCCAAGGTGTTGCCCTTCGGGACATGGTGGTTTCTTTTCTTCTCATAGGTGGTGACCTCTGATGAGCCCAGCCGCAGGAAAGTGTTCAGGGCCACCACGCTCTACACACTTACCCTTGGCTAGGTTCAGAAGTAAGCATACCACGTTTGTCAGCATTAATCAGCTAATAAAAAACCACGCGTTTGCAAATACCTATTGATCTTTTATGAAGAACATCAATGAGTGATGCTTTTTGTTCTGAAGTTAAGGTAGTCTTAATTGTATCCATAGAGCATCTCCTATTCCACTTGATCAGCGTTACTATACATACTGTACCTATATCCTAGCATTTTACTCAAGGTATATACCCCTTACCAGGAATGCATTGAGTACATAGATTCAAAACAGAATGCACGACCGGGAAAGAGTGGGTAAACGTTTCTCTCTAGAATGAATCATTCAAAAGAATTGCATCAGATCCACCTGTCGATGTATTGACCACAATATAATCTGAATGTTAAGTTTGTCTAACAATAGGTGCTATACCTGTACTGGAGGTTCCAATGAAACGAAGCATATTCCATCTTGGATTTTTCCTCTCCCCTCTCATTCCTGTCATTTTATATCTGTACTCTGTAGGTGCGCTTGCCGACTCATATTCAGTGTCAATCATATTTGGTGTCTACGCTTTCGTACTTGTCTCCAACCAGTTCTACCTTGCCTCACAACCAGCTTGGATGGTCTCCCTGCTGGGAGCAAAATCGGTTCGCTCATTGCATGGAAGTTCTCCACTACTCATTATTCTCCTTGCTCTTATCCATGCCTTGCTCAAGCTCGCCAACGGTTTCACCCTCTCCACTTCACAAGCCCTTTTCGGCTTGGTTGCTCTAATTCTATTCTTTGTGGGAACGATCGCTGCCTTGCTCTTCTTTGCTAACACCTTGCTTACCAAGCAGAAGAAATTTGCGCAACTGAGAACAAGCACATTTGAAAAAACCGGTCTCACCCATCAGAAAGTCCGTGCAATGCACAACCTGATGGTGGTAGCTGGACTTGTGGTCTTGTTCCATGTCTTACTCGCCTCCACGTCTTCTTTCACCTATAACCCATGGGGAATTGGCATCCTGGTAGCGTGGATGGCTTTCTCCCTTATCTCTTATGCGAACTACCGGCTCTCTGGCCGAAAACCAAGGAGAAAATCATGAAAAAACTCTCTATAGTTCTCATCATATCTCTGCTCTTCAGTCTGCCACTGGCAGCTCAAATATTCCCAACCTCTTCATCCAATCCCGTGGTTGATGGGTCTTTAGGAAACAATGAATACCCCGAGATTGTACAACTCAAGGATATGCGCCTTGGGTATGCCCAGAGTCGGGATTCCCGTAATCTGCACTTCATTCTCGAAGCACCAACTACAGGATGGGTTTCAGTTGGCCTTGGGTCCAATAGGATGCATGGAGCTCATATCATCATAGGCTATGATGCAATTACCAGCCAAGTCATCAGTGAGGAGACTGGTCGTGGCCATGGTCATAGTCCCTCTTCTGAAAAGATGCTTGTACAGAGCAAGATCAAGGAGACAGGGGGTAAGACCACCCTTGAGTTCACGGTACCTGTCTCACAGTTTGATTCAGGAAGGAACCTCCGTCTTATTGTTGCATATGGAAACAGGGATAATCTCAGAAGCAAACACGTCACCTATGACAGCCATACCATCAATTTCCTGAAATAACACATATTCACATAAGGGTATGTTTGGAGCAACCAACATACCCTTATTTGATTGTGTTATATATCATTGTATTCAGTAGTTCGAATATAGAATCGTTCTCATTGTATTCTCAGTTGTTTCATTTTTTTCAAAGTGTTTCTGGTAAAATGCTTGTATACGTTCCTTCCCCTCAATATTTGCCAAACAGCCAAGTACTGCTCCAACACTCGCTTCTTCAAGAAACGGAGGTTCCATACAGACACAACCGAACTCTTGTTCGATAGCTCGTTTCATGATGGGACTTTTCCTTACACTATTTCCACTTGCAACAATGAACGAGATTGAATCTAGTCTGATAGCAGGTGGATGAAGTTCCCTTACAATCCCTTGAATGAACCCCACTGCCAGGTTACTAATATTCAGATTTTGTGTATCTATCTCACAGATTTCACCACGCAAGAGGGAATCTTCTCGAGTTCCAAGAAATCTGGTATCAACAACAAGGCCTTCACTTTCAAAAGAATCAACTGCTAGAGAGTCTAGGACAGCATAGACCTGCCCATCAGAAAGCGAGAATCCGAACTTCGCGAGCAGGTCTTTGCAGAAATCCTTTAGGTATGCATAAGACCAGCCTCCACATAGACTGGAATAGACTTGCAAAAATCCAGTCTCTAGAAGCGGACGTACTTCGATGGATTTACTGTATAGCATTGATGAACAGGGAACAGAGAGTTGTCCACTGGTGCCAATATTCACTACACCAGTATTCAAAAACCCGGTAGCTCCTATCACACTTGCTTGATTATCCCCAATTGGGGCAAATACTGTTGCATCTAAGGATAATCCATATCGTTTGCTATTCGCTGGTAAGATCTTGGCGACTGGAACACAAGACGGAAAAACATAACCAAAGAGTGAACGGTTAATGCCCATCTCTTCCAGTTGTTCTTCATTCCAACATTTATTCACAATATCAAAACATCCGAAGCTTGCTGCCAATGATTCATCGACACAAAAATTTCCACACAATTTACCCATTATAAAGGATTCTATAGAGCATATTTTCCGACCAGGAGTGTCTCCTCCTTGAGTCCTAAGCATCCTACTTATAGAATTTGCACCATACCCCACGTGTAAAGTGCATCCATTCATTTTTCCAAAATCCTTGCTGGCTTGACCAACTGAATACCGCGCATCCCTCCATGTCAGTAAATTTGAAACAGGAATATTATCATCATCAAGCAGAATAGCACCATGCATTTGCCCTGTAATTGCAATAATCCTTACAAGTGAAAGCTCTTCTTTGGATTGTAGAAATAGATTCTCTATGATTTCCCAGATCTTACTCGGATTTTGCTCATGTGCTCTGGGATCACTATGGTTGATGGATGATGTATTATCTGTATTTCTCATAGAAATAACGGATAATGTATCAATATCGAATATTGTAAAGCATATTGTTGAAGTACCAATATCAATGCCGATCGCATGTCTCCCAATTTCCACGAATTGCGATTCAGTCTGCAATATGTCTTTTGCATTTATCATGACTCTTTCCTTTTAAATCCTTCTATTCCGTACTTGGTAGTTTAATGCAGCTAATTATTATAAGTTACTTTGTTTCAAACCAAGAATCATGTCACCCCGTAGTTCTCTTTATATGTATGCACCAACGGCTCGATAAGTGCAGCTTTTTCTCCTATCATTTTTTCATGATACATTCCACCATTGTATGTACAAGCAAATCCTCCTGATGACACACCCCAAGCGCAGACATCAAAAATGTCTAGTATATCATCATCAACAGAACCTGATAGTTGGCGAGCAAGAGATACCAGTACGCCTCCTACAAAATTATCACCACATCCAGTGGTATCTCTACGTAATAATGGATCTGCCTCCATTAGTACATCAATTTCCGTATTGACATGGAAACTTTTCAAATCATGATCTCCAAACAACTTACCCTTAGACCAGAATAATATATCATGTGCACCACGAGTAATGATAAGTGATCCCACTCCATACGAACCAAGTGCTGATGCTGCCTCAGTTATAGTTTGCCTCCCAGACAATCTCAGTGCTTCAATCTCATCTGTGATGAGAAGGTCAATATAGGGATATGCCGGATTCTTTCCTAATGACCAGGGTTTATTTGGGTTTATTTTCTCATTAGCAAAGTCATACACAGTTCCAACTACTGTAATTGCACCCGTTTCTTTGGCCCTTTTTAAAATAGAATCTATATCGTTATGTATTTGAGGAACTAAAGCAGTCCCACCCAAAAGAACAATATCACTTTTATAAAAATATTCGGTTAGATGGTTAGAGTTGAAATAACCTGCAGCACCTATTGTATTTACAAAAGTACGCTCTCCTTTTCCATTTCTTCTTGAAGAATCAGCAAAAACATCGGTAGTAGAGGTAGGAATACCTTTAATAATTTTGAATGAAGTATTTACATTAGTTGGTTTAACCTTTGCTTTTGTGATTGCAGCAAATTCATCATTTCCTAATGCTCCATAGAAATTAATCTCCACATCATCATCAAATAGAATCTGTGAAGCATGGACCAATGCTATTATCGCAGGTCCCCCTACATTAATAAAATCAGCTTTTCTGCCTTGAGTGATCGAATCTAGAATCTTGTGATATTGCTCTCCAGCGAATTTTTCTAAATCCTCCCGAAAAACCAACCCTCCCTCAATTAAGCCACCATCTCCTTTCGTTTTGCTCCAATAGGGAGAGAAATTTGAGGCATTATATGAGCAATTCTTATATATCGAATCTATCAAACAACAACCAACTCCGGAGATGCGCATATAAACCTCCAAAATAATAAAGGCTACAAATATCGACTCAATTTTGTAGCCTTAGAAATAACGATCATGGCTATTATGCTTTTCCAGAACTTCCGAAAACATGCATCCTCTCTTCAATCGTCTGTTGATATGCATCCATAATTGTCCAGCCTATGTTAGCCATGTCAGTATACTTCCCATTCAGTTCCTTCATCTTTGCATCAAGATGATTGAAAACAGAGACACTTGCTCCTGTGTAAAAGTTTATTTTGCATATCCCAAGAGAGGCTGCCTTTCGGAAATCATCATCAGAAATCCCTGAGCCACCATGAAGAACCAACGGGACTGATGTTACAGATGCTATTTCCTTTAGCAGATCAAATTGTAAATTTGGTTCCCCTTTATAAAACCCATGAACATTACCGATAGAAACTGCCAATGCATCAACTTGTGTTTCATCCACAAAATGCTTAACAGTAGATACGTCGGTATAAAGACCAACATCAGTACCATCAACATCCTCGGTCCCTTCCAATCCGCCGATGACCCCCAGTTCTCCTTCGAGGGACACTCCAACATGGTGAAGCATAGATGAATAGCGACTTGTTAAACGGATATTCTCCTCATAACTATACGCTGTTGCATCAAACATTATCGAACTAAATCCACATCTAAGAGCCATCATGATTCCCTTCTCAGTCGTTCCATGATCCAAATTCACGACAATTGGAACAGAAGCTTCTTTTGCACTATGGATAATAGCTGGATAGAAATTCATAAGATCAACATCACGAAATGACACTTCCGCAACATTGATGATGAGTGGAGATCTTTGTGATTCTGCAGCTCTTAATAGCGGTGGCAAACAAATAGGGTTCGTTATATTAAATGCGCCTACAGCATATTTTCCTTTCTGGGCCTCCGTAAGAACTTCTTTCAATGTATATAGCATTCTCGTTTCTCCTTTTGCATAAGTTTTATGTGATGATAGTCCGCGTAATTAATGATTCTACTTCCTGTGCTGAACGGATATGCCCTGAAGCCCCAAGATGAGAAGCATTTATTGCTGCTGCGCCATGTGCAAAAATTGCACTTTCGTCAACAGTTTTTCCATTGAGCAATCCATAACAAAAAGCTGCTACAAACGTATCTCCACAACCAGTAGTGTCAATGACCTTTGTTCCCTTTAGGGCATCAATCATCCGATCACCTTCCGGTGTCGAAATATAACAACCTTTTGCTCCCATTTTTATTACTATGTTATGTACACCATATTCCCGAAAACGTTGACAAATCATATAGGGTTCTACCAATCCAGTAATCTCTCGCGCTTCTTCATAACTCGGCATCAGATAATCAATTAAGGAAAGATAATTGCCTATGTAGGAAAACCCCTCTTTTAATGTGTCGCAGGTCATGTCAGCTACTGTAATCACTCCTGCTTCTTTTGCAATTTCCAGAAGTACTTGCACTCCTTCATGATCAAAACGGGGTAAAACAAAAAAACTACCAATAGAGAGCAATTTAGTTGATTTAACCGCATTCATTATTGTTGAGGAAGGTAAATATCTTTCACCACAGCCTCTATCGAACATGAAGTTTCTTGATCCATCATCCCCAACAAGCACAATAGATGCAACGCTGTCTTCACCAGGCAAGGTTTCCACCAAATTGGTATTTACTGCTTTTGCCTGCAGAAGAGATAGAAGTTGTTTACCTTTCCAATCATCACCAACACAAGAAATGAGTCCTGTATGCAATCCCAAAGAGGATGCAGTTACCGCTTGATTAGAAGCATCACCACCTGAATGTAAAAGAATACTTCCAACCGCTGTACTATCAACCTCAAAGACATTCGGACTTACATTTCCTGACACAATAATATCTAGGCAAGCAACTCCAGCACAAATTATGTCATAATTCTTATTCATTTCACTTTTACACGTTGTCGGTATATATCAATGATTACTGCTACAATTATTACAATACCCTTAATAACCTGCTGCCAAAAATATGGAACACCAATGATGATTAAACCATTATTTAATACCGAGATTATCAGAGCCCCAACCAATGTACCTGCAACGCCACCAATTCCTCCATTAAAACTGGTTCCACCGAGTATAACTGCAGCAATAGCATCAAGTTCATAAGATACTCCAAGCAATCCGCTTGCACTGTACAGCCTTGCACCCATTACTACACCAGCTAAACCACTGAAAAGGCCGCTAATGCCATGCACAAACAGTATTATTGTGGCCACGGAAATACCTGAAAAGACTGCAGCCTTTTCATTTCCTCCAACAGCATAGATCCGAGTACCCAAAACCGTTCTACGTAGCAACACCCATGATAACCCAATTACTATTATTGCAAAAAACACTTGCCAGGGAACAATACCTATATTGTTATTTCCAACCCATGCAAAACTTAGATCATTGTTGATGACAGTAGTTCCGTCAGCTAACAGGTAAGCCGCGCCACGCAATGATGTCATCATACCCAATGTTGCAATAAAGGGAGGCATCTTGAAGTAAGACACCAAAAATCCATTGAATAATCCAGCAGCCAACCCGGTTAAAAGAGCTATTGGAATAGCTAAATAGGAAAAAGGAGTGAGTGATACACGTAATGCAACAACCGCAGACACCGCTAAAATGGATCCAACGGAAAGATCAATACCTCCTGTTAGAATCACCATCGTCATACCGGATGCAATGATTATATTTACTGCTGATTGTCTAAAAATATTGGTGATATTGTTTACTGAAATAAACTTTGGTTCTAATAAGGCAAACATAATGCAAAAAAGGATTAGAACCGGCAATACCCCAAACTTCTGCAAGTCAAATTTAATGAATAGTTTTTTATCTTTAGTCGTCATTAGTGTTTTCCTTATCAACTAGTGTCTTGTTCTCAGTAAATGTATAATCAGGGTCTTTAACTCCTGTAGCATATTGCATGACATGATCTTGTGTAATTTCATTTTTATTTTTAATCTCTCCAACGATCGTTCCGTCACGCACTATTAAAACTCTGCTTGCCAACCAAATCACTTCTGGCAACTCACTTGAGATGAAGATAATAGAAGTCTTTCCGTCAGCTACTAAATCGAAAATAATTTTGTAGATTTCACTTTTTGCCCCTACATCTACACCTCTCGTAGGCTCATCAAGGATGAGTATCTCAGGTTTAATTGAAAGCCATCTTGACAGAAGTAACTTTTGCTGGTTTCCTCCAGATAGTGATAACGCTTTCACTTTTGGAGAAGACAATCGTATTCTCAAAGATTTAATAAACTGTTCGGAAAACTTGGATGCACTATCACTACCCAGAAAACCATGATTTGAAATTTGTTGCATCACATTAAAGCTAATATTATCTGCTGCAGACATATCTAAAAACAAACCAGACCCCTTCCTGTCTTCGGAGAGAAAGCCTATCCTATTTTTAATTGCATCAATGGGATTTTCAATTTTTATTCTTTTCCCGGATTTATAGAAATCCCCACTTCTTCGCTTATCGATGCCAAAAAGCATTTGAGCAATCTCTGTCCTACCAGATCCAACCAATCCAGTAAGTGCAAGAATCTCCCCTCTCCTAAGGTTAAAAGAAACATCATGAATGAATTTCTCATCTGCTAAATTGTGTACTGAATATATAACTTCATCACTGACATCAGTATTTGCTTCACCGTAATAGTCAGAGAGAGTTCTACCAACCATATGAGTTACGATATCTTTCTCATTAATTTCGTGTTTATCAAGTGTTGCAACGAGCGTACCATCTCGTAGGACAACCACACGATCAGAAATCTCAACTACTTCCTTCAAGCGATGACTAATGAAAATGATGGAAATATGTTGCTGCTTTAGTTTCTTTATAAGTCGAAATAATGTTTCCATTTCATTTTCACTAAGTGACGCGGTAGGCTCATCCATAATCAAAATTCTACTATTCTGGCCTACTGCCTTTGCAATTTCCATTAGTTGTTGTTCAGCGATACTAAAATTTCGTGGATACTGCCTTGCTCTGAATGGAGCGTTTACCATATCAAGAATTTTATCACTCTCATCCATCAATTTTTTGCGATCAACAAAAAATCCATGCTTTAGCGGTTCCCTGCCCATAAATAAATTTTCAGCTACAGTAATATTGGGAGCTACTGATAGTTCCTGTGGTATTAAACTAATACCGAGGTCTAAGGCATCTCTCGGTATTTTTATCTTTACAGTCTCACCATTGAGAACAATTTCTCCAGAGTCACTCGTGTATACTCCAGCAAGAATTTTCATCAGTGTGCTTTTACCTGCTCCATTTTCCCCAACCACCGAAAGCAACTCACCTTCATTCAAATGGATTGAAACATCATCTAAAGCTTTACAGCCTGGAAATGTCTTGGAAACATTATGCACTTCTAATATGACACCCAATGTGCACACTCCTTACATGATTCAAGTGAAAGGAGACATGCCGAACAACACTTCGGCATGTCATTTACATCTCTCAAAAAGGCATCAACTCTACCATGGAGTATAAGAATCCATGTTATCCTTTGTGATAAGCATTACAGGATAAAGTATCTCTTTCTCAGGTGGAGGATTTCCCTTCATAATCTCGAATCCAAGTCTGGTTGCTTCCATAGCCATTTTTCTTGGAGTCTGAGCAGGAGTGGCTGCAAAGATTGAATTAGGTTTCTTCATTTCAGCAATTGCATCTGCTGAACCATCAACACCTACTACAAACATTTCACTCTCACGTCCAGCTTGCTTAATTGCAAGAACTGCACCGATAGCTGAAGGATCATTAATCGCAAATACTGCATCAATGTCATCGTAAGCGGTGAGGATATTTGACATTAGGTCAAGACTAACATCTCTCTGCCCTTTACCATTCTGATCTTCTGACAAAATCTTGATTCCAGGATACTTGGCAAAAACTTCTTTTGCACCACCTACTCTTCCAAAGACTGCAGTAACAGGATCACCGGTGAGAATAACTACATTACCTTCGCCATTCAGACGATCTGCAATGTATTGTCCAGCTTGACGACCGGCCTGCCAGTTATCAGACTGAATAACAAAATCTGCACCAACCGCGCCAACATCAGCGGCTACTACAACAATTCCAGCTTCTTTGGCTCGTTTTACGGCAGGTCCAATACCTTCATGGTTAACTGCATTCAGAACAATCAAGTCAACTCCCGCGGAGATGAGATCATCAATCTGGGTCGTTTGTTTACCAAGGTCATTATCACCCGAAAGTGAAATAACATCACAATCAGGATTAATTTCTTTTGCTGCCTGTTCAACTCCTTTAACCATCTCTACAAAAAACGGGTTTGCCAAGGTTTGCATGGTTACTCCGACCTTGTCTAGAGTTACTTCACCACTTTTCTCAGCGGCTCCTTGAGCAATGAGTCCTGTAGTAAGCAGAGTAGCTACCAATAGAACTGCCAACAATTTTCTCATCATAATACTTCCTCCATTTGTATGTTATGAACCTAAGGTTCATATTAACTAGTACTACTTTATGTAAACATTGTTTATAGGTTTTGTCAATTTTTTTTACATTTTATTTTTTTATGTTTACTTATTATTTACATCTTTTAGATAGTTTTTTGAACGCAATCCCTTTTTTACCATCTCTATGACACCCAAATCTGTCAACCCATAGAAGTCCATAAGCTGTTCTGCATTACCAGACTGTCCGAACGTATCATTACTTCCTAAGCGGAATACAGGTACAGGAAAAAATTCTGTGACTGTCTCTGTTACAGCACTTCCCAACCCACCAATAATATTATGCTCCTCAGCTGTAATAATGACACCTGTCTCCTTCGCTGCTTTGATTATTGCCTCAGTGTCAATCGGCTTGATTGTATGCATATTTAGTACACGAACAGAAATCCCGTCCTCTTCAAGAGTTTCTGCAGCTTTTAAAGCAGCTTGAACCATCATACCAACCGCAATGATTGTAGCATCACTACCATCCTTCATCGTTACTGCCTTCCCAAGTTCAAAGGAGTAGTCATCTTTCCCTGTGACAATATCCAAGGCGGCACGTCCCAATCGTAGATAGCAAGGTCCTTTATGCAAAGCAATTGCCTCTACAGCTTTCTTAGTTTCATATCCATCACAAGGGTGTACAACTATCATTCCAGGAATTGTTCGCATGATTCCAATATCTTCAAGACATTGATGAGTAGCTCCATCTTCTCCTACAGATAGCCCAGCATGGGTACCAACTACCTTTACATTCAACTTTGGATATGCCAATGAATTTCGAATCTGCTCGAAACATCTACCAGCTGAAAACATTGCGAATGAATGCACAAAAGGAATATACCCCAACGTAGACAGGCCTGCAGCAATTCCAACCATGTTTGCTTCCGCAATCCCTACATTTATAAACCGGTGGGGATATTCTCGTCCAAAATCACAGGACATAGTACACGTTGAAACATCGGCATCGAGAGCCAAAATATTTTCATTTTTCCCTAGTTCAGCAAGGGCCTGTCCATAAGCATGTCGTGTTGCAATTTTTTCAGTCATCTATAGCCTCCAACTCATTTCTCTTTAATCTCAATTCATCAAACGCCTTTTCAAACAACTCATCATTAGGAACCTTGCCATGCCAAGCAGATTTTCCTTCCATAAAAGAAATTCCTTTCCCTTTGATAGTATTTGCAATAATAATTGTTGGTTTTCCTTTAACTCTTTTTGCCGTATTTATGGCATTAATAATCTGTTCAATTGAGTGTCCATCAATAGATAGAACATTGAATCCAAATCCTTCGAATTTAGCATCTGGAGGACCTGAATTTTGGACCTCTGTTATAGTCCCATCCAATTGAACCTTGTTATAGTCCAATATGGCTATTAAGTTATCGAGCCCTATTGAGGCGGAGAACATCGCGGCTTCCCATATTTGCCCTTCTTGAATTTCTCCATCACCAAGAATTGAATATACAGAAAAGGAACGACCCGAAATCTTAGCGCCTAAAGCCATACCAACTGCAGCTGAGAAACCCTGTCCTAATGAGCCTGTTGACATATCTACACCTGGAACACTCATTTCTGCGTGTCCGGACATATGACCTTCAATTTTTCTAAATGATTTCAATCTTTCATCTGCGAAAAAACCTCTTTTTGCCAGAGTCGGATAAAGAGCAACAGTTGCATGGCCTTTCGACATCACTAACCTGTCACGATCTTCCCAATCTGGTCGTTCAGGGTCGATTCTCATAGTTTCAAAATATAGAACTGTCAATATTTCAGACAAAGAGAAAGCTCCTCCTATATGCCCTGACTTTGCTTCTCTTACCATTTCAAGACCTCGAATTCTCAAGTCTTGTGCGATAAGCCTTAATTCCTTTACGCGTTTTCCATCCATTGTAATCTCCATAAGATATATTACGACCGTATATTAAAAACTATATATTAGTTGTAAATATAATGTCAATTTATATTTTACATTTAATTTATTATTTTTTTCCAACTATTGATAAAAAAAATTAGATATACTATTCTCTATGCTGAGGTATCCTAATGGGAAAAAATAATATTTATTCAGAAATATATTCCGAATTACTTGAACAGTTGCAAAGTCCTATCTATAAAGTAGGCGATGAAATTCCTTCGGCTTCAAAATTGGCAGAACAATTTTCTGTTTCAAGACCGACGGTGCATAAAGCGCTAAAACAACTACAAAATGAAGGAGTCATAGAAAGTCGTGTGGGTTCTGGGTCATTTTTATTAAAAAAACCGGTTCAAGACGAAGTTGTTCCCTTGTTTGGTTTGATTTTCCCACTTCTTCGTATGGAAGGCTTTTTTGGGAATGTAGCTAAGGCAATCGCTGAGTATTCTAAGAGGTTTAATTACAATATAATTTTTGGAGGACAAGTTCCTCAAGGTTCCATTGATTTATATAGCCTTGAACATATGACTGATTATTATATTGAACAGAATGTGGATGGCGTATTCATTGCTCCAGTTGAGTTGGCCAGTAACAGTAAAACTACAAATGACTTAATCCTTAAAAAGCTGGAAGCAGCTGGTATTCCTGTAGTAGTGATTGACTGTGCTACAGAGTGTTTCCCAATGAGTTTTAATAATGATATTATTTCTATTGATAATTTTCGTGCTGGTTATACACTCGCAGAGTACATGCTTAAAAATGGCTCTGATAGAATTGATTTTTGTACACTTCCACATTTTGGACAAGCAGTTTTACTCCGATGGAAAGGGATTCAGAGTGCACTAGTTGATCATGGAATCATGCCTCAAGAATCATGGTTTCATAACCTTACAATGGAAGAAGAACTTGGGGTAAAGCTAAAGAACAGTGGAGCTTCGAATATTATATGTTCGAATGATTATGTCGCTGCAAAAGTACTTAGAGCACTCCAAAGAAGATCTTTTTCGATACCAAAGGATTTTAGAATTGCAGGGTTTGATGGCTCTAAACTGGCGGAGGAAATCTATCCTTCTATCACAACAATTGTACAACCGTGCCATGAGATTGCAGTTTTAGCTGTTCAAACAATGCTTGCCAGACTGAGTTTTCCTGAAAAACCAGTTAGCCAAGTTCTTACAAACTTTTCTTTGAGACTTGGCGGCTCCACATAAAAAGACCATTAGGAGAAAACAGTCACCACTTTCTTTGTATTCCAAGTATTTGCTATCTAATCTAAATATTGAAGAGGGCGAAAAATATTTACTTATTCCCTCTTTATCTACTTCTACGATAACAAATGGCTATAGAATCTAGTGGTTTTTCATCCTTATACTTTCTTTCCTTTGATCAAGTTCCAGGGGAATAGCCCCTCTTTATAGAGGAAAAAAAGGCTGATCAAGCCCTGGATTGCTCCGATTGTGAAGAAAAGTACATGGAGGAAAACCACGGTTTTAATGATTAGGACCTGTACCACAATCCACACAATCATGGATCCTCCGAGCAGGCCAGCAACATACCCAAGATACTTGTTCTGCTTTGACAAGAGTATGATACTGACCAGATTACCAACTCCAAACAGTCCAATAGAACAATTCCAGGAATCAGAAAGGTAGAAAATGGAGACCCCTGCAACATATCGGTTGTAGCGCCAAGGGGAGTTACAGGGTCAACCAAGCAAGCATATCCACCTGCAAGTGCACCTAACCCAACAAACACATGTATAAGCAATAAAAGCAACCGAAGTAGTTTCATAATTCAGGCCTCCAAGACCTGCTGGGCAAAAATAATATCAAAGGGCATACGAGAAGGATAGAGGAAGGAACGGTCAAATCATCAAGATTGTACAGATTCATACAAGAAAAATGTATCTTGTAAAGATATACATATGTAATATATTCAGCAATATTAAACATTATTTTTGAAATTTTGCCCAATAATTGTATCCAAAAGTACCATTAATTCGCTATTCATACTTTTTTCATAAAAACTGTTTTGACATTTGGAAATTCATCCCGTATGCTAAAGAAAAAAGAGTTGTAGAAATTAAGCTTAATTCTGCTTAATCTTTAAACTCAAAATGCATTCAGGAGGAAAGAATGAAAAAAGTTCTATTTACCCTATTGGTTCTGGCTCTGGTAGTAATGCCGGTCATGGCCCAAGGAAGCAAGGAAGCAGCAAGTGGGGACGATTATAAGCTCGTATTGAAAATGAGCCACGTATTCGCACCCAATGAGCAACTAACAAAATCTCTGGATATAGTCATCAAGAATATCAGCGATCGTACTGATGGCGCAATTGAGATTCAGCACTACCCACAGAGCCAGTTGGCTGTCTACAAAGACGGCGTAGAGCAGGTTGCCCGTGGAGCAAACTTCATCAGTGTTGAAGATCCATCCTACCTCGGTGACTATGTTCCCGATTTCAACGCCTTGGTTGGCCCGATGCTCTACAAGAGTTTCGACGAGTATGAATACATGATCCAGACAGACCTGGTGAAAGGCATGCTCAAAGAACTGGAAGAGAAACACAGAATCAAGGTTTTGGCTCTGGACTACATTTTTGGTTTCAGAAATATGAAGACCAACAAGGTTATCACCACCCCTGCAGATCTAAAGGGTATGAAGATCAGGACTCCCGGAAGTCAGCTGTTCATCGATACCATCAATGCAATGGGCGCAACTGCAACCCCACTTGGTTTTAGCGAAACCCTCAGTGCAGTACAGCAGGGTGTTGTTGACGGATTGGAAGGTACCATGGATGCTTACGGATCCAACGGTAGTGCTGAAGTAGCCAAGAACATGGCTCTTACCCAGCACTTCTTGGGAACCTGTGGTGTATACATCAATGCTGATGTCTTCAACGCAATTCCTGAAAAATACCAGACCATTATTCAGGAAGAGTTCACCGCTGGTGCCAAGCACATGATCCGAGAGATTTCCAACAACTATGAGTCGACAAAAGCCAGGCTCGAGGCACAGGGCAACAAGTTCAACGAAGTTGACTCTGCTGCATTTGCCGCAACTGTTACCAGCGTCTATGAGAACATGAAAGGTGTCACCCCTGGCATCTATCAGACTCTGCAGGACGAATTAGCCAAGATGCCCAAGTAAGTGTATCTGTCCCATACAGGTCGAGGATTGTTGGTGTGCTAAAAAAACACTGATTTTCTTCGACCTGTGCGTTATTTTCAAGGAGAATATGGTCAATGCACCAAGCCGTAAAGAAAGTACTATCCAACTTTGAGCTTATCATTGCCAGTGCTGCCATCATTGTCACTACTGCCTTGGTCATGCTCAACGTATTCACGCGCTACTTCCTGAGAACCGGCATTTACTGGACAGAGGAAGTAGCCACCGCCTGTTTTGTCTGGTCGGTCTTCATAGGCGCAGCCGCAGCGTACAAGCATCGCGCTCATGTTGGAGTCGACATGCTGGGCAATCTCTGCCCACCAAAAACAAAAAAAGCAATCACTATCATCGTTGATTTTGTCCTACTGTTGATCAACGGGTATATTACATATATTGCAGTCATCTATATATCTCTTTCCTATAAGAAACCCACCCCGGTCTTGGGAATTTCGACTGCATACATTAGTTCATCGATTCTTGTCAGTTTTGCTTTGACAACTATCTATTCCGTTTATTTCCTGATCAAGGACATCAGACAGCCTGCAACAGGAGGTACTACATGATTGCTTACCTTCCTATAATCCTGGTATTCATCCTGTATTTTTCAAGTATTCCCATTGCCTATGCACTGTTTGGGTCTTCACTCTTCTACTTCGCGGTCATCGATACCAGCAGTCCGGTAGACTTGATCCTCCAGAAGTTTGTAACCAGTACCCAATCCTTCCCGCTCCTTGCCATCCCGTTCTTCGTAATGGCAGGCTCAATCATGAATTATGCTGGTATCAGCAAGAAACTGATGCAGTTTGCAGATGTCCTTACCGGTCATATGGCAGGAGGTATGGCACAGGTCAACGTACTGTTGAGTTTGCTCATGGGAGGTGTCTCCGGTTCGGCCAATGCTGATGCAGCAATGCAGAGCAAGATGCTGGTCCCTGAAATGGAGAAACGAGGATATGACCGGGCATTCTCTACAGCAATTACAGCCGCATCTTCTGCAGTAACCCCGGTCATCCCTCCTGGTATCAACCTGATCATCTACGCATTGATTGCAAACGCATCAGTAGGACGGATGTTTGCGGCAGGATATGTTCCCGGTCTGATCATGACCATCAGCTTGATGGTGACTGTCTCCATCATTTCGAAACGTCGTGGCTATCAGCCAGTGAGAGAGACCAGAGCCGGTGGCAAGGAAGTATTCCACCAGCTCCGTGAATCCATATGGGCTCTGCTCTTCCCCTTTGGTATCATCGCCGGACTACGGATCGGAATGTTTACTCCTTCTGAAGCCGGAGCCATAGCTGTACTTTACTGCATCATCGTAGGAAAGTTCATTTACAAGGAACTTGGCAAGGAACACATTATCCCTGTACTTAGGGAAACCATCTTTGGCACCAGTGGTGTTGTTCTGATTATTGTCTCTGCCTCCGTTTTTGGATACTATCTGAACTGGGAACGAATTCCACAGGCGATGGCCAGTGGGCTGCTTACCATCACCCAGAACAAGTACCTGATGCTGATGATCATCAATGTACTCTTCCTTGTAATGGGGATGTTCCTCGAGGGAGGAGCTG
Organism: Sphaerochaeta halotolerans; assembly: GCF_003429665.1. Taxonomy (GTDB): domain Bacteria; phylum Spirochaetota; class Spirochaetia; order Sphaerochaetales; family Sphaerochaetaceae; genus Sphaerochaeta; species Sphaerochaeta halotolerans. The sequence goes on along the minus strand of NZ_QUWK01000009.1, from coordinate 127,336 downwards.
CAATGATCATTCTGGCTCCCTTGCTTGTGCCTGTAGTAACCCAACTTGGTGTGGACGTCATCCATTTTGGATTAATCTGCATCGTGAACATTATGATCGGAGGACTCACCCCTCCGTTTGGATCGATGATGTTTACTTGCTGCAGCATCACCAGGTGTAGTTTGCAGGATTTCGTGAAGGAGGTTATTCCTTTCATCGTTGCCCTACTGATTTCATTGATTCTTGTCACGTATATTCCCATCATCACCCTCATCGTACCTAACTTGCTGTATGGGGTTGCCTGATTACTAATGGAGGTACCTATTGTGAAGATTTATGCCCACCGAGGGTATAGCGGATTTTACCCAGAGAACACCATGCTTGCGTTCCAGAAAGCCTGGGAGGCGGGCAGCGATGGCATCGAGCTTGATGTCCAGCTGACCAAGGACGGTGAGTTGGTTGTTATCCATGATGAAACGCTCGATCGGACCACAGACCACACAGGACGCGTATGTGACTATACGCTGGAAGAACTGAAAACATGTAATGCAGCTGCAAAAAGCTCTTATGCTAACACATTCATGACGATTCCCACTTTTGAGGAATACTGTGCTTGGGCAGCCACCACAAATCTCGTGACAAATATAGAGATCAAGAGCAGCGTCATTTACTATCCTGATATCGAAGAGAAAACCTTGGAGATGGTAAAGCGCTATCAGCTGGAAGAAAAAATCCTGATATCCTCTTTCAACCATCTCAGTCTTTGTGCGGTAAAAGCCATCGACGCTTCCATTCTGTGTGGGGCTCTGGTCCCAGAGACTGGACTGGTCAATGCAGGCCATGCTGCACAGAAGTTTGGATTTGAGTGTTTTCATCCACCGTATTGTGCAATGAGCAAAGAAGCCGTTCAGGAGTGCCATGACCACCAGGTACAGGTTAATGTCTGGACAGTGAATACCATGCATCAGCTTGTTGATTGTTTCAACTGGGGATGTGATGGGATTTTTACCAACTATCCAGATGTCTGCAGGGCATTTGTTGATGCAAAGAAAAACAGTTGATTGCGCTACATGTATAGGTAAGGGGGCATATAGTATGTGCCCCCTTTTATGTGTTGCAGCCCCATAGATGATTAAGCGGAATTGTTTTCTTGCCAATAAGAAGGAGCAGCCGATAGAGCTGGTTGGGCAAGTCGTGTATTGAAAACCATGGACTCGAATACGTTAAAAAACCTTCATAGCCTATCTTTGGGCAAAAGCTTGGAAACACTGCCATATGATGTTGGAGTAGCTGTAGCCATTTCAGTCTTTGGCTTGCAATCAGAGGGGGAGTACCCGTTATGTTGACCTTGGAGGGAATAGCGAACCGTACCAAGGAATGGTTCCCGCTTTCTTAAACGTGAAAATCTGGAATCCACTGGTAGGTTTCCATCCTAATGGTACCACCGGGGAGAAACTCTACTCCCTCTGATTCAAGCATAACCCGCTGAAACTCATAAAAATCTTTGCTTGCAAGACTTCCATCTGACCTGACTACCCGATGCCAAGGCAGATCAGCTGGACATTGTCGCATTGCCCAGCCTACCACTCTTGCATTACGCGGACTATCCAACATGCAAGCAATCTGGCCATAGGATGCTACCATGCCTTCTGGAATACGCCCTACTATGTTATACACTTGGGAGTAGAAGGAGTGATTCACCTGGCCTTCTCCCAGATAGCAGCAAGATTGGAAAGGGCGAGAGAATCTACCCGCCCCTTTACATACCCGGTAATTTTACCATCGGATCTGACAACCACCATGGTTGGCTCCCCATCTATGGGTATTTCTGCCTGTTTGGCAAATTTCTCCGCTTTAGAGAGAAACAATACCGCACCTCGCTTGGGATCGATCAGATCACCAAAACTCTCAGCAAGTCCTCTACGTATGGCACCACGGACAAAGAAGGGAGCACCCTCAATTACAGAGATGTGATACAATGGAGCAGATTGAAACGAAAACGAACTACTCTCAATGACATTCTGCCAATCGATAAGAGCCTCCTGCTGCATTTCCCCATTTTCCCTGGATGTACCGATATTCAGGGCAATCAGTACCGGGGAATCTTTGAGGAGATCAGTTGGGAATACAAATTCGGTGTCGGCTAAACTCTTGGCTTTTTCCTCAGATAAGGTTCCTGCAAACAGAAACTGGTTGCAACTCAACAAGAGAAAGAGCAAAATAGAAGGAAATATCATGGTTTTTTTCATGGTAGTTTCTAGTATAGCGTCAATGTGCTGATTCCTGTAAAGCTTTTTTCTGGCAATCACATGGCGAGGCAAGATTTTGGGTAAAATGGAGGACAACATGTGGTACTACATCATTAAAATTGGAATTTCTGCTCTCACCATCGTTCTGGTAAGCGAGGTAGCGAAACGCAGTTCAGTGTTCGGTGCCCTGATTGCTTCTCTCCCGTTAACCTCACTGCTTGCAATCCTCTGGATGCACTTTGAAAAAACCCAAGACACCGCTATAGCCCAGCTTTCCCAATCCATTTTCTTCCTGGTCCTTCCTTCCCTCGCCTTTTTTGTTCTTTTCCCCTTCTTGCTTAATCGCGGGATAGCGTTCTGGGTGAGTTTTTTACTTGCTAGTGGGGCTACTATTGTCCTCTATTTTCTACTCATCGCCATCCTCAAACACTACAATATAGCAGCTCTATGAATTTTATCTTTCCTCTTGTATTCCTCTGGAAGCTGCTCGATACTGGAGAAGGGCTTTATGATACAGAGACTTGTTGAGACGAAAAAGGTAAATTCTCTCTTTCAAGGATGGCATGACACCCTCTTACGTTCGTGCATGCAAGGTATCATGGGGGAAATCTATGGAGACGACCGGGAGAACCCCCACTCTGCCTTTGTACTATTGGGCGACTACTGCCTACTTGCCGGTGAACCTTCAAATGAGCTCCTGCATTTTCAGGAAGGGCTTGGGCGATGGGAAACCCGGCTTCTTGTTCCCAAGAGCCAGGCGTGGGAACAGATGATCAGAGCAACGTATGGTTCAAAAGCTAAACAGTTCACTCGCTATGCACTGAAAAAGGAAGCTTCGTTTGACAAAGCTCATCTGGGCAGGCTGGTTGATTCCTTGTCACCTATGTACAGGATAGTAGAAATCGATGAAATTCTCTACCACTACATCCTCTCTGAGTCTTGGAGCCACAATCTCGTAAGTCAATTTCCCACCTATGAACGTTTTCGAGACTTGGGACTGGGTTTCGTTATACTGAAGGATGCAGAGGTTGTTGCTGGCGCCTCGACGTACTGCAGGTATCACAACGGGATAGAGGTTGAAGTAGATACAAAAATGCCTTACCGCAGGAAAGGCTTGGCACTTGCATGTAGTGCCAAACTCATTCTTTCCTGTTTGGAACGTGACCTCTTCCCCTCTTGGGATGCACACACGGAACCTTCACTCCACTTGGCAGAAAAACTTGGATATGAATTGGACTATCCCTATGAAGTATTTGAAATTACCAAGGCTGACTACGTATAACTATTTACATCTTTCATGAATAGTTGCATCCCCACTTCATTACAGACACCTTACACAAAACTAGAGTACGTTAACGCAAATTCTTGGTGTCTACTTTCAGCTTGAGTATACTTACTTACAATCTATAGCCATTATTTATCTATATTTATTATTAGTACTTAGTAGCAATTATGCAAGAATCATAAATTATTTTCTTGACTTATCTGCAAAATGATTAAACAATAATTAGTGTAATGCGTTAACGTAAACGCATAAAAGCTTTAAGGAGGCTGTGTATGAAAAAGGTGCTCGTAGTGACAATGGTACTACTGATTGCAATGAACATGATTTTTGCAGGAGGGGCTGCTGAAACCTCTTCAACAAAAGGATTGATCGGAGTGGTTATGCCTACCAGATCAGAGGAACGCTGGAATAAGGATGGAGCTGCGGTCAAGAGTGGCTTGGAAGAGCTCGGATACAAGGTTGACCTACAGTTCTCAGACGATGACATTCCTACTCAGGTTCGCCAGATTGAAGATCTGATTACCAAGAGAGCCCAGGTACTCGTCATTGCCTCAATTGATGGATCGGCATTGAGCAATGTTCTCGCAAAAGCCGCTAATGAAGGGATCCCGGTAATCGCATACGACCGTCTGATCATGAAGTCACCAAATGTCGACTACTATCTGTCATTTGACAACTATGCTGTCGGCCAGCAGATGGGTGACATCCTTATCCAGGGGATGAATCTCGACAATCCCAAAAAAAAGCCATTGCTGATTGAGCTGTTCGGTGGATCTCCTGACGACAACAATGCCTATATGTTCTATGACGGTGCAATGGATAGGCTCAAACCCTATTTCGACAACGGTACCCTCAAGATCGGTTCAGGCCAGCAGGGCATGGACACGGTAGGAACACTTCGCTGGAGTAATGAATTGGCAATGTCCAGAATGGAAAATCTCCTTTCTGCTCACTATACCAACCAGACGCTCGATGGAATTCTTTCCCCCTATGATCCAATCAGTCTTTCCACGCTTGAGGCTTGCAAGGCAGTTGGATATGGCACACCTGGCAAGCCGTTGCCCGTTGTCGGTGGTCAGGACTGTATTGTAGCATCCTGTAAATCAATTCTCGCTGGAGAACAGTATGCAACTGTCCTCAAGGATACCCGCGTACTCGGGCAGGCTACTGTTGAGCTCGTTGACACCATCATGCGTGGTGAAGTTCCCCAGGGTCTCGATACCACCAGTTATGACAATGACTCCATCAAGAACGGCAAGCCATATATTGTTCCCTCTGTTCTTCTGAAGTCTGTTATTGTCACAAAGGACAATCTCATAGCTGAAGTAGTCGATACCGGCTACCATACAGCCGCTGAGCTTGGACTGTAACATGTATGTATCCGGCCTCATCACAGAGGCCGGAATTGTATCGCAAAACCGCGAACCCGGTACCATCTGCCTGTAGCTGATTTGGAATCGGGTTCCAGTCTATATTGCGGGGAGATATGTATGCCAAACAATTCTATTCTGCTGTCGATGAAGCATATCACCAAGGTTTTCCCAGGTGTAAAAGCGCTTGACGACGTCAGCCTGGATGTAAAGACACATGAAATTCACGCTTTGGTTGGTGAGAACGGAGCAGGAAAGTCGACATTGATGAAAGTTCTCTCAGGGGTGTATCCACATGGAACCTATGAAGGAGATATCTTGTTCGAGGGCAAGCACTGCACGTTCTCCAGCATTAGGCAGAGTGAACAAGCGGGTATTGTCATCATCCATCAGGAATTAGCGTTGAGCCCCTATCTTTCCATAGCTGAAAATATGTTCATTGGTGACGAACGGGCAAAATTCAATATCATCAACTGGGACAAGACGCGTGAAGATGCATTGAAGTATATGGAACGAATCGGACTCCACGAGAATCCCAACATCCCCGTGAACAAGCTGGGGGTGGGCAAGCAACAGATGGTTGAGATTGCCAAGGCTCTGGCTAAACACGCCAAGTTGCTGATTCTTGATGAGCCTACGAGTGCACTCAATGAAAGAGATAGCCAGCATCTACTCGATATCCTCAAGGAACTGCGTGACAAGGACAACATCTCTTCTGTGTTGATCTCTCATAAACTTAATGAGGTTGCTGCTGTTGCCGATTCCATAACGATACTGCGGGACGGTAAAACAATTGAAACGCTCGATGTGGAACGTAAAAAGGATACCCCTGTATCAATTAGTGAAGAGCGAATCATCAAAGGGATGGTAGGACGGGAGATAACCGATATGTTTCCCAAAAGAGATAATCCCATAGGGGATGTCCTGTTTGAGATTAAGGACTGGACAGTCCAAAATCCCGACAATCCAGAACGGAAAAAACTTGATGGTGTAAACATCCAAGTTCGCGTAGGGGAGGTTGTGGGTTTGGCCGGTCTGGTTGGTGCAGGACGTACCGAACTCGCCATGAGTGTGTTCGGCCACGCATATGGGGAGAATATCACCGGAAGAACATTACTTGAAGGTAAAGATGTCGACATCAGTACGATTCCCAAAGCTATTGCACACGGTGTTGCCTATGTACCTGAGGACCGAAAGGAATTTGGCTTGATACTAATCCAGAATATCAAGGAAAATACTACGCTTGCCAAGCTGAAGAAAATTTCCAAGGCTTCTGTAATCAATGAGCACGAGGAGAATATCGTGGCAGAAGAGTTCTGCAAGCGGCTCAATACAAAGACGCCGACGATTCTCCAGCAGACAGGAAATCTATCAGGAGGTAATCAGCAGAAGGTTGTACTGTCAAAATGGTTATTCACAGATCCAAGGGTCCTGATTCTTGATGAACCTACCCGTGGTATTGATGTTGGGACGAAGCATGAGATCTATACAATCATCAACTCACTTGCTGCCCAAGGGTTGGCATGCATCCTGATTTCCAGTGAGATGCCGGAGATTATTGGAATGAGTGATAGAATTTATGTAATGAGTGAGGGCAAAATCACTGCAGAATTATCCGGGGAGACTGCAACCCAGGAGGAAATCATGCGCAATATTCTGAATAATTGAGACACGCTGTTCACCCGGCGATGTTGTAGCATAGGATCCGATAATGAATTGAATGAGTGCATATGATAAGGAGTATGGGATGAGTGGCTTAATTGCAATCTTGAAAAAGAATATAAGGCAGTACATGATGGTCATCGCCTTGGCTGTGGCGATGGTTGCTTTTGGTCTCTTGACGGACGGTATCTTTTTCAGACCGGTAAATTTGACGAATTTGGTGCTTCAGAACAGCTATGTCCTGATTCTTGCTGTTGGTATGTTGCTGTGTACGTTGACGGGAAACATCGACCTTTCTGTAGGATCCATGGTCTGTTTCATTGGTGCCCTATGCGGTGTGATGATGGTAGACCTTCAGTGGAACCCGTATTTATCGATATTCCTTGCGTTGCTATGCGGAACATTGATTGGGATGTGGCAAGGATTCTGGATTGCTTTCGTGAATGTCCCTCCGTTCATTGCAACGTTAGCCGGCATGTTGATTTTTCGCGGTTTGGGACAGGTCATTATGAAAGGACAGACAAAAGCTCCGTTCCCCGAGGAGTTCCAAATGATTTCGTCCGGGTACATTCCTGATCCATTTGGGGGAGCTACGATAGGGGCTGTACATCTTCATGTTTTCACCTTATTGATCGGGTTCCTGATTGTAGCGCTAATTACCTTCAGTGAAATTCAAAAGCGAAAAAAACAGAAGGAGTATGCCTTTGATTTGCTTCCTACGGGAATCTGGCTCGTGAAGGTAATCTTCATAGCTGCAGTTCTTGCGGCTTTCACCATCGTGTTCGCCGTCTACAAAGGATTTCCCAATGTCTTGATCCTGCTGGGCGTCCTCGTCGTAGGGTACCAGTTTGTCGCATCCAAGACTGTGCAAGGTCGTTATATTTATGCCCTCGGAGGAAACAGGAAAGCCGCTGAGTTGTCGGGAGTCAAGGTCAAATGGGTGATGTTTTGGATCTACACCAATATGGCGATTCTGGCTACGGTAGCAGCGATGGTATTTACCGCGCGCCTCAACTCCGCCACTCCAAAGGCCGGGCAGAACTTTGAGATGGATGCCATTGCCGCTTGTTATGTCGGTGGTTCCGCTGTCTCAGGAGGGGTCGGGACAGTAATTGGAGCTGTAGTAGGAGGGCTATTCATTGGAGTACTGAATAATGGAATGTCCATCATAGGTATCAGCACTGACTGGCAGCAAACAATCAAGGGTTTTATCTTGCTTTCAGCTGTTGCATTCGACCTGTATTCGAAATCAAGGTCTTCTAAAGTGGCTTGATTTTTCATCGTTCCTGCTTCTGGAAAACCCCTTTGGCTTGTCTCGGCCTCAGGGGTTTTCAGTCATCCAAAAGGATATCTGCCAAGGCAAGCCTCTCTACCGTGAGCCCATCACTGATTCTGCTGATACCCCCAAACCAAGACTCTGTGCAGATTGTAATGAACTCAGGGTCGTGAATCGGAAACCCAGAGGCATTCCCTATCAAACAATCAATGCCACACATGGGACACTGCAAGGTTTTCTCTCTCCCCGCACTCTCTGTAATCCAGTACAGCCTTTCCTCATCCTTTGGATTGAATGTATGGCCACAATAGAAACAAGTGCAGCTATCACTTTCCAGAATCTGACTTTCATTGGCAAAAGTAGCCTTGTGTGCAAGCTCTACATAATCAGGTGAATACTTCTCAGAAACAAAGGGAATATAGGGTGATCTTTTTCTCTTCATGTACTTACCTTCCATCCGTTATCAATCAATGCATCAAGGGTGTCATACTCCCCTTCAAGAACATCACTTTCATAATTGAAAACACGATAACGATATGCCAGAGCATCTTCCATGGTAATGTATCCAAACCTTCCGTCCAGGTGGTCAAGATAACAACCCTTGTTTTTCCCGATAAGGGAGAACGTAAAAGCGACAATGTCCACATTCTCAATGATTTCTCTCGTAAGCTCTATCTGGTCATCTCTCCAAGTTTTCATAAGAGCCTCCTACAACGTTAGCATAACTCCCTTGGAGAGACATATACTGTCACAGTGGAAATCTTTTTGGATTTCTTGGCTGAAAGGCAAGCCCTTTCCCATAGTTCTTTTTTATTCCCCAACGGAGCGAGAGGAAAGGAATCAGCATGATGATTCCTTTCTGGAGCAAGTGCCGGGATAGCAAGGTGAGATACCCCGTCCCTTGGGGTAAACGAAAAGGAGGCAACGCCTCCTGAGTCCAGGGCTTGCCCTGGGGTATTGATACCTTTCATTGTATGATTGATACTTGGAATACAAGGAGGCACCCGATGGAAACACCCCACACCCTAATCACTTGTATTGTAAACAAAGGTATGGCAGAAACAGTCATGGATGTCGCCCGTAAAGCCGGAGCTACAGGCGGTACCATTCTCCCTGCACGGGGAACTGGAAAGGAAGAGGATGTGAAGTTCTTTGGCCTCCCACTGGTCCCTGAGAAAGACATGTTACTCATTCTTGTCGGATCGGGGTTGACAGGGAAAGTGTTGGAGACAATCAAGAACCTCCCTTTGCTTACTGAGCCTGGCTCTGGCATTGCATTTTGTATCGATGTAGAGCGATTTATAGCTTTTGGAGGCTCTACCGAGTAGGCAGTCTTACTATCAGTCCAAAGAGCAGGCAAATTCCAGAAACCACCATGATGCCGAGCCCTACACCAAACAAGGTACTCATCCACCCCAACAGAAGCGCGATACCTGCAGCAAAAAAGGACTCAGCCTGAGACTCCACTGAAAGTGCGCTTGCAAGGGATGCTTGGTCCATTTGGTCACTCACATAGTGAATGCCCATAGGTTTTCTCAAATTTTCAAGAATGTAGATTCCCAGATACAAGACCACTGCCAATGTAGCATACCTAAGATGCAGCAACAGACCACTTACCAACCCAAGGGAAATGCCTACAACCAAGGTGATGTTCAAAGGAGATGCCAGTTGGCTGAAATGCTCTGAGAACCTACCGGAATTGCTGGAAGCAATAGCAGTGGTTGCATACAAGATTGAGTAGACGATTCCCACGATCAAGGCAGTTCGTTCTTGGTCTTCATATGCAAGCAAAACAGGAAGGCTGAGCGCGAATGTCTGCAAGATTGGCTGCAGATAGTCCTTGAATGCCTTGTAGTACCCACTGAAAAGTGCTTGGCTGGAGATGGTACGTACCATGGACCAACTCTTCATGGTCTTCACCAAGGAGCGTAAAACAGTAGCAAACTCATCCCTGATCCGCTTGTCACTTGTATGCCTCGGCCCATCCAAATCCTTTGGATAGCTCAGGATTAAAAACAGGTTCAGAACATAGGGAATTATGGTAAAAAGGAATATGGGGGCATAGGAACCATTGTAAAAGACCAGGAAAGCGGCAATTAAAGCAGAGATTGCAGATCCACGTTGTGACCAGGCCCTCGTACTGCCATAATAGTGGGTCTTCTGCTTCTCCCAACCTTTCATTCTGAGATAGTCGAAAATCATTGCCTTGTGGGTGCCCGTTCTAAACGCATCACCAAAGGCATAGAAAACCATAGCTATAAGCAGGATGGCAAACTCTTGTGCAACAAAAAAGACGATGAAACTGAAAATATAGGCCAGAAAAGAGAAAACCATGGTCAACCGCCTACCCAAGCTGTCAGCAAAAACCCCGGATGGGACCTCCATGATGTTGATCGACACCTCTCTCACCGCATACAGAGTACCGATTTCCATGTAGGACAGGCCCTTGTCCAAGAAGATCAGCAGCAGGAAGGGTTCATAGAATCGCAGATTCTTTAAGAATCCATAGGCACTAAACTTGGCGTACTGCAAGTTTCGCTCAAATCCCGTCTTTGCCATCTGTTTACTCTCCCTAGTGAGACATACCCTTAAAAGCGTTACCTGTCAAACCAGTATACTACTTAGATTTTGGGACACCAGTAGATGAGCGAACAATCAAGCGATTGTGGTACTCAATTCTGGTAACCCCACTCCCCTCAATTACACGGGATGGTTTCTTGCTCATTTTTTCACAAACCAGTCGCACGGCACTCCTTCCGCCTTGTACGATGAAATGTTCCACGCTGGTCAAACCCACCCCACCGAATGAGGATGGATAGATGTTGTCGAACCCACAGACGCTGTAATCAGCTGGAATCGAGTATCCTCCATCATTGATTGCATCCATAACCCCATAGGCCACCATGTCGTTAATTGCAACCATTGCGGTTACTTCTGGAGCCTCAGCAATGCAGCGTTGCGCAAGCATGTAGCCGGTTTCATGTTCAATATCGATGGTATTCAATTCAGTAAGAGACGGGATTTCGCGTGTAAGAAGAGTAAGTTCCGCTTCTCCTCCGGCTTGCTTAATCTGAGCTTTCAACCCTTCATAACGCCGAACTCGTGCACTATGCTCACTGTTAAGACTGGTACAAAGGTAGGCAATTTTTCGATGCCCCAATTCTAGGAGATGCTGAGCAACCAGGATTCCAGCATTGTAGTTGTTGACATCCACCGTATCCAAACCAAGCTCATTCTGTTTGTCACCCACGGCTACCACGGGAACAGTGGTACTCAACTCTCGTACCAATTCAGGTTGCTGGGGAATCATGGCAAAAACCACTCCCCCAACTGTAGGCTCTTTTGCAAATTCGCACACCCGCTTCTCCTTCTCTGTATCCCAGTAGGTGGTACAGAGCATGGTTCCCAGCCCTTGCACATGGGCCTCTTGCTCCATTCCCTGGATGAGCGTGGCAAAGTAAGGATTTATTACCGAGGGACACACTATGAGCAAAATACGTCTATCTTTCTTTGACCGCTTGCTTACATAACCAAGCTCCTTGCTCACATGATAGACAGCATCGATTGTCTCATCAGGGAATCGCGAGAGGCTTTTCCCTGCAAGAATCATGGAAACACTTGCTGTCGAGAGTCCCACTTTTTCAGCGATGTCCTGCAATGTCACGGTTTTTCTTCTCATACATCTGCCTCTCTTATCAATATTTCAATATTAAACAGTATTAAGCATGCATTGCAAGAAAAACCGTTGCTGTATCGTATGCGTTTCTTAAACACTGATGGAATATTCCTTATGTTACTGCTGCTGACTATACTTCATAGTTTCTTCATAAATTCATGGTGGACAAGAACACCTCTCATAAGGTATTGTTTTACAAAGAGGAAGCAAGTGTCGAAAAAACCACTTTTTATCCGCTTGGCCCAACCAACGTATGGGGCCATGATTTTAAAGCGTAATAATATCCAAGTTGTTGGAATGGAATATTTGTCAGAACTTAAACCTCCGTTTTTGGTTATGGCAAACCATGCTCATACGTTCGATCCATTTTTCATCTCCTCAGCCTCCCCCGTTCACATACGGTGGGTAGCTGGTGCGTATCTCTTCAAGATGAGGGGAATGAGAAGCATGATGGAAAAATGGATTGGAGCCATTGCAAAGCAACAAGGCAGGAGCGATTTATTCACGATTAGGGCAATTTCCGAATCTCTGAAACAGGGAGACATCGTCGGTATCTTCCCCGAAGGAACGCGTACCTGGGATGGCGAGCCGGCCGGATTTGATGAGGCGATAGCCAAACTGGTGAAGATCTTCAAGGTCCCCATTGTGCTCATCAATCTGGAAGGAGTGTATGGTTTGCAACCCCGTTGGGCAGAAAAGAAAAGAAAAGGATCTGCAATCCTCAGGGTACTTCCCCCTGTTCATACTGATGTAATCGATCAACTCTCAGTTCATGAACTTTACGAGTTCATAAAAGAGAAACTGTACTATAGCTATCGCTCTTGGCAGGATGAAATGCAGTTTGACTATAGTTCCAAAAGAGCAGTTGAGGGCGTTGAGAAAATACTCTACCTTTGCCCTGACTGCCATGCAACGAGCACCATTCATTCCAAGGGAAACCAGATTACCTGTACGCATTGTTCGCTCACCATGGAGCTGGATAGTCATGACAAGCTGCATACAATACAGGGTAAGACCAGTTTCGAGGATATTGCTGCATGGCACTCCTGGGAGAGGGAGTACAGTGCTTCAAGCGAAGGAACGCAGTTGGTATTCCCTCCCGACAAAGGAGTTCTATTCCAGACCGCTGACGAGAGGCATCTTAAGCGGCTCTCAAAGGATTTCACCCTTTCACTGGAGCAAGATGGGATACGTCTCAAGGAAAGGAGTGGGAAAGAATATCTGATGGCCTTTGCAGATATCCAATCTATGATAATCAACGCGAAAAATACGGTAGAACTCTATCACCACCATACGTTATACAGGATACGTATTCACAAACGAGGTTGCATCCTTAAATATGTGGAAGCGTACCAGCGCGATAAACTGACCCAGAAGGGGGCTATCTCATGAACTGGAACTTCTTTTTCCATATCGGAATCATCTCAGTCTCACTCCTGCTTGCAGCACTTATTCGTGCTCGGGTACGGTTCTTCCAAAAATTTCTCATCCCCGTATCCATACTCTCAGGTATCATGCTCCTGGTTTTCTACAACTTCATTGCTCCTCTATGGGGCTTGAGAAATGATTTTCTGGGAGAAATTGTCTACCACTTGCTGAATATCAGCTTTATCTCCATGCTACTCAGGGTCACTCCAAAAGCGCATACGGAAGGAAGGGGAAAACGAACCATTGCTGCCAATGTGACTGCTGTCTTGGGGCAGTATGGCCTGCAATGCTTCTTTGGTCTCATTGCTACCGCCTTGATTATCTCTACGTTCAAACCAGACCTGTTTCCAGCATTTGGTTTCACTCTCCCTCTAGGATTCGAACTGGGACCTGGACAGTCTTATTCGATTGGAATCGGTTGGGAAGCTATGGGATTCAGGGGAGGCTCCTCAGTGGGTCTCACCATGGCAGCTATCGGATTCCTAATGGGAAGTTTTGGAGGGGTGATTTTGATCAACCAAGGGCTCAAGCGTGGTTGGATTGGTGCAGAACAGGCAAAAAACATCAATGAAAGAAGTGTGAGAACCGGTTTTTTCAGCAGAGCAGAACATGAACGTCCTATCGGGTCCTACCTCTCCACTGATGGAGAGTCCATGGACTCCACGACCTATCACATTGCATTGGTCATGGTGACCTACCTGATAAGCTGGTCCTTTCTTACCGGGCTATCTGCCCTTCTTGGGCTTATAGGTCCTTTGGGCAATGAACTCGCAGATAGTTTGTGGGGTATCAATTTTGTATTCAGCTCATTCAGCGCACTGGGCGTCAAGATGCTCATGAAGCTGTTCAAGGTCGAGACCACCATCGACAACGCAACATGTAACCGCTTAAGCGGCCTCTCTGTCGACTTGACCGTTGCATCTTCACTTGGTGCGATCAGCTTGGTTGCTGTACAGGGATATTGGATCCCTATCCTTATCCTTACCCTGGTAGGACTCTTCATCACCATGGTCATTCTACCCTGGTACTGTTCACGGCTCTATGATGACCATCAATTCTTCAGGATGTTGGTCATCTACGGTTCAGCAACAGGAACGCTCCCCACCGGGCTGGCACTGCTGCGTGTGGTCGACAAGGAGTTTGAGACACCAGTTGCCACTGATTACCTCTATTCGGTAGGAATTGTCTTCATTCTGGCTATTCCCATCATTTTGAGCATCAATCTACCGGCATTCAGTGTTACCAAGAACAACCCCGCTTTGTTTGGTTGGGCAATTGTAATCAGCGGAGTCTACTTGCTCGCTTCAATCATCTCCTATATGATCATTGCCAAGAAACGTGCATTCATCAAACCAAAGACCTATTTCTACACCGAGGATTAACCAATTGGTGAGATAATTGATTTTAAGAAGGATGAGGCTTGTACCGTGTACAGGCCCCTCTTTCTTTCCTCCCGTTTCACACGATGTGTAATCGTGCAGAGCGAAGTTCGACAGAACAGCTTGTACACTTTCTCACTAAAACGTTCCACAAAGTCTTCAAACTCATAGAAATCATTAAGAAAGGGAAAGAGACAAAAGATTTCCAGCGCAATAGAGCGTACAAGCACCTTTTGCTCGCTCAAGTGCAAGAGAATCCAAAGAAATGTGTTGAGGATGGTAACCCCATCATCATAAAATTCCTCACTGAATGCATCCTGTAGGAAGAAGAACAGTCCCATTTCTTCGATTTCTTCTTTCCACTGATTCCCACTCAGCACATTGAATGCATCATCTGTTTCATCACTATCGAGAATAAGGAACAGTTCAGAAGAGAGAATTCCATCACCAAATACATCTCTTTCGGCTGGAGGAGGAACCGGCCATCCCTCCAGACGGTACTTCACTTCTGCTTCGGGAACCTGGTAATCTCGGCTTTCCCGTTTCTTCTGCATTTGTTCAATGAGATCCTTGGCCAAATCCTCATCAATTCCAAGTTTCCTTGCTTCAGATATTAAGTCAAAGGGTTTTCCATTGTTGTATGCTTCGCTGTATTTCCCGAAGAAGGTATTGAGAGCTGTCATATCCATCTCTTGATTACTCTCCTGATGCATCTCTTCCTCAGGAAGCAGAGAAAATGGCGTCCAAGGAAGCCGTTTTGCATGCTTCTGTAGATGTAATACCAATGACAATGCTACACTCACCGGCTCTGTATCTCGTGATAGGCCAAGGATGGTCAAGAGAGCCTCAAACGCTTGACTGTAGAGGGCGAGAACTACCCAATGCTTCTCCATCTTAAACACACGCATTCCTGCCATTGCAATATCATTCCAGAAAGTTTCATCTGGGTAAGCGGAGCGCATGGCATCTGAGGATCTTTCCAGGCCATAGGAAGCTACTTTCCCTCTGTTGTCAATAGTCCAGTAATCAGGGTCAAACGTATAGGAGAGTCTCGGTACTGATGTGTAAAAGAGTACAAGGGTATGTCCATTATGTACCAATTCATTGCCAGGAATCTGGAAATCGAGATAGTACATTGCAGTAGGGTGCCGGAGCAACAAACCAGTCAAACCTGAGGAAGAGAACGTGGTTGCATCAAACGTGTTACAAAGAAAGTCGATATCAGAAGAAGAATAGTGCGTATAATGAAGCGTTCCGCTTGCCTGGAGACACTCTCCATTGTTCATCATGAGCGCGAGATAATGTACATTCCTGCTTTCACGTTTTTCCTGTAGATCCTGCAAACTTGGGCTATAGAGCTTGTAGGTGTTACCAGTAATGCAATCCTCAATCGCAAAGAAATCCTTGCAGATACGTTCCTGTATGGTGAAGAAACAGAAAAATCCGGGGTTTTCTTCCCATGCAGTGAGCGTATCAAGCAACTCACCGGAGAGTGTATCAACATTCGCGGAATGTATGCGACGGATAGCTTTCGGGTTTGTAAGTATCAGAGCATCAGCATACTGGGTAGCCTGGGCTTCCACATATACTTCTGCATCAGAAACCAGTTCAATCAGGGAGTCAACAAACGATTGTACAAGCTTCAGAGTGGATTCATTATCGATGATATAATCGTCGAAATATTCTTCCAAGGCCCCATAGTGGCTGGAAACCACATCACAAGCTTTCTTAATAGCGGCTGGTATTTCCATACCAATATCTTCAGATAATTTTTCCTTTCTGGGAAGTGGGTATTCACTATTTCACGGCAGGAATGTTTCTTTCCTTGCTTTTCTTTTTACCACCCATGTTCTACAGTAGAGGAAGAGAATAGTATGGAAGGTGTGATTCATGAAATATCGTATTGCAGTACTGATGATTCTTGTATGTATAGGAATATTCCCCTTGGCTGCGGTATCCCCTGCCCAGATTCCTCTCTCCTCCCCCATCTATGAGGAGATTGATTTACTCTACCAGCTTTCTGGCCGTGCACTTCCCTCCACGAGTCGTCCATGGAACACCTATGAGGCTTTAGCAATCCTAAAGGCAATCGAGGAAGACAACTCCTATCAGGACCTATGGGATACAGCATACCAGAGAATGGAAGGACCCTCATTTCACCAGGTAGACGAGACCTTTTCTTACCGTATTTCCCCTACCATTAATCTTGAATCGTACGTCCATACCAATGACCAGGATTTCACTTCCTATGATGACTGGATCTACAGCTATGATGAAAGGAAACCCTTCCTCGACCTTACCCTTTCCATGCAGTTTTCCTCCTCATTCCTCTTTGAGACATCCCTGCAGGCAGGGGTAGGTGCATATATCGAGGATGTAGATCCTGAGGGTGAAATCGAAACGTGGGGAATAGGAGTCATCCTTGACCAGGGGGATGCCTTCCTCGTTCCTGATGCAACCCTCTATAGAAGGACATTCAGCAGTAACCTTCCCTTCTTCGGCTCTCCGATGGAACCAGATTTCCCCCGTCACTCCCAGATGACCTATGCTGGTCCCTGGTGGGCTATCAGCTTGGGACGTGGAGCCTACTCCTGGGGAGCAGGAAAGAGCGGTAACCTGGTGGTGGGAGACCATATCTCCAACCATACTGGCCTCACTGCTTCCTTCTTCAACCAGAAATTCAAGGCTCAGCTGCTCTACCTCTTCTTTCCTGATGTCAGCCAGAGTGGGAAAAGCCCTCGCATCTTTCTCGCCCATCGCTTTGAGTTCAACCCAGCATCATGGGCGAGAATCTCCATCAGTGAGAATGTGATGGCAAACCAGAATGGGCTCAGCCTCCAATATGTTGACCCGACCTATATCTATCACAACATTTTTGACCCCCCACAGGTCAACTCAATTGCAAGTATCGAGGCAGACATTACACCTCTACCAGGATTTAGCATCCATGGGCAGTTCGCACTGGACCAGTTCCAGCTATCAAGCGAGGGAGCTGCTACTGCAAACGCTCTGGCGTTCCTGGTTTCTGGCTCATACTCATGGGATGCACAAAAGGGGTATTTTACATTCGGTCTTGAAGCAGCCTCCACTGACCCAGCAATGTATCGGAGAGAGTATGTGGATTTCTTGGTAGCCAGAGATCTGTTCAAACAAGATGACAGCTTACCGGTAATCATCGATTACCTAGGCTACAGCTGGGGGTCAGACAGCAAGGTCTACCAAGCAAGATTGAACTATCTCCTTCCTGGGAAGGTGAACTTGGAGGCATCCCTTACCATCCATCGCCAGGGCGAACTTGATTATCTTGCAGCCCATCATGTTGCTGAAAGTAGTTCAACGAATGATAAATACCCCAATATCTCAGGGCCTTCCCCCTCTGGGGATACCATCACCGAGCGTTTGATCGTCGGCTTTGGCGGTACCTACTACACAGACATTCCAAACCTGGAATTGTTTGGGCAGGTTAATTGGATTGGGAAAAGAGAGTTTGACCGCCCAAGCGGGAGTGCAAGTGGGTATGCTGATGATTTCCAAGTAATCTTCGGTATCACCAAACGATTCTAACCAGGGTCTTTGCAACCTCACTGTTATGTACTCCTGTTCGTTGCTTTCTATCCACAAAAGAAGCGTAAACTAATACATAAAGCCGTGGTTACTACATTGGACATCCATAGTTTGGGCAACTTCTTCAACGACTACCTCTGGTTTCTCTTGGTTACAAACATGGAGGGAATGAAAGATATCAATACCCCAGGGCAAGCCATGGACTCAGGAGGCGTTGCATCCTTTTCCGCCCCAAGGGACGGGGTATCTCACCTTGCTTTCCCGGCACTCGCTCCAGAGAGGAACCTTCCTGCTGATTCCTTTCCTCTCGCTCCGTTGGGGAATGAGAACCGTACAGGGAGGTCCCATGATGCTCGGGTTCAGTGAGAATCTTGACTACGGTCCTCAGTTTGCTGCTATCTGTCATGTTGGCTACCCAGATGCTGAAACGACTACCATTACCTGTTGAAGCGGTCTTGCTGGAAAGGCTGTCGATGTTCTGGTGTTGCAGGACGGGTATGACCTTACCCAACTCCTTGGGCTGTGGTATGGAGCTCAAGCAAACAACTGGCATTTGTATCTTAGCTAAATATGAAATATCAAATATACAAACCAACAGAACAACGCATCAAAGAAATGGCGGCTTGCGATCGTCCAAGGGAGCGGCTAATCCTTCGTGGAGCCGAGGCACTCAGTGACCAGGAACTACTCTCCATTCTCATTGGAAGTGGAAACCGTGACCGTTCAGTCAACGCGATAGCAAAGGACCTTCTGGATCTTCTGGATCGAAAGCCTATAGCTACCAACGAAGACCTGATGGCTATAGGAGGACTTGGTATGGCAAAGGCAACACTCATCGGGGCTGCTCTGGAACTTGGAAGGAGAAGATTGCCAGCCAAACGAAGACAGATTTCCACTCCAGCGGATATTTTCCCCCTGATCAGGCACTATGCAGCACGTATGCAGGAACATTTCCTCAGTGTATGCTTAAACGGTGCCCACGAGGTACTCTCAGTGAATGTGTGCTCCATTGGCTTGGTCAATAGGACACTCGTTCATCCTCGCGAGGTCTTTGGAGAAGCAGTACGGCAAAGAGCCACAGCCATCCTGGTAGCCCACAACCATCCCAGCGGGAATCTCGAGCCAAGTATGGAGGACAAGGATGTTACTCGTAGACTTAAACAAGCTGGTGACATTCTGGGTATCAAGGTACTGGACCACCTCATCTTCAGTGAGGAGGGGTATCTCTCCATGCTGGAGGGGAATGTGTTTTAGCAAAGAGAAGATGTATGACAAAGAGTGCAACCATAGAATACAAGAATTACTCTTTAGTTGCATGGATCAGTTCTCAGGGGGAATGTGAAGAAAACCTCTTCCTTTTTCCGCCCCCCCCCAGAAGAATATTCCTCCGCTCATTTGAAATCATTTTTCATATAATATATGTACAAATAATAAAATCTATATTATTATAATTATATTTCATGAGGTTTATTATGAATAAACATTTTTCAGGTCTTGTAACGGTTTTTCACGGCTACGTGCTCCCTGAAGAAGGAATCCCAGCAGGGTATGCCGCTCTCATCGATGCCTTCCATCTTCCTGCACCCTTCCCCCGTATAAAAATGGCTATAGGGTTGAAACATAAAATCATAAGGGAGGGAGAATGGCATTTCCTTACCCCCAGGCATCAACCAAATCAAACACTCAAAGGACATTTGGAATTTGCCTTGAAGTATGAGGGGGTTGACCTCTGTGTATTGAAAAAATTATTCGAAGTAGTCGATATACATGAAATTGAAGCAATCGTAAGGGAAAGCATGACCGGTTCCTATGCAAGACGAATCTGGTTCCTCTATGAATGGCTCATGAGAACACCACTCGATATACCTGACGCAAAAAGAGGCAATTATGTATTGGCTGTTGACCCCCTACAACAAATAACGGTGAAAGGAGAGAATTCCAAAAGACATCGAGTAGTAAATAATCTACCAGGAATTCCCGACTTTTGTCCCTTGATAACCAGGACTGAGAGCATCAATACGTTTCTAGAAATGGACCTGAAAAAGAAAGCGCTCCAAGTCGCATCAGAAATTCCTAAGGATGTAGTGGCCCGTGCTGCAGCATTCCTCTTACTGAAAGATTCTAAATCTAGTTTTGCCATAGAGAATGAAACCCCTTCTCATGACAGAATCGTTCGCTGGGGTAATGCGATACGAGAAGCAGGGAAAAGGCCTTTAAGCAAGGATGAGCTTATTCGCCTTCAACACATAGTGATAGGAAACAGTCGTTTCGTAAAAATCGGATTCAGAACCGAAGGCGGATTCATTGGTGAGCATGACAGAGACTCAGGCATACCCATCGTGGAACATGTAAGTGCTAGAAGTGAGGATATTGATTCCTTGATTACAGGTTTGATTGCATACAACCAACGAGTAGCTCACGAGCTTGATCCGGTTTCCGCCGCGGCTACTGTTGCCTTCGGGTTTGTGAATATCCATCCATTTTCTGACGGGAATGGAAGGATCCATCGGTATCTTATTCATCATATCCTTGCAGAACATGCTTACAATCCTCCAGGAATGATATTCCCGGTCTCCAGCACGATGTTACAGCGAATAGATGAATATGCATCTGTATTGAGAGGTTACTCAGAAAGCATTCTTCCTTTCATCAGATGGGAACCCACTGAAGATTACAATGTACGTGTACTGAATGATACAGCTGATTACTACCGATATTTTGATGCTACCCCTTTTGTCGAATTCTTATATCGTTGTGTTCAGCAAACCATTGAGCATGACCTTCCTGAAGAGGCAATATTCCTTATGCACTATGATCAGTTCCGAAACAGAGTACAAAATACTATAGAGATGCCTGATAGGACGGTATTTCTACTCTACAGGTTTCTCTCGCAGAATGGAGGGAAACTGCCAAAACGAGCTCGTGAAGGTGAGTTCGCTGATGTATCCGATGACGAGATTGAACTCTTCGAGCATGTGTATGACCAAGTATTTGCTCAGTAATACCTCTCCTCAAAGAAGGAATCAGCTGGAAAGCATCCATACACGCATTGAAAACAATATGACAGAGATCACGTTTGTGTTAGGTGGGGGAAAATGATTCCACGTGTTTACTATGGTGAGATTATTCTGCCGTCTATTTGTAGTATTGTGGGTATCATGAACAGGGTGAGGGGGTTTTTCATTTGGTGCATACAGGGTTGGAGCATCATGAGGATATGGAAGGAGGTGGGACCATTGCAGGCATTCTCTCCTCCAATGATGGGTATCGAGGTACTGGAACACCTCATATTCAGTGAGGAGGGTAATGTGTTTTATCTGATAGGCAATACGAGCCGGGCGTACTCTCAGTATTTGCCTTGTAACCCTTTTATATGTACTTTTGGGATTGCACCTGTCTTTCCTGTGCTACCTGGAACCTATGTCCCTGCTTGGCAAAGGCTTCCTTGCGCTATCCTCTTTCCTTGAAAAAAACGCTGTCCTTGAAAAATATTATGGGACAGAGATGGATTCTGCAATTAGATGGTATGGATTAGTATTGCAACAAAAAGTAAAACGGCAATACTTCGATGGATCGTCAACCAAGTCTTCCCTTTGTTTTTAGTTTTTGCTCCATAGATTCCGAGCAATATCTGTAGAATCAATATTCCAGCCGCTACAAGCCCCGTTATACTCAATCCATAGATATTAAATTGGATGAAGAAGTGAACCAATAGGAATACAATGGTCAAGAGGCCAAAAAGCTTATGGTTTTTGATAATAAACCGCATGAAGCGTTTGTATCGGGCATAGCCTTTCTCGTTGGATTTCATTGAAGGCCCGTATTTCTTATTAATCCATTTGACCAGAAAATTCAATACCGTCAAAATATAGAATAAGACAATTAAAGAACCAAATAACGCCCCGATTTCTTGTTGCATGTAACTTCTCCTTACAACTGTCCTTATCGGTTATATAACAGCATACACCAGAAACTTTCAAGGCCAATATCTTTGATTTCTAAGAAATAAGGTCGGAAATGGAAGTAGGAAGGGAAAAAGGAATCCACCTGGAACCGATGGTAAAACCAAATAATATCTACTTCGACCCCCAGGAACAATGATCAGAAAGAATTTCCTTGCGGATGGCCTCAAGCTGGAATAAAGGCATCTTTTTAGTTTGCTTCTACAGAAGAGAGGAAAATCCTTTCCGAATAAGAACAGTGGAGCAAAGGTGACTTGAAGAGAGCGCTCTATCACCAAAGCTATTTGGAACGATTGAAGCTGATCAGTGAGTCTTCTCGGCAGTTGTTTCCGTGTTTCTAACCATAAGCAAGGGAACTGTTATTTTATGCTTCAGATATCGGGAGACACTACCGTAGAGCAAATCCTCAAAGCCTGTGTGGCCATGGGTACCCATGGCTACCAAATCGTAGTCGCCTTGGTTGATTGCTTTTTCGAGCTCTTCTTCCGGCTCGCCACTGAGCAGTAGTTTGTTGACAGGGCCTGCTCCCAGCGCCCGGAATCGTTCAAGCATACTCTCCATGCAGGCATCGGCCTGTTCCTTGAGGGCACGGTCCTGGTCGAGGGTATGGGAATGGACCACATGCGATAGGGTAACCTTTGTAGTCGAACCTTCCAAAAGTTTTTCGACGAGATCCATGATAGCCCCATCAGATGGAGAACAATCGATTAGAATAAGGATATGGGTAAATGGTGACATTAAGCACCTCCTGCGAATGTGGAATACAACAGATATACATTCAGTAAGGTGACAACTACAGTAATGAGAAGCATTGCAAGGAATTCGAGTGAACTACTTCTGAAGGTTCCCATAACTGGCTTTTTCCTGCAAAGGTAGAGCAAGGGAATCAAGGTGAAGGGAAGCTGGATACTGAGAATTACTTGGCTGAAGATCAATATCTTGTAGGTATCCAATCCCATCAAGATGATTACAAAAGAGGGAATTGCAGTAATGAAGGTTGCTACTCTATAGAGCAGAGTCCTTGGGTCTTCGGGTTTCCCCAAGAATCCTGTAATAACGTTGACTTCTGCCATCGAGGAGGTTACCGAGGATCCGATTCCAGAGAAAATCAAGGCTACGGCAAAAAGCAATCCTGCAACGGGTCCTGCCAGGGGAACCAATGTTTTCGAGGCATCGGTAATGCTGGTGATAGCCATTCCGTTTCCATGGAATACCCTTGCGGCAACGATGATCATGGCTCCATTGATTAACAAACCAAGCAAGAGGGAAGAAATCGTATCGAAACGTTCATAGCGGAGGAGAGATTTCTTTTCATTATCATCAATGCCCCATTGGCGAGAATGGATTACATTTGAATGCAGAAAAATATTGTGTGGCATAACAACTGCCCCCAACATTCCCATCGCGATATAGATGCTTGAGGTATTCAAGCGTGGAATGAAGAACGAGGGAAGAGCCTGGCCCCAATCGGGGTGGACAATTACCAATTCAGCCACATAGCAAAGGGCAATGATTCCGAGAAAGCCAATAATGGTCCGTTCCAGCTTATGGTATCGTTGCCCGATGATGAGGAAGACTTCCAAGAATACCGTTATCAAGGCTCCAAGCCAAAGCGGAAAATGAAACAATAACTGGAATCCGATGGCACCACCCAAGAGTTCTGCGACATCAGTGGCAACACAGGCCGCTACAACAGTAATGCCTATGAAATAGGTGAGAGGCTTGGGCAGATGCTCCCTAATATTTACCGCCAGGGATTTTCCGGTGGCGATACCCAGTTTAGCCGCTGCATGTTGGATGACCATGAGCATGAAGGTACTGAGGGTAACAACCCATAACAGGGCATACCCAAAACGAGATCCACCTTCAATATTGGTAGCCCAGTTACCTGGATCGATAAATCCTACCGTAACCAGAAAGCCAGGACCTAGAAATGACAGAATCTTCTTAAGGTTGCCTTTTTCTCGCATGATGACTGAGTATAGCTCTTTGTAGTCGAGATTCCAATACTCTATGGGTAGCAGGGATTCCTATATGCTTATCGTACTGGCGCTGACAGCTCAGTTCCAGAACCACCTCAATCCATTGAACGTAGGTTGTACTAAACCGTCCTGGAACACAATGTCTTGGTAATCGTTGGAGGAACCTCAGCGCTAGCGAGATGTATGGCAATTTCAGCACGGCCTTGCAATATGGCATGGAAGGCATCTTACTGCTACTTGATTCCTACTTGATGTACTTCGACAATTATCGCTTACTGGTGCAGTGTCATAGGGAAGACAATGACTATTCGTTTGCCTTTTTCGAATCCTGCATGTTCTTCGGTTCAGGGTTGCAACAAGGACTGCTGCTGACCTCCTTCTGCTCCTCTTCCGGGATTTCTTCAATCTCAATAGAACAGCAATCCTTTTTCTTTGCACTGAACAAATTCCGGAGTTTTGACTTCTTCTCTTTCTCTTCCATATGTTTTCTCCTTCTTATGCCAGGATGTTGAATAGATACCCACCTACTACGGCGGTAAGCCATATGCCGACTACGAGCGCACCGACCAGTTTCCTTTTGAATATTCCTGCCAGCATCGATATCTCGGGAATCGCCATTCCCGATCCCCCGATGATGAGGGCAACCACCGTTCCCAGTCCCATCCCCTTGGATACCAATCCCAATCCGATGGGAATGGCTGTCTCTGCACGGATGTACAGCGGCACGCCGATTGTCGCTGCGATGGGAACCGACAGTAGATTGTCTGGACCGGCAATCCTGACAATAAACTCTTCAGGGATATAGCCGTAGATCATCGACCCGACCGCCACCCCGATGAGCAGATAGCGAAATACCGCCTTGTAATCGTTCCACGCCGATTGTATCGATTTTGCAAGTCTCTCCTTGAACGTCCGTGCAATAGAATCGTCATCTTCAGAAGAAGCCTTGTTCTTGATCCGCACAGACTTCACCTGATTACTGAATCCCAACCGCTGCAATGAGGCACCGAAGAGGACCGCACCTACGAACGTGATGATGAAATACACAGCCGCCACGTTCCAACCCATTAGGGTGACCAGCATTACGATGATAATGGGATTGAGCAACGGAGAGGCGATGACAAACGACATCACCGAACCGAACGGTGCCCCTGCCTGCAACATTCCCAAGGTCATCGGGATGGTGGAACATGCACAAAACGGAGTCAGTGACCCTACAATCGCTCCGAGGATGTTTCCTCCTAAGCCACGCCGGGTAAGCCATGAAGAGAGGCGGTCCCGTGATATGTAGGTCAGCATCAGGGCCACGATTGCGCTGATGGCAATGAACAATACAGTGAGCTCGAGCATAATGGTAACGAAATACCGCAGGGTCAGCCAGAAGGTGTTCATCGGTTTCCCTCCTGAGAGCCTTCTTGCATGAGCAAGGTACTAAACTGAATCAGGGATTCTCTCAACGCATCCCTCTTGGTCGAATCCAGTCCCGCGAATATCCGCCGGAGGATGGTTTCGTAGTTTGCATATGCTTCTGACAGTATTTCCCTCCCGCGATCGGTCACATCCAGGCAGCAAACTCGCCCATCATGCCCTGATGTCCGCTTCGAGACATACCCTTTCGTGACTAGGCGGTTCACGATCCTGGTCGCCCCGCTCTTGGTGAATCCCAAGGTGCTACCGACCTGATGTACCGGGTAATCGATGGTACGGGATATGTCATCCAAGGCGAGAAATTCGGCAATGCCAAGATCCTTGCAACAGGCGCTGTCCAGACCTTTCGGGCCGAAACTCCATGCAATATCAAGCAAGCTTCTGCTGAGGGTCTGAAAATCAATTTCCTTCGTGCTAGGAGTCATCTTTTGTATCATTCCTCCTTTCCAAACAGTATATGCATGAGAATGATGAACACAATCTATCACAATTGGTTGACGTCGTCAACTAATTTATAGGAACAGTCACTACCACAAAATTAACATATTGATTTTTCTCTATTAGATTGATATTATTCGATATGTAAGGAGCATTGATAATGGACAAGCAAGAAACTCCGGGCTCACAGTTGCTCAAGCTCAAGGCGCTTTCCGATACTACGCGGTTGGATATCATCAACCTGTTGTCCTCCGGGCCTTTGTGTGCCTGCGACATCCTTGAGTCCTTCCAGATAACCCAGCCCACGCTCAGTTATCATATGAAACTGCTCACCGAAAGTGGTCTCGTCTCATCCGAGAGGACGGGGAAATGGATGCATTACACATTGAACTGCTCTGAATTGGAAGATCTGTTGGGATATTTGAAACAACTTATGGTCAGTCGAAATGTTCCATTGGTGAAGAGTTCAGCCAATTGTGAACAGAGCTGCAATCAAACAAAGCTTGTGAAACACAATTAGTAAGTAAAACTATTTCCGCTGATAAGCGGATTGGGAGGCATATATGGCAAGTGAGAAGGAATCTTCCGGAATCGGATTTTTTGAACGATATCTTACAGTATGGGTCTTGTTATGCATGGCCGCTGGTGTCTTGATCGGCGTGTATCTACCGGCAATCCCTGATTTCCTCTCGCAATTTGAGTATGCGAACGTCTCCATTCCCGTGGCAATCCTTATCTGGCTCATGATCTACCCAATGATGCTCAAGGTCGACTTTCACAGCATCAAGCAGGTCGGACAAAACCCGCGCGGTTTGGTGGTCACCTGGATTACCAACTGGCTAATCAAACCCTTCACGATGTATGGCATCGCCATGTTCTTTTTCTATGTGGTCTACCAAGCAATCATACCCAGGGACCTTGCTCGACAATACCTTGCCGGCGCAGTCCTTCTGGGTGCAGCTCCCTGTACAGCGATGGTATTCGTGTGGAGCCACCTCACCAAGGGCAACCCCGCCTATACCCTGGTGCAGGTCGCCACGAACGATCTGATCATTCTTGTCGCATTCGTTCCGATTGTGGGACTATTGTTGGGAATCAGTGGAATATCGATTCCATGGATGACGCTATTCCTTTCGGTAATACTCTTTGTAGTGATTCCCCTAGGCGCAGGTTGGTTCTCCCGGGTGATCATCACGAGAAAGCGTGGCCTGGATTACTTCGAGAACACATTCATCCCCAAGTTCTCCAATGTTACCATCACAGGACTATTGCTTACCTTGATCATCATCTTCTCATTCCAAGGACAGACCATCGTGGACAATCCGATAAACATCGTGCTCATCGCCATCCCGTTGATTATTCAGACATTCCTCGTCTTCTTCGTGGCTTACCTCTGGGCGAAAGCATGGAAACTGCCTCATGATATCGCAGCTCCCGCTGGGATGATCGGAGCTTCGAACTTCTTCGAGCTCGCTGTGGCGGTTGCCATATCGGTATTCGGGCTCAGCTCTGGAGCCACAATAGCCACAGTGGTCGGAGTCTTGGTCGAGGTGCCTGTCATGCTCACTCTTGTAAAGATAGCCAACAGGACCAAGAAGTGGTTTCCTACTAAAACAGCATAAAGGGTTAAGAACAATGAAACAATACAATCATAGAACCATTACTAATTACATCAAGCAACGATACGGGGCTATCGCACAGCAAGGATCTGTTAGCGGATGTTGCGACGGAGGTTGCTCCTGTTCATCAAGTCCGACAGACATCAACCAAATTTCAGCAACCCTTGGATACCAAGAGAACGACATGGAAGCAGGTGCTACCGGCGCGAACCTTGGTTTAGGATGTGGAAATCCATTGGCGCATGCTACACTCAATGAAGGGGAGGTCGTACTGGATCTCGGAAGCGGAGGCGGGTTCGATTGTTTCATCGCCCGCAAGCAGGTCGGTGAGCAAGGAAGAGTAATCGGAGTCGACATGACGCCGCAAATGATTGACCTCGCACGGGCTAATGCTGCTCGTCTCGGGTATACGAACGTCGAGTTCATAGAAGGGGCAATCGAGGCTCTCCCGGTGGACAGCGATTCCATCGACGTGATCATTTCCAACTGCGTCATCAATCTCTCCTTGGACAAGAAACGAGTCTTCCACGAAGCGTTTCGGGTTCTGAAACCAGGCGGACGGCTTGCCGTCTCCGATGTAGTGGCTACAGCTGAACTTCCAGAAGTGATCAAACAAGACTTGAAGCTTCATGCAGTGTGTGTAGCAGGTGCAGAACATATAGCTGTACTAGAAAAATTACTCTGTGAGGCAGGTTTCAATGAAGTCAAGCTGACTCCAAAAGACACAAGCAAAGAAATACTAACGTCATGGATGCCTGAAACTGATATAGATCAGTATGTGGCTTCCTACATCATCGAGGCGAAGAAGCCACGGTGAAGGGCCGGTTGCTTTCAAGTGAATTTCAGGATCGAGGCTTCCACCTTCAGTGGATGATTATGATGATGCCAGAATTTCTATGAAAGTCTTTGCAACGCACGATTTCATCAATTGTGCAACAGCACTACTTCACGGACCTTCTCTTAAAGTGAACCCTAGAAGGTGTTCGATTTGTAGGCTGTATCAAGCTACCGCTTTTGATTGTCTCTCTATACTCGACCCGCACCGCCTTGAATGGCACCAATAGCCAACATTGCAAAAAGCAATCGGATTTGAAGGTAATCAGCTAGGCCGTTGCACAACATCCGCCCAAGTATGGTAGACTCACACTTGGTTGCTTTTGGGAAAGGAGTGTGTGCTGTAATGGATATGCTTCGCTGCGTCGTAGAGCGCATCATATTCCAGAATGAGGAGAACGGCTATACGGTCGTCAAGTGCAAGGCGAAGGGGTATCACGAGCTCGTGACCGTCGTCGGTTTAATGCCTTCGGTGGCAGTAGGATCGGTACTCAGCCTGCAGGGATTCTGGAAGAACGATGGCAAATATGGTCCACAGTTCACCGTCCACTCCTTCGAGGAGACCCTCCCCATCACCACCAATGGTATCGAGAAGTACCTTGGCTCTGGCTTGATCAAGGGCATCGGGCCGATATTCGCCAAGAAGATTGTCAACACATTCGGCATAGAGACACTTGAGATCATCGAATCCGATGCCGACCGCCTGTTCGAGATCCATGGCTTAGGCAAGACCCGGGTCGAGTGTGTGAAGAAAAGCTGGCAGGAGCAGAAGGAGATCAAGAATATCATGCTCTTCTTGCAAAGCTATGGGGTGAGCACCAACCATGCGACAAAGATCTTCAAGACCTATGGCACAGACAGTATCCATGTCGTCAAAGAGAACCCCTATAGGCTCGCAGACAATATCTGGGGCATCGGGTTCAAAACCGCCGACACCATCGCTGAGAAGCTGGGGGTGGCAAAGGATGCAGCTATCAGGCTACGTTCAGGTCTGTTGTACTCGCTCAACAAACTGTCGGAGGATGGTCATTGCTATGCCGTTTCCGATCAACTGTTCAAGGCTGCTGAGAGGATGCTCGAAATGACAGCCGAGAAGCTCCGGCCTGTGTTGGAGAACATGGCACAAACCGGAGATGTAATCGTCGAGGATGAGGCCATCTACCTGCCACCCTTCTATTTCTCAGAGATCGGGGTAGCCAAGAAGGTGCGAAATCTAATTGAAACGACCAGAAGGAAACGGATCGATACCGCCGGTGTAATCGAGCGCTTGAACACACCGAAACACGGTGGCATTACCTATGACGAGGTCCAGCTCGAGGCTATCAGGACAGCGGTGATGCACAAGTTCATGGTGCTCACCGGCGGTCCCGGGACTGGAAAGACGACGACCACGCTTGGCATCATCCAGGCTTTCCAGGCATCAGGCCTTCAGGTATTGTGTGCAGCTCCGACCGGGAGAGCGGCCAAGAAGATGAGCGAAGCGACGGGGATGGAGGCCAAGACAATCCACCGGCTACTTGAGTTCAAGCCGCCGCAAGGATATCAGAGGAATGCAGAAAATCCACTTGAAGGGGATGTCCTTATCCTGGATGAATGCTCAATGATTGACATCATCCTCATGCACAACCTGCTCAAGGCGGTGCCTGATGATATGACGGTCATCATGGTCGGCGATACCGACCAGCTTCCCTCCGTCGGTGCGGGGAATGTCCTCAACGACATCATCGCATCGGAAGTCGTGCCGGTGGTGAGGCTGCAGCGCATCTTCCGCCAAGCCCAAGGCAGCCGCATCATCATGAACGCCCATCGCATCAACCAGGGCAAGAACATAGATATCACCAATGGGAAAGCCTCCGACTTCTTCTTCATCGAAAGCGCCACTCCCGAGGAGGCCTTGGAGAAAATCATCAATCTGGTGGCCACACGGTTGCCTGGGTACTACCATGCCGATCCGATACGGGACATACAGGTGCTCACACCCATGCAACGTGGTTTGGTGGGAGCGGTAAATTTGAACAAGATGCTGCAGGAACGGCTTAATCCTGCTGTGGCGGCACTGGCAAAACCGAGCATCAACCGCGCCGGCATTGAGTACCGGCTACATGACAAAGTCATGCAGATCAAGAACAACTATGACAAAGAGGTCTTCAATGGAGACATTGGTACCATCACGGATGTCAATGTTGAAGATCAGGAGCTCACGATCAGCTTCGACAGCCGCGAGGTCACCTTTGAACGGTCAGACCTTGATGAGGTCGTATTGGCCTATGCCACCACAATCCACAAGTCACAGGGCTCGGAGTATCCCATTGTGGTCATGCCGTTTATGATGACCCATTTTGTGATGCTGCAACGCAACCTGCTGTACACTGCCGTTACCCGGGCGAAGAAGGTCCTGGTGCTTGTCGGGGAGCAGAAAGCGATTGGCTATGCCATCAGGAACCAGAAGCCGAATGAGCGTAAAACCCGCCTGAGCTTGAGATTGAATGCCACAAAGCAGATGTCATAGAAGAAGCCTTCCTGCAAGACATGCTATCCTACTAAACGGGCAGGAAGCACAGGGAAATACCCTACAGTAGGCGTAGACAAGTAAGTCATTTCAAGCAAGGGTAGCGAAAGTAATACGATTCCGTCCTTCTACCTTACTCTGATACATCAGTTGATCCGCCATCTGGATGATGCGGTCCTTGGGTGAGGGCTTCTCAACAAACACAGACCCGATGGAGACGGTTACGCGGATATCCGATCCATCGCGTTGCACAGAGGAGGCCTCAACAAGCATTCGCATCCTTTCAGTTATCTGCTTCAACTGCTCTAAATCCACTGACAAGAACACTACAAGGAATTCCTCCCCTCCCCAACGGCCGACCAGGTCGCTCGATCGAACCACATTCACCAGGCTTTTAACAGTCATCCGGATTGCCAAATCCCCTACATCGTGCCCGTAGGTGTCATTCACCGCCTTGAAATGGTCGATATCCACCAAAGCCACCCCAAAGGGCTTCTTGAACTCATCCAGCTCCAAGAGCTTGCCCGAGAGAAATGATTCCGTATAGCGTCGGTTCGCAATTCCAGTAAGCTGGTCGGTCATGGCAAGGACCTTCAGGTCTTCAATCTCCTTCATCAACTGTATCGGTGGCTTCTCATCGGAAAACAGTTCTATGGCACCGATGAGTTGATCCCCATCATACAGCGGATAGGTTCTGACCATCACAGGGACGCGGTGTCCTTGCTTGTGGCGCAGATACACCGACGCCTCGCGGTTGAAACTATCCTCCATGGTCCTGTGCAGGGGACATCCTTGCCTACACAATTGAGTACCTTCCGTAGCCTACTTCAGATCAAGATATTTGCCTTCAGCTTGGTGCCTATAGCTATGAATGTCAACTCAAACCCTAGCCTCTTCAGTGAAACGAGAGGTCAATAAGTGCTAGTATCTTGACAGGGCATCGAGGAAGTTACATCCGAAGATTTTTCCCATTCTTCTCTTGTTGATTTTTTGCTTTCCTTCTATGAGAGGAGAGCCATTTTTTTGATGCATTTGTCCCGACTAGAAATATCTTGCAAAACAACATGGTATAACCTATATTGTAGCGATGAATATACTCGGATTGATACTTACATTCGCATTTTTGTTGGTGGTCATCGGCATCGGGCTACTCATGTCTCGATCCGATCGTTTCTCCGCTGAGTTCGTACGCAAATTCATCCATATCGGCGTCTCCAACTGGTGGTTTATCCTCATCGCAACCTTCGATACACTCTCCTATGCACTGGTTGGACCGATTGTCTTCATCATTGCCAACGGTGCTGCGGTCATCACCGGGGCTGCAGACGTATTAGGCATCAAGGACAAGGTCAGGAACCTCGGCTTGGTGTATTTTCCCATCTCTTTGCTCCTGCTGGTACTTATAGGATTCAATGGAATGCTTCCAATGTGGGCGTGCGGCATTGGCGCTATGACCATGGGCTATGGGGATGGTCTTGCAGCTGTGATCGGTAAGCATTATGGGAAGAAAAAGATTCACGGGGGCAAGTCATTCATTGGTACTGCAGTCATGTTCGTGGTTACCCTGCTCGTCATCATCGGGTTCTCCGTAGGGTATCAGATTGATTCGCTGTGGAGTCTTTCTTGGTGGATAGGGTTGGTGGTGGTTGCCCTTGTATCAACGGCGATTGAAGCATTCACACCGTTCGGTCTCGACAATATCACGGTACCGCTAGGGACCGCGGTTCTTGCATACCTAATGCTGGGAGTCCTGTGAACGAAGACCCCTTGCCCATGCTACTATTCTTCAGGTAGACCTCACTGTAGAAACCCCCATCACCCACTGGGATCACCGAATGCCACCTTCCAGAATGCAAGAGGAATACAGGAATGCAAGGTCTAGTGAATACGTATGGGGTTATGGTTCTACTTTTGGAATCATCGTAGGATAATGCATCACTTCCAACCCTTTATTGACTGATAGGACAAAAAGCTCTACATTTCCCTCATGGGCAGAAAAAAAATTACAATCGAAGATATTGCCCGTGAAGCTAATGTAGGGATCGGCACTGTTTCACGTGTTCTCAACAACAGTTCCCATGTTGCAGAAGAAACCCGCAAGAAGGTTCTTGATGTGGTAAAAGCTCGTCAATACTCCCCAAGTGGCGCGGCAAGTCGACTTGCGCGTAATGATGCCATTGAGTCAACGGTAGGCTTGCTTTTGCCGGATATAGGTAACCACTACTTCTTTGAAATATTTGAAGCAATCTACAGAAAGTTCCGCGGTTTGGGCGTGGACCTCCTCATATTCAACTATGAGAAGCACAACCCACAGTTCATCCAGAAAGTTCTGGATGCCCAACTCTCTGCCCTACTCATCTTCGCCTTCCAGCTTGACGAAACTGAACGAGAGTTGCTAAGAAGACGTAATGTTCCCTATCTGTATATCGACTACTCACGTGCTGATGAACACTGCATGTATACCGACAATGAACAGGGTGGCCGTCTTGCCGCGCGGTATCTTCTCTCGAAAGGTGTTAAACACCCTGGATACATCGCGATGGACCCACCTGGGCAAACCAATGCTGACCGGCATACAGGATTTGCCAGTGAGCTTGCACTCTATGGCTATAAGGAGTGTGCACTGTACAACTCTGAGATATCAGAAGAAATGGGGTACCAGATCGGTATGCAAATCATCGATGAGCAGACCTGTGACGGCGTCTTCTGCTACTGTGATGATATCGCAGTGGGAGTGTACAGGGCTGTACGCGAGAGAGGAAGTTCCATTCACATAGTCGGCTTTGACGGCGTTCGAGCCACAGAGCACTTAGGCATATCAACGGTAAGCCAAGAGCCTGGTGCTATTGGGACACAAGCGGCTTCCTTCATCGTGAACCTCATGGAGGCACACCAAGAACGGCAACCCATACATCATCGAATCATCCCTGTCCTTGTTGACCGTAACAGCTAATTACCAGAGCAGCATATCAACCGTTAGATCTGCAGTGTCTAGCACGTGTGCATCACAGAGCGCTGGATCGACAGCACTACCAACACCGACCGTTCTCATCAGGGCTTCCTTGATGGCTGTAATGCCTGCTGAAGCATCCTCTACACCAGTACACTCCTCTGGATACAAACCCAGCATGTCAGCGGCACGGGCGAAGACCTCAGGGTCTGGTTTGCCCTGTACCACCTCACTTGCAGGAACCACGGCATCAAACGAATCTGAAAGTCCCAGTCGATCAAGTATGAATGGAGCATTCCTACTCGCCGAAGCGATGGCTGTATACACCGAATGCTGCTTCAAGCGTTCCAGCAACTCAGGAATACCGGGAAGAATATCTTTTGGACTCAATTCTTCCAATGATTCACGATACCAAATATTCTTCTGATTGGTGAATTCCTGCATCTGCTCTTCAGTTACACTCACTTGGTTGTGGTCAAGGATGACCTGGAGCGATTGTCTTCTGGATATACCTCTCAATTTTTGGTTAATCTTCTCATCAAACTCCCATCCATGGGTATCAGCAAGACGTTTCCATGCCCGGTAGTGGTATTCATCGGTAGAGGTTATCACCCCATCAAGGTCGAAGATGACAGCCTTGCATGCAGCTCTCGTGGAACATTGCACAGCCTCTTTCCCCACAGTGAGTACCTCTGAGCGATGAAGTACGGTAAGCGTCCCTCCCTTGGCCTCATAGGTAGTAATCTCCGGCTCAATCGTGACCGTAAGCACTACACCCTTGAAAGTCAGATGGAACTTCAGTCGCTGGAGTTCCACTGGCAACTGAGGCCTGAAAGAGGGGACTCCCTTTTGCATACGGAATCCTCCCAAACCGTACACGATAGCCATCCATGATCCCGCCATCGAAGCAGTATGCAGACCATCCTTGGTATTGTGATGCAAGTCTTCAATATCCATGAGGGCTGTCTGACGGATATAGGAACTCCCAAGATCCAGGAATCCACAATCGTATGCAACAATTCCTTGAATACATGCAGAGAGTGAACTATCCCCAGTAGTAAGTGGTTCATAGAACGCAAAATTCCTCTTTCTCTGATACCAGGGGAATCGATGATGCTGCAACAGCATACCGAGCACTGTATCAGCTTGCTTAATGACCTGATGTCGGTAGATTACCAAAGGATGATAGTGAAGCAGCATGGGGTGCCGTATCTCACCACGCTTGGCAACATCCCAAACCTCTTTGTTTAGGAAGTAGTCATCCTGCATGTGTATTCCCCGTTTTCTGTCATAGGGAACATACATATGTTCAGAAGCCCGGGCAAAAAGGCTCATTTCGTCATCAGTAATAGAAAGTTTTTCTACAAGTCGGTCCCACAGCTTTGCATTCTCGTTTTGCAGACGTGAAGCAAGCTGTACCACCCCCTCAAAGTGGTGTTGGACCATGACATTGGTATAGCAGTTATTGTCAGAGAGCGCTGAATATTCATCAGGACCGGTAACCTCATTGATACAGAACTGCCCACCCTTCTCAGGGTTGAAGAACCCAAGATCGAGAAACAGTCGCGCTGTCTCGATCAGCACCTCAGCTGCTCCCTCTTCCAGGATGGTATCATCACCTGTTACTTCCAGGTATTGGAAGATTGCATAGGCAATATCAGCATTGATATGGTACTGTGCAGTTCCAGCTGGGAAGTAGGCACTAGCTTCCAGCCCATTGATGGTTCTCCAAGGATAGAGAGCACCCTTCTGGTTCATCTCGCGTGCTCTGGCTCGGGCTCGATCGAGTGTTGAGATCCTGTATTTGATCAATGCACGTGCGGTATCGGGAAGGGTGTGGTTGAAGAGTGCCATTCCATAGATTTCGGTGTCCCAGAAATAGTGCCCTTCATACCCATTTCCGGTAAGCCCTTTCGCGGCAAGGGCAGACATGCCGTCTCTTCCAGTACTCTGTTGCAGCTGGAAGAAATTGAACCGTAATGCCTGCTGAAGTTTCTCATCGCCGGTAATCTCAATATCAGCATGAGACCAGAAGGACTCATACCAAGAGCGTTGCATCTCAACCAAAGTTTGCCAACTGGATGTGGCTATCTCTTCACGATACTGCTGGGCCAATTCAAGGGGGAGGGTCTCCCCCGGTCGTCCAGAGGTGTGATAATAGAAGTATTTCGTAAAGCTGAGATCGGCCCCGCTCCATGAGAAAGTAAGAACTGGGAGACTCTCCTCCTCAAGATCACCACGCTCTGTTTGGAGCGGCTGTGAACTCTCATGAACAGCCCCGCAGGAGAGACTCAATGCGCTTTCCACCGTTTTGAATGAAGCCTGGAATCCTGGACGAGCCTCTTCTCCTTCAGCATAATACCCACAATCCTCACAGACCAAGGAAGAACCAGAGAGCGTACTTCCCATACGTGGATCAAGTTCAGTATTTGCGCGCTGAACAGGCATGCCGATGGTTGAATGCAAAGTAGCATGTACATCGGTATCACAGTGAATGCGGACCCGTGTAGCACCAATATGGTGCTGCTGCATGCTGAGCAAGGTCTCCCAGGTAATATGCACCAGCTTACCCTCATCGGTAAGCCATTGCATATGTTGCTCGAGGATCCCCGTACGGAAATCCAGACGCCTTCGGTAGAATTTCACCCGCTCATCAGATACATTGATCTGTCTACCATCGATGAAAATCACCAAGTATCGACAGTCAGGAAGGTCTAGCATGGTCTGGTTGAGACGGGCAAACCCGTAGGCATCTTCCCCGTAATGAATTGGAGAAATCTCATAGAATCCATTGATGAAACATCCACTATGGTGCGCAGGTTCCCGTTCACAGGGAAACCCACGGTACCCGATATATCCGTTTCCAATTGAGAATAAGCTTTCCCCCTGGGCGATGTACATTTCATCAAACCCGGTTTCTTCGAGACTCCAAGTATCCAAAGCCATGTATTACCCCTTAACTGATCCTGCCATAAGTCCTTGTACAAAGTACCGTTGCAGGAAGAAAAACACGAGAATTGGGACAATCATGACAACAAATGCCCCTGCGGTGAGCAGATGCCAGTCCTGTCCTCGTGAACCTACCATATTCGCCAAGCGCTGGGTCAGTACAGCTACATCACTGGTGCCACCAAGGAAGACCAAGGCAACCAGCAGGTCATTCCAAACCCAGAGGAACTGGAATATACCTAACGATGCTATAGCAGGGACAGAGAGAGGAAGTACCAGCCGTACGAAAATCACCATCGGCCTAGCTCCGTCAAGGAATGCCGATTCAAATACATCCCGTGGGATGGTTGAAATATAGTTATAGAGAAGATAAATCCCCAGTGGTAGCCCAAACCCTGTATGGGCAAGCCATATACCCAAATAGGAACCTGTAAGACCAATTTTCATGTAATCCCGAAGGATTGGAATCAATGCAATCTGTAAGGGAACTACCAATAAGGCGACCACAATGGTGAAGAACAATTTCCTACCAGGAAACACCATCCAAGCAAAGCCAAAGGCGGCTGCTGCTGCAATGAGAATAGGAATGATCACCGAGGGAACGGTGACGGTAAAACTGTTGATGAAGGCCTGAGACAGATTATCTCCGCTTGCACGAAGAACATTCCCTTCTGCGTCAGTAAATGTTGCTTGTCTGCCTCCCAACACACGTCGATAGTTGTTCAAGGTGAAATCGCCGTCACCTTTGAAGACGGTCCACCATCCAGTATTCAAAACGTCATCCTGTGGTCTTACTGATGAGATGAGCAAACCAATAATCGGGATACTCCAGACAATGACCAGTACGATCAAAACAATATTGACCACCACATTCCATCTATTTTGTCTTTTTCTTGCAAGGGATGTCATATTAGAAGCCCTCCCGTTTGCTGAACTGATGCAGGTTGTACCACATGACAGGAATAACAGCCAGAACCAACACGATAGCGATTGCAGACCCTCGTCCATAGTGGTAGAAGCGGAACATCTGTTTGTACTGCATGCTTGCTATAACCTCGGTACCATAGTTACCATTGGTCATGGTGAATACGATATCGAATATCTTCAATGTAATGATGATAATCGTGGTCGATACCGTAACGAGTGTAGGTGCTATAAAGGGTATGATAATGCTTCTAATAATCCTGAATTCCCCTGCACCGTCTATACGACCAGCTTCGATAATTGTGGAGGGAACGCCCTTCAGTGCTGAGCTGATGATCACCATGGCATAGCCTGTTTGCAACCATACCAGAATGGCAATCAAGAAGATATTGTTCCAAAATGGCATCGTAAACCAGGCTTGTGGTTCACCACCAAAAAAGGTAACAATTGCATTGAGTAAGCCAATTTGGTCTTCCCCTGCCGGTTTGTACGAATAGATAAATCGCCAGATAACACCAGCACCGACAAAGGAGATTGCCATCGGCATGAAAATGATGCTCTTGAATACCTTCTCCATTTTCACTCGATCTGTGAGCAGTGCAATAATCAGACCAAAGCCAACAGCCCCGCCGGTTCCAATGACCAACCACAGAAGATTGTTTGTGAACGATTCCCGCATCTTGGAATCGGTGAAAGCGAACACATAGTTCGCAAGTCCTACGAAATTCTTCGATTGTGCATCAAAGAAGCTCAAATAAAGAGATCGGACCGTGGGAATAAACAGATACCAAGCAAGAATTATCAATGCTGGACCTACAAATATAAACGGTTGCAATCTCTTGGCAGTTGCAGTACTGGTCCTGTTCACAACCCAATCGGCAACCCAGAACAGAAGTGCAATTCCACCTACGCCCCACACAATGGCGATGATTGCAATAATTCCTTGTGAAGCATTGCTATCCCGTAAGAAGATGAAACCAACCCACAATACAAAGAGTACGCCAACAAGCACAAGGACAGAGAATGCTATGCGACCAAGCTTGATAAGGGATGATGTAGGCTTGTCTTGTCTTTCAATTGTTGTCATGTACGGTCCCCTTTGAGAGTACTATACGAGAGCACCGGCAAAGGACTCTACATCTCTGCCGGTGCAATACAGCATTTACTTATTTCGGCCAGGATTTCTGCACATCGCTCAACATGGTATCAAGGTTCTTGCCATTGACCCAGTCTACAATACCAGTCCAGAAGGAACCTGCCCCAACCTGTCCCGGCATAAGATCGGAAGCATCAAACCTGAATACTTTGGCATTCACCAAGGCTTCAGCAAGTGAGCGTTCAATCTCGTTCGGGTAAGCATTCAGATCCTGATTCAGATAGGGGAAGAGGGCTCCACCTCTCTTTGCCCAAATCTCACCAGACTCCCAAGTTGCCAAGAATTCCATGAATTCACGGACTTCGGGGCGATCGTTGAAGACAACAAACTGGTCACCACCACCAAGAATTGGAATTCCAAACTCTTCATTGATGCTAGGAAGTGGGAATACTCCTACTTCTTCTTCAAGATTTGCCTGAATGTCATCCTGGAGGAAAGAGGTGACAAAATTACCCTGTCTGTGCATCCACGAGCGTGGAGGATTCTCAAACATGGTGCGCGGAGAATCGGTATAACTCTGAGTAAGAATGGTGTTGGTACCGCCATAGACATACTTGGGATTCAACCAGATTTTTCCAATAATATCGAATGCCTCTTTTACTTCAGGAGCATTGAACGGAATCTCATGATTTACCCACTTGTCATAGACTTCCGGTCCTGCGGTCCTGAGCATGACATCTTCCACCCAGTCGGTTCCAACCCAACCTGTTGCTCCACCAGCTTCAATACCGATCGACCAAGGAGTATGTCCATTGGCAACCATCTTATCCATCAGGGCAATCATCTCGTCCCATGTGGTAGGGACTTCATACCCTTCTCTTGCCCATGCTTTCTTGGGATACCATACGAAACTCTTTGCATTTACCCGGTGGAACACACCGTAGGGAACGCCATCATAGGACCCAAGGTCCTTCCAAACCGGTGCATAGTTTGCATCGACGGCTTCTAGCAGGGAGTCCCACATTGGGACCAAATACCCTTGAGAAGCAAAGTTATACATGAGACCAGGCTGAGGAAGTGCTGCGATATCAGGGGGGTTACCTCCCTCGACACGTACACTGATCAGTGTCTCGAAGTCTTTCGATCCTTCGTAGACTACATCGATTCCCGTACGCTCTTCAAATGGCACTATTGCCTCTTCAAAACGTCTCAGCTCCTCATCGACAAAAGCTCCGAACACCTGTACGACCTTCTTTTCGGCCTGCTTGGTGTCAGCTTGTCCAGCAGCAAATGCTGATGGAAGAACCACCAATGCAATGAGTAACACTACTACTGCTTTCTTCATACTCATCTCCTTTTGCTTGGTTTTGCCAAGCGGTATGATTACATATTGCGTTAAACGCATCAGATACATTCCATCGATATGGGAAAGTAGAACACTGGGGAAACAAGACACTCCATACCGTGGAAGCGTTTCCATACATGTATTCTTTCACACCTTTTACTACTTGTCAAATGAAAAAATAGGCTGTATTTAAGAAAAACTGTCTCGAATATGAAAACTTCCACTCATACCGTAAATGAAATATTCCAGTAGGGGGAAAGCTGTGGTTTAATAGGATAATAATTGGATTGAGAATCCCCGAAGGAGAAAATGAAGAGGAAGCCCCCTGTTTGTCTGACACTCACAAAGACTTCCTCTTTGCCATAAGACAGGGAAACAACTTCACCGAAGCAGCTCAAGTTCAAGGGAATTGCAATGAAATCTCCGCCTGCTACACCAGTGAGCATTTATTTGATATTATAATCCCCCAGGAACCTACAAGAGATGAATGACATCTACAGGGCATTTAACAGAGAACCCCCGCTTCACGATGAACAGACGGGGGTTTACTTGGTTCTTTTGATGGAGTTATCTGCTATGTCTTCCCTTGAGTACCTCAACAACCTCACCCAAACGTACGTCCTTTTGGGTAAGCAGTACCAGGAAATGATATAGCAGGTCGGCGGCCTCTCCAAGGAACAGGTCTTTGTTATCATCCTTGCTCTCAATGATGAGCTCAACAGCCTCTTCCCCTACTTTCTGGGCAATCTTATTGATGCCTCTACTGAAGAGATGGTTGGTGTATGAACCCTCTTGGGGAAAATCACGACGGTCATGGATGATTTGTTCAAGGTAGAATAAAAAATCAGAAGTAGGAATCTCTTCAGGATTGTTTTCCTCAGAAAAACAGGTATCGCTTCCGGTGTGGCATACAGGTCCGGTGGGTATTGCCTTGATTAGGAGCGTGTCATGGTCACAATCTTCAATGATTTCCCTGACCTCAAGGTAATTTCCGCTCGTCTCCCCTTTCGTCCAAAGCGTGTTACGGCTTCTGGACCAGAAGGTGACAAGCCCACGGTCTCGGGTAATCTTGAGCGACTCATCGTTCATATATCCGAGCATCAATACCTTGTTTGTCACAGCGTCCTGGATGATTGCGGGAACTAATCCCCCCTGTTTTTCGAAATCAAGAGCCATATAATCCATCTCCTTACTACTACCTACGCATAGTTATATCATGTTGTTCAAGAAAAATCTTCAACTCTGGGATATCTATCTCATGAAAATGAAAGATGGAAGCTGCCAAGGCAGCATCAGCTTTTCCCTTAGTGAATACTTCGTAGAAATGTTCCATCTTGCCCGCCCCCCCACTCGCAATTACGGGAATGCCGACGGCTTCAGACACCCGGCGTGTCAGATCAACAGCAAAACCACCCTTCACCCCGTCATGCTCCATACTGGTAAGAAGGATCTCTCCTGCCCCGCGGCTGTATGCCTCCTTCGCCCAAGAGATGACATCCAACCCTGTTCCTGTACGTCCCCCATGGACATAGACCTCCCAGCCTTCCTCAGCTCCATTGTCAAAAGCTGGATTCCTTCTTGCATCGATGGCACAGACCACACATTGGCTGCCAAAGTGCAAAGCGAGCTCATCGATGGCCTGGGGCCTTGCCACTGCCTGGCTATTGATGGAAATCTTGTCAGCTCCACTGTCAAGCAAAGCCGCCACATCGGCCTCATTTCTGATGCCACCACCAACTGTGAAGGGAATACTGATATGGTCTGCTATGCTTCTTACCAAGGAACGGAATGTTGAACGGTTCTCAACCGTTGCAGTGATGTCAAGAAACGTCAGCTCATCAGCACCATAGCGGCTATAGGCTTGGGCGAGTTCAACCGCGTCCCCTGCATCACGCAAGTTTACAAAGTTGACCCCTTTTACCGTCCGTCCATCACGGACATCAAGACAAGGAATGATTCGTTTTGCCAACATACTTAGTTCTCCCCGAAGGCTGCAAGCTCTTCGATTGTAATCATACCCTCATAGATAGCCTTACCAATGATAGCCCCCGCGAGCCCTGCATCCCGTAAGTCCCGCAGATCCTGCATAGTGGTAATACCTCCTGAGGCAATCAAGTGAAGGTCACTTCGATCTTTCAGGAGTGTACGATACAGGTCAATCGAAGGGCCACTGAGCATTCCATCCTTGGAGATATCAGTACAGATTACTTGATTAAGTCCCTGGCTACGATAGAGGTCAATGAAGGCTGCAACCTCTTGGTCACTCCCTTCAGTCCAACCTGCACTCTGGACCATCCCGTTCTTCGCATCAGCGCCAAGGATCAATCGATCACAGCCGAACTTTTCAATCCAGGAGATCAACAGCGAAGGATTCTTTACTGCAACCGAACCACAGGTAACCTTGCTCGCTCCGCTGGAAAACGCTGCCTCAAGATCCGCACTTCGCTTGATTCCCCCACCGAAATCGATTACCAGATTGGTATTGTTCGCTATACGCTCAAGGACATTCAGGTTGACGATACCTCTCCCTCTTGCACCATCAAGATCTACAACATGCAAGTAGCGAAGGTTGGCATCCTCAAACTGCTTCGCAAGTTCAAGAGGATCGCCAGCGTAGATTTTCTTCGATTCGTACACCCCTTGGGTGAGGCGAACCGCCTTTCCTTCAATAATATCGATTGCTGGGATGATATGCATCATAGCTCCTCTAGGAATGTTTTCAGCAATTGCTCTCCCACATCCCCACTCTTCTCAGGATGGAACTGACAGCCGTAGTAATTGTCCTTGTGCAGTACGGAGGAGAAAACCTGCCCACCATACTCTGTGCTTGCAATTGTCGCCTCACAGAGGGGGACATAATAGCTATGCACGAAATAGCACCAGGCTTCTCCCTTCAAGCCAGAGAACAGTCGGTCATCCTGGTACTGCAGGGTGTTCCATCCCATATGCGGAATCTTAAATTCGGGAGGAAGTGAAAACTTACGCGTTGGAATAGGGAAGATGCCTAGTGTCTGGGTATCATGTTCCTCACTGGATGCACACATCAGTTGCATTCCCAGACATATTCCAAGAAACGGCTGTTTGAGGGTTGTAAGCACAATATCCAGCCCTTTCTCCCTCAGATATGCCATTGCAGTGGATGCTTCCCCCACCCCAGGGAATAGTACCTTGTCAGCATTTGCCAACTGTCCGGGGTCATCGGTAACCTCTGCCTCATAGCCAAGGCGGTGGAGAGCACAGAGTACTGACCGTGTATTTCCCGCATTATACTTTACGATGGCAATGTTCATAGCATCCCCTTTGTTGTAGGAAGTTCCATAGAGTACGGATTACGATGCACGGCTTGTTTGATCGCCCGTGCAAAAGCCTTGAATAACGCTTCACACTGGTGGTGGGCGTTGCCCTCACTCACCTTGAGCGAGAGAGTGCATCCAGCACTATCGCTGAAGGATTTGAAGAAGTGTTCAACCATCTCAGTAGGGAAGGTACCGATGTACTCCCGCTTGAAAGAGACATCCCACTGTAGATAGGGCCGTCCAGAAAAATCCAAAGCTACCTGGGCAAGCACATCATCCATAGGAAGGAGCTCAAACCCGTAGCGACTTATACCTCGTTTATCACCCAAGGCTTCGCGGAAGGCTTGCCCCAGGGCGATACCCACATCCTCTACACTGTGGTGTTCATCCACCACCAAATCTCCATGTGCATGGAGGTCTATGTCACAACCACTGTGGCGAAGTACCTGCTCCAGCATGTGGTCAAAAAAA
Organism: Sphaerochaeta halotolerans; assembly: GCF_003429665.1. Lineage (GTDB taxonomy): Bacteria > Spirochaetota > Spirochaetia > Sphaerochaetales > Sphaerochaetaceae > Sphaerochaeta > Sphaerochaeta halotolerans. The sequence goes on along the minus strand of NZ_QUWK01000009.1, from coordinate 83,665 downwards.
GGAATATGGGTGTGGATAGACCCAAGGGACCCTCCATCAAGATTCAGCTTGAGTGAGATTTCCGTCTCTTTGGTCTTTCTTTCCAACCGTGCAATACGTGGAGAGAGGTGGCTTTCATCCAGCAGGAAGGATGCAATTGAGGCCCAGTTGTCGCTGACCAGGATACAGACCTCCTTGAGGTCCTCACCCAGCTCATCTGCTCTCGACTCATCGGCAAACCAGATTGCCTTGCACCCAATGTTCTTTGCAAGCTGCACATCAGTAAGACGATCCCCGATTACCACCGAGTGTGCCAGGTCGTAGCTACCGTCCATGTACTCGCTAAGCATACCGATCTTCGGTTTTCTTCCCGGACAGTTGTCCTCGGGAAGCGAATAGTCGATATGCTCCGCATCGAAGGTAATGCCTTCTCCACTCAGCGTCTCCATGATTCGCTGGTGGGGAATTTCAAAAGCTTCCTTGGGAAATGATGGCGTTCCTACCCCATCCTGATTACTCACCATGGCAAAGTACCAGCTCCCATCCTTTCGCAGCCGGGAAAGGGCTCCAAAGACCCCTGGAATGTAGTGAATCTTCTCAAGACTATCTACCTGCATTTCCTCTACAATGACTCCATCACGATCCAAAAACAGCACTCGCTTATGCATCTTAGCGCTCCTTGTATGCAGATAATGCTGATAACAGCCTGTCATTCTCTTCTCTACTGCCCACGGTGATCCTCAGGCAGTTCTCACAGTGCAGCTCTTTGCTGCGATTCCGTACTATGATTCCCAGCCCTGCAAGATAGTGGTAGATTGCCAGAGCATCGGTAACCCGTACCAAAAAGAAGTTTGCATCACTGGGAAAGACAGTCTGTACACATGCCAGTGGTTTCAACTCCTCTCCCAAACGTTCCCGCTCTTCCTTGATAAGACGAAGTCCCCTCTCCACTTCACTAGCGTGGCTCAATGCCTTGAGCGCCAACTCTTGGCTTGGAGTCCCAATATTATAAGGGTACTTCATGCTTCTAAAAACCGACACAATCTCTTCATGAGCTACAGCAATACCAACTCTGGCACTAGCAAGTCCCCAGCACTTGGAAAGGGTCCTCAGTACCACCACGTTGGGGTAGGAGTCCAACAACTTGACCGCACTCTCCTTCTCGCTGAAATCATAGTACGCTTCATCAACCACGATAATGCCATCAAAGAGCTCACATATTTGCTTCACCTCGTCAAGGGGAAAAGCATTCCCACTAGGATTGTTTGGGCTGCAGATGAAGAGCAACTTGAGCCTTCCTTCCCTGCTTCTGTTCTCCTTCTCATGGTGCAAGAATTCTGAAAGTGCAGGAAAATCAATCTGGAACGAAGGAGTCAAGGAAACAGTAGAGACCCGTACATCATTGATGTCTGCAAATACTTTGTAAGCTCCATAGGTGGGAGGCATAAGCAAGACAGAATCCTTTCCTGGTTCACAGAAACAGCGGAACAGGTTGTCGATCAACTCATCACTACCGTTACCCAGTACGGTCTTGGGAAAGGGAAGACCAAGCACCGCTTCGACCTGTTTGCGAACTGCCACCGAAAGCGGATCAGGGTAGCGGTTTGCATTGGTCTTCTCGACAAAATCCTGCCAGTTCTCATTTGCATCGAGATAGACCTGGGCTTCCCCGGTGAAATCATTGCGCGCACAACTGTACGGGGTTAAGTTGGCAATATTCTTTCTCAGCAACTCTCTCATCTCTCTCCTCCCAAACGGACTGCTACAGCATTGCGATGGGCACCCAACTGTTCCTGTTCTGCCATACAAAGCAGGGTTGGTGCAAGGGAGGAAAGCCCCTCCTTGCTGAGTTTCTGCACTGTTATTTTCTTGATGAACGAATCAGTACTCACCCCGCTGTACGAGCGCGCCCATCCATTGGTAGGAAGGGTATGGTTGGTGCCACTGGCATAATCCCCTGCACTCTCACAGGAGTAGGGCCCCAAGAAGACCGACCCAGCATTGACCACCTTCTCCAGCAATGCATCATCCTCTGCGGCTCCCAAATCAATGATCAGGTGCTCAGGGGCATATGCATTGACAATGTGTGCAGTGGAATCGAGATCAGGTACCAAGAAAGCCCTGGAACTGGCAAGACTCAACGTGAGAAACTCTGTTCTCCCTAGGCTGGTGAGTTGCTTCGCTATCGCCGCTTCCACATGATCAATAAAATCATTCCCTTCTGTTTTTTCTCCCTGCACAACAAGCATCGCCTGACTGTCTTTTCCATGCTCCGCCTGACTGAGCAAGTCACTTGCCACAAAGGCTGGATTGGAAGAAGGAGAGGCAACCACCATCACTTCACTGGGACCTGCTGGCATATCGATGGCACACGTAGTACTACTTACCTGCACCTTGGCCTCAGTCACATACCGGTTCCCTGGGCCGAATATCTTGTCCACGGCTTTGATGGACTGTGTCCCATATGCCATGGCAGCAATTGCCTGGGCTCCCCCCACCGCATAAATTTCCTGCACGTTACACAAATCTGCCGCATAGAGAATGGCAGGGTGAATCCTTCCCTGTTTTCCTGGAGGGGTACAGAGGACCACCTCTGGACACCCCGCAACCAAGGCTGGGATTGCCAACATCAAGACAGTGGAGAACAGCGGGGCTGTACCGCCAGGGATATAGAGTCCAACCCGACTCAGGGGGACTACCTTCCTGGACAGAGAAATACCTGGAGCAACCGCTACCTGCTCGCCAGTAGGCATTTGTGCTGCATGGAACCTATGAATATGTGCATAGGCCTGGCTGAGCGCCTGCTTCAGTGAATCATCCACGTGTGCCCCTGCTGCTTTCTTTTCCTCAGGGGATACAGCGAGAGATGAAAGATTCACTCCATCGAACTCAGAGGCATAGCGATAGAGGGCATCATCTCCTTCCCCTTTCACCGCATCAAGGATAGCGGAAACCTGCTTACTCACCGACTGCGTTGTACCCAGATTCCGAGCAAGCAATGGAGATAACTGCTCATCCGGTGGATTATCATACCGCTCTAGAAAGGCCATGATTCCTCCTATTCCGTCATCTTCTCTATCGGGGTTACGAGTATCCCCTGTGCACCAAGGGCCTTGAGCTGTTCAAAGTCCTCCCAAAAGGTATCCTCTGCCACAACGGTTTGTACAGAGACCCACCCCTTTTCCATCAGTGGAGTGACAGTAGGACTCTTCATACCACCGATGATGTGAGCCACCTGCTCCAGATGCTCCTGGGGAAGGTTAAACATGATGTACTTATAGGAAGAGGCCTTCATGACCGCATCAAGACGAAGCATCAGACGGTCAAGAATGCGTTGTTTTGCAACACTAGCCATCTGCTTGCGCCCGATCATGACAGCAGTGGATGTATAGAGACTTTCCACTTCCCTCAGCCCGTTCATCGCCAAGGTTGCTCCGGTAGAAACCAGATCACAAATGGCATCAGCAATCCCAACAGCAGGAGTTATTTCCACAGACCCGGAGACCTGGACAAAGCTTGCCGAAACCCCTCTCGCTTTCAGGATTCCACCCAGGATGTTTGGGTAGCTGGTTGCAATTCGCTTTCCTTCCAGAGAAGAGAGCCCCTGGTAGACGAAATCATTGGGGACTGCAATGCTAAGCCGGCACTTGGCAAAGCCTAGGTCCCGCAGCACTTCCAAGTCGATGGCCTGTTCATCATACTCATTTCTTCCAACAATCCCAACATCGGCGATTCCATCGCGAACATATGAGGGGATATCGTCATCTCTCACATAGAGAAACTCCAAGGGAAAGTTGGAAGCTTCCTCCTTCAGGACACGTGCATCACTGCCGAACTTGATTCCACAGTTCTTGATGATCTGCAGAGATTTCTCGCTCAGCCTTCCGCTCTTTTGGATTGCAATTCGTACTACTTCAGCCATGATTTTCTCCTTCCTGGGGATAAAAAAAGCCCCCGCGACATGCGGAGGTCTGTATAGAGAGGTCCAGAGCCCACCTGCCTACGGTCGGTTACACAAGAGATGATGGTGATGGACACAGCTCTGATTCGTTTTCATGAAAAAACCTTACCGTTCTCTCGTGGTATCTGTCAATACCAAACCACGTAAACTGCATGAATATTCAAAATCTATGCATACTGATTACGTTTGACCTGTGCCATCTCTCCATGGTACCATCCATATATCCCTTGATGCAGGAAGGATTCAATGAAACTACTGGTTTTCGTCTTGAACAACGAAGCGTTTCTGGAAGAGGTCATGGAAGCCTATGTAGAGGCGGGCATCACCGGTTCCACCATCCTCGACAGTGAGGGGATGGGACGATTCCTAACCTATGAGGTCCCCCTTTTTGAAGGATTCAAGGACTTCATGAAAGGCAACAAACCCTACAACAAGACAATTTTTTCAGTTGTACACAACGAAGAAGTGGTTCAGCAAGCAAAGAAACTGGTAGAGAAAATTGTAGGAAGTCTGGATAACCCCGGAACCGGAATCATGTTCACGCTGCCAGTGGATTGGGCAGCTGGTCTGGTAGGGGAAGCGGAAGAGGTGTAATCATGGAAGGAATAAGCAAACTGTTGGACGAGTCGTGTATCTTACTCGATATAAATGAACACTCAATCGAGACCGTCATCAGGACATTGACCGAACAGCTGAGTAGTACTCATCCGGACATTGCACCCCAACACCTGATGCAGAACGTCATCGATGGGGGGTTCCATACCACCTGTATGGGGGAAGCGTGCGCCATTACCCATGCACGCTGTCCTTCAATGCGAAGAACCCTGATGGCGGCAATGCGCCTTGACCCACCCTTGGACCTGAATGCGATTGATGGGAAAAAAGTACGCTTGGTCTTTCTCTTGGTTGGGCCACAGAGCAGTGCGAGTTTTCACCTGAAGATTCTCAGCAGGCTTGCCCGTCTCCTGCACAATGAAGCTCTACGTAGTGACTTGTTGCATGCAGAAACCAGCAAGGCTTTCTTGGAAAGGATTATTCGCCAGGAGGATTAAATGAACAGTAGACGAGTCTGGGCGATCTTGCGCTTTGTGTTGACCACCCTATTTTTGTACTTCGTCTGGGTCCTGTTCACCTCTGACTTAGGCCTTTTCAGCCTGCTCTTTGGGCTTGCAGCTTCATTGCTGACAGCCTCCCTAACCTACCACATCTTCCTTCCTGAACACGAGGCAAACCTCCGCTTCTTCATACCACACCTCTGGGCTTTGCTTAGATTCCTGTTTCTCATGGTCCTTTCATTGTATCAATCGAGCTTTCATGTGGTGAAAGCCATCATTACGGGAAATACCAATCCAAGGATTGTACACTTCAGGACCCATCTTCGTAGTGATCTTGCAAGGACGGTACTGGCAGATGCCATTACCTTCACCCCAGGAACCATGACCCTCGACCTCAATGATGACCACTTGACCGTCCACTGGCTGCTCTGCACCACTACCCACACAAAAGCGGCCGGAGAGGCAGTCAAGACAAAACTTGAACATGCACTGGGGAGGACCTGGCTATGACTGACTTCATCCTCCAAGCAATGCTTGTGATGCTTATGCTCTTTGCCGTTGGCACGTTGCTGAGGCTACTGCTCGGCCCTACAGCAAGCGACCGATTGGTTGCCTTGAATGTACTGAGCGCGGTCTCCCTGGCCCTGTTGGTACTCTGGGGCATCAAGGTGGGACGTGCGCTGTATCTGGATGTAGCCTTGGTCTATGACATCTTTGGCTTCCTTGGATTCCTTGCAATCACCCGGTTCCTCAAAGACCGGAAGGAGAACTGATGATTATACGAGAAATCCTGGCACTCATAGCGTTTCTGGTTGGAACCTTCTTTGGCCTTTTTGGCATGATTGGGCTGTTCCGCTTCCGCGACCCCTACTCTCGCCTCCATGCTGGTTCCCTGTGCGGTACCACGGCGGTTTTCTCCTATCTGATAGCACTGCTCTTGCTCGCCCCTTCCGCTGCTATAGGAGCAAGGGTCTTCATTATTTTGGTATTCTTTCTCATATCTGCTCCCACAGGGTCCTCAATTGTAGCTAAGTTCATCTGGGAGAGTGAGGATGCCACTACACAGCGCTCATCAATGAAGCGGGAGGATAAAAGCCTATGACCATCTTGCTGCTCTTTCTAATCCTCTCCCTTGGTAGCTTTGCACTGCTTTCCAAGGACTTGTTGCATTCAGTGATTGCCCTCTCTGCACTGAGCATGCTTAGTGCCTTGATGTTCACCATGCTCAAGGCTCCGGACGTTGCCATTACAGAAGCTGCAGTGGGAGCGGGAATATCCACCATCATCTTTGTCTGGGCTATTCGTCATACTCGAAGAAGGAGTAAGGATTAGTGAAACGCACATGGTTCATCTTCAAAGTCATCTTCATTCTCCTTGTTGTAACACTGGCAATGCTTCCAGTCATCCTCTCATCCCACCCCTGGCCGGTGGCATCGAGGGACTATCTCTATGAAAATGCTCTCTCCGACACTGGAGCCGTGAACACTGTCAGCTCCATCTATCTGGGCTATCGAGCAATGGATACGCTAGGAGAGACTTTGGTTCTCTTGGTCTCCATTACCGGTACGATGGGAATCCTGATCAACCTTGGAAGGGAGAGCGAAGAAGAGGAAGCGGTAAGCTTCTCTCTTGCCCCTGAGAAGCGGGCAACCAATGCCCAGAGAACCCACCTCCTGGAGGTAGTTGCCTCAAAGCTTGGCCCGGTCGTATTGCTCTTTGGATTCTACGTCATGCTGTATGGCCATATCTCCCCAGGTGGAGGATTCCAAGGCGGGGTTATTGTTGCCTCAGCCATCGTATTCCTAGCACTCGGTACCGAGACACAGAGCAAGCTTACCAATACCACTGTATTGGGAAGGATAGAAACCCTTTCTTTCCTTGTCTTGATTATTGTAGCGACCAGCGGGGTTTTCTTCGAGCGTGGCTTCTTCGGTAACCCGATCAAGAGTGGCTCCTCCCTCTCTGTAAACTTCATCATCCTCTTGAATATCATCATCGGGTTGAAGGTGGGAACAAGCATTGCAGTCATGTGCATTGCCATGATGGGAGGTCGCCATGGTCATTGAACGCATTCTGATTTTCCTGCTTGCCTTGGTTGGGTTCAGCGCCATCGTAGGGGCAAAGAATATCATCAAGAAGGTATTTGGACTCAATCTTCTGAACAGTGCCATAGTACTACTCTACATCCTGGAAGGAAGCAGGATCGGAGAGCAGGCTCCCATTCTCGGGGAGGGGGTAACCAATATAGTAGACCCAGTTCCCCAGGCCCTGATGCTGACCGCCATAGTTATTGGGGTATGTGTGACTGCTCTTGCTTTAGCTTTGGCCGTACGGTTGTACAAGGCTACCGGATCCTTGGAAATTGACACCATCAGTGCGAGGTTGCATAGTGAGCAGTGAAAGCCTCTTCCTCAGCCCAGTCTATCTCCCGCTTCTCTCGGCAGCAGGTATTCTTTTCATCAAGAGCTTCTGCCCTACGAGCATCAAGAGAATTGCAGAATACCTGGGAATACTCATTGGACTGGTTCTCCCACTTCTTCTGGTTCTCAGGCTCTACCCCATCGTACAGAACCAAGGGTATATTGAGACAACCATAGGTGGATATGCACAGCATATCGGCATCATCTACCGCTTCGATGGCATGAGCTTGCTCTTGATCCTCCTTGCAGCGGCGATTACCCTCCCTGCTTGGATTTTTTCCCGTAATGAGGGTCCGGGGCACAGCTATTTTACCGCATTGCTGCTCATCCAGAATGCCTCGATAGCAGCCATCGGCATGGCAGCAGACCTCTTCAACCTCTTTGTTTGTCTGGAGCTTATGGGAGTGACCGCCTATGTGCTCATCGCAACCGGCAAGAAAGCCAATGCAGCTTATGCGTCATTTTCTTATCTTATGCTCTCATCATCGGCAATGGTATTCTTTCTACTCGGAACCTTCGGGCTGTACAACCTTACCGGTTCGCTCAGGTATGAGGCGATTGCCATGGGACTGGAAACCCTCTCTGGGAGAAATCAATATGTTGCGCATTTCTCCCTGCTTCTCATCATTGTTCCGGTCCTTCTCCGAGTAGCAGTGATGCCGCTCTCCCTCTGGCTGGTAGATGCCCATTCGAAGGCACCCCATGCAGTTTCGGCGCTCCTTTCAGGAGTGCTCTTAAAGGTACCGCTTTTTGCACTTATTCGGATCTTTTCTCTCTCTCCATTTGCTTCAAGCCTGGCTCTCCCTATTAGTTATGCCGGGGCTGTAACGGCCTTGGTCGGTGTACTGCTTGCACTCTCCCAGAGTGATGCAAAGCAACTGCTTGCCTACCACTCCATCAGCCAGATTGGGTACATCGTCAGTGCCTGGGGGTTGGCTTTGCATGCAGGGGTCACCACCATGACAGGTTCCCTGCTTCTCTCAGCATCCTTCTTCCACGCATTCAGCCATGCACAATTCAAAGCATTGCTCTTTCTTACTATCGGAAAGACTACTGATGCGGCAGGAAACCGTAATGTCTATACGTTCAGGGGAGCAAACCAAGCGTTACGGAACGTGGGAGAGCGAGTTCCATTGACGATGCTCTGTTTTCTCGTCGGTGCACTTTCCATTTCCGCACTTCCACCCTTCAACGGGTTTTACAGCAAAACCTTGGTTACCTACACGCTCAAGGGTAGCTTGCATTATACCTTTCTCACGCTTGCATCTGTGGGAACGGTCGCTTCGTTTATCAAGCTTTCACGAATCTTTCTTCCATCCAAGCAACCAATGGTTCTTCCAGCAGTCAAAGAAAAAAACCGCTTTCCCGTCTCCTCGCACTTGGCGTTCATCCTGCTCGCCCTCTCCTGTCTCGCGGTCGGTCTGTTCAGTGAACAGATGATACTTTTCATTACTAGATTAATCAGTTCAGAAGAAGCACAAACCTATGGTAGTAGTTTCTTCTTCACCCAGGACAATCTCATCAAGACTACCCTCACCGTCCTCTCAGGCATAGTTCTTTTTGCGCTTGCCGTGAGTAGACCAGGAAAGTATGTCCTGCACTTATTGGAGAAAAGACGCGGGGGGTTCACTGATCTCTTCCTCGGATTTGCCACTGCGCTCGGAGCCCTTGCCTTGTTTGCATGGTAACCCCAAAAAAGAAAAGTGCAGCAACGCTTCTTTGGCTGCAACACTCTTCTCTACTATCTCTCGTACTATTGTTAGTTCATCAACAGATCCAGGTCTACCTCACAGGCAATGGTGGGGGTTTGACTTCCCCAGTTCTCCAGAACTGCGGGATGGATTTCTCCAAAGACCCCGACATCTTGTTCACCAAGCATGATCCTGGCACAACGTCCTGGGATAAACCGACCATCACCTTCCAATGCTGAGAGTTGATACTCCTTGCCAAGGAAATAGAACAGGGTGTTCACAATTGAGGAAACCTCGTTGTAACCCATCACGCTGTCACTGGCGAGGAACCCCAGACTATTCCTGGTTGTGGTTCCACTGTTCTCTTTCTCATCAAGGAAGGCGATCTTGCCCACCTCGAAGATCTTGTGCGGGAAGGGAGCATGAGCGCTGACGCTCTCACTCTCCAACAGGGAAGGAATAACCGAGGGTCGTACCACCTCATAGTTCTCACTCATCGGATTGGAGATGAAGATGCACTTTTCAGCAGGAAATCGCATGTTGTCCACGTATTCTCGTTTGGAACCAAGGTAGTTGTACATCATCTCCTGGAATCCAAGGCCCACCATCAAGTCCTTGACCTTTCGTCCCAGTTCCTCTGCCGGGCTGAGTCGTCCAACGGTAAAATCCTGAGGCATTTCAGGCTGGAAGTTTCCCAGTCCATAGCCGATCATGATATCCTCGACCAAGTCGACCGGATGCAGGAAGTCATTTCTCCACTCAGGGACGGTTGCCCAGATGGTATCCTCATCATAGATAGCATATATGCCCATCCGCTTCAGTGCTGCAACTGCATCATCTCCACTCATTGGCTCACCAAGGGTCTTGTGAACCTGACTGAGCGTGCAGGAAATGGGCTCCTGGAAGTAGTAGGGAACCGTTATTTCCCTCCCAAACTCTGTCTCCTCAGGGAAAGAGACCTTCACGGGAAGAATCTCATAGCCTAGGTCAGACATATCACAGGCAAGAATGGAGGCTGTTAGCAAGAGATCATGGAGGTCTGTTCCACTGAGTTCAAGAAACAGGTTCTCATCCCCTACCTCAACAGCTCCGATATGGGCGCTGTTGATGACAGGGGGGAAACTCAGTGTCTCTCCCTTGTCATCGTGGAGATAGGGAAATACTTTGCTGTCGCTTACAATCGGGCCATACTCTTTTCCCTTCGGGTGCTCACTGCAAATCTCCCTCAAGGTGAGTTCCCTATCCATGCCAAGCGGGATGAATTTGGTTGTATCAGGGTCCGCCCCGCGGTAGTGCACCGGGTAGGTGATTAAATTGGAACGGTAGATTCCAATTGCAATCGTCTTGCGTTTTCTTCCGAAGTTGGAACAGAGCTTTTCCTGGCTCTGGATCAACGCTTCCAGCTCATCCTCACTTACCTTGTGCCCTTTTGCAGCGAAGCCAATTGAGTACGGTCTCACTTCCTTTGCTGAGGCATCTATGATAAGTTCCCTTCCCTCGCTGTCGAAGGTTTCTTCAGCTGTAGAGAAGAAATCATAGAGTGGAGCTTCCTTACCCCAGTAGGCTTTGAGCTGACGTGCAATGCCAGCTGCAGACCAGAGGTCTGGACGGTTGGTGTCGTTCAACTCAATCTTCAGGAGATCATCCTCATGACCATCCAGTTCAGCCTTGGCGACTGGAAAAACTTCCTCCAGCTGCTCATCGTCTATGGTTTTTCCAAGCAAGTTGTAGAACAACCTGCCGGTAGTTTCAATCTTTGGCATTAGTTCCCCCTCCTCGTGCGGACCGACTCGATGTTCGGAGTAAAGAGCTCCCTGAGGTCATTCAGTCCAAGATGCATCAAGGCCATTCGGTCGATACCGAGCCCCCATGCAAGCACCGGCACATCAATACCGAGTGCCTTGGTAACTTCAGGGCGGAAAATGCCACTGCCTCCAAGTTCGAACCATCCCAACACAGGATGCTTGATATGCACTTCAATTGAAGGTTCAGTGAAGGGGAAGTAACCAGGAACGTATTTCACTTCCTCAGCTCCAGCAATTTCTTCGGCAAACATTTTCAGCAAGCCCAACAGCGTCTTCAGATTTACATCGTTTCCCAGAACGATGCCCTCGGTCTGGTAGAAATCAGCACCATGGGTGGCATCAACCTGGTCATAGCGGAAACAGCGGGCAACACCAAAATATTTACCCGGGATTTTCGCCTTGGGCAACTGGCGTGCACTGAGTACCGTACCTTGGCTGCGAAGCACTTGGCGACGGGTGAATTCATGGTCAAACTTGTAGCGCCAACCACGGCTACCGGTCTTCCAACCATCTTCATGGGTCTTGGCAACCTGGCTAAGCCAAGGTTCTTCAATCTCTTTGCAGTGCACCGGGTCTTTTATGTAGTAGACATCATGGATGTCACGGGCACTGTGAAACTGTGGCATGAACAGAGCATCACCATTCCAGAACTCATTCTCCACGAGAGAACCATCGAATTCCTCAAAGCCGAGACTGCAGAGCTTGTCTTTCACCCACTGGAGGTAGTTGCCGTAGGGATTGTGACGGCCGGGGATCAAGCGACTGGTGGGGGCATTCAAGCCGTAGGGTCTAAACGTACCTTCTTTCCAGCTTCCGCTGGCAAGCATCTCTGGGGTGAGAGAACCAAGTTCCTCTCCAGTGATGTTCGCTTTCAGGACTGCTTCTTTGGCCTGTGCACCTTCTTCGGTCAATTCGTAGACGATTTCTTCCCGCTCAATGACCTTGAAGGGTGAGGATGCGGCACCGCGTTTCTTTGCAATTCTGCCCATTGCCTTCTTTTCATCTGCATCCAAAGCAGACTCATCAAGGTCACCCTTCAAACCTTTTTGCAAAAGATTGGCAGTAAGAAGGAACTCACCACTGAGTTCGTCAGCGATGGATTGGGCTTTGTTCTCATCATTCATCCGAACACAATGAGCTTTGGAAAGCTGGCCAAAGGCTGAGCCCACTTCACTCTTGTCCAGTGACAAGGCTGAGGCGATCTCAGGAAGTGCATGAGGCCCCTCAGCCTTGATAAATGCAAAGATACGCTGGGTGGGAGTCCCTTTCTCTGCTTGCTCCCTTCCGAATTCTGTCAGTTCATACAAGACGCGGCTTTCGCGACTTTTCTCGACCAGATAACCCTTTGCGCTCAACCAGCTGAACGCCTGGTTGCACTGCCCCACTTTGTAGCCAAGTTCGTCCACAATGCGGCCGGCGGTAATGGGTTCACCCAGCGCCACATGCCTAAGTAGGCGGACTTCCAGCGGATGCAGGTTCTTTACATCAATTTCCATGCTGTTCTCACTCCTGTACATGAGCGCCGCAGAAGTCTGCGGCGCAAGTGGTTACTATTCTAGCGGTATCAGAAAAAAAAGGAAAGGCTATAGCGTAGAGAAAAGTGAGCGAACAGCAGCAACCACATCTTCCTTGGAAGGAATCGCTTCTTTTTCCAACTCAAGGGCAAAGGGGATTGGACTCTCCTTCCCACATAAGCGCATCGGAGATACCTTCAAAGAAGCAAAGCTCTCGGGATCACTCGTCACTTGGGAAACAACTTCTGCTCCATAGCCCCCGAACTCAGGGCTGTCATGCACCACCAACAGTCTTCCTGTTTTCCGTACTGATTGACGGATGGTATTCCCATCCATGGGTTTGAGCGTAGCCAGATCAACGACCTCTGTATCGATTTCATCCTGTAGGCTCAACACCGTTGCCGCATCCAAGCAAGTTTGCACTGCATGGCTGTAGGCTACAATGGTGACATCGCGGCCTCGTTTCTTGACTACCGCCTTTCCAAGCGGCATAAGATAGGAATCATCACCTACCGGACCAAGATTATTGTAGAGGTGCTTGTGTTCGAAATAGAGCACTGGATTGTTGCTCCTGATGGCACTTTTGAGCAAGGCTTTGGCATCCCCTGGACAGGAAGGAGCCACGATGATGAGACCTGGAATATTTGCGAACATAGCTTCCAGACACTGGGTATGCTGTGCACCGTGGCCCGTCCCACTTCCGATGGGAGCCCTCAAGACCATCGGACAGGAGAGCTGTCCTGCACTCATGAACCGAATTTTCGCAGCATGATTTATCATTGGATCGCTTGCAAGGGTGGAAAAGTCCCCATACATGATCTCCACAACGGGGCGAACTCCCAACGTAGCTGCTCCTACTGCCAGTCCAGTGAACGCTTCCTCACTGACTGGAGTCTCATGCATCTGCTGTGGATGTTTCTTGTAGAGATCTCCCGTCACTCGGAAGCATCCCCCATAGAGGCTGATATCCTCCCCGATAAGATGGACTGCCGTGTCACGGGACATCTCCTCATCAAGTGCTTCCCTGATAGCATCCCGATAGCTGATGCGGCTGGTGGTCTTACAACCCTTGTACAGCTCTTCATCTTCTTCTGCAAAGAGGTACTCCATTGCCTTGTCCATGCTGATCCTTTGATCACGTACCGAGAGCGCATCGATTAGCGCGTCATCCACGCGCTTACGGCTATCGAGAATAATATGGGAGACTTCTTCCTCACTGAACAAGGCGCTTTTTACCAGAGAACGGGTAAACAGGAAGATAGGATCCCTTGCTGCCCACAAGGCCTCTTCTTGGTGGTCACGATACACACGGGCATCACTTTTTGAGTGTCCGCAACAGCGGTATGTCTTGAGTTCCAAGAAGTATGGCTTAGAAGTGGACCGAATCGTTTCCACTGCAAGTTTACAGGCCTTGTAGACAGCCTCGATGTCATTGCCATCTACAGTTGCATGCGGTATGGAATAGCCCTCCGCACGCCGGGCAATGGAGGTGGTGGAAACCATTCTTGAGGCAGCTGCACTCATGCTATAGTTGTTGTTTTCACAAAAAAACAGCACAGGGAGAGACCAGACCGACGCTAGGTTCATACTTTCATGTAATGCACCCCGGCTCGATGCCCCGTCCCCAAAGATGGCAACACTGAGCGCTTGGCTCTTCTGCATCTTCAAGGCAAACCCTATGCCTACTGCCAGGTTGACCCCACTCCCGACAACCGCAGAGGACCCGGTATTCCAAGTCTCCACATCAGTCATGTGCATAGACCCTCCGAGCCCTTTGCAAATGCCATCGGAGGAACCGAACATTTCACTGAACATACGACGTTCGCTGGTCCCCCTGGCAAGAGTATGCCCATGGCAACGATGCGTGGGGACAATCCAGTCTCCTGGCTGTAAAGCTAGAGCTAACCCTGCCTGGCAGGCCTCCTGTCCAATGGACAGGTGGGTGGTACCATGCATCTCTTTTCGTTCGAATAATTCGTCAATCTGTTCCTCGAAATGGCGTGATCGCACCATAATAGAGAGCGCTTGTTGCGCCTGTTGTGTAGAAAGATCCATGAATGCTCCCCGGCAGGATATGCAGTCCTGCCTGTAAAAGCTGGCCTAAGCCTCGCCTTTTATAGTCTTCCCATCCTATTGGTTGGAGAGGATGTTGTCAACAAATCCAATATATACGGTATGCAAATCGCCACCTTGATAAAACTCCTTGATCTCATCGAGCAGGAATTGGTCACTCTGCATATCCATGGTAGCAGCCTTTGTACAAGAAAAGACCAACGAAGCTTCCTTAAAGGTTACACGTTCTCCACCTTTTACAGAAGGAATAAAGGTTGGTTGCAATCCGGTTATACTGACCTTATCATATTCACGGCCGCTGTGAGCACCGCACCAGAGCAATTTCTCCTTCATCTCTGGGGGGAAGAAAGAAACGGTAAAACCATCGCTCTCGTCAAGGAATTGATGGGTGTATCGGCTCTTTCGTACGTACAGGACTACAACATTCCGTCCCCACAGTACGCCCATCGTACCCCAGGATGCTGTCATAGTGTTGAAATGTTCAGGAGTTCCCGCTGTTACCAGGAATCCATCTGTTCCGATTGCTGTAAAGGGATTCATTTGCAAAACTTCTACAGGAACATCAACATACATGGTGACCTCCTAATCTGCACTTTTAGTGTAGCTGTACAGCAAGAGTGCCGTCAAGTAGCAAAAACTCTTGACAGTAAGGAGCTCATGGACACCCCTTTTCAAACATTGACACTCCACGCTTTTTCGTATATGCCTACTTACATGCAGTACATGTTTCAACAGTTCGACTGTTGCATTGAGGAGGCCCAATGAAAGATTCCCTCGCTATCCCTGCTTTGACAGAGGATCTCGCTCGTGTTCTCATCGATGCCGACACCATCAATAGAAGGGTCGATGAACTGGCCCGCCAAATCAGCAGTGACTATGCCGATGCTGAAAGTGATTTGATCCTTGTAGGAGTACTCAAGGGTTCTTTTATTTTTATCGCAGATTTAGCAAGAAAGCTCAATGTAAAACACGTAGTGGACTTCATAGCTCTCTCTTCTTACCATGGCGACCACAGTGGGAATGTCCGACTTCTGATGGATACCAGGGAGAATATGGAAGACAAGGATGTCCTGATCATCGAGGACATACTTGACAGTGGAAACACATTGGATTACCTCATCCGAAACTTCAAAACAAGAAATCCCAAGTCTGTAAAGACTGCAGTCCTTCTGGATAAACCTGACAGGCACATCCTCCCTGTCGAGATTGACTACATTGGTTTCACCATCCCTGATGTCTGGGTTGTTGGATACGGCTTGGATTACAATGAAAAACACAGGACCCTCCCCTACATCGCAGAGATGTACCCGCAAGCTTAACCAAGGAGAGAGAAATGGACGACAACAAGTTCTATGTCAGTTACAATTCGGTACATAAGCTGGTAAAGAAACTCAGCAAAGAGTTGCTTGAATCAGGGTATGATCCCGATGTAATCGTTGCAATCGGAAGCGGGGGCTACATTCCTGCAAGAATTATCAAGACCTTCATTAATCGTCCGATTTATGCTGTGGGAATTTCCTATTACGGCATCGACAACAAACACAGAGAACACCCAACAAAAATCCAATGGATTGACGAAGTGCAATCCCAGCTGGTTGGCAAAAAAGTACTTCTCATCGATGAGGTTGATGATACAAGAGCCACACTGGCATACTGTATTGGTGAGTTGCTGAAGTACAAGCCCGAGGAAATCGCAGTCCTAGTTCTCCATAACAAGATCAAGGAAAAGGATGTCGAGTTCCCCGCGGAAATCAAACGGTACTTCGTCGGTCTTAATCTGGATGATGTGTGGATCAAGTATCCCTGGGATGCTGATGACATCGAGAGCCATACGGAAAAAGAGAGACTGATGCTTGATCATTTGAAAAAAGAAGGCAAGGAGTTATACCAATGAGTAACGTTACTTCAATTGTAGGAGCCCAGTGGGGCGATGAAGGCAAAGGCCGCATTGTAGACTATTTGGCAGTGAACTCCGATTTGGTCATCCGCTTCCAAGGCGGAGACAACGCAGGGCATACTGTCATCAACGACAAGGGCAAGTTTGCCCTGCATATCATTCCTTCAGGTATCTTCAATCCCGAGACGATGAATATTGTTGGAGCAGGGACGGTGGTCAATTTCGAGACCATGAGCGAAGAACTGGAGACCCTTACATCCAAGGGCGTACCAGTGGACAATCTGTTCATCGACGTACGTGCCCATTTGATCATGCCTTACCACAGAGCACTCGATGGTGCACAGGAGCAATCCAAGAGTGCAAAGATGCAGATCGGTACAACCAAGCGTGGTATTGGGCCGTGTTACAGCGACAAAGCCGCCCGCAGTGGTATCAGAGCTGCAGATCTCCTCGATGCGGACCGTCTCAGGAATCGCATTGAAATGGCACTCCCCCAGAAGAATCGTGAACTTGCCTACTTTGGCTTGAAAGCGTACACCGTAGATGAAATCATGGAGCTCTGCATGAAGTGGAAGGAAACCTACGGAGCCAAGATTATCGACACCCTTCCTGTGGTACGACAGGCGTATAAAGAGGGTAGTAAGATTCTTCTTGAAGGTCAGCTGGGTGTCATGCGAGACCTTGACTGGGGTATCTATCCCTACACCACAAGCAGCAGTCCTACCTCGGGTGGGGCAGCAATTGGGAGCGGTCTCGGACCAAGCAGGATCGACGAGGTCATTGGGGTGACCAAGGTCTACTCAACCAGTGTTGGTGGTGGCCCATTCATGACTGAATTGTTTGATGAAAACGCAGAGAAACTGCGCTCGGTTGGTGGTGAATATGGTGCAACGACCGGTCGCCCTCGCCGTTGTGGGTGGTTTGATGCAGTTGCCACCGAATTTTCTTGCTGGATCAACGGCTTCACCTCCCTTGCCCTTACCAAACTTGACGTCCTTGATGGATTCGAGAAGATCAAGGTATGCACGGGGTACCGGGTAAACGGAGAGGTCATCAACTACCTGCCGGAGACAGCTCAGCAGGAAATTGCCGAGCCAATCTATGAAGAGTACGATGGCTGGATGAGTGACACCAGCGGTGCACGCACCTGGGACGACCTTCCACGGAATGCACAAAACTACTGCAAGCGTCTTGCAGAGTTGGTAGGTGCACCGATCAAGTTCATCTCGGTTGGACCTGAGCGCGACCAGATTATCATCATGTAGACAGCATTTCAGTTGTACCAAAGGCCCTTCATACCGAAGGGTCTTTTCTTGGTGTTTCAACAATGATACAAATATCTTCAAAAGTTATTGACATATGCCGATAACCTTAGTATAGTACAGATAGTTACTGACATATGTCGATAACAATTATTATACTTAAGGAGTCATGATATGCCAAGAAGAAATGGAACAGGCCCTATGGGCTACGGACCAATGACTGGAAGAGGCATGGGATACTGCCGTGGCGGAGCTGGAGTTGGCTATGGCTACGGAATGGGTCGCGGGGCAGGATATGGCCGAGGTCTCGGCTGGGGAATGTACGCACCTCCCGTCGCTCCTGTTTCCCTTGCTGAGCGCAAGCGCATGCTTGAGGAAGAACTCAAACGAATTGATGCTCAGATGAAAGAGAGCAACGAATAGGAGGAGCCATGCCCCGTCCACGCAAATGGAGAAATGTCTGTGCACTTCCCCAAAACACCAAGTACGGGCCCCTTGGGGCCCCCTTGGATGAGACCCCCTCTATTATCATGACCGTTGATGAGTATGAAACCATACGGCTCATCGACCAAGAAGGATTGACCCAGGAGATGTGCGCTGGGCAGATGAATGTTGCCAGGACTACCGTCCAAGGCATCTATGAAAGTGCCAGAAGAAAACTGGCAGAGTCACTGGTGGAGGGCAAACTGCTCTTCATTGAAGGTGGAGAGTACCACCTGAATGACCATAGTGGTCCCCATCGTTACGGCTGTGGTCGTGGTTGCAGAATGGGCCGGGGTCACCACCAACACCGACAAGGAGATATACCAGAATGATTATAGCCGTACCTGCAGAAGAAAAGAGCTTGGACAGCGCCATTTGTGTCTCGTTTGGACGAGCTCCCGTGTATTGCCTCTATGATACAGAGAAAGAGACAAGTACATTTTTGGATAACAAAGCAGCTGAGGCACCAGGGGGAGCAGGTATCCAAGCTGCACAATTTCTGGCTGACCAGAAGATTGACAGCTTGATCACCTTCCGCTTGGGAGAGAATGCTTCAAACGTATTGAGTGCAGCAAACATCAGCATGCTCAAGGCACCGAACCTGAGTATCGCCGACACTATTGCAAACTTCCTGGAAGGGAAGCTCTCATCCCTGAATGAGGTACATCCTGGATTTCATCATGGGCACTAAGGCTACCATCGCAGTTCTCAGTGGCAAGGGAGGTACCGGAAAAACCCTGGTATCGGTAAACCTTGCCGCTGTGGCAGCAAACGCAACCTACATCGATTGCGACACGGAAGAACCAAACGGGCATATCTTTATCAAACCAACCATTGTGGGGGAATACGTCGTTACCGAACCCAAACCAGTGGTGAACCAGGATCTTTGCGACGGTTGCCGCACATGTGTGGATGCTTGTGCGTTCAACGCCTTGGCACTTATAGGGAAAAATCTCCTGATCTTCGATGAGATCTGTCACTCCTGTGGACTGTGTACATATATCTGTCCGAAAGGTGCACTCCGTGAAGAGCAGCGCCCATTGGGTATTGTAAAACGAGGACGGAAGAATGGAATAACCTTCCTCTCTGGGGAGATGAAAATAGGGGAAAGTTCTGCAGTCCCTATCATCAAGGCTCTCATGAGAGAACAGTCCACTGACCTTGTTATCATTGACAGCCCTCCCGGTAGCGGATGCTTGGTAACTGAGACAGTAGGCAACGCTGACTTCTGCCTCTTGGTTGCTGAACCAACCATTTTTGGGGCGCACAACCTGGCGATGGCCCATGAGCTGGTCACCCTTATGGGGAAACCCTCTGCAGTGCTCTTGAACAAGACCCAGGAGGGGGAGAACCCCAGCGAAATCTACGCAAAAGAACACGGACTCAAGATTATTGGTTCCTTACCCTACGACGAGCATTTGGCACTTCTCTCCAGTGACGGGCATCTAGCCGTCGAGGAAGATGAGCACTATCACACCTATTTCAAAGAACTGCTGGAAGCAATAACCAAGGAGGCCAGGCATGCATCAGATTCTGATCCTCAGCGGTAAGGGAGGAACAGGCAAGACCACTGTTGCCAGTGCGTTCATCAAACTCAGTGAAGCAAAAGCCTACGCCGATTGCGACACAGATGCACCAAATCTTCATCTGGTGATGGGCTCCTATGAACAAGAGCAGAAGAGAGACTACAGGGGATTACCAAAGGCAGTCATCGACCCTGATCTCTGCATCAATTGCAACAAGTGCTATGAGGTGTGTCGCTTTGACGCCATCAAGCCAGGGAATCCTTACAGAATCATTCCTATTGCCTGTGAAGGATGCAACTACTGCACTCATGTCTGCCCGGTGGAGGCAATACACAGCGAAGAAGCAAAAGTTGGCGATCTGAAGCTTCTGAAGCGAAACAATGAGGTATTCTCTACCGCAACGCTTCTGATGGGCAGTGGCAATACCGGGAAACTGGTCAGTGAGGTAAAAAACCAACTGAAGGAAGTGGGTAGTGAGCATGAAGTCGCAATTCTTGACGGCAGTCCCGGCATCGGATGCCCGGTAATTGCCTCCTTGAGTGGGGTCGATTTGGCTCTTATGGTTGCAGAACCTTCACTCAGTGGGCTCTCTGACTTGAAGAGGGTGATTGCGAGTGCCAGACAATTACAAGTACCAGTTGCTGTTATTGTAAATAAATATGATACCAATGAGCGCAAAAGTGCAGAAATAGAGGTATACTGTTATAAAGAAGGAATACCGTTCCTTGGAAAGATTCCCTACGACAAGATGGCAACCGCAGCAATCAATAGGGGCAAGACGTTGGTCGAAATAGAAAGCCTCGGAGCTGGGGCGATTAGGACCATCTATGAGAACACCTTACAGTTGATGAAGGAGCGTATTCACATATGAAAATAACCACATTGGTGGAGAATACCACCAGAAATACAAATCTTGGATCGGAGCACGGGTTAAGTCTCTATATCGAAGGGAACCAGAAAACCATGCTCTTCGATACAGGAGCAAGCGCCTTGTTTGCAGACAATGCAGAAAAGCTTGGGGTTGATCTGAAACAGGTTGACCTTGCCATCCTCAGCCACGGCCACTATGACCATGGAGGGGGGATCAAATCATTTTTCAGCTTGAATCACACCGCCCCGCTGTATGCCAGAAAGGAGGCCTTCGGGCCTTTCTTCTCCGAACGGAGTGAAGGAGATTACCACTATATTGGAGTCGACCAAGACTTGCTGAGAAATAACCGAATCCTTTTTACCTCTGCACTCACCCCGGTAGCTGAAGGAATATTCCTGTTCAGTAAGGTGGAAGGTGAGCGCTTTATCCCCACAGGGAACAAGAGCCTGTTCAAGCAATCGGGAGATACATACACTGTGGACTCATTCACTCACGAACAGTATCTGGCGATCAAGGAAGAAAATGAACACGTCCTGGTGAGCGGTTGCTCGCACCGCGGGATTGTGAATATCCTGGATGCCTTCCACACAGAATTCGGTCACTACCCTACCCGGGTAATCGGAGGCTTCCACCTCTACAACCACCGAACAGGCAAACCTGAGGACCCAGAGGTGCTCGACCAGATTGCAGCCATTCTTTTGGAAAGTAAAGCAATATTCTATACCTGTCACTGCACAGGTAAGGAAAACTATGCCTACCTCAAGGAAAAGATGGGGGATGCCATCCATTACCTTGCAGGAGGAGACGTTCTCGAATTCCCGACATATTAGGAGTAATACCATGGCACAACACAATACAGATATGAGAGTACATTCCAAGACTGGAAGCACCATCGGCAATATCATTGCAATCGTCAGCGGAAAGGGAGGAGTGGGAAAATCCTCGGTTACCAGCCTACTCGCTTCAGAAATGAGAAGAAGAGGCCACAAGGTTGGTGTGCTTGATGCAGACATCACCGGCTCATCCATTCCAAAGACTTTCGGTATCCATAGCAAAGCTACCGGGGAAGAAGGAAGAATAGAACCGGCAGTAACCAAAAATGGCATTAAGATTATCTCAACCAACATGTTGTTGGATAATGAAAGCGACGCGGTCATCTGGCGTGGTCCACTGCTTGCAAACACGGTCAAGCTCTTCTACACCGATGTGGACTGGAAAGAGTTGGACTACCTCTTTGTTGATATGCCCCCTGGCACAGGAGATGTCCCTCTTACGGTATTCCAGTCTCTTCCTGTTGATGGGATCGTCATGGTCACCTCTCCCCAGGAGCTGGTTTCCATGGTGGTGGAGAAGGCGGTGCATATGGCGCAGAAGATGGGGGTTCCCATCGTAGGTTTGGTGGAGAACCTCTCGTACTTCCTTTGTCCTGACAACCAGAAAGAGTACAAGGTCTTTGGGGAAAGCCATATCGATGTCGTTGCTGAGCACCATGCACTCAAGGTACTTGCAAAACTACCCATCGACCCACTGTTGAGTGAAGCATGCGATACCGGAACGATTGAAGCATACCAGGGAGCCGATCTTAGCGGACTCTGTGACATATTGGAATCAAGGGAGAAATAAAAGATGTTGAAAGTAGCAGTAGCAAGTGAAAACAAGAACGTGTGTGACCATTTTGGGCACTGTGAGAGTTTTGAGGTCTTTGAGACTGAAAACGGGAAGATTCTCAAGCATGACAGCATGCAAAACCCAGGGCATCGCCCCGGATTCTTGCCCAATTATCTCCATGAATTGGGTGTAAATACCATCATCAGTGGTGGAATGGGTGGTGGTGCTGTGGATATCTTCAATGAGCACAACATCGAGGTCATTGTTGGAGCCAGCGGTTCCGCCGATGAAGTAGTCAAGGAATATCTGGCAGGTAACCTTACCTCCACAGGAAGCGTTTGCCACGAGCATGCCCATCATGATGAGTGCGAATAGCAGAACTTTCCTTTTCTGCAAGGATACCCTGTCATGTACAGGGTACTTTTTTTCTACCCTCTTACAGCCCTCCTTCGTTGTATAATGGTGTTCAAGCGTTTAATAGGCCAAGGAGAAATATTCGAATGGGTGCAGAAATGGAGTTTGCCATCGTTCCTATCTTGATCCATCCAAGATGCAAGTTGCATTATTCGATGATTGGTTGGTAATTACATCCCCAGGGATGTTGATTGGTGGCCTCACTATTGAAGATCTCAAAAATGGATGTAGCAAAACCAAGAAACCGCGCTTTAGTGGCAGCTTTTACCTATATGAAGATTATTGAACAATGGGGTAGCGGGATTCCTAGAGTTTTTAAAGCATGCAAGGAAGCAGGGCTTGCTGAACCAGAATTAAGCGAAATTGGTGGTAGTTTTAGGGTTAAGATATTCCGTAAACAACAAGTTACTATTGAATTTTTGCTTTCTTTCTGCAGCATTCCGAGAACTAGAGATGAAATGATAAAAGCCATGCAATTGAATGATAGAAAGTCTTTCAAGAAAACCTACATTGATCCTCTTCTTGCATCAGGTAAATTGAGGATGACAGTACCAGAAAAACCTCATAGTCCTCTGCAAAGGTATGTAGCGACAGGTACGCAAAAACAAACAGTGCATTGATTGGGTCTCCTTGCAAGCATCCCTGGGCAAACCATGGGGGTATCAATATTTACCGATCACCTCATTTCCTCCCTGAATGTATCCAATGTCGGTATCTCTTCTACCTATACGGTAGGAACATTGGGAAGTAGTCTCATCATCAGCTATACAGAAGAGCTCTTCGACCGATAAGGGGCTAGGCCTCTTGCAGCAGTGGCAGTCGTCTTTCTAAGTCTGTTCCTTCTGTTGCTTGATTGAGTTTACGATGTCAGCCATCGTGGCAGGGAGTGCAATCGGTCCTATCGTTTCACCCACTCCTACCAGGGAACTGGTATGATCGGTCTTGTTGTCTCCCCTCTCAACTAAGCAGAACAAATGAGGAACAATCCATGGTACGAATGAAAGGTATCAATACCTTAGGGCAAGCCCTGGACTCAAGAGGCGTTGCCTCCTTTTCCGCCCCAAGGGACGGGGTATCTCACCTTGCTTTCCCGGCACTCGCTCCAGAGAGGAACCATCATGCTGATTCCTTTCCTCTCGCTCCGTTGGGGAATGAAAGATGTCATTGTATTCGCCCAACTGACTCTCCGTGCAGAATTCCTTGAACAGGAAACCATCGGTGAGCAAACAATCAGTGGGCAGTGGGCCTTGAAGAAACAACACTAGATCAAGGCAATACGAGTGCTTCCTGTTTGCTCTCTTTCCACCCTATAGGAACAGAACTGAAGGTTGTTCTCACTTGCAATCTGGGCACATGCTTCATACCCTTCCTTGAGCAGGGATGGATTGTGAGCATCACTATTGGTCACCACCTGTAGAGGGTACTCGCTTGCTATCTCCCAGAAGGGGGAGAGGGGATAGGGATTACGCCAACCATCATGTAGTTGGACCTTTCTCTTTCGCAATCCGTTTGCGTTGATCTCCAACGCAACATTATTGGCGACAGCACACTCTATAATTGCCCTGCTGCATGCTTCTGTCTCCCCGTCCCACGTATGGTAGTAGTACCCGAACAAGTCGGGATGAGCACCAAAAAGGAACAGGCCTGAGGAGAGCGATTCGCAGTACATGTCAGTATAGGTGGCGAGATTCTTCTTGGACAGTTGATTCCAGAATACCGAGTACTCTCGGCTCAGCTCTGTTGAGAGGTCATGGATGGCGCAGATGAGGTAGTCAACTCTCTCTGCAACCTCTGCATAGTACGATTGATACTCAGGGAGATAGTCGCACTCATAGCCGGTGAGAACGGAAAGCCCCTCAGGAGCCGTCTCTTTTGCTACTCGGCAATCACGCTCATACGATTCAATCTGGTCAAAGTCCATTCGGCTACGATTCCATCTTCCGTCAGGGACGGGGCAGTGTTCACTCATCCCGAGCAAGGCAATACCTTTTTCGCTTGCAGACTGGACATATTCTTCAACGGTACCACTGCCGTGGCCACAATAAAAACTATGGGTGTGGAGGTTTACCACCTCTTGAGTGTATTCTTGGTTTCTCATCATTCTTGGTCTGTAAGTATCAGAAATATCGAGGGTTTGTGCAACACCCGTACATGTGAGAAATATTTCCTCTTTTACTGTGCCAAGTCATTGACTCAATGGGAGAAATACCTAATTATTGGGCTGAATTTCCAAGGAGGCTAGCATGCAAGCAAGCATCAATTCAATTCAGTCTCTTTGTCTCTCAACTCCAGCCTAGAATCTTCTATAGGCCTACTGTGTAGGCATAATTTGCCACCGATCCAGGGAATGGCGTATGCTGACCTGGACGGGTAGTTATCTTTTCTTTTAGGAGGTTTCGCCATGAGCAAACCTACCCACAAACACATTATCATCATTTTGCTGACCATCTTCAGCATGCTCGCCCTACTCGGTTGCCAGAAGTCCGAAACGAATGAATCAAAGAGCAGCAGCAAAAAGCTCTATGTATACAACTGGTCTTACTATACCCCTGACTCTGTCATTGCCTCGTTTGAAAAGGAGTTTGGTGTAGATGTAATTCTCGATTACTTCGCCTCCAATGAAGAGATGTTCACCAAGCTTATGGCATCCTCCGGCGCGGGCTATGATGTCATCTTTCCCAGTGGGGATTATGTTTCCATCATGAAGAACCTTGGTATGCTGGAAAAACTCGACACATCCAAGATGGACAACCTTCAGTACATCTCCCCTCTCGCCTTGGAGAAGGCTACCTATGATCCTCTGATGGAGTACTCAGTACCCTACTATCTAGGAGCTAGTGGAATTGCTGTCAACAAGGAGATGGTCACCGATTACGAGAAGAGCTGGAACATTTTCGCTGATGCACGTTATAAGAATCGAATGGTGATGATGGATGACATGCGTGAGGTGCTTGGCGATGCACTTGCCTACCTTGGTTACTCAGTCAACACCACAAATCCAGCTGAGCTTGAGGAAGCAAGGGTATTGGTTAACACCCAGTGGAAACCCAATCTGGTCAAGTTCGATGCGGAAAGTTTTGCAAAGGGCTTTGCCAGTGGTGAATATTGGATTGCACATGGGTATGCTGAGGCAATTTTTGAGGAGTTGCAGGAGTCCCAATGGAACAACGTAGACTTCTTCCTCCCCCAAGACGGAGGGCCGATGTACATTGACTCAATGTGCATTCCCAAGGGAGCCAGGAATTATGAGCTTGCCCTCGAGTTCATCAACTACATCCACAAGCCGGAGAATTATGCGCAATTTCTTGACAGGTTCCACTTCCCTTCCTCGGTGAACATGGAAGCTGAGCAGTACCGCACCACCACCCCGTTCTATACCGTGGACATGCTCACTTCCTATGAGTTGAAGGATGACCTGGGAGCTAGTTTGGAGATGTACAACAAGGCGTGGGAGAGCATCCGTTATGTCGATTGACCTACGCTTGGCATAGAGGGTACAGTCATGGGTAAGCGGAGGTCTGTATGCAAAGCTTTACCCATGACACCTACATTTCACCCTTTTCTTGGCGCTACGCAAGTGGGGAAATGCGAACCGTATTCAGCGAGGAGCATAAGAGAAAACTCCTTAGGAAGGTTTGGGTTGCCCTTGCAAGCGCCCAGGAGGAAGCCGGCTTGGTCAGTAAGGAACAACTTTCTGAGTTGATCGCCCACCAAGAAGACATTGACATCGAGCGAGCCAGCGAGATTGAGGCAGAGATCCATCATGACCTCATGGCGGAGATCAAGACCTTTGCAGAACAGTGCCCAAATGCTGGCTCAATCATTCACCTGGGAGCAACCAGCATGGACATCCTGGACAACATGGATGCCATACGGCTCAAAGAAGCACTCTCCCTGATCATAGAAAAAACCAAGACCCTTCTCTCCCTCTTCCTGGAGAAGATGGAAGCATATGCAGATACCCCTTGCATGGCCTTCACCCACATTCAACCGGCTGAACCCACTACGGTGGGTTACCGCCTTGCCCAAACTGCCCAGGATATCAAAGAGGATCTGGAAGGCCTCTTGGCTGTGCAGGCATCTATTCGCGGGAAGGGAATGAAAGGAGCCGTTGGCACCAGTGCAAGTTACACGGAGTTGCTCAAGGACCATACGATGTCTGCAATGGATCTGGAACAACGGGTCATGGAGCATCTGGGACTGAAAGCATTTACCGCAGCCACCCAGGTCTATCCACGTAAGCAGGATTACCGCGTGGGTACGGCACTCAGCTCACTTGCTTGCACACTCTATAAGTTTTTCATCGACTTTCGCCTGCTCCAAAGCCCCCCCATTGGGGAATGGAGTGAGCCATTTGGGGCAAAGCAGGTAGGCTCTTCAGCCATGCCGTTCAAACGCAATCCGATCAACAGCGAGAAGATCGACAGCCTCTGCCGGTACATCTCCGCACAGAATGAGGTACTTTGGCAAAACGCTGCATCGACTCTTCTCGAGCGAACGCTCGATGACAGTGCTAACCGTCGTCTGGTACTTCCCGATATGTTCCTTGCCCTGGATGAGGTACTTCTTACTGCCAACAAGGTGGTTGAGGGAATGCAGATCCACCAGAGTGGAATTGCACGCAACCTGGAAGCATACGGAATCTTTGCTGCAAGTGAACGCCTCCTGATGGAGCTAGGCCGAAAGGGAGCCAACCGCCAGGAGATGCACGAGATCATCAGGGAGTACAGTCTGAAAGCCTGGGCAGAGGTACAAGATGGCAAACCAAACACCTTGAAGGCCATGCTCAGTGAAGATTCGACAATCCTCTCCTTCCTCTCCAAGGAAGCTGCCTTGGAGGCCTTGGATGCAACACAGTATACAGGAGACAGTGCGCTTCGTACCCGCATGGTTGCCCAGGAGATTACCTCTCTGCTCAACCGATGTTGATCAGACCGGTAAAGATCAGGTAGTAGATTGCCATACGGGGGAAGCGAATCAAGCTGGCTAGAAGGAAGTGATGTGCTTTCAGTTCCAGGATTCCTGCCACCGTGCAGATGGTTGAGAAGGGTAGCGGGGTCAAGCCACTGATGACAATCGCCCAGATTCCGTACTTGGTGATGATTTGCTCGGTATGGGTTCCTGATTGCTTGAGTACCCACTTCCTGAAGATGGGCATCAAACCAACAAGTCTCCCAAATAGGTAGGCACAAAACGCCCCTGCTACTGAGCTGGCACCCATGACCAGGATAGCCAGCGCGGGGTGCCACTCCATTACAAAGGGCCACATCAAGTCCACAGAGAGTGGTAGCACGAAGAGGTCTACGATGAAGACGTAGATTGCGACCCCATGTACCCCGAAGTTTTCAATGAACTGCTGCACTACTACGTTCTGGTCCCACCCTGCGAGCCGGTAGTACCTGAGACCAATGAAATACATCCCGAAGATAAAGAGCATTAGGAGGAAGGTACGCAGGAGGAGTTTTCGTACATCCAGCGACCCATCCTCCTTGAGATAGGTTTCTTTCTTGAAAAGTGCTTTCAGCCACGCAGGCAACTTCATATCAGTAGATCCTTGAATGTTTTGAGCAGGATGAGCCCTTCCCCTGTTCCCACTCCTTGGTAGAGAGGTGGCTTTCCCCCACCCTTTCCGGCAATGGTGGAAAGCAGGTTCTGTCTCTGCTTGGCGAAATCAAACAAGGTAGAGGCTTCTCCTACCAGGGCGATGAGCCAGAGCACCTGCTCACCATTTTGCTGTACGGCGCAGAGAGCCAAATTTTCAAATGCAGTGGCAGCCTTTCCGATGTCCTTGAGAGAAAGGTCATCCTCTACCTCCCAAAGCACAACAGGAGTGCTCTCTTTTTTTTGAGCATGTATAATCCGTTTTTCCAGCTCCAAGAATGCCAGCCGTTCATTGCACTTCTTCAGTGCGCTCTTTTCAGAAGATGCCAGGGTGACTGCCTTGGTAGCGGTCTCAACCAAATCTTCCATCGGAGAAGAGAAGAGAGCACTCAATTGTGCAACAATCCGTTCTTTCTTGCGGATTTCTTCCCGAGCGATGGTTCCAATGGTAAAGATGAGCCTAACATGCCCCCTGATCATCTCCTGCCCTTCATAGTGGAAGAAATCAATCTCCTTGGTGTTGGCTACGTGGAGCCCACCACAGGCAACGGTGTCGATATCAGTAACGACTACCAGCCTCACCCCGTCCCCGTTCACTTTAATCGATCTTCTCAGGTCCAAAGCCTGGGCACTCTGCTGGGTGTGGACTTCATAGGTAACTGGCTTTGCTTCACGCACGCTCTGGTTCACCATATCCTCCAGGGCATAGCAGACGGAGACAGGAACTTCCTTCTGGTCAGTCTCTATGGTGAGGATTCGCTCTCCTTGGTGTACGCTGACCGTGGCTATGGAGAAGTGGCGGAACAACAAGCCGCTGGCCACATGCTGGGCTGTATGCATCTGCATGTAGTGATAACGGTGGTCCCAGTCAAGAGAGATGTCCACCGTGTCCCCGACAGAAAAATCAGGGTCTTCCACATGGTGGTAAATGGTGTGTTCATTGTCCTTTGTAGTATCCAGAAGAGGTTTCCCTGCTATGGTTCCCCTGTCTCCTGCCTGCCCTCCCCCTTCGGGGTAGCAGATGGTCTTGTCCAAGACTACTCCTTTTTCTGTAATGGAGGTGACAACTGCTTGGAGGGTCTGCCGATAAGGTTCTTCATAATAGATAGGTTTTGAATGCATGTTCAGTCCTTTTCGTTAGTGTAGTGGTGGCTGGTCGTCCACCGGTAGGGCAGTATGTGCCACAGGAAGGTGGACGTTGTATTTGATTGCAACGAGGCGAATCAAGAAGACCACACTACTTACTATGATACATTTGCTCAAGAGTCCAATTTCTGTCAACTCGAGTGCAAGGTAAAGTATGCCACCGATGAGGCTGGCGGTTGCATAGAAGTCACTGGTCAATACGGTGGGAATCGAGCGGCTCATGACATCACGGACAACACCGCCTCCCACTGCAGAAAACACGCCACAGAGTAACTGTCCTACCGGCCCGATCCCAAACATTGCCCCTTTTGCAACTCCAAGGGCTGTAAAGACTCCGAGACCAAGGGAATCGGCAAAGAGAATGACTCTCCAGCGACCCACAACCTTGGGAGCAAGAAAGAAAACTGTCAAACCGGTGCCCACACAGATTAAGATGTAGGCGCTGTTTGAGAAGGCGGCGACCGGGGTTGCCCCAATTGCTGCATCCCTGAGCATGCCTCCTCCACATCCGACTGTGCAGGCAAAGACGACTACTCCAAGAATGTCCAACTTGAGCCGTACCCCTTTTACTGCGCCGGTTATGGCAAAAATGAAGGTCCCCAACAGATCAAGGATATATATGATGCTCTGCTCCAGTTCCATGGGTTGAGGGTACCACCAAACCATGACTTGTCCAAGATGGAGAACTGTACTATCTTTACTAAGGTCGATAGGAGAATGTTATGGCAATAATAAAATCTGCATGGGAACTGGCCTTGGAGAAGACAGAAAATTTACAGGCCGACCCGAAGAAAATCAAGAAAGAACAACTAATCAAGAGGGGCAGACAACTTGCAGCAACCTTCCTCATGGATATAGATGCCACCAAGGAGGGAACGAAAAAACAGTATGCCTCCTACGTTGGCCAAGAGAAGGATGCAGTAAAGGAAGGAATGGCAATCACATTCCTGTCCAATCTCTCCCTTCCTCGCAATGCTACCTACAAGGAATCCTTTTCAAAGGTCCTTGAACTTGGGGAAATCCTGGGTGATGGCAACGAGGAATTGAAAGAGTTGCTTGGACAACTGGAAGGTTTCTTCAGCCAGTACCTGGAAAACCAGGAGGACTTGATTGAACGGATGAAGCAACAGTTTGCTCCCCACCTTCAGCAGAAGCAAGCTCAGCTCCAACAGCAGTATGGTCCTAATTTCACGCTCCGCCCTGAGCAGGATCCTGAGTTCATGAAGCTTCTGGACAAGCAACTGGGTCAGCTGGATGAACAGTACACCAATATCCTGAACCAGGTGAAAGATCAGATAAAACAGATTCTGGGTGTAGAGTAAAAACCAAAGAATACTACGTAAAGATTAAGCCTTCCGTCTGTCGGAGGGCTTTTTATATCTGGATAACCAAAGGAGAGGCTCCCCTCCTGCAACACAGGAAAGGAGTCTCTGTATAGGAAAAAGTGTGTATGAAGAGCTTAGTTCCAGTACTTCTCCATTCGCTTTACCAGGCTCTTCCTGTAGCCTTCCCAGTCAGTGATGGGTTTCCCTGCCAATCCTTCTTCACAGGCAGCCTTTGCAACAGCAACAGCTTCCCATTCGATTACACGGGGGTCAAACGGCTTGGGAACGATGTAGTTCCGACCAAAGCTGAACTTCTGTCCACCATAGGCCTTTTCTACCGAGGCCGGAACAGGTTCCTTTGCCAAAGCAGCCAAAGCCTTCGCAGCTGCCATCTTCATCCCTTCGCTGATAATCACTGAACGGACATCCAGAGCACCGCGGAAGATGAAGGGAAAACCCAATACGTTGTTGATCTGGTTGGGATAATCACTTCTTCCCGTTGCCATGATCAAATCATCCCTGGTCTCCATTGCAAGCTCGTAGGCAATCTCAGGATTCGGGTTACTCATGGCGAAGACCACAGGGTCCTTGGCCATGGACAGCAACATCTCAGGGGTAACACAGTCTGCAACAGAGAGGCCCATAAGAACATCAGCATCCACCAAAGCCTCAGCTAGGGTTCTTGCCGGCAAATCGGTTGCAAACTCTTCCTTCTCAGGAGTCATGCCTGCTGTTCTTCCCTTATAGATGACGCCCTTGCTGTCGCACATGAGGAGGTTCTCCCTCTTCACACCAGCGGCAACGAACATCTTCGCACAAGAGATACCAGCAGCACCTGCACCATTGACCACAATCTTGATGTCTTCCAGTTTCTTGCCGACAATCTCACAACTGTTCATCAAGCCAGCGGTGGCTATAATGGCAGTTCCATGTTGGTCATCGTGAAAAATGGGAATGTTGCAGCTCTTTATCAGCTCCTGCTCAATACGGAAGCACTCAGGTCCCTTGATATCCTCAAGGTTCACTCCTCCGAAGGTAGGACTCAGGGTCTTTACAATATCGATGATCTTATCAGGATCCTTGGTGTCGAGCTCGATGTCAAAGACGTCAATATCGGCAAACCTCTTGAACAGTACACCCTTGCCTTCCATGACAGGCTTACTTGCCAAGGCTCCACGGTCGCCAAGGCCGAGGATGGCGGTTCCGTTGGAGATAACAGCAACGAGGTTGCCCTTTGAGGTATACTTATAGGCATCCTCAGGGTTCTCTGCTATGGCCAGTACCGGTTTGGCAACACCGGGGGTGTATGCCAGACCCAAATCATCAGCAGTCTGGCAGGGCTTTGAGGGAACTACGGTTACCTTTCCAGGAACTCCGTCTTTCATATGGTAATCGAGTGCTCGCTTGGTCAAATCATCTTGCATGGTAATAACTCCTGTTTATTTTTCAAAATCCCACTGATAGTCCATCTTGAACCGGTCACGAAGGGTGATCATAACCTTCTGGAGGCTTGGAGGAACCGGGCATCCATGTTCCTTCCGGAACTGGTAAGCCAGATGTTCTTTCTCTCCTGCTGTGAAGATGTAGTCTTCCCCTGGTGCCTTCTTGCTAGCGCGAAGCTCACGGCAAATGGTTCCTGCAATTCGCTTGAAGGTTTCCAATCCCATGAAGAACTCTGGGTTGATGGCAATGAAGAAGTGTCCAAGTGGGTACGGGATGGGCTTGTGCTCATCATCAAATCCATTGAGAGCCTTCATCCAGGAACCATCCTGCAAAGCAGCTGAGAGAATCTCAACAACGGTTGCATACCCGAAGCCCTTATAACCTCCGGTGGTCTCCCCAATACCTCCAAGCGGAGTAAGGGCAGCCA
This sequence comes from Sphaerochaeta halotolerans, assembly GCF_003429665.1. Taxonomy (GTDB): domain Bacteria; phylum Spirochaetota; class Spirochaetia; order Sphaerochaetales; family Sphaerochaetaceae; genus Sphaerochaeta; species Sphaerochaeta halotolerans. The sequence continues at coordinate 51,164 of NZ_QUWK01000009.1, read as the reverse complement.
TACCGGTTGTCAGGTCCTTGAGCACCTGCTGCGTATCGGTTCTGGTCTTTCCTTCGTGGTCAATTACCCAACCTTCAGGAAGTTCTTTTCCTGCACGGCCGTATACTTCAATCTTTCCCCGCTGGGAGACACTGGTTGCGCAGTCCAGAACAAAAGGAAACTCCTCATCGGTTGGAATACCGAAAGTAAGAGGGTTTGTTCCCAGCATATTCTCTACGCCGTGGGTAGGTGCAATGGAGGGGCGGGCATTGGTTCCTGTGATTCCAATCATTCCCTCATCGGTTGCCATGGTGGCATAGTAGCCAGCAATTCCGTAGTGGTTGGAGTTGCGCACCGCCACCATCCCAAGGCCATACTTCTTCGCCTTCTCGATGGCCATCTCCATAGCTTTGTGTCCAGCGACGTGCCCCATTCCATTGTGGGCATCAAGAACGGCAGTGGCAGCCTGGTCTTTCAAGACCTCGATTTCAGTGACAGGGTTCATGATCCCGATGTCAATGCGGTCTATGTAGATTGGTTTCAGTCTCCCGATACCATGACTATCGATTCCCCGCTTGTCACTTGCGATCAGTACCTCCTTGATGATCTTTGCATCATCTTTGGGTACTCCTGCATGCACCAAGGCTTCTTCCATGAACTTCTCCAAGTCCTCGAAAGGAATCCAGGCACAATCTTCATACTGCTTTGCATACTCATCCATATACTTCATACGGCACTCCTATATATTGGTTGCTACGATGATTTCCAGACTCTCTGGAATCTCCATTTGCTTAACTATCTCTGCTCCCTTTTCATCCGTTACCAGGGCATCGACCTGGTCAAGAGAGACAGTCTTGAAGTTTGACACCACCCCAATCTTGTTGCTTGCTGCCACGACAAACACGTTGCCCACCGTGTGCTCGATCATGGCCCGGGTGGTCTCAGCCTCTTCTAAGATGGGGGTAGTGAGTCCTGCGGATGGGGAAAACCCATCCACTCCTATGATGGCCTTGTTTGCATGTATCTGGCTTATGATCAGAGAAGAGAGAGAACCAGAGACTGAATGGCTTCGGTTTCGGTAGATGCCACCGGCTAGAATAAGTCTGACAATTTCACTCTCTTTACAGAGGTAGATGGCATCGATGTTGTTGGTGACAATGGTCACTCGCTTCTCCAGTGCAACTACTGCCCTAATCACTTCAAACGTGGTGGAACCACTGTTGATGTAGAGCGTATCGCCTTCTTCTACGAAAGAAGCGACTTTTTCTGCAATGGCTGCTTTCTCTTGGGGGTATTCACTTGCTTTCTGCAGGTAGTCTGGTTCCACCGGAAGATTTCTCCTGGCAGTCGCCCCTCCATGGGTACGTTCAACCAAGCCTTTCTTTGCAAGGTGGTCGAGATCACGTCTGATGGTAAGTTCACTGACAGAAAACTGTTCAGCTAGCAAGCTGACCGTCACACTCCCCTCCTGACGAATGAGAGTGAGAATATCGTGCTGTCTGCTTGCTGGTATGTTTGACATGAACACTTCCTTGAATGTTTTTGTACTTTTAACCCGTTACAAACAGAGCATACAATCATAAACGTTCATCTGTCAATGGAAGAACAAGAGAAAAGCAGAGGACCAGCTACTCTCCGGCAAGAAAGAATCCAATTCTACTTGATTATCGGTTAAAAACCTGTTATGTTCATCATGCAATGAGCATTGGTGCCATACCCAAGTGGTAAGGGAAAGGTCTGCAAAACCTTTATACATCGGTTCGAATCCGATTGGCACCTCTTTAACAGCCGCTGAACAATTCAGCGGCTGTTTCTCTATATAAATCCTTACCAAGCATAAAACCTCGGTTCCTTATATATATCAATAACCCTGGCACATATCAGCTTGCAAGGGTTCTTACACGATCCATGCATATTGCCTGTGTATTTACTCATAAAAAGCGCTAACCGACTAAAAATACCGCTCATAGCTGAATATTTATTCAAGTTCATACAGAAAAACCGGCTTTTGCTTCCACCGTACTTATAACGTAAGTAGGGTATATATACCCCAATTAGCTCTTACCCAAGACCCAGACAAAAAGTGTAAACTGATGGAATACTGTCTTAAACACACCCATTTGTCACAAGTTATAATAAGATGGATATTTCCTAAATCTATATAATTTAAATATTTAGAAATTTATAAAAAAATTATCAGGTTTTTTCAAACTTTTTTTAGTTTAGTATTGACATAAGTCTCCTTTCTTATTAATATACAGACAAGCTTAGGGAAAAGAGCTTAATAACTTGCACAAGGGCACTGCCCTTAAAAAGGATGAATGATATGAAAAAGACTATTGCAATCTTATTGGTACTGGTAATCGGAATGGCTGGCGTGTTTGCTGCGGAATTAGATTTAACGACAAATGTTGCTGGGAAAAGTAATTTTAAAATTACTGTAGCGCCTGCTACGCTTAATAATTATGGACATTTCTTAGGATTAACGTCTGAGGATTCGATAGCCATTACTTTCGTTGAAGATGGGAGCGATACTGTTGAGGATGCATACTTAACAATGGCAACAAATGTACCTTATAGCATTTCAATGTCAGCTGAAGCTATGGAAACTACTAATGAAACTTTAACAAATGCTCCAGTTATCAATTATACAGTTACTGCAAATAATGCAAATTATATAACAAACACTACTGAGAGTGCAGTTGTAGTAAGGGCGATTAATGCAACTGAAGCACAAAACGGAATGATAGTTGTAAGTCACAAAATTTCAGCAGAGCTGAATCAAAACGACTATTTCTCAGCTGCAACAGGCGGTTACACTGGTGTGATAACTTTTAATATTACTGCTGAATAAATACTTAACAATAAAGAAATTTAAAAGAAGGTTGGCCAACTTTAGTCAACCTTCTTTTAATATAATTTTCGGTTCCAGGAAGAATAGTCACATTTTCCTCAGAGAGTGGTGTTTTAAGCCTCTGATAGCGCGAATTGGTGATTCCGGGTTCCAGATAAGATTGTCACAGAATCCAAAACGACCAACATTGGATCTGTCTGGACTGGCTTCGTTCCTACTGAACAAGATTCTCATCTTGGCCTGTTTACTCTACCGAAAATCAAACAGCCTCCCCTATTTGGGGAGGCTGCAATACATTCAATGGTTTATCTATTATTTCAGACCCTCTTACAAGGCCTTGCTTCTATATATCCTCGATACCCCAATGGTTCCATCTGGAACCTGGGACCATCTTCGTCTGCCCAGGTAAACCCGTAGAATGTTGGATCATACCTCTTCATCACATCCCACAGTCCTGCTATTGCTTCTTCAAAGTCCTCGTCTTCAAACGGAGGTCCCTGGAATATCATCATCTGGCAAGCAGGGAGATCAATCAGATCGTACCCCTTGGGAACAATTCCAGCAAAATCTTTGGGAACCTCTACCCCCTGCATGTATTCACCAGTTCCGATTCTTCTCAAATTCTCAGGCATCCACATCCCTACCGGCTCGTAGAGAGCTTCCTTGATAGAACTCAGCACCTCCCAAACATCACAACCAACCTCTTCACAATAGGAAAAGTAGTCAGTTGCCTTCTGCGAGCTCTTCACAACAGCTTTTCGCTCCGGGCGATCCACCACTTGTACGAATACAGTCTTCATTGTAGTTTCTCCTTCAGAATCTTGTTTTGGGGTTGTTGTGCGACGCGCAGCTCTATTCGTGACAAACTCATTCCAGTGCTGCCTGAACTCATTCGGGTTCATCCCAAACTGTTTTGAGAACGCCCTTGTGAATCCTTCATGAGAATCAAACACAAAATCAAACGCCACATCCACCACTTTCTGTTCTGGCTTCTCCAACCTTCTTGCGGCTTCACTCAAACGTCGGTGCCTCAAGTAGGTGAATGGAGCCATACCAGTAGTCTCCTTGAACATTCGCGCGCTATGCCAGGGGGAATACTGGGCAGCCTGTGCCAGTTGATGTAGTGTGATCGGCTTACTTAGATGCTCATCAATAAACTCCAGCATCCTTTGGACCGCTTCTTTGTGTTCTTCTCTCATAGTCACCTTACAACTCCATTGACTGCACTCTAGCTGAGAAACAAAACTTGAGCTTGACCGTCCTTGCTCAGTTTCAGATTATAGGATAATTCCACTTGTATTAGAATTATTCTTCGATCTACATGCAGCCACTTCTACAAACTTCTACCCATATTTAATGAGATATTGTCACAATCAGTATAGATTATCAGTAAATAGGCATATATTTCACCAACTTCTGTCATAGTTAGTACATTACAAAGAATTATTTTGGTACTATTTGTATAACCATAGTAAAACATGCTCAAATATCAAACTTTGATTGCTATAAGTTGACATAAGTTTATCTTACGTTAAGAATTTTTTATTCTTTTATATTATAATAACTTAAACATATTATTGTAATATTTTCTATTACATTGCTCAGTATTTTCAAAAAACTAATCACACCTGTTGACATAAGTCCTTAGAATTACTATTATATAAATGTGCTTGGGAAAGCATAGATAACTTGCACTGGAGCGTAGCTCCTAAAGGATGTTTAAAATGAAGAAGAATATTATTGCAACTTTGTTGGTACTGGCTCTCGCTTCCTTCACTGTATTTGCTGTTGATCCGACTACATCTGATACTTTTGATGTCTCTACAGTGATCCAGGGTGTAAACGTTATAAAGATTGCTGAAGAAACGGCAACTGATGTATCAAGCTTCCAGAATGCAACTGCTCTAGATAGTTACGAAATGTCAGCTGAAGATGAACTGACTGACCCCGCCATTGGGTATGTACTGACCAAGACCAATAACCGAGATGGTTATATTCTTAAGCTCAGAGCAACACAGCTGACAAATGGCACGGTAAGCCCTATCAACTACACTGTTAAAGTTGGATCCGTTCAGTACACCACTGAAGCAACGCCTCCTGCTTCAGTTGAGATTACTAACAGAACTGGCGTTAATCAAATGGTTGTTGACAGCTATCCCATTAATGTACAACTCAATGCTACCGAAGCAGCCAATGCGACACAAGCTACCTACACTGGAACCGTTTACGTAGAATATTATGCTCAATAAACCAATACAAACTTGTCTGTCCAAGACCACCCTCTCACCGGGGTGGCCTTTCTTTTAATCAGTTGCCATTACACGTTTTGCCAGGGTCTTGATACAGTGGAATACCGAGTCAGCTGGGATGATTGCGTAACTCCTCGTCCTCTTGAGGAGGAGTCCCTCCTCCACCTGCTCTACAGTGTAGAAATTCCCGCCAATTCGGTTGTTGTCGTACGGAGCAAAAGCTGTTGCGTAGTAGAGAGAACGCGTCTCTCCTGCTGGTATGATTACCGTAGTATCAGCATCGAACAAGGTATCAGAAGCAGATGCTTCCTTGGTACCGGCATACAGATTGTTTGTACCCGATCCACAGTTAATCGAGTACTGTTGACTCATCCCTCCCGGATACAGCGCCCAAGGAGTCTCAGTACGCCCACCATAGTCAAAGAGGAAGTTGTTGAAATTCAGCCCGATCTCCCCTTCTCCCAATGCCTGAGGGCCGGGGAAGAAGGTAAAGTAGACCATCTGCTGCCTCGGGTTGATCACACTTGACCAACCAAGGTTGGAGAGCCTTGGGATTGCCCCACTGATAAAGTCAGTCTTTCCAATGGGGGGAGAAACCTCAGTCAAATCGACAGTTCCTCCTTGCTTCAGAGGAGCCTTCTTCCAGTCATCAAACTGAACGTTGGGCTGCAAGCGTGAAACAACTCCGGTAAGGGATTCTTCCGGCCCAGTCCTCCAACTCTGTGCACTGGCATTAAGCACACAACCAGACTCCAAAAAAGGAGAGCCAACCTCATTATTCCAAGCAGTATTGGCAAGCAGGTCTTCACTCCCGTTGTTGGTAATGAAAATTGCCGTATAATGTACAGGATGGTTCGGAAGCAACATATCAATCTTCCGTACCTGGTAGTGTTCCTTCCTGTTTCGTACCATGCTCATAAGCCAGACCCCTCCAAACTCAGGATCTGTTCCATAGCGCTCCACCATCCAATACGCAGAGGCTGTGAACCCACTCTGCTCTTGGAGTCCTTGGATTCCATCATAGGAAGGACCATAGTTTGGGAAACTGAAATAGGATCCTGCTTTCTGGTAGAGGAACGGACTGGTTTTCCAAAACTCGGCATTCTCATCGCTGAACACAGAAGTACCCGTTCCACGGTAATATGGCATCAGATGAGCATTAATCCGTCCACCCTTTTCCAAGAGCGCACTGAGTTCCAGCACCATACTACCCTGGTCTTCCAACACCACCTGGATCAGGTCGTTGGTAAGAACAGTGGCATTCCTGCTTTCCCATAATCTCAGTCGACGAATATCCATACCTACTTCTCCTTTTAAAAGCTCCACAACATGGTGTTAAAAACAGCTCAATGACAGTATACTGGTAGCATAGACCGTTTCCAAGTTCAAGGAGTACCATTCTATGATTTCCAAGAAGGACCGACTGTTCAACCTATCCACAAAGAAAACCACCTACCTGTTCGCCATAACCGAAACAGGGCACCTTGAACACCTCTATTATGGCAGATATCTCAGCAAAGAGACCATCAGTATCGATGCATTGGCAGAGAAAAGGAGTATCAGCATCGGCACCGGTACTGCCTACGACAGTGACCATCCAACCCTCTTCTTCACCAACCTCTGCATGGAATACTCTACCATGGGCAAAGGTGATTATCGAGAGAGTTCTGTCGACATTTCCTATTCCCGTGGCATGCAAACACTCGACTTCATCGTCAAGAGCTACCGCATTCTCCCTGGAAAGCCCAGAACCTTCAGTGGATTGCCTGAGTCCTATGGGGACAAGAGTACCTGTACCACCTTGGAAGTTATGCTCAAGGAAACTTGCCTCCCCCTGCGACTTGCCCTTACTTACACCGTCTTCGAAGACAGCAATGTCATCACGAGGCGTGCCACCCTGTACAACGACAGCACTGAGGAAGTGACTATCAAGAACCTTGCATCAGCACAGCTCGATCTAGACACTGATGACTGGAAGCTGGTCACCTTCGATGGAGCATGGTCCCGTGAGCGGTACATGCATGAACGTCCTCTTGCCCCAGGCATTATGATCAACGACAGCAAGAGTGGCGTCAGCAGCGCTGATCACAACCCCTGCATCTTCCTCACCAAGGAGAATGGAGAGACCATCGGGATGAACCTCATCTACAGCTCCAACCATCGCGAACTGGTCGAAACATCCCCCTATGGAAAGGTCAGGGTACTGACGGGAATCAACCCAGCAACCTTCAGCTGGGTCCTCGCCCCGCAAGACCGATTCCAAACCCCTGAGGCAATACTGACCTACTCGCCCGATGCACTCAATGGAGCAAGCCAGAACTTCCACCACTTCATCAACAACCACATCATTCGTGGCCCCTGGAAGTTCCGTGAACGACCGGTTCTGATCAACAACTGGGAAGCAACCTACTTCAAATTCACAGAGGACAAACTCATCAACCTGGCAAAGGAGAGTGCCAACCTCGGTATTGAGCTGTTCGTGCTCGATGACGGATGGTTTGGACTCCGCAACGATGACACCACCAGTCTAGGAGACTGGACCGTAAATCCAAAGAAACTCCCTTCAGGGTTGGAAAACCTCTCCCTCGAAGTACACAGGCTTGGCATGATGTTCGGCCTCTGGGTGGAACCGGAGATGGTGAGCATTGAAAGCCAGCTGTATAAGAAACACCCCGACTGGATGGTCGCCATACCAGGCAGGCGCCCAAGTGTGGGACGGAACCAGTACATTCTTGACCTTACCAGACCAGATGTACGGGATTACCTCTTCAAGCAACTCTCAGATGTTTGGCATTTTGCAAACGTGAACTACATCAAGTGGGACATGAACCGTGTATTCAGTGACATGTATAGCACAAACAGAGAAATGAAAGACCACGGTGAATTCTTCCATCGCTATATCCTGGGACTCTATGAACTACTTGAGAAGCTCACTGCAGCCTTCCCCAATGTACTCTTTGAGTCATGTGCGAGTGGAGGCAACCGCTTCGACCTAGGGATGCTCTGCTACATGCCACAGACATGGACCAGTGACAACACCGATGCTCTCAGCAGGTTGTATATACAGGAAGGCACCAGCTGTGGCTACCCCCTCTCAACCATGGGCAGCCATGTCAGTGACTCTCCCAACCACCAGACGCTGAGAAGAACCGACCTCGAGTCACGGTTCAACATTGCAGCATTCGGCGTGCTTGGCTATGAACTGGATGTCACGAAGCTGAAAGGGCAGCAGAAGGATGCCATTAAGGCACAGATTGCCTTCTACAAGGCACACCGCGCCTTGCTGCAGTATGGAACCTTTACGAGGGTGAAGCTGGCAAACAGCACCTCCAACCAGGTAGTCTGGGCAGTAGCAAGCCAGGACAAGAGTGAACTTCTGGTACTTTTCGCCCAGAAGCTCAATCCTTCAAATCCAGGTTCTGACAAGCTACGCGTGGAAATAGTTGACCTGAATGCTGTCTATGAGGTGTTCCCCCGTCAACAGCGTATCGACATCAAAATGTTCGGAAATCTACTCAACCAGGTGAGCCCGCTCCCCATCACTGAGGGAGGTATCGCCCAGGACACCATCAGCAAAGCAGTCACCCTTGACAGTGAGGTTGAACACTACCGGGTTACCGGTGAGCAGGTTGCCTGGGCAGGTATCAAGCTAAACCAACAGTTCGGTGGGACTGGCTATGATGCCATGACCAGAGTGTTGGGAGACTTCGGTTCAAGGATTTATATCTTCAAGAAGATCAAGTAGATTGTGTGAGTGAACGCTGTTTTCCCCATTTTCTTCCCTACTTTGCACCCCCTTGCTCGAAGACATGACTTGCCGTTATGATGGGCAGAATGGAACAGACTGTCATATACCTTGAACCAGGGAGTGCTTCCCTGATGACCAATCAGGGCTATCTTGCAATGTGCAAGCACATACGACGTGAGGTTTTCGTCAAAGGACAGGGCGTAAGCGAGGCCATCGATTTCGATGGAAAAGACCCTGACTGCGGTCATCTCCTGCTGCTCATCGGTGATGAAGCAGTAGGGACTGTACGTATCCGGATGACGGAAAAAGGAACCAAACTGGAACGCATTGCAGTGCTCTCCACCTACCGTGGGTTGCATTATGGAGAACTCTTGGTACGTTGTGCCTTGAGCGTTTCTCATAAGCCTATCTATATCCATGCCCAGATTCAGAGTGAGGGATTTTATCAGAAGCTTGGCTTCATTGCAGAAGATCAGACAATCTTCTATGAAGCAAACATCCCACACCGAACCATGATCTGGCCACACGAAGAAGGAGTTGCGCCTTGCCTTATCACAATACCATCGTAATTGCAGGAGCCGGTGTCTTTGGCACCGCCATGGCCGAACGGCTCTCTTGGAATACCAATAATACCGTCATCCTCTGGTCCATCGAGAAGGATGTAGTTGAGGATATCAACCGGAACCATCGGAATACCAAGTACTTCCCTACCCACTTCCTGAACACCAGCATCAGGGCAACAAGTGACAAGCAGATTTTCCGCAGTGCCGACTGTATTCTCCTTGTTATCCCCTCAAAGGTCATTATCTCCTTCACCGAGGAGATCAAGGAGTATACAAAGGAAGACTGTCTCGTAATCAACCTGGCAAAGGGCATGAGTGATGATGGGGCCTTCATCACCGAACAGATTCCCTTTCCCAGAACAGCAAGCATGAAGGGACCGACCTTCGCAATCGAAGTGCTTCATGGGCTACCCTCCTCCTTCACCTTTGGGGGAAAGAGAGAGGATTATGACCGGTTCAAGAAGGAAGTGCTCAAGGATACTGGGCTTTACTTGGACTACACCGATGATATTCGTTCAGTCGAGCTGATGAGTATCCTGAAGAACATGTATGCCATTGCAATCGGACTGGTCAGCGGCCGGTTCAACTCACCGAATGTCGACTTTCTCATCTACACCAAGGCAGTCGGGGAAATGCGCCATTTTCTCAGTCTTTTTGGCTGCAGTACAGAAACCATCTTCTGCTACTGTGGGCTCGGGGACTTGGGACTGACCAGTCTCAATGACCTCTCCCGGAACAGGACGCTCGGCCTCTTGATGGGAAAAGGATTCTCCATTGACAACAGTGGCAGCTCAGCCACAGTCATTGAGGGAAGCAGAACCGTCAAGTTGATGGGTGAACTCACCCGCGAAAGACATGTAGAAGAGGAGTTCCCCCTCGTACAGGCACTCTACCGGATGATGTATGAACAAGAGGACCTCAATGACTACATGAGAGCAGTGTTCAATTGACTACTGAGGCTAACCTCTCCTAACGCTCTTTTATAAGAAAGAGCACCAGAAGTCTCCCGACTTTGGGCGAGAGATGCTAGTGCTCATACGTTTTTCTGATTGGCAATGAAAGGTATTCTCAAGAAAGTCTATCCCTGGCTTGGCGAGGTCAACTCCCAGGCCCTGCAGATGGCATCGAGGAATCTGGACACCGCTTACAAGAAATTCTTCCAAAGAAAGGAAGCGGGCTTTCCAAGGTTCAGGAACCGCAAGCTGGCCAAATCCCTATGTGATGCCTCGTTTGGATTCTTCCGGATGAGGATGGAGCAGAAGTGCAGGGAGAGAGGGAAGCGCTTCATGCTGGCACCTCGCTTCTACGCGTCCTCGAAGACTTGCAATACGTGTAAAACAACATATAGGAATTTACCCCACTCTGTCAGGGAGTGGATTTGCCCATCCTGCGGGAAGCTGGTCGAACGTGACAGGAACGCCAGCATGAACCTGAGGGATTGGGCATGTACCCGTGGACTGCGGGAACGTAGCGTCTGTGGAGATGAACATGGTGGACGACCGCTCTTTGAGCCTAAGAAGCCCGACATCGTAGAAGCAGAAATAGTTCTTGGGAATGCTTTCCAAGAAGCTCCCTGCCTTCAGTAGGCTGAACCTGAACACAAACAGCCCGCTCTTCTACCAACGCCTCAGCAACCAAGGAAAGATGCAAACCCAGGAAGAACACAGAAAAATCCTTGCATACCTGGAAAAACAAGACAGGAACAAAGGGGAGAAATTCATGTTCGCCCATCTCTGGCGTAAGAGGAATGCCTATAAGCGAATTAGGGAGTAGCCAAGCCTACCCATTCAATGAATCGCATCTACATGCTTGGTAACAACCAAGTCTGCACCGGTTCCTGCAACGTTTTGTAAAGCCACCTGTCCAATCCTTACCGGCGCAAGCAGAATCACTTTTTTTGCCTCTGCCATCACCTTGAAAAGGCTGGCCTTGGGTACCGGTTTGTTCAGACGGACACTTGCCAAGGGCAATTCGCCTCCCTTTACAAGAACGGAGGTTGCGATAGTACGTATCGGATTGGTCAACTCCTGCTGTACATATACTCTACCCTTGGCGCAATTGTTGCCAACGAGAGAAACCATTTCATTATCTTCAATCTCTGCGGTCATATCACAGCCGATGGGGCAGATGATGCAGGTGTACTCTCTTCTCATATGAGTGTAATCTCCAATTTCTTCTCTGGGTCAATCCTTTCTGCTGGAATGGCAAGCTGGATCATCTCAGCGGGAAGGACTTTGGCGAACTTCTTTCGGGCGATAGTCACATTTTCCTGTTTCACGAAAACTGTACAATTACGACCTGGCCTCTTCGGTCTCAGAGAGAGTGTAAAGTCCTTTTTCCCAGTAGTTTTCTGCGGAACTGAATAGGATATGGAGGCATCAACAACGATTTCGATTTCTGCATTCCCAAACTGGGAAGAGAGGAAGCACTCTTGGATGGAAAGAGCCATGCGTTCAGCCTCGATGGAGACGAAATCCACCAGGTCGTGGACTTGCAGGACATTGCCAGCTGCAAAGATTCCTGTGCAGCTTGTCTGGTAATCTTCATCCACGACAGCTCCCTTGGTCCTTGAATCGAGTGTGAGGCCAGCTCCAAGGGAAAGCTCATTCTCAGGGATAAGACCTACTGAGAGAATAAGCGTGTCGCAATTGTACTCTTGTTCTGTTCCCGGAATAGGTCGATATTGTTCATCGACTTGGGCTACGGTTACACCTTCAAGCCGAGAATGACCTTTGACATCAACCACCGTATGGCTCAAGAAAAGAGGAATTTCATAGTCATTGAGACACTGTTCGATGTTGCGTGGCAGACCACTGGGATAGGGCTGTACCTCGAATACGGCTTTGACATGAGCCCCTTCAAGGGTCAATCTACGGGCCATGATCAGGCCGATGTCACCGGAGCCGAGAATTACCACCTCTTGTCCCGGCATGATGTTCGCAAGGTTCATATAGGATTGCGCAACTCCAGCAGTATATACTCCGGCTGGCCTGGTCCCTGGAATACTGATCGCACCACGTGTCCGTTCCCTGCAACCCATGGTCAATGCTACCGCCTTGGCTTGGAATTCCATGACTCCTCTCCTGGAGATGGCTGTCACTTTCCTACCGGCAGTCACTTCTGTTACCGTCACCTCAGTCATATAGGGAATGTTCAGCTCTCTTACCTCGTCAATGAATCGCTGGGCATATTCAGGGCCACTCAACGATTCACAAAACCGCTGAAGGCCGAATCCATCATGGATGCATTGCCGCAAGATACCTCCCAAATGCTTTTCCCTCTCAAGGATCAGAATATTGGTAATCCCAAGTTTGTACAGTTGAACGGCTGCAGCCAGCCCGGCAGGGCCTCCACCGATGATAATGACATCCTTATTCTCCATCCAGGACCTCCCTTACCTTGCCGATGAACATCCCAGAGCCCTTGTGTTGGTACATCACCTCATGTTCCCTCACCTTGCACTGCTCCTGGATCAGGGCCGTGATTCGTGTTTCACAGTACCCCCCTTGGCATCTACCCATACAGGCCCTGGTGCGGTTCTTGATGCCCGTCAATGTCACCGCTCCGAGAGGATTGTTGATTGCCTGGACAATCTCAGCCCGTGTAACAGTTTCACAGCGACAAACTATCTCTCCATAGTCAGGATCAGTGGCTATGAGTTCTTTCTTCCGTTCTTTCGACTGTTCTGCAAAACGTACAATTCCCTTGCGATATGGATTGAAATCATTGTTTACCTCCAGTACTTCCTTTTCCTGAATCTTTGCCACCACACGGCGGGCAATGGGCAAGGCGCAGGTAAGTCCGGGAGACTCGATTCCGATCAGGTTCACCACCCCTGGATGGTCATCCCTGTTCTCAATAAGGAAGTCCAGGACATCACCTGTCTCAGGGTCTACCCGTTTCCAACGGGTCCCGGCAAAATTCCTGATGAAATACTCAGCCTTCATATGCTTGAATATCGCCGAGCCGTCTTTTACGAGACCCTGCATATGATCGCGGGTGGAGGCAAAATCGTCAGGATCCTCGGTGATATAGGAATCAGGACCGACCAAGATATTTCCGTCGACAGTAGGTGTTGCATGGGTGGAGAAGCCCCCTTTGGCATTGGGAGCAGGGTAGACTGGGATGTTCATGAACTGACTGGCTTTCTTGTCCAACACATAATACTCTCCCTTGAAGCCCTTCACCTGGTGCCCATGCAATCCCAACATTTCAGAAATAGTTACACAATGCATCCCAGCGCAGTTCACAATCCAGCGACTGGAGAAAACCGAATCACCAGCTGTGACCTGAAAATGTTCACCCTGCCTTTTAATGGCCTTAACTTCGCTGTCAAAGAAAAAGTCCACACCGTTTTGATGGGCATTTTCCGCAAGGGCGATGTTGTACAACATCGGATTGAGGATGCCAGAATCTCGGCTGTATAGGGCAAACTCTCCCCCCGCGCTGTTATCAATCTGGTTTAGCTTGGCCTTGTCGATCATCTCCAGGCCTCGCACCCCATTCAGCTCGCCAATTCTCTTGAACCTGAGGATGTTTTGCATGTCCTCATCACTAAAGCCAACTACCACTTTGCCGGTTCGCTTGAAAGGAATATCAAGCTCCTGTGCCACCTGGTCAAACTCTCGATTCCCTTCCACCGCGCACTCAGCTTTCAGGGAACCAGGCTTGTAAGTGAAACCGGCATGAAGCATGCCGGTATTTCTGCAGGAATTACCGCACGCCACATCGAGCTCTTTCTCAAGGACACCTATTCTCAGGCGGTACCTGGAAAGTTCCCTCGCAACAGATGATCCGATGACGCCACCCCCTATGATAAGGATGTCGTAGGTATTATCCCTCATGCATTTTCTCCTGCAGTCTCTCTAAGGTGCTCAGCGTAAACCTTGTTTCGCTGTAGATGATTTCTCATGGCAATCTCCGCACGTTCGGGATCCTTAGCCCTGATGGCGTCCATGATTTCGCGGTGTGTTGCAATGGTTGTCTCGGTGAGAGGTTTCCCATACAAGTAGGCGAAGACCTTGACAGCAGAATGGATAATCGGAATGAGCGTTGATGCCAATTGATTGCCCGATGCCTCTGCTATCGTTTCATGGAAAGCAATATCTTCATCTGTCCATGGCATCCCTTTGGCGATATTCTCTTCTATAGCTTGCAATGATGCCTCGAGCTTCATCATCCCTTCCTTGGTCACACGTCTGGCGGCGAGAGAAGCGATCTGGGGTTCAATCATGAGGCGCATCTCATAGAGGTCCATCGACAGTTTCTTCTTGTCCTTGATGAAAGCCAAGCCCAGTGGGTCCTCGACCTGTCCCGGTTTTTCCGCTACAAACGTACCGGTCCCCCGCTTAATCTCAACAACATGCCTAGATATCAAGATCTTGATTGCTTCCCGGATGGTACCCCTACCTACATCGAGTTTTTCAGCGAGCTGGAATTCACTGGGCAACTGTTGCCCTTTCTTAAACTCAGCATTCATGATGGTTTCTGTCAAGCGATCAGCAGTTTGCTCTGCCAGGGTTTTTTTGTTACGGACAGTTGTTTCCATGTCTGAATCCTTTATTTTCAATCACAGATTAACACATATGACGTGTTACGTCTAGAGTTTTCATGAAGAAGAGGCTGTAGCTAACATCTTCGCAAAGAGCATTCAAGTATCGGTATTCTTAGACTTTTGCAGGTGCCATTCCCCGGTCCTGCAAGTACGAAGTTAAGCTTATAACCATCAGCCATTGCCATCCAGCTGTTGTTTACAAGGAACTGGTAGGAATCTGCATTTTCTGGGAGCAGGACGAAAACGGTCGGTTGATTGGGCCGGACCCTGCAGGGATGTAAAACTTGGTAGAACATTTGATATCCTTGGTAACTGGGCAAGTGTGATCGCAATCTCCCTCAACAACCTGTTTGGTATAGTTGATCGGATTAATCAGCATATCCTCAGCTTTTGGGAACTGTTTCGGTTCCAATCACACAAGAAAATGTGAAGAGCCAAAAAAAACTCCCTCAAGCTTGCACCCTTGAAGGAGTTCCGCATATTCGCGGCCTGTACCTGCCGTTACCTCAAAAAGAGGGGGAAAAAACGACAAGACACACGGTGGGAGAGAGAATATATGTCATAAGCTACTCGCCCACACGTTCGGACACTTACACTATACCAATAAATCTCTTGTCTGTTAAGTCCTTTCATAGCTTTTTTTCATTTCCTTGTTTAAAAACAAGTTGCTATTCATTATTTTCTCTCTATCAGTACATCTCATACACAATGGAAACCGTGGAGGAGACCTCCATTGTTCCTGCCGGAATCTCAGTAGCCATGTCATAAGCAACCGCAGATACTGCTTCCATCTTCATCCTTGTATTGTAGGGATTAGAGGCAACGGAGTATTCACTGATTGTGATAGGGGAACCTACCTGCATGGCTGAACTTTCTGCATAGAGCTCAGCTTTGGCTTTTGCATTCTGGATTGCTTCCAATCTTGCCTGCTCAAGTGCTTCACTCTTGTCTTCCTTATCAAGTTGTACTGAGTTGAGATAGATACCACTGACCTTCCCCATTTGGTCTATGATTGAACCAAGCGCCTTCAGGTCACGTACCTTCACAGAAAGACTCTGACTTGCTACCTGCCCCTCGAGAATCTGCTCGCCCTCATCCCAACGGTAACTCGGCCTCAAGTTGAGTGAAGTGGTTTTGACATCTGCCTCAGCTATCCCGTACTCATCAAGAACGGAGCGCAGTTGCGCCAGCTTGGCATTTGCAAGCCTCTGGGCTTCTTCGGTAGTCTTTCCCAGCTCACTGACCTGGATGGAAAAGGTAGCAATATCTGGAGTGATGGTCACCTTTGCAGTTCCATGCACCTCGATGGTCCGCACCAAGTCCCTTCCTGTCACACAGGAAGAGAGTAGAAGAACAATGGCAAGTGCCAATATAGGGAAAGCAAAACGTATTCGTTTCATCGGAGCTACTCCTTCTTCAGGGCAGTCACCAACTCAGGACGCTTTTGCGCCTCTCGAAGGAAAAACCCTAAAGCAATCATCATAATACCATTATCATAAATGCCGGTGCCCATATTCGCAACCACTTCGGCCACTGGAACAGAAAAGACATCCAGTTGTTCATTCGGATCGAGTTCCTGGTCACTGACATGCTCTGCATCCTCGACCAGGAAAAAGTAGGAACGGTTGTTCATGAAGGCAGAATTCGGACTGACGTTCCCCAGTTCAGTCATCCTACCCCCGGCGAGACCTGTCTCCTCCCGTAACTCTCTGAGCGCAGCGTCGAGCGGCTCTTCACCCTCTTCCACCACCCCGGCAGGAAACTCACGGGTAACAGTATTCGACCCATGACGGAACTGTT
The DNA here is from genome assembly GCF_003429665.1 of Sphaerochaeta halotolerans. Lineage (GTDB taxonomy): Bacteria > Spirochaetota > Spirochaetia > Sphaerochaetales > Sphaerochaetaceae > Sphaerochaeta > Sphaerochaeta halotolerans. The sequence goes on along the minus strand of NZ_QUWK01000009.1, from coordinate 34,417 downwards.
CCTCCATGATCATCATGGGAACACCCTGCTCGTTTCGGTACCAGGGGATGATGGTCACCCAGTTGGGAGCATCGACCTCGATGAAAGAAGAGCTCCGTCCATCCGTACTGGTGCGCTGCACGGTGCAAATATCAAAGATTGGTCCTTTAAAGACACGCTGACGCTGACCAGACTTCCAAACGAGATGTTTAGTCTCCTTACTTTCTCCATCTTGTGAAAACGGGTCAAACATACCCTTACTCTCCTTTCCTGGATGAGCAGTTACTGCTACACGAGGAACAAGCAGAAGGTGCACAGGAAGCAGATCCAGCAAAATCAGTTGAACGATGGGATGAGACAGCGGTTCCGCTGTTGATGATCTCAGCGATAGCCTTCAATGCAGCAGAGGAAGGACTTGCAGGCTGCATACCCAAATAACTCTTGCCTGCATCTTCAGCCTCCATGAGAGGGACCTCAAGGGGCACACGCCCCAAGAAGGGAACACCCATCTGCTCACACATCTTTTTTCCACCACCGATACCAAAGATGGGGATCTCAGTCTTGCAGCCGGGGCAGATAAAGCCACTCATATTCTCCACGACACCAAGAATTGCCACACCCATCTTCCTTGAAAAGCTCACACTTCTTCTGGCGTCCAGAATGGCAACCTCTTGCCCGGTGGTTACGATAATGGTCCCGGTAAGTTCAGGAATGGTCTGACAGACGGTAAGCTGCTCATCACCAGTGCCGGGAGGGGAATCGATGAGAAGATAATCCAACTCTCCCCAATCAGCCTGGGCCAGGAACTGCCTGATGGCAGCAATCTTCATAGGCCCACGCCATACCACAGGACTATCGGGTTCGATTGCAAAGGCAAGGCTCATTACCTTCAACCCTGGCCGGGCTTCAACCGGGTAGAACGTCTTTCCATCATTCTCAGTGGTGAGGATCTCCTTTTCACAACCGAGCATTTTTGCAACATTTGGCCCATGGAGGTCTGTATCAAGAATGCCGACAGTACATCCACTGTCGACAAGTGCATTGGCAAGATTGACAGTAACAGTGGTCTTCCCCACACCGCCTTTCCCACTCATGATCAGGATTTTTCTCCCAATCTTATCCATATTTCCCCTGATTGCTTTGTCCTCGGCAATTTTCTGTGCAAAATCCATTCCTTCAGCCATATATATCCTTCTTCCTAAGGTCATTTTACCTCAGAGTACCTTACTGCAAAGGATGAAAACAGACAAGAGAAGTAAAGTACAGTCTGTCATCGATGCAGTATTCTATAAAAAGGTACCCAGATAATTGTATACAGGCAAACCAGAACTTTCGAAAGAGGTTGTTTTTTCGAAGAAAAATGAACGTTCTACTATGAGCTATGCTAAATTCCACAAAGCATTTATCGTGTCTTTACTTGAAACACTCCCCATGATTCCGATATACTAACCCCCAGTGTGTTATTTGTAGTCCTTGGCTACGATCACTATAAACCTTAATAGGAGTTCGTATGGTATTCTTAGCGCAACTACCGAAAGAGCAACTTGTCGCCCAGTTGGAGAATGGGGTCATCCTCACAATTCTGGGTATTGCTACGGTGTTTGTGTTTCTTACGTTGTTGGTTTTTCTCACCAAGGCCATGAGCGCAATTGCAAGAAAAATCGCACCACAGAAACCCAAAGCCGTCGTAAGCAGTCCTGCTGTTGTCGCAGCTTCTGCACCTTCTGCCAGTGAGGCAGACATAGCAGCAGCAATCGTAGCAGCCTTCGCAAAATCAAAAGAATAAGAAACCCCGGAGGATCATCCCAAATGAAGAAGAAAGTCAATTTTATGTGCACAGCGTTCCGTGACGGATTCCAGTCAGTATACGGTGCACGTGTATTCACCAAGGATTTCATGCCTGCAGTTGCAGCAGCCAAGGAGGCTGGCATCAACCACTTTGAAGCTGGCGGTGGCGCCCGTTTCCAATCCCTGTACTTCTACACCAATGAAGATGCATTCGCCATGATGGATGAGTTCCGACGTGTCGCTGGGGATGATGCAGACCTGCAGACCCTTAGCCGTGGTGTCAATGTTGTAGGCTTGGACTCCCAGCCAAGAGATGTCATCGACCTGCATGCCAAACTTTTCAAGAAGCACGGTATTTCCACAATCCGTAACTTTGATGCACTCAATGATGTCAACAACCTCATCGACAGCGGAAAGTCCATTGTTGATGCAGGGCTGCGGCATGAAGTAGTAGTAACCATGATGAGCCTTCCCCCAAACACCGAGGGCGCTCACGATCCTGACTTCTATGAAGCAACCCTTAAGCAGATCATGGATGCAGGAATTGAATTCCAGTCCGTCTGTTTTAAGGACGCAAGCGGTACCTCTACCCCAGCCTATGTATATGAGACCATCAAGCGCGCAAGAAAGTTGCTCGGCAAGGATATGAACCTCGTATTCCACACCCATGACACCGCAGGGGTCTCCATCCAGCAGTATGTCAGCGCCATTGAAGCTGGTGCAAACCAGGTCGATCTCTCCATGAGCCCGGTTTCCGGTGGTACCTGTCAACCGGACATCATCACCATGTGGCACGCATTGCGTCATACTGATTATGATTTGGGCATCGATATCAAGAAGATTCGTGAAGCTGAAGCTGTATTCAGGGATTGTATGAAAGACTACATCATTCCCCCTGAAGCAATGACCGTCAGCCCTGAGATCCCATTCTCACCACTTCCTGGTGGCGCCCTTACGGCAAATACCCAGATGCTGCGTGACAACAACATGATGGACAAGTTCCCCGCCATCGTCGAGGCAATGGCAGAAACTGTAGCAAAAGGTGGTTTTGGTACTTCCGTAACCCCTGTTTCCCAGTTCTACTTCCAGCAGGCTTTCAACAACGTTATGTTCGGACCTTGGAAGAAGATTGCAGAAGGCTACGGCAAGATGGTTCTCGGTTACTTTGGAAAAACTCCCGTTGAACCCGATGCCGAGGTTGTAAAGATTTGTGCTGAACAGATGAAGATGGAGCCCACCACCAAGAAGGTTGTCGACATCAACGATGCCGATCCCAAGAAAGGGGTAAAGGTAGCAAAAGAGATGCTCGAGAAGGAAGGACTTCCTCTTACCGATGAGAACATCTTCATCGCTGCTTCCTGCAAGGAGAAGGGCATCCTCTACCTTACTGGTAAAGCTCAGGTAAACGGCATTTACAAGGTTGACCGCGAAGAAGAAGCTGCCAAGAAGAAGGGCGAGTACACCGTTACCGTCAACGGAAAAGCCTATGGTGTCAAGCTCACCAAGAACTCGGCCATGGTCAATGGCAATGAGTATCCTCTCAACGTTGCTTTCGGCATCGATGAGAATGCCATCGAAACAACCAAGGATACTGCCGGGAGTGCTCCTGTTGCCTCCGATGCTTCTGCTGCCGCTTCCCATGAAGCTGTCTCTGTCTATGCACCCATGCCAGGCCTGATTCTTCGCTTGGATGTAAAGGAAGGCCAGCAGGTCAAGAAGAACCAGGTACTCTTGATTATGGAAGCCATGAAGATGGAAAATGAGATCTATGCTCCTTGTGATGGCGTAGTAACCAAAATCGCCGTAAGCCAAGGCCAGCAGATGCAAAGCGATGACGAATTGCTGGTGATCAGCTAAAGGAGACTCTGAGATGATTGGTTCAGCGTTTAATCAACTCTGGCAGTCCACAGGACTGTTTGGATTCTTGGGGATGGCTGAAGGCTTTGGTGTCGGCAATTTTGTCATGATACTCATTGGCTTTGTCCTCCTCTACCTAGGTATTGCAAAGAAATTTGAGCCGTTATTGTTGGTTACCATTGGGTTCGGTTGTATCCTCTCGAACATCCCTATGGGATATGTAGCAGGCATTGATCCTACCTCAGGAGCTCCTGGGTTTATCAAGCTGTTGTACGACATGGGTATCGATACCGGTCTCTTCCCAATTTTGATCTTCATGGGCGTTGGTGCAATGACGGACTTCGGACCGCTTATTGCAAACCCCAAGACCTTGTTGCTCGGTGCAGCAGCCCAGGCAGGCATCTTCATTGCCCTTCTTGGTGCACTTGCCCTGAGCTTCATCCCTGGGATCAACTTCGACCTCTATGCTGCCGGTTCCATTGGTATAATCGGTGGTGCTGACGGCCCGACGGCTATCTATGTGACTAGCCGTCTAAAACCGGACCTGCTGGGTCCCATTGCCGTAGCTGCCTACAGCTACATGGCATTGGTTCCCATCATCCAGCCCCCGATCATGCGAGCTCTGACCACCAAGGAAGAGCGGATGATCAAGATGCAACAGCTGCGACCGGTCTCCAAGCTGGAAAGGATTCTCTTCCCCTTGACCGTTCTGACCGCTTGTGCAATCTTGCTCCCCTCGGCTACCCCGCTCATCGGCTCCCTGATGTTCGGTAATCTGGCCAAGGAGTGTGGAGTAACCAACCGTCTTTCTGACACCATGCAGAATGCACTGATGAACATCGTCACGATTTTCCTCGGGCTCTCTGTCGGTTCAAAGATGGAAGCTTCCCACTTCCTCAACCTGAACACCTTGGGCATCCTCATTCTTGGCATGATTGCATTCTCTATCGGTACTGCCTCTGGACTTCTGATTGCAAAGCTGATGAACAAGCTTGACCCGAAACACCCGGTTAATCCACTCATCGGAAGCGCTGGTGTCTCCGCAGTGCCAATGGCGGCCCGTGTTTCCAGCAAGGTTGGACAGGAGTCCGATCCCCAGAACTTCCTGCTCATGCACGCCATGGGTCCGAATGTTGCTGGTGTTATCGGCTCAGCCGTTGCAGCTGGTGTCTTGCTTGCAGTCATCCCATTCATGATGGCTTAGATAGAAAGAATTTGATTCACAACAATCCCAAGAGCCTATCCTCACCGGTAGGCTCTTGTTTTTTCGCTCTTTCCTTCATCGAAACTTTGGGATATAGTAAATCCCATGAGGTTCACCATCCTACTCCTTATCATTATCCTTATCATTGTGTTTATAGTTTGGAACGCGACACTCTTTGGTTATCGTGACAGGAATGTCGCACCGCTCACCGTCGATGAATCCAAGACCTTCTGTGATGAGGCTAAAAGCATCATAAAAACTACACCGGGAAACAAGCAGGCAATCTTGCTTGTCCATGGCTTTCCATCCACCCCGTCTGTATACCACTACAGCGCTGAGCGCTTTCATGAAGCAGGATTGGATGTGTACGCACCTTTGCTGCCCGGCTTCGGAACAGATCCTAAGCAGTTTGCCCACACCACATTCACCCAGTGGTTCGATTACCTCTGCCGATACTACGAAAACCTCAGGAATCAGTATGAGACACTCTACGTGCTGGGTATCAGCATGGGGGGGATGATGACCCTCAAGCTGGGTGAAACCTACTGCCAAAGTACCCTTTCCCCTGATAAACTGGTGACTATTGCAGCCCCTGTGGTGTACAACAGTGTAAGGGACGGCATCATTACTGACTGGAAACAGTATATAACCAGAACTTTGGGACTCTTCACCCCATCCATTGGAGCCCATGTGGTGAAAGGCAATCCAAAGGGAGAGGATGGCAACGAATATTGGTTCGGCTATGGAGGGCTCTTCATCCGACCGGGCATGAGCCTTGTCCATGCCATGAAAAGTGTTCGCAGGGATCTGGGAAAGATTACCTGCCCACTGTTCTCCATACACGATGTCAACGATCAGACAGTCCCCTTCAAAAATCTCAAGATCATAGAGAAGGAACAACGGAGTAGTGATTTCCACATCCTTGAGACAGAAATGGGAAACTACAATCACAGCCGTCATGCCCTTCTGCTCTACCGGTCCATCCAACAATCCTTAACAGATACCATTCTCGAATTTTTGCTAGAAAAGGAGACAACTGATCATGCCCAAACGTAAAGACTATCTCAGTTGGGATGAATATTTCATGGGAGTGGCCGTCCTCTCGTCACTTAGGAGCAAAGACCCGAACACCCAGGTAGGAGCCTGCATTGTAAACACCGACCACAAGATTGTCGGTGTCGGATATAATGGCTTCCCTATTGGGGTGGATGATGACGAGATACCTTGGGAACGGGAAGGAGAATGGCTCGAGACCAAGTATCCTTACGTCTGCCACGCTGAACTGAACGCCATTCTTAACGCAATCAGCAGCAGTCTGAAGGGTTGCACGCTGTATGTAGGATTGTTTCCCTGCAATGAGTGTGCGAAGGCAATCATCCAGTCGGGCATAAAGGAAGTAGTATTCCTCTCTGATAAGTACAGTGAAGCTGACAACACGAAAGCATCCAAGCTGATGTTTGACAAGACAGGTGTTGCCTACCGACAGCTGATTCCACAACACGGTTCAATTCTGCTCAAACTATCATGAAGATTCTCTCGGTCTGTTTGAATCCAACCTTCCAGATCACGATGCGTTTCCCCTCCTTTTCCGTAGGGGAGGTAAATCGCGCTCAGGAACACTACCTCGATGCATCGGGCAAGGGTATGAATGCAGCCAGGATAATCAGCCAGCTAGGACACGAGAGCCTTTTGCTCACCCACTTGGGAGGAAACCGGATAGAGGAGATGCTCAGCCTTTGCAGGAAAGATGGGTTCACCACGCTTTGGGCGGACAGTGGCAGTGCTATCAGGACCTGTGTCACGGTGCTCACCAGTGAAGGAGCTACTGAATTGGTTCAAGAACCCTTCCCTGTCGACCCAGCTTGTGAAAAGCCGATCAGAGCCCTCTTCTCACAGCACATCAAGGAGTGCGATGGTCTGGTAATTTTAGGTACCCGTGCCCCTGGATATTCAGATGCTCTGTACGCTGATTTCGTACAGGAAGCGAAAGCACTGGGAAAGTTTGTCTTGCTCGACTTGAAAGGTGAAGACCTCAAGCGCTGTATCCTCCACCACCCTGATGTAGTGAAGATCAACCTGAGTGAAGCAGTCCATACCTTCCTTGGAATCCAGGTAGCCGAACATCAGAATACCGATGATCTCAAGGAGCCTGTCAAGAAAATGCTCCGTGGTTTGTATGATCAGTTTGGCTGTACATTTGTAATCTCCCGAGGGGCATCTGAACTCTGGGTACAGAATTCTCGTTTCTTCAGTTCCCCTACTGTGAAGACAGAGGTGGTGAATACCATCGGATGTGGTGATTCCTTGAGTGCTGCCCTGACAGTGCAGTTGCTACAAGGCGTAAAACTGCAACAAGCTGTAATCGAAGCAACAAAAGTTGCAACAAAGAATGCAAAATCTATACATCCTGGAAGTATTGTCTAGTTTTTTAGTCTATATGAATGGTGCAATACCATATTCATATATTTAGGTTTCACTAAAATTGCAACAAAAAAATCGTCATTTTCCTAGTAATATTATGATAAATATCACTGATAGCTCAAATTATCAATCGATAATTTCTGTTTCATTTTCACTTTTCTTTTGACAGAGTATCCATTAAGCCTCTATACTAGAAAAAGCTTAGACCCACCAAAAATGGGTTGATATTCCAAGAGGAGAAGGAACATGAGAAAATTACTGACAATTCTGTTTTGTCTTGCGCTCATCAGTGGTTCGCTTTTTGCTGCAGGTAGCAGTGAGGCTCCAGCTGAGGAGGCTGATTCCAATGTGGTCAAAATTGCTTTGATCATCGAGAACACCATTGACGACAAGGGCTGGTGTCAGGCCATGCATGATGGCATCATTGCTGCCCAGAAGAGCCTGCCCGGTCGTATTGAGTACAGCTACACAGAGAAGATGAAACCAGTCGATGCCGGTTCAGCTGCCCGCCAGTATGTTGCACAGGGATTTGATATCATCATCGCACATGGGGCACAGTACAAGAACCTCATCATGGAAATGGCTGAAGAGTATCCTGATGTTTCCTTCGCCTTTGGAACCAGCGCAGAGGTTGGTCCCGACAATGTATTCACCTACATGCCTGAAAGTGAAGAGACCGGTTACCTTTCCGGTATCATTGCTGGTATGACCACCAAAGCCAATATCATCGGTCTAGTCGGTCCTGTTGATGCTGGTGATGCTGCCCGTTATAACCGTGGTTTCGTACTAGGTGTCCAGTCTGTCAATCCAAGCGCCAAGATCATGGTCGCACACAGTGGGTCCTTCAGTGATTTCGTAAAAGCCGGAGAGGTTGCACAGTCACAGATCAGAAGTGGTGCCGATGTATTGACCGGAAGCAGCCAGCAGGCTCTTGGTGCACTTCGTGCTGTTGCTGACTACCCTGACAAGGACATCTGGTGGGTTGGCCAGGACATTGCCCAGATTCACATTACCGAGGGCTACAAGGTTATCGCAGCATCTTCCTACAATTATGCATCCGTCATCGAAGGTCTCGTGGCCAAGCTGGACGCCGGTATCTTGGGTGGGGAAGTAATTCCCTTGAACTTCAAGAACGGTGGATTCGTATTTGAGTTCAACCCTGCTCTTGAAAACATGTATGCAGGGGAGATTGAAGAGAAGGTCAATGCAGCCATCGATTCATTCAAAGCTGCAAGTGGTACCATCAACTACACCAGTGTTGATTACTCCAAACTGTAAGCACATTGTTTCCCGGTCATGCAGGGACACCTCTGCATGACTACTTTTTTCATTCTTTCCCACGGAGGCTTCCCCCATGGAACTCACACAGAAGAAAATAACCAACCTGCGGATGGAACACATCACCAAACGCTTCCCTGGAGTCTTGGCGAGTGATGACATCACCTTGGAGATATCAGAGGGCCAGATCCTGGCGCTGGTTGGAGAGAACGGAGCAGGCAAGACGACCTTGATGAACATACTCATGGGTCTCTACCAGCCAGATGAAGGGCGTATTCTTATCAATGGAGAGGAAGTACACTTCCGCTCCCCGAATGATGCCTTTGCAGCAGGGCTCGGCATGGTTCACCAGCAGTACATGCTGGTTGCAAACATGACAGTTCTGGAGAACATTGCCCTAGGATTCAAGGCGGCATGGTCACCATACAAGCTGGACCTTGGGATGGTGCGTGACCGGATTACTGAAATAGCAAAGAAATATGGGCTCGTCGTCGATCCCGATGCGTATATTTGGCAACTCTCTGTTGGAGAACAACAAAGAGTCGAACTGGTAAAAACCCTCTGCCTGGGGGCACGGTTTCTGATCCTTGACGAACCAACCAGTGCACTTACCCCACAAGAAACTGATGAACTGATTGTTTTGCTCAAGAATATGAGCAGTGAACTCTCCATCATCTTCATCAGCCACAAACTGCAGGAAGTAAAAGACCTTTCGGACAAGATTACCATCCTTCGTCATGGGGCGGTTGTTTTCGAGGGGAATACCCATGAGCACTCCCCTTCCGACATTGCTGCCTTGATGACTGGCCATGAGGTAGACCTTCCACTGAATGAGGAACCTGCCCCGGAGGGTGTTCCCGTCCTGGATATCAAGAACCTCAATGTAAAGAGTGACCGTGGATTTCTTGCTCTCAAGGATCTGAATCTGACTATCTCCTCTGGTGAGATCGTAGGCCTCGCCGGTGTTTCAGGAAATGGGCAGCGGGAGTTGGCTGAGGCCATCAACGGACTGAGGAAGGTTGAGAGTGGAGAGATCCAATTCTATGGCGAAAACATCGCAAACAAGAGCCCTCACCACATCATTGAAGCCGGTATGGGCTATATCCCTGAGGAGCGCAACACAGAAGGCATTGTTCCTTCTTTCTCACTGAAGGAGAACCTTATACTCAAGGATACTGAACATGACGAATTCAGCAACCATGCATTCCTCAAGAACAAGGCCATAGACAAGAATGCAGAAGACCTGCGTGTAAAGTTCGATATCCGCAGTCCCAATATCTCTATAGCGGCAGGATCTCTCTCGGGGGGAAACATCCAGAAAGTCATCCTGGCTCGTGAAATTTCCAGAAGACCAAAATTCTTGATTGCAGTCTACCCCATTAGAGGTCTGGACCTTGGAGCAGCGGAGTTCATCCATAAGCAACTCTTGGAGATCAGACGTGAAGGAATTGGCATCCTGCTCATCAGTGAAGAGCTGGATGAGATTCTCGACCTCTCAGACCGTGTGGCGGTAATCTTCAAGGGCCAGATTCAGAAGGTCCTTGACAGGAAGGATGCTAATCGCAGGAGTCTTGGTATTTTGATGGCAGGAGTGAAAGATGACCAAACAGTTTAGGGTACTCTACAAGGTTACCATCATCATTCTGGCCATTTTGGCTGCAATGTTGATCGGTTCAATAATTTTGATGACCATCGGGGCTGATGTCTTCAAGACCTATAGGGTCATTCTCTTCGAGCCATTGAAGACGACCCTCCAGCTTACCGAGGTTCTGATCAGGGCTATCCCGCTCACCATCATAGCACTGGGTATTTCGGTGGCGTACCGCAGCGGTATCATCAATATCGGTGGAGAGGGTCAGATGGCGATGGGAATACTCGGTACCACAGCAGTGGCACTTGCCTTCCCAGAACTTCCAAAACCAATCCTGCTTCCAATGGCTATCTTGGCTGGGGCAATGGCAGGAGGAGTATGGGGATTCATCCCAGGTATCCTGAGGGCAAAATTACAGGTCAGCGAACTGCTCTCGACGGTAATGCTCAACTATATTGCTGCCCAGATTTATACCTTCATGCTGCGTGGTCCATTCCTCGATCCAGCAGAACTTACGATGGGAAGCGGGACTCCCCAGTCCATGAGACTTTCAACGGGGATCTGGCTTAATCGGTTCCTCAAAGGAACTCGATTGCATACTGGTATCTTCTTTGCTTTGTTTCTTGCATTGCTTATTTACCTCCTCCTTTGGAAGACCAACTATGGCTACAAGATGAGAGCAGCTGGGGCAAGTGCCCGGGCAGCCAGGTACGGCGGTATCAGCGTGACTTGGTATCTGGTCATCGCCATGGTAATCAGTGGTGCCTTTGCTGGTATGGCAGGTGCCATCGAGATCGCGGGAGTTCACCGAAGAGCAATTGAAGGTATTACTGGAGGGTACGGATTCAGTGGGATTGTTGTCGCCCTCTTTGGAGGCTTGCACCCTGCAGGTATCATACCAGCGTCTTTCTTTTTTGGTCTCTTGATCGTTGGAGCGGACATGACCCAACGCATGGTCGGAGTACCAGCAAACATGGTCAATGTGCTGCAGGGTGTCATCATCCTGGTCATCGTTGCTACCAAGATGATTCTCGCCGACCCCTACCTGATGGAACGGGTCTGGCGTAAATACCAAGGAATCGGCAAGAAACATGTGGAGGTGGAAGCATGAACTTTATCGTAAACATCCTGAGTCTGGGTATCCCGTTCTCGGTCGCTCTCCTCATCGCCAGCCTTGGAGAGATGTTCAACCAAAGAGCAGGAGTCTTCAACCTTGGCTGTGAAGGCATCATGGCTATGGGGGCATTCCTAGGAATGCTTGTACCCTATAGCATTGGGCAGGGAGGCCCCACTTCCGGCATGTACAATGTCCTGGGGTTGGGTCTTGCCATGGTGGTTGGTGCCTTGCTTGGTATCTTCTTCGCCTTTGTTGTAGTAACGTTCCGTGCACCACAAGGAATTGCAGGTATTGGACTACAGATGTTTGGGGTCGGAACTGCTGGCACACTGTTCAGACATTTCATCGGAGGAACCCAATCAGTCCCTGGTATCGGGAATTTCCCCATCCCAGGCCTCTCAAAAATTCCGTTCATCGGACCAATTTTCTTCAGTCACAATGTATTGGTCTACCTCGCATTCCTCTTTGTTCCCCTTGCATGGTACATCCTGTTCAAAACACCATGGGGGCTCAGGGTACGTGCAGTAGGGACCAATCCTCGTGCAGCTGACTCAATTGGTATCCAGGTCAACAAGGTCCGTTACCAGGCACTTGCTGTGGGAGGAGCCTTGGCAGGTCTTGCAGGCGCATACCTCAGTTTGGCACAGGTGAAAATGTTCAGTGATGAGATTATCGCTGGACGTGGATTCATTGCTGTTGCCTTGGTCTACTTTGGGCACTGGCATCCGGTAAAGATTATGGGTGGAGCACTGCTCTTCAGTTTGGCGCAAGCCTTGCAGTTGGCTATTCAGGGTCAAGGCATCAACTTCCCCTATGAGTTTGCGGTAATGTTGCCCTATGTGCTGGTCATCATTGTCCTTGCATTTAGTAGAGAGAGCCAGCTTCTTGGTCCGACTTCGCTTGGTATCCCATTCAATAGAGAAAAGCGAATTTAGGATATCTGAACCAATGGTAGAAGTGGGCGTTGCTCATTTCTACCTTGTTGAGGTTATTTTATTATTTTGCGGTATACTGCAACAAAAAAAGACAACAATTGTAACCTTATCGCAACAAAATATAGACTTTTTTCGGGTTCATTGCAATCTTGAGGATGTATAGCATCACAGACCGATGTATCCAGTTCTGGGTACTGACGCTAAGCGGCTAGCACTTGTTCCCAAAGAACCAAACGTACCAACGTACGATGGAGAGCACAGCTATGTATGCATTCAGCGTAAATGGAAATCAGATCACCTACAACGGTGAAGACAAGAAACTGCTACGATTCCTCCGTGAGGATTTGAACTTGACCGGCACCAAAGACGGTTGCAGTGAAGGTATTTGTGGCACCTGTACTGTCTTGGTAGACGGAAAGAAAATGAAGGCCTGTACTATCCCCCTTTCACGGCTTGAAGGAAGGTCGGTTACAACCATTGAGGGGCTCAGTGAGCGAGAAGCAGAGGTATTTGCCTACTGTTTTGCTGAAGCTGGGGCAGTACAGTGTGGGTACTGCACACCTGGTATGATTCTCAGTGCAAAAAGTCTGCTCGATACAAACCTCTCTCCAACCCGTGAAGAAGTGACAAAAGCCATCAGGGGAAACATCTGTCGCTGTACCGGGTATAAGAAGATTGAGGAAGCAATTCTCATGTGTGCTGACTTCTTTCGGGAGAACCGGCCGGTCCCTAAAACTGAAGAAGAACCAAGGCTCGACAAACGTTACCGCCGTGTAGATGCCGAACCAAAAGCACTAGGAAAAGGTATGTATGCCGATGACATCAGGATTCCTGGAATGTTGCACGCCAAGGCTGTACGTTCTGCGTTTCCCCGTGCAAAGGTTCTGTCCATTGATGATTCAAAGGTAAAGACGCATCCAGATTTCGTACGTATCATCACCAGTGAGGACGTACCCCACAATATCATCGGACACATGAAGCAGGACTGGCCGGTGTTCATTCCTGTTGGGGAAATCACCCGGTACACCGGGGATGCAATCTGTCTCGTGGTTGGCAAGAGCCCTGAAACCTTGGAAGAGCTTGCAAAACTGGTGGAAGTTTCCTATGAAGTACTCCCCCCTGTTCTCGATATCTACAAGGCACTCGAACCGGAATCTCCAAAGGTACATGAGGATGGCAACCTGCTCTCCCTGGAGCACATCCACCGTGGCGATGTAGAGAAGGCATTCAGGGAAAGTCCCCATGTCATTACACGTACCTATAAAACCCCGTACACGGAGCATGCCTTCATGGAACCAGAATGTGCAGTAGGCCTTCCTGAAGGAGAAGAGGGTGTACTCGTCCATACCTCAGATCAATCCATCTATGATGATCAACATGAGATCTGCACAATGCTTCAGCTCCCACCGAATAAAGTGCATTGTCACAGCATGCTCGTAGGAGGTGGTTTCGGTGGCAAGGAGGATATGAGCGTCCAACACCATGCAGCGCTTGCAGCTTGGCTTTTAAAGGCTCCTGTCAAGGTAAGGCTTACCCGGCAAGAGAGCCTGCAGGTTCATCCAAAGCGCCATCCCATGGATATTGAGATTACCACCAGTTGTGATGAGAAGGGGCATCTTACCGGTGTAAAGGCAATTATCCTAGCCAATACAGGAGCCTATGCATCCCTTGGGGGACCGGTACTCCAGAGAGCATGTACCCATGCCTCTGGCCCATACAACTTCCAGAACTTCGAGGTTATCGGTAAGGCAATCTATACGAATATGGTACCAGCTGGTGCTTTCCGTGGATTTGGGGTCACCCAGAGTTGTTTTGCTGTGGAGTCCAACCTCAATCTTCTTGCGGATGAATTGGGCATGGACTATTACGAAATTAGGAGAATCAATGCACTTAGGCCAGGGGATATCATGCCGAATGGACAGGTTGCAAGCGATGACACCGGTGTCATTGAATGCCTTGAAGCTGTTAAGGATGCCTATTACTCCTCACCTAGGGCAGGAATTGCCCTAGCGTTCAAGAATAGTGGATTGGGTGTTGGTTTCCCCGATACTGGCCGCTGCATTCTTTCGATTGAACAGGGAAAGGTTCATATCAGGACCAGTGCTGCCTGTATGGGACAGGGAGTTGCTACGGTCTGTACCCAGATGCTTGGACAGACATGCTCCCTGAAGGCTCACGAGATTGTCGTAGAAGATCCCGATACATCCAGAACCCCTGATTCTGGGACCAGTACGGCAAGTCGACAGTCGCTCTTTACGGGAGAAGCAGTGAGAAGAGCTGCCTTGAAATTAAAAGAGGATCTAAAGACGTCCTCTCTCAAGGATCTTGAAGGTAAGGAGTACTATGGAGAATATACATCCATAACGGACCCGATTACCAGCAAGAAGAAGAATCCGGTGAGTCATGTGGCATACAGCTATTCAGCCCAGGTTGTCATCCTTGACGAAGAAGGAAAACTGGAGAAGGTAGTTGCTGCTTGTGATGTAGGGCAAATTGTCAACCATCAAGCCCTTACCGGTCAGATAGAAGGGGGGGTTACCATGGGCCTTGGCTATGGGTTGACTGAGGACTTCCCCATCGAAGAGGGATATCCGAAGGTCCGCTATGGTACTTTGGGACTGCTTCGCAGCACCGATGTACCTCCCTTGGAGGTGAAGTTGGTGGAAGGACCAGGCAAGCATCCTATTGCCTATGGGGTGAAAGGGGTTGGCGAACTCACCACCATCCCTACCGCTCCGGCTTGTCAGAATGCGTATTACCGCTATGACGGGATATTCCGTACATCCCTTCCCTTGGAGGACACCCCCTACCAAAAGAAGAAGCACTAAGTTCTAAGAGCATTTTCGACACTACCCAAGGTTCAATTCCTTGGGTATTTCTTTATGATTCAAACCGGGCAGATTTACCAGCCGGGGGGAAAGGTCTCACTATACTTTGGATATGACTCCCCTACCTCCTTCACCCGGGCGTTTCAAGCACTCCAAGGAGTGAACTCAACTGAAGCGAAAAAGGAAGATGGTCCTTAGGAAGCCGCATTACTGGATTATTTCTTGAGTAGTCTCGTCGCATAAGCAATCCCGATCAGACAACACTTTGATGGAGACAGCAGGGTGTCAATAAAGATTCTTTCCTAACACTATTACAATTTTTGTAATTGTGTTAATGTTTGAACACATTAGTACCGGCAACGGATAATAAAGGAATAGAGCATGACAATACCAGACTTAGAAACATTACATACGAATCTCAAGAACGTGTTGCAACACTGTGTGCAACAACTCCATCTAGGAGAGGTCAAGCCTGCCATTGAAAAAATTCTCAGTGCAAAGATTACCTGGCCGGAATTGAGGATCGGTGATCTTGTGGCAAGGACTCCCATAGTCCAAGGAGGAATGGGAGTTGGAATCTCTCTCTCATCCCTTGCGTCGGCTGTAGCCAACGTTGGAGGTATCGGTGTCATCGCTGCAAACGGAATCGGACTGCTTGAGAAGGACTACTATAAGGACGGTAGGGCAGCCAATCTTAGAGCATTTCGAAATGAGATCCGAAAAGCCAGGAGCATGAGCGACGGAATCATTGGTGTAAATATCATGGTCGCAGTGAATGATTTCCACCAGCTCCTCGATGTAGCTATTGAAGAAAAAGTAGATATTGTCTTTCTTGGGGCAGGGCTCCCGATCAAGAACATACCCGTGGAGGCACTCAGAAAAGCGAATGTCAAGCTCGCCCCTATTGTAAGCTCTGCCAGGGCAGCACAGATGATTTTCCGCATGTGGGAGAAGCTGTATGGCGACACCCCGGACGCAGTCGTCGTGGAAGGGCCAAAAGCCGGGGGACACCTCGGCTTCACCGCTGAACAACTGGATGATCCAGAGTATCAACTGGAGACAATCGTTCCCTTGGTAGTAGAAGCATTGAAACCCTTTGAAGAGAGCAAGGGTGTTGCTATTCCTGTCATCGCAGGAGGTGGTGTCTACACAGGGAAGGATATCTACAAAGTACTCAGTCTCGGTGCAAGTGCCGTACAGATGGCAACCCGTTTTGTAGCCACTGACGAGTGTGACGCTGATATTCGTTTCAAGGAAGCCTATGTCTCTTGCACGAAGGAACAAATAGGACTCATCAAAAGTCCTGTAGGAATGCCGGGTCGCGCAATTCGCAACCAATTCATCCTCAATAGTGAAGCTGGAAACAATCCATCGTTCCGATGCGCATGGAAGTGCCTGGCTACCTGTAAGGCGGAACAGGCTCACTACTGCATCTCCATTGCATTGAACAATGCAAGAAGAGGATTGCTGAACAGCGGATATGTATTTGCTGGAAGCAACGCATACCGGGTTAAGAGAATCGTCCCGGTAGCAACCTTGGTTGATGAATTGCATCGAGGATACCAGTTGAATGTGCAAGTTAAACTGAAAGAACTATTGGATACAGTGAAGGTATTGCTTGATGCATACGGAAAGAAAGAAGCTTTGCTACTTGAGCTCACTGATCGCTATGAGCAAGCAATAGAAGCACTTCCTAGCCAGAAAGCGGTCGTCACTGCTCTGAAGAAGCAGTACAGCAAGCTTGTCTCTCAGGAAGAAGTGCTTCGTTTGACCGTGAAGGAGAAACTCGTGCTCTCCTCTCACTTGGCTCATTAGAAGAACTGTTCCTGACATCTGTATCCCTCTTAGGCATGGAGTACGAGTGCTCCGTGCCCAGGGTGTTTGACGGGATTGGATGCTTTCCTCAACACATAGTAGGCTCCCCCCCCTCAGTGGTTCTGTTTCGTCGTATTGAAGGAGTTGTTGGCCTTAACAATCTCAGTATCTTGATAAAGATCTGCACAAGTGGGATAGATGCTACAGGACATACCGCTCTCATGCACGGTAGTGAGTAGTATAGCAGGTTGTCGGTTCCCCCAAGCTGTAACGATTGCTTTTGACAACAGGGTTAATCCTCCACTAGCTGACAGTATGCTTCTTCCCTATGGTTCTCAAACAGAGTACCACACAAAAAAACACCCGCCCCTTGCAACACAAGAAACGGATGGATGATACCACATTGTAAACTATCTAAACGACTGCTGGTAAATCTCCAGACAATCCTTATCACTGAGGGTCATAGGATCAACCTCGAACAGACCTCCCATATTCTCTCTGGCGTTCTTCACCATCAAGGGAATCTCCTCTTCAGTCATTCCATAGTCACTCATCTTGAGGTCTGCAACCCCACAATCCCTCTGGAGATCTTCCAATGCTCTTACAAAATCCATTGCCTCTGTTGCATCTTCCTTACCCAGTGCCTTCGCCATTGCTGCCATTCGTTCATCTGCAATATGATTCTCGGCAATATGGGTATAGTATGCCTTGCTGATCATGATCAGCCCTGCACCGTGAGGAAGCTCAGGATGGAAGGCACTCATGGCATGCTCCAGCGAGTGTTCGCTGATACATCCACTGGTCCATTCGACCAAACCTGCAAGCGTGTTGGCTAAAGCCACATCTTCACGAGCAGCAAGGTTCTTACCATCCGCAACTGCAGTTCTCAAGCTCTTGCCAATAAGCCTGATTGCTTCCAAGCTATAGAGATCACTGAACGTATTTGCTGTCTTGTTGAGATACCCTTCTGTGCTGTGGAACAGTGCATCGAATCCTTGGAATGCAGTAAGCTGGGGAGGAACACTGACCATCAAAGTCGGGTCTACGATACTAAGTGTTGGGAACGTATCCTCAGTACCCATACCAATCTTCTCATTGGTCTCTTCCTTGGTAATAACCAACCAAGGGTCTGCCTCTGTGCCGGTTCCGGCTGTAGTGGTAATGGCTACAACCGGAAGCGGCTTCTTACTCATGGGCTTACCTTTTCCAGAGCCTCCACTGACATAATCCCAATAATCCCCCTCATTGGTTGCCATGATGGCAATTGCCTTTGCAGAGTCGATAACCGACCCCCCACCAAGACCAATGACAAAGTCGCAACCTTTCTCCTTGGCAAGTGCAGCCCCTTCGGCAACATGCCGTTTAACGGGATTTGGAAGAATCTTGTCAAAGACTTCATAGGCAACACCAGCTTGCTTCAATTGTTCTTCCACTCGACCAAGATAGCCGTACTTCCGGGTTGATGTCCCACTGGAAATAACGATCAACGCCTTCTTGCCGGGAAGTGACTGCTCGTGAAGTGTTGACAGTGTATCTTGTCCGAATACAAGTTTGGTTGGGAGAAAATAGGTCATGTGCATGAAAAACCTCCTTGGTTATACTTATAACATACAAAGAGTCTCTGCACTCGGCAACTATGAGAAACCCTGCTGACCACAAAGGCCAACAGGGCTTGTATTTGGAACAAATTGGTGCTCTAGTTCATCAAAGAAGGCAGGAACATCGTTGTCGGAGAGAAGAAGGTCACCAGCATCAGATCAGCAACCATCATGATATAGAACGGCATGATTGCCTTGGTCGCCTTCTCGATGGGGATCTTCCCGATTGAACAACCAACAAAGAGCGCACTCCCAACCGGGGGCGTGGTGAGTCCAATTGCCAGGTTGAGGATCATCATAATACCAAACTGGATGGGATCCATCCCCAGGTGGGTAACCACTACTGGATAGAGAATAGGCGTGGTTATGATGATCAACGGAGCCATATCCATGATGGTTCCAAGCACCAGCAACATCAGGTTGATCAAGAGAAGCAAGACCACACGATTTCCGCTTATTGCCAACAAGCCATTGGTGACAGCCTGGGGAATACGTAGAAATGCCATCAGGTACCCAAATGAGGATGCTGCGGCAATCAAGCTCATAACCATTGCCAAGGTCTTCAGGGAGTTGCGGAGGATGGAGCCCATCTGCTTGAGGGGAATCTCACGATAGACGAAGAAGGTGATGATGAACGAGTAAACCACTGCAACAGCTGCGGACTCAGTGGCAGTAAATACCCCACTGATAACACCACCCATGATGATAAGAATCGTAAAAAGCCCAAAGAATGCATCACGTGCCAGCTTGAGGGTCTTTTTCCAACCAAATCCCTTCTCTTTGGGGTAACCACGCATATAGGCAATAATTGCTGTGGGGATCATGAGCATAAGGCCAAGGCCTACACCTGGGAGGAGCCCTCCTAGGAAGAGCTTTCCTACTGAGACACCACCACCGGCAGCCATGGCAAATATAATCATATTATGGCTGGGAGGAATCAAGATCCCTTCACATGCACTGGTAACAGTGACTGCTACAGCGAAGTCTGGGTCATATCCGTCATCGACCATCATCGGGATAAGCATGGCTCCAATGGAGGAGACATCGGCAACAGCGCTTCCACTGATACCACCGAAGAACATCGATGCAAGGATATTCACTTGTGCAAGCCCGCCACGCACCCTACCGATGAGGGCATTTGCAAAGGCTACCAAGCGACGGGAGATGCCACCCTGGCTCATAATCTCACCACTGAGGATGAAGAACGGGATGGCCAAAAGGCTGAATGAGTTCACTCCGCTAACCAACCGCTGCACAATGGACATCATCGGAATATTGAGGTACATCGCGGCAAAAACGGAGGAGAGAAAGAGGGAGAACGTAATCGGGAACTTGAAGATCAGCATCACAACAAAGGAGCCAATCAGGATAAAGGAGCCCATTGAAGCATTCATCATGACTGTACTCCTCCTTTCTTATAGCGTTTCAAGTCTTCAAGCAAATAGAGTACAGCGTAGAGAATAATGAAGATTCCCACGATAGGAAGTACTACATAGTTGATTGAGTTGGGAATATGGGTTGCCGGCAGGAAGGACCTGGCACCGTTTAGTGTCAGTTTCCAACCAAATAGTATCAATATGGCACCGATGAGTATCTCAAGCGCATCCTTGATGACATCGAGGATAATAAAAAATTTCTCTGGTAACTTCCGGGGAAGCACAGTGATGTTGATGTGCAGGTTCTCCTTGACACCGAGGGCCATGGAGATGAATGTAAACCAGATAACGATAACAAGGGATATCTCTTCAGCCCAATGGACACCAGAATGGAATCCATACCGTAGGACAACGTTGAGGAAGACGATTACCACCATCGCCGTCAACATCACCATGGCCACTTTGAGAATCCAGGCGAACAGGGAGTCAAGTACTTTCTTGAACTGCTCCATGGGATACCTCCAATTCGACAGAATTACAGCAAAAGGTGTGGAGCCAGCTTGGCTCCACACCTTTTGTAAATCACGTATTCGTTATTTGACAGCTTTGATCTTTTCAACCCAAGCTTTCTGTTCTGCATTCAGCTGACTCTCGTAGAGAGGAGCCATTGCTGCTGCAAACTCTGCCTGGTCATTGATCTTATTGATCTGTGAACCAGCTGCGCGAACCTTCGCTTCGCTCTTCTTCTCATAGTCTGCCCATGCTGCAATCTGCACTGCCTGGGATTCCTTGGCTGCTTTCTTGATAATAGCCTGATCCTCGGCAGAAAGCTTGTCCATGGTGATCTTGGAAGCAATGATCATTTCAGGAACACGGGTGTGCTCATCAATTGAGTAATATTTGGCGACTTCGTAGTGGCTGGAGGAGTCATAGGAAGGCCAGTTGTTCTCAGCACCGTCGATAACACCGGTCTGCAGTGCACTGTAGACATCTCCGTAAGCCATCGGGGTTGGAACTGCACCGAGAGCCTGTACCAAGCCCATCATCAGAGTTGACTCCTGAACACGAATCTTCATACCTGCCAGATCTTTGACAGTGTAGATAGGCTTCTTGGTGTTGTAGAAGGAGCGTGCACCACTATCGTAGTATACCAGTCCAACAAAGCCTTTCTCTTCCATGGAGTCAAGGAAGAACTGGCCAATTTCACCATTGAGTACGTTCCACATGTGGTTCGCATCGCGGTAGAGATACGGCATCTGCAACGCATTCAACAATGGCTGGAAGGATGCAAGGGGAGAAATGGAGACACGAGTGAAGTCAATTCCACCAAACTGAACCTGTTCGATGGCGCTCTTCTCATCAGCAAGCTGGCCCTGAGGGTACACTTCAATCTTGATACGACCGTCGGTGTACTCTCCTACCAAACGTGCGAATTCCTCGTCACCAAGGACAGTTGGATAACCGATAGGCTGGTTGTCAGCAAGACGAAGCACAATCTGCTTCTGGGATGAGCTCTCAGAAGTACCTTATGCGAACACCGGTGCAATGAGCAGGGTGACCAATAATACGGACACGAGCATTTTTTTCATAGGGTTCCTCCTTCAGGAACAAGTGTTTTGATTCATCCACAGTATCTCGTACGATTCATTGCAAAGAAAGCCGGAAAATTGGGGAAAATTCATGAAAAATCTTCCTTTTGTCCTACCACCCGCAATGCTTTAGCTGGTATATCCGGTATCGTAGAATACAAATGCACTGAGGAATATCTTCTCCATTATCACCCTCAACATGCTATACTGTTTCATCATGACAGTTGACGACGTAGACCAGGACCACCAAAAACAAGCAGGAACACTGAGAGGATGGCTGCTCTCCTACAACATGGCAATGCTAAGCATTATCCTTGCATTGGTAATTATTGTGTTCAGTCTTGTTTTCGGCCTTCTCTCCCAGATGCAAAACCGCAACAGCCGCTATGAGGCCATCAACACATTGAGCGGACAACTTGCACAAAGCAGGACGTTGTTCACGCTCATTGCCAATGAAGACGATTCACAGAAGCATGCCTCTCTCTTGGCTGATTTCTCCCTCTTGGACAGAGAGATCAACATCAGTTTACAGAGAATTGCTGTATCCTATGAGGAAGATCCCCAACGGTATTTCCTCTATCAAGGCATCAGCAATGGTATCAACTACATCAATGCTAACCTTGAAAAGCTGCAAGCGATGGACAAGGAGAGTCAGGGACTTGAGTACTTCAACCTATTCTACTCCACCGACAGGGTCTATACGTATCTGCAAGACTATACCTTCAACCAGTACCTGAGCGCAATTGTGGAAAATGAGGTTGTCTGGATGCAGGAGACAAGACAACAGATTCTCAATTATCGGACCATTGCAATACTCGTCTTTCTTTTCATTGCGATAGCCTACACAATTGCCATGTACAGAATGACCATGCGCCTGGTCACCCCAGTGAATTCTATGGTTGATACTGCGAAAGAAATTTTCCATGGGCAGTTTGATGGACCCCCGATTCCCCTGGAAGGGCCAGAAGAGATTCGCTATCTCGAGCAGAGCATGAATCAGATGCGGGAGAGTCTGAAGGAGCGGCTCCACATGATTGAGGAGAATCAAAAACTAGAGAAAACGGTCCATAAGCAGGAATTGGAACAGCTACGCACCACCAGGGAGTTGGAAAAAGCGCGTTACATGGCACTCCAGGCGCAGATCAATCCCCACTTCCTCTTCAATACACTGAACATTATCAGCCGTACCGCCTTGTTCGAAAATGCTGATTCCACCGTCGATCTGCTCGATAGCCTTGCCTCCATTTTTCGCTACACCTTGGAGGAACACGAGGATGTATCACTTGGGGAAGAACTCCAATTTGTTCGTGAATATCTCACCATACAACAGTTCCGGTTCAAGGACCGTTTGCATTACACCATTACCTGTCCTCCTGACCTTATGGAGATGAGGCTTCCCCCATTGGTCATCCAACCATTTGTTGAGAACTCCATGATCCACGGTCTTGAACCAAAGGTAGAGGGTGGAAGTATCACCATTGGGGTACAAGCACAGAAGAAGCATGTCTTGATCACTATTACCGATACGGGAGTCGGTATCGATGAGCAAAAGCTTATACAGCAGAAAGGAAAGCCAAAGCAACATATCGGAATCAAGAACATCATCGACCGACTCGACCACTACTGCAAGGGGAAGGCTAATGTAGCTATACATCGTATCAGTGAAGAAGGGGGAACAGTGGTCAGCATTTCCATTCCAAATCAATTAGGAGGGACACGACATGTACACGCTGCTGATCGCAGATGATGAACCTCTTGAATGTGATGCAATCGAACTGCTCGTTACAAGAGCAAAGCTCCCTATCAGGGTTGTAAAAGCCGGAAATGGCAATGAAGCGGTACTCCTAGCCAAGCAGTACCATCCCCATATTGCCTTTCTCGATATCCGTATGCCCGGTATGGATGGATTGGAAGCAGCAAAACTCATCAGGAAGGAACACAGCGAGTGCTATATTGTATTTCTCACTGCATGGAGCACCTTTGAATACGCCCACCAGGCAATCAGACTGAAGGCAAGTGAATACCTTGTAAAACCAGTACAGCGAAAAGAGGTCTATGACCTTCTCGACCGCCTGATTGCCAATCTCGAGAAGCAGAAAGAGAACAAGTTGCAACAAGAAGAGGAGATTCGGGAGGTACTGAACATTTTCTCCAGGGAGTTCTTTGCTGCGCTGAAATATGGCCGTGTGTCCGAGGATGCTATGCAGAGTTATTTCATGATGCAGGGTATCAAGGAGAAAGAGGGAGTAGCATTGATTATAGGAGGTTTGCCGGAAGAAGAGATACAGGAATTTTTCATGCAAGGAAGGACTTGGGGGCATTTATGGCTCAGTTACTTCCCTTCTGTTGACCGAATCACCGTCTTGCTGTTTACCAATCAGAGTGCAAAAGTGATAGAACAGATTGCAGGAAGACAAAAAGAGCAGGAAATTACCATCGGTATCGGGGTACCCTTTAACGATTTTGCACTGATCCCCCACTCCATCGCTACTGCCTCAATTGCCTACACCACGGCATTCCGTCAGAATCTTCGATTGCAACGATACAGTGATGTACTCGTTACCCCCAAAGACCAGAGAAAGATTATCCAGATTCGGAATCAGATGCTCTCTGAGACCTTGGATGCAAAGCTAGAACGGGCACGGACTCTCGCTCATGAGCTCCTCGATGTCATTCTGGGTTCTCATGAACAAGAAGAAAGGGCAATCGATGAGCTATTCGAGGTACTTACGGTCTTCTCATATGAAGTTGGCAAAGCCGTTACACTTCTGAGAATTCCCAGTGTCCCCAAGAGCTCAGTGATGGAGATGGAAATATATCTCATGGATCTCCTTGATACTGCCTGCAAAGCTATCGAGCAAGACCGCATGGATCGGTATGAACGCCCGTTTGCCTTCATCAAGCAGTATCTGGAAGAACATATGGAGAGCCCTATCTCACTGGAGGATGCAGCCAATTTAATCGGGTTGAATACAAAGTATTTCAGCCGGCTCTGCAAGACCTATCTTGGAGCTACCTTTGTAGAATATCTGACGAGGATCAGAATGGAGAAGGCCTATAAACTCCTCTGTGATAGTAATTATACCATACGAGAGGTAGCTGAGATGACGGGGTTCCATGATCAGAACTACTTCTCAAGGGTCTTCCGACAGCATCATGGGGTTCCTCCCTCAAGCCTGAAGGGATCCTAAAGAAAATCCTCTCGAGCGGGGGTGAAGCAATCGAGCACCACACCATTTTCCAAACAGGTGACACCATGCTCCACGTTCGAAGGAAATACCAGGGAATCGGAAGGATCTGCTACCACTTCCTCTCCGTTGTTTGTAAACGAAAAACGCCCTGACTTGATATAGCTTATTTGCTGATGGGGGTGACTATGGGCAGGAACCACCGCACCAGAAGCGAAGGTTACCTCAACCAACATCAGTTCTGAAGTATGGGAAAGAACCCTTCTGGAAACTCCAGGGGCCATGGTAATCACACTTGTAGTATCATATGTATTTTTATGCATAGGTGCTCCTGCAAACAGCCTACATAATTTAAGGAAGGAAGAAAAGCTCCTAGCTAAGTATCTGCCTAATCTTCTTACCCTCAAAAGGAGGTATCTCCATATCCTGAATATCACTCTCTGGGGCATGGACAAGCGAACCTTCAAAGTGTATGAGATCAAGTCTTTCCTTGATAAGATCCCATGGTAACTGTCCCTTGCCCACTGCCTGTCCATTGTTCTCCCTGATATGGATGCAGTGTAGGTAGTACCCGGCTTGCTCGAATGCTGCAAGCATGTCCGACTCCTCGATATTCATATGGAAGGTATCAAGATCAATCCCGCAACTGGGATGATTGACTGCCCGGACGAACTGCAGAGCATCTGAGGCAGTGTTCAAAAAGAAGTGTTCGTAACGATTTACCGGACGGATGTTCAACAAGACATCCTCGTTCTCAGCAATGATAGCCAATGTTCTTAGACTGCCTACACTCTGTTCAAATAAGCGATCCTTCTGAGGTTTCAAGTGGAGCACAGGAGGAAAAGAAGTGTAAAAAGGTCCATTTAGGCTTCCTCCACCCATTTGCCCGATGTTCCTGATGATTTGTTCAACTGTTGAGAGTCCCCTTTTTCTCACCTCTTCCTCCTGGGATGAGAGGTCATAGAGAGGGCCAAGGACAAGGGAATAGGAGAGATCAAGCTGGAAATTTCGGGCTTCCAAGGATATCCGTTTAAACCCAAGGGGAGATAAGGAGAGCAAGCGTTCTGCCTTGATTTCGAGCAGATTGTATTCGTTCTCCCTCACTTTGGGAAACAGGGCTACGACATCGTCGTTCCCGTATTCCTTGAAACGAGTTTCGTGAACACCGATTCTTCTCATGTAGGAAACCCTCTGCTACAGTATAGCAGAGGGTATGGGGGGGAAACTAGACAAGCATCAAGAGAAAGCGGGACTATCCTTTCACAGCTCCCATTGTAAGTCCTTTGACAACATACTTCTGGAAGAACATCGTAAGAATAATTGCCGGGGCCATGATGA
Source organism: Sphaerochaeta halotolerans (assembly GCF_003429665.1). GTDB lineage: Bacteria > Spirochaetota > Spirochaetia > Sphaerochaetales > Sphaerochaetaceae > Sphaerochaeta > Sphaerochaeta halotolerans. Next base: position 8,515 of record NZ_QUWK01000009.1, on the reverse strand, counting down.
CTACCGCAGCTGCCATGACTGCACCCCAGTCAACTTCAACATAGCTTAGGAAGTTATATACAGCGATGGGGAGCGTTCTTGTTTTCTGTTGACTCAACACCTGGCTGAACATGAAGTTGTTCCAACTGAAGATGAAACTCAACGTGGTTGCCGTAACTACCCCAGGGCCGGAGAGTGGCAACAAAATCTTGAGGAACGCACTTTGCTGTGTCAGCCCGTCCACCATTGCAGCCTCTTCAAGCTCACGAGGTACCGAATCGAAGTAAGGAGCCATAACCCATACGACCAAAGGAAGTGCAATAAGCATATGGCTGAGGATCAACGCAACATAACTATCCATCAAGTGTAGCCTTGAGAAGACAATGTACCAAGGCATAAGAAATGAAATGCCTGGCATCAAGCGTGCGACCAAGATAAAGACAGAAAGTTTATTCTGCTTGTACCGAGCAATGGAATAGGCTGCAGGAAGCCCAAGAATAAGTGAAAAGAATACACTTACCACCGATACAATAACTGAGTTTTTCATGTAGTGCAGGAAATCCTGCTCTATGAACACCCTTTCATAGTTCTGCATCACTGGGGTAAATATGAACTTTGGAGGCCAACTGATGATGTCAACTTGGGTCTTAAACGAACTCATCAGCATCCAGATAAAGGGAAACAGGATTGGTATGATGATCAACAACAGCATAATGCCGAAGAGTATTGAGTGAATGGGTTTTCTCTGCATGTCTTGGCCTCCTACAACTCGAAAATGCTACGTACGCGCATCACCATCAAGCTGAAGAGCATGACGATGGCAAACAGGAAGACCAACATGACAGCACTCTGCCCCATTCTGAAATATTCAAAGCTATATTTAAACGCCAAGACATTCAGGTTCTCCGAAGCATACCCTGGCCCTCCCCCAGTCATCGAGTAGATGATATCATAGGTTTTTAAGGCATCGATGGCCCGAAGGATAACAGCAGTAAGAATTGTCGGCATCAACATAGGAAGCGTAATTTGAAACAGAACCTGTCTGGCATTTGCCCCATCTACCCTGGCCGATTCATAGGGTTCAGAGGGTAAACCAGCAAGACCTGCAAGGACGATAATGGTAATCATAGGTGTCCACTCCCAGATATCCACCAGAATCAAGGAAGGCATAACGGTCCTAGCATCACTGACCCACCCACTCTGTGGTAGCTTCAGTACGCTAAGCACATAGTTGAGAATACCAATTGTCGGATCGTAAAACAGGTTCCACACAATACCAATGGCAACCGGAGTTGCAACCAAGGGCAACAACAACAAGGTTTTCACCATACCCTGCCCTTTGAACTTCCGGTTGAGAATCAGGGCAAGGACGGTTCCAAGAACCATCTCCACGATTACTGCCCCAAACGTAAAGTAGAAAGTCCTTCCCAGTGACTCTATAAACCTGGGTTCCTTGAGCACCTTGAGGTAACTTTCTAATCCCACAATAGAGAGAGGTTTCCCGCTGGTCAATGACCAATCAGTAAAACTAAGAAAGAATGTATACACTACCGGAAACACCATCAGTATTATCACGAATAGTACAGCAGGCAGTGGGAATAAATAGCGTAGATTTTTTTCTAAGAAACCTTGTTTGGCCATGGGACAACTCCTTGCAATGCGATAGGCCGACCGATACGCTCGGTCGGCCAATTCCAGTTACTACTTACTTAGAGTCCGTACTCACCGTCAGCCTTCAAAAGCTCATCGACAGCATCTGCCTTTTCTCTGGCAAGTGCCTCAAGCTTGCTTGAAGTCCCCTTGGTGTTGATGGATTCGATGATAACCTCTCCAATCAGGTCACGAGCCTGTCCAACAGAACTCATGAATGGACGGTCAAACGGGTATCCGTTCTTTGCGGCATGGGCCTGTGTCTCAACCAAACCCGGATTCATGACTGCTCTGACCTCAGCATCAGCCCAAGCGGAGTTTCGAGCCATGGTAATGTTCGAGAGCATACCTTCTTTGGCCAGTTCCTTGCTTGTTGCCCAGTCGAGGAATTTCTGTGCAGCATCCTTGTTCTTTGAAGCTGAGGACATTGCCATACCCCAAGAAACTACAGTGAACGGTGAATCATCTTTTGGCCCTCTGGGAAGCTGTGCAATCCCAATGTCCTCTGCGGGAATCTGGGTCTTTGCTGGATCGACAATCTGTCCATAGAAGACACTTGCATCAGTCCACATTGCGACCTTTCCAGCCTGGAACACTGGCATGATATTTTCCCAGGACATGCTTGTCACACCCTGTGGTCCATAATTTCCAAGCAATTTCCCATAATAACGAATGGCTTCGATTGCCTCTGGGCTATCAAAAACAGCCTCTCCATTCTCAAGATACCTACCACCAAAGTTGTAGACATAGGAAGAAAGCTGGGTTACTGCTGCAGCACCCTTGCCTCTCGAGGCAATACCTGCAATTCCATCCTTGTTCAAGACTCTTGCAGCATTCTCAAGTTCTGCAAACGTGGTTGGAATTGAGAGACCAGCCTTACGGAACAAATCCTTGCGGTAGTACATGACCTGCCACTCGGTTACGAGAGGAACAATATACGCTTTCCCATCTTTCCGGCCGATATCAACTGAGTTCTTAGGATAATCAGCAAAGTCATAGTTGTCCAAACTCTCATACCAACCATTCTTGATGAACATCAAGCCTTCCTGGAGTGGACGTGTCATAAACACATCAACGGTAGAACTGTTGGTTGCGAATTCAGTGGTCAACTTATTGGTAAGCTGGCTTTCCTGCAGACTCTCATAGTTCACCTTGATTCCAGTCTCTGCTTCGAATTCAGGAATCTTGGTCTTCAGCAACTCACCGTAAGGGTGGTTCGCCAACAAAACACGAATTTCTTGCGGAGCTGCATCTTTTGTCCCTTGTGCAAACATCGGTGCCAACAAAAGCCCGAGCAACAACACAAAAACGATCATTGTTTTCGTCTTCATTTCTTCATCTCCTTTGTAAAATTGTACAAATACAACCTTTTAGCTATAGTATACCCCCTTTTTTGAAATTGTATAGCGATAAATGAATATTTTTTTCTCATTGCCTGAATATTTTTTTCATACTATACTACCTACAAGAGGAGCTCTATGCAGGAAGTCAGTGCCATCTATACAATTCGGAGCAAGTATCACACACTCAGTGCGAAAGAGAAAAAAATAGCTGACTTCATCCTTGAGCACCCCAAGGAATCGGTAAACCCGAGTATTGAGAAACTTGCTGAAAGAATTGGGATCAGCGAATCAACCATGGTGCGTTTTGCACGCAAGCTGGGATACTCAGGATATCAGCGCTTTCGAATCGCTCTCGCAAGGGAAACCATACCCAGAAATGAACAACTTTTTGAAACAGAGGTGACCGAGGGAGAAGATGTCGTAGACATGGTCTTCAAGAATGCACAGCAAACGCTTGCAGAAACATTGCTGAGCATTGACCGTAAGGCTATCAAGGAAATCGCGAACCTGATAGCCAAGGCTCACTCTGTATTTCTCATGGGACTAGGAGGATCCAATACCCTTGCACAAGATGCCTACCATAAGTTGATCAGAACAGGAATCAACTGTCAGTACGCTGCAGACTTTCATATGCAGCTGATGCTTGCCAGTCAAGCGACAAAGGATGATGTTGCATTGATCATAAGCCACACCGGCGAAGGGTATGATACCCTTGCCTTGGCAGAAGAACTGAGGAACAATGGAGCCAAGTTGCTGATTTTAACCAGCAATGGACGCTCTCCCCTAGCAAAACTAGGAGACTATGTACTGCCAGTTAGAGCCTGTTGCTCCCGAATTGTCGCAGAGTCCTTCTCCGCAAGAATCACCTCCTTGGTTCTCATCGATGTCCTGTATGTGGAAATCCTTGAACTTTTGGAGAACTCAGGGGTGGAAAATTTGAATAAAATGAGAGATGTAATCGCAAAACGAAGAATTTAAGATGAGGAGCCATACACCAATGAAAGCAAAAATCGGCCTTATTGGTCTTGCAGTAATGGGAGAAAACCTGGTGCTCAATATGGAAAGCAAAGGGTTTCGTGTCGCTGTCTTCAACAGGAGCATCGCGAAAGTCGATGCCTTCCTTGATTCCAGGGCGAAAGGAAAGAACATCATAGGTACCCACAGCCTTGAAGAACTGGTTGAAAATCTGGAACGTCCCAGAAAAGTGATGATGATGGTAAAGGCAGGAAAAGCTGTCGATGACACCATTGAAAAGCTTATCCCACTCCTGGAGGCAGGAGATATCATCATCGATGGGGGAAATTCCAATTACGAAGACAGCGAGAGGAGAATGGCCTTCGTAGAAAGCAAGGGTTTGCTCTACATAGGTACAGGTGTATCGGGAGGTGAAGAGGGGGCATTGAAGGGACCATCCATCATGCCTGGTGGCTCAAAATCTGCATGGGAGGCAGTGAAGCCCATACTCCAGGGCATCAGCGCACATGTACATGGACAGCCCTGCTGCGACTGGATCGGAAGCGGAGGCGCAGGGCATTATGTAAAGATGGTGCACAACGGTATCGAGTATGGGGACATGCAACTTATCGGTGAGATCTACGACCTCATGCATCGTCTCTTGAAGCTTGACAATGAGAGCATGCAGCGTATCTTCTCTCATTGGAATGAAGGCGACCTGGACAGCTACCTGATTGAGATTACCACGGACATCCTTGGATATAAGGAAGAAGACGGGTCCTTCCTGCTTGACAAGATTCTTGATACAGCCGGACAGAAAGGGACCGGCAAATGGACTGGCATCAGCGCACTTCATGAGGGTGTTCCCTTGACCTTGATCGTTGAATCGGTCTTTGCAAGAAGTGTTTCCAGCCAGAAGGACGAACGTCTTGCAGCCAGTAAAGTGTTCAACTTAGCACCCAACCACCCTGTTTCTGATCAGAAAGCATTCATCACCATGCTTGGCAAGGCACTCTACGCTGCGAAGATTATCAGCTACGCACAGGGATTCAGCCTGATCAAGACAGCAGGAGAGACAAACAACTGGGACCTAGACCTAGGAGGGATTGCCCTCATGTGGAGAGGTGGTTGCATCATCCGCTCTGCATCCCTGGACAAGATCAGTGAGGCATTTACCAAGAATCCCATGCTGCAGAACCTAATCATGGACCCCTACTTCGTTCAGGTCCTAGAGGAAAATCATCAAAGTCTGAGAGAAGTAGTTGCTGCTGCTGCGCTGAATGGTATTCCCACCCCCTCCCTGAGTGCTGCACTCTCCTGGTTTGACAGCTACAGAACTGAACATCTGCCCGCTAACCTTCTACAGGCACAGAGAGACTATTTTGGCGCCCATACCTATGAACGCATCGACAAGAATCGGGGAGAGTTTTTCCACACTAACTGGACCGGTCGTGGCGGAGATACCGCCAGCACCACCTATACCGTATAAACACACTGGAGGTCTGTAGATGGCATCATTTCCACTCATAAACAAAGAGGACGCATCCTTGGATTTTCTCTCACTTGGAGCTTTGGTTGTTCGTCTCGACCCGGGTGTAATTCCTTTCGAATATGCCCAGAATCTTGATTTGCATGTTTCAGGTGGTGAATATAATGTGGCTGCAAACCTGAGCAGGGCCTTTGGGCAAAGAACAGCCATTGCGAGTGCAATGGTAGACTACCCCGTCGGACAGAAAATTGAGAGCGAGGTCAGAAGAATGGGGGTACAGGCGTTCTACAAACGCTTTGCCCATGATGGGGTCAGGGGTCCCAATATGGCCCATGTGTACAGCGATCGGGGCCAAGGGCTTCGCGCCCCGGTGGTTTTCTATAACCGAAGCAATGAAGCGGCATCCTTACTCACCAAGGATAGCTTTGACTGGGATGCCATCTTCACCCAGAAGGTGAGATGGTTCCACAGCGGTGGTATCTTCAGTGCACTCTCCCCAACCATTCCTTCCCTGATCATCCATGCAATGGAAAAAGCAAAGGAACAAGGTGCTATCATCTCCTTCGACCTGAACTATCGTGAGAAGCTTTGGAAGTCCGTCGCTGAATCGGGTCAAGATCCCCAGCAGGTTGCCCAAGAGACACTTTCTTCCATCGTTGAACATGTTGATGTGCTCATCGGCAATGAAGAAGATCTCCAGCTCGGATTGGGGCTCAAGGGGCCGGAAGTACACAAGACTGACAAGCTCGATCCATCCTCGTTCTATGCAATGATGGAGACCGTTTCCAAGCGGTTCCCCCAGATTAAGGCGGTGGCAACCACCATGCGGGAAGTACAATCAACCAACCGACACCGCTGGAGTGCAGTACTCCATCTCAATGGGAAGGGGTATCAGGCTCCCACCTGTGACCTGGATATCTATGACCGGGTTGGAGGGGGAGATGGTTTTGCCAGTGGTCTCATCTATGGACTGTTGGAAGGGAAAGAGCCGGAGGAAGCACTACGCCTGGGTTGGGCCCATGGAGCGCTCCTGACCAGCTATCCCGGTGATACCACCATGGCCACCTTGGCCCAGGTGGAAGCACTTGCCCAGGGTGGCAGTGCACGTATTCAGAGGTAAAGATGCAAGCACTTGTTCTCACTGACTATAAGAAATTGGAAATGCAAGATGTGGAGCGCCCTGTCATCACATCCCCTACCCAGGTGCTCATTCGCGTCAAGGCAGCTGCCATCTGTGGTAGCGATGTCCACGGCTATGATGGATCAAGCGGGCGACGTCGCCCCCCTATTGTTATGGGGCACGAAGGAAGTGGCGTCATTGAAGAAGTTGGTGCGATGGTCACCGGCTTTGCCGTTGGTGACCGTGTTACCTTTGACTCAACCATCTACTGTGGTACCTGTTCCTACTGCAGACAAGGCTTGTTCAATCTTTGTGACAACCGCAGGGTACTTGGGGTTAGTTGTGAAGAGTACAAACAGGATGGCATTTTCGCCGAGTACGCCTTGGTGGAAGAGCGAATCTTGTTTCATCTTCCCCCCTCGTTGGATTTTATACAGGCATCCCTCGCTGAACCAGCGGGCGTTGCTGCCCATGCAATTTCACTCGCCCAAGTTTCTCTTGCAGACGATGTTGCAGTGGTAGGAGCCGGTTTGATAGGGCTCCTGATCATCAAACTACTGAGGACCATGACCAGTGGTACCATCATCGCATTGGATCTTGATGAGAACAGAAGGAAAAAGGCTCTGGAGGTAGGTGCAGACAAAGCATTTGATCCAACACAAAGCGATATGCTCTCACACGTCCAGCAGATTACTGCAGGACAAATGCTCCCCCTTGTCTTTGAGGCAGTGGGCGCTACAGCTCCCGTTCAGACAGCGCTCTCCCTGGTAAAAAAAGGAGGAGAGGTTGTTCTAGTGGGAAATATCACTCCTGAAATCAAAATTCCACTACAACAGGTCGTAACCCGACAGATTAGACTCCAGGGAACGTGTGCAATCAACGGGGAATACCCAGCTGTACTAAAGATGATGGCAAACAAGACGCTTGTGGTGGATGACTTGATCAGCAAGGTGGCACCTTTGGAAGAAGGTCCGCTTTGGTTCGACAAACTCTACAATCGTGAAGAAGAACTTCTCAAGGTTGTACTGGTTCCCGGTAAAAAGTGAGGAAAACTATGGTTCGTTATGCACTGGTAGGATATGGCAAGGTAGCACACGTTCATGCAAAGGCGATCAGGGAAGCAAAAGAGAGTAGCTTGGTTGCTGTTTGGGGCAGGAACAAGGAGAAAGCTGAGGCGTTTGCAGCTGAGTGGAACATTACCCCTTTCACCGACATGCAGCAGATGGTCAAACAAGAAAAGGTTGATGCTGTAATCATCACCACCCCCCATCCACTGCACAAGAAGCATGCCATTACTGCCTTGCAGGCAGGTGCCCATGTCCTGGTAGAGAAACCGATGGCACTTACCGTGAGTGAATGTGATGCCATGATCGAGGTGGCAAAGCAAGAAAAGAAGCAGCTTGGCGTCATAAGCCAACGCCGGTGGTTCCCTGCAAGTCAGCGTATCAGGAAGGCTATCGATGATGGGAAACTCGGTACTCCTATGATCGGCCAGGTCACGATGCTGGGCTGGCGAGATGAGGACTACTACAACAGTGACCCATGGAGAGGCAAGTGGGACAGTGAGGGAGGCGGTGTGTTGATAAACCAGGCTCCTCACCAGCTGGATCTGCTTTGCTGGTACCTTGGACCGGTCAAGGAGGTCTATGCACAGTGGGAGAATGTGAACCACCCCTACATCGAGGTAGAGGATACCGCTGTTGGGACTGTACGATTTGAGAGTGGGGCAATTGCTTCAATTCTGGTATCTAACTCCCAGAAACCTGGCATCCACGCCAAAGTGCATGTCCACGGATCAAGTGCTGCCTCGGTAGGCGTGCAGACAGATGGTGGGGCTATGTTCATCGCAGGGAGAAGTGGTATTGCTGAGCCCCCCATTACTGACCTTTGGACCATCGAAGGAGAACAGGAGAACATCGAGGTCTGGAAGACTGAAGACACCAATCTATTCAATTCCATAGACCCGGTTGCCTACTTCTT
>NZ_QUWK01000008.1 GCF_003429665.1 Sphaerochaeta halotolerans | reverse complement strand
CCATGCCGTTGGAACATACGGCCAGGGTCTTGATGCCAAGGTCGATACCGACTGTGGTTTCCCTCAGTATGGGTTTTTCGACCGGATATGGGACTGCTGTGGTTTCCACCAGAACCTTGGCAAAGTACTTTCCACTTGGTTCCTTGACAATGGTGACCGTCTTGATTTCCCCTTTGAACCTTCTATGGAATACACAGGGTACCCAACCGACCTTGGGGACATACAGCTCCTGCTTCTGGAAATCAACCTTGCAGTTCTGGGGACATTGGAAACTCTGGCGTCCGCTTCGTTTCCTGAACCTTGGAAAGCCCGCTTCCTTTCTTTGGAAGAAATTCTTGTAAGCGGTGTCCAGATTCCTCGATGCCATCTGCAGGGCCTGGGAGTTGACCTCGCCAAGCCAGGGGTAGGCTTTCTTGAGAATACTTTTGATTCTCTTGTTGCATTCGAAGCAGGAGAGGGACTCCCTTCTCCTCCGGTAGGCCTTGATCCTCATCTCCAGAAGCTTGTTGTAAACAAAGCGCACACTGCCGAATGTCCTGGACAGACACTGAATCTGAGACGCTTCGGGATATAGGCGATAGGAATAGGTCTTCAACATTTATTTCTATTGCAATCATATGTCATTCGATGCTATTTTACAAGTATGACGAAAGACAGATACACAAGTTTTCATGCCGTGTATTCCCTCTCCTACCACATAGTCTTCTGTCCCAAATACCGAAGGCCCGTACTGGCTGGAATCGAGGATGAGGTTAAGACATTGCTCTTGGAAAAGGCAAGGGAGCTGGAGACCATGCCGGACCATCTTCACCTGTCCGTATCCTCGACCCCCGCATATGCTCCGCAGTTCGTGGTCAACCAGCTCAAAGGGTTCACTTCCAGAACATTGAGGCAGAGGCGGAGGTGGTTGAGGAGCAGACTGCCAACACTCTGGGCCCGTTCCTATTACATTGGCAGTGTGGGAGCGGTCTCATCTGATACTGTTAGCAATTTTATTGCCAATCAGAAAAACGTATGAGCACTATCATCTCCCGCCTAAAGTCGTGAGTCTTCTCGTGCTCTTTCTTATAAGAGCAATTGCCGCCTCTATAGAGAGAGCATTATGCACCTCTCTAGTCCTCAGGTTTTTCACGGTAAGGGTGGAGGAGAGTACATCATCCTCTGAGAGTAGGACAGCGAACGGTATTGCATTGGTTTCAGCCCACTTGTATTGGACTCCTATTTTCTTGTTGAGTAGATAGATGGCCACCCTCAGACCATCCTTTCGCATGACTCGGGCGATACGATCATAGTGAGAAAAATGCTTCACATCGGTATTGAAAATTGCCACATCAGCAGAGCTTGCTGATGATACGATGGGGCTGCCCAGCTCCTCGAGAGCTGCAAGCAAACGATCCAAGCCGATAGAACTTCCAACTCCAGGAAGTTCTTCCTTGGTATAAAGACCAGCCAGATCGTTGTATCTGCCTCCACTGCATACCGAACCGAAATGGGGTAGTTCGGTAAGGAACGTTTCGTACACAATCCCAGTGTAGTAGTCCAATCCCCGTGTGATCGAGGGGTCGAAGGTGAAGTGTTCCTCAATCCCAGCCTCATGCAGATATGAGTAAATGGTTCTCATTCGTTCACTGTGGGGATTTTCTCCACCTGCGAGGGCAGTAAGTCTGTCCAGGGTGGTAAGGAATGGCTCCTTTTCATCCTCTTTGCTGATGTACTGCAGGATGGCATTGGCTTTCTCTCCCTCTCCAGTGAGCTCATGCAAGAGCTTTTGTACTTCCTCTTTTCCAATTTTTCTCAGTTTGTCCACCGTCCTGAGAATCTCAACGCTCATTTCAAGCAATCCAAGGTGAGCGAGAAAGGTGTTGAACAGTCCTCGGTGTGCTATGCAGAATTGGTAATTCTGCACACCCATGACCGAGAAGGAACTATCCATCATGGAAAGGATTTCAAAGTCAGCCTCAGCATTGTCCACTCCGACAATGTCAAAGTCACACTGGGTGAATTCACGGTACCGGCCTTTCTGGGGATTTTCTCCTCTCCAAACCTTATCTATATGGAAACGCTTGAAGGGAAGGGAGAGTTCACTCTGGTGTTGGGCAAGGAATCGGGCGAATGGAACGGTCAAGTCGAAGCGAAGGGCAACATCCCTCTCCCCATTGTCCTTGAAATGGAAGATCTGTTTGTCGGTCTCCCCACCACCTTTTCCAAGAAGGACTTCAGTATATTCAAGGATAGGAGTATCGATGGGAACAAATCCATAGGACCTGAAGTGTTTCTCAAGGTTGTTGGTGATTGCTTTCTTCGGAATTTCCATGGAGGGCAAAAAGTCTCTGAAGCCTTTGAGAACCCGTGGTTCTATAATGCTCTTTGCCTTCGTTTCCTTGCTCATTGATTCATACTCCTGTTGTGTTTTTGGTGTGGATGGTGTACAAAGAGTGTATAACGAATCGCTTGTGCACTGCAATATGCGGTTCTTTCCACACCCTAATACTTCTATGAGAGCGATATGCTGATACGATACAAACAAGACGAACATGGGAAAACGCTACCTATTGCGAATATTTACACCCAAAACGAACACAAAATACCTAATCATTTAATCGATCGTGATGCCCTCTGGGCTATCCGAAAACTGCAAAACTCCGGTGCTGAAGCCTATTTGGTAGGGGGAGCTGTCAGGGACTTGTTGCTGGGAAACACCCCCAAGGATTTTGATCTGGCAACCAGTGCTTCCCCACGCCAGATTCAACGTCTGTTTTGGAATGCCAGGATTATCGGGAAGCGTTTCAAGTTGGTACATCTTGTGTTTAAGGACAAGGTGCTGGAGGTTTCCACCTTCAGGAGCGGTGAAGAAGCTATGGAAGGGAACAACAACGTATTCGGTTCCATAGACCAAGATGCCAAACGCCGTGATTTCTCGGTCAATAGCCTGTACTATGACCCTACCAACGGACAATTGTTAGATTTCAACAATGCCATGGAGGATTTCAAGAAAAAGCGCATCAGTTCTATCATTCCCTTGGATGAGACCTTCAATGAGGATCCTGTTCGTATGATCAGGGCTATCAAATATGCATCTATCACCGGTTTTACGCTTCGTTGGAATATTCGTGTAGCAATCCGAAAGCATTCGGGGGAGCTCTCACGGGTGTCCACCAGCCGTTTGACTGAGGAGGTAAACAAGATCCTCGCAAGCGGCTATAGTGTTAAGATCTTCAATGAATTGAATCGATACAAGCTTCTCGTATTCATGCTTCCTGCTTTTTCCGTCTATTGCAATTTTCCCCAAGTTCAGAAGAGTCTGGAGGAACTGGATAAAAAGGTCATGCTTGCAAAGCAGGGGAAGAGTGATGAGGTTGAACTCGCTGATATGATCAAGGCGTTGGTGGACCCATTGGTCATCTTTGCTGATGATCATTTGAGTCCCGATGAACGATTCAAGGAGACATTCCGGCAGATCAAGGTTTTGATCAGTCCAATGACCCCTTCCAATTATGATATTGAGTTGGCCAGTGAGCGTTTACTGACGGAGCGTGGGTTCAAGACCCCACGAAACTGTGTCAGAATGCGCAGACCGGCGAATCGGGTTCCCCAACGAAGGAAGCCCAACCCAAAGAGAAAGGGGAGGGCTGAGGTTGCAGGGGAGGTACAAGCCGGCTCACGCAGAAGGAACAACCGTAGGGGTCCCAAAAAAGGAACACCCACCCAAAAAGGTGGGGGAGAAACCAACAATCAGCCGAGAAGCAGTGCAGAGGCACATGACCTCTAACCCCATTCCTCAATCTCTATATTTACACTCGATACGAAGATGCCTCCGTATTTTTCAAGGCTGTCTGCTATGTATTCCTGAAGCTCCCCAAGGGTAGTGGCTATTTGGTGTTGCATCGGTACACGTAGCTTGACCGTGAGAGCATAGCCTTCTGCCTTTATCTGCACCTGCACCCGTTTTACTTTTATCTGACTGTCAAACTCATCAAGACAGTGAGCGACCATCTGCGTCAATGCGGCTTCACTCACCGTGGTCTTGCCGTATTTGCTGAATTCAGGACGTACGATGGTTTTCTCAAAGCTGACATTCCTGCGTTGAAAGGGAACTTGTCTTTTATGTTTGAAGAATACGCGCATCGTGTCATATACAATCTGTGGATAGTTACGGGTGATTTCAATGGAAGGAACAGGTATTACATGTTTCCCTTCGCTGTAGCGGATACGCATGGCAGTGTCAATCTGTTCCTTCGTTGCAATATCCTCGATACGCATCAATTTTTCAGGTTGGGGAAGATTAAGACGGGCAGCAATTTTATACACCATTTTCTCACTGGTTCCAATAATGAGGATCCTATGATATTTCTGTTTGCTGAGTGCTTGTTTTACTTCCCTCTGGTGTTCCGAATCATCGAAGACAGCAGTCTTGACAGCGGAAAGCATGTTATCTTCACGCTTGGCAGATTTACCAGCAATGATGCGATTCCCACCAATAAGGAGACCATCGTCTATGATTAGATCTATACGAAATTTCTGGGCTATCAGTTTGGAACGGAAGCTTTTTCCTGTCCCGCTCTTGCCGACCAAAGCATATACTTTAATGCCCTTTAATTTCCAGAACGCATATTTAAATACTCGATTCATGGTTTTCATTATACCGAATTTCTTGTACAATAGAACAGCATTTGTTAAAATATGCATTCTGTACTATTAATCACCTACATGAAGGAGCGTTATGCATGCAAAGAATACCTACGTTCAGCAAGGGTGGTGTGCATCCAGACGATAGAAAGGTATACAGTCGCTCAGCGGCAATTGAACGATTACCCATGCCTTCGGAACTGATTGTTGCTTTGTCCCAGCATCTTGGAGCCCCTGCTAAAGCACTGAAAGCAAAAGGGGATACTGTAATGAAAGGCGAAAAGATTGGGGAAGCTTCAGGTTTTATCAGTAGTGATGTTCACTCTCCAGTCTCGGGAAGCATCAAGGAAATACGCAAGGTTACCCTTGCAAACAGCGTCCAGTGTGACGCTTTTGTTATTGTCCCCGATGAGGTGCAACCCGCTGATCCTGAAGAAACAGTGGATTGGCAAAGTCTTGATGGGAGCGAGTTGCTCAGCAGTATCAAGGATATGGGCATCGTTGGTATGGGAGGAGCGACATTCCCGGCCCATGTAAAGTTCTCCATTCCGAAAGACAAGAAAGTCGATAGTTTCGTGGTCAATGGGGTTGAATGTGAACCGTATCTTACAGCTGACTATAGAATCATGTTGGAGAAAGGCGAACAAGCCCTTGAAGGCGCCATGATTGTTGCCAAGATTGTCAAGGCTGAACGAGTTATCGTTGGTGTCGAGATGAACAAACCCGATTGCATTGACCATCTCAAGGAGATAGTCAAAGAGAAAGGATATCCCATTGAGATTGTCGGGCTCAAAATGAAGTATCCCCAAGGCGATGAGAAGCAGTTGCTCAAGGCCATCCTAAACCGCGAGATTCCTTCAGGCAAGCTTCCCCTGGATGTAGGTGCAGTAGTGTCGAATATCGGTACGTGTAATGCCATTTATGAAGCAATTGTATTGAAGAAGAGCCTCTATGAACGGGTTATCAGTGTAACTGGTGAGTGTATCGCCAACCCAAAGAATGTTCTTGCCCCGGTAGGAACAAAGATGAGTGACCTGCTCGATTTCTGTGGAGGCTTCTCCAAGGAACCGGAGAAGCTGATCAGTGGGGGGCCCATGATGGGCTTCTCTTTCTTTGATACTGAAACACCAATGACCAAGGGATCCAGTGGTCTGCTTGCCCTCGGTGCGCAAAAGAAATATCGTTCGACTGCTTGTCTCAATTGCGGTCGTTGTGTGGCTGCTTGCCCGATCGCTCTGATGCCTGCAAAGCTGTATCGCTATATCTCCAATGGCGAGTATGAGGAAGCAATGAATACCTCGTTGATGGATTGCAAGGAGTGTGGGTGTTGTGCCTATGTCTGTCCTGCACATCTTCCGCTGGTGCATACGATGAAGACTGGAAAGAAATTGGGGAGAAAGAAGAAATGAATAAACCTACCTTGACGGTTTCCTCTTCGCCGCATCTCCATGCGAAGGCGGATACCGCATCCATTATGTGGAGTGTTTCACTCGCGCTTGCACCTGCTTCTCTTTGGGGTGTGTATGTATTTGGCTTCAGGTCGCTTTTAGTGCTTGGGGTGTCCATTCTCACAGCATTGTTGAGTGAGTACCTGCTTGGCAAGTTGTACAAGGAATATACCCTGTGGGATGGTTCAGCGTTTTTAACCGGATTGTTGGTTGGAATGAACATGAGTCCTTCGGTGCCCTTGTTCATCCCGTTCCTTGCCAGTGTCTTTGCCATTTTTGTGGCAAAATGGGTCTTTGGTGGACTTGGTGCCAACTGGGCAAATCCTGCCCTCGCAGGTCGTGTGTTCGTTTTCTTCTCGTTTACGACACCGATGAGCAGCTATGTTGCTCCCCGAACGCTTGCTTCGGCACTTCCTGATGCACTTGCTTCGGCAACCCCTCTCTCATTGAGCAAAACTGCCGTTTCAGGGGGAACATTGGGTTTTGATGGCAGTTCATTGCTCTCATCAATGGGTTATCCTGCGACCGACCTGGCACAGAATCTTTCAGCCATGACCGGCATATCAGCTTTTACCATTGATACCTTCCTTGGCAATGTTGCCGGGTGTATCGGAGAGGTGAGTGCACTGGCTTTGCTTATTGGTGGCCTCTATCTGCTGGCAAGAAAGATCATTACTTGGCATATTCCGGTAACGTATCTTCTCTCTACCGCAATATTGAGCTGGATATTTGGTGGAATTCCTTCTGGCCTGGGAATGTTTGGAGGAAGTTTCCTCTCTTCAATCTTTAGTGGCGGGCTGATGCTCGGAGCCATTTTCATGGCCACCGATTATGTTACCAGTCCAATCAGCCACAAAGGCCAAATCGTGTTTGCCCTTGGATGCGGGTTCTTTACCTTCCTATTCAGATATTTCGGCAGTATGCCTGAGGCTGTCTCTGTATCCATTCTTTTGATGAATATCTTCACGCCGATGATAGACAGATATATCATACCTCGTAAATTTGGTGACACCAGAGCGTTTAGAAAGAAGCAGAAGGAGGCAAGGGCATGACGAAGAACATAAAATATGGTTTGATTTTGCTTTCCATCTGCGCGGTAAGCGCCTTTGCCTTGGCATTGACGAATTCAATCACCGCACCGGTGATTCAGCACTATGAATTTGAGCAAAGACAGTTGGCACTGACAGCAGTAAGCAATGGGTATGC
The DNA here is from genome assembly GCF_003429665.1 of Sphaerochaeta halotolerans. Taxonomy (GTDB): domain Bacteria; phylum Spirochaetota; class Spirochaetia; order Sphaerochaetales; family Sphaerochaetaceae; genus Sphaerochaeta; species Sphaerochaeta halotolerans. The sequence goes on along the minus strand of NZ_QUWK01000008.1, from coordinate 173,640 downwards.
GATTGGAAGCGAGAAGCCGGTCGAAGCCGACCCCTATGTTACCTATACCATCGACCTTACCGATGATGGGCAACTGGCAGGGTATATTGTTGGATTGAAAAGTGCTGGATATGGTGGACAGATGACATTGGTTGCTTCCTACAAGGTTTCGGGCGAAATGATGTTTGCACAACTCTTGACTCATAGTGAGACCCCTGGCCTTGGAGCAAAAGCTGCAGAAACGTCCTATATGGAAAAATTTCAAGGAACTGGAGATGATACCCCTGTTCCAACAGATAAAACCATGCTCACAGATGCTGAAGCTCAAGCGGTCAGTGGGGCATCCATCACATTTGGAGCAGTTTCCAGAGCGATTGAAGCAGGGAGCACCTATGTGAAAAATCTCGGAGGTGTGAAATGAGCAAGATGAAAGAACTCTCCAAAGGATTGTTCAAGGATAATCCAATTTTCGTATTGATGCTGGGATTGTGTCCGGTACTTGGTGTTTCTACACAGGTTTCGAATGCAATTGGTATGTCTGCAGGTGTAATGTTCGTTTTGCTTTTTAGTAATATGATTATCTCAGCACTGCGAAAAATCATCCCGGCTTCAATTCATATTCCTGCATATATTGTTGTCATTGCTTCCTTGGTGTCATTTATACAGATGGTGATGCATGCGTATGTGCCTTCTGTTTACAATGCATTGGGAGTGTACCTTCCTTTGATTGTCGTAAATTGTATCATTTTGGGAAGAGCTGAAGCGTTTGCGAGCAAGAACACCGTCGTTGATAGCATGTTGGATGCCATTGGCATGTCCATTGGCTTTGCCTTGGGTTTGACGCTGATCGCCTTGATTCGTGAATTGTTTGGTTCTGGTACCATCACCCTGTTTCCCATGGGCAACTTCAGTGGTGTAATCAATATTCCTTGGTTTTACGACAATCCGATTAGGGTGTTTTCTTTAGCTCCTGGTGCGTTGTTGATCATGGGTTTCTTGAAGGCGTTCTTCGATTGGAACTCCTCACGTAAGAAGGACAAATAAAATGAGTTATATCGCAATACTATTAACCTTTATTTTTATTAATAACTTCATTTTCTCACAGTTCTTGGGCATGTGTCCCTTCATAGGTGTCTCGAAGAACAGTGAGAATGCAATTGGTATGGGGGCTTCGGTAACTTTTGTAACTACTGTTGCATCAGTGATCACTTGGGCGATTTATTATTTTCTATTGGTCCCTTTCAGTCTTGAGTACCTTCAAACGGTCACCTTCATCCTCGTAATAGCAAGTTTGGTGCAATTGTTGGAAATGGTAATCCAGAAGATTAGCCCTGCCTTGTACAAGGCCTTGGGTATCTATCTTCCCCTGATTACCACCAACTGTGCTGTCTTGGGTATTGCCATCATCAATATCACGAATGGATACAATGTAATGGAAGCCTTTACGGGAGGGCTTGCTGCTGGTTTGGGCTTCACCTTGGCTATCGTTCTTATGAGTAATATTCGCGAAAAACTAGATCTACAGCCGGTAAGAAAAGCATATCGCGGCGTTCCCATTGCCTTCATTTCTGCTGGATTGATGTCTTTGGCCTTCATGGCTTTTGACAAGTCATTGATTACCAATCTACATCTGGTATAAGGGGGATCGTTGTGAATATTGTAATGGCAATCATTGTAGTCGCCGTTTTAGGTGGAATCTTCGGATTCGGTCTCTCCTTTGCAGAAAAAAGGTTGGCAGTCAAGAAAGATCCAAAAGTCTTGGCTTTGGAACCAATCATGCCCGGAATAAACTGTGGTGTTTGTGGGTATGCAGGGTGTGCAGCCTATGCTGCCGCTGTTGCTCTTGGGGAGGCTCCAATCGGACTTTGTAGTCCTGGAGGTCCTGATCTGGTGGCGAAAATGGCTGAGATCATGGGAGAAAAAGTGGATGCCTCGGGTGAAACAAGACGGAAAGTTGCTCACGTCATGTGCCGCGGAAATGTCGAGGTGAGTTCGAAAGGCTATGAGTACGAGGGTCTTGAAGACTGCAATGCAGCGTTCCTGCTTTTTGGCGGGGATTACAGCTGCAAGACAGCTTGCCTGCATCTTGGTTCCTGTATCAAGGTTTGCCCTACCGATGCCATCAGCAGGGATGCTGAGGGATACATCATCGTTGATGAGCAGAAGTGTATCAGCTGCGAAAAGTGTGTACAGATCTGTCCAACTGGGGTAATGCACATGATCTATGAAGATAGTGAATACGCTATTGAATGCAACAGCCATGAACCAGGCGGAAAGGTACGAAAAGTATGTACTGTTGGTTGTATTGGTTGTAAAATCTGTGAGAACAAGTATCCTGAATCCGGGTGTAGCGTTGACAAATTCCTAGCTACCTTCGATCAGACAAGCCCACATAGCCAGATAGCTGATGCTGCTGAGGCGTGTCCGACCAAGTGTATCATCAAAAGGTAATGCATGAAAGTATTAGTAGGTGCGTACAGTCAAATCACGAATGCTGAGCCGATGCCTGTGTATGAACAGGCATTGGAGACTGTATGCAAACCTTTGCTAACACATCTTCATGCTTGTGAAGATGCAATCATGCAACTTTCTTTGAGCATTCCCCTGCTCGATTGGCTTGATGCAAATCATGGCTCGATCAATCTCTTGATATCCGATCTTGCCAAGAACGGAAAGCTTGAGATGCTGACCGGTTCATTCAATCAGAGTATCTTGAGTTTGCTCTCTCCAAAAGATCGATCCAATCAGATCGAGATGACGACCACATATCTGAGAAAACGGTTTGGACAGCGTTCCAAGACCCTTTTCAGCTACGGGCAGGTTTTCAACCCACTGTACATCAATACGGCAAATCTCTGTTTTATTGATTCCATTGTCATCTCCACTTCAAGTGAAGCAGGCATACAACAGTTTGCAGAGCCGTTCATCATGCAAGAGATGGGCAAGTCAGTTTCCATTATTCCCACTGATGATGCAATAAGCACCTTGATTGGCTCTTTTGCAAGAAACAAGATTGGGTTTGGGAATCTGGTCGAACAAATTCGAGTCTACCTGGAGAGCAAACCGCCATTTGTCATGGCGATGATCAATCTTGACTATCTGGTACAAGGAGGAATATCCGCGCAACAGACTGTTCAACTCTTCAATCTTTTATTTGGGTATGAGACATGTTCCATAGAAGAGGCGTATCTACACAATGACCCTCCGAAGAAAGGATATCTGCAAGCAGGATGGTATGGCAATGATGCTGATAAGGGAGACCTAAGCTGTATCAATGAATTGTTTGTTAAGGATGAAAGCCTTGCCTATCTCTATGGACGCTATACTACGATGGTGGAGACAGCCCGTTTGTACAAGAAGGACAAGGATGTAAGAAAACGCTTGGAAGCGTTAATCCAGAAAATGTCCTGTGGAACTATGTATGTTTGTGATGCCAATGCACCGATGCTACGCTCATCGGTGAGAAAAGTATTCTGGCGATACATCAGTGAAGCAGACAGTGTGCTTGCTTCTCTCAAGGATTACAGTTATCCAGTCAACAACGACTTTGATCATGATTCCCTTATGGAGTATCTTTTTATCGGAAAGTACTTGAGTTGTGTGGTTGATTCGAAAGGAGGTTCCCTCTCGGAGCTCACCTATTTGCCATCTCTGTATAATTATGGAGACACCTTTAGCCCTCTCTCTCATTTCGGGAGTACAAGTGGCAACCATCACCAGCTTCCACCAGGACAAAAGCAGCGATTGTTTAGTGATGTATTCTTGAGTGAACAATGTATCATGGACGAGTATACAAAGCGTGATGAGCAGCATTGCTTGTCTTTGGGAGACCAAGTCTACACCCTGGAGGGGGTTGACCGAAGGAATACTGAATACGTGGCGACCTGCACTACAGGATACAGTCCGATCATAGGAGGAATTTTGCAGGTCACCAAGCATTTCAAGCTTCGTCAGAATACGATTATGGTTGATATTACGCTGACCAATATCGGAGAGGAGGCAATCAGCTGTATCTATGGTTGTGAGATACCGCTCTCGATTGACTCACATTCTTTTCCTCTCTCCTTCATCCAGTTGGAGAACAAGAAAAACCTCACCTGGGATGAGAAGGAAGTGGTCCTAGAGCAAGTAAAGTCATTACGAATGTATGATGAACCAAACAGTACTTCCCTGACCTTGGTGGGCGATACCCGCTTTACCTTGCTTAAGGAAGATTATAGCATTGAGATTGAAACGGTCCTTGGAACTGAAACCCTCTACCAACACACCCTGTTCATGGCCTCATGGCCGCTTGTATTGGCTAGTGGTGGAGAAAAGAAAGTTACTATGGGTCTTCGTATTGAACGAAAATAGGAGTGTACACATGTTTTTCCAGAATAAGTCACAGTTTGAAACAGTAAAAGAAGAAGCCTATACCGTATGGAGGCGTCTTTGACCCGCAAGGGATGGAAACACACATAGCGGAACTTGAGTCAAAAACACTAGTGCCAGGGTTTTGGGATGACCCCAACAATGCTCAAGCGCTGTTTACTGAACTCAACAGTTTGAAGGATACCTACAACACCTGGAAAGATTTGATCGACAAAATGGATGAAATGAGCGAGCTCATGGAAATCTATGCAGATGAACCAGATAATGCTGAGGAAGAAGCCCAGATTGATGAACAGATAGAAGCAATACTCGCAACCTATCAGAAACTCCGGGTGAAGACCTTGCTTGATGGTAAGTTCGACAAGAACGATTGCTTTCTCACCATTCATGCAGGCGCAGGGGGCACTGAAGCCAGTGACTGGGCAAATATGTTGATGCGTATGTATCTCAGGTATTGCGAACGGAATGGATTCAAGAGCCAGATCCTCGATCTCCAGGAGGATGAGGGTGGTATCAAGAGTGCCACCATCAAAGTTTCCGGGGCTTATGCTTTTGGGTATCTGAAAGGGGAAGCTGGCGTCCATCGGTTGGTTCGAATCAGTCCTTTTGACTCCCAGAAACGTCGCCATACATCCTTTACCAGTGTGTATGCGTCTCCCGTCATTGACGACACCATAGAAATTGATTTGAAGCCTGAAGATTACCGTCTTGATACCTATCGAGCCGGTGGAGCTGGTGGCCAGCACGTCAATAAGACAGACAGTGCAGTGAGAATTACCCACTATGCATCGGGAATCGTCGTACAGTGTCAGAATGAACGAAGCCAGGTGATGAACAAAGATGTTGCATTCAAGATGCTCAAGAGCCGACTCTACGAGTATTATCGTGCAGAGAAAGAGAAAGAACATCAAAAAGATGCGATAGAAAAGAAAGAAATTACCTGGGGAAGCCAGATTCGTTCCTATGTGTTCCAACCCTATACCATGGTCAAGGACCATCGCACGGGGGCAACCATCGGGAACATCCAGGCTGTCATGGATGGGGAGATCGGACCCCTCATTGAAAGTTATTTGCAGTGGGGGCAAAAGGAGGAGTAGGGCATGGGCAAAAACATGGCCCTTACTACAGTATGTATTGTGCTGTTTCTCCTTTGCGTTTCCCCTTTGCCTGCACAAGAGGGAACGTTGTCTTTCTCTATTGGCATCGTTCCCCTTGATGCGAGGCTGGATACACTTACCGAGATGGTAGGTACTGTAGCAGAGCGCTACGGAAATCAAATGTTTCTTGATGAATCAGAACAGGCTCTGCTTGCTACTGAATGGGAAAAGCAAGCTCAGATTCAGCAAAACAAAAAGCTTTCAAAAGCGTATAATTCTCATGATCAAGAGAAAATACAACAGATTCTTGATGAAGGACTACCTGAGCGCCCGATTATCCCTCGGGCTCTTTCTGTAACATACCAAGGTGAGCAATTCAATAGTGACCTGGCAAAAGCCTTGCAAGCGAGTGATGATGCACTTGCTTGGTTTTGTTCAAAAAATGGGTATGATGCATTACTGCTTCTGGATTCTGAAGAACTTGCTGGTTTTCAGCGGGTTAGGATTCATTACTACCACCCTTTGTTGGCAGAGAAGAGGACGCTCATAGACTCCCTGGTTCAAAACGCCTACTATCAAGTATTGGAGGAACCCTTTGGGAAGGCACTATTTGCACTTTCCAGCAAAGGTAATCTTGGGGTCTTGTCGCTCACGAATATTCCTCCTGGCCTGTCCATTTCCATAGATGGCAAACCCAAGGACCTTGTTGATACAAACCTTATCCTTACTCCAGGACCCCATTCCCTGGCTCTGCATGCCCCGGGATACCAACCGGTGGAAGTGGAGGTAGAGAGTAAGGCTGACGTTATTCAGCCAATCCATTTCTCATTTGAGGAAGTAAGCTATCCCCCTATGGTGCTGCATAGTGAAAATGCAAAAATACACTGGTTCCTTGAGGGAAAACCCTTGGGGGAGCATCTTTCCATTTCTCTCTCTGATCCAACCTATCCAATGGTACTTAGTTTGCATGGGGATGGGTTTTCCCAAAAGGTTGTGCATCTCAACAGTCCCCCTCCCAAAGCGTTGTCGATTACGCTCAATGCAAAGGAATTAGCCTATCCATCTTTGCGTGATGATGCACAGAAGGACTTCTATAAAGGGCTGAGAAATACTATCCTGTGGTTCGGAACCTATATTGGGTGTACTGTCCTTAGCCGAATGTATGCACCTGACAATCCGCTTTGGCAGGTAGGCTTGGTAGGTACCAGTTCGTTGGCGCTGGTAAGCTCGATGGCGATGGCCGTGGACTTTCTTTCTTATGAATCCATGGCTGCAGCAGGTATCTGATTTTGATGAGGAGCATTATATGTTGAAAGGTTTTGGGGCCAAGTTGAAAGCCCTGTTTGGAATCAATACGTTTGATGAGTCATATTTTGAGCAACTTGAGGATTTTCTCATAGAAGGTGATTTGGGAGCCAAACTGGCTTTTACAATCAGTGATGATGTCAGAAAACGGGCAAAAAGCGAAAAATCCAAAACAGCACAAGATTTGCAGTTGTTGGTAAAGAGCCACCTTCATGGAAAAATTGAAGCATTCCAGCCTACGGTTGAATCGGGAAAATTGACTGTTTTCCTAATTCTCGGAGTCAATGGGGTGGGAAAGACCACGACAATTGCAAAGCTTGCAAGCATGTACAAGCAACAAGGAAAAAACGTATTGCTTGCGGCTGCCGATACCTTTCGAGCGGCAGCAATAGACCAACTGGAAGTGCACGCAAATCGCTTGGGTTGCAGGATTGTGAAACAGAAAAGCGGTAGTGACCCCGGTTCAGTTGTCTTTGATGCAATCACTTCCGCTCAGGCAAGAGGGGAAGATCTGGTCTTGGTTGATACTGCCGGGAGAATGCACAACAAGGAGAACTTGCTCAGGGAATTGTCCAAGATAGACAAGATAGTGAAGGGAAGGGGTATAGACGAGGTACATTACAAGAAGTTTCTTGTCATCGATAGTACCACAGGGCAAAATGGGATCAGCCAAGCTGAACTTTTCAACCAGGCTGTCAAGCTTGATGGTCTGATCCTCTCCAAATATGACAGTCTGGCAAAAGGTGGAGCCTTGATCCAAATCGGTGAAAAGTTTGGTATTCCTGTTTCATTTGTGGGAACAGGTGAAACCTACCAGGATATAAAAGCCTTCGACAAGGAAGAATTCCTTAATACGTTGGTAGGTCTGACTGATTAAGATGAAACAGTTTCTGATGAGTGCAGCCATGCTTCTCTGTATTCCCTTGTTGTTTGCTGCAACCTTGGTGCAATCAAACAGCATCGCCCAGAATCAAGGCTTGTGGTCAGGAGACACTCCCTATCATCTTGCCCTTACCGATGAAAGCAGGGAGCTCTGGGGACCAGAGGGACTGCTGTGGAAGGAGACTGTTTCTGATGGTGAGGATGGTACGCAAATTGTATCCCGCTTCTCTCCTGATGGAGAGTCCTTGGCTTCACACATCTTCAGGGAGGGTGCTTTGCGCGAGGAACACACTGGGCCCATCTCCCTCTCATACTACTATGGGGAGGATGGGAAGCTTGAGAGGGTTACTACCTTTCAGGATGGCTCCTTCCAAGAGACACAGCTCTTTGCCTACTCAGCATCGACTGGGGCTCTCCTTGCAGTTGTTACGGTGAAGGGTAAAGAAAGTTCAATCCGTTATTTCAATGAGAAAGGTGAGCAACACTCATTCACCTATGCAGATACCCAAGGAGGACAAACATTTCTTACCATAAAGGGAGATGCTACCATTACCAAGCCCTTCTCCTCAGAAAAACAGGATGAGCAATTGAATGTGATTGTAGAGGACACAGGATCCTTCACAGTCAACCGTACTCTATCTGACGGTAGCGTTGTACAAGAGGCCTACAATGAACAGGGTTTGTTGGTTGTAAAGAAAAGTCCTTCCAGTGAGACTGAATACCGGTATAATGAAGAGAACGTACTGATCAGCGAACATACTGTCCGTAGCGATGGAAGTGAAGTTGTAAGCCAATATGAAAAGGGAGCACTAACAATGGTTGAAGAGCGGGAAGCAGGTCGCACTACCAGTATCTTACATTTTCTTGATGATGGGAAACGGATCCAGACGCTCTATAGTGAGGGACGTCCGTATTGTGATATCACCTATGCTGCAGGTGGGAAGCGAATCCTTTCCATCTCGTACCGATAAGTATGCGGTTGTTGTTGCACCTTGCCACTCGATATGCCTTCTCCCGGCAGAATCGTCATCGTGGGACAAGTGTGCGTATCGCACTTGGATTGGCTCTCTGTCTTTTTGCAATCATAGCAGTTCTCTCATTTATGCAGGCACTCCAACGCAACCAGTTTGAAGATATCAGGACATTTGAGTCTTTTGACCTCCAGATAGACCTCCAGAGTAATGACTATAGTGCAGCAAAAGAAGCTGCGAACCAAATTGAGAAAATGGATTCTGTCCAGCATGCATTCGTGTATGCGGATATTCCTGTCATCGCCCAAGGCATAAATGGGTCAACTGTTGCAGGTCGTCTCAGAGGGATAGAGGGAGAGGGCCGATTCCTCTCCAATCTAAACAGTTACCGCGGGTTCCTGTTTCAGGATGGGCAGGTTGCTTCTTCCTACTCGAATACACACTCTATCGATATGGGGGAATCCCTTACCCTTACATTTCTCAAGAAAGGAAGACAGGCGACAGTGGTACCTTCCAGAAGGGAGCTAGAGGTGGGAGCAATTTTCTATACGAGTAGCTATGACTTTGACATCTCAACATTCCTCTGTAATGTGGATACATTGCTCGCAATGCAAGCGGATGCTCCCTTGAAAATCGGGGTCTTTACTCTGGAGGATGTCAAGGATGTGAAGGGTGAGCTGGTACAATTGGGATATGAGCGAACGAGCACCTGGATGGAGATAAATGCCTCTCTGTATAGTGCAATGGAGCTTGAACAGAAAATGATGGCTCTCATGCTCTTCCTAATGGTGTTGGTCATCCTGGTACATATCAGGAACAGCGCACGGAGGTTGTTGCTTGCAAAGCAAACTGAGATTGCCATGCTTCGTACCATTGGCCTTACAAAAGCCAAGGTACAGACGATTTTTGTATTGCAGGCAGCAGTGGTGGCTATCATTGGAAGCCTGGTTGGAATATTCCTCTCCTATGGGGCGCTTGCCATCTATCCAACACTTTCGGCGTATGTGTATCGTTCGATGGGTGTCCATCTGGAACCCGCAATCAGGAGCGGAGAACTTCTGGTTTTGTGTATCGTAATTGTGGTCTTCAGCCTTCTGGCGTCCTACCAAGGGACCCACAGAATTCTGAAGGCTGATATCATGGAGATGTTTACACATGATGAAATCAACTGAAGTACTCACCCTCGAAGCAGTCTCGAAGAGTTTTCCTGCAACCCTCAGGGGAGGGGAGCCCATCCAGATACTGGAGGGTGTTTCGCTTTCTTTGAATCGTTCAACGAGTATTGCAATAACTGGGCGAAGTGGGAGTGGAAAATCGACGTTGTTACAAATTAGTGCAGGATTGCTCTCAGCAGATAGTGGAAGTATCCGATTCGAGGGTAAGGAAATTACAAAACTTGATGATGAACATCTCAGTCGATTGAGAAGTCGCTCGATGGGATTCATTTTCCAGAGCAGTCTGCTTCTGGATGATTTTACTGCTTTGGAGAATGTGCAGATTTCTGCCATGATCGCAGGCTCTAGCGAGAAGGAGGCTTCCCGTAAGTCTTTGGCGATGCTTGAACTGGTTGGGATGCAGGACCGTCTTGGCCACACCAGTGATCAGCTCTCCGGTGGAGAACGGCAACGGGTGGCCATTGCCAGAGCTCTGGTAAATGAACCATCACTCATCTTTGCAGATGAACCGACAGGCTCCCTTGATGAGCGGAATGCCGCGCTGGTGGAAGACTTGCTTTTCTCATTGGTAGCCGAACGAGAAGTGGCATTGATGTTGATAACACACAATCTTGCCTTTGCCAGTCGCTGTAATACCGTGTATCAACTCCATAACCGTAACGTGGAGGTACGCTCTTGAAGCAAACCCTTCTTCACCTTCTGGTACTGAGAAAACTCGGATACAAAGGGAGCAGAGCAGCAAAAAAAAGAATTATCTTCAATCTCATATTGATCACCTTGGTAGTCAGTGCTTTAATATTTGCCCAGATTTTTGTGGTATCCATGAGCAGGGGGATTGCAGATAAATATGCACTACTGGGGAATGGCCATTTACAGATTCATGAGGCTTCCTTGGGGTCCTTGAGCGAAAAGGAAGGCGTGCTCGATGTGCAGCTGGTAGCCCAAAGCTATGCCCTGATCTATAGTCCCGAAGGCAACAAGATGGTGAGACTTAAGGGTGTTGAGGAAGGGTATTTCAACAATGAAAGGACTTCCCAGATTACATTGTTGGATGGAGTTCCCAAGGAGAGCACTACACTGGAACAGGTACTTCTGAGTACCACCCTGGCTCGTGAGCTCCAAGTAGGGATTGGTGACCGGGTTGCCCTGATGCTGGTCAGTGATGATGGGATACGTCCTCAATTCTGTGTAGTGGGCAATCTCTATGATTCAGGATATCAGGAACTTGATGCAAATCTTGCCTTTTGTGATTATGACCTAATCCATCGGCTCTTCAAGGGTAGTGAAGAAACCTACTACGAGTTGTTGGTTGCACAAGGGAGTATTGAATCCTTGAAGCAGGATTTCAAGGCGGAAGGGTATGCTGTTACCTCATGGGATGAGGAAAATTTTACAGTTGCTACGAACCTCAATACGAGCAGACAGGCTGTACTGGGTGTCATGGTTGCTGTAGCGATGCTCTGTGGATATTTCATTAGTGAATTGAGTAGGGAATTGGTTGAGGATGACAAACATCAGATTGCCATGCTCACCCTACTGGGGGCACGCCATTCCTTGATCCGCAATGTCTATTTCAACACTGTCATGATTGTGACCATCCTCTCCATACTTGGGGGAACCCTGCTGGGTGTTCTCTTGTCGAGTAATCTTTCCCCATTGCTCAGTGCGGTCGCCGACCGATCAATTCCTTCCCTTTCCTACTATCTTCTTGAGTTTACTGTGGTCTATCCATTGGGAGACATTCTTACTATTGTATTGGTTTTACTGTTGGTAAGCGTGTTTTCAGTACAATTCAGTCTCAGACGGGTAAAACGAATTGAACCTTTGAGCTGTACACACTTTGATTAGCCGATGTTTTTCGGTATACTTGCTTTATGAATTTTGAAGTGTTTGTACTCGGGACCAGTGGCATGATGCCCCTTCCCAATAGGTTTCTTACGAGTGCCATGGTTCGTCGGAATGGAGAGCTCTTTCTCTTCGATTGCGGGGAAGGTACACAGGTTACCCTGAAAATGCTGAATTTGAAGTGGAAAAAGATCCACTCCATCTTTATAAGCCATATGCATGCAGACCATGTCACAGGACTGCCGGGCATTCTTATGCTTTCCAGTCAAGTAGACAGGGAAGAGCCATTGACGCTCTATGGACCTCCCAAACTCAAGGAGTATGTGGATACCAACCGCAGAATTCTTGATATGTACATCAACTATGAAATCATTGTGAAGACTGTGGAGCCAGGTGTGATTCTGGAAACTGAGGATTTCGTCGTACGTGCTTTTAGACTCAGCCATACCAAACCCTGCCTGGGGTATGTCATGCAGGAAAAGGACCGTCCAGGAGAATTTCATCCAGAAAAAGCCCAGGAACTCGGAATACCGGCAGGTCCCCTTTGGGGAAAACTGCAGAGAGGAGGAACTGTCACCCTAAGCGATGGCAGGGAGATTGTGAGCTCGGATGTGATGGGGGAGAAGCGAGGGGGAAGGAAGTTCGCTTATGTCACTGATTCTCTCTACCTTCCTTCGATTGCCAAGGAAGTGCAGCATAGTGATCTATTGCTCTGTGAGGGAATGTTTACTTCCGATATGGAAGAGACAGCATCTGAGAAGAAGCACATGACAGCCGGCCAAGCCGCCCAGATTGCCAAAGATGCGGAAGTAGCAAAGCTTGGTCTTCTTCATTACAGCCCACGATACGGGGACAGGGAACTACGCTTCTTGCTGAAAGATGCCAGAAACATCTTTCCCAATACGATTCTGACCAAGGACCGGATGAGTTTTGAGATTCCTTTGAAAGATTAACGCTCTTCCCAGTTGCTACTGCATGCACTCTGTGCTTCGTGCAACAATTGTTCCTTGTCTACAATCCTTCCGTTTCGTGAAGCAAAGCCAAGTTGCAATGAAGAACCAGAGAACTCTTTCTGGCAACTCTCTATGATTGAGAGCGTGAATGAACGTGCTTCATCTCCATTGTAGAAAGGAAGTACCATAGCTATTTTCCCATCTTCAAGCGTAAAGCTGTAGGCAAGTTCACCACTGAGCATCATCAATTTGTTTGCTATAAGGGAAGCAGGACCTTCTGTAACTTCAATCATTACCAGCGTGAGATCATAATCCATCTCCCTGGAGTTGGCCAATTCCATCTCCAGGATAGTGTCGAAGTCAGTATTGTACATAATGTTTTCAGCCACCGGTTCAGCAATCTCTGCTTCACGTTGCGATGATTCCTGCTCAGGTTCGGCTTTTTCAAAGCGTTCAAAAATTGCTTCTTCTTCTCTGGGAACCATGGGGTTAACTGAAGCTACTGCTTGTATCTTGAGCTCTTCTTCCTCAATGGCTTCCTGCCCCTGGGTACTCTGTGGTTCCACTTTCTGTTGGCTGTGCAACAGCTCATCACTATGAAGATGGCTTGGGTCGTCACCAGGAAGGGTGTAGAAGGGTTTATCATATGCATTGGGTGGTAATTTGTCGACTTGGTCGGCGTACTCTTCATCTCTTCTACGAGCTATCATAACACCAATCTCTATCATGACCAAACCGATGAGAATGGGAAACAACTTTACCAAAATGTCGTAGATTTGTTGTTGGTTGACATCATAGAGCGGCAAAAGATACCGTGAGGCAACATAGAGGCCGGCCAAGAGAAGGAATACGGTAAGGAACAGGCTCAAGAATATTTGCCGTCCATAGTGTTTATTTTCAGACATCGCCACCTCCATGCAAACTTTACACTAGTAATAATACTATAGTACCATAGTTAGTATAGTGATTGAAGGATAGCATGACAAGAAAAATACCGCTACTATTCACTTTCAGCCTAGTTTTTATCTTTTCCTTGCTCATGGCAGTATTCGGCACTGGTGGATATCTGCATAATCGTGCTTTGCAGGATGAGATAGCGCGACTTTCTTATGAAGAGACTATTCTTTCCTTGCAGGTTGACTCCCTCGAGCGCCAGAGGAATGAAGCAACCAGTGAGGATGCACTGAGGGATGCTGCTTTCAAATATGGGTATCAGAGTGAGGGAGAACAGGTATATTACTTCATTGACGAGGAAGAGGGTTCTCTCTCCCATGAAAATAGGGATATGTTGATTGTTGAATCTGCACAATCGCCGGCTTTTACAGGAATTCCTACCATTTATCTAGCACTTGCCTCCCTATGCATGGCATCGTTGATTACGCTATGCTATACATGGATGAAAAAACGGCGGAGGCGGATCTATGAGTAGGACAAGTGAGGAAGCAGAACTCCTCTATAAATCAGAACCAGATACCTTGGATCGATGTGTGATCCATCTTCAGGAGGATAACCTCATGATCCTTCCCTGTGACACAATCTATGGTCTGAGTGGAAAAGTTGATACAACACTGCAAAAACTGCGTGCACTGAAAGAGCATATAGGGCAACAGCAGTTCGCCATCCTCTCTACCCTTGAGCAAGCGCATCAGCTGTGTATTGTTCCGGAGGTGCTCCAAGATCATTGGCCTTGCGCCCTTACCTGCATACTCCCCAATAGAAAGGGAGAAGGGAGCAGTGCTGTCCGGGTCCCTGACGATCCATTCATACAAGAGTTGCTTACACGCCTTGGTTCTCCAATCTACTCAACTGCAGTAAATCCCAATGAGTATTTCATAACCAATATCACTGACATCATCTTCACATATAAAGAAAAAGTGCAGGCCATTGTCGTGGATCCAAAGCGACAGCGAAATACTCCCTCCACCTTGATCGATTGCACGACAACTCCCTACACCTTGTTGCGCTGTGGGGACTATGATGCGTCCTCGCTGCTTCTTTAAAGCTGTATTTTCCTTGCTTCCATGTAATAACGCTTCTCATTTGCCTCTCCCATGGAGAAGGTTTTTCTTGGCAGAGCGTTATCCCTGATGATTGAATCAAAGAAGGTGGCCTTGGAGACTTCTGGTAGGATGAGTCCTATGTTGCCTTCCTTGCTACCCAAGGTAGCGGTAACTTCCTTGCCGTGGATATAGTCCACACTGGCTAGTTTCTGTTCAAGCAACGAGTCGATGATCAATTGCAGCGTGCCTGCAGCGATAGAGGCCTTTGGCTCGGTAAGTTTGTAAAGATGATAGCCTTGCTTGTTACAGAATCCGAACTTCTGAATTCCATCTGCTTTGTTGATTGCCGAGTCAAGGGAATTTAGGTCGGAGGCTTTTTCTGTTTCATAGTGTGAACAGACTTTGGAGAGTTCCTTTTCAAAGGTATGTTGGTCAAGTCCGAAAAGCACACGGTGAATTGGTTCGAACTTCAATCCCTCATCAAAAATATTTTCCAGTTCAACCAGTGCATAGCGTGCAGGATGGTGTTCTCGCTCTTCTGGTGAGAGTGTTTTTTGTATATCCATCCAACAGCTCTTTGCCGTTGCCAGGCTATGGTTGCCGTCACCCATGGCGTAGAGTAGGGGATTGTCTTGGGGGAGGGCTTCAAGCATCCCTTCCAATGCCTCAGCAATCTTCAGCATAGCTTCATCAGTATCGACAACCCAAGCTTTCAAAGTACCACCACCAGCCATCAGATCGGTTTCATACGCAAGCGGGAGCTGTTCTCTTTTTCTCGCAAGTGGTTCAATGACGGAACGCTTCTCATCATTGATCAATACCATGATATGGGGAAGCTCAAGTGGAGCGTTTTTCCTGATTTCTTTTCTGGGCGGGATTCTGGAGAGAATGGTTCCCTCGGTTGCCCTGATCAGGCTACGAGAATCTGGAGCATAGTCATATTGGTCTAGGTCCAGGGCTACAAGCAGTCCCCAACGACCGATCTTGCTAGATGGAGTGGTGCGGTGTACCAGGAAGAAGGCATCTTTATAGACGGTGAAGAGATTCTGTTGCATGTATTGCTTCATGGTAGCATTGATTGTTTCAATCCTTTTCTCGGGATGTGCTTCCCCAAGGTATACTTCAGGGTAAATGAGATTGAGTGTGGATGGATTATCTCCTACCAGTTGTTTCACCTGTTCCCAATATTCAGGTTCTGAAGTATACTGGTCACAAGCAACTACTGCCCATTTTGAGAGATCTACTGTTGCTTTTGGTATCATGATGTCTGCGCGTTTGAGCGCAACCTTCTCGAGATGCTGATTTACGTTGGACATATTCATTCCTCTTTTATTTATGAATGTGGTAATATACTATGATAATATTGACAAATCCGCAACATAAAGTGAGCGATTATGAGTAAAGCTATAATATTTACCGGTGGTGGAGCCCCTTCCAGGCTCCCTGATGATCTCCTAGAGACCGGTGACATGGTAATTGCGGCGGATAGTGGATATGAGGCTGCAAAAGCCTTGGGAATTCCTGTTTCTCTTTGTCTTGGGGATTTCGACTCTACTCGTCTGTTCTCCGAAATACGCCATCTTAACCATGAGAAGAGTCTTTCCGATAAAGATGAGAGTGATACTGAGCTTGCGCTACGAAAAGCTTCCTCCCTTGGTTTTTCCAACTATATATTGGTTGGCGGGGGAGGGTTCCGGATGGACCACCTCTTTTCTACCTATAGTCTTTTTGACCAGTATGGTCCCCCTTCTGCCTGGTATACCACCTATGAAAGCCTGTTCCTGGTAGGCACGTTTCATCGATTTGAGATTTTGAATCCACCACAGACAGTGAGTTTTATTCCTGCAAGTTTCACCAAAGAAGTACGGGTTACTGCGAAGCAGTTGCAATGGCCGCTTAGTCACTATGCACTTTCTATGGCAACTATTTCTTTGTCCAACCGAGCGGAATCACCTGTACTGGACGTGTTTACCTCTGGGGAAGGAAAGCTCTTCGTATGTTTCCCGGTTGCAGACAAGCTATCATAGGTGATACCATCAACGTATGTTGCAGACACGGCGCTTGCTGGCATTTTCCAGCCGGGTACATACGTATACACTCTTGCTCTATCTCTTCTTTTTCTTCATATATATAGCAAGTAGTTTTTTCGCCGTAAGTCAGGATTTTGTAAATCTGTTGCATTTTTCCCTCTATCTGATCAGCTGGACCAGTTTGTTATTTGGCTTCTGGATTCTGGTTTTCTCTCTCTTGGTTTGGGTCGGGGATCGAATGTTTCCTACTTCTGCTATGTTGCTCACTATTCTCAGAATGCTGGCCATATTTGCATTGAGCCTTATTGTAGGATTGCTTGAGCATGTGATTACGAGGGGAATTACGATAGGATGATTTTTCAAAACACTAGTATTAGGAGTGACCATGGAATTGCCATCTACCATCAGTGCTATCAGGGGAGCCATCTGTGTACAGGATGATGTGCCTGAGCAAATCGAAACCGCAGCTGCAACACTCTACCGCGAAATACTTGCACTCAATGCATTGCAGGAAAATGAGGTAGCCTTTCTACTGATTACCCAAACCAGTGACCTGAAGAGCCGGAATCCAGCCACAGGATTAAGAAAGGCTGGATATTGTGCCCTCACTCCTTTGTTTTGCATGCAGGAACTTGAGATTGAAGGAATGTTGGAAAAAGTCATTAGGATGATGGTTGTAGTACACCATCCGATGGAAAAAACAGTACCTGTATTTATGCATGGTGCAGAAATGCTCCGCCCTGAGTTTGCCCACCCCTCCTTGTAAGAGGAGAGGGCAATTATTTTTTGGCATCAAAATGTAAATTTACAATTAAATATATGAAATATGTAAATAGCAATGCTATAAAATATATGAAGATAGAAACATTTATATATAATAGATTGTATAAATATTGCATAAAACACCAATATACTGCATAATCTATGATAATTTACACTTGTACGTTAGGAGGCTTTATGAAACACAAGTTGCTTGTTCTCTTTCTCTTGCTTTTGTCCATCTCCATGCTCTGGGGCGCTGGAAACTCAGAATCGGTAGATGCTTCGTATCCTACAAAACCGATTACCATGATTGTTCCCTATGGAGCAGGAGGAACCACTGATATTAGTGGCAGACAACTGGCTGTCCAACTGGAAAAGCACCTCGGAAAGAGCATAACGGTCATAAATCAAGGTGGTGCAAGCGGTTCCATTGGTGCTCGTACCGTTCTAGATGCCAAGAGTGATGGATATACTGTCCTCTTCACAGCTGAATCATTGGGAACCCAGAGGGTAATGGGACTGAGTGAGATGAGTTATGATGATTTCACCCCAATCATGGTTGCGGTCAATGACCCAAAGGTAATTGTTGTGGGGAAAGACTCAGCATATGAAACGCTCCAAGACCTGGTTGATGACATCAAGAATCGCCCCGGGAAGGTGAAGATGAGTTACACCGGACCAGGTGGATCAGGGCACGTACAGGCAATGATATATGGCAAGTTCGGGATGGAAATGGCTCTTACCGCATACCCCGGTGGTGCAGACTGCATCCTTGCTGTATTGGGAGATCAAGTGGATTTCACCAACTCGAACTACTCAACAGTTACCGGATATTTGGAAAGTGGGGACTTGAAGCTGCTGGGTATTTCTGCTCTCGACCGGCTGGAAGCACACCCAGATGTTCCTACCCTTGGAGAGATTCTCCCTGGTTCAGAACGTTATCTCTCCAATCCGTTCACCCCGCTTTCTCTCTTGGTGGACAAGGATGTTCCCCCCGAAGTGGTGACCATTCTACGCGATGCAGCCAAGAAAGCAGTACAGGAACCTGCTTGGAAGGAGTTTGTCGTCAAGAACTCCCTGGACAAACTCTATGAGAAGTATCCTGATGAATCGTCGATGCGGAAGTTCTACAAGGATTGGGAGTCCCTGGTTTCCTGGATGCTCTACGATAGTGGGGTAGCCAAATTCAGTCCTGCAAAGTTTGGGATTGAGAAATCACAATACTAATGACATTGAGGCTTATTGCAAGGAGTCATCATGGAAGAAACACAGCAATCAAGAAGTGGAGCATATTCGCGAATCGAAGGATTCATATTTCTCCTGGTATCCCTCTGTGCCATCGTCTATTCGCTGGTGGAGCATCAACGGGCAAAGGTAGTATGGCAACAGTCTCCCTATCTGTTCCCCCTTCTTGTTGCAGTGTTTCTGCTTCCCTTGTCGCTTTCACTGCTTCGTTCGGCAGGCAAAGAGAACAAAGACGGCGCACCTCTGTTGTTCTTGGTGCGTGACACTGTTGTGGTAGCGCTAGGAACGGTGGTCTATGTCATAGTGATGCCCCACCTCACATTCCTTGTCTCTACGGTCTTGTTCCTCTTCGCTTTGTTCTTCTACCTTGGAGAGCGAAGGTATCTCTTGATCAGCTTGCTCTCTGTAGGGTTTACCTCTCTGATGTATCTCCTGTTTGGAAAGCTATTGCATGTAATGCTTCCATAGGAGGAGGGGAAAATGGATATGTTTCTTGGAATTTTTTCCTATGCAATCAATATGCAATTTGTATTGCTCGTCTTATCTGGTTCGCTTGCCGGCCTTTTTGTAGGTTCCATCCCTGGTTTGTCAGTTTCCATGGCAACAGCACTCTTGGTGTCAATTACCTATTCATGGCAGACCACCAATGCTATTGCCACCATCATGGGTGTCTATGTGGTTGGTGTGTTCAGTGGAGCACTCTCGGCTATCCTGATCAATATCCCTGGGGCACCATCATCAGTAGTGACCACCCTAGACGGATTCCCCCTTGCAGAAAAAGGAGAGGCTTACAAGGCTTTAATCTATGCAGTGCTCTACTCCTTCATAGGGACGCTTTTTGGATTCCTCGCATTGGCTGTTTTAGCCAAGCCAATATCCTCTGTAGCATTGAAATTCACCCCAATGGATTATTTCCTTCTAGCTACCTTCGGCCTGACCACTGTCGGTTCCCTTACCACAAAGCATTTTGCAAAGGGGCTCATCAGTGCCTGTCTTGGCCTCTTCTTCAGCATGGTCGGTATCGACTCGGTAATGGGGACCGCCAGGCTGACTTTTGGTATCGAGAATCTGCAGGCAGGAATTAATATCGTCCCCGCCTTGGTTGGTCTCTTCGGCTTCTCAGAGGTGTTGATGGTCATTTCTACCAGTCTTGAAGGGGGGAATGTTCCCTCCCTTTCGCATAAGAAGCTGAAGACCAGGGAACTGCTGCGCCATACTCCAATCTCTCTCTGGTATGCAACCATCGGGGTTGTCATTGGTGCCTTGCCTGGAGCGGGAGGACCTGTTGCAGCTTTCCTTGCCTACAGTCAGGCAAAAAAATTAGTAAAAAACCCTTCGGTTCCCTTTGGAGAGGGCGCAATTGAGGGCATTGTTGCCAGTGAATCAGCCAACAATGCCTGTATTGGCGGGGCTATGATCCCTATGCTGACTCTTGCAATTCCAGGGGATGCCGTTACCGCAATCATCCTTTCGGTTTTCTATGTCCATGGACTGCGGCCTGGCCCAATGTTCATCAAGACCAGTGCACCAATGTTCCATGCAATTCTTGCTGGTGGTTTCATTGGTAGTATTTTCCTCTTGGTTCTGGGATTGCTGGTCGCCCCGAGGATCAGTAAAATCATTACAGTACCCAAGCGGATTCTTCTCCCCTTGGTTATCGTCCTCTGCATAATTGGTTCCTTCGCTACGAACAACAGGATGTTTGATGTATATCTGATGCTCTTTTTCGGAGTCTTGGGCTTCTTTATGCGGCGTCGTTCCTACTCGGTTGCTCCCATGACGCTTGCCATCGTGTTAGGAGGAATGATGGATTCCAACTTCAGAAGAGCTATTTCCTTGGCTTCCAGCGAAGATGCCTTTTTAGTGGCACTGCTGGGAAGACCCATTACATTGGTCTTGCTCTCCTTGGTTATCTTGACCTTGCTCTCCAACAGCAGGGCTTTGAAGCGATTCATACGTAAGAGAAGGATGTGATATATGCATGTACTTGTTAAGCCTGGTTCCTTGCATGGAAGTCTCCAGGTCCCAGGTTCCAAGAGCCACACTATCCGTGCTGTACTGTTGAGCTTGCTCTCTGAAGGACAGTCGATTATTTACAACCCCCTTTGCAGTGGGGATGGCTTGAGTGCCCTCTCTGCTGCAAAGGCTTTTGGTGCAATGGTTGAAGAGCAAGAAGGGTATTGGGTTATTCAGGGGAAAGGGAGCGCTTTGGCTGTTCCTGAGGATTGTATCAATACAGGAAACTCAGGTACCACCACCTGTTTCTTTTCTTCCGTTGCTGCCTTGGTTGATGGATGGACTGTGATCACAGGTGATGAACAGATTCGCAGACGCCCGATCAAACGCTTGGTTGATTCGCTGAACACTCTTGGAGCGACTGCTTTCCTCACTCGTGGGGGTCAGGAGGCTCCTCCTGTAGTAATAAAGGGAATCATGAGGGGGGGGAAGGTTACAATCAATGGAAATAACAGCCAATATGTTTCGAGCCTTTTGCTCTCTTGCCCATTGGCAGAGGGAGATACAGAAATCCTTGTTGAGGACCCTTTGGAGACTCCCTATGTACAGATTACCCTTGACTGGATGCATCGGTATGGGATTTCGGTCGAGAAGCGAGATGATTACACCAGGTTTTACATCAAGGGAGGCCAACACTATCGTCCAGGGAGGTTTACTGTTCCCGCAGATTTCTCTGCAGTAGCGTTTCCCTTGGTTGCAGCTGTTCTCAGTGACTCTGACTTACTCCTGACGTCACTTGATTTCCAGGACAGCCAGGGGGATAAGCGAGTAATTGAGATTCTAAGAGCCATGGGTGCCAATGTGGTAAAACATGAGGAAGAGGGGACTCTCTCTGTACAGGGAGGTGCAACCTTGCACGGTGGCGTAACGATTGATCTTGGTGATATCCCTGATGCATTGCCAGCCCTCGCTGTTGCCGCTACTCAGGCACATGGAGTCACTACCTTCACCAATCTACGTCATGTCCGACAGAAAGAGACTGACAGGGTTGCTGAGATGGCAACAAAGCTGAACGCATTGGGTTGCAATCTGGAGGTAGGTGAGGACTCTCTTGTCGTGAGGGGCCCTATTAAGGTGAGAGGGGGAGTGGTTTCCTCCTCCCATGACCATCGTATTGCGATGGCAATGGTGGCTCTTGGCCTGTCTACAGAGGAAGGATTGGTTGTTGAGGATGCAGCGTGCGTTTCTGTCTCTTTCCCGGGCTTTTTCGATGCCTTTCGCAACTGTGGAGCAGAAATAAGGGAGATGGATGGATGCATAGGAAGAAGATAACAATTACTGATGTCGCCAAGGCTGCAGGGGTTTCCATTGCTACCGTGTCAAGGGTTGTGAACCATGTCAATCGTGTGGAACCATCTGTAGCCAAACGGGTACGTGAGGCAATGTATACGTTGGGGTATGTCCCCAAAAAACCCAATCATCCCAATGCTGTGATAGCGCTGGTAGTTCCCAGTCTGGAAAATCCGTTCTTCTCCTTGGTTGTTGAAGGAATCCTTTCCAGGGCCAACATCGAGGGGGAAACACTCCTGGTATTCTCTTCAGAAGGAAGCGCTGTCCAGGAAAAAAAGAATCTTCATTGGGCTGCCAAGCTTGGGGTGGATGGGCTCTTGTTCTGTCCGCTCAGTGACACTTCTGCTTCATTGCTGCCTGCCTTGTTTGCAATTTCCACTCCGGTTGTGATCATCTATCGGCACGATTACTGTGATTTCGCAAGTCATATCTACTATGACAATGAGATGGGAGGGTACCTTGCAACTAAGTACCTGCTGAAGGCAGGTCATCGTCAGATTGCCTTTTTTGCGAGTTTCTGGGGTGATAAACCCTCTGATCTACTCAATTTTCATGATAGGAGACTCATGGGTAGTTATTCCTCCCTCGACCGTCTGAAAGGGTATCAGAATGCATTGGAAGAGTATGGGGTGACGGTTCACAGGGAGCTGCTTTGCAGTACAGGGTATACCTATGAGAGCGGGTATGCCATGACCAGGCATTTTCTCTCTTCATTATGTGATTTCACTGCAATCATCTGTTGCAATGATTCAGTAGCCGCTGGGGTATTGCAAGCACTCAGGGAACAGAACATAGAGGTTCCCAGGCAAGTGTCTGTGATAGGGTACGATGCATCCTTCCTCAGCGACATCACCCGTCCTTCCTTGAGCAGTGTCCATCAGGATCCGAAGGTATTGGGCCGTACTGCATTCGATCAGCTGCAAGCAAGACGGAGTGGAGAGGGGAAAGCTGATGTCATCCTTAAGCCAAATCTCGTTATAAAGAGTTCAACAGGACAATGTGAAAACAAGGAACAAAGGCCATCATACGATGGCAAAACAGGCCAATAGGCATGAACCAAAGTGAAAGCCGGCCTATCTATACCAGCCGGCTTCCCTGACAAATCTATTTGGAATAAAGTTCGACAACCGCTGATTCTGTGACATCGTAATCGATGTCACTTCTCTTCGGTAAGGTGACAACTTTTCCTTCCAGTTTCTCTTCATCAAACTCCAGCCATGCAGGGATTTTCCTGTTCTGCGCAAGGTTATGTGATCTCAACGCCTGCTTGCTTTTTTCATGGACTGAAATCACATCCCCTACTTTCAGGGTGACGGAAGGGATACCCACTCGTCTCCCATTCAGCATAAGATGGCCATGGTTGATCAGTTGCCTGCCTTCCCTTCGGGTAGTTGAGAGCCCTAGCCGGAATATCACATTATCAAATCGAAGCTCAAGCAAGGTGAGCAAATTTTCTCCGGTTATTCCACCGATTTTCTCAGCTCTTGCATAGATGAGCTTAAATTGCTTTTCGAGTACACCATAGATGAAACGAAGTTTTTGTTTCTCTATGAGTTGTCGTGCATACACGCTTTGTTTGCGTCGCCGGGTTGTTTTTGTTCTCCTAATGCTGGGTTTATGGGAATATCCCAAAACCAGGGGATTGATTCCGAGATAATCGCATCGCTTGAAAACAGGAGTTCTCGATATTGCCATAGTGTATTAGTACCACCTAATTATAGTATATTATTAGCCAATGCTAACAAATACTATCTATAACAAATATTTCTATGTAATGCAAGATATCAGCGCACAACTGAGAATGATTAGCAGGGTAGGCATAGCTAATACGGCAGGCCGCAAGACAAACAAATGAGGCACACCATTATGGTATGCCCCTCTTTGAGCCGACTGTCAGGATTGAACTGACGACCCCGAGATTACAAGTCACGTGCTCTACCGCTGAGCTAAGTCGGCTTTGACTCTGTGCACTATATCGAGAGAGAAACGATCTGTCAAGAACTCCAGCGAAATGGCAGGACATCCTTTTTTGATGTGTTTGTCTTATGTGCGAAACTATTTTTACAATTGATATGAATATCTATTGACATAAAAACCTTTTGCTCATAGCATAGCTAGATTGGCTTATAGTGAATAAGCAAAAGAATAAAACTTGCACAGGGGCAAAAAGCTCCTCAAAAAAGGAAAACGAATGAAAAAGACAATTGCTATTTTGCTGGTCTTGGTAATCGGGATGGTTGGAGTGTTTGCTGCTGCTAGCAGTGGGTTACCTTTAAGTACAGAAACGAGCACTATTGATGTAACTTCGACTGTTACACAATTTGCATTATTTGGTGTTACTGCTGATACTGTTGTAGATGCTAATTTTGCGTCACAGGCTCTTTTTAGTGGTGCGGTCAACACTACTATTACTAAAGAAAACTTTGATATGCTTACGTTAGCTTCTGCTGTTGAAGTAGGCAAACTTTCCGGCATTAACAGCCTTGCAACACCAGTAAGTTTGACTATCACGACAACTGATTTTGTGTCTGGTAGTAATAGTATTGGACTCACAGTAAGTCCTGAAAGTGAAAGCATTCTTGCTGCCGCATCCAGCGCATTTGGTACTTTGAAGAATACTTCTATCACATTAGTTGAGACTATACCTGGTGCTGCAGCACTTGCTCCTTCTGGTGACTACAGTGCTACGATTACGATTGGGCTCACGGTATAGGCTAGAACTGATGTACTGTTCTAGGTACAACGTCTACAGAATTCACAGGAAATCGTTAGATGGTGGGTTAGTACAAGAGATATAAAGAAAACTGGTTCCGGGAAGATACTTCTCAAAACACAAAGGCTGATCAGAAATGGTCAGCCTTTATAGTTGCTCAAAATATAGTAGCTCATGCATACATATCAAACCTAAGCTGCACCGTGTTGATTGAAGCTTCAAGATACCATGTGAAATGCGGTTCTAGAAGCTATATCGACGGGTAATGCCCGATTCACGAACATCTGCTTGCCTTCGGGTAAGTTCATTATGAAAGCGAAAAGATTCAGATAGTCCTGGATGTCGTTCTTGATGAATCCGGACTATGTATTGAAGCACTGGTTAAGCAGTTGGTAGTTCTCCACTGAAACCACCTCGCAATTACTCAACCATCTGCTTTAGCAAAGTACTTCATCACTATTAGGCAATGAATTTTGCCGAAGCAGGTTGACAAAACAATGCAGAGTTTGTAATGTACCAATGTCTTTTTGGCATGGAGAGGTTCCCGAGTGGCCAAAGGGGGCAGACTGTAAATCTGTTGGTTATACCTTCGAAGGTTCGAATCCTTCTCTCTCCACTTGGAGGCCTTCTTCTTTGAGGAAGGCCCTTTTCCTGTCTGTACCGTGAAAAAGGGGTATTGATGAGTTGTTTCTATGAGGATGGCTTACGGTTTTCTTGTGTAGATGGTTGCCGTTATTGTTGCAGCTGTGAACCGGGGTATGTGTTTCTCTCGCAACCAGATTTGGATCGACTTTGTGCCCATACAGGAATGGATGAGCAAGCATGTATAGAAACCTATTGTCGGATTGTTGCTATGGGTGCTTTCTCCATGATTAGCTTGAAAGAAAAACAGAACTACGATTGTGTGTTTCTGAACGAAAGGGGTTGTTCAGTGTATGAAGGACGCCCCAGGCAGTGCAGAACCTATCCGTTCTGGATGAGTATACTGGAGAGTGAGGAACGCTGGGAAGAGGAAAAGAAGTCATGTCCGGGAATCGGAAAGGGGAGACTCTATACCAAAGAGGAGATTGATGGGCTTTTGGAGATAGATCTCAAACAGACCCCGATCATACGGGATTAGGAAACGCGATGGCAAAGATTTCGGAATCGGTACTTGAACAGATCAAGGCACGAATCCAACTCAGTGAAGTTGTATCCGATTATGTTACCTTGAGTGCCAGGGGAGGAAGGCTTTGGGGCCTCTGTCCATTCCATCAAGAGAAAACTCCGTCCTTTTCCGTAGTTGATGAACAAGGTTTCTACTATTGTTTCAGTTGTAAGAAAGGCGGATCGATGTTCGACTTCCTCATGGAGATGGAGAAGGTGAGTTTTGTCGAGTCGGTAAAGATGCTGGCAAGAAGGGCAAACATTGAGCTGGCTGATGAGACTGAAGAGGACCGTAGTAAACGGAGTTTGAAAGAGACACTGTATGAGTTGTACGACAAGATTGCTGGTTCATTCCATTACCTTCTGGTCAACTCCAAGCAGGCTGAACATGCACGAATGTATCTGAAAGAACGCAACGTCAGCGAAGCAATGTGGGAACGCTTCAATCTCGGCTATGCACCCTCCGATGGGTATTGGCTTTATGCCTTTCTTCGTAAGCATCATTACAGCGATGACCTGCTCAAGCAAAGCGGTCTTTTCGGCCAGAACAATCCCAAGTTTCCGCTTTTCCGAGACCGATTGATGTTTCCCATTCGCAACTGGCAGGGAAAGACAGTAGCTTTTGGTGGCAGGGACCTTTCCAATACATCCAAAGCCAAGTACATCAACACTCCAGAGACGGTAATATACAGCAAGAAGCACAACCTTTTTGGCTTGTATGAAGCGCTTGATACCATCAAGAAAAGTCAGAAAGCAATACTATGTGAAGGAAATTTTGATGTGGTTGCTCTGCATCAGAGCGGGTTTACCAATGCGATGGCCCCCTTGGGTACTTCCTTTACCGAGGATCAGGGTAAGTTGCTCAGAAGATACTGTACTTCAGTACAAATTCTCTTCGATAATGACCGAGCAGGACAGAGTGCAACACAGAAAGCGTTGGTCATTGCCCAGGATTTCGGTATGGAGAATTCGGTGCTTACACTCAAAGGTGCAAAGGATGCCTCAGAGTTGGTGCAGGAAAAAGGGGAAGAAGCTTTGCAAAATGAGCTGCAACATGCAGTTCAAGGGTTTCATTATCTTGTAAACAATGCGGTAAACCAGTATGATACACTGACGCCAAAGGGCAAAACCTCTGTATTTCATGCGGTTCGGCCATACTTGGACGTCACACAGTCGTCTATTGAGAAACAGGATCTGATAAAAACCCTGGCTTCAATATTGAATGTTGACGAGTCGTCAATTCTTGACGATTATTCACGTAGGGAGCGGGTTATAGAGAAACCGGCTGACAGAAATGAGGAGGGGCAAATCCGGGCGCTGAATCCAGCGACCATTTCTGTTGACTTGTATGCAATGCTGACTCTGGTCAATAATAGGGATTTGTACGTACAAACTCGATACAAATTGGCTGTTGAGGATTTGGAGGACCGTGAGGCTGAAGCCCTGTACGATGTACTGGAGGAAGCCGCTCGGGAAGATGTTGGAAAGCATGATGAGTACATCCTGCAGATGATTGAGGACCCGCAGCTACGTAGTGACGTGGCATCATCCTTTGCCATGGAGGAGTTTCGCTTGGCACCGGTGGAGGTTCTGAGTGAAGCAGTGAATCGTATTCAACTGCGTAATTACGAGAAGCGTCGTTTGAGCAATAAACGACTTTTGGATATTAGTCTTCAGGATGGTACTGAGGATGAAGGGATAGAAGAACTGCTTCGGGAGAAAACTGAGATTGATGCTAAGATAGCACAACTTAAGCGTACTCTTGGACAGGAGATGTAAACAGGGTAGGTAAGAAATACAGATGCTTGATGAAACCATTTCGCAGACCATTCTCAAAGACATGGTAGCGCGCTCAGCAGAGACCGGACAGGTAACCAAGGACGAGATACGCAATGCACTCGGGCCGAAATATGCCACGGATGAGGCTGTTGATGAAATCATGCAAACGCTCAGTGAACTGGAAATTGACGTTACAGAGAGCGAGGATACCCATGTTGCCGGTGTCTTCCCAGATGGTCCGAGTCCCGACGAAATCGATGCTGATGATCTTGATGAAGATCAAGATGATCTTCTTGACGATGATGAGAGCATCACCGTTGATGATTTGATTGAACGTTTCCCTGATGAACACACCAAGGACGATGATGAGAAATCCAAGAAGAAAGCAAAGCATGAATCAGACTCTGATGTTGACGATGACGATGATTCGCTTGATGAAGATGAAGATGAAGAAGATTCTATAAAGAGTGACTGGACCGCCGTAAGTACCGATGATGACTCGGTTGGGAGCGGTGAGCGGTTTGTAGACATATCCAGCCTGGAAGAGCGCGATGGAGAGAGTGATCATAGCAGACACAATACCATCCTCGGTACCGACAAGAGCGATACCAGTGGGGATGACCCCATACGCTTGTATCTTAGGGAGATTGGAAGGGAAAACCTTCTGACTGCTGAACAAGAGGTCGAGCTGAGCAAGAAGATGGAAGATGGTGCCTTGATCATCAAGGAAGTCATCCAGGAAAGTGGTGTCATGATCACCCGTTTCTATGAAATCTTCAAGACATTGAATTTAAAGATTGAGGGACAGGAAGAAGAATACAACGCGAAGGATTATAAGGAACTTGTTACCGTACAGAAACGCTTCAATCAGTTCTACAAGGAGCCTTTGAAGGAAGTTCAGGCTGGATTGAAGAACTATATGGGCAAGAAGGAGCAGATGATCAGCACGGGCGAAGATGTCTTGCGCGATGAGGGGCTTCTGAAATCGAGAAATGTTTTACTCAAGAAGCTTGGAAAGATAGATTTGCAGCCTGAGGAGATTACTTCTTTTACCCATGACTTCATTGATGCAGAGAATAGAATTCGTTCGTACAAAGAGAAAAAGCAGCAACTGGAAAACAAGTTGCACATAACCAATCCCAAGGAACTTCGTCAACTAGGTCGTGATCTTGCGACTCAAGGCAAGAGCGTCATCATTGAAGAAGAACTTCATCTTAGCAGTGATACAATCAAGGACTTGATCAGGGAGTTGCAACTCACTGAAAAAGACCTGAAACAGATAGAGTACCAGTTTGAAGATACGTGCGAGAATATCCTGATTCATTCAACCAAGATTAAATATGGGCAGAAGATGATGAAGGATGCGAAGGACCGGCTGATCAGGGCAAACTTGCGTTTGGTAGTCTCCATTGCAAAAAAATATACCAATCGTGGTTTGCATTTCTTTGACTTGGTCCAGGAAGGCAACATCGGATTGATCAAAGCTGTCGAGAAGTTTGAGTACCGCAAGGGTTTCAAATTCTCAACGTATGCCACTTGGTGGATCCGTCAGGCAATCACACGTTCGATCAGCGATCAAGCTCGAACCATCAGGGTTCCCGTGCACATGATAGAGCAGATCAACAAGGTGGTAAGGGAGTCGAGGATGCTCATGCAATCACTGGGTCGAGAACCAACTGATGAGGAAGTGGCAGAGAAGCTTGGTTGGACCGAACTCAAGGTCAAGGCAGTCAAGAATGTTGCCCGTGAGCCAATTAGCCTTGAGACTCCAGTAGGTGAGGAAGAAGACTCCTTGCTAAGCGATTTCATTGAAGACAAGGAAGTGGAGAATCCAGCCACACAGACTGCCTATGCACTTCTGCAGGAACAGCTGAAGGACGTCTTAGCCACACTGCCGGCACGAGAGCAGGAAGTACTGAAAATGCGATTCGGACTTGATGATGGTTATTCATTGACACTTGAGGAAGTTGGGTTGTATTTTGAGGTGACAAGGGAACGTATCCGCCAGATTGAAGCCAAAGCTTTAAGAAGACTTAGACACCCCAAGCGAAGTAGGAAATTGAAAGATTTCATTTGAGAGATACAGGGAGAAGATGATGGAAGAAGCAGAAGTATTTGCACGACTCAACCAGCTGCAGGAAGACCTTAGTGACCGGTTTGCGCTTGAGGATGAGATTGTCAAGTTGCCGAGGGATTTAAAGGTCAAGCAGGAGTTGCTGGACAAAATCAACCTTGAATATATTGAGGAACATACGAGAAGTGAAGCTGCCAAGAGTGATCTGAAAAGCCTTCACATCCAGTATGATGATGCAGTATTGGCTCGTGAAAACTCTGAGAAGCAGATGGAGTTGATCAGCACGCAGCGTGAATTTGAAGCGTTGGAAAAAGAGATCAAGGATGCTGCAGCCAAAGAACAGAGCTTGCTCAAGCAGTTGCATGTAAAAGAGAAGCAGGTCAATGAGTATAGTGAACGGCTTACTGAAAAAGAGCAACTGATGTCACTCCAAAAGCAGGAAGTCGATAGTGAGGCAAGTAAGATTGAAGCCCTGCTCGATGAAAAGCGGAAACAGCTTGAAGCACTGGAGAAGAAATGCCTCAATTATATTAGTGGAGATATTGATGAAGACCTCTACAACAAGTTCTGCAATATCGTAAAGAACAAGAAAGGCAAGGGTATCGTTCCAATCCATGGGCTGGTATGCCAAGGTTGTCATATTGTTCTTCCGAATCAGTTTGTCAATGAGGTGAGGGAAGAAAAGGAAATTGAATTCTGCCCGTATTGCAGTCGTATTCTCTTTTATGAGGAAACAGAGGGTGCAGAAGAGAAGTTCCGAAAGCATGTTGAAGATGTCGATATCGAGGAAGGCGGTCTTTCCGATTTTGTCGATAGCAGCGAGTTTGACGATTTGCTCTAGGTTTTTTCAAGGTAAGCTAGATGATCGCGGGTGGCCAATGGCCGCTTGAGGAAAGTCCGGGCTCCATAGGACATGACGCCGGGTAACACCCGGGAGCGGTAACGCTATAGAGAGCGCCACAGAAAAAATACCGCCGGTTTTCCGGTAAGGGTGAAATGGTGGGGTAAGAGCCCACCGCACCACTGGTAACAGGGGTGGCAGGGTAAGCCTCGTCAGGAGCAAAACCAAGCAGCAGGTGGGTGGTCCGCCCTGATCCTGCGGGTCGGTTGCTAAAGATTCTTGGCAACAAGGATCTTGGATAGATGATCATCACAAACAGAACCCGGCTTATTGCTTGCCTTGTTTTATGATAGACAGGAGAACAGAGGATGAAGAAAACACAATGGTGGAAGCTCCTTCTGTTCTCTTTTTTTCTTGTTTTGCTGCTTTCCTCCTGTGCTGAAGACACTCCATTATTACAAGAGCTTGCACAACACGGGGAATGGGATGCTTTATATCATGCTGCAAAAAAAGACTTCAGTGAAACCTATCGTAGTGGAAGCCTCTATTATATAGCACTTGCCCAAACAGAGAGAGGAGACGATGCATCAGCCTTGCGGAGCCTGGAGCTTTACCAAGAGATGACCGGAGAATCGGGGGCCAGCATAGCTGCCCGGAATCTGATGCTTATACTTGCAGAACGTACCGGGAATGCAGAGATGGTCGTACAGCAAGCAGTCCTTCTTGATGAGATGGGGGTGCTTGGAACTCAGGGTGCTAAGGCATATTATCAGGCACTTATGACCTTAGGTCACGATAAGGAAGCAGGATTGGTATTTGCAACCCATCTCAGGGAACAGCTGAATAGGAGTGAATATGCACTGTTGCTTCTGGAAGCAGAAGCGCCTCTTGAGAAAGTCAGAGATGCGCTTGGTGAGTTGGAAAATGGGGAGGTAGTGTCACTTTTTGCCACCGTTGCATCCAGACAGCCTTCATCAACGTGGGCACAGACGTTAGTAAGCCTTGCCCAGGAGTATGAACAGGTTGAGCTGACTCCTCAAGAAAGACAAGTGCTGTATGCTTCTTTGGCTACACTTTGTACACAAGCCGATTTTAGGGTTCTGGCGAACAAGTACCAGACCTTGTCGCAAGAATGAATACGTATAGAAAGGATTGAGAATGAATATACTTGAGGTATTAGCCGACGATCTGGTACTGGTGGCGCAACCAAGCCGATACACCGGTGGAGAGTTTCACTATGGAAACAAGGACATGAAAGCTGTGGATTTCCATGCAGCAATCTGTTTCCCCGATCTCTACGAGATAGGGATGAGTAACAATGCAGTGAGAATTCTCTATGATCTTCTGAACCGGATGGATCACGTACATTGCGATAGGGTATTTTCCGTTGCTCCCGATTTTGAGGAACTGCTGAAAAAGAAACAGATTCCCTTGTACACCTTAGACCTACATAAGCCATTGCATGAACTGGATCTACTGGGTATTTCATTGGGGTATGAACTCTGTGCTACCAATGTACTTCAGGTGCTTGAGCTTGGCCATATTCCCTTGAGGAGTAAGGATCGTGGGGATGAACATCCTATTGTCCTTATGGGAGGGCCTGCGGTAACCAATCCGTTGCCGTTCTCCCCATTTGTGGATTTTGTCTATATAGGCGAAGCAGAAGGTGGTTTTGAGCAGGTTGTTGAGGCAATCAGGAAAGCCAAAGCGTTGGGCCAAGGGAGGAAGGAGATCATCAAGAAGCTCGAGGAATTACCGTTCCTTTGGTCTCCAGAGAAGAAGCGAGCCCTCCGATTCATCGACGACTCCTTTGGCATCAAGCGTGATGCACGATACCAGTATTATGTGGTTCCCTCATTCAAGGTTGCTCAGGACAATGGCGTTGTGGAGATCATGAGGGGATGCCCCAATGGATGTAGGTTCTGTCATGCGGGACAATATTACAAACCGTATCGGCAGAAACTCTATGAGACCATCAAGGAAGAGGTAAGCCATTATGTTGATACATTAGGTTACCGGGAGGTGACGCTCAGTTCCCTCTCTAGTGGCGACCATCCGTACATCAAGGAGATAATTGAGACACTCAATGCGGAGTTTTCCCCAAAACATATCTCGTTTGCCCTGCCTAGCCTGAAGGTTAACTCGTTCTCCCTGGGAATTCTTGAGCAATTGAGCGAAGTACGTAAAAGCGGACTGACCTTCGCCATCGAGACCCCGAAGGAGTCCTGGCAGCTTGCGATGAACAAGCCAGTCCCACTTGAACAGGTCATCGGTATTGCCAAGGAAGCAAAGAGTAGAGGTTGGAAACTTGCTAAATTCTACTTCATGATCGGCCTTCCTTTGGTTGATCGAGAAGAAGAGAACCAGGCGATTGTAGACTACCTTGGTGCAATCTGGGATGAGACACACATACGGATGAATATCAATATCGGTACATTCATCCCCAAGCCACACACTCCATTCCAGTGGTGTGCACAGCTAACACCTGAACAATCCTACCAGCAGTTAAGCCAGTTGAAGAAAATGATCAATGATAGGATCAAGGGGTGTAAGGTAAGCTACCATGAACCGAGTGTCAGTTATCTTGAGGGTTTGATCAGCAGGGGAGATGCCCGATACGCTGACGTAATTGAAAAAGCCTATCAGAAAGGGTGCCGGCTTGATGCTTGGAATGAATACCTCCAGTATGATCTCTGGAAAGAAGCAATTGCTGAGGCTTCCTACAACCCAGAGGAAGCCATCTTCAAGGATTACGACATCGAGGGGGATTTGCCCTGGGATTCTGTTTCCCTGCGGGTAGGAAAGAAATTCCTAAAGGAGGAGTGGGATAGGGCGAAAAACCTGCTCCTCACCGATCGTTGCTACGAAGTGTGTGAACATCAGTGCGGTTCATGTTCCGCTTCCCATACGGTAACTGATGTAACCAACAAGGATTCCATCCTTGAGCAGAAGAAAAATGAAAAATCCACAGCAGCAGCGGTTGCGCTCCCTCTACCAGATAGTACAGTTCAGACCGTGATTGTCTATTCACGATCTGGTTCTGCGCTCTATATCAGCCATATCAATGCGATGAGAAACTTTGAGATGGCTTTCCAACGTTCAGCGCTTGTGGTGCAGTTTACCCAGGGTTTCAACCCCAAGCCTAAGCTTGAGTTTGTAAACCCACTTTCCATTGGTATTGCCGGTGACCAAGAAGTCATGCTCGCAGAATTAGTTGATGATGGTACACTAAATGAAGAGAAGGTGAAAAGCGAGTTGCAACGTACGCTTAATGAAGGGTACACGATCCTGGATGTAGTATTCCTAAGGGGGCCTAAGAAACAGACACTTGCAAAACACCTGAAAGGCAGCCTGTACCGTATCGACACAAAAGGGGAGGAACCCTATACGGAAATATTGGATGCACGAGTTCATGAAGCAGATGCATCCCTGGAAGTAACCAAAGCGGATACGGCCAACCAGTATCTGGTTCGCATTACCGGAGAACGTAATTTGATCAAATTGCTCTTCGGAGCTGATGTTGACAAGTTCTTGATTGCAAGTAAACTTACGATCAAGCGGGAGAAACTCTTTGCAGGGAACTGGGACACTGGGTATGTAGAGTATTTGCGTTTAATCGAATAGTTGCTCGGTTCGTCTCAGGCAGTCATGCGGTCCCACCATCATCAGGATATCCCCGTGAGCCAACCGTTCCAGCGGTCCCGGGGAGAGATTGATAACCCCGTCTCGACGGATAGCCACGATGGTGGCACCGGTCTCCTGCCAGAAGCGCAACTCTCCCAGATTCTTCCCGATTGCGTTGCTCTCTTCAGCTATCGTATACTCGTATAAGGGAAAGGGGTTGGATTCCTTGAATCGATTGTTCATGGTGAAAAGCTGTTTTGCCGTTGAATACAGTTCACGGTTCAGTGTTTCCTGTTCGTCCAGGATTTCTCTCATCCTTTGCAGCAGGGAACGGCCTTCATCATGTTTTTGATGTTTCTTAATATAGGTTTTTGCTTTCTCGGTGCTTAAAACACGTACACCACTGTTGTGCATGACATGGACCACTTCCAATTCCTCAAGGAGAGAGAAGGCTCTTCTGATGGTCTCAGGGGAAACCCCATACTCACTGGACATCAATGAACGGCCGGAGAGACGTGTTCCCTCATCGATTTCGTGGTTGGCAATTCTTTTCGCTATATCATAGGCGATACGCTCGTAGATTGCTCCTCCTTCTTTTTTTTGTTCTCGTTTTGCACGAGTGCTTCTATCTGGTGCACTATCCATACGTTATTCCTTCGAGCGGGTTTCCTCGCTTTTAACCTCCTGCCAAAGTTGATCCATCTCTTCAAGGTGTTCTTTATTCAATGATATGTCCTTTTGTTTTGCAATCTGGTACAGTGCATTGAACCGGTTTCGCATTTTCTGATTTGAGCGATGCAAGGCAACTGACGGATTATAGCCGAGGAACCTGGTTAGGTTGACCACTGCAAAGAGAAGATCTCCCAGTTCCATTTCCAGGTCTTCGGTCTCATCACTTTGATGATCTTTTGCCTGCAGTACTTCGCTGAGTTCTTCCTCGACTTTTTCTACCACACCATCAACATTCGGCCAGTCGAAACCTACTTTGCGGATTTTCTTTTGGATCTCATTGGCCATTTCAAGTGGGGGAAGAGAAGTGGGTACCCTGCTGAAAAAATCATCATCGGTGTTCTGTTTCCCTTCTACTTTTGTCTTGATGGTGTTCCAGAGATCTATGACTTCACCGGAGGAGGAAACTTCAGCTGTGGAGAACACATGGGGATGCCTTCTGATGAGCTTTTCGCATACGTCATTGAGCGACTCAACGACTGAAAAGCCATCCTGCTCTTCATGAATTTCAAGCAACATCATTGTATTGAGCAGCACATCACCCAGTTCTTCCCTCTGTCCATATTGATCATGTTTGATAACCTCATCGATATACTCATATGTTTCATCAAGCAAATTCTCAGCAACACTTTTGGATGTTTGTTCCCTGTCCCAGGGACAACCGTTCTTGCTTCTGAGTAAGGTGACTATGGTATGCAACTGCATCAAGGCATCTTGAAGTGATGCTTTCTTTTCAAAGGTGAAATCAATCATATACATCAGTATAACGGTTCCTGCCAATTTTGAGAACCGATAGACCAAAAAGGGTTGACATGTAGTACATACTGTATATACTGTATATAAACAGTAAGGAGGTACGACATTGGACATCATTCTGTCGAATGCAAATCCAGATCCTATCTATGCACAAATTGCTGATCAAATACGTTCACAGATTGTTGGGGGAGTATTGAAGGAAGGTACGTTGCTTCCCTCAATTAGGGTGTTGGCAAAGGAACTGCGCATCAGTGTCATCACGACAAAACGTGCATATGATGAGTTGGAAAAGGAAGGGTACATTCAAACCATTGCTGCTAAGGGTAGTTATGTAGCTTCCCGTAATCATGAACAGATCAAGGAAGAGTACCTGAGGAAAATTGAGGAACATATGCGTGCAATCATGTTGCTGGCGAACTTCTTGGAGCTGAAGGAAGAGGAGCTCGGAATGATGTATGAGTTATTGAAGCGGGGAGATGAATAAGATGGGACAGGCTATCATATGCAAGGGTTTGAAAAAACAACTAGGAAATTTCACGCTCGATTATCCTGTATTCACTGTAGCAGAGGGGACGGTTCATGGTCTCATAGGGGCAAATGGGAGTGGCAAGACCACAACGCTCAAGCTTCTGCTTGGATTATTACGCCAGGATGCAGGAGATGTTTCAGTACTTGGCAGTACGAATATTGGAGTGGATGACCAAGCGAGGAATTCCATCGGTTTCATGGTGGATGGTGCAGGTATTCCAAGCATGCTGAACCCGATTGAGCTGGGCAGATTGTTTCAGAGTCTCTATACCTATTGGGATGCTTCCTATTACCAACAACTCCTGATGCAATTTCATCTCGATGCCAAGAAACCTTACAGGAAGTGTTCAAGAGGTATGAAGGTGAAGATACAGCTTGCGCTCGCGTTGAGCCATAACGCAAAGCTGTTAATTCTCGATGAGCCAACGAGTGGATTGGATCCGGTGAGCAGGGATGAAATCATAACATTGCTTTCCCGCTACAGTGAAGATGAGAATCATACGATTCTCATCAGTAGCCATATCACTAGTGATTTGGAAAAGCTTTGTGATTATGTGACATTCCTGGAAGATGGG
Organism: Sphaerochaeta halotolerans; assembly: GCF_003429665.1. Lineage (GTDB taxonomy): Bacteria > Spirochaetota > Spirochaetia > Sphaerochaetales > Sphaerochaetaceae > Sphaerochaeta > Sphaerochaeta halotolerans. The sequence continues at coordinate 136,954 of NZ_QUWK01000008.1, read as the reverse complement.
AAGATACGACTCTCAAGTGAGAAGGATGAACTTCTTGAGCGCTATCGCCTGATACAGATTCCTTCCACAAGGATTGCTGATGTTGAACCCAATACGATAAAGGGTAGGCGTGATGGTCAGTTCCAAAGTGAGTTCTTGATGAGAACGGAGGAAGTTCCACCTTTTGGGGAGGCTCAACGTGTTACCTTGGAGCAAATCATCATCATGCTTTCCGTTGGAGGGGACTGGTCATGAATACCATAATTACATTGATGTTGAAAGATTGGTATGTATTAAAAAGCAAGTCTGGGCTCACACTTTTCCTGATTGTATTCTTTGCAGTGTTTGCAGGATTGCAGGGTGGATTCCTCTATACAGCAATGTGTACCATGATGATGGTGATGCTCACCATTACCACGTTTGCATATGACCAGAGTGATGGTTGGGAAGCCTATGTGTCAGCACTCCCTGTTTCAAGGAAAGCAGTTGTGCAGAGCAAGTATCTGTTTGGATTACTCACCGTTCTCGTTTCTGTTGTTCTGGTGTTGGTTTTCTCATTGGTTTTTAGAGGATTCCAGGTTGACGTATTACTGAATGCTCTACAGCTACAGATTTCGATCGGAATATTTTTCCTTTCATTGAACTATCCCCTTATTCTTAAATTCGGATTTGAGAAGAGCAGGGTGTGGTATATCTTGGTCACGTTCCTCATCGTGGGGGCAGGTTCTGCACTCTCCAGCATCGCTTCCCAAACAGGGTTCCAGAACAATTCATTAGTTTCTGTTTTCATGGTGATATTGGTGGTTGCTCTCCTGGTTGTCAGTTACTTTATCTCTCTCGGTATTTTAAAACGAAAAGAATTTATCGAAATTTGACCATGAAAAGGTAGAAGAAACCAGAGGACATATGGTACTACAAAGCATAAGGAAGGCTGCCATGTGTGGAATTGTTGGATATATCGGTAATGAAGTTTCTTCACCAATCTTGCTTGATGCTTTGAGAAGACTTGAATACAGAGGCTATGATTCTGCAGGTATTGCAGTCATTTCCAAGGAAAAGAACCTGCAAGTCAGGAAGATCAAGGGAAGATTGTCCAATCTTGAGTTATTGGTTGAGCAGAATCCTGTAGAAGGAAGTTGTGGAATCGGCCACACCCGGTGGGCAACCCATGGCGAGCCAAGTGATCTGAACAGCCATCCCCATACTGATGTTTCCCAGAGTATTGCCGTGGTGCACAATGGGATCATTGAAAACCATGGTCAGCTGCGTACCTGGCTTGAAAAGCACCAGGTATCATTTGCAAGCCAGACCGATAGCGAGGTCATTGCCCACTTGATTGACTTCCACTACAACGGAGACCTCCTGCTTGCAGTGAGGGAGTCTGTGGCACGTCTGGAAGGCTCCTATGCAATAGCTGTGGTCTGTAAAGACCAACCGGACATCTTGGTAGTTGCAAGAAAGGACAGTCCTCTGGTTATCGGCAGAGCTGAGGGTGCCACATTGATCGCCAGTGATGTCCCTCCGCTTCTTTCCCACACCAGGGAAGTACAGTATCTCAATGATTTGGAGGTTGCCGTTCTTTCCAAGGATTCGGTACATATCTACAATCTTGAAGGCGAAGAACTTTCCCGCCCATGTGAAACCATTGATTGGGATATGGAAGCAGCAGAGAAGTGCGGCTACGAACACTTCATGCTCAAGGAGATATGCGAGCAACCCAAGGCACTTGGCGATACGCTCAGGCCAAAGCTGGACAAGCAGGGGAAGCTGGTATTCCCTCCTGATATAGAATCTCTGATCAAGGGAGCCAGTCATCTTCTGATCACTGGTTGTGGAACTGCTTATCACGCTGCAATGGTGGCTTCCTATGTCATTGAGCAGGTAGCTTCCATTCCTGTCGAGGTGGTGATTGCCAGTGAACTCCGCTACAAACACCACATCCGTAAGGAAGGGGAAGTTTGTATCTTGATCAGTCAAAGTGGAGAGACTGCCGATACAATTGCAGCACTTAGAATGCTGAAAAATCTTGGAATACCGACGTTTGCCATTACCAATGTGGTCGGTTGTACTCTCAGCCGTGAGGCTGATAAGGTGATGTATACCAATGCTGGGCCCGAGATCGCCGTTGCGTCGACCAAGGCCTTCACAACGCAGTTGCTCAGTCTGTTTGCCTTGGCCACCCTGTTGGCGAAAGCGGAACAGTTGGTATTGCTGGAAGCTCTTCAACAACTGCCCAGCCAAGCACAACGCTTGCTCGACCGGCAGGAGGATATCCAGAGGTTTGCTGCAAACCAGTTCAACAAGACCAAGGTGTTCTTCATGGGAAGGCTGGTCGATTATGCCATCAGCCTGGAGAGTGCCTTGAAACTGAAAGAGATAAGCTACACCCATAGTGAAGCATTTGCTGCCGGGGAACTCAAACACGGGCCGATTGCTCTTGTCGATACGTCCACCTTGGTGGTGGCTCTCTGTACCCAACCATCATTGTTTGCAAAGATGGATTCAAATATCAAGGAAGTGAAGGCGAGGGGAGCAACAGCTCTTGTTATTACCTTTGAACAAGTTCATACCTTCGATGAGACCGCTGATATGATTTTCCGCATTCCGCAGACGCATCCTCTGTTCAGCCCAATCCTGACGGTAATGGTGAGCCAACTGTATGCATATTACTGTTCGGTTCAGAAGGGAAATGACCCAGATAAACCAAGGAATCTGGCAAAGTCTGTTACGGTGGAGTAAGCGATAATTCCAAAGAATTACGGTATTGTCCTACGGGTTTCTTGACTTGTACTTTTTCATGCCTCACCATGTAATGGATTATATGAACTGGAATAAGTTCAAACTATTCCAGTAAGGAGGCGGTAAACGTGAAAGCGCTTAAGATTATTGTATTGGTACTGCTGTCGGTGGTTGTCATCGCATACGGTATGGCATTCATGATGTATCGCGGTATACACAATACAGTGCTCAACCAGACGTATTACCATACGGTTGTGAGTGACAATGAAATACCAGCCTTGGTGCATGGTGAGATTGCCAAAATGATTCCTGATATTGTTCGAGATGGTCTGACCGGTGGAAAAGCAATCACTGATCCTGCACAGAAAGCAGGACTCGATGCACAGGTGGATCTTATCAGTGGCGCAATCATCGATGCCCTGGATGAAGAATGGATTGGAGATCAGGCTGTAATGGTCACTGACGATGTGGTGAACAGCCTGACTGGTGAAACAGGAGAATTGACTGCAGTTATCGATATAACACCGAAGCTAGATGCAATTGAACAGAATATTGCCAAGGGATTGGAACAGTACTCTGATGCTGAATTGATGGCTATGTTCGGGGCTCCCAAAGCGTATATCCCGGTAATTGCTGAACAGATTGTAGGTCAGCTTGGGTTACCGGAATCTCTGGTGATTGGTGATTTGGTGAACGTCATGGCTCCAGGAACCATTTCCATGGTCCGTGGTTATCTTTCTCTCATGAATACCTGGCTTAGTATCTTGATTCTGATACTCGTGCTCTTGGTATTCTTGATTCTAGCAATACTTCTTCTACAGAGAAGCAGCGGCATGCAATGGGCAGGAATAACTATCGCATTAAGTGGAGCTTTATTCCTGATCGTTAAATCTATATATTCGAGTCTGGAGAGAATCGGGAGCCTTGCAGGTATTGATTTTGGATCTCTTCCGGTCCCGACTTCTATGCTTGAAGGAATTGTGAAGTATACGTTCTCACAGATGAACAAGAGTGCAATTGTCCTGATCATTGTGGGTATTGTGGTGTTTGCTGTAGGACTGGTCATGCCGAAGAAACCGAAAGAAGCCTAAACAAAGCGGTGCCATGTGGACATGGAATGGAATGGTTCGTGGCACTCTCATTATATAATATAGATGTATGTTGGTTGAAAATAATGAAATAGGATTACAATAGTTTGAAAATAGTTTCTAGTTAACAGAATATACATTATTCGCGAAAATATATGAATTCATTTTTTGTAATCTTCTTGAATTCTTGTTGGATAACCCTCTTTCAAGTTTTATCTACATTGAGTTTGATATGACCGAGATATGCTAGTTCAGTCCAATAGGTGTTATAGAAATTTCCTTCAGATACATTTACTGCTGCGTAGATGTGGATGAACATATCTAATTGATAAATGCCGATATGATAGTCAGGAAAGGAAGAATTATCTCTTATTTTTGCAGGGTTTGTTTCAAACGCGTCACCTGTAAATCTTCTAAGAATAGGACTATAATAAATCGTATAAGATCCGGATACAAAAGAAAGGATCATATCAACCATAGCTTCTTCATTATCGATGGATGGAGTCTTTGTATTTGTAATAGTACAGGTAAATTCAGGAGATGTTCGAGAATTTGCAGTAGCAATATAATACGGAGCCTGAAAATGGTTTTTTTGATCATCAGAAAAGCGATAGAGCGTTATGCCATCAACAGTTAATACCTCATCAGATGAAATATTTATGCCATTATGATTTATTCTATATTTTGCGTCAAATGCAGTTTTAAAGTCTATGCGACCTTCTGAGTCAGTGATAGTATAAAACAGCATCAAAGAAGGCCCCGTCCCATCTTTTATAAGTTCCAGATTTTCGATTGTACTATTATCAGATGAAACGTTATAGTTCGCTGATACCGCATCTTCAGATTCGCTGGTAATATCATCAATGCTGCTTTCTATATTAAACGGTATGCCTATACCACATGATGAGAATAGAGTCAGGACAATAAAAAAGACAGATGCAGTAGAAAGAATGGTTGTTCTTCTCTTCATGCATCTGCCTCCTTTGGTGTGGGTCGTTAGCCTACCCTACCCTGTTTGCTCACAGGAGTGCAACTCTGTTTATTGCAAGCTTTGCGAACTCGGAAGTTGGAAACTGGTCAGCAAGTTGCTGGAACGTTGCCTTTGCCAGCTCAGTGTTTCCTGATTTCTCTTGCAGACGAGCCTGCCCGAAAAGAGCCTTCGGAGACTCAGCTGCGGTAAACCCGAACTCATCAATAATCTTGGTGTAGTATTCGAGTGCCAGAGAATCATTTCCAAGCTCTTCAGCTGCAGCTGCAGCATTGGCAAGTGCCAGAGAGCCAAGATAACTACCATCTGCGTTAGAGTAAACGGAAAGGAAGCTGTCAATTGCCTTCTGGTACGCTTCATCCTGGAATGCTATCATGCCCAACAAGTACTCCGCCTTCTGACTCGGGTATTTGCTACCTTTGCCTGCAAGATCTGTCAAGCTAGCAACCAGTTCATCATACGTTTCCTGGTACGCTTCATTATCACTTCCCATTGCCTGAAGCTCAACATATGAAGCTTCCAACTGATCGATCTCGTTAAACTGTTCCTGCAGATTATTCTGACTCACTGAAAGCACAATGCCAAGTGTTGCCAGTCCAACTACTACAATTAAAGCAACTACAATTAACGTCTTCTTGTTTCTACCAAAGAAGCCGTTCAAAGATCCTTCGATTCGTTCAGCCAAGGTTAGCCCAGCTGTATCCTTAGAATTTTTACTCATGGCTCATCTCCGTTATCAAGGGTATATGACACAGGCGGCAAGTCTGCCACCTGTGATTTGGAACACAACGTTAGTTGTCTCCCTTCTCCTTGTCCTCATCCTTGTAACGCATCATTTCAGCCAAAGAGTAGGTATCATTCTCATTATCACTATGGATATATTTAGCAATTTCCGACTGCTGAGAGCGCCTTACCATCTCCTTAACAGAGAGAGAGAGCTTCTGGGTCGAAGGATTGCATTCTACAACCATCGCTGTGATAGGTTCGCCAACTTTGTACTTCTTCAATACTTCGTCGGTGAACTCCTCATCTGGACCAACCAAGTTATACTTGCTGATCAATCCCTCGATGTCTCCCATGACTTTCACGAATACGCCGAAGTCTGTGACATTGGTAATGACACCACTGATTGTGCTGAACTTAGGATAGTCGTGACGCAAGGTCTGCCAAGGATTGCCCTCGAGTTGCTTGACCCCAAGGCGAATACGACGATTTTCAGGTTCAACGCGAATGACCACAACATCGATTACATCACCTTCACTGCAGAAGGATGCCATGTTCTTGACTTTCTTGGTCCAGGAAATGTCATCAATATGGAGAAATCCATCAATACCTTCTTCTAAGTTGATAAATGCACCACTGTTGGTAATCTTAACCACTGGCTTGGAAAGAGTCATACCGATTGGATAGCGCTCAGAAATGGTGTCCCAAGGATTTTCCTCAAGCTGCTTGAGTCCAAGAGAAACGCGCTTCTTATCTAAGTCATAGCCAAGAATCTTTGCTTCTACAACATCACCTACATCAAGGACTTCCTTGGGGTTGTTGATGCGCTTGGTCCAGGACAGCTCACTGATGTGTGCAAGTCCCTCGATTCCAGGCTCAATCTCAATGAATGCACCAAAGGTGGTAATCTTGGTTACCGGAGCCTTGATGGTATCCCCGACATTATATTTCTGTTCGAAGGTGGTCCATGGATCTTCCTGCATGTGCTTCAAGCTCAGGTTGATCTTCTGGGTCTCCGGGTCGATGTTAATGAGTCTGAGTTGTACCACTTGTCCTTTCTTTACAAAATCCTTTGGACGAGTGACATGGCCCCAGCTCATATCGTTGATATGCAAAAGTCCATCAAATCCACCAAGATCGATGAATGCGCCAAAGGAGGTGAATGACTTCACGACACCCTCAACCACATCGCCAATCTGGACGGTGGAGAAGAATTTCTCTTTATTCTCTTTGATTTTCTGATCAAGATACTCACGTCTGTTCACGACACTCTTCAGTTTCGTGCCACCGTGGAACTTGTCAATAATGAAGTAATCAGTGATACCGATCATGGTTTCAGGATCCTCGACTCTCTGGACATCAGCCTTGGAGAGGGGACAGAAACCCTTATACTCACCTCCGAGGTCAACCTCGAATCCACCCTTAATTACTTTTTCAAATTTGCCCAAAACGGGAGATCTGCTTTCGGAAGCAGCCTTCAGTTCATCTGTGCGTTCTTTGAAGTCGGCACGCTTCTTGGAAACGACGATTTGACCGCCCTTCCCTTCCTTTGCAATAATGACAACTTTTACCTCGTCACCAACCTCAGGAACCGATGCGAATTCTTCACGAGAGATACGACCCTCACTCTTGTAACCGACATCCACGAATACATACTCGTTGTTTACCTGGACAACAGTACCGGTCACGAGCTGACCGTCTTCGATTCCATCAAGAGATTTAAGATACTCCTCCTGCAGTAAATCCTGCATTCTGGTCTTCTTTTCTTCCATTTCTTGTTCTTCAGCCACTTGATTTCTCCTGATCCTAAATTTACCTATTTACATCGCCCTTAAGCGTAAAAATAGCAGATAACACTTTCTCACAAACTTGTCCTATAGTCAAGTACGAGGTATCTATGTACAGGGCATCCTCAGCAACACGTAGTGCGCCAACTTCCTTGCCCTTATCAATTTCGTCCCGCATCTTTATTTGTCGTAACACGGTCGCATAATCCTGACCATCTGGGTGCTGCTGAAGCCGACGTTCTGCACGAACTTCAGGCTTAGCATCAAAGTAGCATTTTAAGTCCGCGTCTGGGAAGACCACAGTAGTAATATCTCTCCCCTCTACGACAACATTCATATCTTTTGAAATCCTTCTGAGTTGTTCATTAACATAATTCCTCAGCGGAGGATAGGAAGATACCTGTGCTACTACTGCGTCAACTTCAGGGGTATGGAGCTTATCTTCAATATCACTCCCATTAACGCAAATATGGCCATCTTCAATGGACAGTACATACTGTTTTGCTGTTTCCAAAACCGATGGATAATTCATGGGATCCCTACCCTCCTGTACATGCAGGTAGGTGTAGGCTCGGTAGAACGAACCGGAATTGAGATAGTAGAAATTGCAAGTCTTTGCAATCATCTGAGCAATTGAGCTTTTCCCGACTCCAGCCGGTCCATCTATGGCAACAACCATTACCAGCCACTTCCCGAACTCTTTCGTAGAATATCATTCTCTCCACGAAGCAAGGACTTGATCTCGGAAGAGGTCACTGCACGATATTGTCCTGGTTTGAGATCACCTAGTTCAATGCAACCAATACGCATCCTCACCAACTGATTCACTTCATACCCAAAGTAACTGAGAATCTTACGAATTTCCCGATTCTTTCCCTCAGTGAGAATAATCCTTGTCCATTTCTTGCTGATAATTTCAAAACGCTTGATCGTATAGGGCTGTGGCATATCAATCAGGACTCCCTTACGGGCTTCCTCCAAGTCTTCCCTACGCACCCTCGTACTACAACTGACCAAGTACTCTTTCTCAATCTCTTCAGACGGATGCATGATCTTCTGTGCTACATCCCCATCATTGGTAAACAGGATCAAGCCACTGGAATCCTTGTCCAAGCGTCCAATATGGAATAGAAGATTCTTGTCAGGAATATCAATCAGATCACGTGCATAGTTCTTCTCGTTCGGATCCCAGTTTGTACAAACAAATCCTTTAGGCTTATGCAAGGCAAAGTAGTAGGTTTTCTCACTCGGTTCCACCAACTGGTCATCAACCATGACAACATCTTCTTGGCTGACCTTTGTGCCGAGTTCTGTAACTCGCTTGGTATTGACTGTTACCCGGCCACTGGAAATGAGAGACTCGCAGGATCTGCGCGACCCACAGCCACTCTTTGCCAAATAAACCTGTAATCTAAGCGGATATTCTAATTTCATGCTTCTTCTTTTTTCTCCTGTGTTGGTTCTGCTTCAAATCGAAGTCGGTCGATATCGGAGAGCTTGGGTAGTGCGCTGATACTTGCAAGATTGAACTCAAAAAGGAATTTCCTCGAGGTGCCGTACAGACAGGGATGCCCAGGAACATCTTTTCTCCCTATCACCTTGATATATTCACGGTCTCGCAACAGACGGATGATGGTGTCACTGCTGACCCCACGGATGTTGTCAATCTCCCTACGCGTAATCGGTTGGCTGTATGCTACAATGGATAGTGTTTCCAGAGCTGCACGGCTGAGTCGTCTATCGACACGTCTGCCGTAGCAGGAACGAAGCTTATCGTGCAAGTCCGAGGAAGGAAGGAACTGGAAGGCACCTTGGCTCTCAGCAAGGTCCAGACCATGCAGGTTCTCACGGTAATGTTCCTGCAGTTCCGTAATGGCATTTCTTGTTGTTTCCTCCGAAAGGGAGGTCATCTTGCTCAATCGTTCCAAACTAACCGGTTCATTCTCCAAAAAGAGAATAACTTCCACCAACCGGGCCTCGGTACTCAAGAGGGGGCTTTGCTGCATCTCAGCCTTGCCCACTTGCCTCTTCCTATCCACCACTAATGCTCCTATCAGTCCTCATCGAGAATGATCTGTTCATCCTCACACTTCTCATCATACAGAAAAACGCGACCATCGTCAGCAATTGTGCGGAGATTATCTGCATCTTCCTCAAAAAAACGTGCTTCCTCCATCTCTGAGATGGGAGACGGGATGATTTCTTCCTCGATTTCCTCGAAGTCATCATCATACATATTTTCAAAATCCTGTTCAAAAGCCTCATCAATCTTGCGGATGAGGATAGGAGCGTATGGTCCGCTCTGCACCAAGGTGATCATTCTCAGTTTGCAGGCATCAAGAATTGCCATGAAGCTGCAAATGATATGCAGGAGTTGGTCATTATGGACAATGAGTTGTTCCAGGGTAATATAGTCTTGTGTCTCAAATAACTCTTGCATCAAGGCAATCTTCTCATTGACAGTTACAGATTCATAGACGTTGAACACCTTGTTCGGTGTGATGGTAGTCATCAGCCGGGAAAAGGTCTTGAGCAAATCCTGTAAGGAAACATCCCGAAAAAGTTCCTCATCTCCAAAGGGAAGGCGGAACTGACTACTCTTTCGAGATATGAACAACTCTGCACTGGTATTGGTACCAGTAAGCAATTCAGTATATTTCCTAAATTTCTGGTACTCAAGGAGACGATCTACCAGCTCCTGCCTGGGGTCCTGGTATTCTTCATCAAATTCGAGTTCAACTGGAAGCAACATCCTGCTTTTTATATAGAGGAGGTCTGCTGCCATCTTGTAGAACTGTGTCAGATCACCAAGTTCAGTCACCTTCTCATCTTTGAGGTACCCCAAAAACTGTTCGGTAATGAGCGAGATGGGTATGTCATAGATATTGACCTCAGACTTTTGGATTAGGAACAACAACAGGTCCAAAGGACCGTCGAATGTGGGAGTGTGGAAAGTAGTCCCCTGCGGTACTTGTTTCTCTTGTACAGTTTGTTCTTGCACAGTGTTCCCCTCTCCAACGAGTATACCCAACACCTGCTTCGATGACAACACAGAGGCGGAAGGTCCGCCTCTAAATCATCGTGTGGTGCAATAGGAATTATGTGGTTTCAGAAGTAGCTTCTACTTCCTCACTAGCGTCACCTTTGGGAAACATCTTTGCCCTGAGGCGTTTATCAAGATCCATGGCAATATCCGGGTTGTCCTTGAGGAAATCCAAGGTACGTTCCCTTCCCTGTCCAATCTTCTCTCCATTGTAAGAATACCAAGAACCACTCTTTTCCAGCATATCATACTTGAGTGCGGCATCAAGGATGCTCGCAATGTAGCTGATACCTTCTCCAAACAACAAATCCAGTTCAACTTTCTTGAAAGGAGGAGAAACCTTGTTCTTCACCACTTTGATGCGAACACGGTTGCCGATGATATCGTCAGCACTTCTGCTGATAGATTCTATCTTTCGCACTTCCAAACGTACTGAGGAGTAGAACTTCAAGGCATTTCCGCCGGTAGTAGTCTCAGGATTACCAAACATGATACCAATCTTCATACGGATCTGGTTGATGAATATGATGGTGGTGTGGCTTTTGGAAAGTAGACCGGTGAGCTTTCGAAGAGCTTGGCTCATCAAGCGTGCCTGAAGACCCATGTGGCTATCACCCATATCACCATCAATTTCAGCTTGGGGAGTAAGGGCTGCAACAGAGTCCACAACAATAATGTCCACTGCCCCACTCCGCACCAAGGACTCTACGATTTCTAGCGCTTGTTCTCCGCTATCCGGTTGGCTGATCCAAAGTTCTTCTATATTTACACCCAGCTTCTTTGCATAGCTGGGATCCATGGCATGTTCAGCATCAATGAATGCTGCAATCCCTCCAGCTTTCTGGCTCTCAGCAATAGCGTGCAGAGCAAGCGTGGTTTTACCACTGCTTTCAGGTCCGTAGATTTCAATGACCCTGCCCTTCGGATATCCACCAATGCCAAGTGCTTCATCGAGAAGCAATGACCCAGAAGAGATGCTTTCAATATTACGATTTTCCTTGTTGTCGCCAAACTTCATCAAGGAGCCTTTGCCAAACTGTTTGTCAATCTGGACCCTTGCTGCTTCCAATGCCTCCCGCTTCTGCTTCTGGTCAGTGGGAAATGTCGTATCTTTACTGTTCTTTGCCATGCTATGCTCCTTGAATCCTCTTAAACCTTATTATAAAAGTGCTAACTCTATTCATTCTGCTTCAAGCAGGAGGGTGACCGGACCGTCATTGGTATAAGACACCTTCATATGTGCTCCAAACTGACCTGAAGCGACAGGGAATCCCAACTGTGCAAACTGCTTGAGGGATTGTTCATACAATGCCTCAGCCTTTTGAGGTGGTGCTGCATCATTGTAGGAAGGCCTGTTTCCCTTGCGTAGATTCGCCAGCAACGTAAATTGGCTGACAACCAGAATGGACCCACTGACATCAGCCAAGCTTCTGTTCATCTTCCCCTGCTCATCTGTAAAAACACGAAGCTTCACAATCTTCTCGCATAACCATGTAAGTTGTTGTTCTGTGTCATCATGTCCGATTCCCAAATAGACCAACAAGCCATGGTCGATCTGACCTGTAATTGTTCCCTCTACGGAAACGGTTGCATCCTGGACACGTTGGATGACTGCTTTCATACCTGTGCACGTTCCTTCATCGCCTGTATGAATGCAGCCCTGTCGGGTGCTCCAAAGAAGGCGCTTCCACATACAGCCACATCGGCTTTTTTCTTTGCAATCTCACCTACTGTGTCCAAATTCACCCCACCATCTACACTGATTAGGTAGTTGTAACCATGTTTGTCTCTCAGCTCAGCGAGCCTTTCAACTTTCTGGAGCATGGCAGGAATAAGACTCTGACCACCGAAACCAGGATTCACAGTCATGATGAGCATCAAATCGACCATATCGAGGATGGGTTCAATCACGCTAACCGGAGTGGAAGGTATAAGGGAAACCCCAGCCTTGCAACCACTACTCTTGATCATCTGCAAGGTACGATGAAGATGCACAGATGCTTCTCCATGTACTGTAATATAGTCACATCCGCTCTCTGCGAACAAAGAGATATACCGCTCAGGTTGATCAATCATGAGATGCACATCGAAGACCAAGTCTGAGTGTGGCCTGAGATCATGGATGAACTTGGGGCCAAAGGTGATATTCGGGACGAACATACCATCCATAACATCCAAATGTACCCAATCTGCGTTGCTTGTATTGATGCTCTGTACTTCTTCAGCAGTGTGCGAAAAGTCAGCAGACAGCATGCTTGGTGCGATTAGTAGTGAAGCTGTTTCCATACTCCTTTTATAACAGGTAGAGAAAGGTTTTGCAACGATTGGTTCTCAGAAATACTATATATTTGTTAATATGATTAATGCACTTTCTGTAAATCAATTGCTAGTTTTCCCAAATCGTGCTATATTATTAAAAAGAAACTATATATGCAAAACCCGAGCAGGCTATGTCCCGGTCTGCCCGGTTTCTTTTACGTCTTAGATTTGGACAAATATGTTTGGAGGAAACCATGGGATTCCAAGAGATCGAAAACTTGCTGAAAGAAGAGCAATGGACTAGAAGCACCGTAACTACCTATACAACAAGCAGCTTCCAGAAACTGGACAAGCACATCTCGGAGATGGACGAGGAACAGAAAACTGAAGTAAAGAGCTTGTGCGACAAGCACCTTAATGAGAAGGAACGAAACAGTATCATTGCCATGTACATCAGCGGGTCCATCCAGCTGGAACGCAGAGGAGCTGATGATTATCTGCAGTTGCTCAACCTCATCGAAATGTTCATGGAAGCCAAAAAGTGGAATATTGTTGAATATCTCTCCCAGAAGATCCTCAGCCGTAATGAGAACAAGCATGCCCTTCGCCTACTGGCCGACTCATATGAGCAGATGGGGAAAGAAGAAGAGAAATTCCAGCTTTGGGAACGTTTGGTTAAGGTGGACTATGAGGAAGTTGAAATTATCCGCCAGCTGGCAACACATGCAAAGCAGAAAGGAAACAAAGACAAGGCTATCTCATTCTATAAAAAAGGCATTCATCGGCTCATCAAGAAAAAGGATGTCTCTTCAGTGAGAGCAATGTTTACTGCCCTTCTTGAATTGGAAGAGGATAACTTCGGTTACTTTATATCCATAGCAGACCAAGTGTCGGCTGTAAGCAGAAGTACTGCTGTCGCATTGTTGCGTGATCTGGAGAATGCAAGCAAGGATGATATCGATCATCAAATTGAGTGCCAGAAGAAAATGCTTGCCCTTGACCGAGAAGATACCTTTGCCAGAGAAAATCTGATCAAGAGCTACAAGACCAAATACAAGAATCATTCCAGACTCAAGAGCTGCCTCGAGTCCAGTGCTCTGACAAGCAATATCAATCGTGACATTCTCCACAGTATTGAAGATTTCGAAACAAACATTGCGTTTGACAAAGGTACCTTTGTTTTCCAGAACAGTACCAACCGCATTGGAAGAATACGATCAATCGATGAAAGTGACGTCATCGTGGATTTTGCAGGGCAACCGAATAAAGATGGAAGCAGAATGTCCACATCGATGGCTTTCAAAAGTTTGCAGGCACTCCCCAAGAATCATATCTGGGTACTTAAGAGTGCACTTCCTAGAGAAAAACTCAGCAAGAAAGTCCAGGAAGATATACCATGGACACTGAAGACGTTGATGGCCAGCAATGGGGGAAAAATCAACCTGAAAGAGATAAAGAATGAATTGGTACCCTCCATCCTTGATGTCAAGGAGTGGACTCCTTGGCTCAACCAGGCCAAGAAGGAATTGATGACCAATCCACTCTTTGATCTTTCCGGCAATGATGTGGATACCTATATCTTGCGCTCCACTCCTGTGAGCTACGAGGAGAAGCAACTCCAGGTCTTCAGGAATGAAAAGAATATCTATGACAAGATCAAGAGCCTAAAGGATTTCATTGCAGCAAAGGGTGATGTTGAGAGTGACTTCTTCTTTGAAATGGTAAGGTACTTCAGTGACCTTTTCTTCGAGGAGAATGGGGCTTTCAAGCCGATTGTAGTATCCAACGATATTACGTTCAGCTGCTACCTCCTGCTGGAAGATCTGGTGAAACATCAACATATGAACTTTATCAACTACCCTGACGCATTGACGTTCAGCATGCTTTATGAGCGTTGTGACAATGTTGAGGCTACTTTTGCGGCAATCAAGGACCCAGAATTGAAGAAAGCATTCATTGACCATGTAGTCGAAGAAATTCCTGGTTGGGAGAAAATCCTTGCAGTTCTGTTTGACTCCTACCTTACTGGGTACATCCCCGATATCTATAAGCAGAAAAAAAAGTACAGTGCACTTGCAGGTATTTACAACGATGCAGTGGAAAACTTCAAGGAAAAAGGAAATACACTGATCTATCTGCTCAAGAATGGAGAAAAAAAGTACTGGGAGAAAGCCGGTGTTTCAGCTGAACAGCTGTTATATACTGAGTTGCAGTTGCTTGACTACACCAATCGTTGTATCGACAACCGAAAGGAAGTGCAGGAAAACCGCAAGAATGCAAAAACTCTTATGGGAATTCTCTTTGATGAGCATGCTGTTCTGAACTTTATTGCAGAGGGTCAGGAGGAACGGGCACAGAAGATTTACAGTCTAGTTGCAAATGTGTTCAATCTTCCCGGCGGAAAGAAAATTGAGATTAAGCATGCCATCAGTGAAAAGTTCCCCTCATTCAAGTTTTTCGATGAAGTGGAGCCGATCAACAAACAGAGCGTGTTTCCTACAGGTCTGTTCTGTACTCCTAGCAGTCTTGCTGCAAAGAAGAAGGAAATTGATCACATCCAACATGTGGAACTGCCTGAGGTTGCCAAGGAGATTGGTGAGGCAAGAGAGCTTGGTGATCTGCGAGAGAACAGCGAGTACAAGTATGGCAAGGAGAAGCAGAATCTCTTAAACAACACCTTACGCAGACTTTCTGAAGAGGTCGACCGTGCCACGGTCATCACCAAGGATAAGGTTGATTCTTCCAAGATTGGGTTTGGTACCAAAGTTGTCATGATGGACAATATCAATGCCGAAGAAGTGACGTTCACCATCATGGGACCATGGGAATCCAATCCCAATGAGAATGTCATCAATCTTCTAGCACCTTTTGGGAGAGCGTTGCTCAACCATAAGGTTGGGGAGCGGTTCACCTTCACCCTCAACGATCAGAATTATGACTTTACAGTCAAATCGATTTCGGTCGTAGATTTCTAAAAACCACCAAGCCCTCGGCAGATAGTTGCTGAGGGCTCTTTTTCTCTATAGTAGTATGTTTTGAAGAGCCGGAAAGCTTGATATGTACGTAATATATGTCAAGCAACAAACAAGAAGCCATCAGTCTCGAAGCATTAGCCGACATACTGTGAAATTTTCCAAAGAGAATTATCAGCGGACCATCAATTTGGTTGAGCATTCAACGGAAGACATGGGAATAGCCGTCGATATGCCAAAATTGCAAGCATTGTTCCAGAGACAGGGTTCGGTACAACCTGCATAGCAATTTGAAGGGCTTGCTTGCTGCATTCAGGGGTGTCTCCACGAAATACCTCGTTTGAAATGGTTTTGAGGCTCAAAACTTTGTTATTGGGCAAGATGGACAGTGCTCCACATATCAGGAAGCATTTCATACGACACTATTACCATTCTCAGGCGGTGGGTAGCAATCCAATACGCTTCGAAATCAGAACCTATTAAAAACTCTTCCTCACCCCTGATATAACCCAACACTGTTGATATAATAAAGAGATACATGAGTAACCAGCGGTTCTGTTTGAGATCGTGTATACTGCAAAACACAGCTTCTTTCTCTACTCATTTGATTCCCCAACGGAGCGAGAGAAAAGGAATCGCCTTACAAGTTGCTGTCATGCTTCTTGGAACGGAAGGGGTTGAGTAGTTCTACCTTGAACACTGTATATGAAAGCAGCCATACCACCAAAGAACCGAGGGCAATTAGACAAAGTATCAGAAAGTTTCTCAAATTTGATCCAGATTGATACCATGTCATATGGAATGAGGCATAGAAGAGGCAACAGACAAGAATAGGGATGTTTGCAACCAGTACTCGCAACAATCCTCGCTTCAGCAGTTTGTCCTTCAGCGGATTGTAGAGATCCCTCAGCGTATATGACAAGAATCCAAGCAGTACAACATAGCTTATGCCATTGGCAAGAGGAAGTGAGATGATCCCCCACCCCAGCTTGATGAAGATCCACATCAAAAGTATGTCTATTCCATTCTGTATGAAGGTAATCTTGGTCATCAATGCATAGCGGTTTGCACTATAGCCAAGGCGAATCAGCATTGCATACCAGCTGGTGGTTACCATGAACAGCAAAAATGGGCGGAGAGCCAATGCAGTAAGCTGGGCATCTGCCAGTGTGTAATTACCAGTCTGCAGTACAACACTGACACTCTCTTGGCTCAGAAAGAAGAGGATAATTCCACTAGGGAGGAGCAAGCTCGTCAGTTGGATAATGCTAGAGCGGGTATGCCTTTGCATTTCCTTCGACTGCCCTAGTGCGAAAGCACGACTGAGCAGGGGAAGGCTTACAGCACTGATGGCATTAAAGAAAACTCCGTAGGGAGTCTGGTAGAAAATAGTCGCATTCGCGAAGGCTGTTACACTTCCTTCACTCAAGGTGGATGCGAAATGATATGTTACCAACTGCGTGACCACCTGCATTCCCATACCCAAGACGACCAATGACCATGCTCCGATAACTGGCTTCAGAGGAGTATCACCCTGTTTAAAAGCAGGCTTCAATCGGTATCCGTATCGCCTAAGCATAAGGTAGGAATAGGAACCTTGCAGCAATCCTCCTACCAATGTCGCCCAGGCCATGCTCATGGCTCCAAGATACGGTGTGAGGTATTGTACCCCAAAAATCACAGAAAGCGAAAAAAGCAGAGGGGAAAGATAGGCATGGAGAAAGTTGTGATGGGATTGTAGTACACCATTGAAGATGGCCCCCATGCTGATCGCTGCCAAGTAGATCATGAAGAAAGGAAGTAGTTTGGCACCCAAAGCAACCTGGGCACTGTCAAAATCACTGATCAGGGAGATGAACTGCCCACCGAAAAAATAGGAGAGCAGTACCAGGGGTATCAAGAGGATTGCCTGATACGTGCAGAGCAGACTGAAGAGATGGAGGGAGCTTCGCTTCTTTCCCAACCCGAGGAGACTGGAAAAAGCAGGTATGAGTGCTGAATTGACAGCACCTTCTGCAAAAAGCTTACGGAAGTTGTTGGGAATATTGAATGTGAAGTTGATTACATCCGCTACCCCACTCGCACCAAAAACAGATGAGAGTACCCGAGCTTTCACAATCCCCAACAATCTGCTTGCAATGGTAGAGAGCATGATGGCGATACTG
The DNA here is from genome assembly GCF_003429665.1 of Sphaerochaeta halotolerans. Classification (GTDB taxonomy): domain Bacteria; phylum Spirochaetota; class Spirochaetia; order Sphaerochaetales; family Sphaerochaetaceae; genus Sphaerochaeta; species Sphaerochaeta halotolerans. The sequence continues at coordinate 119,211 of NZ_QUWK01000008.1, read as the reverse complement.
CTTTTGGCTGTCTTGCTACTTTGCGTAGAATCTTGCAAGGTATTCCCTTTTAAAGGAGGCAAAGCGATTCTCCCTAATAGCCTGACGGACACGTTCCATCAGTCGATAGAAATAGGTCAGGTTATGTTCCGTTGCCAACATGCCTCCGAGCATTTCTCCCGTCTTGATGAGATGATGCATATATGCACGGCTGTACTGGGTACAAGCCCTGCAGGTACAACCCTCTTCAAGCGGACCATGATCAAATGTATGGATTGCCTTCTTGAGTGTGATAATCCCGTCATCAGTAAAAATACCACCATTGCGTCCCATACGGGTTGCTAGGACGCAATCGAACATATCAATACCATTTTCTACCGCTTCAAGGATGTAGTCAGGGCTTCCAATACCCATGACGTACCTGGGTTTTTCCTTTGTTACCAATTCTGCAGTATATCCAAGGAAATGAGAGAATTGTTCCCTGCTCTCTCCTACTGAAAGACCCCCAATGGCAATCCCAGGGAAATCCATCTCATTGAAGAATTCAGCACTCTGTTTACGGAGATCTTCATAGAAGTTGCCCTGGACTATACCAAACAAGTTGCCTTTGAACGATTCACCCAGGTGTTGTCGATGTTCAATCGCCCGTTGTGCCCATGCGTGGGTAATCTGCATCGCCTCAGTGGCAGCACGGTAATCGATATCAGGAGGGGTACATACATCGAGGCACATCGCAATATCACTGCCTATCACGTTTTGGGTATCCACTACATTCTCAGGGGTGAATATATGCTTAGACCCATCAATATGACTCTGGAAGGTCACTCCCTTCTCTCCGATTTTGCGAAGACCAGAGAGGCTGAATACCTGGAAACCACCACTGTCTGTCAGTAAATTCCCATCCCAATGTGAAAAATTATGCAATCCTCCAAACTGTGAGAGAACCTCAAGCCCAGGTTTTAGATAGAGATGATAGGTGTTTCCAAGGATAAGCTTGTACCCGATTTTTTTTACATCCTCATGGAACATTGCTTTTACCGTTCCCTTGGTGCCTACCGGCATGAATACCGGTGTTTCCACTTCCCCATGACCAAGCGAAAGGATACCCAGTCGGGCATTGCTGCTGGTATCCTGATGGATTGTTCGAAATAGTGCCATACAATTCCCCTACCGTAACACTGCTCTTTCTGACAGTGCAATGCATACTATCACAATCATCGGGATTACCATACCCCAAATCGGGGCGATAACCCCTTGTTTTGCCATGATGGTGGTAACCATTTGTACTACATAGTAGATCACTGCGATGGAGAGGCTGGTGATGATACTAAAGAGCAGCACATTTTTCTTGTACTTATAACTGATGGTGCAGGCAATGAATAACAGGATGAGTGGATTGAGGTGATCAAGCAAACGTTTGGTGAAATCAGTGGCAAGCTCAGGATACCGGGAAGGATCAAGCACTTCCATCCGCCTGAGGTAATCGGTTGCTGTCCCGAGCTCCATGGTGGTAATGTCATTGCTCAGATTCCTAAAGTAAGAAGGAGCAAGTGTAAACTCATCCAAACGTAATTCCGGTATTTCCCGGGAGGAGACAACCAAGCCATCTCTATCAATTTCCTGCAATCGTACCCGCTCCATTCTCCAATCTTCACGGTCATCTTCCCAGTACGCCCAGGCGGCATCGACCCTTCCCCGCATTGCCCCTTCTTCATCAAGCAGGACCAGGAGCACTTGGGCAAGCCGTTTCTGGTCATCACTATACTGCTTTGCATGCACCACATATCCACCTTCTGGATCTCGTAAGGTAATGTTTCTATTATCATAGGTACTGCGTAATCCGAAGAGTTCATCTTGCTTTATCTCTCGAGTCCTTTGAGCAGGTATGAACACATATTCGCCAAAACCAAATTCCAGAAGACTGAAGAGTATACCCAAAATCAGGATTGGGGTGACAATGCGACGATAACTCAGTCCACTTCCCAACAAACAGATGTATTCATTATTAGCCTGTAGTTGAGAGAGAAAATATGCAGCAGAGAACAGGAGCGATGGTCCGAGCGCGAAGAGCACTGCCTGGGGTATATACAGCAACGTCAAACTCAATATTGTGAAGGGGCTGACCTCATTGGTGAGATAGGCATCAAGATTGCTGAATAAATCAACACTGAGTAGCATAAGCGTACACAGTACAAGGGTGAGGAGTGCTACGATGGTAACAGAACGAGTGACATATCGGTCATGCAGTTTCATAGACGCCTCGCAAACAGCATGATCAAGACACCACTGAGGAACATGAGAACATTGGGAATCCAGATAAGTAGACCAGGATGAATAGGAAACTTGAAAATCTGCATTTGTGAAAAAAACAGAAGATACCAATAGAGTACTGCCACCAGCATGGACATTCCAAATCCAATAAGCCGTCCATGCTTTACCTTGAAGAATGAAAACGAGAAGGTCAGAAACACCAACATAAAACAAGCCGCACTGAGTGCAAATTTCTTGTGGAGCTCCGCCCTATAATACTGGTAGTAGAAGTTGATCGGTTTTTTCTTCTCAAGATTGCTTACCTCTTGTGCTGCCTCCTCCACACGTTCAGGAGAGACCATCTCTTGTTGTGTGAGTGTAGCAAGATTCAGTCTTGCTTTCTGGAGTTTCTCTTCGTAGCGTGCCGTTTCCTTTTCCAGGGCAGATCGATGTATTGCGATATTTTCCTGCAACTCTTTTATAGACAGCTGGGAAGGGAGTGCTGATGCAAGACTGGCAATTTGTCCTGAAAAATTGAGAAAGAACCTTGCGCTGTCTGCCTTGGAGAGTGCCCACTGACTATCACCATCATTTCTTAGCATCAATGGATTTTCCAGATCAAGCTGGTAAATGAATGCATTCAGATCATAGAGTGTTACTTCTGCTGTTGGTGCACTAATAATTTGACCGCTTCGATCGTTGGAGGTCTCAAACAACACAATGTCATGTACAGTATTTCCTACTACTTCTTTATTGACCAATACCTTGTTTCCAATTGTATTCGTTGTGTTGCTGGCAAGTTCCAATGTAGGAAGCTCTCTCATGAGACCACTATACAGTTCGCGATACTTCTTGGTGCTCCAAGGAAGTGCCTTGTCTGCAGTGAGGAAGGTCATGAGTGAAAAGATGAGTGAAATCAGAATAATAGGAAGGAAAACATGTTTGAGTGATATTCCACTACTCCGAATAGCAAGTATTTCATTGTTGTCCGATAGATCCCCGATTACCATGCTTGATGCGGTGAGGCTGGAAAACGGAAAGGTGTATAACAGAAATTGGGGGATAGAGAGCAACACCAGTTGAAATACAGAGAAATAATCCACCTGTTTGAGAAGTATTCGTTGTGCGATAAGCAGGATCTGGTTGATGAAAAAGATGAAAAAGAAAAAAAAGAATGCCACAATAAAGGAAAGGAGGTACTCCCTTCCTATGTGGCGATATACTAAATTGAATCGTGCACCTTGCTTCAACGTTATACTCCCGTTGAACCAAAGCCTCCAATTCCGCGTTCTGTAGCATCAAGCTCCATAGTCGGCAAAAAGGAGGCTTGTTCACACCGCGCGATAACCATCTGTGCGATACGGTCTCCACAATGGATGAGAAAGTCCTCTTCCCCATGATTTATCAAGAGGACAGCCACTTCACCACGATAATCACTATCAATGGTTCCTGGACTGTTGAGGACCGTAATCCCATGCTTGGCAGCAAGCCCGCTTCTTGGCCTGACCTGTGCCTCGTACCCAGGAGGGACCTGAATGCTCAACCCGGTGGAAATCTTTGCATAGGACCCTGCCTTTAGGAGAAAGTCCTCCTCTAGGCAGGCTGAAAGATCAGCACCTGCACTTCTCTCCGTACCATAGTTGGGAAGGAGAGCATGCTCATTGAGCTTCTTGATCTTTACCACAACCGAACGGATCTCCATGTTATTTGGCATTGCCTTCGATTGCATCAATGTAACTCAGGTTCAAACGACCCTGACGGTCTATTTCAATAAGCTTTACCGGTACGGACTGCCCGACGGAAAGTACATCTTCAACGTTCTGGACACGAGTCTTTGCAAGCTTGGAAATATGGCAGAGTCCTTCCTTGCCTGGCAGGATTTCGATGAATGCACCGAAGTCCATGATTCGCTTAACCGTTCCCTGGTAGATTCTCCCTACTTCAGGTTCTTCAACGATGGACTGCACGAGTTCCTTGGCAAGTTTTGCTGCTGCAGCATTCTTGCCGTAGATAGTGATGGTTCCATCATCAGCGATGTTGACCTCAGCACCACTCTGGCTGGCGATTGCCTTGATTGTCTTGCCACCGGTGCCGATGACAGCGCCGATTTTCTCAAGATCGACCTTCATGGTCAAAATCTTGGGAGCATACTCGTTGATTTCCCCACGAGGAGTTTTCAGGGTATCTTCCATGATATTGAGGATATGAATTCTACCCTTCTTCGCCTGCTCAAGTGCTTTCTTCATAATCTCAGGGGTGACCCCTGCGATCTTGATATCCATCTGGAAAGCAGTAATACCCTCACGAGATCCTGTTACCTTGAAGTCCATGTCCCCGAGGTGGTCCTCTTCACCAAGAATGTCACTGAGAACCACATACTTGGAGTAATCAGCACCTTCAGTGATCAAGCCCATTGCAATGCCAGCAACAGGAGTTTTGATGGGCACACCAGCATCCATCAATGAGAGACAGCCACCACAAACGGAAGCCATGGAGGAGGAGCCGTTGGATTCCATGATTTCACTTACAACTCTGATGGTGTACGGAAAGACATCCTTGGATGGGATGATAGCTTCGAGAGCTCTCTGGGCAAGGTGTCCATGTCCAATCTCCCGTCTTCCGGTAGAAAGCCTTCCCGTTTCACCAACGCTGTATGGAGGGAAGTTATAATGCAACATGAATGAACTGAAGGACTTTTCACCATCAATAGTGTCAAACATCTGTTCATCGCTGGCGGTACCAAGGGTGGTAACAGCCAAGCTCTGTGTCTCACCACGAGTGAAAAGTGCAGAACCATGAGTCCTGGGCAACAGTCCAACCTCACAAGTAATCGGGCGAATTTCATCAACCTTTCTACCGTCGGTACGAACACCTTCATTGAGAATCGAGGAACGAAGAATCTCGTACTCAAGATCTTCAAAAAGACCACCAAGTTGATTTGGGCGATCTTCATCCTCACCAATAAGGTCTGCAAACGTTTCCTGTACCTGTTCGTGTACTTCAGCAAGTGCAGCATAGCGATTCATCTTCCCTTTGACAAAAGAAGCTTTCTTGATCAATGGATAGGCAAACTCTCTCACGGGAGCAAGCCAGGAAAGGTCGACTGTGCTCTCTATGATAGGAAGCTTTTCTTTCCCAGCAAGTTCGCGTAACTCAAGCTGTGCATCACAGAGCTTGGTAATGAAAGGCTGAGCAGTAGCAATTGCTTCAAGCATCACCTCTTCACTCACCTCTTTTGCACCACCTTCGACCATGGTGATCCCGTCGCGCGTACCAGCAACTACAATATCAAGCTCGCTTTTTTCAATTTCACTGAACGTTGGGTTGACAATATAGTTGCCATCCAAGAGAGAAATACGAACAGCAGCGATTGGACCACCAAATGGGATATCACTGATAGTGACTGCGGCACTGGCTGCGTTCATGGCAATGATGTCTGGGGTATTGCTCATATCAGAGGAGATTGCAGTAGGGACAATCTGGATTTCCCTGCCAAAAGCCTTGTTGAACAAGGGGCGCATTGGACGGTCGATCAAACGGCTGACAAGGATTTCCTTGTCCTTGGGGCGGGATTCTCTCTTGAGAAATCCACCAGGAATCTTTCCAGCTGCATAGTATTTTTCATTATATTCAACACTGAGTGGTACATAATCCAAGCCTTCGTTGGGTTGTTTGCCACAGCAGACCGTTGCGATTACCGCACTCCCTTCATAATGGGCATAAACGGAGCCGTTGGCTTGTTTGGCAATTTTCCCGGTTTCAAAAACCATGTCGGAATTACCGATCCGTACAGATACTTTCTTAACTTCCATGTTCTTCTTCCTTTCTTCGTTCTTTTTGTTCTTCTTTACTATATCATATAAATAGCTCCAACAGCCTGAAAAGCCATCGGAGCCATTCACACAAATTTACAGTGAAAACACCACCGTTATTTTCTCAGACCGAGGTCTGCGATCAGCGCACGGTAAGCGTCTATGTCGTTGTTGCGCAGATACTTCAGGAGGCGCCTGCGATGTCCGACCATCTGCAACAACCCTCTAGTTCCGGCATGGTCCTTGGGATTGGCCTTGAAATGAATCTGAAGGTCGTTGATCCTGGCGGTCAGCAAGGCAATCTGTGCCTGTGTTGATCCAGTGTTCTTCTCATCACCACCATACTTCGTAATGATTTCTTGTTTCTGTTCTTTCGAGATCATGAACTACTCCCCTTAGCTATTAAGCCAAGTCTTTTTGTACGTAACAGTTTCCTGTCCCACATCCCAACTTTTGGAATAATCAGAAGGTCTTCATTCCCAATGATTGTTTTCACTGGAACCTTTGTATCATCCGAAAGTGTAAGGTAGGCATCATACACACCCGCCATTGGCAGTAGTTGCATGAAGGAAGCCGTACGGTACAGCAACCCGTCTTCAGTGAATTTGGAGGGATAAGCGACCAAATCCAATTCATACGGTCTGCCAAGCATACCTTGGATTTCTTCCAAGGCGCCCTCAAGAAGTTTTTTACGCACCAATGTGCTTGAAACAACCTCTCTCTTGTCTGTTCGGACAAAAGGAGGAACTTCCACAATCGCACCTGGTGACAATCGGTTCAGATGTTCCTGCAGCTGAACAGGTCCGGCACTTGACGCCGGGGCACCGCAGCGGAAATCTTCTCCGACAACCATAGCTTTGACTTGGCAAAAAGCACAAACCAAAGCAAGGAACTCCTCAGCTGTGAGTTTACTGAAATCAGCAGAAAAGTCAATGACTACCATATGGTTAACACCAAGATTGGCAAGGATTTCCTGCATTTGCGCCTCTGTGGTGAGTTTGGAATGGTAGGGTTGGCTTTTTGTCACCATCTTTGGGTTCTTGTCGAATGTGATCACCATGCTTTCCCACCCATTTTCTTTTGCAAAAGAGATTGTGCGGTCCAGAATAGTTAAGTGTCCACGGTGGATGCCATCGAATACACCGATGGAAACCACCATGGGCACTTGCCAGAGAACTGGATGAGCTGAGAGATGCATGAAATCATATCGTTTCATACTGTTTTCCCCCTGTATATGGATGTATCTGGGCAATGAGACGTTTCTCCTGAAGGTTGGATACAGCCCGTAAGACACCGTCCTTGCTATACAAGGCCCCAAAGACAGCATCTTTACCTTCCTTGATGCAAGTAACCGTATGGGGATAGGACCCGTTGGCTACCCGAAACAATTCACTCTCAGGCATTTCAAACACACTGACATCTTCCAACCGTTTCAAATATGCATCAGTATATTGCATGGAGGATACAAGTGCTTCCGTATTCCTTGCATCAACCGCCTCATCCAAGGAGAACGGCCCAATGCTCGTACGAACCAAGGAAGTAAGATGAGCCCTGCTTCCACATGCTTTTCCTAAATCCCTGGCAATGCTTCTAATGTAGGTACCTTTTGAAACATGAATATCTGCAACCAGTACACCATTCTGGTAGCTGATCGGGGAAAAAGCGTAGATTGTTATCGGTCGTTTAGGCATGACAACCTGCTTGCCTTGCCTGACAAGCTCGCTCGCCCGTTTCCCATTGATATGCAAAGCACTATAGGCAGGTGGTTCCTGCTCTCCTTCACCGATGAAGCTGGGAATGGCTTCTAAGATGGTGTCATAGTGAGGTATAGATGCTTCTGCGATTACTGTACCTTCCGGGTCAAGGGTATCAGTCTCTGTTCCAAACTGGATGTGTGCACGATACTGCTTATCCATCCGGGAAAATAGAACATTCAGCTTGGTCATACTCCCCGTGAGCACAATCAAGAGCCCCTCTGCAAACTTATCAAGCGTACCAGCATGCCCTACTTTTGGGTCTATGGTACGCTTGATATCGTTCAGACTGGAAAAACTGGTCAGTCCCCGTTTTTTTTTGATGAGGAGAATACTAGCGTTCTTTCCCATCTTCCACCAATGAATCAATCAAGGCATTGATCTTTTGCCCTTCTTTAAGAGAAAAGTCTGCTTTGAATTTGAGCACAGGAGTATTCCGGGTTTTCAGGAATGCTCCTACGCGTTTCTGAATAAATCCACTCGCATTCTGCAATCCGGCTACACTTTCCTCGAGGCTCTTGTCATCAAGAACAGAGGAGATGTAAACGGTTGCATAGGCATTATCCTGGGAAAGCTCCACTTTGCTTACTGAGCAAAGTGTGCTTACCAGGGGATTTTTAACCTCTCCTGTGACGATCAACATGCTGATCGCCTCAGAGAGTTTTGCTTCTATTCGTTTCTGACTATATTCACTCATTGTTGTTTTTCACTTTTTGTTTCCAACTTACGGGCAATTTCCTCAGTCTCAATGATCTCCAGAATGTCACCAACATGCAAATCGTTGAAATTCTCAAGTCCAATACCACATTCAAAACCTTCAGCAACTTCCTTCGCATCATCCTTGAACCGCTTCAAGCTCGAAATCTTGACCTTGTCAGCAGTGAGCTGGACGGAATCACGGAAGACCCTTGCAAAAGCATTTCTCTTGACCTTTCCACTGGTAACCATACATCCGGCAATCGTTCCAATTCTGGGTACTTTAAAGGTATCACGGACTTCAACAGTACCGATTTCAACCTCACGTACCTCAGGTTTGAGCATGCCTTCCATGGCACTGCGGATATCGTCAACAACATCATAAATGATATTGTATTTACGAATCTCGATTTTCTCCTGGTCGGCGAGTACCTGGGCTCTGGGAGTCGGGCGAACATTGAACCCGATTATCAAGGCAGCAGATGCACTGGCCAAGGTGACATCACTCTCGATGATTGCACCGGCACTTGCATGGATGACATTGAGATGGATCTCATCGTTGGAGAGTTTCTGTAGTGCGCCCTGCAAGGCTTCAACAGAGCCCTGTACATCACCCTTGATGATGACATTGAACTCCTGGATGGTTCCTTCCTTGATCTTGGAGTAGAGATTGTCCAAGGTAACCTTCTTCACATTACGGCTATCCCCGATTCTCTCAAGCTCCTGACGCTTGTTACCAACCTGACGGGCTTGTCTCTCATCTTCCGTGACCTGGAATGGATCTCCGGCCCCCGGTATATCCGAGAGTCCGATAATCTCAACAGGAGTGGAAGGACCAGCTTCTTCAATCTTGTTACCTTTATCATCAAACATGGCTCTTACACGGCCAGGATAAATACCGGCTACATAATGGTCACCCTGTCTCAAGGTTCCTCGTTCAATCAAGACGGAGGCAACAATACCCCTACCCTGGTCGATTCGGCTCTCAATGATCTTTCCTTCAGCCCTGCAGTTTGCATTGACTTTCAATTCAAGCATTTCTGCTTGGAGGAGGATTGTATCAAGCAATTCATCAATACCGATCTTTTTCAGTGCAGAAATTTCACAATAAAGCGTTTGACCGCCCCAAGCTTCCGGCATCAAACCAAGATCAGAGAGCTGTTGCATGACTCGCTCAGGCTTCGCGTTAGGCAGGTCACACTTATTGATTGCAACTATGATGGGTACATTGGCAGCACGGGCATGGTCAATAGCCTCACGGGTTTGTGGCATCACACCATCATCGGCAGCAACTACCAGGATGACGATATCGGTAACCTGTGCACCTCGAGCACGCATCATAGAGAAGGCTGCGTGTCCAGGAGTATCAAGGAATACAACCTCCCCTCTTCCAGGAAGATCAACCTTGTAGGCACCAATGTGCTGGGTAATCCCCCCATACTCACCTTCGGCTACCTTGGTTGAACGAATTGCATCGAGCAACTTGGTCTTACCATGGTCGACGTGTCCCATAACCGTAACGATTGGTGCACGATCAATTAGGTCTTCATCCTTGTCCAGTTCACGACCGATCAATGTTTCATCATAGAGTGAGACCAGATTCACCTTACAGTTGTACTCGCTACAAATAATTTCAGCTGTCTCATGGTCAATCTGCTGGTTGATAGTAACCATCATGCCCATCTTGAGGAGTTTTGCAATGATTTCATTTGCTTTCAAATTCATCTTCTTGGCGAGGTCACTTACTGTAATGACCTCCATCATGTCGATGGACTTGGGTACAGCAGCAAGCTTGGCTGCTGCCTGTTGCTTGCGTCTCTGAATCTGGAACTCCTTTTCTTCTTCGGCGTTCCGTTTCTTATAGGTAGCGTTGTTCTTTTTCTTGAAACTCTTTTTATTGGTCCGCTGGTTTACAGGAGCCATATCCTGCATGGGAGAGGTATTGCCTCCACCTTGAGGCCCACCAAATGGAGGCCTCGGACCACCTGGCCCTCTGAATCCACCGCCACGTTGAAAGGGTGCCCCACCCCTAGAAGGACCATTGGAATTTGGTCTGTACCCGCCTGGTCTTGCAGGTCCACGGTTGTCCTGTCCCTGATATCCCGTGCCTGCAGGTCTTGCAGGCCCACGGCTGTCCTGTCCCTGATATCCAGTGCCTGCAGGTCTTGCAGGTCCACGAGAATCCTGGCCTTGATACCCACCCCTATTGTTGTTGGGGCGGTATGGAGGCCTGGTTCCAGGAGCTGGACGCCCACCAACCATGCCAGCAACACGAGGACCTGTACTGGGCACCGGACTCTCCTTGGAAGAGATCCCTCCTGGGTTTTTGCTTTGCAACTCTTTATGATCCTTCACCGTTAATCCCTGGTTGGGAACCGGTGGCAGATTGGTCGGTCTGATTACGACCGGACCATTATGCAAGGGAGAAGAGGATAGGCTGTCTGACCCACTATGGCGATGGGCCTTTCGTACCACACTGCTTGTGCGGCCTTCAGAAGCTGTCTTTTTCTTTTCAATTGCTTCCTTAGTACCTTCTTCCTTGGAGGTTTTTTGACTCTCCTGCTTCTCTTTCTCGGGCTTTTCAGCCTCCTTGCGAGCCTGAGGCTTCACCACGACAACCTTCTTCTTTACCACGACCACTCGACGTTTTTCAGTGGCCTTTTGTTTTGACTCAGGTTCTTTGGCGGGACTCATCTGCTCTTTGTTGTGCTCCACAGGATTCACAACATGTTTGATCAACGTTGCTTTTGGCTTGTTATTCTCTTCCGACATTATTTCCTCTATAATTTACTCTACCTCAAATACCAGACCTGTACCACAGTTTGGGCACACATTCATATCCTCTGTGATGGAAGAACCACAATTGGGACAGACATACTCAGTCTCAGTTTCCTCTTCATCTTCAACAATATCAACATACTCATTGATAGTATCCTTGATTGCAATAATCTCTTCCTCGCTCAAATCACTGAAGCTCGCAAGATCCTCTTCGCTGAGATTGATGAACTCTTCAACACTATACACATCATGGAAATGGAGTTTCTTCAGCAACATCTCATCCAAAGGAAGTTCAGTGAGGGCAATCTCATCCTCATCGACGAAACTCTCCTGAAGGGCAACTTCACCTTCCTGTGTCTCCAGCATATCACCTGCATTCTGTGCAACGAGCTCTTCGTTATAATACTCCTGCTCATCGAGGAAAATGCTTTCTGCCCTACTACGAGCTTCCTTGGCAATATCCATCTCGTCAAACTGAGCTTGGGTTTTTACATCAATCATCCAGTCAACCAGCTTGTTTGCCAAACGAACGTTCAAGCCCTGTTTTCCAATAGCCAATGAAAGTTGAGTGTCTTCCACAATGGCCACTGCATGATAGATATTCTTGTCAAGAATCACTACATCCTTTACTTGCGCAGGTGAGAGCGCATTGCGGATATAGTTGATCGGGTTGGGATCGTAGCGAAGGATATCAATCTTCTCACCCTCTATCTCGCTCATGATAGTCTGAATTCGATTTCCCTTCAACCCAACACAGGCGCCTACAGGGTCAATATCATCATTACGTGATGCCACAGCCACCTTTGTACGGTATCCTGCTTCACGGACAATCTTGATGATATCAATCTGGTTCTGTGCAATTTCCGGTACCTCAACCTCGAAAAGCTTGCGAATCAATTCGCTGCTTGTTCTCGAGAGGATGACCCGTACACCACGCTCAGCCTTCTCTACACTCTCTACATAACACTTGATCTTGTCATTGCTCTGGTAACTTTCCCTACTGGACTGGTTTCTCCTGGGCAAAAGTCCTTCGGTACTCCCGATATCGACATAGATATCACCGGTAGGAGACTGTCTTCTATAGTAACCAATGATCAGCTGACCTTCTTTTGCCTTGAATTCGCTGTACAGTGTATCCTTCTGGATATCTCGAAAGCTCTGATGGGCTCGTTGTTTTGCACTCTGCACACTGATGCGGTCGAATTCCTTGAGGTCAACAGGAATGAGCAGCTCATCACCAATCTCACACTCCTCATGGATTTCTTTTGCCTCACTGAGTGGAATTTCAGTTACTTCATTATACCATTCGTCATCATCGACAATCTGGCGTCTGCTTGCGAGTTCAACGCTGGTATAGTCTTCACTGAACTCTATGACGGCATTCTCATCGGTACCGAATTTTCTTTTGTATGCTGCGCGGAGTATATCCTCAATGGTGCTGATAACCAGCTCCTCGGAAATGTTCTTTTCCGCTACCATACTTCTAATAGCGTCACCAATTTCAGTTGCCATGTGAATTGTCCTCCCATCTATAATCGAGTTTAGCTTTTTGTATACTAGCCAACTCGACGACCATCGTTGCAATCATCTCTTTTCCATCCTCAATATATACCTCGTCAAGCGTGAGTGCATGGTCATCACATGCTTTGATGATGCCACTTACCCATGCCGGCTTACTCGTATCATAAACCCGTACACGCCTGCCGGTAAACAAGCTAAACTCATAGAAATCCTTAATCGTACGTTGCAGTCCCGGTGTGGTGACCTCAAGTTGAAGATCACGGTCTCCCAATGTCAGTTCCATTCGAGGATACACCAAACGGTACACCTTGGCACAATGATCGACGTTTACTTCTTCTTCCTTTGCCATGATCACAATGGTAACCAGGACACTGTTTCCACGAATAAGCTCGTCTATGTCCACCAACGTAATACCCATTGCACTGAGCAGAGGTTCATATTCACGAAACAAAGGTGTTTCTTCAATTCCTTTCTGTATCATACTACTCCTGAAAAAAGTTCATAAAAAAGGGATGCGCCTGTTGGCGATCCCCAATAAACAACTAATCCTGTCAAAATAGTATCGATAACCCCTATCTTTGTCAACGATGCACGTACACTTATACATCAGCAAGTACCACAATCGTTGCATTACACCCAAAACATGATCGTAACAACTCCCTCGCTTGGTTTGAGGTGGTACCCGTGGTAGCTACATCATCCAGAAGCACCGCCGTGTAACCGTCAGACAAAAACTGGGAGAATCGTTCTTTCTTTCTTCTTGAACTGGTTAATTGTAATGCATGTTCAAGGGAACGCTGTTCCTTGGAAAGCAACTTATATTGTGTACCCTTATGCTTGGTGAAGAGAGATAGCTGTGCATAGCCCTCTCTTCTTGCAAGATATGAAGTGATTACCTCCATCTGGTCAAACCCACGTCTCTTATATCCCTCTCTGGAACAGGGAATAGGAAGAAGCAGTGGAGATTCCAGCGAAGAGAGCAGAGGTAGGTACAATCCAGCGAGGAGCGGGGCAAGAGCAATTTCACCCCCGAATTTGTACCTTCTGATCAACGATGCAAGTGTTTTCTCATAGGGTCCGTATGCGAGCATCCCAGTCGTACAGACAGGACATACATACGAGGAATCAAGCACCGGGTTTCCACAGACTGGACAACGATGCTTGAAAAGAAACGCATACCCTGCTTTTCTGATTGACTGCGCACAGGATGGACAGAGTGTTGCATCAGAAAGTGTTTTACACATACGGCACCACATACCCTTCAAGTAGGGATTATGGTCACTTCGCTTGCAGTTTTTCCTGTAATTCTTTCAGGAACAAGAGTGCCTCCAAGGGAGAGGACTGATCAATGTTGAATGATTCCAAGGCATCAATGACTTCGCTTTCATTTGTGTCAAATGCAGTATAAGAAGATTCATCACCCTCAGTTGCAGCACTGAATAAATCCGGTTGCATGGCTGCAAAGTCATATTCAGCGAAGTGTTGTCTCTGAAATTGGCGGGCTTGTTTTATAACATCACGCCCCACCCCTGCCATTCTTGCAACGTTCAATCCGTAGGAGCTGTTGGCAATTCCCTCAATGACCCGTCTCAGAAACTTAACCTCCCCTCCCTGTTCACTAACCTGTAACGTCAAGAGTTGGATGGCACTGGTATCGATTCTGGCTAGTTCATGGTAATGAGTAGCAAACAGCGTTTTGCAATTCATCGAAAGGAGTTTCTGCATCATGGCATAGGCAATTGACATGCCATCCTGGGTACTGGTACCTCTTCCCAGTTCATCAACAATAACCAGTGAATGTCTTGTTGCCGTCCTGAGAATATGGGCGGCTTCCTGCATCTCAACAAGGAAGGTGGACTCCCCACGAGCAAGATTGTCACTGGCACCCACCCTGCAATAGAGACGGTCGACTACACAAAGATTAGCCTTGGTTGCAGGTACGAAACTTCCAATTTGTGCAAGTACAACAAGCAAGGCACTTTGCCTGAGGAACGTTGACTTACCTGCCATATTCGGGCCCGTAATCAAACAGAACCGTTTGCCTGTACTCTTGATCGTAAGGTCATTTGGAACGAATTCCCCTGGAGGGAGATGTTGTTCAACCACTGGATGCCTTGCGCCTTCCAGAATGAGCACATCCTCTTCCGCAAAACTCGGTTTGGTATATTGGTGGGTGATTGCCGTACTTGCAAAGCTCTGTAAACAATCCAAGTCACTGAGAAAACTACTGATGGAGAGCAGCATCTGTTGCACGTCCTTGGTCTTGGAAACCAAGGATTCATAGACTTCTTTCTCTCTCTCTTCCGCCAAGGCAGCACTCTGTAAGATCTGCTGCTCCAGCTTGATCAACGCATCACTGGTGAATCGTTCGGCATTTACCAGCGTTTGTTTGCGATAGAAGGTGGCAGGAACTTTTGCGGCATGCGTCTTGGTAACCTCCATATAGTGGCCAAGAATCTTGTTTGAAGCGAGTTTTATGGTAGGAATACCAGTCTCTTCCTTTACCTGCTGCAAATAGGAGTCCAACAACTCCTTTCCACCAGTTTTGGTTTTTCTCAGTGTATCCAGTTGTGCATCATAACCCTTGAGGATGACCTTCCCTTCCTCAAAAGGTCCCTGCCACTGATCGTTGATTGCTTTCTGTATTTCTGAGGCAAGTTGCAGTAAAGTCTGGAGCTGCATTTCTTCCAACTTTGTTGGGAGAAGATCCTGATACCGTTCATCCACCAAATGGAAAAAGGCTGAGATTGACTGAGCGATTCCTGTCAAATCCCTTGGGACCTGCCTATTCATGGCTATCCTTGTCGTCAGACGCTGGATATCCAATACCTGTTTCAGGATTGACCTGACCCGGCTGAGTTCATCGCGATCTTCAACAAGCATTTCGACCCATCTCTGACGTTCACGGATTTGATCGACATCAGTAAGGGCACGAGTGATCCAATTTTTTAATTGCCGTGTCCCCATGCTGGTGAGTGTGGCATTGATTGCAGAGAAAAGCGTGAATTTTTCACTACCGTCACTGGTATTGCTGACAAGTTCAAGACTTTTCCTGCTTGCTTCATCGATATGCAGGAAATGGTTCTCTTCAACCACGGTAAACGACTCAATTTGATTCAAGCTTGTCTTGGCGGTCTCCCGCAAATACCAGAGCAATGCCCCGGCGCTGGAAAGACGATGGTCCTTCTCTTCCAACGAAAAGGCTTTCAGACTCGTGCTGCCTATATGGTTGCACAGTAAACTGTATCCATCAATGATTGAAAAACGCCAAGGAGGAAGTTTACTGACCATTGCCTGCTGGGCATCAAGGAGACCTTGGAAGTCCTGGTAGAGAAAGTAATCATCCTCATTGACCAATATCTCCCTGGGACGGATTTGTTCCAGAACTGAAAGCAGTGACCCATAATGATCATCTTTCGCTACAGTCCTCAGAGAGAACTCCCCTGTGGTGATATCTGCATAGCTGACTGCAATCCCTTGCTTTTGGAATGAGATGCTCAGGACATAGCTGGATTGTTCTGCATCAAGGTAGTCATCTTCGATAACCGTTGCAGGGGTGATTACCTGCACCACTTCACGTGTCGCAAGTTTTTTCCCACCATCCTGATTAAGACTGATTTGTTCACAGATTGCAATTTTCTTGCCGGCCTCGAGCAACCGTTTGATATAAGTCTTTGCCGCATGATAGGGAATTCCACACATCGGCTGACCATTACGTTTCGTGAGGGTAAGGTTGAGAAGTCGTGAAACTTCCCTTGCATCATCTTCGAACATCTCATAGAAATCACCAAGGCGGAAGAACAGTACTTCCCCTTGGTGTTGCTCCTTTATCTGATGGTATTGGACCATCATTGGAGTCAAAATTTCATCTGCGCTCATACTCAATACAAAGTCGTGGTGATCGCAAGTACCAGTTTAAACCCACTGTCTTCACTGCTTCCCTTGAAAATGGTTCCACCATCCCAAGAAAAGGTATCGTCGATAAAACTTGCGTTCTTCACCAGATACAATCCCAGAGGGAATCCTGGTACCTTCAGCTTGATCCCCGCTCCCATGGAGTAGTACCAAGCAAGGGAAGAGGGAGCAATATTCTGCAAATCAGTGCTGACGCCCGTAGCACTTCCATAGATTTCTGCAGAAAGTACATTATGTGCAAGTGGCCAGCTGACAGAAACCTGGTTGTCCCAAAGGTACGCCTGGTCAAAGATGACGGAGAAACCACGACCGGTATTCATACCGTCGATATAAAGCATCTCATAGCGGGTAGCACCCTGTTTTGCATCGTACCAATCCCAACCCTGTGTATCATATTTGTTATTATAGTACTGTGGGAGCATAGCACTGACAGTGGTAGTGGCACCCAATACGACATTGGCATCTTTCTCTGCAAGGGTAAATGTGAAGAGCGTAACATACCCACTTGCAGACGTTGAAGACTTGATGTAGTTGGAAAGGCCTCCAAGAATGCCACCAGCATAGGTGAAACTCTGGCTTAGATAGTACCCCCTGCTGGTATTCTCTATCCGGTCACGGCCATCCCACGCAAAGGAGAGGCTGAGACGGTTACTGAACTGCCAACGCTCTCCATATGCCTTGATCAAGCGCTCAAATGGGTCATAAACAGCATGATTGTAATCAGCATAGTTCAAACCGATGGAAAGCCCTCCACCGACTGTGAGGGCACCGGGGCGGAACATGAATGTATACCCGGTGTTGTAACCAAGGGAAACCCGATAGTATAGATAGTTCATCAAATACGAGTTTGCAGGAAGTGCTTTATCTGCGGCCAGATAACTGAGATAACTGTTGTATCCAAGGGGATACGCAGTATCATCATGACCAGTGTAGTAGTCACTTCCCAAACCTCGTTGCAAGACTCTCTCTTTTTTGCTTCTCTCGAAATTGAAGGTCAAACCATTTGACCAACGATAATCCTTAAACCATCCATCAGTGAATGATATGGAGAAGTTCTGTGTGTCAGGGCTGAGGTTGGTGGTAATCGCAAGATCCCTACCAGTACCACCCAAGTTCTTGTCAGACCATTGCAGGAATCCAGAGACGGGGAATCCATCCACATTACCACCGAAGGTAGCTCCGAACTGGATATCCATTTGGTTCCCTTCCACAACGGTATAGACAGGTATGACTGTTCCTGGCTCACTGCCATTGATAATGTCAAATTTGACATCAGTGACGATCAGTGTGTTGTAGATGTTCTGTGCACTGCGGATCAATGCTTCTTTGCTGAAAACATCACCTCTGCTGAAGGTCAACTCACGTTCGAATACATAGGGCTTTGTTTTGGTGAGTCCTTCGATGCGAATATCTTCCACAACGGCCTGCTGGTTTTCCTGGACGTTTAGAACGAATGTGATGACCTTGTTCTCTTCATCCCGTACCATGTCACTTGAGATTACATTGAAAATATACCCATTGTTCCAATACAGGTCCGTAACGGCCTCTATCTCTTTCTGGACCCGAGAGATGTCAAGAATTGACCCCTCTTTCATGCTGATGAGGCTTTGGAACTGTTCATCGCTGAATACAGAGTTCCCCTCGACCTGGATGCCACCGAAGCGCCATTGCTCTCCTTCATCTATCTGGTAGATGACCCTCAACCTCGTATACTCATCATCCTCTCTGCTGATATCTTCTGTCTTTACATCAGAGATAGTAGCATCTACAAAGCCCTTACTCTGATAGAACGTGATAAGGTTCCGTTTGTCAGTCTCTATGGTTGATGGATTATAGTAGCCACTGTTGAAATAACTGATAGTCTTTGAGGAAAGTTGTTTTGCAAGCTGATCGCTTGCTAATTGTGTATTACCTTCAAAGACTATTTCACCAATACGTTTCTGTTTGTTCTCCTCTATGGTAAACACCAGACTCACAGTGTTTGATGTTTCATCAATTTCATACGAGGATGATATAACCGTATCGGCATATCCCTTCTCTTCATAGAGCCCCCGAATCTCATTCTTGGAAAGTTCAATATTCTGTTCTTGTAGGAATGTTCCTTCCTTGCTGAGCAAGACATCTTTGATGTTCTTTGTCTTG
The DNA here is from genome assembly GCF_003429665.1 of Sphaerochaeta halotolerans. Lineage (GTDB taxonomy): Bacteria > Spirochaetota > Spirochaetia > Sphaerochaetales > Sphaerochaetaceae > Sphaerochaeta > Sphaerochaeta halotolerans. The sequence goes on along the minus strand of NZ_QUWK01000008.1, from coordinate 100,364 downwards.
ATCCCAGCATTGCCTTGAATCGTAACTTGGCTGATATAGGGCAACTCATGAAATTCCATGGCTATTTTAAGTTCATTGTTACCCTCCCCTGTTCGTTGTGCTTCTGCAAGGAAATATGAGAAATAATCGAGAGCGTAGAGTTCTCCCTGCAATTTATTGAACAACGCATCACTGAAAGGTTCGTTCAAGTATGCATACTGAATATCCAAGATAATGCTTTCTTCAACATTTTGCAGTCCTGTATTGGAAAAAGATGCAATTCGTTTACCCATGTACCATGGGGTCTCTTCAGCGGCACTAACCAGAGAAAGGGAAAAAAGTAGGATAAGGATTGCGCAAAAAAGTCGGCGCGATTTCCGCTTGTTCATGATAGCTCCTCTATATTCTTGTTTAACGCAGAACAAACCTTCTGGTTACACTAAAACCAATGGTATCCAAAATATTGACGAACGACAACTCGTTGGGTTGGGTAAAAAAGGAGAATGTCCCTATTGGGTTCTGCCAGTCAAGTGACAGCTCAAGGTCAAGTGAAAGGTCGGGATAGATGAATGTTCGGGTAGCTTCAGTTCCGTCGATAGCAGTAAGGTGCACCAATGCTTGCAGGAAGAATTGCTCTCCTACGTACTTGCCCATGAATATCGTGGTATTGTTCAGATACCGTGCCAGTGGGCTGAGGTTGGCCAAGCTTGCTCCCGGTAGGGCGTCGATGAGAATATTCTGCAAGATATTGCTACGGATGCTGAACATATCGAGTCCAAGTGAAATGCGGATTGAATCAGTGAGTAGGGTAGATTGGCTGGTTTGTAAATACCCAAGTCTCTCGGCTACATCAGTAGCAGCAGCTGCAAGACTGGCAACACTATACAGATTCACCTGTCCATAAGCACCGGTCGGAAGAATCGACTGACCAAGAATCTCAAGTATTTCGTTCACATCCTTTGGCGGCGTCGATTCAAATTGTGGATTAAGATTGGTAAGGCTTGAATCCCTTAGGACAAGAAAAATGTCCACCCTATTTCCCTGTGCATCAAAATCTGTCAATTTTGCTCTCATATTGATTGTTGGCTGGATGGTGTTCTGACCAGAGAGTGCATCACTATGGAGCGAGAGCGAACCTTCGGTAATGAAGAAGTTCTTTTGGAAATAATAAAACTCCCCGCTTCTAAAGGTGAGATCACCATCAATGACAAAATCATCGGCAATAAGATCATAGGAGAAATTGATCTTCTGGTTTTCAGTGATGGTTGCCTGGATGAAGGGATTCGGTGTATTTGGGTATAAAAAGGACACATTCCTACCGGTTACTATGGAAATTTCGGTATAGGTTGGATAACTTCCAACATACCAGGAGGGAAGGTCCTTGATTCCCAGGCTTATAGTGCTGTTCTGAACAGTTACATCACCTTCGAGCCTCGTCTCAGATCCCACGCCAAAGAGGTTTATGGTACCTCCGGCATACGTACGGATGTCCACATCGACTTCCTGTATCGGAATCCAGACATAGACCATGTCTTCCCCACTGTCTGCATGCATCTCATAATTGAGCAGATGAAACCCATCGAAGTTTGCACCAAAGGTACCATAGCCTTCACTAGTTCTTCCTGTGATAGTATTGGTTAAGAAGAAAGGAATCTTTGGTGTCATGACCCTAGTCCCATCCAGGGTTGCTATAGCGTTGTTCATGGTGATGATATCTTCAGGAAGCCAGAACAGCTCCATCCTTGCTGTGTCAACAGCAACTTGTCCATAGATACGGATGGCATCCTTCCTTCCTCCAATGAAAACCTCACCTTCTGCAATACCATCCAGAAAACTGAATACAGGTTTCTGGATGGTCCTGTTGAGAAGATGCAACGGGAAATATATATCTTCCACAATAAGGCCGAAGTCTTCTTCTGCAAGGGACCCCTCTACAGATAAACCAACACCAAATAAGGGATCTGCCTCTCCCTTGAGCTGCTGTGTGCTTAGGTTGTAATTGAATGAAAGAAGATCACTTTCAATAGAAAGGTTCGGCTTATCCAGAGAAATGGTATAGACACCATCGGCAACCCCTCCCTCTCCATAAAGCAGGATGTCTGAAAGCGAAAGTACAGCCTTTGCCTTTCCCCCTAGGATTGGGGATATTGCAGAAGGGAGGTCTAAGAGACTTTCCATCATTCCCAGATCGAGTGCAAGGGTATAGCTGAGTGTACTTTCCTGGTCTTTATAGGAAAGATGGCGAATATGAGAGAATGTACCCTCGCTTAAGGCTTTGTTTCCCTTGATGAGCAACAGATTGCCTGCATAGGAAAGGTCTCCTTGTGAAAATTGCGAATCGAATAGGTTGAGCGTTGTATTCCCAGCTTCAATCTTGGTGGACAATGTCCCGTCTCCTCTTCTGAGATTCAGTATGCCGTCAGCACTGATTGTCTGTTTGAGATCGGTATAGCCTAGGAGATCCAAATCAACGACTACACCTTCTGTGAACGTGAAAAATCGATCAAGAGGCAATTCATCAAGTTTTACAAGTGCACTGATACGTGAATCTTCACCCATAAGGGAGATGGCAATGGTTCGCTCGTTGTTGGCCTCTAGCGTAAACGATGCATCGAAGGGTGCAAGGAAGGAGCGTTCACCCAGGGTAAGGAAATCTGAGCCAGTATAGGAAAGCTTGCTCCTTAGTTCTGTATTCTGTTCATCAGTAAGCGAGATATCAGGAAGAGATAGTGTGTCTTGTGTTAGTAATACGGCAGTTTGTAGTGTATAAGTGTGTCCCTGGAATGCTACACCACCGATGGTAATAAGATCACTTAACACATTCCAACTGCGGGAATTGTTGAAACCAATCCGTAGATCACCTGAAATTTCGGCATTGGCGAAGAATCCTTGATTTGGCAAGGTCAAACCACTACTGGTGATCTCTGCCATAATCGGAGGCGCTAGATTTGTGGAAAGTGAGAATGCCTTTTCCTGGTTGATGGAAAGCTGTAATGTATTGGTCTGAAGACGAAAGGAGAAAGGATAGCGTGTATCAAAAATATCGAGTTGGGCATTTCCAAGCAAGAGATTCTGGGGGGAGGAGCTGACCATCCCCTCAATGGAGAGTGAGCGCTCAAAAGGAGTGGTTATCATGAAACGATACTGTTTTGGTGGTTCCTTATCGAAATTGATACTTCCAAGCAGTTGCCCGTCAAAGCTCCTGAAGAGGTCCAACTGCCCACTTGGCAGCCAATCAGTCAGGTCTGTTTTTCCGGAATACACCAAACGATAACCACTGGTAGCAATCGTCAAAGCTTCCACATCCAGAACATCCTGGGCTACGTACCCCTGGAAAATAAAACCGGCATCAAGTTCAAGCTTACCGACCTTCATCTCTCGAAGTGCCAGGTCAATAGCCAAAGTACCATCAAATGGCATGACGGTACCATTCCCTGTTTCTGACTGGAACGTGATGTTTCCAATCAAGTTCGTTGCATCATCATAATACGGTTGTAAGAATGGGGCATAGCGTATAATCGAGGGAGAAAGAAATGAGAGCGGAAATTCGTCCATACGTGTGCTGATATGGAGGGAACCATTTCCTTCATATGGTAGGTTGTACACTGAAAGAAGATTGAACCGCTCATCAAGTGAGATTTCCGCCTGCAACTGTCTATCCTGAGCATTTCCTTGGTAAGAAAGGCGGGTATAAAGAGGTATATCTGTAAAAGATGAGGCCAGTTCCTCAAAAGTAAAGGATGCGCTCAACGCAGACCGTTCCCGCTCATACCGTAAGCTTGAGGTGAGAGGAGAAGTAGCCTGAATTCCCTGAGAATCCAGAGAAAGCATACTTGAAGCTGTCAAGTGTACAGAAGCACTTTCCACCATTGTATCTTTCAATTGTGCGTCACCAGTAATGGAAACAGAGTCCAACCGGGCTGTAAGATCTTCTCTGCTGTAGGTCACTTGATCAAGCAATACAGTCGCTTCGATATGCTCCCCATCGCCCATGTATCGGGCATCGAGAATCAGGTCTTCACTGTGTAAAGCGAGTATGTCATGTAAAATGAAGGTAAGAGGTTCTCCCCTTCTGGTTGCCGCATCGAGAGAAAACAGTCCATTACTCCAGGTCCCTTGTAATGTGGTTGTTGGCGCATGTAATTCCATTTCGTCGCTGCTGAGAATCATCTGGTCAAAAGAGAGGGTTGCCCGTCGTGGAATCCCAAGTTCAAGAAATGCAGTACCACTGAACTCTGGAACAGAAATAGATAGGTTGGGCATCTGTACAGCAACAACAGAGGCGGAGAGAGAAAATGTACTTACATCGTCGGGAAGGTTGAAGCCTGTGATGGAACCTTGGGCGACAAGGTCTTCCATGCTTCCGTTCCCTTGCTGAGTCGTGAACATCGTGTGAGAGGAAGTAAAGGAAACATCTCCTTGCTTATTTAGGTTGAGATTTGTGCCTTCCAGTGCTATAGCTGAATCAACAAACTGCAGGGAAACCACACCTGCTCTTGCTTGCAACGAAGGAAGTTCATTCCCTCTTTCCATCTCAAAATTGAATGCTGCTTGATGTATCTCTGCAGTGAAAACAGATGAATTGAAGGTCCCTTCCAAAGAGTTTGAGTGTATTTGGAACGTGTTTTCTTCCAACCAATGGCTGATAAGCGTAGGTGGGGATCCCCCACCCTGTGGGATGGAGAACGAATCGTCGAGTTTCACCTGTGCCTGTTCCAATTCAAGAGAGACACGTTTGCCTCCTTGCACGAATGATTGCACCAACAAGGGAACCCCTCCCTCGATAGTCCCCTCTTCTGCGGATACGAGAACTGTTTCATCCTTTTTCAAGGAGGGGTTGAGAACTATCAATTCCTTGAGAAACGTTCGTTCGAGTCCGGTCGCAGTGAAGGTGAATGAACCGGATTTATCGAGGGAGGATATCAAGTAATCGGAAAGGAAACGGCTTGGATTGCGCATATCAAGATATACCATCCCATATAGGGTGAGAATGGCACAGCTAAAAAGAACGAGTAACGAGATGGCTATGTCTTTCAACGTTGTATGATATCGCACGCCTCTTATTCCTTTCTTTGCCAGTATAGCCGATTGTGCATTGCTTGGGCACCTCTCTTTTCCTGATTATCTCTCATTATTGCGTGAAAAAACTGATTTACCTTATGATGTATTTACCGTACCATAGAGATACAAGAGGAGATATGAATATGCCTTCAGTATTGCAGAATTTTGTTGTATTCGAGGGATTGGATGGTGCAGGTACCACGACCCAGATGCAGTTGCTTGCAGAATATTGTGACCAGAGGGATCGTCCCTGCCGTGCAACCTTTGAACCTACTGATAAACCAATCGGGCGACTTGTGCGCTCCGTGCTGAGAAAACAAATCGTCACCACACCTTTATGTTTGGCAATGCTCTATGCAGCGGACCGCGAGGACCATCTCAACAATCCTGTTAATGGCCTTATGCGGGACTTGGAAGAAGGCAAGTTGGTCATTTGTGACCGGTATCTTTATTCTTCCTTGGCTTACCAAAGCGTTGACAGCAATTTCGAGACCATACGGAGCCTTAACGCCTTCCCTTCCCCCCAGTACTTGTTTTTCATCGATACTCCGGTAGAGGAATGCCTGAGAAGGATCAAGGGAAGAGGCGACCAAGAGGAGCTGTTTGAGCGTCATGAGTTCCTTGAAAAGGTGAAGGAAAATTATGAACGCATCTTCGAGGCACTCAGTGAGGAAGTAACGCTGGTACGACTTGATGGGCTCCTCCCGAAGGAGGAGATTGCAAGAAAAATCCAGGAATTGCTCTTCTAGCGGATAAACATAGCATCCCCATAGCTGAAAAAGCGATACTCCTTATCCACGGCATGCCGGTATGCGCTGTCTATGAGTTGTTTCCCCGCAAAAGTGGAAACGAGTACCAACAATGTGGATTCAGGAGTATGGAAATTGGTTAAAAGTTGATCAACCACCTTCCATTGGTATTCGGGGCGGATAAAGAGATTTGTCCGCCCTTCCCCACTTTCCAAGCATCCTGTTTCGCTGTTGAAGGCGCTCTCTAGCGTTCTTACACTGGTAGTTCCTGTTGCAACGACTTTTCTACCTTCCTTATGCGCCTGGGTAATGAGCTTTGCAGCTTCTTCGCTAATATTGTACCGCTCATAGTGCATCGTATGGTCATCAAGGTGCTCGGTTCTCACAGGTAAGAAAGTTCCCGGCCCAACATGGAGTGTTATGGGAACAATTGTACACCCCTTTTCCTGTATAGAAGAGAGTATTTCCTCAGTGAAGTGCAACCCAGCAGTGGGTGCTGCAACCGAACCTTCCTTTTCTGCATAAATGGTCTGGTACCGTTTTTCATCAGCAAAGGAATCCTCCCGTTTGATATACGGAGGTAGCGGTACATGTCCAAGCCGTCTGAAGAATTCCTCATCCAGGGGAGTCTCGAATGCAACGGTTCTTGTCCCGTCATCACCGATTTCAGTAATCCAAGCCTTTTGAATGTAGCTACCCTCTTCATCACTGAACGTATAGTGTTTTCCCACTTTCTGACGTTTTGCTTTTGTAACCATGCACTGCCAGGTGTTGTCGAGATTTTCTTCCAAAAAGAGAAATTCGACCATACTTCCCGTGTCACTGGTCGCATACACGCGAGCTTTTCTGACTTTACTGTTGTTCACTACAACAACACTGCCTTCATCAAGATAGGAAGCAAAATTATGCATCTGCTCGTCAATGACGGAACCATCAGAACGGTTCAGAACCAAGAGACGATCCTCACCCCTTTTATCAGCAGGTGTTTGTGCAATCAAATGTGGTGGTAGGTCAAAAGAGAATTCCTTGATTTTCATCCATATTCCTTTTACAGGGTAACCCCAGCAATTCATAGGCTAGCTTAGTAGTCATACGACCACGAGGTGTTCGTTTCAAGTACCCTTTCTGGATCAGATAGGGTTCATAGAAATCCTCGAGGGATTCAATTGCTTCCCCTACACTGATGCTCAAGGTTTCTGCACCGACTGGCCCCCCGTCATAGAACTCAATGATTGTCCTCAGAATATTTCGGTCCTGCATCTCGAGCCCATTGGCATCGATGCCGAGTCGTTCCATTCCGTGTTCAACGACGGCAGTGGTAACAATGCCATCACCCATAACCGAAGCAAAATCCCTCAATCTTCTCAAGAGACGATTAGCAATACGGGGAGTTCCCCTACTGCATCGAGATAGGAGAATGATTGCCTCTTCCTCAATATGTATGTCCATGATCTGGGCAGAGCGCTTGATGATATTTGCCAGTTCCTTTTCATTGTAGAACTCAATATGACAGGTAATACCAAATCTTGAGGAGAGGGGGCTTGAAACAGAACCTGCTTTGGTAGTAGCCCCTACCAAGGTGAATTTTGGAAGGGGAATACGCATGGTTCGGGCTGCAGGCCCTTGACCGATGACCCAATCAATCTCAAAATCCTCCATGGCAATGTACAACATCTCCTCAAGAGCTGGTTTGAGCCGATGAATCTCATCAATGAAAAACACAGACCCTTCTGTGACATTGGTAAGAATGCCTGCAAGATCCTTTGGCTTTTCCAAAGCAGGAGCACTGGTCATTCTGATTTCTGCTTCCATCTCATTGGCAATAATACTAGCCAACGTAGTTTTCCCCAGTCCGGGGGGGCCGATAAGGAAGGTATGATCCAGTGGTTCTTTTCGTTCCCGTGCCGCTTGCACAAAGACTGCAAGATTATCCTTGAGGCGTTGCTGCCCCTGGAAATCTTTCAACAACTTTGGTCTGAGGATATTCTCCTGTCTGTCCCCCTCTTCCTGGAATGAAGAAGAGATTACAGAGTTCTCGATCAGTTCATGGAGGTCTGGTTGATTGGTGTCCATATGCTTCTTATCCTATCATCCGAGCAACTTGATGCTCAGACGGAACAGGTGTTCCTCGGCATCATGATGACTCATTTTCTCAAGCTCAGAGGCCTGATTTTCCGTGACTTTGTCCACAGTTTCCTCTACAAGGCGACGATCATAACCCATGTCAACAAGTGCGTTGATAATGTCGCTATACGGATGATGCGCCTGTTTTCTGGGTCCTGATGTACTTTTTACTTTGTCCTCATCCAATACCAACACATTACGAAGTGCAAGAATCATTTTCTGACCGGTTTTTGGACCAATGCCAGGAATGGATGAAAGCAACTTCAGGTTCCCACTATCCAACGCCTCAGCAAGGTTGCGAACATTAATACCACTGAGAATCTTGAGTGCTTGTTTCGCACCGATTCCCGATACCGTCTGTAACTGAAGAAATGCTTCCCGTTCATCTGCATCAGAGAATCCAAAAAGTGACATACTATCCTCACGGTGCACCAATACCGTCATGACTCGGACTCCCCTACGAGCCTCAAGAGAGAGATTGCTCAAAGTACTGGCTGTCTGGCTGGAAATTGAAAGATTGTACTCAATATGGCCACATCGCAAAAAGAGGGTCCCTTCTTCAATAGAAACGATGTCTCCAATCAATGCGTTTATCATGGCAATTTCATCCTTATTCTTGAAAAATCATAGACAGCAAAACAGATTGCCACTGCAAGGGCATCTGCTGCATGGTCTGGCCTTGGAATTGTTTCAAATCCCAGTAGAATACGAACCATTTCCTGTACTTGATGCTTTTCAGCACCTCCAAATCCAGTTACAGCACTCTTGATGGTCGGAGGGCTGTACAATCGTACCGGAATATCTTGCAATCCCATCTGGTGGATACATGCTCCAATAACCTTCGCTACAGGAATGGCAGAACTAACATTTTTGGTAAAGAAGATGTCTTCCATGGCACAGATATCCACTTTGTGCTCTTCGGCCAACAACCCAACCGATTTCGCTATGAAGTGTATCCTCTGGCTATCAAGTTGTGAAGTACTGGTTTTGATAACCCCAAAAGAAACAGGCCGGTTATGCTGTCCGTCTGATTCGACAACACCCCAGCCTGTCTGTGCATATCCTGGATCTATTCCTAGGATTCGCATGCCTTATTCTTCGTCACTGTCCTCAAAATCATCAGGCAATTCCAAGTTGGAGAAAACTTGCTGGACATCATCCAACTCTTCCAGTTTGTCAATGATCTTGAGTACTTTGCGTGCCTTCTCGGTGTCAAGTGTAACCGTCTGGTCTGCAACTTTCTCCACCTCTGCACTCTCCTGTTCAAACCCTGCGGCCTGCATGGCCTCCAGGACGTTTGCAAAATCACTCGGAGTCGTAATCACTTCAATCACTTCATCAGAAGTAGTGACATCATCGGCACCGTTCTCCAGCGCAACTTCAAATATCTGTTCTTCCGTATACTTGGAAGAATCATAGGTTATGATTCCCTTTGTCTGGAACATGTAGGAGACGCACCCACTGTTCCCGAGCGTTCCACCGTTTTTCGTAAGGGTGGAACGAACATCACTGGCTGTGCGGTTCTTGTTGTCGGTAAGCGTGTCAATGATGAGTGCTACTCCACCTATTGCATACCCTTCATAGGTCAATTCATAGTACGTGGAATTTTCCATTTCCCCGGAACCTTTCTTGATTGCCCTATCTATATTGTCCTTGGGCATATTTTCAGTACGTGCTTTGAGAATAGCCGTACGAAGCCTTGCATTGGAGTCAGGGTCAGCGCCGCCCATCTTGGCAGCAACGGAAATCTCTTTAATCAGCTTCGTGAACTTCTGGCCGCGTTTTGCGTCAGCAGCACCTTTCTTGTGTTTAATGGTAGCCCATTTACTATGGCCGGACATAATTGAACCTCTTATTAGTAAAATATCATGAATTCTATAGCCCATTCAACCTATCATATGCGTTAGTGGCGGTCAAGGGGTTGTGGAATTTGAAGGCAGAGCCTTAGGACAATCTCATCAAGTACCATCCATCCAACTTCAGTTAATACAAATAGATGAGAAGTATTGTTGTACCAAAGAGGATCAAGATGTGCAATGGTATTGGAGAAAAGAGAGTCGAAATCCAATAAAAAGCGATCTGAAAAATGCTTCTTTTCGATGCCACGGTTTGTTCGCAAGGCCATCATCAGGTATTCTTCCATCAATTGTTCACTGCTGAGTATCTCTTTGTCATACCCAGTGAAGAGAGCACCTTCAGCAAAATCCTTGAGGTCTTGGTTCTGGCTGTAATGCCATGACTCGTTTCCAGAATGAAGAAAGGATGCTGCGCTACTCCCCAACCCTAGGTAGGTATTCAAGTCCCAATATACAAGGTTATGATTGCACACGTTCCCCTCTCGTGCAAAGTTCGATACTTCATAGTGCTCATACCCCAGCTGTCCAAGTCTTGCCCATAGACTTTGTAGCAGTTCTCTCTGTCCATCATCATCCCAAACCTGTACCTCTCGCTTTGAAACGTTTCTTGCAAGCTCTGTCCCTTCCTCCACGGTCAAGCAATACAGACTGATATGTCCGGCCTCACTGAGGGAAACCACGGTTTCGATATCCTGCAATGCCATTTGCATGGTTTGGCCGGGAAGCGCTGCCATCACATCAAATGAGAGATCGATACCGTACTGTTCGCGTGCTTTCTTGGCCAATGCAATTGCTTGTAGGTTGTCTTCAAGTGTAGCATTCCTACCCAATTGGCGGAGAACTTCCTCATCCATGCTCTGGATACCCATGCTCAAACGAGTGACAAGTTTTTGCTCGAACAAGGGGAAAAATGCTTCAGAAAAAGTATCTGGATTCATCTCAATGGTAACTTCACGGCATTGTGTACTTCTTGCTGCCAAGAGCAGACGTGAAAGTTGCTCACACGTAAGAGACCCAGGATTGCCACCACCGATAAAGATGGTTTCAAATCCACCAGTCTCCTGAACCACAACAGCAATCTCTTGTTCAAGACGGGAAACATACGCTTCCCGAAATCCTTTCCAATTCGTCTCGGGCTCACTGTAAAAGGAACAATAAGAACAACGGGTAGTACAAAAAGGAATATGGAGATACAGTGATTTTGGCTTGCAGCCACCTAAAGTAAGCACTATGCATCCCCTAGATACCGCATGCTTGTGATGGGCCAGAAGCGGAAGCGAACCGAACCATTGATTTTTTTCTGGTTCACAGGGCCAAAATACCGTCCATCACGGCTGTTGTCTCGATTATCCCCAAGCGGGAGAATAGAGCCTTGCGGTACATAGATCCCGCTCTTATATTTTGCGCTATCACTGCGCGATTGCATATCCGCTGGGTTGATAAGATGCTTGGCCCTCTTTGCAGCAGTCTCGAATGCATACATGTCATCGGGATATGAATCCCCTTGTACGCTTGCATATTGGCTTTTAAGATATGCCGGGCTTGCAGCAAGGTCTACCCCCGCTTCCTGATACCCAAACAAACTTCCCCATGCCATAATTCCTTCATAGGAAGAAGATTCAAGACTTCTATGGGGTCCGTCTGACAAAAAAAGCTCATTTCTGAACGACGCTTCATCAACGAATGACGCAAAACCTGCAGGGCGAACCTGCACATTACCCTGTACAAAACGGATTGTCTCAGAGGGAAATCCTACAGCTCGTTTTACATACAGTCGTTCAGCGATGGAACCATCTTCATTCTTGTCAATATTCACCAGAGAGAATGTCCCCATGTAGATAATCTGTGAGAGTATATCGAACACAGGTCCCTTGGAGTCGTATTCAGGATTATAGAAGGTGATAATATCATCACGTTGTACTTGCCTGTTTGCAGAAAAAATCTTCGGACCACTGGGATACACTTCAATGCCATAGATGGTCTTGCTTACAAACACCCGGTCTCCCACGTTAAGGGTTGAAACCATGGAAGGGGAAGGGATGACAAAAAGCTGGAAAATATATTGATTGATGAGCAATACTGCAAAAACAGCAAACACCAGGGCATCAACCCAGCCCTTTACCTCACCAAGAAAGGTGCGTTTAGTACGCTGTGACTTCTCAAAGGCCTTCAATGCCTTGCGATGAGTAAGTATGCGTACCGTATGACGTTCGAGAAAACTCAACAATGATTCCATAGGAAGCAAGCTATCACAATAGAGTTCAGTTGACAAGAGAACATCAGAAAGATACCTTATCGTGTATGAAACGACGAATCGAACTTCCTGAGGTTGATCAGGTGCAATTGCCCCACCTATTTGGTCTGAGGCCGGGTGTTCTCATCCTTATAATACTCCTGATCGTCCTTGTGGCGGTACTCTTTTTCATAGCCTTCTTCCCTGGAGTCATAAAGGGAGGACGATACGTCACATTCCGTGCTCCACTCAGTGAAAGCGGGGTGGTGGTTGATGGTACCTACATTGGAGTGACCGATTATCCGTATTTTATTGAGAGTGGAAGTCATGAAGTCCAGGTAATGAAGGCTGGTATTTCCTATTCGTCCTATACACTTGATGTGGACCATCCTGTCTTTTTGACCTGGCTTTTTCACCGGAAACTCGAGGCACCTCTTCCCTCTCTAGCCTTGGATGAGGAAAAGAAATCGGTTATCAATCAATTCAACCTTCAGGAAATTGCTGATGCAAGTGCAATCCTTAGCTATGATATGGTGAACCGGAGCCGTCCTCTCTTTTCAAATTTGATTCAGGATTTGCAGGCGCTTGAACTTGATCAGAATACCACCCAAGCAACCATTGAAACTGCGTTGCGTTATATAAGCAATGAGACCATGCTTTCGGAAGCGAAAGAGGCGCTTGAGGCTGTTGAGATGAGTGATACCATGCTTGAGGTGATTACTATTGCAGAAGCGGTAGTGAAGAATGACTCCGGCTCTACGTTTGGGCTTGCATCTGCTGTCCCTTCAGTTACAACTGAAAGACGATCACTCGCTTCTGGTGATTTCCAGTTAGCAGGATTTTCCTATCCTTCATCGTCATTGGTCATGGGCAGGGAAACTCCCGCTTCCTATCCTCAGGTGAATGAAGCCGGTGTGTCAGTAGCTGTTCCTTCCTTTGTGCTGGGGGCAACAGAGATCAGCCAATATCAGTGGGCTTTATTCGTGGAGGAGAATCCCTATTGGGATAAGAGCAACAAGGCTGAGTTGATCAGCAAAGGATTGGTTGATGACTCATATATGCAGGGAATGACCATTTCCCCAGTGTTTGTCACAAGCAGACCTGTTTTTAATGTGAGTTACCATGCAGCTCAAGCCTTCTGTGCTTGGCTGTCTGAAAAAACAGGAAAAAAAGTGTTCCTCCCTACGGAGGCGATGTGGACCCTTGCTGCACTTCAGCAGAATGAATTAAACTATAACACATCACTTTCCCCTTATCCTGATTATAGCAGTGGTCCTGTATCATTGTTGGGGGGTGTCTGGGAGCTCACCCAGACGCCGTATATTCCCCTTTCCCGTCTTACTGGTTATGAGGAAAGTCTTGCCTTACATGAAGCGTTTTCTCTTCAGATGCAGCCCATCGTGAAAGGTGGCAGTTACCTGAACGATCCCCAGACAATCACCGCGCACACGGTCGGTGTAATCGAGCCAGATGCTTGTGGGGACCAAATTGGATTCCGTGTTGCTTGGTATGAATAAATGAAACAAGATAGAAACAAATTCAAGCTTCTCCAGAAGAACAAAAAGGCCTACTTCAATTATGAGGTGATAGAAGATCTCGAATGTGGGATAGCTCTTGCAGGTACAGAAGTAAAATCATTGAGAGGTGGGCGTTTCAGTTTTTCTGATAGTTATGTAACTGTCGATAAGGATGGTTTGACACTGGTTGGTCTTACCATTCAGCCCTATACGCATGGCAATATCAACAATCATGAGCCTAATCGAAATCGTCGTCTTCTAGCCCACAAGAGTGAGATCAAACGCCTTAAGCGGAAAGTTGATGAGAAAGGGTTTACCTTGGTCCCTACTTCCATTTATCTAAAAGGAAATCTTGTAAAGGTACAAATTTCACTTTGTAGAGGTAAACAGTTGCACGACAAGCGAGCTGTAGTCAAGGAACGGGATTTGAACCGTGATACGCGGCGTGAGTTGAAACAGCTGCAATACTAATACAATCCATTCAATGCAAAGCCATCAGGAACAAGCTTTCTGGTGGCTTTTTGTTGTGATTTGCAATGAAAGGATTTTTTGTTTTGTAAGGAATCAGGTAAAAGCAATGAGTCCAAGTTGTTTAAAAATACATAGGTGCAATATGTGTCAATATTTAAATGTATATAAAAGTATATTATATATTTTTTGTAAAAAATTGTAATGTAATAAAATTTATTATAATTATAAAATAGATGGCTTGTATTATATATTATTAAAAAATTTCCAATAAAATATATTTTTAAATCCTAAATTGATATTTTCTACAATATAAAATATAAATTGGTTATTATATATTATATAATTTATTTTAATTAACCAGTATATCATAATTTTTAAAAACATTTATATATTAATATAAAATGAATATGCAAAATATATACTATATATAAATATTTATAGACAAATATAGTACTTACTGTGTCACAGTAAGTAGATAGTAACATTACTCTAGACATAAGTAGATTCTTAAAGTACTATAATAATAGAATATAAAAGATTTTTTGGCATAGTATAAGAAATGAACATATATAACAGATTGAACAAAAAAATGAACAAACAACGAATGCAAGGAGCAAAGATGGCCAGTCCAGCACCATTTACCTTATGTAGAATATTCCGAGGGGAAAGGGCATATTACTATGCTTTATTTCGAGATCCAGAGACTGGAAAACGGACGAACAAGAAAAGCGTGGAGATATTGAAGAAACACTTGGGAATCTATGATACATCTCCAATTAAAAGGAGAGACGAAGCTATCCGTATCTGTTATAAAGCTTTGGATGCAGGAATAATCTTCTCTAAACAGACGGAGCAAACCCTGGTGGGCTATCTTAGGGAGTTTTATACCTGGGAAACCAGTGAATATGCGAAACGGCGAAATCTATTGGATCCAGGTTCAATTTCCCCAGATTATCTTGCTACGCGACTTAATCTTTTGGAAAACCATGTATTTCCACTACTCCACACGGATCTGTTCCTTTCTAAAGTAACGCTTGCAGAATTGGAACGATTGCAATTGGAGCTTGTACAAGAGGGTGCAATTAGCAATACGACTATAAACATGGCTATAACGACAATTCTTGTAGCACTTCGAGAAGCCCAAAGAAAAGGTTATATCGCTTCGACAGTGGTGTTACGTATGAAAAATCTTGCAGCACAACATGTCGAGCGAGGGATACTCAGTGAAAAGGAATTATCAGCATTCATGCATTATGCAAAAACAAAGAGTGAAAAGCGGATTTATCTTGCGTGCCTCTTGGCTCTTCTTACTGGAATGCGTGCTGGAGAGTTGAGAGGTTTGTGTTTGGAAGCAATTGGAGATGGGATGATCACCATATCGCAAGCCTATGCAGATCGAGCTGGGTTGAAAGCCCCTAAAGGGAAACGGACAAGATTGGTGCCCTGCCCTACCTTCTTGTGTGAAGAGCTTCGTGCCCTCGCCATGGAGAATCCTTTTGCACATACCCATGCATTGGTGTTTTGGAGTAAAAAGAATGGATCATTTGTGTCAAGTCACTATTTCTCTGAACGTTTTCGACAAGAATTGATACGAAGTGGAGTGTTCAGTCATGAAACCCTGAATGAAAGAAACATCACCTTCCATTCACTGAGACATATGGCAAATACACTTTTGCGTGGCACTGTTGATGAGCATGTGTTGAGAATGACCATTGGGCATAGCAGTGAACAGCTGAGTAATCTCTATACCCACTTAAGCCAACGAGGGCTTGAGAGTGTGCAACTAGCCCAACAGAACATGATTCTTCCCCTGCTAAATCTATAAAAAGGGTTCTCATCAAGTATTGTTATCTTTTACATGGTGAAAAGAAACAACGCTCGAAAACCTATCACCTTGTCCAAGAATCAAAATAGAGGTCATTAAAACAAGAATTTGATGAAAACTGAATGCTCATGTGGTTTTATTCAAATTGGCCATATGGTAAAATTCTTACAACACTTTTGGGAGGTGGCAACAATGAGATTGGCTGTTCTTGGTGACATCCATGGTAATATTAGAGCATTTGAAGCAGTGCTAAATGATGCCAAAGCCTCTAAAGTTGACCAGGTAATCTTCCTAGGCGATTTGGTGGTTATGGGGCTTGATCCACAACTCTGTTATGATTTACTCATGGAACAAAAACCTTTGGTTATGATCAAGGGAAATACAGACTCTTCTCTGGAAAATGTCAAAGCTTTTCCAGTCAAGAATGAACATGACGCACAGATTTTAAAACTCTTGAAATATACGTCCATCAGAATGCATCAAAAAGCAAAAGAAAAACTTTGCAATCTTCCCTCGGTAGAGAGGCTGGATATTGGGGGTATCTCGCTGATCTGCTGTCATGGCACTCCCTATGATGAGGATGAAGGCATTGCAAAGGATATTCCTTTCTCCCCCGCTCTCTCCAAAAGACTTGCTGAAGAAAAAGTTGAATTGATTCTTAGTGCTCATACCCATATTCCTGCTGACTTTCAGCGTGATGGGATCAGATTCATTAATCCAGGAGCTGTAGGGTATTCTTTCGATGGAGATGTTCGCCCAAGTTATGCACTTGTTGATATTGAGGATTCTCATATTAGATGTATCCACCGCAGGGTAGATTATGACATCAATCGTTACATTATGGAAGTTGAACACGCTTTAGAAGGATTCCAGCTCTTTGGCCGATTACTTTATTCCTTGAAACATGGTAAACAAATGAAAATGTAAGCAATCCTCAGATAAGTGAAGTCTGGATTAGGTATGCTGTATACGTGAAATAACAGAGCAACAACCCAACTCCTTCAAAACGATTGACGCGGCCTTGTCTATCTTTCTTGAATCGATATCCAATCACGAATAGACTAATAGTAAGCAAGGTCATGACGAGCATGTCTCTCTTAATGACCATTGGATCTATAGCGAAAGGGTGTATTGCACCAGCGATGCCTACGACAGCTGTTGTGTTGAACAGATTTGAACCAATGACATTACCTAATGCAATATCATGTTCACCTTTTTGTGCAGCAAGTATTGAAGAAGCAAGCTCAGGAAGACTGGTTCCCATTGCAACGATAGTAAGTCCGATCACCAAATCACTCACCCCAAAATACCTAGCAATTTCCACAGCACCCCAAACCAAAATCCGGGAACTGATGATCAGGAATAAAAGACCGAAGATCAGATAGAGAACTGCACGTTTCATTGATAACGGGCTTGGTACTTCCTCATCTATCTCATCAGCAAGTCTGTCCTTCCCATTCTTCAGCCCTTGATACACACTCCAGGAAATCAAGAGTACAAACAGTACCAGAATCAACGCTGCATCAAAGTGTGAGAAATTCAAGTCATAGAGCAAAGCTACTGAGAGTAGAGTTATTAGTGAAAGTATGGGTAATTCTTTCTTGAGAATATTGGAGCTGACAGTCACCGGGTTTATAATGGCAGTAATTCCAAGGATTAAGCCAATATTGGCAATATTGGAACCATAGGCATTTCCCAATGCTATACCTGGGTTGCCTTGTATCGATGAAAGTGTAGAAACCACCATTTCAGGGGAACTAGTACCGAAGCCTACGATGACCATTCCAATAAGCAGTGATGGCATTCCAAAATGGCGAGCAGTAGTTGCAGCACCATCAACAAATCTATCTGAACTCAATACCAGTACAATAAGACCGCCGATGACGGCAAGAATCGGTAGTAACATCTAGGTTCCTTTCCTGTGAATGCTGAACTATAGTATTCATGATGCATCGGCATCCAATACCTGATAGACTGCATTTACTTTACAAATTGCTAGTGTAATGAGAATTTTCTGCTTATTCAATCATCGTTGATACTGGAAGTCATCAAACACTGCCGTTTTGTAATTACATTTACTGGGTATCCACTTGACTCAGGTTGACGCTACATATAGCGGTCCATCAGTTTTCGCTTCTCTCAGTCAAGTCGCCATAGGTAGTTGGTTTGATACATACTGCATTCTCCAGCAACCGGTAGAACAGCTTTCCACGGGAAGTTGAAGTCCTTCTATTGAATCTAAACGTGAACTCATCCAAATAGTACCCATAATGCTTTCTGCTTACCGAACCCTGATGCGTTCCCAATATCCATCTTTTCAGAAGCGATATGATCAGATGAACATTGGGCAAAAGCTCCGATGCAGCCAGATCCTGCCCTTTGATTTTGATGACCTCATGGACATACCCCAAGGATTCAATGCCCTTGTATCCACTCCATCCATCGGTTCTTATCGTGCTGCCCTTCTGTACGCAATCCTGCACGAATCCATGAAGACTGGAAGATGAGGCATCATCGACGATACCCAGCCGTATCCTACCAATTCTGTTGTCCTTCATCTCGACTGCGACTGCCACCAATATCTTGTTTTCCGATCCACGCCCCTTCTTTCCAGCCTTCGCCCCTCCTATATAGGTCTCGTCAACCTCAACACAACCGGAAAGATCGTCCCTTCCCGGTCTTATCATGGCTGTCCTAAGTTTGTGGAGCCAGGCCCATGCGGTCTGATAGCTTCCCAGCCCAAGGATTTTTTGGAGACCCAACGCACTCGCACCGTTCTTTTGGGCGGTAACCCACCAGATAGCCCTGAACCACATCGCCAGTGGCTTGCGGGTATCTTGGAAGATGGTTCCAGCAACAACCGATACCTGATGGTGGCACTTCGTGCATTCCATCAGAACAGTCCTTACCCGCCAATACTTGTCGTTCCCACACTTGGGGCAGATAAACCCGTGGGGCCATCTTATTGAAAATAGGTAATCCCTGCAGTTCTCTTCAGTAGAAAATTCCTGTTCGAATTCTTCCAAGGTCCTTGGATATTGGTTTTCCATAGCCATACGCTAGCAGTGGTGTGCACCTGAGTCAAGTGGATACCCAGTTTACATTTTTAAGACCACCCATAGAGTAAAGAGAAATCATCAAAGATGAACAGGGACCTTTAGCATTTAGTACAACCCGGCCCACTAAGCATACTGCGTCCTCCAGAGAGAGGAGTTATGGATATCTGTGTGCTGATCCGCTCTTTCAGCGCAGAGACGTGACTGATAATCCCAATAAGCTTTCCTTCCTGTTGCAGTGCAGAAAGCGACTCCAATGCTGTTTCCAAGGTTTCCTCGTCAAGAGTGCCGAACCCTTCATCAAGGAAAAGCGAGTCCACCCTCACCTTTTTACTTGCCATCTGGGATAGTCCGAGAGCCAGAGTAAGACTTACAATGAAACTCTCGCCGCCAGAGAGGTTTCTGGTTGAACGTATCTCACCAGCTTGATAATTATCAACGACATTCAGTTCCAAAGGCTGCGAATCATCCCTGATGAGGAGATAGCGGTCTGTCATTTTTTCCAACTGACGATTCGCATGGCCTACCATCAATTCAAAGGTGAGGCCTTGGGCAAAAGTACGGTACTTCTTCCCATCGGCTGAGCCTATGAGGTCATGAAGATTACTCCAGCGAGCACAGAGCCGTGTTTGTGCTTCTATTGACTCCTGTTTGTCTTTCAGACGTTCCTTTGCTTCCTTGTTTCTATGTAGGGTGTACTTGCAGGTCGAGATTTCATCTCGTACCTTCTTTAGAGAATCCTCATAGGTAGATGCCTGCTCCTGTAAGTCATCATACGAAGTAGCGCTAAGTTTCTTTGCTTGTTCTATGTCCAACCGATTCTTTCGATCTTTCAATTTGGTATTGAGTTCTGTTTCTTCAGTATCCAATTCCCTTGCTCTCTTGGATAAGGATTCCCGTTCCTCATAGGACAATCTGGCTTCTTTAAAAGAATGCTCATCAGTAAAGCTGGAGGAATACAATGCCTGTAGAAAGCTCTTTTCTGTTTCTTCAAGTTCTGGTATTCTCTGTGCAATACGTTTTTTACGGGATTCTACATGGCTCTTTGCCGTCGTCAGTTTCTGCTGAAGATTGTAGTGCAGATCTCTGTGCCGCTTCTCTGCAGCCTCCGCATGATCAACTTCTGTAGTTAGACGAATTTCCTCTTCATCAGGTTTTGTATCGCCATACAAGGTCTTCCGTTCATCTAAACCATTGGTATATTGCTGTTTCAAATCATCCAACCGCTTCTTCTTTGTTTCCAGAGCTTTCTCCTGGGTTGAAATCACAGCTTCAAGCCGCTTCACCTCACTGTCAATACTGTCGATGCGTTTCTCGGTATCAGTCTTTCGTGTCGTCTGTTCCTGCCAGGTATTCAGTCTGGATGCGAGTAATGTACGTATAGATGTAACCTCTGAAGCAACGAGTTCAGTAATACCCAATGGTTGTAGTTTCTCCGCTACAGATTGTGTAAGCTCTTCAAATTCGGATCGGAGGTTTGTAAGGTTGGTCTGTATCTCAGCACATATTCTTTCATTAGAGTTCTTTTCGCTGACAGCACTGGCCTCTGTCTTTTCGCATGCTTGCAACATGCTACGTGCATTGTTTTCTGCTAGTTCGAGCTCCCGTATGAGAGCCTCTTGATCTTCCGCTTTCTTGATCAGGTTTGTCAGTAACTTAATTCGTTGCTCAATTTCATCAGGAACAGGGATATTGCCCTTCGCAAAGGGATGCTCTGTTGCCCCGCATAGCGGACAGGGTTTCCCATCTTCCAGTTTTTCACGAAGGCTTTCCAATTCTTCGATCTTCTTGATATATGCTATTTCACGAAGCAAGGAATCCTTTTCATTGCGGAGCGAGCGAAGAGATGTATCCCCTAATAGTGCCGTAAGCTCATTCTTTGCTTTCTGGAGGTCAGAAGAGCATTTCTCAAGTACAGTCTTGGTATCATCACACTGTTTTGTTGCTTCTTTTTGATTCTTTGCTGCAATCTCAACAGCTTTTTCAGCTATGCCGAGTTTTCTCTCCCCTTGTTTGATCTCCTTCTGCTTTGCAAGCAGGTATCCAAGCTGTTCTTCAATACCGGTAAGGCCACTAACGAGCCATGCATCCTGTGAATGCTCTGCAAGATAGTGTTCTACAGTTTCTTTTTGAACTTCACTTTCAGTTTTTTTCTTTTTCTCTCTCAGTAGATTCTGTTTGTCTTTTTCAATGAGAGTAACATCCCTTGAGTAGCTCTCTGTCTCATCAGATATTGTTTTTCCTAACTCAGCTAGCTTCTGATCAAGAGAACGGATTTTCTGAAGCATGGGAGCTGCTGTTTGCTGTTCTTCTTTTCTTTTTCTTGTCAGTTGTTCTGCCACTGTAAGTGCTTCACTCTGTTTAGTTGCTGAAATTTCCATTTCAGGAAGGACAGCTTCTTCATTCTTCAAAGCAGTCTTGTCGTCAGATTGTTGTGAGCGAAGGGCTGTGAGGGTTGCGTATAGTCCATCCAATGAAGCAGCTTTCAATGCATTGCTTAAAAGCGAACGATTCGGTTTGAAAGTTTCCATTTCACTGCTGAGTTTTTCTTTATCCTGGGTAAGGCCCTCAATTTCCTTGGTGAGATTCTGAATGTTCTTCATCCAGAGCAAGGCATCGTTTGTTTTTGATAAGTTACCAGTAAGGGCACTCTCTTGTTGGAGTTTTTCTTCCAGTTCTTTGAGTAACGCTACTTCTTGCTCTGCCTCCAGTACTACAATATCCAACGCTCCACTCTGGAGCTGTTTGAGTTTTTCCTGTTCAACTTTGTGCCTTTCATGTACTCGTATGGAAATCTCAGAGTAAATTTCTGTTCCAGTGATCTGTTCAAGTATCTTGGATTTCTGCTCACTGTCTGCCTTCAAGAATGAGTCAAAGCTGCCTTGGGCCAAGAGAATCGAGCGGGTGAACCGGTCAAAATCCATACCAGTCTTCTCTTCAATAACAATCCCAACACGACTTTTCATTGTCTCAATGGGTTTTCCTGTATCAGCATCTAGTATCTGATGCTCTGCATCCTGCAGATTTCCATCTGCTCTGTTTCTAGCCCTTCTCTGTTCCCAATGGCAACGAAACCGTCCTGCTTTTGAGGCAAACAATACCTCTGCATAACAACTTCCTGTCTGCCTGCTCATGATTTCATTGTTGCTCTTGGTAATTCTTCCCAGCCTTGGGGTTGCGCCATACAAAGCAAGGCAGATTGCATCCAAAATGGTTGATTTGCCTGCTCCAGTTGGTCCAGTTAGGGCAAAGATGCCATTTGATATATATTCAGGATGAGTAAAATCGATGATCCACTCTCCATAGAGTGAGTTGAGGTTCTTGAGTCGTAGTTCGAGTAGTTTCATGGTGTTGTCCTATTCCGCAAGGATGTCTTCTTCTTGCATTTCCAAGAGAATTTCATGATAAGCATCTCTTAAGGGTTGTCGTTCTTCTTCTGTTACTGAAAATGTATCCAGGCATCGAGTAAAGACTTCTTCAGGGTTTAGGTCTTCCAATGTCTCCTGCGTCTGCATTGATGACATGACACGTTGTATAAATTGACGATTTTGAATTCGTAGTATGGTTAGGTTTGAATCTTGTACAAGTTCCTCACATCGTTCGCTCAGATCACCGATCATCTCAGGTGCGGTATACTCGATTTCCAGATAGGCAGCTTCTCCTTTCTCTCTCAAAAACTGGATTCTAGAGGTAATCTGATCCATGGTCCCCTTGATACTCTCCAAATGATAAAATGAAGGTACGAAAAGAGGCTCAATAGAAAGAGTATCTTCAAAATGGAGCAGAACTACCTGTTTTTGCTGTTTTGCTTCTCCAAATCCCATGGGAATTGGGGAACCGCTGTATCGTATGGTCTCTTTTCCTCCCACACGCTGCGGTACATGAAGATGTCCCAATGCTACATAGTCCAGGTAATCAGGGAATACAGAGCTATCTACATGTGCGAGCGAGCCGATGTAAAGCTCGCTGACCCCGTCTCCATCAACGGTCTTTCCTCCTTGGGTAAAGAGGTGTCCCATTGCAATGATGGGGATATCGCTACCCAGTTCTGATTGTCTCATTTTAGCAATGTCACAAACTGTACTGTAGTGTTCCTTGATTCCCTCCAAGAGTTTCCGGTTCTTATCTTCAATGGTCTCCCCTGCTTCCGCGTATCGTATGTCTTTGTCACGAAGATACGGGACAGCACAGATAATGGCCAACGGTTTACCGTCTTTCTCAGCAATAACAATCTCTTCTTCTGGGGTTTCTCTTTTTGATCCTATCACTTTGACGTTAAGTACATTCAAGAGAGCACTCGGAGCTTGCAGAAACGAGGGACTGTCATGATTCCCTCCGATGATTACGACCGTTCTGCAACAGGACTTGGAGACTTCATAGAGGAACTCATAATAGAGTTGTTGTGCTCTGTTGCTTGGGGTGCTGGTGTCAAAGACATCACCAGAGACTAGCAGTATGTCGATATGCTGGCTTTCTATGGCTTCTCGTAACCAATCGAGAAATGAGGCAAATTCGTCATAACGCTTCTGCGAGAACAGAGAACGACCAATATGCCAGTCTGATGTATGAAGGATGTTCATCAAAGCTCCTGTGGTAGTGTGGGACTTGTTATCACAGTATAGGCTGTTGGGAGATGATTCTCAACAACATATAAGGTACTTACAGCTCTATACCTTTCAATATGTTGCTTCTATGCAGTATGGGATTCTATTGACCCAGGTGTCTTCGGCATACACACCTTGCTGTAGCTTTTACCGAGGTCATTACTCCGTCGAGAATACTTCGGTGTACTCTTTGTGGAGGGAATTGTCCTCGCCGAATTTGTTGA
Organism: Sphaerochaeta halotolerans; assembly: GCF_003429665.1. Lineage (GTDB taxonomy): Bacteria > Spirochaetota > Spirochaetia > Sphaerochaetales > Sphaerochaetaceae > Sphaerochaeta > Sphaerochaeta halotolerans. Next base: position 76,665 of record NZ_QUWK01000008.1, on the reverse strand, counting down.
GTTCTTCGTAAGACCTGCCTTTTTTATGTATGGATGCATTTGTATTCTGCCTTTTTGTTTCCCTTCAATTACCATAAACCCCATCATCCGAACGACCTGAAAATCATGGCCAATCCGATTCCGAGATAGTTCCCGATAGTGTAGCCGATGATGCCCGTCACAAGCCCGCTTATTAAGATGTCGCGGTTTTTGAGTCTGCTTACCACAACAGGTACGAATGGTGGTGAGCATACGGCCGATACCGACGTGATTATCATCGTATCGGAGTCGATATGAAACATCCTGCAGAGCAGGGCGTGAATGAGCATGCTACCGAAGATTGATATCACAACGTACAGCAGTATGGTCCAGTTAATGTGTATCAGCACGTCGAATCTCGTCATAGATGCGACGGTGAAGCAGAACACATAGATGATGTACATACCGAAAGGGAAGGTATATCGTAGCCTACGCACGGGCTTTATAAACGAGGACGCAATGCCGAAGGACGTAATAAGCAGTATCGTGGCCGCTGTGCCGAAAACAGCGGGGAAGAATCCGCCTATAAGAAACGACAGGGCCAATATGACGGCCGAGAGCAAAAACGCGAGCAACAAGCCTTTCACAATCTTGGGTTCAAACATTTTGGAATATGTTTCGAGTGAATCGTCTCCCATTTCCGATGCCTGGGCGTCATCACTGTTCACGACGGATTCGTATGGCCTGAGTTTGAACACTTTCTGGAAAAACGGTCTCGCAACGGAGACCATAAAAAAGATATAGATGAGCGAGAACATCATATCGTACGTATTGAAGAGGATATAGGTGTCATTGTCCACGCCCAACGCAGTCTTTATAGCAGCGATATTCGGGGTGCCTCCAGCGTAGACAGCTACCGACATGCCCCCAAGCTTCCAGCCGTCCGGCAGCCCAGATGCAATTGTGAACTGAAGTATGAACGTCGTCAGGACGATAGCTATGACTGCAAGAAGCATGCATAGCAGACCCGATCCAGATATCCTGAGCCATCTTTTTACGTCGAGAGAGAACAAAAGAAGCGGCAGCGCAAGCGCGACGCTAACGTCCTGCATCGTCGATTGCACGGCGGCAAAGCCTGCAGGTAAAACTCCGATATTCCCTACTATCATGCCACCGAGGTAGCAGATAAGGACCGGACCCATTTTCTGAAGAATTTCGAATCTAGAACTGAGCAAAATGACCAGAGCCGGAAAAAGAACAAACGCGACGGCGGCTACAACGTTTAAAACCATGCATTTTCTCCTTATTTGCATTTCAGGAAATTGGAGGATTCATTTTCTTGTACTGAGATGATATAAACTAGATCCAATGTAGCATCAGTTCCAGATTTAGATCTTTTTCTACTCTGATACCCCTTTGCCGTACCAAACCACATTCGAAAAGGGTTGCCTTCTTCAGGCTCACAGAGATTCTGCGATATAAGCAAAGATTTTCATAGGAAACCATAAACCCGACATTGCTTTTGCAAAAGCATTTCCCCGATTCTCTATGTACACCGCATCCTTTATATAGGCTCTTTTTTTCCTTTTGTTGTTCACAATTACTATTCCATCTTTATTATCAGTCTGTTTATTCACATATGAGAACGTATAGAAAATTGTAATACAAAATGCAAGTGCAATGTAATAATCTCAACTTGTGTGGTTGAAATAAAAGTCATTGAGCATCATGCAGTGTTCTTATCATATAGTACTTTTTAGTCAAATGGTAGGAAAACAGATTGTACTTAGACGTAGTTTTGGACAGGAGATTATAAAATTAAGGAATATTTGCTACCTTATAAGGAGGAGCAAACAAGATGGGAAAGAAAACATTCACAGATTCTTTCAAGAAAGAAGTAGCGCTGGAGGCTTTTCCAAGGAAGTAAGGCAGCTGAAGAAAGAGCTTGCCGAAGCCCAGCGGAAGATTGAGGAGACCTGCCAGGAACTCCAGAATGCCAAGATGGAAAACCAGATTCTGAAAAAGAAGTGGATGTATAGCGGCAGATCCTACACCCTGTCTGTTTACTGGTAGTGCTAGCTCAGAGAGGAGCTTTTAGCAGAGGGGTTATGTCACTACAGTCGTCGGCATGGAAACAGTATAGAGGCTTTTTGTGGCACTCCTTCCTGAAAACCATTTTTTTGACATCTGGAATGTATTCGTATTCTTATATAGGTAGTGCCGTGGTATCCCATGAGACATCAAAAAACCCGCCTTCCGAAGAAGACGGGCTGTGTTTCTGGAGGTGGGGGGATTCGAACCCCCGTCCTAACGTGCCACCCAGTGACGTCTACAAGCTTAGCTGGTGATCAATAGTTCCAAAGTGCGGCAGGTTCACCGGCAAAACGTCCACTCTTTGTAGCCTACTTTAGTGTCCCCTCCCCCCATAGGCACTGGGTTGGGTAAGCTCTTACTTTTACAGGTATCCGACGCTTAAGAGCGGCAGCTGACGGGCCTGTACGTCATCGTGCTATTACGCAGCGAGGGCGTATTCTGCTTCGAAGGAGACTTCGTCTTCTTTTTTGGCAGTTAAATGTTTTGCTAGTTTTAGGAGTTGGCGCTCCGCTTGCAGCCCCTGGCCTGATCTTCCGCCAGTCGAAACCGAAACACCCCCAAAGGGATTAATCCCTTGAGGTATCTAAACTATACTCACAATTCTTAAAGAAGGCAAGGAGGACATTAAGTCCTCCTTGCGCGATTTTACTTTTCCTTGATTTTCTACAAATTTGCTTTTGTTAATACTGAAACACCTGTGTCTACATATTCTGGGGAAATGACCTCACCATTCAAAGCACGATAAGCAGTTTTAACCCCTTCATATCCCATGACATCAGGATTTTGTGCCATAGTAGCAAGAATATATCCATTCTTTATCAGTGATAAAATCATATCACTCTTATCGAACCCAACGCCAATGACGCCGGTCCCAGCTTCAGCAATAGCATTACCTACTCCAACTGTTGATCCTTCATTTGCACCAAAGAGTCCAACAACCCCTTGAGTGATGAAATTTGCACTCATATCCTTGGAAACGGCAGCATCACCATTACAATACTGTGTCTCTAGAATGTTAAATGAGGTTCCTTCAAAAGCTTTCCGGAAACCTGCCTCACGCGCAACAGTGCTCGCAGTAGCGCTATTGACAGAAATAATGCCAATCTTTCCTGAGGTAACACCATTCTCTTTCAGTGCTGCAATCATTACATTAGCAGCAGTAGTTCCAGCTGCAGTGTTGTCTGTTGCCAATGTCTGTACTGCAGGGAAATTTGCTGCAGAGTCTACATAGACAATTGTGACCCCAGCGTCGGCTGCTTCTTTTAATGCAGCTGTTACAGCATTGGGTCCATTTGCGGCAAGGAGAATTGCATCCGCTCCACCAGCAACTGCATTGTTGATGCTTTCGATTTGTTTTGCATCGTCTTTGACATCAGGGGCCAACCACTTATAGTTAACATTTCCCAACTCTTCAGCAGCCTTCTGTGCTCCTTTGTCTACATTCACCCAGTGTTGGTCCATCTGATCCATCGTGATCAAGTAGATATTATATGCAGATGCATTCTCTTTTGTCCCCTGTGCGAACATTGTGCCTGCAATTAGCAGTACCAGCAGTACCATACTCAATTTCTTCATATCTATACGCTCCTTTTTTAATTTTCACCTATGGTGAATATAATCATGTTGTTGATTCTATCCGTTTTTTCCTGGCTCCCCTACCCGACCGGACAATTACATCGAGCAAGACTGAGATTACGACGATAATTCCAATAACAATATTCCTTATTGCCACTGGTGCTCCTGCAAACTGAAGACCATTCTGTAAAACACCCCAAATTGACGCACCAATTATGGTTCCAAAGAGCATGCCTTGACCACCAAGAGTAGATACCCCTCCGATTACTGAAGCAGCTACAGCATACAATTCATATGAATTTCCTGCATCCATTGTTCCCATTCCACTAGTTGCAGTAGTGATAAGTCCTACTACACAGGAAACAAAAGCAGAGACAAGATATGCCTTTGTAGTTGTTGAAACTAAGTTTACACCGCTAAGCCTAGCCGCCTCGGCATTGGAGCCAATGGCATAAATATGTCTTCCCGTCTTTGTGCGTGTAAGAATAAAATTGAAAATTGCCCATAAAACCAGAGCAATCCAGATAGTATTATAGAGCCCAAAGGTCTTTCCGTAATAAAAGAAATCTCTCAATCCTTGGGCAGCTTCACCTATGGAATCAGTGTTGTAATTGTTATTTGCTATTTGTGCGATACCTCTTGCAATGGTCATGGTCCCCAGCGTCGCAATAAAGGGAGGAAGTTTTGCAAACGAGACCAACAAACCATTAGACAATCCTACACCAAGACATGCTATTATAGTAATTAGGACAGAAACCCAAGGATTAATACCCTTAGTCATCAAGGTTGCACTAATCATTGTACTCATGCCTACAACCGACCCAATAGACAAGTCGATGTTACCTGTAATGAGGACATAGGATTGTCCGATTCCAATCAACAAAATAGGAGCAATTTGACGAAGTAAGTTTGCAACATTTCTTGAGGAAAAGAAAATAGGATTCATAATCCCAAAAATAATGCTTAAGACCACAAGCCCTGCTGTAACTGTCAGTACCTGTCCGATTCCTCGAATTCTCATTAATCTTTTGAATGGTTTTTCAATAAATAGTACCATGTAATATTCCTCACCCCACCTGGGTTTCAAATTTATTTTCAAATTGAGTTGCAAGCTCCAGTATTTTCTCCTGCGTTGCCTCTTCTCGTGTTAATTCCCCAGTGATTCGACCATCGCACATCACCATGATCCTGTCACTGAAACCTAGGATTTCCGGCATTTCACTGGAAATAAACATGACTGCAATTCCTGACTCTTTCAATTGGTTCATTAATTGGTAAATCTCAACTTTTGCAGCAACATCAATTCCTCGAGTTGGTTCGTCGAAAATAACTACTTTACTATTTCTTGCAAGCCATTTACCTACCACTACTTTCTGTTGATTCCCTCCTGACAGCGATGAAGCATTGGCTTCAGTACTCGAAAGCTTGATCTTTAAATCCTTAATGGCTTTCTCTACCATTTCTGTTTCTTTCTTTCGATTTACAATTCCAGCCTTTGAACATAATAAATCTAAATTTGGTAAGGCAATATTCTCACGAACTGATAGTTTAACACAAAGGCCATCCTTTTTTCGGTCCTCAGGAGCAAGAACCAATCCATGACGAATTGCATCTTCAGGACATGAAATAGCAATTTCTTTCCCATCTAGTATTATCCTTCCCTTTTCCTTTGGGTCTGCTCCAAAGATAGCTCTTGTCATCTCAGTTCGCCCTGCACCCATTAAGCCGGCTACACCGAGAATTTCTCCTGCATAAACGTCGAAATGTATATGCTTCACTAAAGGACCAGCACATAAGTCTTGGACGCTGAATACCTTTTTCCCACGGTGTGAGGGAATTCGTGGAAACTTTTCCTTTATCTCTCTTCCTACCATATTAGAAATTATTTGATTCATGGAGAGTTCTTTAAACGGTTTCTCAAGAATATATTTTCCATCCCTCATTATTGTCACTACATCTACAATATGTTGCAATTCTTCCAAACGATGACTAATATAGATAATACCAACCCCTTTAGATTGTAGTCCTCTGATCAAATGAAACAACTGTTCAATTTCTACACTAGTCAATGCACTAGTCGGTTCATCCATAATAAGAACCTTTGCATTTGATTGCAGTGCTTTAGCAATCTCGACCATTTGCTGTTTTGAGACAGCTAAATCACCTACCTGTATATCTGGGTCTAAGTCAATTTCTAATGATGAGAGAACTTCTTGAGCTTGTTTCCGCATACTTCTATTATCAAGTAAACTTCCTTTTGTTTTTTCGTGCCCAAGAAAGATATTCTGACACACGGTTAGGTGTGAACACATATTTAATTCTTGATGAATGATAGATACTCCCATTTCCTGTGCCTGTTTTGGACTCAAATCACCTTCTATGGTTTTTCCAAATAAGCGCATAGTTCCACTATCTCTCGTATAAACACCACTGAGAATCTTTGCTAAAGTTGATTTACCGGCCCCATTTTCACCAAGCAATGCCATAACCTGACCGGCTTTCAGATGGAACTGAACATCATCCAGTGCTCTAACACCAGGAAATGTTTTTACTATATGTTCCATCTCTACAATGTATGCTTCATCTTCCATGTCCTAAATTATTACATGTGATATACTAGATCGATAGGTGACATTTCTTTTGAAAAAGGTAGTTGTTCTTTAGATTATGTAGGACGTGAACCAACAATGCCGTTGTATTGAGAAAACTCATGACGTAAAAGCTGGCGTTCAATTTGACCATTTTTGCAAAGTAATAATCGGTCGGCTATTTGTAGAGTATCGGATAATGAAACTGCGAGGATAAGAATTGTAGTTCCGCGCTGTTTCAGTACATCATAAGTAGAAATTAGTTCCATTCGTTGGTACATATCGATTGAAGCAAATGGTTGAACAGCACAAAGGAAAGTAGGCTTTTGCAGGAGTATTCTCTGATATACTAGCCTAAGTCTATATGATTGAGGAAAATCAGAAGGAACTTTATCTGTCAGCCTATTTCCAAAGCGCTTCTGAAGTTCATATCCTAAAGCGGCTCTCCGTTTTCTATTAAGCCAAAGATGTGGAACCTTATGATCGCTCGTGAAGAGCAGATTATCCATGACTGAGAGTTGAGGAAATATGAGGCTCTGATCTGGTTTTTCAGGAACTAGAGCAATTGATCGATCTGCTAGTGATGGACGTTTTCCATGGATTAGCAAACTTCCTGAATCTGCAACATCTACTCCACTAAGTAACACAAACAGTTGATCAAGTATCATATTTTCACTATCCAACAGGACAACAGTTTCCCCTGCATGCAACTCAATATTAAGCTGTTTGATATCATGATACCATAGATTACTGCAGACCAAATCTCTGGATGATAGTGGAGGCTTGCTATATTGGTCTTGGCGACTACCTTCTTCAATAGATTCCTTGAATTCATATGAATATTGGCTAATGATGGTATCATTCATTTGATCAGGATATAGGTGTTTAATGATTTTTCCTTCTCGCATGAGATAACAACGATTTGAGAAATGGAAAGCTTCTTGATGATGGTTGCAAACGTAGAGGAAAGTCATTCCATTTGCACTAAAGTAATCCAAGATAGGTTTCAATTTTGCCAAGTCAATCTCACTGACGAATGTTGAGATGTCTTTGAGAATAACCATGCTACTTCTGCTCAGTTGTGCTTTGATAAATTGGATGACCAATTTTTCAAAAGAAGTAAGCTCCGCTACAAGTGTCTTATTTGCTAGTTTTAAATGCAAAGGAGCTAAAAGTTGTTGCATTTGGTTAGAAAGCAATGAATATCTAATTAAATGCTGCTTACACCCTTTCTTAAGAATGAACAGATTCTCTTCAACACTCAAAGTATCAATAAGCATGGATTTACGTTCGATTACTGTGATATTGTTCTGTTTATGATTGCTTGATAGGTAGTCGTTTACCAATTCATCCTTACAATAAACGTGCCCGTAATGTAGTGAGATATTCTTCTGGAATATTGTTAGCAACTGTTCTATCCCCAAGGCGTTCAAACCAATAAGTCCAACAATTTCTCCTTTGAATAGGTGTATGTTGATATCATGAAGATAGGGAGGGAGTGAAACCTGTTCAAGACGAAAAACCTCTTCCTTCATTTTTAAGCTTCCTCCGGTTTACTGGCAGGTAAGGAGATTATTACATCAGTTCCAACTTCTTTCTGGCTGGTAACGGTTAAACCATACTGTTCACCGAACAGTAACTTGATTCTGTTATTGACATTGACCAGGGCAATCCCACTTTCTTTATCTTCATGCTTCACATAGTCGAAGCTTCTGGTATTCAACTCTTTCTGTATTTTTTCCAACATAGGAAGTTCCATGCCGACTCCATCGTCGCTGACGGTAACAATGAGCCTAGACTGAGTACGTTCCAGGCGTATCTGTAAATGTCCCTCTCCTACCTTGCATTCAAGCCCATGAATAATGCTGTTTTCTACAATTGGCTGAAGGGCGAGTTTGGGTATGCGGTACTGCAAGATATCAATGGTATCTTCTTCATCAACCAAAATGGTAAGTTTGATTCTCGTTCCGAACCGAAACTGTTGTATAAAGAAGTAGTTCTTAGTGTTTTCCAGTTCCTGTCCAAGAGTAACCAAATTTTCAACATTGCTTATGGTATAGCGAAAGAATGTGGATAGTGCTTCAGTCATAGTGGCTACTGACTCTAACCCACCAAGAAGAGCCTCACTACGGATTCCTTCCAAGGTATTATAGAGAAAATGTGGATTAATTTGATTTTGGAGCGCTAAAAACTGTGCCTGCCGTTTGCTCGCATTCATCAGATGGTCAGTATTAAGTACTGTCTGGATAGTCGTATTGACTGCCACCAGCTCTTTTGCCAGAGGCGTTTGTTCATCGATAATTGATCGAAAGGTATATCCAGTAGCAAATAATTGCCAGATATGCTTTGTCCTTCTATAGGGCAGAACAATCCACCAATAGCTAACTGCCATAAGAAATATAAGTCCAAGAAGAGACCATAGAAGAAACAATGGCGATTGTATGCGTTCTTCCATATAAAGAAACATACCCACAATCATGAGTGAGATATGAACGCCAAGAAAAAAGGCAATAAGGAGTATACGTGTCTCAATATACTGTAATTTTTCAACCATAGAGCTTCCTATACTCATTGGGTTTTATCTGACAGTTCTTCTTGAATATCTTGGTGAAGTGTTTAGGATCATGATATCCGATTTCCAAAGCAATCTCTGCAATACCTTTATTTGTTTCAACCAATAATCGCTTTGCCTCCTGTATCCTTAAGGTAAGTACATAGTCGCTAAAGCCTACACCCATGTTCTTTTTAAAGAGAGCACTGAAATATGAACTGTTGAGATTGACATGCTCACTCAATAGTTCCAGACTAAGCATCTCATCCTTATAATGCTCTTGGAGATAGGTTATAGAGAGCCTGATGGGTTTGCTCACCAGAACTTCACGAGCTTCGCGATACTGACATATGAGACTATTCATCACGTTACAGTACGCTTCTTTTGCAGCCTCAAGGGATTCAGCCTCATTAATTAATTGCTCATTGTTCTGTACTGCATTCTCCTGTGCACACTGTTCCTTGGCGAAATGCAAAGCTTGCCGGTATGACTGTAGGAAAATTTCCATAGTAGCATAGAGTGAAATTCGGTTTTCCTCAAGCTTATCAAACAAATCTAGGCAGAACTGTCTCATGTTTAGGCTTTCTTGTGCGCAACACTGTTCAAACCAAGAAGCAATAAAATCCAGATATGGCTCTAAGTCAGGTTTTTCTAACATATTTGCTTCGAACATGCGATGATGCCCGTCTACCAATCTTCTTAAGAGGATCTGTTTTCCTGATAGCAAAGATGAAGGAAGATCCTCCAGTTGCTGTACCTCCAAACCTAGGGCTACAGTGCTTCGTAAATCTTGAAAGATTTGCGCCTGCACCTTGAGAATTTCAACCAAGGTTTCGGCTTGTGAAATTAACTGGGACCTCTGTTCTTGCTTATAAGTATAGAGCAGATACAAATCTCCCTGATATGCCTGAACACAGACATTGAGCGAATCTTTTTCTATAGCAGTACGGACTTTCTGTTGTAGAAGTTGAATTACAGGGACTTTCGAAGGACTCTGTATTCCAATTACGAGGATACGAAGTAATACATTTTCTGTGACCCACGGTGAAAGAATCTGAGAATCAAGGCTTTTTAAAAACGATAAGAAACTTGCTCCTTTTATATACTCTCTGTCTTCCTTTATTTTTTTTTGAAGGATCATTGATGAAGTTTGCTCTGTATATAACTTCTTCATCCGTTGTAGTGTCTGGTTCAATTCTTGCTTTTTAATTGGCTTCAAGAGGTATTCGGCTACTCCGTATTTGATGGCACTTTGAGCGTAATCAAATTGTTTATGGCCACTAATGATAATGAATTGCAAATTTGGCTGGAGTGCTTTAGCTTGGCTGATTAATTCTAAACCATCAAGACCGGGCATACGAATATCTGTAATAACAAGGTCTGGTTTCTCCTCTTTGATTTTTTCCAATGCTTCCAAACCATCATATGCGGTTCCAACGTTCTGTAGGGATAATCCTTCCCAGTCAATCAAAGCACAAATGAGTGCACACACTCTTCTTTCATCATCAGCTACAAGTACTTTCATACCTACTATTGTACGGTGAAAGGCAAGGGAGTGAAAGTCAAACCCGATATTTTCTCTCTTCAAGTGATTCTGCAAATGTTTCAAGTGCTTTTCCAAACTGCTGTAGATCGGAGAAATGTAAGATAGCGGAACGATCATATCCAGTTTCCTGCTTATTGACAATTACCAGAGGAGCGCTGTTCTGTAGTGAATGGTATGGAAGGTTTGCAGCTGGTTGTACCAATAATGATGATCCTAAGACCAGCGTAAGATCACTATGACTAAACATTTCATAGGCCTTTGCAAGCACCAGGGGGTCAAGGTTCTCACCATAGAAGGTGATATCCGGTTTGATGATTGATCCACACTGCCTACATCGTGGGACTTCCCCGTTCAATACGATAGGAGCAATCGACTCATAAGAGTAGTAGCTGTTGCAATTGGTGCAATGATGATGTTCTGCACTCCCGTGCAATTCATAACACTTTTGGCTTCCCGCTTTCTTGTGCAACATGTCTATGTTTTGCGTAAAAACACCTTGAACGTATCCTTTCCTCTCCAAGACGGCAAGACTGGTATGTACTACATTCGGTTGATAGGAATCCAATTTATACCAAAAATCTTTTGCCCATTCGTAAAAAAGTTCAGGATGTGCATGGAAGAAACCAATGCTTAAAATATCTTCTACGCGATACTCATTCCACCGTTTGGCATATAAACCTGTATTGCTACGAAAGTCAGGTATTCCTGAGAGCGTTGAGATACCTGCACCAGTAAGGACAACCAGGGAACGGGACCCCCTGATCATTGCTTTCAGTGTATTGAATTTTTTTTCAAAAGCTAGCTGTTTTTCCATAACACTACAAATTATACCAACATTCCGTTATATGTGTTTCCTTTCAATCCAGTAAGACGAACGGTAACAATACTACCTGGTTCAACAGAACCGGAGAAGACTACCATTTCGTTGTGTTCAGTTTTACCGAGCATCTGGGAATCGTCATGCTTGGAAACCTGGGTAACCAAGACTTCAACCTCCGCATGACTACGCTTCGATTTTTCTTCAGCAAAAATGGCATGTTGGAATGCGATGAGTTCGCTCAACCGTCTCTTTCGCACTTCCTCATCAACTTGGTCTTCCATAGCTACAGCCCTGGTCCCTTCTCTGGGATTGAAGTAGTACATGAATGCCTCAAGACATCGCATATGGGAGAGAACGCTCAAAGTTTCTTGATATTCCTCCTCTGTTTCGGAGGGAAACCCAACCATTACATCGGTAGAGAACGTAATTTCCGGGACGGCTTCCCTTATTTCATTGATTAGTGAGAGAAACTGCTCTTGGGAATATTTCCTGTTCATGAGGGAAAGAATCCTTGTCGACCCACTCTGTAATGGAATATGCAAGTGTCGGGCAATAATCCGTTCTTCCTTGATCACCTGTACCAATTCGCTGGTGAAGTCTTTAGGATGGGGACTTTCAAAGCGAATCCATTTGACGGAGTGTTTCTGTGCAGCCAGTATCTTCAACAACTTGGGAAAGTTGATAATCTCACCTTCCTGTTCAAAGTGATAACTGTTCACGTTCTGTCCAAGCAGGGTTATTTCTTTCACTCCCTTGGAATCGAGGAAGGCAAATTCCTTGACAATGTCTTCAACTGGACGGGATACCTCTCGTCCACGTACATAGGGGACAATGCAATATGCACAAAAATTGTTGCAGCCATTCATGATGGGAATAAATGAACTAAACTCCCCTTCTTGATAGTACGATGACCCAAATGTGTACGACTGGGAGTGCTCATCCATTTTCCCATCTTTACTGGTAAGAATATTGACGATACGTTGTTTGTCATTTGTTCCAATCACATAGTCTACTTGGGGAGCTTCGTCTTTCAGGTCTTCCTTGAGGCGTTCAGCCATACATCCGGTCACAATCAAGGTAAGGGGCCTTTCTTTCTTGATCCGACCGAAGAATCCAAGTCGTCCCCAAATACGATTATCGGCACTCTTACGTACAGTACATGTATTCAATATTGCGCAATCTGCTTGTTCAGCGCTTGCCGAAGGGACCAAACCGGCGCCTTTGAGTTGCAATTCCAGTGCATTGCTCTCTGCGATGTTCATCTGGCAACCGTAGGTCTCAAGCCAATATGTGTGAATCATTTCACTTCCTTGTTTGCAAACTGCCTTGCAGCTTGCATGGTATTCTTCATTAACATTGCAATGGTCATTACCCCAACCCCACCAGGGACAGGGGTAATGGCGTTGCAGTGGGGTGCAACCTGATCATAGTCGACATCCCCTACCAGACGATACCCACGTTTTCGACTGGCATCTTCAATTCTGTTGATTCCTACATCAATAACCACTGTGCCTTCTTTCACCATATCTGAGGTAACAAAATGTGGTTTGCCAATAGCAGCAATGAGAATATCTGCCTGACGAGTGATGGACGGAAGGTCTTTTGTTTTTGAATGGCAAATGGTAACTGTTGCATCTCTCCCTTTCTGGACCAAGAGGCTTGCCATGGGCTTTCCTACAATATTACTTCTTCCTACAATTACAGCATGCTTGCCAGCGGTCGCAATGTGGTAATAGTCAAGGATTTCCATTACTCCTTGTGGTGTGCAGCTTACGAAGCCAGGATTGCCGATCAGAAGGTTCCCGACACTTTGAGGATGGAATCCATCCACATCTTTCTCGACAGAAATAGATTGAATAACCTTATCAGGATCAAGCCCATCTGGTAGTGGCATCTGAACCAAGATCCCATGGACTGAGGAGTCTTCATTTAATTGATGGATTAGATCTAGAAGCTGTTCCTGTGATGTATCTGCGGGTAGATGATAGTCTTTATGGCCGAAGCCCAGAGAAAGACAGGCTTTCTTCTTTCCTGCCACATAGCTCTGGCTTGCCGGATCTTCACCTACCAGGACTACAGCAAGGGTTGGGACATACCCAAAATCCTCCAAGAACTGTTCTGCTTCCTCGGTGAGTGTATCATACACGTGTTGTGCTACTTCTTTTCCTGAGAGTATCTGCATTATTTGCTCCTCAACACCCAATACAGTACCGTAAAATGACAAAGTATGGCAACAAAGTCAAAGCGTCCGTTTGCTTTTCGTTACTTCTCTTACTATACTTCCCAGTGGGTATAAAGCTATGCTATTGTAACTGACAGGAAATCATCTTGTTTCTTGTACATATACTGAGGTACCGAATGAAAAAATTACTACTATTACCGTTATTCCTTGTTTTGCTTTCAGCTTCCCTCTTTGCTGCTGATACCTATGATAAAGGAAATCAAATCTTCTCTTTTAATATAGGAACCACAATTCCTACGTTTACTTACTTCTTTTCGGATAATTCTTCTTCCACTTTGGTAGGACCTGGAGAAGGAAATACGGGTATGAAGGTTGGAGGATACGGAGGAATTAGCTACCAGGTATTCAATACCTCAAAAACAGCAATTGGTGGAGAAATTGGGTATAACTTCAATTTTTCTGCAGCAAAGATGTTGTTTACTGCTGTCCCCTTCTATGCAAAATATACATATATCCCGGTCCAAGGGGGATGGGACATTCCAATTTCCTTTGGTCTTGGTGGTGCATACATCAAATACAACGATGCATCGCTAATGACCATGTATGCAAACATGGAAGTTGGTGTTACCTGGTTTCCAGGAGAGAATTGGGGCTTCGGCCTCAACACTGGACTTTGGCTGATCCCAGAGTTCAATTACTATGAAAATTTGCAGCAAGACAATGCACTTGCCGGTTTTGTGCCCATCACTCTCTCTATCAGTTATAGACAATAGGAGTCCTTCAGATGAAGAAAAAATTTATATTGACATCAATAGCCCTTTCCCTGCTCCTCTCATTCATGTTGCTCAGTTGTAATGCCGATGCAACAGCAGGCCTGTTTCGACAGATAAGCAATGCATCTGCACCGGTTGGCATAGTCTACAAGCAGATTGTGGAACTGGATTCAGGAACACTCTATTATCTGACTGATGATGGCCTATATAAGACAGATGGATCTAGTTCAACGAAACTTGTAGCTAATGCTGAGAACAATATCATTGAGACAGCGGCCCTCGATGGAACAACAACAATCGCGTATCAGGTAAATAGCAATGAGAATGAAGGCTATAAAACGATAAAGACTGTTACTAATTCTGGTGTAGCAGGACCTACTTATGATTTCTCTGAATTTGATTATGTGCAGTTGCTTCCAAATGGATTGGTGCTTGTAAAAGATGGAAATACTAATTTTTATTTATATGATTTTGATGTGGCCCCTACCCCTACTTTAAGTAATATTGGCTCTCCTTTAATCTCAATTAATGCAACCACTGGATATAATCTATCATCGGTGATACAGCTGAGTGGAAAGGAACACACTTCTCTTTCAGCAAATCCAATGTTAATTTCATTCGTAAATGAGAGTGGAGGTTACAAACATTTTTATATTACTGGAAGTACTGCAGCAGAACTCAATACCTCAACAAGTGGTTTTCGGTTTGCTTCGATGGCGTTTATCGATGCAAAAATATACTTGCTTACTGATGAAGGTGATCTTTACGCTACTGCGACACCTAGTGCATCTACCTTTGATGAGGTGCATAAAACGAACAAATCCTATAAGGAAAATGCATTCATGTATGGCTACTATGATTCTGCTAATTCAGTAACTAAGCTTATCACCAAGCCAGCTGGGATCAATGATGCGCTCTATGAAATCAATATAGATGCAAGTGATACTGTTACTGCTAATAATGTTGATGATGGATACGGCAAGTACCTTGATGCAGCAGAGATTAAGGATAGCTATGAAAAGGATGCTGGCAAATTGTTGGTAGCTACATTGGAAAATGGTATGTATGAGATTGATATTGCAGGAAATACCTCTTCTGATCCTGAAGAATATACACTGTAGCATTTGTTAATTTTACACTCGAAATTCTTATAAACATAACTACTCTAGTGAAGGGTAGTTATGTTGAATAATCACTAGTTAAAAATCTAGATGCTCAGAAAGATTCTCAAATAAAGGTAGATTCAATTGAGGTAACCCTGCTTTTTGCAAGGACTCAGCCACAGATTGTCTAAAATATGGATGCAAAATCCTTGGAGCAATCCTTTCAATAAAGGCCTTCTTGAGATCTTCTTCTATCTCAATTTCCTTCTCTAATGTAATTATTAGATTGTATATAATATCTAAGCTAAAAAATATTTCTTCTTTGTTCTTGCGAGATTTAACACCTTCTTTTGTTGAAGCTGAAAAGAAATAGGGAATCTTAATGTCAATTTTTCCCCCTTTTTGCTTAAAAGACACCTTCTTTTCATCAACAAAAAATTGATAATACAGTGAAGCACCAGATTCGAACTTGGTTTGGTCGAAGTAGTAACAGTATTCAGGAATCGTTACAGAATTAATGTTCACTTCAGAAAGGAACTCTTTAAGTATCATTAATTACATCCTTTTTTCTTAGCAGGAAAATCCATCACTTTGGATTGTAATTTCCATTGAGACGTCATAGATTCCTTCTGAATCTCTAATCTCCCAGTACCTGACGTTAATAGCTTTGTTGTTTGTCTCATAAACTGATTCGTAAATGTCTCAATAAGACGCTTTTGAGCTTCGATAACAGAGCTTTTCCCTGCAAGGATTTCGCTAACATAATAATTTAAGCTTACTCCATATGATTTTGCCTGAAGCGATAATTTCTTGTGCAATTCTGGAGTAACTCTTACAATAAATTTTCCACTATAAGATTTAGTATCTATACTTTCTGGTTCAGGTATAGGCAACCCTTTCTCAAGACTATACGAAATCCACGTTTTTTTTGCGTCCTCGATCATTACGAGGGCTTCTTCGACGGTATCACCAACAGAAAAACATCCTTCAAGCTCTTTAACTGAAATAAAATATGATCCGTCATCTTCTTTTTTTAACTCAAGCGTATAGGG
This sequence comes from Sphaerochaeta halotolerans, assembly GCF_003429665.1. GTDB lineage: Bacteria > Spirochaetota > Spirochaetia > Sphaerochaetales > Sphaerochaetaceae > Sphaerochaeta > Sphaerochaeta halotolerans. The sequence continues at coordinate 60,423 of NZ_QUWK01000008.1, read as the reverse complement.
TAATTTTAAATAATCTTCAATTTTCTTCATCTCGTATTTCCTCCAAACCAAACATCTTCAGTGCTTGTCTGATATAACACGCTCTAACTGGCTTATGTTTGGGAACAGTAAGCCGTGAATTAGTACCTGGAATATAGAAAATGTAATGGCTTCCTTTCCCATCACGTTTCTCGCATCCTATAGCTAAAAGTACATACTTTTACTCTTCGAAGCTAATATTGTTCGGTTGTGTTACCATCTTTCTTATGACTTTATTCAATTTCGATGGCACACTACTCCTCCAATTCACTTACAGTGATACTATATTTAGTATATATGCAAGCTATTTTAAGATAGAGGTAAAATCATCTGTGATATTGATAATAAATCACACACCATGTTGTGGAGCACTACGTTGCCAGGTTACCCATGACGGATCTCTCTACACTAGTGGATTCATATCCCTCGCTAAAGATTATTGGGTCGCATCTAGAACTGGTAAAGGAACTTAATAGACAAAGAAAAACATACCTGCTCAATCTTGAAGAAAGCAGGTATGCCAATTCTGAAGCTTCAGTGCTTGTTATTCCAGAAAGTGCCCCAAACTAGGAAGCAATCATTGGTTTTCTGGAATATCTATTTGAAGAGTAAATCGGCTCAGTCTCCCCTCACCTCATGGAGGATATCCCTGACCTCTTCATCCTGGAACTGTTCATCAATCTCCTTGCTACTGAGACCAAGAAATTCATGACAGTTGTAATGGATCCATCGCTCATCATCAGGGCTGTTGAGAATGTGTTTACGACAGTAATAATCAGGCTGAACTGGAAGAGGTTCTTCTTTCTTGTAAAGAGGAACCTTATAATCAAAGACAGCAATCTTCAGATCTTCACGAGGGATACCCTTGTGCATAATAATATCAGCAAGTGCATTGACCGTTTTCCCAGTATCGAATATATCATCGACCAAAAGAATCCTGTCCCCTGTCCTGAGATGTTCAGGACTATAGGTCCAACCATCCACCATGACATTTGTCTGGGTACGGAGATACCCATAGGAACGGGCTACAACAGCCGCATAGAATACAGGTCTACCCTGCTCTCTGATACGTACCATTTTGTAATACTCACTAAAGACGTTTGCCATATAGGCACCACCTCTGAGTGAAGCATAGATAATGTCTGGAACGAAATGATCTTCCTTGTACATTCTGTGTGCAAGTTTCAAGGCACTGTCACGGATATCGTCGCACGTTATGAATTCCTTTTTAACCATAGAAAAGACCCCCAAGAGACTAGAAAACCGTCAGAACTTCCAAGCCATGTTTTGTAATAGCAACAGTATCCTCAAAATGTGCTGATGGCAACCCATCTGCAGTAACCACAGTCCAGTCATTGGTGAGAAGTTTCACCTTATGGGTCCCTAGGTTGATCATAGGTTCAATTGCCAAAACCATTCCTTCCCGAATCCTCGGATTTGGCAGATAAGAACTGGTGTAATTGGGAATTTCAGGCTCTTCGTGAACATCCAGGCCTACACCATGGCCACAGTAGTCTCTCACTACACCATAGCCATGTTTCCTGGCATGCTTGTAAACTGCTGCACCAATATCTTGGATACGTGCTCCTTTCATAGAGGCAGCCTCAATGCCAAGTCGTAGACTTTCTTCAGTAACATCACAGAGTTTTTGGTATTCATCATTTGTCTTTCCAACCACGAATGTCCTGGACATATCAGAGAAATGTCCATTCATGTTGATCCCCAAATCAACATCCACCAAATCACCTTCTTTGATGATTCGTTTCTTTGAAGGAATTCCGTGGATTATCTCTTCGTTGACAGAAATACACGCTGTCGCAGGAAACCCTTCATAGTTGAGGAATGCAGGTATCCCTTTGTGAGAGACAATAAACTGATAACAGTACTGGTCAATATCAAAAGTGGACATTCCCTCCTGAATATAAGAGGAAAGATTATGCATAAGTTCTGCTGTAAGGTGGCAGGCTTCCCGTATCTCAGCAATCTGAGTTTCAGTTTTCAAACGAATCATCAGTATGTTTCTCCTGAACCGGGAAAAGCTGTTTTTGCATTGCATCCAGAATCCCATTGATGAACTTATAGTTTACCTCAGTGGAGAAATCCTGACTCAGCTTTACCGCTTCGTCGATGATAATATGAGGATGAATATCCCCATACATAAGACAGAATACACTCATCCTCAGGATATTCCTGTCTACAATGTCAATACGCTCCAGAGGACGATTAAGTGAGTACTTACGAATCAAATCATCAATGTTTTCTAGATTTTCCAAGGTACCCTTGATCAAGTACATGCCATACAGTTTGACTTCGTCTTCTAGCAAACCATACTCTTCCTCGGTTATCCCACTGAAGATATACGGAATAGATTCCAACGAAAGTGTATGGTTAAAGTCCATTGCGTAGAGAGTCTGAAGCGCCAATTCGCGTGCTTTATGTCGTGTTTTCATATCATTTATATAAAATGTTTATGGTCGCAGACTTTCTCAGGTCATCCACCAGACTGTTGATCGCCGCATAGTAGTTGGCTTGTTGTTTCTGTGCTGCAAGTTCACTTCTTATATATTGCTCTACTGTCGTGGAGGTGGTTGGGCTGATCTGGTCCTGTAACTGCAAGATCTTGGTATCATTGTAGGCAAGTATCTTCAGAATATGATAACCGGTATTACTGGTTACGACATCGCTCACGTTCCCTACATCCGTGGTGAATGCAACATCAAAGAATGCATCTCCAAGGCCAGCACGCGCTTCCATGTTATCCATGGTCAACCAACCAATGTCACCAGCTTTGTTCTTGCTCTGTGCATCTTCAGAATACTGCACCACTGCCTTCTCAAATGAGAGTGAACCATTCTTTATATCTCTGGCAACACGCTCCAGAAGTGCCTTATTTTGCGCATCCTTCTGTGCATCGTTCGTGAAAGGAATATAAATATGACTCAGTTTCACCGTTTCTGGACTTATAAAATTCGTCTTGTTTTTACGATAGAAGGAAGTGATTTCTGCATCAGAAACCTGTACCTTTGTCCCAAGCATATCTGATTTCTTCATGCGTACATAAGAATCAACCATCAATTGCTCTCTAATAGCCTTACGATATGCATCAACAGAACCAAAATTATTTATAATAATCTGATCAAATTCCGCATCAGTGAACTTTTGCCCTGTCGAAGCCTCAAGATTAGTCTTCTGTGAATCGTAGGCACTTTCTACCATTGCATCAGTAATCTTTACACCATCACGTGCAGCACCCTGGCGGAACAATTCATTGTTGATCAGAAGGTTCAATACTTGCAACGGGTCAACGCTTGCAGGGTCTCCACCCTGTTTTACTGTATTTGCCTTGTATTGTGCTACTTCCGCTTCAAGATCTGCCATGCTGATGGGTGTGGTTTTGGTAAGCCTCACCGTTGCAGCCGGGGCACCAATTGTTGCAGCAAATGCCATCGTGCCAATGAGCAGGAAGACGGCCAATATACTAGCTCTACGTTTCATATAACAACTCCTAAGGATATCTTCTGATAAGGTACTACCAATAGAATAGAGAATCAATTAGATTTGCACACGTTTACCAACAGCACGGGCTAAATCCACCTTGTTGATAATCTCACTTTTCTTCAAGAACATACCTTCTTTCTCCATTGTTTTCATCAATGTCTGGAGTGTTTTCATTGAACGTATGCCACCTTTGGTAATGAATGCCATACATCGTTTCCCAGAAATACTACCAGCTGATTTCAAGAAACCAGAAACGGTTTGGGGTATTTTCCCACCAAAAAACGTGAGTGTCTCAGTACCTATGATCAAGTAGTCATAGAAAGAGACAATCTTCCCTGCTTCGAGAGACATATCAAACACATCGACCATATGACCTTGTGCAGAGATGCTTTCCGACAATGCATTGGCAATCGCCTTCATTTTTTCATTCCCTTTCGATGCAGGTGCATACAATATGCATACTTTCATAGACACTCCCTTGAAACAACAACCGACCGCATGTCTGCGGCCGGTAGTCGATAATAATTGGAACAGCGACCGTCCTAGTTGGTTTGTGTAGCTGTCTCAGCTGCTGCTGCATCTTCGCCACTTATCCACCAATCAGTAGTTTGCTGTACCTGTTCCGTGGTGACGGAATCGAGCAACTCATCCTGTGATGGCGTTTTGTTCACGAAAGCCACCAAGAGGGCCAATACCAAGAACAAGACAGCAAGCGTCCCTGTAACCTTGGTCACCACACTACTGGAGTGAGACCCAAAAGCAGTATTGCTTCCACCACCAAAAATACCGCCCAGACCTTCACTCTGCTCATCCTGTATAGCTACTAGGAAAATTAAGAGAAGACTGACAACGACAAATAATACCAACAGAATAATGCTCAAAACACCCATTTTCTCTTTACTCCGAATACTTACTTATCAAAGTTCACAATCGGAAGGAACTGCTCCACGGAGAGGGAGGCACCACCAACCAGTGCGCCATCGATATGCTCTTTAGACATCAAGGCTTTCACATTCGAAGCCTTCACTGAACCACCATACTGTATAATCAGCTCTTCTGCAACACCCTTATTGTACAGTTTTTCAACAAGACTACGAATAAAAGCATGTGCTGCATCTGCATCTTCAGGGGTAGCGGTCTTTCCAGTCCCAATAGCCCAGACAGGTTCATATGCCAAAGTGATATGTTGCATCTGTTCAGCGGACACACCCTTCAAGCCTTCTGAAACCTGACGGCTTAGGACTTCCTCAAGTTTACCAGCCTCGCGTTCTTCCAAGGTTTCACCTATGCAAAGGTCAACATCCATTCCCTCAGAAAGTGCAAGCAAAACCTTGCGGTTGATGAAAACATCACTTTCACCATACAGTGCGCGTCTTTCACTATGCCCGAGAATTACATTCGTAACACCGAGGTCTTTAAGCATGAGAGCACTGACTTCACCAGTGAAGGCTCCTTTCAGATTGTCACTCATGTTCTGGGCAGCAACAATAATATCAGAACCTTTGAGTGCCTCAACAACTGCAGGGATGGTGACAAAAGGAGGAGCAACCATTACCTTGGTATTGGTTCCTTCCACTGCCTTTGCAAGATTCTTAGCGAAGGCAGCGCCTTCGCTTGGAGTCATATTCATTTTCCAGTTTCCTGCGATATAGGGTTTTCTCATTTTAATTTCTCCAATGCCTTGATTCCCGGAAGGACCTTACCTTCGAGAAACTCGAGGGATGCACCACCGCCGGTACTTACATGACTAATTTTGTCAGCAAGATTAAACTTATTGATAGCTGCCACAGAGTCACCTCCCCCTACAACAGAAGTGGCTTTACTCTCTGCCAATGCTTTTGCAACAGCAAGAGTTCCCCCTGCAAAAGCATCAAACTCAAATACTCCCATCGGACCATTCCAAACAACATTCTTGGCCGTATTTACTACATCCACAATCATAGAAATAGTCTTGGGACCGATATCCATACCAATCAGATTTTCAGGAATATCAGCAGCATCAACACTGATTGCCTCAGTATCATCCTTGAACTCTGTACCACAGAGATGGTCTACAGGAAGAATAACTTGGACACCCTTCTCCTTTGCCTTTGCAAGGAAGGAAGAAGCTACATCCTTGTACTCCTCCTCGACCAAGCTTTTTCCAATGGTATGACCCTGGACTGCAAGGAATGTATAGGCCATTCCACCACCGATAACGATGGAATCACAGGTCTTTACCAGACTCTCCAGGACGCCGATCTTGCTGGAAACCTTTGAGCCGCCAATAATAGCGACAAACGGTTTCTCAGGATTGCTCAGCAACGGAGCCATGAATTTCACTTCCTTTTCAATAAGGAACCCAGCATAGGAGGGAAGATAGTGGGAAACACCTTCAGTGGAGGCATGTGCACGGTGAGCTGTTCCAAAAGCATCATTGACATATACATCACCTAAGGAAGCAAGATTCTTTGCAAAACCTGGGTCATTCCCCTCTTCTCCACTGTAGAAACGTACATTCTCCAGCAAAAGTACATCACCAGCTTTCATTGAGGAAACCTGTTTAGCAACCTCATCACCAATTACATCATTTGCAAGTTGTACGTCTTTTCCCAGCAGTTCGCTAAAGCGTTTTGCAATGGGGGCCATGGAGAACTCAGGGTTTTTCTTCCCTTTTGGACGGCCAAGATGGCTCATGACCACAAGTGATGCACCGTTATCCAACAAGTACGTAAGGGTGGGTAGTGCAGCTCTGATACGGGTATCATCAGTTACAACGCCATCCTTGATGGGTACGTTGAAATCTACACGAACCAAGGCTTTCTTGCCTGAAAAATCACACTCTCGAATTGTATTAAGAATCATAGCTTTCCTCTGAATTTCGATGGTAATCGTTAGCAAGGAAATCAGGCCTGTAGAAACAGGCCTGACATTCACAGTAACACAGTGTTATTTCACCAACTTCTTTGCAAGATCAACAACGCGGTTGGAGTAACCAATCTCATTGTCATACCAGCTGATTACCTTGAACAACTTCTCACCCATCTTCATGGTAAGACCAGCATCAAGGATTGAAGAGAGGGGGTTACCTACAACATCGCGTGATACGATAGGATCCTCAGTATATCCAAGGATACCCTTCATAGCACCTTCACTGGCCTGCTTCATTGCTGCATTCACATCCTCAACGGATACATCCTTCTTCAAGGTTACAACCAAGTCAACAACTGAACCTGTTGGAGTTGGAACGCGCATTGCCATGCCATTAAGCTTGCCCTTCATTTCAGGGATAACTTCACCGACAGCCCTTGCAGCACCAGTGGTGGTTGGGATGATGGAAAGAGCACCAGCTCGTGCCCTTCTCAAGTCCTTGTGGGGCTGGTCAAGCATTACCTGGTCATTGGTGTAGGAGTGCACAGTGGTCATCAATCCTTCCACAATACCGAATGAGTCATTGAGCACCTTTACAATAGGAGCCAAGCAGTTGGTGGTGCAGCTCGCATTGGAGTACGCAAGCAGGCTGAGGTCGATTTTGTCGTCATTGACACCACAAACAATGGTCTGGTCAATCTTGTCCTTTGCAGGAACGGTGAGGATGACTTTCTTTGCGCCAGCCTTGATATGGTCCTTGTAACCACCCTTCGGGCTTTCAGCAACAGTGAATATACCAGTGGATTCAATAGCAACATCAACACCAAGTTCCTTCCAGGGAAGCTCAGAAGGGGAGCGGATGGCATACACAGGAATTTTTTTGCCGTCAATAACAATAGCATTATCTGCTACTTCGACGCTTTTGGGGTATACTCCATAGGTAGAGTCATATTTCAGAAGGTGGGCCAAGGTCTTTGGATCTGTGATATCATTAATGCCTACAATTTCGATGTCCTTGTCTTCAAAAGCAATCTTGAAAACATTACGTCCAATTCTTCCAAAACCATTAATTGCAATTTTCATTGTTCGTTTCCTCCGGGAAAAGTTATTGTGTATCGATATATTAGTATACAGTTTTCCTTATATAAGGGTCAACGTATGCTACATACTATGGTTTGACAACCAATTTTAATTGGTTGATCTTATGGCCATCAATATCCTCTACGGTAAAAACAGCCTCATCATCCTCGACCGATTCATCCTTGAGCGGAATTCTTCCAAACAGTTCAAACACATAGCCTCCAACTGTTTCATACTCTTCCTCTGAAAGATGCAATCCCACTGATTCATTCAAATCTTCAATAGAAGTTCTTGCATCGACAACAAACGTGTTGTCATCCAATTTACGTACGCCATCATCCTCGTCGTCATCAAACTCATCCTGTATGTCACCCACTATCACTTCCAAGATATCTTCCATGCAGACAATTCCACTCACTCCACCATATTCATCAATGGCAATGGCAATATGCACTTTTCTTAATTTAAACTCTCTGAGCAAATCATCAAGGTGCTTGCTCTCAGGAATGAAGTACGGCTGCCTCATCAAGGTCTTGGCATTGAACACCTGATCTATGCCATTACGAATGATATCTTTGGCATAGAGAACACCCACAATATTGTCAATTGTCTGTTCATACACAGGATACCTGGAGTACCCCTGTTCCTGTATAATTGCATACAACTCATCAATCGTAATGTCACTGCTGATAAACTGGACATCCACACGAGGAATCATAATCTCCTTAACCGTCTTGTCCTGCAGTTCCTGGATGCCCTTAATCATCGTCTGTCTTTCTTCTAACTCTGCCTTAAACCGTTCCTCACGATCATTAGAGTGTTTCTTGAACAGACCTTTCCATGGCAAGCTCAACGTTTGCTCCCCCCCAATTGATGGAGAATTTCCTCTTGCTTGATCAACATCGGCTCATCAGCATCATTGCTGGAATGATCTTCACCCAACAGGTGAAGCAAACCGTGGATCAAGAGGCGAAACAACTCTTCATCTAGTTCTACACTAAAGGATAGTGCATTTCTTTTCAAGGCATCAAGGGATATTACCATGTCCCCCAGTACCCTGATTTCCTCTGGCGGACTATCAGGCATTCCCAATTGTACTTCTGGCCAAGAAAAATCTTCTATGTCTTCTTCCTGTACAAAGGAAAGAATATCGGTAGGCTCGTCCTTGTCTCGATACTCCCTGTTTAATTCTTGAATCGTCTGGTCACTGACAAAGTTCACTGAACATTCACAACTAGACTGACCGAGAAATGCAAGAACATTCTCCAAATATTCAACAACCAAAGGAGAGGGTGCCTGCACAGCAAATTGCTCATCTTCATAGGTAACATCGATATAATACCTGTTCATTGTTTGGTTATCCTTTCTGTTCTGATGGGTATTCAATCCGGCGATGATCGCGTCCAAGCAAGGTTTGGACGAACGCATCCTCTATCTGATCAAGATCAGTAAGAGAGAGCTGGCTATTCTTCAGTTGATCCCTCTCCAACTTGCCCATAATCAGGGAATGCACCAGTTTTTCATATTGTGAGTGATTGGGACGTTTCAGGGTTCTGCTTGCAGCTTCAACACAATCCGCTAACATGACTATTGCTGATTCCGGGAAGGCAGGAGGATTGCCATTGTACTTGAAGTCATCCTCCTTCACATCCATTCCTGCCGCTTTTGCCTGGTTTTTTGCCTCATTGTAGAAAAATTGAATGACATCATTGCCGTGGTGTTGGCCTATAATATCCAATACCTCCTGAGGAAGTCCTGCCTCCCTACCCTTCTCCAAGCCAAGTTTCACATGGCTCTTGATGATGGCTGCTGATAGCGAAGGTTTGATATCGTCATGCTTGTTTGCTTCACTCTGATTCTCAATGAAATATTCTGGATGGTCAGCCTTCCCGATATCATGATACATTCCACCTACTCGTGCAAGCATTGCATTCACCCCGATAGATCGAGCTGCATTGTAGCTCAGGTCTGCAACGTTTCTACTGTGATTATAGGTACCCTGAGCAACTGATTCCAAACGGTCAAGCACAGGACTTGCGCTGAAAGCAAGCTCACTGAGACGATACGTAGTAGGGATATTGAAGAGTTTCTCAGCCAAGGGAACGAATGCCTCCAAAAACACCAAAGATATGGTAATGTTCAGAATCATACCACCTACAAGAGGCATAACCTGATGAAGCGGCAACGCCTCCAACATATACAACGCTAAAGCTGCAAAACTGCTGATTACACAAGCATAGAACCAATTGAATACATCATCGATTCGCTTGATGGTATAGCGGAAGAAATAGAGACAAACACCACTAACAGTCAATACAAAGAAGAAGGTAACGGAACTAGATTGCTCCATCAGCGTTGCGTAACATGCAAGGAGAAAGGCACAGACCAAGCCCAACCGTTTTTTGCTTGTGATATGGCTGATAAACAGCGGAGCAAACAATACGGGTAGATACGAGTCCAAAAACAGCGCGGAACGTGATGTAAAAAATAGATTGACACCATACATTGCGACCAAGGAAACTGAGACAGAGGCAAGCATAAGATTCAAGTAGAGATACAACCTTTTCTCTGAACGCAGGAACTGAATGAATACATATACCGAAACACTAGTAGCGAGCAAGATAAAGATTGCCCTGCCGATCAACTCCAGTATGGTGTATTGAAAATTGTTCGTACCTATCATCTGCAGCAAATCAATCTGAGAGCTCGTTACCACGGTATCCTTGGCAATGATCTTCTCTCCACGTTCAATGGTTATCACTTGTTCAGGAATCTCTGCTGCAGCTTCCTCTCGAAGTGCAAGTGTTTCAACAGCCTCATAATCCACATTTGGTTCTAAGAGCATAGTCAATGCATCAACAACAAGGAACGATTGAAACTGACTATCAATGTGTTCATAGGGTTCCAAGACGGGAGCCAGCTGAGTTTGGAGGTTCTCTTTTGTCAGGAGTGTTGCAATGCTATGAGTGGAAGGCTCGTTCTTTGCTTGTCGTAAGAGACTGTTTTTTACGATAAGTGTTTCATATCCTTGGTCCTGAATCGTTTTCAGGTCCTCAGTATCAAATAGCCCTTGTTCCAATACATAGCTTCCAGACTCTTTGATGGCTTGCAACAAAAGCTGCTGTTGTTCGCCGGCAAGACCAGCAATCCTCCCCACTACATTACGCTCATCAGTAATTCCTTCTTTTTGTAGAAAGTCAGTGAAACCTGTCTCTCCTTGATAAAACAACGCAAGAAAGGTTTCCAACCTTCTGCTGGATACGGTAGAGGATCTGAGTGAAAAACTAAAATAAGGGAGAATTTCCTGCATACGCTGTTCTACGAGCTTTTGCGTTTGCTCTTCATCTACATACTGAAAACTACTGGTTGCAAAGATATCATCATTGGAGAGCTCACCTTCCTCGTATTGAGATCCCAAATCCTTGAGACCGTTGCCACTGGAATGGGTGCTCAGCAATGGTACTACCATTGCAAGAAAAACGGTAAGCACAATCAAGAAGAGTGATAGTTGTTGTTGCATTTCACGCTTTTTGTGTCTTCGTTCCGGTAGCTGTATTTTTTTTATATTCATTTCTCGCTCCCCTCATCACCAGCGTAAGCATCCACAATATGCTGTACGATGTGAGAACGCACCACATCACGAGAATCGAAACGTATGAAATCAAGACCGGGTATTCCTTTCAGTATCTGCATAGCATGTATCAGGCCACTGTCTTTGTGACGAGGCAAATCCACTTGGCTGATATCTCCAGTAATGATTGCATTGGCGTTCTCTCCAAGACGGGTGAGGAACATCTTCATCTGTTCTTTGGTGGTATTCTGTGCCTCATCAAGAATGACGGTGGCATTCTGCAGACTACGTCCCCTCATATAGGCAAGAGGGGCTATCTCAATACTTCCATTCTCCTCCAAACGCCTAATGTTTTGTACGCTGACCATGGCTTCCATGGCATCATACAGTGGTCTGAGATATGGGTTAATCTTCTGAGCCAAATCACCAGGTAAGAATCCAAGGCTCTCCCCTGCCTCAACAATCGGACGGGTAAGAATGATCTTATGTTTCTTTCCACTGAGTAGTTGCCCCAAGGCATAGGCAATAGCCAAGAACGTCTTGCCAGTACCAGCAGGGCCTATTGCGAAAACAATCTGGTTTTGCATCATGCTCTTGATGTACTTCTCTTGCATTCGACTCTTGGGATACGCGAAGCGATTATGAACCATAATAAAAGGCTTTCCCAATTGGTCGCTGGCGAGTAACTCTTGGAGTGGTTGGTCGCTTTTCAATGCCTGGTATTCCATGAAAATCTCTGTTTCACTGAAATAATGCTGATTTACTGCAAGTTTCTGCAATCGCGCCATCAAGGAAAGGAACCGATTGCTAATCTGTTCATCTTTGCTTAAACAAAAAAGTGAATTCCCTTTTACAAATAAATCACATCCAAGCAACGCCTCCAAATAGGGAAGATTCCGATCATTGATACCCAACACCCGTTCCATTTGTTCTTCACTGGGAAATTCCACACTTCTATCCATGCATAATCCTATGACGAGGATGAACGCGTCCAAACAGTGTTGTTCTGCGTCCATGTCTCTTCCACATCCAGCTCGGGAATCGTGTTCCAAGTCAGATATACTGAAACAGTCGGTACCCAGCTATATTGGTTGTTCGATAATACAACACTTCCGCTGTATTTACAATTCAGTGACCAATCTTCAAGGTCATGGACCAAAGTAAATGAGAGTTCACTGAGATTGAATTGTGTATTGTATCTTCCATCTCCACTGAAGTCAAAACTCCTTAGCAGATCACTCCAAAGCAAGGAATAAGAAAATGAATCTTGATCGTCGTAATATTTGAAAAATCCTGTATTGGTACTCTTTGCAGCAAGCGTACAATCCAGGAATTCAGCAATCTGGAGTCGAGCTGAAGCAGTAATCGAGAATGAGCTTGCATACCTGTCCTGATAGAAGAACTTCAAGGAAGAATCGATACCAAAGGTAAGGGCCATACGCCGTTTCCACCAACGAATCTGAAGGTCTTTTCCGGCTACATCAACTTGTAGTTTCTCTGCTTGCAAGTCGGTTGCCTCTCCTTTCGAAACATACGTTACCTTAAGATGAGGAATAGCTGCATCAAACGTAATATGGTCAAAGTAGTTAGCCTGTCCATCACTAGTCAAGAAAGAGAAGGTAAATTGCTGAGATAGCGAAAAAAAGGATGAGAAAAACTGCTCTTTGAAAGAACCATCCAAGCGCATGGCTTCCTCCCAAGAAGCAACCGTCCTGGTAAAATCATATGATTGGGAGAGGGAAACTGAAAGTGGTTTTGTGGAATAGCCGAATGATGATTTGAGTGTATCCTTGCGTAGAGATGAGTCTACTTCACTAAAGAGTAAGGAAGAGGAAAGCGAAAATGAACCAATGGTGTACTTCAGACTTGGCAACAAGCTTTGTCTGACTGGATAGAGGCTAGCGGTAACACTGGGAGTTATGCTCCCCGCTGCCAGAGAAAAATTCTGTTGATATCGCACTTGGTGCACTGTCACCGATTCCTTATCAAAAGCATAGTTCTGCTCGATTTTCTCCACTGTAGTCCCTACCGTTTTTACATAATTCTCTTGATACCGATACAACCGTTGACTCAAGGTATAGGTAAGCCCAACAGCAGGGACAGTGACCGTATTCACATTGAACAGTTGATACGATTTGCTCCTATAGATACGCTTGCTCTGGTCTTCAAGGAACGTAAGTTGTGGAAGCAATTCGCTGGAGACCGTAAACAAATTGGTGTTGGGAGAAACTTTTAGTGCCAATGTTCCTTTTGTAAGGCTATAGAGATAGGCAGATTCCCAATCTATGACTCCTAGCGTTGCATCAAGTGTATGGGTAAGTTTCTGATCAAGGGAATACGTAAGGGAAACAAGCCTCTCACGTTGCTTGGATGAATCCCCGCTGTTCGTTATCGTAATCTGGTATGCGTCAGGCAGCAACACATCCTTTTCTTTCACTGCGACAGCTTCTTTTTTTTGAGGTGTTTTCTGTTTTTTTGAAGAGTAATCAAGCAAAGTCCCCTTGAGATTGAGCGAAAGCAAGGGAAGATGTACCTGTTGCAGAAGATAGAAATAAGCTGGTCCTGCATCCTGCCATTTGAATAGGGCATCGGCTTCCACGTTGGAGATTGTAAAAGAAGAGAGATACGGATCAAGTATGGATGTGGGGAATGAGAAGGAACCTTTCAGCTTCCAGGTGTAACTCGTGATATCCGACCTATAGGTTGTGGGAAACTCCTGGTTCTTTCCCAGTAACGCATCGAAGGCAAATGAAGTAAGCCGATTCGCATACAGGCTGAGTACCTTTGGGTCCGAGTAAAGAGGCATGGATGCTTCCAGCTTTGCCCATTTGGTATTCAGGCTAATCCCTTGATTGAGATAGTAACGATACTGCCCAACATCAGAATAGTAGTTGAGGGGACTTGTCCCAAGTGGATATAAAGCAAACGCAGAAAGAGAATCAATTACCAGTTGTTTTGAGAAAAATGTTGTTTTGCTGTCATATCCAGCATGCAATCCCGCCTGTTCATAGGCATCGAAGAAGAATGTAAGATATGAATCGCTTTTTCTTGCCCAAGACTGTATAGCAGAAAGTTCTTCATCCGTTGTGTAGAGTATGGTGCCGGGAATCGTGGTCCTTGAGTCGGGTGTGCTTAATAGCTTGGTAATACTGGACTGATCACCCGCTTCAAACTTTGGATAGGTTCCATATACTTCCCATGTTGTTGAAACAAACATCCCACGATCACTGGTAAGCCCAAAGGCTGGATTGCCAACCATCCGGTTGCCGGGGAAAAAGAAAAATGGTGTCCAGAGAACAGGGACCCTACCAAGATATAAAGCTGCATCGTGTACCATCAGATCTCCACCAGATAGAAAGCTCAATCGATCTGCCCGAATGGATGAAAGAGGATCCTCTGCACGTGTTCCGATCTGTCCATCCTGATAATAGATTCCACCTCCATCTCCCTGGTAGGTGATCAGACTTCCCGAGGTGTAGATGCTGACATCCTCATTTTCGCTGTTCTCTCGCTCGCTTTTGGTTGTTGCCCCACTGATGGTCAATGTCTCATCTGACCAGTCAAAGGTTACGATGCTACCTTCTATTGCTTGCAAGGCAGCATCAGCTCCATTGTCCTCAAACAGCACTGTTCCAGAGGCAGTAAGCAATGTATGGGCAAGGTCTATAAGCACTTTTTGTGCCTTAAGCTGTTTTGGTCTTTGCGTTCCCTCACCCACAAATGAGACAATGACATCCCCTTCCAAGGTTACCAACGAGGAACCTGCATCAGTTTCCATTGATCTTGCTTGGGTGATTTCCAAGCGGTAGGAACCTTTTTCTTCGGTGGTCGGAATACTACTGTGCTCAATACCATGGTACTCGTACAACGCTTCACGTAAATCAATCGGATTGTCCCCGTCGATGCCCCTGAGACGAGCCATCTCGATGAGCTCCTCATCGCTGGCACGCTCTATGCGCAACGCAAGGAGCAGTGGATCATCTTGGGCATAGAGAAACTGGCCCCCCAAAGTAAGTAGAGCCAGGATCAATATCATTACTACGCTGTGTTTCTCAACTTTTTTCATGCAGCATCTGAGCTAAATAATACCCTGTGTGGGATTCCTTGCATAGTGCAAGTTGCTCAGGAGTTCCGGTTGCAACGACCATTCCACCACCATCGCCCCCTTCAGGGCCCAGGTCTATGAGGTGGTCAGCTTGCATGATGACATCCAGGTTGTGTTCAATGAGCGCTACGGTGTTCCCTGCATCTACCAATCTATTCAGTACTTCCATCAATTTCTTGACATCGGCAAAGTGAAGCCCTGTGGTAGGTTCATCCAGCACATATAAGGTATTTCCTGTTCCGACTTTTGAAAGTTCCAGACTAAGCTTTACTCGTTGAGCTTCTCCTCCACTTAAGGTAAGCGCACTTTGGCCCAACTTGACATATTCAAGACCCACGGATTGGAGCGTGTCTACCTTTCGTTTGATTCTCGGTATTGCGCTGAAGAATTCACTTGCCTCTTCAACGGTCATTTCCAAAACATCATGGATATTCTTGCCTTTGTAGTGGACTGCCAGTGTCTCCTTGTTGAACCGTTTGCCATGACAGACATCACAGGTCACGTAGACGTCAGGAAGAAAGTTCATCTCTATTTTCAGGTTCCCATCCCCGTGACAGTTCTCACACCTTCCTCCTGCCACATTGAAACTGAAACGACCACTCTTGTACCCTTTTGCCTTGCTCTCCGGCAGTGAGGCAAAAAGTTCTCGAATTGCTGTAAAGACCCCTACATAGGTAGCAGGATTGCTACGGGGAGTACGTCCAATAGGACTCTGGTCGATATTGATTACCTTATCAATGTGCTTCACACCATCAATAGAGCTGAAGCCGTCATAATTAGGTTTCTTGTTTGCCAGCTGACGTCTAATGGCAGGAAGCAAGACCTCATTCAGCAGAGAACTCTTACCGCTCCCCGAAACGCCCG
This sequence comes from Sphaerochaeta halotolerans, assembly GCF_003429665.1. Classification (GTDB taxonomy): domain Bacteria; phylum Spirochaetota; class Spirochaetia; order Sphaerochaetales; family Sphaerochaetaceae; genus Sphaerochaeta; species Sphaerochaeta halotolerans. The sequence continues at coordinate 44,437 of NZ_QUWK01000008.1, read as the reverse complement.
TAATGACAATGAGTTTTCCTAGGGGGAAATCTACATCCACAGACTTGAGATTATTCCTGTTGGCTCCTGTAAGACGGATAGTTTTCCCCGAACCTTTCCTTCTCTTTGCGGGGATGGACATAGCCAACTTTCCTGCAAGGTATTGCCCGGTGATACTCTCAGGATTCTTCTCAACCTCCTCGGGTGTTCCCTCAGCAATAATGTAGCCTCCATGCACTCCCGCTCCAGGCCCTAAATCTACCAGGTAGTCGGCTTCCCTGATGGTAGCTTCATCATGCTCCACGACCAATACCGTATTTCCGATATCCCTGAGATGCTTGAGTGTATCAATGAGTTTTTTATTATCTCTCTGGTGCAATCCAATAGATGGTTCGTCCAAGACATAGAGCACTCCACTAAGGGCAGACCCGATCTGGGTGGCAAGGCGGATACGCTGGGCTTCTCCACCACTGAGGGTTGCGCTGCTTCTATCGATGGTCAGATAATCGAGACCTACATTACGCAGGAATGTCAATCTGCTCCTTATCTCCTTGAGGACCTGGTTGGAAATCATAATTTCCTGGTCACTAAGCATAAGTTCATTGAAGAATGTATGTGCGTTTTTTACTGAAAGACGCGTAGCTTCCATGATATTCAAGTCATGTATGGTCACTGCAAGTGCTTCTGGGCGAAGACGATCACCATGACACACCGGACATACCTTTGTGGTCTGAAAACTATTCATCCACATTTTTATCTGCATGCTGTTTGTTTCATAATATCTGCGTTGCAGATCAGGAATAATTCCAGGAAAGGGTTTTTCAACACGATACGTCTGATTACTTTTCTCCCGCTCGTATTCCACAAATACCCGTTCCTTGGTCCCGTACAACAATGCATCGATGGTCTCCTGTGGTAGTTTGCTGAATGGAGTATCGAGGGTAAAATGCAAGTGCTTGGCAAGCGCCTCAATGAGGGAACGTGACCACCTTGCATCTGGATTCATTGTAGCGATTGCACCTTTGTTGAAGCTCTTTGAGTAGTCTGGAATAATAAGATCTGGATCGAATTCTGTCTTGATCCCAAGCCCATTGCACTCAGGACATGCACCATACGGATTGTTGAAACTGAACAATCGCGGTTCAAGATCGGGAAGGGTAATTCCGCAGTGTGGGCAACTGTTGCGTTCACTGAAAATCTCTTCATACATCTCTTCGCCGTTTTCTGCCAGAAAGGTAACCTTGACCAAGCCCTCTGTCATTTCGTTTGAGGTTTCAATACTTGATGCCAGCCTGGAGCGTATGTCCTTGCTAAGGATGAGACGGTCTACCACGATATCAATGGAGTGCTTGAATTGTTTCTCCAATACAATTTGCTCATCAAGGTTGAGCATTTTTCCATCTACCTTCACTCGTTGGAAGCCTGCTGCACGTGCATCCTCAAAGACCTTCCTAAACTCTCCTTTCCTCCCGATTGCTACTGGGGCACTTACGATGATTCTCGTCCCATCCTCGGCCTTGAAAATGGCATCAATGATTTGGTCCACACTCATCTCGCTGATCTCACGACCACACACATGACAGTGTGGCTTGCCCACCCTTGCCCAGAGAAGTCTGAAATAATCATAGATTTCTGTAACAGTTCCCACCGTTGAACGTGGATTGCGATGGGTCGACTTTTGTTCAATGGCAATAGCAGGGCTGAGTCCTTCCATGTAATCAACATCAGGTTTGTCCAATTTGTCAAGAAACATTCTTGCATACGAGCTCAGACTTTCTACATAACGTCTCTGTCCCTCTGCAAAAATTGTATCAAACGCCAAAGAGCTTTTCCCACTTCCCGAGAGTCCGCTTATGACGATCAATTGATCCTTTTTCAATTCCAGGTCGATGTTTTTAAGGTTATGCTCCCTTGCACCCTTGATGATCAACGTATTATGCATGTTCAATAGCTTCCAACAAAGCAGCCTTTGCGTCCTGCTGCGTAACTTTCTTCACCAATTTCCCTTTTTCATAGAGAAATATACTATTCCCGAGTCCTGTTATGGCCAGATCTGCAGATTTTGCTTCTCCTGGACCATTGACTTGACATCCCATGATGGCAACAGTCAAGTCCTTATCGATGGTAAGTAGCTCTTGTTCTACCGAAGCAAGGAAGCCCTGAGAGTCAAAACTATGCCTTCCACAACGTGGACAACTTACAATTCTGATACCCTTTTTCCTCATTCCCAAAGTTCTCAACAACTCAACACCTGCTTGTACCTCACTCTCGATATCACCAGTAATGCTGATTCGTATGGTATTGCCTATCCCTTCACTGAGAAGTTGCCCCAGTGCCCAAGTAGATCGGGTGACCGCCGAAATAACCGAACCTGCTTCTGTTACTCCCAGATGCAACGGATAGGGGCTCTGTGAAGCAAAGAGACGATTTGCTTTCAGGGTAAGTTCGGTATCACTCGCCTTCAGGGAGACCACTGTGTTGGTAAATCCCCACTGTTCAAACCATGAGAGGTATTCAAGGGCCGTATTGCTCATCAGGAGCTCTGCAGGGTCGTTTCCCCGCGGAAGGGATCCACTATTCAGCCCAATACGGATAGCTTTTCCTCGATCCTTGGCACTTTTCACCACCTCTTCTACTTTCCACTTCGCTCCAATATTCCCTGGATTAATCCGAATCTTGTCTGCACCGCAGTTGAGTGCATCTAGTGCCAGTTTATAGTCAAAATGAATGTCGGCAACAATGGGTATGGGACTCTTCCTGCAGAGATAGCTGAACGCATCGTGGTCTTCAGCTGATGGATAGGAGAAACGAATGACATCGCAACCCATTGCGTTGAGTTTCCCGATCCTACGAATCAGCTCTTCCAGCTCATCTGTTTCATGTGGTATTGCACTGTCATACATCGTTTGCACAAGGACGGGTAACCCACGTCCAATAAGCTTATCTCCAATATGTACCTGCTGCTCTCCTGTCATACCAAGCTCCTCTCAGTCATACACATAGTATTCGTACGCTATAACTACACATTTGTAAAGTCATTTAGGTCTCATCCAGCACAATAAGCAGATGTTTTATTGTGGTCGGACCCTCTTCTCCCTGGATACCATAAGCAAAGGGTTCCCCTGGCATGAAGACAGTAAAGGTTCCTTCTTCCGATCGAACAACATCAGTGGCTTCACTGTCCTCGATAGAAATAAAACCCTTTTCATCCATGGTCCCTTCCTGGTCTTTCCTTCGGTATGTAGTAACAAGCAACTCACTTCCTTGCAATGTGAGTACCACACAAACCTTTGATGGATGCACCATAAAAGTACCATCAAAAGCGGTAGTAATACACTGGGAGAAAACGACTTTCATTCCTTCAATTGAGACTCCTGTATCGTCGAGTGATGCTATTTGCTCCAGATGAGGAATGGCAGGAGCATAAAAAACGAGTTGGTCAAGTGTATCGTGTATCATAGTCTGCCTAGAATATACCCAATTCAAACATCTTACAAGAATAGGCAAAGAAGGGTTTACATTAATATTTTATTCAACTATATTGTGTGCAAGGAGTATATAACCATGGAATCTACCATTATTAATAGCATGAAAAAAAGACGTACCATTTATAATCTAGGAAAAGAACTTCCTGTGATGAAATCTACAGTAGAGGATGCGGTTCGCGAGGTAATTACATACGCTCCATCTGCATTCAACTCACAAACAAGCAGAGCTGTAATTCTATACGGGAAGGAACATGACTGGCTCTGGGATTTGATTCTCTCCAAACTGCTGGCGATGGTTCCAGATCCAGAACAGAAAAAGCAGACTGAAGACAAAATTGCTGCATTCAAGGCTGCTTCAGGCACAATTCTCTTTTTTGAAGAGATGGCAACAATCCTGCAACTCCAGGAACAAATGCCTCTTTATAGTGAAAATTTCACCCTTTGGAGTCATCACGGAACCGGTATTGCGCAGTTCTCTGTTTGGACAGTTCTAGCTGAATTGAAAGTAGGGGCAAGCTTGCAGCATTATGGAAACCTAATCGAGAAGGAAGTGCTTGCACATTTCAGTCTTCCCGCATCATGGTCGCTTACAGCTCAGATGCCATTTGGATCGATCATGCAGGAACCTGGTGATAAGGATTTCCTTCCCAGTGAAGAACGAGTACGGGTAATCTCGTAGATAGGTGCATATGAGGGGGAGAGACTTGTTTCTTCCTCTCATTATTTGTACGCTTCTGGATAGATATGAGCACCTTATTTTCCACTGCCTATAGAAGCCCCCTTGGCACCCTCTACATAACGTGTAACAGGGATGCATTACTGGGGGTTTCCTTTCATCCAGTCATGCTCGATGAGAATACAACCAACCCTGTCCTTGAGTTAGCAAAAGGACAATTGGATGCATATTTCAAAGGAGTACTGAAGCAATTTACGGTTCCACTGGAACTGCATGGTACTCTATTTCAGAAGTCAGTCTGGAATGCCCTCTCAGCCATACCCTACGGCCATGTTGTCTGTTATCAAGACATTGCAAAGGCCATAGGCAACCCCAAAGCTGTTCGGGCTGTAGGAATGGCAAACAACAAAAACCCAATCAGCATCATCATCCCCTGTCACCGAGTCATTGGTAAACAGGGCTCTCTGGTCGGGTATGCTGGAGGACTCGAAAAGAAGCAGTGGCTTCTTTCTCATGAGAGAGCAAATCAGAGCAATACATAGTCTAGCTTCAAGAGAAGGTTCTGCTGGTAATCACCAAAGTGTTCGCCAAAAAGACTGACACCACCAATATTCTTGGCGTGTTCCTTAATGCCGATCTTTACACTTATAAAACAAGATTCCCCGAGCAAGAGTTCATCTATAGTCACATCCCCGATACGTTCATTGTTCAAATATGTGCCTTTGCTATTCACCACCCAGTGATTGAGCAATCCATACTGGTTCAAGGTATCCGGCCACCAGGGTGGATTGTACTTTCCCTTCCTACCGCCCAAATCACCTGGGCTGGTCCAAGTGCCCACCTCTTTCCCATTTATCCAGACTGTTATGTCGCTTGGCCAATCATTCCTATAGAAAGGAGCCTCAGAACATGCTTCGAAGCTGAGGTCTACATTTTTTGGTCTACCTAAGTTGGCAACAGCATTGGCGAAGCGATATTCCACATACCCTTTATAGAACCAGAGCAACTGTGCGGTGGTACGCTCAGCATAGTAGAAGGAACAGGGTTGGTCGAAGATACCAATAGCACTCTTTTCGCTAACAAGCCCGCAGGTGGGATGGATATCGCAATCGACAAAGTTTCCAATCGGCATATTCAGGACCACTGAATTTTCTTTCAGTGCATCTGATTGATCGAGTAGCAACTTGATCAAAATACGATCACATCCCCTACTGCTTACTTTCATGGACCCACGGATTCCTGGCTGGGACTCGGTGATAAGCAATCCTGCACGTTCAAGGATGCTTACATGCAGCGCAGCTGTTGATGTAGGCAACTGTAGATGTTCAGCTATTTCGTTTACACTAAGACTCCGTTCATTCAGCAATTCCAGGATGTTGATCCTTGCTTCATTCGCAATCGCCTTTGCAACAACCAGCATCTTCTCTTTGTCTGAATAGTCAAGGAGCATCTCTTTGAGCATGTTTAATACCTCTTCCCAATTATCCTATCACAAACCGAATAGCTGAAACATCTATTTTCAAGATATTGAAAACCGGAACAAGTTCCACGATTGTCTTGGAGCTTTATACGGTTCCCTTGTAATATCCATAACCACAGGTTTTATATGCTCAGGATTATCTCTGTCATTACTTGCTTTCAAGTCTGTATGATGTAGCAATATATGTTCAATAAGCTTCAATTGTGTGGGAAAGCCTATGGCATCCAATGAAATTTCCATCGTTTCATCAAGACTTCTGTTTACTACAAAAAGATCAAGCTCTTGTTCTTCTGCATGGTATACAAGCACAGCATCTGCATAGGGGACTTCTCCATAGTGATGGTTTTTATAGGTGGGTACGTCCAAGCGAATATCAAGCACTTCTCCCCTACCATATTTGGAAGCATAGTAAAATGGCCAGTAAATGGTTTGGGCCCAACTAGGCCCTCCCTCTTCGGTCATGATTGGTGCAATAACATTGACCAACTGGGCAAGACAGGCAACCTTCACACGGTCACAGTGCCTAAGCAAGCTGTTGAGCAAACATCCAACAACCAATGCATCCTCGAAGGTATATACATCCTCAAGCAAATGCTTTCCTACATTCCATTTTGGTTCTGTTTTGTCTTGTTCATTGGAATGGAACCATACATTCCACTCATCAAATGAGAGGTACATTGTCTTCTTAGAACGTTTTTTTGCTTGAACATAGTCACAGACATGTACCACTGTCTCAATGAATTGATCCATTTTCTTGCTTGAAGCAAGGAATGTCTCAGTATCATCTTCATCATTTCTGAAGTACATATGCAGTGACAGGTAGTCAGCAACTTCCCAGGTATGTTCAAGAACCGTTTCTTCCCAGGAGGGAAACGTGGGCATGTCGCTGTTGCTTGAACCACAGGCAACTAACTCAAGACTGGGATCAAAAAGTTTAATGGCCTTCCCTACCTCAGCGGCAAGACGTCCATACTCGTCGGCAGTCTTATGTCCTACTTGCCATGGTCCATCCATCTCATTTCCCAGACACCACATTTTTATATTGTATGGAGCCTCAGAACCGTGACTCTTTCTCAGGTCACTGAGCGCAGTACCTCCCGGGTGATTACAATACTCCACGAGGTCCTTTGCTGCATCGATTCCTCTGGTTCCCAAGTTGAGTGCCATCATAGGTTCAGTACCTACCTTCTTGCACCAATCTATGAATTCCTTGATACCAAACGTATTAGGATCCAATGCTTTCCAAGCAAGGTCAAGACGAACAGGTCTCTCATCAATAGGTCCTACAGAGTCTTCCCAACGATGGTTGGAAACATAGTTTCCACCTGGAAAACGAACCATAGGGATGTCAAGATCTTTTACGAGCTTTATGACATCGCTACGCAACCCATCTTCATCTGAAAGCGGGTGATCTTTCTCATATAGACCACCATAGACGCATCGTCCCAATTGTTCTACAAAGGAACTGAACAACCGCTTATCCGCGGTACCAATAACAAAGTTTTTAGAAGCATGTACAGTACATTTCACGAAGATTCTCTCCTGTAGAGGTATTGATTATCAACCTTTTACTCCACCACTGGTCAAACCAGCAATGAAGTAACGTTGGAAGAATATGAAAACGATGATTATGGGGAGTGTAGCAGCCAAGGCTCCGATAATCAGCAGGTCGTAATTGTTTCCATAAGGTGTTAGCAAAGTATTTAATCCTATGGGCAAGGTAAATTTCTCTCCAGTACGAAGTACAATCAAAGGCCAGAGAAAGTTGTTCCAGCTCTGCATGGACATGAAAATAGCCATTGCTGAAAAGGCAGGCGGCATGATCGGAACCACAATCCTAAAAAAGATTGCATACTCATTCAATCCATCCACACGTCCAGCATCGATAAGATCACGAGGTACTCCATCAATATATTGCTTGAAGAAGAAGATGGCGAATGGTGATACAATCATGGGAAGAAAGACTCCCCAGAAAGTATCAATCAATTTGACTGTAATCATCAACTTATACAAAGGAAGAATCAGAATTTGAATTGGTACTAGCATGAGAAATATTACCAAAGTCGTTACCACCTTCCGCCCCTTGAAGTGATACAAGGAGAGGCCATATGCAACAAAAGAACTGAGGAAGAGTGCTAAACTTGTTTGCAACAACATCAATAGCAAACTATTTCCAAACCAAGTAATGTAAATTCCGTCACGAATAGTATAAAGCCCTTTGAATGTTGAAATGTGTAAATCAGTAGGAATCAAGGTTTTTAGCGTTATTCCATAGCGTAGCAAGTCACGACCAGGTCGAAAGGCGGCCAAAGTCAACGCATAGAGTGGTACCAAGTATAAGAGGGCCAACAACGTTAGAATGATATATTTCACAAAAGCGCGCCGTGAGTGGTGTAAGATTCTTGCCATTATCTCCTCCCTTCGGCTTCAAAGAAACCGAACAGCTTCAAGAAGGAAATGCTCAAGGAGAATACAATGATTAGCAAAACAATGCCGATGGCACTTGCCATGCCCATTTCGCCCTCTTGGAATCCTTTGTTGTAGAGATGCCCTACAATTGTCAGTCCTACATTATTGGGAGAAGGTTTACCTGCCCAAAGAATGAAACTTTCTTCGAACATCGCAAATCCCCCAAATATGGAAATGGTAGTAACAAAGATGGTTGTGTTTTTCAACAATGGAATGGTAATTCTCCATAGTTTTTGTGAAGGAGAAGCACCATCAATGTCTGCTGCCTCATAGAGTTCATCAGGGATTGCTTGCAATCCGGAAAGAAAATAGATGATATTAACCCCTACCCAGCGCCAGAGCGCAAGGATTAATAAAAGTATCATCGCTTGGTGAGAGCCTCCAAGCAACCACTGTCTTGGCTCAACTCCTACTGCTATCGCAAGTGTATTAATAAAACTTTTGTCACTGGATGCAAACAATAAACGCATAATAGTTCCAGCAACCACAATCGATACTAAGCTAGGTATATATAATACTGAGCGATACACTGTATTTATAGCTCTATTCCCGCTGTTCAACCATACAGAGAGAAGCAAGGGAATGGGAATCAGCAGTGCTATCGTGTAAACCGTATAGCGAAAACTATTTTTTAATGCAACTTTGAACTCTGGATTGTCAAGTTTTCGATAATTCTCCAGACCAATAAACTCGACTTGTCCAGGGTAAACTTGTTGAAACCCCATAATAACCGTACTGATAATAGGGTAAAGATAAAAAATGAGGAATGATGCTATAAATGGGAGAATAAAGACATACGGTGCTATTTTAGCAGATCCTAGAGTTTGTTTTCTTGTCATCAATATCTCCTTGCAAACAAAAATAATGGGGGGATACACCAATGTTTTGGCGTATCCCCTCCTTAAAGAGACTTATCGAGCGAGATCTGCCGCTTCTTTCAAAGCTTCAGCTGGGCTCTTGTTCTGTTGTTGTAGTGCTTGGATCATGACGGTTGATTTCAATCTATCAATAACAGCAGGAAGTTTCTCCTTGATGTTGACGCTATTGATCTCATCCTTGATGTCCAGCAACATACCGAAGATATCATCATTCAAGTAGTAATCCGTGAATTTATTGGGAGCATTCATCCGAGGATTATCCCAGACATCCCAACGAGGAGGATCAAAGCCAAGGTCTTCCCAGATTCTAAGATTGCCTTCCTCAGATCCCTTTGCAAACATTAGGAAATCCTTGGTCAGTTCAATATCCCTTGCCTGATTGGTGACAGAAGTTCCTGTGCCACCCATACCAGCTGAGCGAGCACCATCAGATGTCCATCTTGGCATAGGTAGAATCAGAATCTTTCCAGCCAAGTCAGGCATATAATCGGTGAATCTATTCATGTACCACATCGGCATCCATACGGAAGCTGCACCTCCATCATTCATAAATCCATAGTACTCTTCTGCATGATGGAATCCACCGGGAGTAGCTATTGCAACTCCACTGTTCAACAAATCCTTGAGATATTGAAGAGTTTTCACATTAGTTGCATTATCGAGGATGACATTGCCATCTGCGTCCAGGAAATCGGAACCTTGTTGAGCAATTAAAGGCCAGAAAGACCAATGCTCTGTTACTTCAATTGTTGTCATAGGTTTGCCAGTTTTTTCTTTTACAATTTTTCCTGCCTTCATGTAGTCATCCCATGTCTTGATGGCATAGGGATCAACACCTGCAGCATTCAGAATGTCCATATTGTAATAAATTACTGATGCGCCAACATGGAACGGGAGTCCATAGTTCTTGCCATCTTTGCTATAGATATCTAAGCGTGCAGTGACAAAATTATCTCGTACCGGATCAATGACATCATTGAGTGGTATAAGCTGAATATCCCCCTTGAGGAAGTTGGGATATTTTGCAATCTCAATGTCAACGAGGTCTGGAGCACCTTTACCTGCCTGCAAGGATACAAGCAGTTTTGTATGCATATCCTCATAGGGAAGAACCTCTCCCTTAAAGTCAATTTTTCTATCTGGGTTCTGCTCATTCCACAATTCAGCCATATCCACATAGAACTGCATATGCAGGTCCTGAAATGTCCAGAATGTAATTTCTGTACCTTCTGTTGCAGAGGAACTTTCCTCTTTACTTCCTGCCGCAAATACCATACCGATCATACAAGTGATCAATACCAAGAACAACAAAATCCGTTTCATAACTCACTCCTTTTTATGAACAATATTTATGTTCTTTACGAGCCAATTGGAATCTTTATTCCAATATTCTTGGTCCTTATGTTTTAGTATAGTACGGATATACAAGTTGTCAAGATTTTCATGAAGAATTATTCAGAATATTGTTTTGTAAGATTTTACATAATTTTTCATATTTAGGATGAAATTCTTACAGGATTGCTATATGAAACATTTTGGTAATGTTAGTTTACAGTATATTATCGTATTTATGTCTAATAGTGCCAATTTTATTGGACTATAAGAAACAGAAAAACGGACACCACCAAGGATGTCCGTCTCTATTATGAACCGTTGTTCGGTAATCTGCTTATTGCAAGGCAAGCAAACTGAAGACCAAAGTGAAGAGAGCAACAGTCTCTACGATACCAATAACGATAAAGTAGTTTGCAGTACCCTTTCCAGTCTCAGCAAGTGCATCACAAGCACAGGCTGCAGTCTTTCCCTGCATCCAGGCAGAGAGTCCAATAGCAGCACCACCAAACACACCAACGCCCAATGCCAAGGTTGATGAGGTACCTGCAGTAATAGCCGCAGCAATGAAGTTCATCAAGAGGAATCCGTAAATGGTCTGGGTAAGCGGAGCACCAGCAAATGCAACCATGATGAACGGTGCAGGCTTGCCATTAGCGTAGCACTTCTTCCAACCACCAACTGCTGCCTGGGCAGCGGCGCCAGCGCCAAGTCCCGACCCAAGAGCCGAAAGAGCCAATGCACATGCCAATCCAATAAATTCCAAGTTTCCCATGTGTTTCTCCTTAGTTGTTACCAAACAACGATCAGTTTTCTTCTACCGTCTGCGTAAACGGTTCATATGCGATCCCGGTCCACTCCATTCCGAGCTGACCGGAGAACTCCAATAGATTCAAGCGAACACCATGCACTACTACACTTAGCAGTCCCATGACAATATTAAGGGAGTGCCCGATGACTAGTACCAAAATACCCCCAACCATCGCAAAACCACTGAGCATTCCACCAGCCATGCTGTTGAAACTCTGTGCAATAGCAACAGAAGCCATCCCTACAGCAAACAAACGGATATAACTCATAATGTTTGAGAATTCGCTGATTGTATTGAGGAACGTAGTGAAAAAACCACCCAAGCCACTGACAAGTCCTTTTCCAAACTTGATCCCAGGTCCTTGTGACCCAAATACTACGACCAGTAGGAACCCTAAACCAACCACAGCAGCAACATACATCAAATTGGCAGGTTCCCCAATGACCAGCTGCAATACCACAAAGTAAAGCGCAAGAATATCCATCAACCACCCGATATCAGCAACGAAGCTCAAATCTTTTTTGGGGATTTTGTGGATTACATTAAGTATACAGGCCAAGCTGAGCTGCACGGTACCAATGATGAAACAGAACTTCATAACCGTATTCTGAGCAGTATTGGCAGTCAAACCAAAGAGTTCAGGATAGTTTGATATGGACGGAATCACCAAGGTCTGTAGGAATGGAACAGCAACAAGGATTTCCTTTGAACCAAACCAAGTGCCAGTCAACGACCCCCACACCACAGTAGCGATACTAAGTACATATATCAACATAACCATAGTATTCGCTTTCTTGGCCTTTATATGCAGAAGTATAGCGGTGACCAGAAAGATAATACCATAGCCTGCGTCACCAATGATCATAGCAAAGAATAGGGTAAAAAATAGCAGGAACCAGGTACTGACGTCATTCTCACGATAACCAGGGACTGTACCCAAGATATCAAACACGGGCTTGATAACCCCTACCCCCTTTGGATACTTGATCAAGGTTGGAGGATAATCATCCTCTGCAACATCATCCAACCGGTATGCCCATCCTTTCTGCTTTGCAAGGACAGCGAAATCATCAACTTTGGTCTCTGGAAGATACCCACTCAACCAGACAAGGTCATCTCCACCTTCCAGTTGTTCTCCAACCTCTTCGAAATGGATTGCCATCTCAAGTTTCTGTAACTGGAATGAGTAAGCATCAAGGTACGTGCCAGCCTCTCTGAGTGACTTGACTACATCCTGTAGCTGACTCTCATCCGAAGCCTTTCTCTTTTGAAGAAACCCTAGCCCATGCTCACCAAGAGAAAATGGCTTGGCTGGAATAGATGGATCAAGTTCTGAAGCGACAGTCGCAATAGCCATCTGACCTGCAACGGGTGAGAGCTCAATATATTGGATGGAGGAATCGAGCTTCTTCAAGTCCTTTTTGGAAATTGTATAGAAGTGCAACTTGATACCCTCGAGGGAAAGTTGTTTCACTTCCTCAGGATTGAAATCGCCCCATTCCTTCAATTCTTCAATGCGAGCTGAATCAGCCTTTATTTCCTCTTCGAGCTTTACTTTTGTTTCGAGAAGTCCCTGATATCGTTCAAGCAACTCATAGAATACTTCGTCAGAAACCTCAGTCTGCGAAGGCATATGCTTCTTGTCTTGCAGATCAAGTATGACATTTCGCAGGGCATACATTTGGTCATGACGCTTTTGAAGCTGTTCGATCTGCTGGTTCTGTACCTGTTCGCTGTTGATATGGAGCAGACCAGCCTTTCTAAGATCTCTGAGCATGGTACGACCGTTATGCGCCTGAACGACGATGTAGGCTTTTTTCATTGGTACAATCATCTCATGCCCCCTGCATCAGTTTTTTCTTGGCGATCTTACCACGAACGACAGCAGCAGTCTGCTGGTCACCCAGGTAAATGGCAATCCTGCGGATATTTTCCTTTGCTTCAGGTATCTTCACCTTTTCAAAGAGGTTTACCCGTTGACTTGTGATTCTCAGCTCACTTTCAAGGAGTCTCACCTGCTGTTCCAACGTGGCAATCAAGGCATCGTATCTGGCCAAGTCCCGTAACCTTTCCAACCCTTTGTCCACCCATAGTGGATAGTCAGCAAGGTTGTAGGAGATAGGTACAAAAGTCAGTTCCTTGAATACAGGAATGGTAACACCTGCAATGTTGCCTTTTGCTTTAACCACCTTGTCAATTTTGATGAGCTTTTCAACCTTTAGCTCAGAAGCGAATGCTGTATTTTCATGGTACACAGCAATCCACGTCTGCATGTCCTGAACGAGAGATTCCTGCTTTTTCCTGAGTGAAGCCGCCTCAGCTGAGATTTGCCTGATGACCATCTGCAACTGTTGTTTTTTCAGTTGCAGGGTTGGCAAATACCGCTGGTATTGCTTCAGCCTGTCTTTCTGCAGTTTCTGTTCGTTCTTGGTCAATTTGACGGCCATCTCGTCTCCTTAGTTATTCAACTTCTTGGGCCAGCGGCTCAGGATTAAATCACTCTTAAGTCCGGTTTCGTTTGGTTCGAAACAGTCGGAGAGAATCTCCCATCCCAAGTCCAGAGCACCCTCAAGGGGAATATTTACACTCAAGTCCATCAACTTGCTTTCAAACAGTCTACCGTATTTAAGAAGTTTCTCATCCCAATCGGTCATATTGAAACCCATTGATTTCTTTTCCAGAGATTCCTTGTACGATGCATACAATTTGATCATACCATCCATCAAAGCACGATGGTCATCCCTGGTGTCCTTGTTAACCTGTTGCTTGAGTCGGCTCAGAGAACCAAAAGGCTCAATTCTTCCACCCTTTAGGTAATACTGGCCTTCCGTGATATACCCGGTATTATCAGGAACGGGGTGTGTGACATCATCACCAGGCATGGTAGTAACAGCAAGAATGGTTACTGAGCCTGCACCCTCGAAGTCAACTGCCTTTTCATAACGGGAAGCAAGTGCACTATAAAGGTCTCCAGGGTATCCTCGGTTGGAAGGAACCTGGTCCATAGTAATTGCCATCTCTTTCATTGAGTCAGCAAAGTTTGTCATATCAGTAAGCAGTACCAGAACCTTCTTGCCATCTTGTGCAAATCTCTCGGCAACGGCAAGCGCCATGTCAGGAACCAACATGCATTCAACCGTTGGGTCACTGGCGGTGTGAATGAACATGATCGTTCGACTCATAGCACCACTGTTCTCCAAGGTGTCCTTGAAGAACAGGTAGTCATCATATTTGAGGCCCATGCCTCCCAGTATGATCAAATCAACTTCTGCCTGCATAGCAATTCTTGCAAGCAGTGGGTTGTAGGGTTCTCCACTTACACTGAAAATAGGAAGCTTCTGACTCTCAACCAAGGTGTTGAATACATCAATCATCGGAATACCGGTTCTAATCATATTACGGGGAATGATACGTTTGGCTGGATTTACTGCAGGACCACCGATATCAATCATGTTGTCTGTCAGTGAAGGCCCGTTGTCACGCGGCCTGCCGGTTCCGTCGAACACTCGACCGAGAAGGTTTTCGGAATATGAAACACGCATCGGAACGCCGAGAAACCGCACTTGGTCACCGGTGGATATACCTTGAGCACCACTGAACACCTGCAACGAGACCAGATCATCATCCAGCTTGATGACATTCGCATAGCTCTGCTCACCTTGAGAGGTGACAATGGCAAGCTCACTGTTACGTACCCCTCGGGCACGCACGGTAATGACGTTTCCTACAATGGATTCAATTTTTGAATATACTTTCTGCATCTGCAACCCCTTAGATCAACTGCTCAGCGTCAGGATCAACACCACGTTGTTTCCCCTGATACAGGGCATGTATCTCCCCTTCTATCTGTGTGAAGCGTTCACTCCCTGATTCCACATTATTCCAGTCAAGGAACTTCTGCCTAATCGTGTTAAAGAAGGAACGCACTTGCTTCTTATCTTCTAGATCAAACTCAGTTGCAAGCACCTTGAACAATACTTCAAACGTTTGTTTCTGTCGCTCTGGCGGAACCGAAGCATCGACTGGGTCGAAGGAATTCTGCTGTAAATAGAAAGCATCAATCAACTCACTCTTCTGATACGTGATGTAATCGGAAACCGATGTTCCTTCCTCACCAACAACCTTCATCATCTGGTTGACCTCATTGCCTCTTCTCAGAATATTTCTAGCATACTCAACCTTGGCCTGTTTAACGATACCCTCATACTTCGACCAAGAGGTAAGTGGATCAATGGCAGGATATTTGCGAGCATCACTACGCTCCCTACTCAAACCATGGAAAGCTCCCACAACCTTGAGCGTCGCCTGTGTTACCGGTTCCTCGAAGTTACCACCTGCAGGACTGACGGTACCTCCAATGGTTACCGATCCAATACGACCATCACGAAGACGAACCTTGCCTGCTCTCTCATAAAACTCTGCTATTCTGCTTTCAAGGTAAGCTGGGAATGCCTCCTCTCCTGGAATCTCTTCGAGTCGGCCACTCATCTCACGCATTGCCTGTGCCCAGCGGCTGGTGGAGTCAGCCAAAAGCAGAACACTGAGTCCCATCTGCCGATAGTATTCAGCCATCGTTACTGCGGTGTAGACAGAAGCCTCACGGCTGGCAACCGGCATAGAAGAAGTATTACAGATAATGATAGTACGTTCCATCAAGGAACGACCGGTCTTCGGATCAACAAGCTCAGGGAACTCCTTGAGAACCTCTACAACCTCACCAGCACGTTCACCACATGCAGCAATTATAACGATATCGACATCGGCATTGCGACTGGTCATATGCTGGAGAACGGTCTTTCCTGCACCGAAAGGACCAGGAGTACAATAGGTACCACCCTTTGCAACGGGGAGGAATGTATCTATGACCCTGATCTTGGTAACCAAGGTCTCATCGGGACGCAAACGTTCTTCATAGAGTTTTATGGCTTTCTTGACCGGCCAGGTGAAAATCATGGAAAGATCTTTCCTGGTCCCTTTGGCATCTTCAACAGTACAGATGGTATCGCGTACTCCATATGTACCTTTTTCCTTGATGGAAACCACCTTCCAAGCAACATCAGCTAGATTGAAGGGAATCATGATTTGGTGAGTAAACAGACCTTCAGGTACGGTACCAAACGTATCGCCGGGGCGAAGTTGGTCTCCTTCCTTTGCCAATGGGGTGAATTCCCAATCCTTGTTCGGGATTGCATCAAGATACACACCGCGTTGCAGAAAAAAGCCACACTGCTTTGCTAGTTCGGGAAGAGGGTTTTGCAAACCATCATAGATCTGTTGCAAAAGCCCGGGCCCCAAGGCAACGCTCAGCATTTCGCCGGAAAATTCAACTGCATCACCGACGCGGATACCCCCGGTCATCTCGAAGACCTGCAAAGATGCAGTATTCCCATTGATACGGATTACCTCACCCTTGAGACGATCATCGCCAACATGGATATATCCGACTTCATTCTTTGCAATAGCACTGTCGAACTCGACCGTTACCATATTCCCGTTGACGCCTAAGACACGCCCACTTGTATTTGCCATATCCAACTCCACTAATTGTTCTCAATCTCAGTCTGAATATTGGAAAAGAGACGCTTGAACTCAGCGTTTCCTTCCTCTCGGGTAAAAAGACTTTTTCTCTGCAGCATTTTCAGTTTCAAAGCATATGAAAGAAGCCCTTCAATATCAAACGTATGAAGAGCACTTAACTCATCCAGGTAGTTCCAATGTAATTTTATGAGCAACATTTCCGCTTGCAATACGTCATCGCTGGCAAGGGCCTGCCGTACAATATCGCTGATTCTTGCTTCCTTCTCACCGTCATTACGGTAGGAAGGATCTGAAAGCGATAGTTTTTTGCTTCTCGCCTCTGTAAGCTCTTTCTTCACCATATCAGCAAAATGTTGGTACCGTGAAAGAAAATGATGCATTGAAGCAACACCTTCAACAGCCTGCTCCAAAAGCAGGTAGTGTGCGTTGCTTACCTGATCTTTACAAAGTGCCAGAAAAGCATCAGTTGTAAACGGAAGCGTTCCGTCATACCGTAAGGAAGGTAACGTTGCTACCAGATAATAGTAGGAAGCCACGACAACTCCTTATTGTTCCGCTTTAAAAACGATATCCTGGATGGAAGGAGACAGGAACGGACGAAGCAGCTCCACAGTCTCCTCTGCACTGAAATCATAGAATGCCGATCCATCTTTCTCGCTCACCCTGAAACCAGACCTAACCGATGGCACTGCTTTGATCTCAAGGCCTTTCTTCATTTCCTCGCCAAGTTCTTTTTTCAGAGAAGTTGCAAGCTGGTCGAAATCTTTCTTGCTCAGCTGAACATCCTTACCCCCAACATCAGAAAGTGAGGAAATAACCGTAATGATGACATTGGCCAGTTCCTTGCTGGAATAGGCTTTTTCAATATCGGTTGCAAGAATCCTGTCCAGTTCTGCCTGTATGGCTTTCTTTAGGGAAAGCATTACATCTCGGCTAGCTTGCTGAAGGCTGCTGATTGCGCTCTGGTCCCGCGTCTGAATCTCTTTGTGAGCCTTCTCGATTTCCTGAGCGGCCTCTTTACGGGCTTTCTCCACCAATGCAGCAGCTTCAGCCTTTGCATCGGCAATAATCTGTTCAGCCTCTTTCTGGGCAGCCTCAATCCCATCCTTGCGGATGGAAGCAACCAAATCTTGAATCTGTTGAGCCATCTGAATTCCTACCTTGTCCTTAAGTTCCAATTGGTCACGAAATGTTTGGTTTCTGCATAGTCACACAAAAATTGCCAAACTTCAAAGAATTATCGTGCAATGAACATAAAATTTCAACCTATTTATTAATTTTTGTCTATTTGGCTATGTTTATGCTCTCATAGCAAAGAGATACTCTATGGATTCTATACCATACCTCTTTTTTTTGCTAGGATGTTGCCATGGATATGCATACAAGACACGCTCATCTTTTCACTAACAAAACACAACGGGGTATACTTTGTATCGAGAATCTTCAGGATGGAACAATGCATCTTATGACCAGTGAGAATTTGGCGAAGGACATACAATCCACTAGGTTCCTTTTGGATCTTGGAACATTTGAGCATAAAGACCTTCAGGACGCATATGAAAGAATTGGTCTGGAAGCCTTCTCCATCAAAGTCCTGGTAACTGCTAAAGATGAAGAAAACCTTGCAACGCTACTTGCTGTGCAAGAAAAACGCTTGATGGCACAGGGCAAATCCTTGTATTGAAGCATTTCCATGGTAATTCCTCCTTTTGCAATACAAGGAGGATTACAATGTACGGAAGAATTCAGAAACATAGTATAAAAAGGCTCTACACCAATGCACAGGATGCCTATCGGGTGCTTGCCCATTACTACCTGCAGGTCACGAATGCAGGAGGATACATCCTCGATTATCTTCTGCTGCCACATTCTATTGACCTTCTGCTCTTTTTTCCAAAATCGAAAAAGGATGTATTTGCAGTTGATTCCAAACAACTTCTCTCACTTTTTGGTACCCTAGGGTCAGTGGGAAAGCACTATCCATTTTCTGGTATGTATGAATTGTATCATGCAAGTCACTGCTTCTGTGAACTGGGAAAGGCAGGAACCAATGTCCTGCCTTTCAGTCTGGAAACCATACTTCAAGTCAAGAAATCAGCTAGTCTTTGTGGACCTTCTCCTTGTCTTTTTTAATCAAATTACGAACGCCTTGTATCGTGACACGTATGGCATCCTCAGTATCATGGAGTTTTGGGTTTTCCATCCCGAGTAACTCTCTTTCTTGGTTGCCCACAACGAAGAAATCACTTCCACACCGTACCCCCAAATGTGCCGCTACCACAAAAAGCGCGGCACTCTCCATCTCGCTTGCCAGAACGCCAAGCCGCTTCCAAGCCTCCCATTTGTTGATCAACTCATAACTAACCGGCATCACGGAAGGATCATGCTGCCCATAGAAGGAGTCCTTACACTGGACAACACCGAGATGACTTGTTTTACCGAGTTGTTCTGCAGCTTCTTTCAGGCAAGCAACCACCTCAAAGTTTGCTACAGCAGGGAATTCAATCGGTGCATACTCCCGGCTCGTTCCTTCCATGCGGACAGCAGAGGTGGCTATCACGATATCGCCGCCCATCACATCCAGGGCTATACCCCCGCACGTACCCATCCTAATAAACGTATCACTACCACATTTAAAAAGTTCTTCCATTGCAATGGAAGCGGAAGGCCCACCTATACCGGTAGAAGTAACGGAGACCTTCTCCCCATCCAAGTAACCAGTGTACGTGACGAACTCCCGATTATCAGCAACCAGTACTGCATCATCAAGATATTTAGCGATAAGCGGTACCCGTTTTGGGTCTCCTGGAAGAATGACATACCTGCCAACATCACCCTCTTTGATATGCAAATGGTACTGAATACCTGTCCCGTTCATATAATCTGACATAAATCCTCCTTCCCTGCTTCATGGTATCATTTGGTCTAGTTGGGTGCAAGCTGTCTCAGTATCCCATCTGCTTCAACATATCGGCAAGCACACGGAATCGCTCCCCAAGTCTCTCTCCTTCCTGGGAAAGTGCATCGTGGAGAAGCCGGATATCAGTGTCTATCATTGGATTATCCGTGCAAACCTCTACGCTCATAGCATCTCCCTGTAACCCGATACGGTCGATGATTGGCTGTTCAGGATTGTAGAATTTGGGAAACCGGTAAGCATCCTGGAAGTAGAGATTCGTCCTACATACCAAGATTGCCAAATCCAGAGCACGGGTCAAGGGAAGCTCTTCACTCTGCCTAGACCACTTTTCCCCGGTATAACGCCAGACTTTGGCAGAGGCCTCCACACTACCACGATCATTCCATTGAGCAAGACCTATTGAGAGTCCTTTAGCGTCACTATCATTTGCTTGTTTTCCATCAACTTGTTCGTAGTTAGGTACTACGATTACAGGTTTATGCTTCAAATTTGTAGGTATGTTCATACATGTATCTCCTGTGCTTGTGTATAGGTTTGTTGTATCATGGAAAGCATGGATTCCAGCTCCTTGGCATAATCCACCATATCATCTTGATACTCCAACGCTTCCAAGAGTGAAAACGTAATACCAGTTGGCCTCTTCTTGCTGTAGCTATCCTGCAGTTCTGGATAGTTGCCAGTGCCTCAACAGAGAGACGAAAAAAGAGCGAATTCTTGGTCGCTTGGATATCGCTGCTGACACCTAGGTATTCCTGTGATGTACTGCTATCAACCAACCGGAAAACACTCATTGGTGGTTTTTGCTCCTCATAGAGGGCTCTAAGATGTTTCTTGTTCATACTGTAACCTTTAGTAAATTACTAAATTAGTATACTTAGTAAAAAACCCTCTGTAAAGAGGGCCCATCAATAAAGCTATAGTTGTACGTATGTTTTTCCCATACCTCCATCCTCTGGTGTGGCAAATCGGAATCCCTGTATTGCACGATGATGCTCGAGATAGGAAGTAATGCCCTTGGAGAGGATCCCATCACCATAGCCGTGGATAACGGAAAAAGTAGACATGCCATGCACCAAACAACTCTCAATCTGCTCTTCAAGGGAAGCGAGCGCTTCCTCAAGGGTGTAGCCGCGCAAGTCAAGTACCAACTTAGGCCTTGGGGTACTGCTGTGATATGACACCAGGACCTTCTTTTGCTGCTCTTTTGGTACTTGCAGCTCCTTTCCATCCAGGGTCATGCGCATTGACCCTATTGCAACCAGATACTTGTTTTTCCCTTGCTTTTTCAGGATCTTACCCAACCGTTTTGCAGTTCCACAAAGCACTTCCATGCCTTCGCTGAACTCCATCTGTTCCTGCACTTCCAACGCTGAGAGTTCCTCTTCTCGTTGTTCCAGCAATGCTTGTTCACTCTGTACCCTGTCCTCAAGGCTCTGAACATACGCCTTTACCTGCTTTCGTTTCGCTTTATCCAATTCACCCTCTCTCACAGTCTTTACCAGGTTTTCCAACTCTTTTCGTTTGGCGCTCATGAATCGAGCAAGCTCAGTAGCTTGTTCTTCCTTGAGTTGGTTTTCTTTCTGCCGTACACGGAGTTCTTTCAGTTGCAGTTGCTTTACTTCCTGTTGGAGCGTGTAATACCGTTTTTTGGTTTGCTCTTCCTGCGTTTCCAGCTCTTTCCGTTTTTCTTCAAGATCCTTGATGATGGACGCAATCTGAACAGCTTCACTCCCTAGATATTGTTCGGCACGGGAGATGACTTCTTCAGGTAGTTTCATATAACGAGCGGTATCAATTGCATGGCTCTCACCTGGTAAGCCCTGTATAACTCTGAAGGTTGGCATATGAGAGTGTTCGTTGAATTCCATTGAGGCGTTGATAACTTCTTTCTTTGCATAGGCAAACTGTTTCAGCACACCATGGTGACTGGTCACCATGGTAAGTTTCGCTTTCTCAAGGCAGTACTCAAGCACAGAACGAGCAATTGCAGAACCTTCAACAGGGTCGGTGCCACTCCCAAGTTCATCAAGAATAACCAAGCTGCGTTTGCTCATGTTCCTTAGAATGTAACCAATCTGTTTCATATGTCCACTGAATGTGGAAAGCTCCGCCTCTATCGACTGCTCATCGCCAATATCAGTAAATATGTTGTCGAAAAGGGGAAGACTGCTCCCCTCTTTTGCCGGAATAAACCCACAATACTGATTAAGCAGAGCGAAGAGTCCTACTGTCTTGATTGTAACGGTCTTTCCTCCAGCGTTTGGGCCGCTGATGACCACTGCCCTTACATCTTCTTCAAGCGTAATGGAAATAGGAACAGCCTTATTGCCAAGCAAAGGGTGGCGTGCCTGCTCGAGATTGCATCGATTTGTCTGTAAGTCGGTTGCGGTAGCATGTGTTTCCAAAGCCCAAAGCGCCATGGAAAATACAGCATCCAGGTTACCTATGCGTGTCGATAACGTTTTTACATGCACTCGTAGCTTTCTGACACTGCTGTTGAGCTCCCCGAGAATCTTTGCAATCTCAACAAGAATCTGGTTCTGTGCCAACATTACTGAATTATTCATCTCAACAAGTGTATAGGGTTCCATAAACACCGTGTTGCCGGAACTGGAGCTGCTGGATACAAATCCTTGCACCTGGCTCCTTCGGTCACTTCTTACGGGAATGACCAGTCTCCCATCCCTCATTGCTTCCTGGTCAGTCTGTACAGCAGTAGGATTACTCCTGATGAACTGTGCACAAAAGCGAGATCTCTCACTTTTGGCTGTCTCCACCTGGCGGAACAACGCACTGATTCTTGGGTGTGTATTTCTTACCTGACCACTCTCATCAAGCGTGCCCTCTATCTGTTCACAGAGAGCAACCAATTCATAGGGCAGGCCATCTCCCAAGAGAGGATGCAATACGGTTACAACATTGTCGGTATCCTGCAAAGCATCCACATGGTTGTAAAGATGTTCAGCACTGCGGATATACCGTGCCACATCAAGCAGTTCATACCCCTCCGCTCCATGGGCCGGGTCATCAAGGCTGGTAAGTGTTTCCTGTATTTCAGGGAAGGAGTGTAGCATAAGCCTATCTGCTCCAGAGAGGAGCTTCATTGCTGCTGCCACTTGGTTTTGCCGTATTGCAAGCGTATCCTGTGTATCTAAAAAAGGTAATGCATCGAGAACCTTTTTGCCTTCAGGCGCATGACTCATGCCCTTGATCTGCTGTAATACTTGGAAGAACCCCAGTTCTTCAATACTCTTGTGATTCATCTCTCTCCATTCGTTTAATCCAGGATTTAGAACGGTCGTTCTTACCCATCCATTCTGGTTTTTTCTCATCAAGCGAGGCCAGCATCCTGAGATAGCTCTCATACCGATCATAGTGAATGAGATCCTGTTCTACTGCCTCCATAACCTTGCATCCAGGCTCCCCCTGATGCAGGCATCCTTCATACGTACAAGAGGATGCAAACTCCATAAATTCAGGAAATGCATCACTCAACTCATGAGGATCAGTGTGTGGGACAAGGAACTCCCTTACCCCTGGGGTATCGGCAATGGTGAAATCAGGGCCATGCAACAAAAGAGCATGGTTGGTTGTATGACGGCCTCTATTATATTTGTGGGAGATTTCACCAGTCTTCTGTTCCGATCCCAGCAATCGGTTGATCAATGTGGATTTTCCAACCCCACTCTGTCCTACAAATGCTACGGTCTTTCCCTTCAGAACCTCATGTAAACGTTCAAGATTCTCTCCACTTGCAGCACTGACCGCCATTGTCTGATACCCTAATTCCCCATAGAGGGAAAAGCGCTCATGCTCTTCCTCAGTAAGTAGGATGTCACTCTTGTTCAAGACAATCATAACCGGGACCTTCCTTGAGCAGGCGATTACACGGTCAATGAAACGAGGTCTAAAGGGAGGGCTCTCTACACTGCTTATACAGACCACCAGGTCCATGTTTGCTACCACGGTCTGATTACACCCCTTCTTTGCATTCCAACGCTGGAAGCAGTTACGCCGCTCAAGACGTTCAATAATCAACCCCTCTCCCTCATTGGTAAGGACAAAAGTTACCTGGTCCCCTACAGCGAGTGGATTGTATTCATCGGTAACTTGAAATAATTGTTTTCCCTTGATGCGACAAAGATAGGCGTTTCCTTGCGACTCCACTGAATAAATATTGTTGATTCCTCTGGTTATCAGCCCTGTTTGCATCTAGTATATTGCTCCCAGAAAGTACTGTATCTGCAAACGGGGCTCTTGACAACTAGAAGGTATTTGATACTGTATTCCTATGTTCAGTTTTAAAACCTGCTCTCACCCGCTTTGTCATACGTACGTATGCAACCAAGATGATTATTGTTTTCGCCATAGTGCAAACCAAGAACAACTCTATCATGATTGTGTTGACCGGCTTTCCGGAGACAAAGATATTGTTGATTATTCTCTTACCGGCGGTGAGTTTGACAACCTTACCTTAGGCAAGAAGACCATATCTGCTTCCAATATGGCATGGTGTACTTTTCGAGGTGTAGATTTTTCCCAAGTCACTTTGGTAAACAGTTTTTTCGACTTCTGTCTTTTTGAAAAATGCAAATTCAACGGGATTATCTCCCGCTACAGTGTTTTTTCTGGCAGCAAGATGATCGACTGCAATTTTGCTGGCAGCATGATCATGCATACCAACTTCAGTGGAATCGATGCCTTGCGTTGCTCGTTCGATGATTGTGATCTCTACTTTTCTACCTTTAACTCCAGCTTCCTCAGGGATACTGATTTTGAGGATTGCAACTTGAAGAAAGTCGACTTTGTCTATACTGACAGGAGACGCGTCTCCTTCCGCTACTCCAACTGGGAGGAGGCACGCTTTTGAACATCTACCAACACTTCTCCGTCGTAGGATTCTGCAACACGTATCTTGTAGCAAGGGAAAAAGGCAGCGAGGCACTCTTGATCGACCCAGGTCATGTCGATACTGAGTTGATCAATATGATTGAAACGAACCGGTATACATTGAAACATGTATTGCTGACCCACCGCCACCCCTCCCACTCAGAGGGCCTTGGTACATTGAAAAAAATTTACAATGTTGAGGTACATGCCTCAGCGTTCAGCAGTTATGAGTTTCTTTATCATCCCATTGAGGATGCAGAGGTCCTCAATCTTTGTGGGCTGAAAATCGAGGTCATTCACGTTCCAGGACACAGCTTGGATAGCATGGCCTACCGGATAGATCATGCATTGTTTACCGGAGACACACTGCTTTGCGGCAGGATTGGATCAACTCCCGGGTATCGTGAACAAGCTTTGCTCATATCTTCCATCAATCAGAAACTCATGAAGCTCGACGAGAATATCCTGATTTTCCCTGGTCATGGTTCTGCAAGTAAGCTAAGAATCGAGAGGATGTTCAATCATGACCTGTTGCAGCTGGGGAAGATAGAGACCGAACGCCAGAATTGGCGGGAAGACGAGTAGAGCGCAAGTAGGAACGAAACCGCTCAGGCATTTTTGCTCGAAAACGGATTCTTGTACCAGTTGAAGGACTGTCCAGTTCAAGGAGAAAGGCGTGCAGCATTAAGGTCTGACCATCCTCCTTTCCATAGATGGGATCTCCTATGATCGGATGTCCGGCTTTGCTCAGGTGCACCCTGATCTGATGGGTCCGTCCAGTATGCAATACGATTCTCAAGAGGGCAAACCCTGAATACTGCCTAAGAACCTGATATTCAGTCTTTGCATACCTCCCCTCAGTATCATCACATGTGGTAAATTTCTTTCGATCTTTTGGATCACGTTTCAGATGCTTTTCAATAGTGCCTTGTTTGGTCTTGAATGTTCCTCTGGCCAGAGCTATGTACACTTTCTTCGTCGTATGATTCTTGAACTGGGCAGAGAGCTGCCTGTGACTGATACGATTTCGTGCAACCACCAATACTCCACTGGTGTCCTTGTCCAGTCGATGCACAATACCAGGCCGTACTGCAGGGCTAGAGAGGTCTGCCTCTTCCTCAACTTCAGTCTCATCCATCAGTTCCTCACAGAACCGCTCACCATACCGATGGACCAAGGCATTGACCAAGGTATGTTCCGTATTCCCATTTGCAGGATGGACTACCATCCCTTGTTCCTTGTTGATTACCAGAAGGTCTTCATCCTCATACAGTATTGTGAGCGGAATAGCTTCCCCCTCAATCCCAGCAAAAAAATTTTCACTATATAGAACGGTAATATGATCACCTTCCCTGACAAGCTTGCTTTTCTTGCTTGCTTTCCCGTTGAGTTGGATCACTGTCTCTGTCTCACTCAAGGTAGAACGTGAAATGAGATCAGTATGACCTGCAACATAGACATCCAAGCGGACAGGGTGTTCCATGGGTTCCACAACCAAGTCAACCCTTCCTTCCTTAACGCCCATTTGCATTCCCCACTTCACCAATGATGTAATCGGCAAGAGATATGCCTAGTGAAAGCCCAGCTGCAATAGATCCTTGCATCAGAAACCCTTGCAAATCACTGGATGGTGTACTGATGAGTTGTGATTCCACTGCAAAACGGTAGAGTAAGGCTGTCACCGGAAGTGTGATGACCATGGAACCAAAGAAGAGCGTCTCGGCCCTCCTGATTTTGTAACTCCACAGCGGAAATTCCTCTTCTTCATAGGGTTCATATCCCTTGAGCTGGTCAGCTGAAAGTTGTAATGGAAAGAGCAAGAGTAACAGCATCAGGATTGTTATAGCTCGACGCATGGCTACCCCCGTTTTCCAAACAGCTTCGTTCCGATACGCACCAGATTGGAGCCTTCCTCAATTGCAAGCCGGTAGTCACCGCTCATCCCCATGCTCAAGGTATCAAATTGTGGAGGGTCGAATCGTGTTTTTACCGCATCAAATGCATTTCTCAGTCGTGAGAAAGCCGCTCTCACCATCTTCTCATCCCCATCCAAGGGACCGATGGTCATAAGCCCGCGTACCTGTAGATATGTACTTTGCATGATGGTATCCAGCGCAGAGAAGAGCACATCCTCAGATGGGAATCCACTCTTAGAGTCTTCTTCAGCTGTCTTGAGTTCAAGTAGGATAGGAAAAGGCTTGGATAGATGCCCCTCTAGTTTATTGGCGAGTTTCAGGGAATCAACGCTATCAATACCATCAAAGAGTTCTATGGCTTTTTTGGCTTTGTTCGACTGCAGGTGCCCGATTAGATGGAGTCTCATTCCTTCTGGTCTGATTTGTGGAACTTTATCTTCAACTTCCTGTACGCGGTTTTCCCCAAAAAGGAGCTGACCACAAGAGAAAAGTTCCAGCATTTCTTGGTACGAGCGAGTCTTGCTCACTGCCATCAGCCTAATATCACTTGGTTTCCTTCCTGCCTGTATTGCCGCATCGGCCAAGGCTTCCTGTATCTCTTGATAATGTTCCCGTAACTCAATCATCACGTCGTTTGCTCCTTTTCTTGTTGCTATGAAGCTTCCTATGCAATGCATTTTCTCGTATGGTTTTTCTCAGGGTCTCCAGCAACAACCGTTTTTCTTCATTACTGCTGGTGAGTAAGGGAAATGCTTTTAAAATCTGTTTGGCTGATATGCTCAGTCGTAGTCGCAACTCATCCAATTCAGTATTCAACTTTACGCGTAATCCATCAAGCATCTTGTTTCCATTGAAATTACGGAGAATACTCAGCCGGTTCTCAATTTCCTTTCTCTTCTCCTTGAACTCTCCAAGTTGTTTCTGGAATGCACTCATACGGAACACAGAACTGGTAGTGTCAACACTGAGCAGGAGCATGATTACCATTGCTCCATGGTCCAATACGGCTTCATCCACACTCAGTATGAAAGCTGAGAGGTAGGGATGAATGCAATAAGCGACTAACAGTGAGAGCAATCCAAAAAGCGTTGAGTTGAGCAGGCACACTCTCCCCTTAAGATTGAAACGATAGGAGGAATAATCCCATAGCCTGATAGAAAACAGTTTTTCTGCAAGAACTCCAGTAGCATATTCAAGCATACTGGTACCGATACAGGCAATCAAAAAAAACAAGCCTGGATTATCGGTAATCTTTACGAAAATAAAGACGACAAATACTGCTCCAAATCCATAAATTGGAAGATAGGGGCCATGGAGAAAACCCCGATTTACCAATGTTTTCTGCCCAATAGAACAATAAAGTACCTCAATACAGTAGCCCAGGACGGAATAACAAAAAAAATACCAGATCATCAGCGTCAGATCCATATTATCTCCTCATTGTCTGATACTACTATACTCACTAGCATTTTAGGCGGCAATAGTACTCTATTGAATGCTAAAAACGCACTCTAGGAAGAGTGCGTTTTTGACCGGAGAGGGATTTGAACCCCCGACCAGTTGCGTGTAAGGCAACCGCTCTCCCGCTGAGCTATCCGGCCGATGAATCAGAACATATCATAACGAGATGAAAACTGTCAACCATGTGTGAGCAACTTCAAGAAAGCTTCCTTTTCCATAGGTCTCTGATAATAGTATCCTTGCCCATAGAGAGCTCCTGCTTCACGTAAGAACGTATGATGTCCCTCATTCTCTACTCCTTCGATTACCATAGGCAAATCGAGTTGTTTCCCCATCTGTATGATTGATGACAGTACCGCTTTGGAACGTTTGTTCTCATTGATTTCGCAGATGAACGAACGATCAATTTTAATGACATCCATAGGCAGTGCGGAGAGCATATGCAACGAAGAGTAGCCATTGCCAAAATCATCCATCAAAATAGTGAATCCGTGCCCTTTCAGTTCACTGACCAACGCTGACATCTGGAGAGGATTGTCAATGTAGGCACTTTCCGTAATCTCAAATTGGATGAGAGCGTGGTCCACTTCAAATTTTGCTGTGGTTTCCAAGATGAGATCTACAATCTTATTGTTGTTCACATCTATCCTACTCAGATTGATCGAAATAGGAAAAGCTATCCGATAGTCAGATATAAACGCACACACGCTAGAGAGAATCGAAAGATCCATGATAGTGATGAAACCATATTTCTCAAAAACAGGGATGAACTGTTGAGGAGAGATTACCCCTCGGTTTGGATGCACCCACCGAGAGAGCGCCTCAGCAGAGCTTATGTGCTTTTCCTGAATGTCATAGATGGGTTGTAGGTAGAAGGTAAACTGGCCACTGTCCAATGCATGCTGCATCTCATTCAGCACATCCTGTTCTTTGAATGAGTCGTTACAGATGGAAGGCTGGTAGAACGCATACCCCTCCCGGTTGTGGTACCGTGAAATCTTGGAAGCACTGTGCGCCTTGTCCAAGATGGACGGAATACTTTGGCTGGTATCCTCAATCTCATATAGACCGATGACCAGGGAGAGATGATACCCTATCTCTTCACTGATGTGCTCTATATCTATGGCATGTTTTGGATGCATGGAAATACTCATGGCCTTGGGAATGCATGCGGCAAAGTGATCTGCTTCTATATGCCCATATACCCCAACATCTTTCATAAATTTACGCAAATCGTTTGCGATACATTGCAATACTTGGTTCCCACAATCAAATCCAAGCAATTCGTTCAGTACAGAGAACCGTTCAATGTTCCAATATACCATGATATAGGGAGAGTCTGTATTGGTATCAAGCAATTCACGACAAGCCTCGCAAAACCTTTGATGAGTGTACAAACCTGTTACCAGGTTATGGTTCAAGGCAAATAAAAGTTGTTCCTGTACTTGTTGCAGTACTGCCTCATCATGCATGGATTCTGAGAGATCTTCTATCAGAAGGCTGAACGGCTCCCCCCTTCCTTGAATCCCGTTCTGTTGGAACGTAATCCTGCACCACAGTACCGCACCATCCTTTGCTACAAGTCGTAGATTGAAGGGGTCGGATACTGTATTTATCATGCTTTGTCTCTCTACATGACGGAACAAAAGTGTCCTGTCCTCAGGGAAAAAGAGTTGTATTGCATTATCCTTATACTTTGTGAACAGTTCCTCCCGCTCATATCCCAATACTGTTGCCAGGGTCTCATTGGCGTATTGCAACTCCAAGGAATGCGATTCCATGGAGAATACTGCAATTCCATCCTTGCTTTGTTCTATGTAGGGGAGTATGCGATTGTTCAGTTGCTGCAGCTTCTGCTCTCGACTTACATCCTGGAGGCTGAAGGTAACCATTTGTACATAACCAAAGCAGGGCCCTAATTGGCATGTAACTGAGAAGTGCTGATTGTCATAGCCGATCAATATGAACGTTTCATGTTCCAGGTGATCTTTCTGCATGGCTCTAATACGTGAAAGCAAGCTTTGTTTTTCTGTAGGCAGAAGCCAACCAAGAGGGTCCATCTCAAGTGTTTGGAACACTTTTTTTGCAAATTCCTGGAATTTCTTATTTGCAAAAAGCAAGGTGGATTGGTTATTCTCCAAGGCAATATGGAGCAGTGGTACAGAGAATTGTTCCAAAATTTCAAGGAGAGGATTGTTAGGTAATGAGTAGCCAGAAGGAGAAAAACGAATAATCTTACCTCCGATGCGATGTTGCATAGAGTACCAGGTAAACAATACAGGTACAAACGAACCACCAGAAAGCTTTAGCCGAACCTGTATCGGTCTTCCGTCTGGTGCATCTATGCGTTTCCTGAGTTCTTCACGAACAGTAGATCGATCGTCTTTATGCAGTGCTTCGACTTCCGCATTTCGATTGAGAAAACCATGCACTTGTTCTACATATGGTCTGCCTGTATTAAGAAGAAAGAGCGTCAAGAGATCATGAGCAACGTCATAATCCCAGGAAGATTCACCTCTCTGCAATTCCTTGAAATATGCTGAGCGGGAAAGATGTACTTCTGTTGTAGAGGAAACCCATTTCTCGGCAATCTGTTTGGCTTGCTTCAGCTGGTCTACAAGAATTGCAAGCTTTGCAGGTTTTTCGTTGAAAAGAATCAGCTTCTCCTTACAAAGCCAGATGCCACCTGATTCATCAGTATGTTCCCAAAAACTATAGGTATCATAACTGAGTGAGTGTAATCTGCAATGTTCGCATACCTGGTCTCTATGAAAAATAACTTCATAGCATTTCCGTCCTCTATATCTTGCATCAGGTGCGTGGCGTTCCCTTCCTGCCTTGTTCAGAAAGAGCAGGTCATAGTTCTGCATATCGCTCAAGTAAACCGTATCGGGAAGATTGTCCAGCATCCACTCATGATTAGACCACCAGAGAGTTTTGTTCATACCCATATCAGATACGTACCGGGTACATTGGTTTCTTCCATTGTTCTTTGAGTGATACAGCGCAAGGTCGGCATGTTGGTAGAGATCTGTAAAAGTCGCCCCCTCTTCTGTATTGATGCAGAAACCGAGTGAACAGGAGAAGTGGATTCCAAGGGTCCGATCCTGAGCGATGACACGACAAAGCTCATCTCCAGCATTCCTCACAGCCTCATTGTCATGTGGGATAAATGCAACAAACTCATCTCCACCAAGTCGACCGATGATCGCCCCTTGTGGAAATACCGTCCTCATCAAGGATGCAAGTCGTTTGAGAACGCGGTCTCCCATGTCATGGCCATAGGTATCGTTAATCAGCTTAAATCGGTCTATATCAATGAGAAAAAAGGTACTGCCTCCTCTCTCTCTCAAATACCTCGTGACAATTTCCTCTATGGAAAATCTGTTATAAAGACCGGTGAGACTGTCACCATGCGCACGCTCTTGCAGTACCTGCTCCTGCCTCTTGCTTGTTTCAATATCCTTTATTGCGATGTACCCAATCTTTGTATTGTTTGCAACGGAGATACTGAAATGAAACCTAGCCCAACGATAGCCGTATTCCTTGTGGAACGGATGCATCATTTTTGCTTCGATGGTAAGTTCTTTCTTTCCTTCCTGTACAAAACGCTTGAGCTTTTCACTGGTGTTAATTTCGTGGAATGCATAGCGATATTCACTTTGTATTGCTTCTTGCAGGACAGTATCATACTGAGCATAGAAATCATGACTGCCATCCATTATCTTCCATACTTGGTTGTCCGCGAGCACAGGAGCTCCTGTTTGTAGATTGAAACCTCCAAAAAAAGCTTCATCCTGTCCTAATGCCTTCAAACGCATGGCAATTTCATCATGCACATCCTGGAAGATACCGATTGCTCTGCCATATTCCTGTTCACCACCACTGAGAAAGGCATAACTCAATCTCAACCAACGGAAGGAACCTCCCGCTGTTCGCACAGAGAGAATAGAATCAGGTTCCTGCCCTGCTTTTATTAGTGAGAAATCATGGTGAAGTGTTATTGAGTAATCTGGATGGATATACCCTTCATCAAGCAGGAAGGAAGCAGGATGGTGTATCTCAAAAGGAGAGTGCCCTCCCAAAATCGTTCTGGAAAGAGGGACCAAACAATCTGCATCCAGATGGTATTCCCACATTTCCAAGGTAGAGTGGGAAAAGACAAATTGCAGTCTGGTATTCTGTCTCTCCAAGGCTAATGCATTCTGGTATGCTTCAGAGATATCACTGGCAACAAGGTAGTAGACCGGAAATTGACCATGGTGTCGGCTGTACCGTCCCAATACTCTGATAAAGCAATTTTCCTTTCGCTGCAAGCGAAAGGAAACATCCAATTCCCGATGGCTCTTCTTCAGGCTCTGAAAAACTATTTCGATGCGTTTTCGCTCCCTCTCATGCACGGAATCCAATAAATTCAGTTCATTGTAGCTATGGAATTCTTGAGGAGTGTAAGCAAGGAGTTTAGCCAAACCTCGGCTAAGATAGGTAGCACGTATCTCATCACCGAGTTCATATATACCTACTCCGCCAGGAAGATCGTTGATGGAAAGCATTCGATCTTTCTCTGGACTACTTTGCCCAACCTCTTTCATGCTTCTTACACTCCATTACGACAAAAGTGTCTTAGTATAGCACATTTTATGTAAGAAGTATGATAAAACTCTTATTTTTTCAAGGAGTCCTGAGAATCCTTAAGCAATACATCATGTGCTCCGCCTTCAATGATGGAAGTGGAACTAACCACCGTCAGTCTTGCCTTCTTCTGCAGTTCAGAAATATTGAGTGCACCGCAGTTGCACATGGTTGATTTGATCTTGCTCAGACTCAGCTGAAGGTTGTCTTTCAAAGGTCCTGCATACGGAACATAGGAATCGACTCCTTCTACAAAGCTCAACGTTTCGTCCCCTCCAAGGTCATAGCGTTGCCAATTACGTGCACGAGAAGATCCTTCTCCCCAGTACTCTTTCATATAAGAACCTTTGACATTCACTTTTTCCGTAGGACTCTCATCGAATCGTGCAAAATATCGGCCCAACATCAAGAAGTCCGCACCCATGGCCAAAGCGAGGGTCATATGGTAGTCAAGGACAATTCCCCCATCCGAACAGATAGGGATATAGATACCCTGTTCTTGGAAATATTCATCTCGAGCTTTGGCAACCTCGAGCAATGCTGTTGCTTGGCCTCTCCCGATTCCCTTGGTTTCACGGGTAATGCAGATAGAACCACCACCAATGCCCACCTTCACAAAGTCGGCACCACTTTCGGCAAGAAAAAGGAACCCTTCCTTATCCACTACATTGCCGGCACCCACTTTTACTTGGTCACCGTATTGTTCCTTGATCCAGGAAAGTGTCAGGTGTTGCCATTCGCTATACCCTTCGGAGGAGTCTATGCAAAGTACATCAGCACCACTGGCAACCAGGGCGGGGACTCGCTCTTTGTAATCTCGTGTATTGATGCCTGCACCGACTCGATAGCGCTTTTTCTCATCCAGCAATTCGTCAGGGTTATCCTTGTGGCAGTCATAGTCCTTCCTGAAAACAAAATACTTGAGATGGTTCTCTTCATCAACAATGGGAAGGCTATTGAGTTTGTGCTCCCAGATACTATCGTTTGCTTCACTGAGTGTTATCCCTTCCTTCGCATAGACCAGGTTTGCAAACGGGGTCATGAGCTGGTAGATAGGAGTATCCAGTGGTGTCCTGCTCGGTCTCCAGTCACGCGAAGAGACCACGCCCAGGAGTTTTCCTGAGCTGGTACCATCTTCTGTTACTGCTATGGTGGAGTGCCCTTTTTTCTTTTTGAGGGCTATCAAATCAGAAAGGGTATCCTCTGAGCGCAGATTAGAGTCACTGGGAACAAAACCAGCCTTGAAAGCCTTTACCCTGGAGACCATGGCACACTGCGATCCTATTGGCTGCGAGCCATAGATGAAGCTGATTCCTCCTTCCCTGGAAAGAGCTTTGGCCATTGCCTCCCCACTCACCGATTGCATGATGGCACTCGTCATGGGGATATTCAGGGTGATTGAGGGTTCCTCGCCCTTCTTGAATTTGACCAGTGGTGTCTTTAATGAGACATTGACTGGTATGCACTCGGTACTTGAATAGCCTGGTATAAGTAGGTATTCACTGAACGTACGGGAGGGTTCTTCGTA
The DNA here is from genome assembly GCF_003429665.1 of Sphaerochaeta halotolerans. Taxonomy (GTDB): domain Bacteria; phylum Spirochaetota; class Spirochaetia; order Sphaerochaetales; family Sphaerochaetaceae; genus Sphaerochaeta; species Sphaerochaeta halotolerans. The sequence goes on along the minus strand of NZ_QUWK01000008.1, from coordinate 10,439 downwards.
GAGGTAGGCCATAACACAACTCCTTAGAGGGCTTTGGCACCATATTGTGCACAGTTAAGAGAAACATTGCAAGCATATTGCAACAATTATTCACCTATTTGTTGCATTTTGCCTCTCTACAGCCTACCAGAAGTAACGAATCCCTTTTCTTCATAGAAACTTCAATACGATCAGGCTGAACCGTAGTTCTCTCTACATCGCAACCTTCAAAGTGGGTTATTTGCAACACCCTATTGTCAAGCGTGATGGTCTGTGTGTGTGCATGCTTTCCCAGGATACAGAAAATCGCTTCATGGTTTGTATACCGTACAAAGCAGAGGGTGTATTCATCACGATACAGTACCTTCCACGCTCCATGTGCAAGGGTATCAGCATGAGCCGATCGGAACTGACCAAGATATGTATAGAGGGAGTAGAACTCCTTGTTCCACTGCTCTTCATCCCACTGCATGGGATAGCGCGATGATTCAACTGAACCATAAGGACCCGGTAGGGCAATTTCTTCCCCATAATAAATATTGGGCATACCGGGAAGCACATATAGCAACTTCACAATTCCTGCATAGAGTGAGAAATCAAAAATCTCCTGATGTTCATAGAGACGAGGCGTGTCATGGCTGTTGATCAGATTCATCTGCATGCTGAGCATCTGCTGTGGCATTGAATGCAAGTGACTTTCCAAGGCCTCTGCAAATTCAACTCCGGTGAATGCACGTGTGGTTCCAGGATTATGGCCCCAATCATCAGCCATGTATCGGTCTTTTTCTCCCATCCAGCTTCTCATTGGGCGGCTGCTACCGAAATAGTTCATGGCTGCATCCCACATATCCCCTTGGAGAAATGGAGTGGAGTCTACCCAGTCTTCTCCTACCAAGTAAGCTTGGCTGTTCTCACTCTTGACTGCCTTTCGCACTTCCTTCCAGATTTCTTCACACATCTGGTCTTCTCCCCTTCTTCCAACCTCGCTTGCAACATCGAGCCTCCAGCCGTCTTGAAGGAATGGCTGCCTAAGGAAGGAGCGCATGACAGAATCAGGACTGCGATAGATTAAATCACGGAGTTCCTGGCTGTTGTAGTTCAGCTGAGGCAACGTTTCCACTCCCTGCCAGAAAGCAACGGAGCCATCATCATTAATGTAATAGAAAGATGCTTCCTTGCTTGAAGGATCAGCAAGCGCCTTTGTATACCAAGGGTGTTCACTCCCTGTATGGTTGATCGAGATATCGACAATTACGCGAATGCCTTCCCTGTGTAGCGCTTCACACAGATGAGCAAAGGCACGATCTCCTCCAAGTTTCTCATCTATATGGAAAAAATCGGTGCAGTCATAGCGATGGGTTGTCCTGCTCATCCCTATGGGGTTGAGATAGAGCACCGTTACACCTAAGCGCTTGAAATGATCAATGGCGTCCTCTATTCCCTTGAGATCGCCATTGAAGAAATCGAGACATCTTCCCTCTTCGAATGTAAGCGGAATTTCATCAAACCCATGTACCGAGACTTTTCCACCATCAAAGTTGTATTGCCCTTCTGTTGCACCCACCGCTTCATCTCCCTTTCTAAAACGGTCAGGGAACACCTGATAACAGAGAGCACTTCCCACCCACTCTACAGGAACCAGGTTGCTGACCAGATGGAAACATTCTGAAAGAGGAGGAACTGAGGCTTTCACTCCTGCTTTGCTATAGGAATAGGCTCTTTCATCTGTTATGAGAAAAAAATACCAATGGGCGGAAGAATCCACCATCTTAAAGTTACCCCGATACAAAACACGAAGCCCTTCCTGCACACGTTTTAGGGGAATCTGCATCTCTCGGCCTAGTTGGAAACTTACCAGGCGGACTTGTTTAATTGTAGTTCCAGCATCCACTTGAATAGAAACATCAACCATTTCACCTTGCTTTGGATAAAGCGGTTGGACATACAGGGATGAGACATTACTATCAATATATTGCTTCCAGGTTGTACTCGGCATACTACTTCCTTATATGGTTTATTGACTCTGTTACAAAACCGGTTTAGTATCATACTATACTAAGTTTTTCGGCTGTGCAACCTGCACTATTACTGCTCGATACAACATTGCGGTAGGAAATCGGCCGAAGTTGAGGATTGCACCATGGCAGAGCAAACGACGAAGAGGAAACGACCTACAATCAAGGATATCGCACGGGAAAGTGGATATTCCAAGACTGCAGTCTCTTTCGCTTTCAATGATCCTTCAAGGATCAGCAAAAAAGCATGTTCCCAGATTCTGGAGACCGCAGAACGGCTTGGATACATTCCAGACCCAATGGCTCGCAATTTCTCACTCCGCCGACATCTTTCGATAGGCTTCCTACTTCCCCAGGAAATCCGCTACTCACTGCAGAACCCGTATGCACAACAAGTGTTGTTAGGTATCGGGAGTGTGTGTGAAAAATACGGATATACCCTCACCCTCATTCCACCACTCAATGAAAGCGTAACCGAGGCTGTGCGTAATGCAGCAGTTGATGGGTTGATCACCATGGGCATGCAGGTCGGGATGGATATCGTCTCGGTCATGAAAACGCGCTTGCTCCCCTATGTTACCATTGATGGTACTCCCAATGAGGAGATGCCAAGCGTAAATATAAACGATGAGATGGCTTCTTATGAGTTAATGAAAACGGTTCTAGATTTCGGCCACCGAAACCTCTGCATCATTTCACTTGGAGGGGACATTTTTGCAGAAAAAGCGACAAAAATGAGTCTTCCCCAACGAAGAATGGAGGGGTTTAAAAAGGCCCTCTCTGAAGTAGGTGTTGACCTTCAGGATGTACCGGTTCTGGTCAGTGAGCCTTCCTTAGCGGATGGGAAACTGAAAGGCAAGGAAATCCTCAATTTCAATGAGCTTCCCACATGTGTTGTTTCGATGAATGACATTGTCGCTATCGGATGTATCGTCAGCTGGAATGAAGCCGGATTGTCTGTACCCAAGGACATCTCCATCGCTGGGTTTGACAATATCGACGAAGCTTCCTGCATCATGCCCCACCTGACAACGGTTGAGCAACCAGCACAAGAAAAAGGACGCCTTGCTGCTGAGGCCTTGTTCAAAATGATACACAAGGAAACCTTGCAAAGCGTCCATATACAAATACCCCATACGTTGATACAACGTGATTCAGTGAAGGATCTTACTTCTGGACAACCTTGACCAAGGCTTCTAGGACAACCTCTGGAGCCGGGGAAGCATCGATGTCTACCAACAGACCTTTCTCACGATAGTAAGCGATCAGGGGTTCGGTCTGTTTTTCATAGACACTCAGACGATTCAGAATAGCTTCTGGTTTGTCGTCATCACGCTGTATGAGAGGTTCTCCGGTTTCATCATCAATCCCCTCCCTTTTTGGTGGGTTATAGAGGATATGATATGTCTTTCCGGTGGATTTACATACTCTTCTGCCACTCAGGCGTTTGACGATTAGATCACGGTCAAGTACGAAATTTACCACTGCATCAAGCGGTTTCATCTCAGCAAGTGCATCGGCTTGGGCGATGGTGCGTGGAAAGCCATCAAGGATGAATCCATTCTGTGCATCAGATTCAAGGAATCGTTGCTTTACCATTTCAATGGTAACTGAGTCAGGAACCAAATCACCGGCAGCCAGAATAGTCTTTACTTGCTTTCCAAGTTCTGTTTCCCCTTTGATATGACTGCGAAACAGGTCGCCGGTCGAGATATGGGGAATGCCAAAAAGATTTTTTGCTTCGGACGCGATGGTCCCCTTGCCGGCACCCGGAGGGCCGAGAAAAACTAAATTCATGTTACACCTCACAACAGAAGATTATCCGCATCCTACCACAATGCCCATATTTTGTCCTCCCCTAGTGGAGCTCTAGAAAATGTACGCTCATTTGCTTATTTAATGCTATACTATAACAAAATTTCACTAAGAAGGAGTATTGTATGAAACGATTGCACGTTCTTCTACCTATGCTGTTGCTTCTTTGTGTATTGCTTCCTGTTTCCGCCCAAGGCAACAAGGCTGAGATTTCTGATGAGGTTGTGCTCACCATGGGCTCTTGGAGAACCGACGATGTCGAGCAGATGAACCGTTTGCTTAATGCCTACAAAAAACTTGCCCCTAAGGTAACAATCAAGTTCCAACCGACCAACCCTCCAGACTATAATGCTACCCTACGTCTGCAACTCGATAGTGGTACTGGACCAGATTTGATGTATGCACGTTCTTACGCTGCCGGGCAGGAGTTGTACAACGCTGGTTATTTTGCCGATTGTACTGATATTCCAGGCTTGATGGAAAACTTTTCGGCAAGCAATCTGGCTCCTTGGCAGATGAGTGATGGTACTATGTTTGCTGTTCCTTTTGCTGCAGTAAGCCATGCAGTGTATTACAACAAGGATATTTTCAAGAAAGAAGGCTTGTCGATTCCCGAAAACTGGGAAGCATTTCTTTCGCTTTGCGATACCCTGGAGAAAAAGGGATATACACCTCTAGCAAATGGTTTGGCTGATGAATGGGATATCCTGGAGACCTTTTTCTTTGGACTACTTCCCAATTACATTGGCGGAGCTGATATGCGTGTTAAGTATGAAAGTGGTGAATTGCCTCTCAACGACAGAAACTTTGTAGAAGCCTACCAGGCTATGGCAGATGTAGCACAATACTGCCCGGATGGATTTGAATCAGTCACCTACAACGACAGCCAGGTGTTGTTCAATAGCCAAAAGGCGGTCATGTTTGTGGACGGCAGTTGGACAGCCGGTGTGTACAAGGATGCCCCTTTTGACTGGGGCTTGTTTGCCATTCCTGCACCCAAGGGAAAGAGCACTGCAATCTGTTTCCACCCCGATATGGCCATCACAATGAATACAGCGACCAAGCATCCTGAAGAAGCGAGGGCGTTCCTTGCATGGCTCTGCAGTGAAGAAGGAGCAACCACAGCAAGTCAAAACCTGCCTAGTGGATACTTCCCGATGATCAAATTCCCCATCAAGCTTGAGGATCCCCATGCAAATGAGTTCCTCTCACTGAACGCCGGCAGGAAAACCGATGCACGTTTTGTATGGCCGAAACTGATGAACCTGTATGCACCGATGAACCAAGCAGTCATTAAGGTGATGAAGGGAGATATTTCAGCAAAGCAGGCTGCAGACTCCGTACAGGCATTGATGTAACTGAAAAGTCGTCCAATCTTACTTCCCGGGCATATGCATATACCCGGGAAGTCTTTGAGGTAGTGTATGCGTATAAAACACTCCAGACATTTTCCTTGGTTGCTTTATCTGGCTCCAGCGTTGCTTGTGTATACCGTTTTTATGGCTTTTCCGCTCATAGATTCGTTACGCTTGAGTCTTTTCAGTGGCAACAATCAAGTCACCCGGGTTTTTGTAGGCCTGGATAATTTTAAACGACTGTTTACTGATCCAGAAATTTCTACACGGTATTGGGGAGCTTTTTTCAATACATGGAAGTTCTTTTTTGTCCATTTCATAGTACAAAATGGTCTGGGTATTTTCTTCGCTGTACTGCTTACCCAGGAAACCATGAAGGGAAGACAAATATATCAGACCATTATCTTTATTCCCACTACATTTGCAGTTCTGATCACAGGATACCTATGGAAATTGATGCTTAACCCGGTGTGGGCAGGTGATTTTCTCGTCTCTATTGGATTGCCGTTTCTCAAACACCCCTACCTTGGTGATACCAACACCGCCTTGTGGGCTGTCTCCCTGGTCTCTTGCTGGCAATGGCTTGGTATTCCAACCATGATGTTTGTGGCAGCACTGAGAAATATCAATGTTGAACTGTTGGAAGCAGCACGTCTTGAAGGTGCGGGAAGTGTAAAAACCTTCTGGTACATTAAGCTTCCCCTGATCAAGCCAATCGTCGGCATTGTTGCCGTGCTTACCTTCGTAAACAACTTCAATGCATTTGATATTGTCTTTGCCATGGAAAACGTGAATGGGGCACCAGAGTACTCCACCGACCTCATTGGAACACTCTTCTACCGTTATGGTATTGCCGGGCAGCATCCTATTGGAATACCGGATGCAGGGCTGGGAGCCGCCATCGCAACAATTACCTTCCTGCTGCTCATGGTGCTGGTTATACCAACCCTGAGACAAACACAGAGAGGTGCATAGCATGAGAGGATCTCTAAGAAAAGAAAATAGGCATATATTCTCCCATATTGTGTTGCTACTCTGGACATTCGTGGTGTTGTTCCCCATCTGGGTTTTAGTGATCAACTCATTCAAGACTAGACTGACAATTTATGAGAATCCATTTTGGATTCCCAAGACATGGGAATTCTCCAACTACACCACGGTACTTCGTGATGGTGATTTTTTCACGTATTTCAAGAATAGTTTTTTCGTCGTTTCCATCTCACTGGTGTTGGTAACCCTGCTTGCAAGCCTTGCCGGCTATGCATTGGCTCGATACAAGAGCCGTATTGGAACAATCATCTATTACTTTTTCATTGCAGGAATGATGATTCCCATCAAGATAGCGTCAATCAAGTTGCTGGAAATTATGAGAGCACTAGGGTTGCTTAATACCATCTATGCTCTTCCTCCAATCTATGTAGCGATGGGACTTCCTGTCGGGGTATTCATTCTTACCACTTTTATTAGGGAACTCCCTGAAGATCTCTATGAAGCAGCCATCATCGACGGTGCGTCCAGCGGAAAAATCTATAGTATGATCATCCTTCCCCTCATACGGCCCGCCCTTGCAACAACGGCAATCTATAACCTTATACCATTCTGGAATGACCTATGGTTCCCTTTGATTTTCATCAATGATGAACGCCATAAGACGCTACTGCTTGGTGTTACCCGTCTTTTTGGACAATATCAAACTGACTGGTCTAAAGTATTGGCAGTCCTCACCCTGTCTGCAATTCCGGTGCTTGTACTCTATCTGGCAATGAGCAGTCAGTTTATCAAAGGGGTTACTGCAGGCTCTGTAAAGGGGTGACAGACTCTGCAACTTGGGATAGAATCGGAAGCCAATACTGAGGAGAAATGTTTAGATGAATAAAATCGTATTACACGCAACCGACCTTGACGGGTACCTCAAGGATTCGGACAGGGATAAACTCGCCCATGTTGATGAGTTGTACAAGCAGTCGCTCTACCATTGTACTGTTCTCGAGACTGCCAGCGATGTGATGCAACTAGAAGAAGCTCGAAAAGGTTTGGTGGATAGTGCTAAGGAGATTGGCCGATACCTCAAGGATGTATGTGCCGAGGAACCCTCCATTCATGTCTACTCCTTTGAGACTCCTCAGGAGCAACATGGTCAGGCAAGCCGATTGATTTCCAAACTTCGCTCTCCTAGTACTGGTCATGAGGAATTTCTCTACTATATCCAACGTGCATATGAGATGCTCTTTTCCCATGTGTTCGCTGATGCCGCACTACCAACCAAGCGCTCGATCATCACCAAGACTCCTGTGACTAGTCCGGTAAGAAACTATGCAGTACATAGAATTCCAGATGTCGACTCATTGATTGAGAATAGTGTCATGTGCGTCATGCTTCGTGGTGCGCTCCTTCCCAGTATGATTCTCAGCAAGGAAATCCAGGAATACTCCACTGACAAATTTGTCACTCCTTTTGCCTTGTTCAAAATCAAGCGAGATGATGCAAAGAAAGAAGCGAATATGGATTACATCCTGGATTTGGACAAATCCTATTTTGATCTGGAATCACTTGATGGAAAGGATTTGATTTTTGCTGATCCAATGAATGCAACCGGAGGAAGTCTGGTCACCATTGTGAAATATCTGGAGGACAATGGGGTAAAACCCAAGTCCGTTAAGTTCATCAATGTCATCAGTGCGCTCAAGGGTTCATTGAGAATTGTCCGTGCCATCGAAGGGGCTGAAGTGTATACCCTCTGGATGGATCCAGTGCTCAACGATGCTGCCTACATCCTGCCCGGCCTTGGTGATGCTGGGGATCGACTCAATGGTATGGATAACAGTGACACCCCAAGGAACATAATTCAGCTTATTGCTGATTACGGTTCTGCCATTACCAATCTCTATCGTGATCAGGTACGGGAAATCGAACAAACGGTATTGGAGCGCTGATGCAAAGACTTCTGACTGTTTTTCTACTGCTTTCCATGTTCTTTCTCTTCTCCTGTACCTCTATGGGCAGTGAAAAGCGTGCAGTGCAGGCAGCAGAAAAGGCAAGTCAGCTTTTCCAGAATCAGGAGTATGCTGCTTCTGGGCAGTTGTACAGGGAAGCAGCATTTCTCGATCCCAGTCAAGCATCCTACCAATACAATGAGCAGCTGGCTCTCTTTCATTTAGGTGATTATGAGCAGGTACTCGATAAAAGCAATGCTTCGTTCCAGAACTTTCCTACCCATCTCTCATTCCTTTTTCTCCAAGCAAAAGCCTTGGCTCAACAAAAACAGTATGAGCAGGCCTTGCAGGTGTACCGACAGATTTTCAGCATGAACCCAGAGCTCTATGCGGAGCAGCTGGAGGTAGCCAAACAGGCTGCAAGTTGGGGATTCGAGGAAGAGGCAATTGAACTTGCACGCATCTTGGTATGTGAACACCAGAGGGAGAAAGATGCATTCGCCTTACTCGCTTCCTTAGAGGGAGAATCGAGTTGGTATGCTCATATGGTACGGTATCTTACGAAGGAAGATGCAGTACAATCCCCAGTATTGCTCCCAGAAGAATCCAGTACAGAGGATGGATCTTCTTCAAACGGAGCACAAGAAACACCAGTACAAGATACAGAATCGTCTCTTTGATTCGTATACTCCCATTCACGAGCAATGTTGTTCCAAATAGTTTCAAGCCGGCATAGGTGATAAGACCTACAACAGCAGCTCTCAGACCATAGAGCCCATCCTTCACATACGGATTTTTGTCGAACTGACCAAGAAAGCGTGCAATGAAGATGATGATGATCAGCGAAGGGGTTATCTCTCCCAATGTGGCAACCAAGCCTCCCAAAGGGCCAGCTGCTTGATACCCGGCAAACGTCGCCATATTGATACCAATCGGGCCGGGTGTTGATTCACTGATGGCAATCATGTCAGCGATGTCACTGGAAGTAATCCAATGACCATGGGTCTCGGCAAGCGTATACAGAAATGGCAGGGTGGCAAGCCCTCCTCCAATTGCAAAAAGCCCTATCTTGAAAAACTCCCAGTAGAGTTCCAAATAGATCATGGTTTTCTCCGCTTGAGCCGCTGTACGACCAGTCCATACAGGATTGCAGCAGGAATCACCATAAGCGGGGATAATGAAAAAGCAAGTGTTGCAGCAACCGTTGCAACGTAAAGCAGAACGGTTGGTACATCAATAAGACTCTTCTTGGAAAGTGTGAACACTGATTGTGTGATGAGCGCACACACTGCTACTCGGATACCTCCAAATGCACGTTGCACCCATATATTGTCTTGGATTTGTAGCAAAATAGTTGCAAGCATCGTAATCAAGACCAAAGATGGAGTTACTTCACCCAACGTTGCAGCAATTGCTCCGGAAATACCACGCTTACGGTAACCGATCATAGTGGCTGTATTCACCGCAATGATACCTGGACTGCATTGGCCAATGGCATAGATATCCAACACTTCTTCCTCTGTAACCCAGTGGTGGATGTCGATGACCTCCCGCTGCAACATGGGAAGCATGGCATACCCACCTCCAAAGGTAAGCCCACCAATCTTCAAGAAGGTGAGGTAGAGTTGCCATATTGATGCTTCTTTTCTTTTCATGCCCCGTTTTCCATTGCCTGCCGTACCAGCTGGTCACACCGTTCGTTGTCTGCAACACCAGCATGCCCTTTCACCCAGTTCCACTGAATCGGCAATTGTTCGTTGAGCGCATCCAGTGCTACCCAATACTCCTTGTTCTTAACCGGGCTCTTGCTTGCTGTTCGCCACCCGTTTATTTTCCATTTCTTGATCCAGCTGGTAATTCCATTTTTTACATATTGGCTGTCAGTATTGATGACAATATGCTTTGGCTTATACTGCTTGCACACCTCCAGTGCCTCAATAACGGCACGGAGTTCCATGCGGTTGTTTGTGGTGGCAGCTTCAAACCCACTTGCTTCCTTCTCGAATTTCCCGTTATCTGCCCTGAGCACGAAGGCCCACCCACCGGGTCCTGGATTTCCCAAGCACCCGCCATCTGTATAAACTTCTATTTCTGCATGATTCATAGACCGGATAGTAATATAGCTTGAGACTCCGGTCAACTATTGGAAACAGATCCCTGTATGGTTACACCTATGAAAAACATTGAAACAAGAGGATTTGTGGATGCAGGTACTGTAACGAAACAGCTAATGCACAGCAATAGCAATATACACCAAAGGATAGACTGTAACCCGTAAATGATTTTTTCCTCCTCCTAAAACCGCCAGGTGTCAGTCTTGTGCGCATTGGTGGCATGTTTCT
>NZ_QUWK01000007.1 GCF_003429665.1 Sphaerochaeta halotolerans | reverse complement strand
TTTTCAGCTGGCCGTGTTTGCTCCGCTCAGTGGCCGTTTTTCAGCGCATCACTGACCGTTTTTGGGAACCATATGCAGGTGTAAGGCAGCCATCTTGTAACAAAAGAAAAAGCAAACCCTTTATAGTAAAAGGTTTGCCTTTCTGCCCAGAACAAGATTTGAACTTGCACAGTCTTAACGACCGCTAGGACCTGAACCTAGTGCGTCTACCAATTCCGCCATCTGGGCGCAGGGCAACTATAGAATATTTGTTTGGATTGTGTCAACAAGGATTCTGGGAAATCAAGACAACAGCTTGGGCCATGACCGCTTCGGCTGTACCAAGCTCACCAAGAATTCCCTCGGCGGTCTTCGCCTTGACTGAAACCTGACTGATTTCGAGGTGCATCTTATTCGCCAAGTTCTCCCTGATTGCATCAATATGCTCACGGAGCTTGGGACGTTGGACAATGACCGTGGTATCGATGTTCTCGATGGAGTAGGGAGGGAGGTCTTCTTCCAGTACTCGTGACAACAACTGCAGGCTGTCAGCATCCTTGAAAGCTGGGTCAGTATCGGGGAAGTGAGACCCAATGTCCCCTTTCGCCAACGCTCCAAGGATTGCATCAATGATTGCATGGGTGAGAACGTCCCCATCGCTGTGAGCAACCTCACCCCGTTCACTGGGAATGATTATGCCACCAAGGATAAATTTCCTTCCTTCTGCGAGACGATGTACATCCCAACCTGTGCCAATCCTCATTGCGTTTGTTGCTCCCTCTGTACCTCATCCATGGCTTGGTGGAGTGCTTTTGCAGCTAGTGCGCTGCGTTTGCCTTCCTCAAGGTTCTGGAGGTATTCCTCTATCTGCTGTTCTGCATCAGGAATATCCTCGATATATGTGATCTTCCTGTTCTCCCGGGTTCCTTCACAAATACCCACTGTCTGTCCATAATCAGTGAAGATCTGTGTATCATCCACATAGGAAGTGGTACTGTCTTTTGCTGCCTGATGGGCTTCCCATATCTCTGGGTATTTGAAAATCTGTGGAGTCTGAACTCCTACAGCATGGGTACGGTCTATGTGGTGGGTAATAAGTCCATTGTCATCAATGATTTTCAGGGCATCGGTAGCAGGCAGGGCGGGGACTGCACCACGGAAGACCGTAGCCGTTGCAAGTGTCTTGATCACCAAATCAGGGGTAAGGAAACAACGGGCTCCGTCATGGATTGCAACGAAGTCTACCGCCAAAGTCATTGATGCAAGCATCTGCAATGCGTTGTAGACTGATTTTTGTCGGTTGTCCCCCCCGGGTACAAGAATAATGGGGACCATATTCTGCTGTAGAAGATCCTCCAATGCAACCGCACACTGGTCAGCCATACCTTCGGGATGAGTAACCATGATAACCTGGCACCCAGGAACTTCAAGGAACGGAGCAACAGAACGGTAAAGCACTGTATGGCCATCGATGGAAAGATATTCCTTCTTGACACCAAGTTGCTTGTTCACATTGAAACGATCGCTGCTGCCGGCAGCGGTCACAATTACTGCGTGTTGAGGAAAATTCATAAACCTATTTCTCCAGTTTGGAGAATACAAGCAATTCGATCTCTTTCTTGTCTTTCTTCAAGGCAAACGAGATCTCGTCGATCAATAACCGAAGTGCATTGTCATAGAGCTTCCGCTCTTGTACCGGCAGTTCCTTGATCTTGCTGCGATGATAGAGTGCTTGTACCACCTTCGCAATGGATGTAATGGAACCCTGCCTGAGCAGGTCCACATTCATCTGGTACCGGACCTTCCAGTCTACCGGCATTGGGTCATACTTACTGGAAATAGACTCAATCGCCTGCTTCGCTTCCTTCTCCGCAACGATTGGTCTAATGCCCATCTCCTCGGACTTGTCCACAGGAATCATTACCGTCATATCAGAGATATCAAGGTAGATCACGTAATACATCGTAGCGACGCCTCTGAACATTCGTTCTTCTATACGCTTGATGACGCCTACGCCTTGGAGAGGGTATACTACATGTTCTCCGATGGCAAATTGTTTTGGTTCCTGGGCTGAATTCATAGTACAAGTATATCCTATTTTCCATGTTAGAACAAGAACGCCCAAAAACAAACTCTTCCTTGCTGAATGATAGCCAACAGCAAAGGAATACTATATAGTTTGAATCATGAAACCTAAAATACGACGCTGTGGTGTATTGATGCACCCGACTTCATTTCCCTCTCCTCACGGAATCGGGTCACTGGGTGATGAGGCTTTTTCATTCATCGACCTTCTTTCCCAAGCGAAAGCGAGCCTTTGGCAAATCCTCCCCCTCGGTCCTACCGGCTACGGGGACAGCCCCTATGCGGCACGATCAACGTTTGCAGGAAATGAGCTCTTGATTGATCTCAGGACACTCGCCTATGAAGGGTATCTGGATGTGGAAGATGTACTCTTTCATCCAGATTTTCCCTCCGGCCGGGTAGAGTACGGTAGTGTGCGCAACTACAAGGAACCGCTTTTGGAGCAGGCAGCAGCGACCTTTATTGCTGAGGCAGCAAAGAAAGAGAGGGAAACGTACCAGCAATTTGTAAAGGAAAACCAGTGGTGGTTGGAGGACTATGCCCTCTACCAAGTACTCTGTAGAACCTACCATGACTCTCGCTGGTTTGAAATCTGGCCCAAGAAAGTAAGGCTACGGGAAGATACTACGTTGCACCAGCTCAAGAAGGAGCACGCAAAAGCGATTGAGAACATACAGGTACAACAGTATTTCTTCTACACGCAGTGGGCAAATGTCAAACAATATGCCAACAAGAAGGGAATCCAAATCATTGGAGACATTCCCATCTTTGTTGCTCCAGACAGCGTGGATGCCTGGTCACATAGGGATTTGTTTAAAATGGATGAAGATGGCAGACAGACCGCTTCCAGCGGAGTGCCTCCAGATGCCTTCTCTGATGAGGGACAACTTTGGGGAAACCCTGTCTATGATTGGGAAGCCCATAAGAAGCAGCAGTTTTCCTGGTGGATCAAGCGCATAGAAAAGACCTTGGAGATGTGTGACATAATCAGAATCGACCACTTCCGTGGATTCGCTGCATATTGGGAGGTCCCCAAAGGGGAAAAGACTGCCATACATGGTACCTGGATGCCATCCCCAGGCAAAGAGTTCTTCTCCGCATTGAAAGCGCACCTAGGGGAGGAGCTTCCCATTATTGCTGAGGACCTGGGAGTGATTACCGAGGATGTGGATGAACTCAGGATCTCCAACGGCTTCCCTGGCATGAAAATCCTTCAGTTTGCCTTCTCTGTAGAGCAGGGGAAGCTTGATGCCAACAATACCTACCTGCCCCACAACTGTGAACACAACAGTGTCATCTATACCGGCACCCATGACAATAACACCTCCAGAGGATGGTATGAGTCCCTGGATGAACAGACTGGGGATGCCGTGAGGCGCTACCTGGAGTGCCCCGATGACCAGGTTGTATGGCAGTTGATTAGGCATATGTTGCTCTCACACGCGAAGGATGCCATTCTTCCCATGCAGGATTGGCTTGAACTTGGAGCGGAGGGAAGAATGAATATTCCCAGCACCTGTGGGGTGAGCAATTGGAGCTGGAGAGCAGAAAACCTCCATCCGGTAGAGTGGAGAATTGAGAGACTCAAATCCCTGATTGAACTATCAGGACGAGAAGGAATCTAGCAAGTAGGTGAGCAGGTCAGTGCAATCGCCCTGCTCACTTTTGTTCAGTACCGCCTCTATCGCATGCCGCTCATACGGCACCCCGATCAGGATTGCCTTGATACGGGAGACAATTGAAGTGTCGAGACTGTCAGTGAACATGAGGATGTCTCGGATTACACCTTGTTCCACAAGGATCCTGAAGTCTGCCTCGCCCCATGGGAATCGATGGGTAAACGAATGGGTGAACTGTGGAGTCTCCTTGAGAATTTGTGAGCGGTCACCGAATCGGTGATAATTCTGTTGTGCAGCAGGGAAGGTGGTGAAGTCGATTTCTTGGACCTCTGCCTCCCCGTACATTTCCTTGAATGCCTCGATCAACGCATCCTGCACCATTTCATTGGTAATTTCCTGATTGCCTTCCTTCAGGTTTCCTACTCGGGAAGCTACGGATTTCACCGCCTTGGAAGCAAGCTTGGTGGAGCTCGGGGTGAGGTAATTCCCCATTACCGACAAATCACTGCTGATAAGCAACGTTCCATGGTGACAAAATTTGGTAGCAGTTGTCTGGAATGCATTACCGGAGATCTTTTTCCCATTCAGAAGAATGTCATTGCGACCAGAAAGCTCACAATCAAGAGAGAGGGTAGCCAGTGCCTTGATAATCAGAGCAAAGTTTTCCTCTTTACTGCTCTGCTCCTTGTCCCCGATCAAGGTGAAACAAAGGTTGCCCTGGTCATGGTAGACCGCACCTCCTCCGCTCTGCCTTCGTACGAGTTGAACACCCTCATCATCCATGCGTTGTAGGTTGCATTCGTTGAAGGGGTTTTGGTACCGCCCAATCACGATGCAGGGATCATTCACCCAGAGATACAACACATGCTCATGGGGCAGACTCATTAGGTATGCCTCTCCTGCCAGGTTAGCTGCACAGTCGTGCGATTTTGCCAAGTAGATTGCATTCTTCATGGCGCCAGTCTACCGTTTTTCCGGTCCCTTATGCTATAGTGCCCGGTATGAACATCATCCTCTTTTCCTCACTGGAACCAATGAATGAGCTCCCTATGAAAGACCATAGGGCTCGCCATATCAAGAAAATCCTGCACCTTGGAGTTGGTGATACCTTCCAAGCGGGTGTTGTCAACAAAAGCAAGGGGTTGGCTACCATAACCAAGATGGATGAGAAAGGCATTTCCTTCACCTATGAAGTGGAAGATGAGCAGGCATCCAAACTCTACCCAGTAACCCTCATCGTTGCACAAGTCAGACCAATCAGCATGAGGAGGATTCTCAGGGAAGCGGTAAGCCTCGGTGTTGGTTCTCTCATTCTCTGTACAACCGATACTGCTGAGAAATCCTATGCACAAGCCAATCTCTACACCAGTGGAGAATACAAAAGCATCCTCCTCGATGGAGCAATGCAAAGTGGGCAGAGTGGGGTTAGTTCTGTGCAGTTTGCCTCATCCCTCAAGGAAGCTATTGGCCTGCTTCCTCCCGATGCGAAGCGGATTGTCCTTGATAATGTATGGGATGGCATACCGCTCTCAATGCTGCAGCTAGAAGAAAACCAACCGGCCGTATTGGCGATTGGAGGAGAGCGAGGGTTCAGTGATCGGGAGCGAACGCTCTTTAGGGAACATGCGTTTCAGTTCGCATCACTGGGAAAAAGAATCTTGAGAACGGAAACAGCCTGTAGTGCAGGAGTAGCTATTTTGCTTGGTAGGATGGGCCTGCTCTAGAAGTTGCCCAGCGTGGGATATTCCTGTACCATGGCAGTATTCCAGAAACCGAAAGGAGTATTATCATTATGGCACATTGCATCGTCAGCGCTGCTGAAGAGATTTTGGATAAGGAATTTCCCGTACTAGACCATGGTTTTGTCCGCTTGGTCGATTACTTGGGAAGTGATGATCGTATTGTACAGAGCGCACGGGTTTCTTACGGGAGTGGGACCAAGACCTACCGACAGGACAAGGGCTTGATCAACTACCTGCTGAGGAATGACCACACATCTCCCTTTGAACAGGTGAACTTCACCTTTCATGTAAAGATGCCAATTTTTGTTGCCAGGCAGTGGATTCGTCACCGTACCGGCAGGGTGAATGAGATCAGTGGGCGCTATAGTGTCATGAGTGATGAATGCTACAAACCTGATCCCTCCCACATTAACTTCCAGAGCGATGACAACAAGCAAGGGAGAACTGCTGAGCCAGTCGATGAAGAGATGGCAAAGCAGGTACTTTCTCTTCTTAGTGAAGACCAAAAGCGGAGTTATGATACCTACCAGAAGCTTCTGGATATGGGAATCGCAAGGGAACTCAGTCGCATTGATCTTCCCCTGAGCCTCTATACCGAATGGTATTGGCAGATGGATCTCCATAATCTGTTCCACTTCCTGCAGCTCCGTCTTGATGCCCATGCACAGTATGAAATCCGCATCTATGCCCAGACCATCCTTGAACTGGTGAAAAAGGTCTGCCCGATTGCCACTGAAGCATTCGAGGAGCACAAGCTTGGGGGAAAACAGTTCAGTAAAAGTGAAATGAAAGCAATCAAATCCATGCTCAAGGGTGAAGCGAACCCGCTCACTGGAAGAGCTTTGGACCTGTTTGAAAAGAAGCTTGACTAGGATTGCTTCAACTTTTTCTTGTAAGCCCGCTTGCTCAAGGGGAGCGATGGAAGCTCGTCAGGTCGATAAAGCAACGGTCTTGGATCCTGCAACAAGGATTGGAACAATTTAATTGACTGTGTGAAGTAGTACCCGTCGGTGATTCGTTCATCGACGGTGAAACCTACTTCCATGGTATCTTTATACATCGTTCTTGTTCCCTCTGTATGGCGGGTTCTTCTGAGTAACCCCATGGTAACGAATACACTTGTTGTTCCCCACTCATACAGATGATGGTGTGGGCTTCCCCCACCCAGACCGATACTCCCCAAATTGCTGACAAACAGGGATGTGTGTAATCCATCGGCATCGCGGAGCGCCTTGGGAGCTTTTCCATATCGGTCGAGAAGCCTTGCTGTTCCTAATACCAAGCGTATAATCGGTTGGGGAAAGTGAAGAAAATACTGAATGGCCTTGTCAGTGAAATTTGTTGCTTCAGTTTGCCTCTGATCAATGATGGCTTGGTTCACAATGCTCGCTATTTCATCAAGCGTCATATTAGGGGAGAAATACAGCGGCATGCTGTGCTCAGGGGCATCATCGCTGTAAGCCTCCTTGACAACAAAGTTCAAAGAGATATCCTTCCGTTGCCAGAATCGGTAGTTTGCTACAAATCGATTCAGTTCCGGTCTGAGAGCAATCGTTCTAATAATTGCTGCAAGGAACACCTCAAACACCCGGTAGGAACGCCCGTCAGGACTCTTATGGTGTTTGATGAAATGTATCGTGTTGGTAAGGTCAAGTACCATGTTCTGGTACACCAATGACTCAGACCTCTTTTGCATGATATAGGGGAATATTTGTTTGTAGGGTGCTATGTCATACACTCGTACCGCATCATTGCGCTTACTCATAAAAGAACCTCTAGTATTGAAGGTGTTAGTATGTTGAGTGTACTACTGTTCTCTTTTGTGCTCAAGAGAAATACTGAATCATGACTTGTGTTTCTCTAGACATGTTTGATACGAGGTTTTCATTGCTGCTTCAAACGCCTTGTCGTTTAAATAGGAATAGCCAAAGGTTGGCTCCCAGAGCGAAGGGTCCTCCATGCAGAGGTAAAAGAAGGGAGAGCCTTGCTTCCAACTGGAAGGAAACTGCTCATAGGCAAATGAGAACATTCTTCGTTTGGTCTCAAGTGGGTAGGAGTATTTCCCTGCCGCTGGAGTGAGCTCCATATCCAATACCCGAGTTGGATAGTGGTCAGTGCGTAGCTGTCTCAGTACTGCCTTCGTGAATGTAAGGGTTCCAAGGGAGAACATCATCAACTCATCGGGGAGGAACATGCTTGTTACAGCCTCAATAAGCGCGCCATACTCCTCCTGCCACCCCTTGAAGTACACCATGGGATGAAGGTGGAATCCTATGATTCTCCCCTTGTCCCTCGCTCTTCTCGCTGCATCGAGCCGCCCGCGGAGTGTAGCGGCCAGATGTTCCTCTTTCTCGATAATCGTAGGAGCATTGAGAGACCAGGTGGAAACAATATTGAGAGGCAGATTGAGGCTGAGATAGTCACTTCTTTTGCTCTTCGTCTTGAGCTCTATGATGAGATTGGGATAGCGACTCGCAAGGATGGCTAGTGCGTCGAGAGTCCCGTAGTTATTCCCCCATAGGAGGGAATCGCTGCTCTGCCCGGTGCCGATATGCCAAGTATCCTCATCCAGTACAAGCTCCTGCAATCGGTTTGAAAGATTCTCCACTACCTTGACCTCATGTTTGTTGTAAAACGATTGAATCGAGCAGTAAGAACAGCCGAACGCACACTGTTGTACCACGTCGAGGGTCTTGAGATTACAGCAACGGGTCTTTTCCCCCTCTACCGGACAGGGGCACCTGCCCATCAGGGTGTCAGAGGAGACAAAAAGACTCTTGTACTTGTCAGGGAGACGGGTATCAGGAACAAAATCCTGGTAGTTGGTTGGGTTCCCCCGTTCCTGTTGCATGAGGAGGAGGTGGTTTGCAATCAAGGTTTTTGTCCTGGCCTTCCCCTGCAATGTTGCTACGTTCTCTTCATCAATCCAGTCCTGCAAAGGACCCAGTTGCCACATAGCAAGGTCACAGGCGCTTTCGATGAGCTGTCGTTGCTGTTGGAAGCTGAAGTGGTAACGCTCATCAAGATGGGTGAGGTAGCGTTGTTCCTCAGGTGGTAGGGTTGCAAAAAGGGGATGATCCATAGCTGGTATTGTAGTGATTGAGCATTGCCAAAACAAGACTGTCTGGATATGCTTCAAAGCAGTATGAAGAAAAAGCGAGATGAAGCAGCACACTATACTTCTGCCAGTGAGGTAGAGAGCCTCGGGAGTGTTGCCGCGGAAAACGTAAGTCCCCAGATGCAGGCACGGGAATTGCCCCATGCCAGTGGCGTCTATTTGATGCGTGATGAGAAGGGACTCATCATCTATGTCGGAAAGGCGAAGGATCTACGAAAACGGGTAACTAGCTACTTCCTTGCAAACAGGAGTGCAAAGACTGCTGCGCTTGTGAGAAAGATTGCTTCCATCGAATATATTATAACCGGAAACGAATATGAGGCATTGGTACTTGAGAACAATCTCATCAAGAAGTACTCACCTCACTAC
Organism: Sphaerochaeta halotolerans; assembly: GCF_003429665.1. Taxonomy (GTDB): domain Bacteria; phylum Spirochaetota; class Spirochaetia; order Sphaerochaetales; family Sphaerochaetaceae; genus Sphaerochaeta; species Sphaerochaeta halotolerans. The sequence continues at coordinate 178,105 of NZ_QUWK01000007.1, read as the reverse complement.
AACATCTCTCTCAAGGATGGCAAAAGCTATCCAATGATCAGAATCACCAATGAAAAGTTCCCAAAGGTCTTCAAGACCCGTCGGCTCATCGATGATGGTTCCTCTTACTATGGTCCCTATCCTGATGCAGGAAAACTTGATCTCTATCTTGATCTGATCGCAAAACTCTTTCCCTTGAGAAGGTGTTCCACCCCACTCAGAAAGCGGGAAAAACCCTGTTTGTACTACCATATTGGACTCTGCTTGGGACCCTGTGCTGGCCTGGTCAGTGAACAGGAGTATGGGAAATCCATCACTGCGGTGAGGAATCTTCTGGAAGGAAAAACCGATGCACTGCTTGCGAGGTTGCAGGATGAGATGGTTCAAGCTTCCAAGGCACTGAATTTTGAGGAAGCAGCAACCAAGCGTGACCAGATAACAGCCATCAAGACCACACAGGTAGGGCAGCAGGTACAGGACTTTGCCAGTGAGAGTCGTGACTATGCCGCCATCGAGATGCGTGGGCCGTTGTGCACCATCAGCTTGATGCAAATGCGTGATGGCCAGTTGATCGGCCGAGCATTATATCGTGCAGAGACGCTTGGAGAGGAAACTGAAATCTTGTTGGACTTCCTGATACAGTACTATGCAGATGGTCAGAAGCTTCCCCAGTTCCTCTATGTCTCCCACGAAATTGATGTGCAATTGATCAGGCGTTACTTTACTGAACAGCTGGGGGGGAGACTGGAAGTGAATCTCCCCATCGATGGAAAACACTACAGAATTCTCCGTATGGCAAGGGAAAATGCCAGCCGGGATGTGGAAAAGCGACTGAAGAGCAAGGACAACACCAGGGCCTTGGAGGAGCTTGCGGATATCTTGGATCTTGCCTCCCCTCCAACCCTTATCGAAGGGTTCGATGTTGCCCAATTGAGTGGTAAATACACCGTTGCATCCCTTATCTCCTTTCGCAACGGTAATCCAGACAAACCAAACTACCGCAGGTACAACATCAAGAGTCTTGAAGGTAGGATTGATGACTATGAATCCATACGGGAAGCAGTAGCCAGACGCTATACAAAAATTCTCAATGAGAATCTGGAACGGCCAGGGCTCCTGATCATCGACGGTGGGCAAGGGCAGGTCAATGCTGCTCGAGAGATCCTTGATGCACTGGGGATGGTGGACATTCCGATTATTGGCCTTGCCGAGCAGTTTGAGACCATTGTGTTCGATGATGAGAGAGAGGATCTCCAGCTACCTGAAGACAACGAGGCGTTACGTCTGATTATTGCTGTACGGGATGAGTGTCACCGGTTCGCAACCAGTGCAAACCAAGCGGCAAGGAGTCGTGAGGCTTCCTTCCGTGTACTGGAATCAGTGCAGGGGATCGGCAAGAAACGGAGTGAGCGTCTGATGAAACAGTACGGAAGCCTTGAATCCATCCTAGCTAAGTCAGCTGAGGATTTGAGCAAGGAAGCAGGAATATCTCTTGCTGTTGCCAAGCGGATCCTGAGCCAGCTTTCACTTTAAGTCAACGATGCAAAGCTGGCTTTGTGGAGCGGCCGTCCCCCACACTTGATGATGCGGTAGAGCAAACGTTCGAGCACCAAGCTGGTAAGTTCACTGCCAGACTCCTTGACTTCAAGGTCAGCTTCTCCCAATGCAATAATAATCCTTCTGACAGCATCAATGTCAAAGCGTTGAATTGCACTACGGTAGGTGGTTTTGTCCTTTGGTTTCTTGATTGGGCTGTTTTTCCCTTGTACCTGGGCTTGCAGATATGCCTCATTCTCACTGTTGCCCTTGCTGAGGGCCTCTAGGATGGAGTAGAGCCTCCTGAACTGCCAAAGCAATCCATTCACCAACAAAATGGAACATTGGCTGTCACCACTACCAAGAATACTGTGCAGTGACTGCAGACTCTGTTTCAAGTCTCCCCGTGCAATCAAGGGGAAGAGGGTGAATGCATCCTCCTGCCTGCTATGATAGATATAGGTCTCGACATCCTCTTCTTCAATGGGACGTTTTCTTTGGTCAATCTGCCAGAACAAGGCAAGCTGGTTGCAGATTAACCGTAGTTCCTGGGTGTTGTCTTCGGTCAAGTCGATTAGGAGTTCAATTCCCTCAGCGGTGATGGATATTCCCAATTTTCTGAAAAAGGTTCTGATCCACTCAGACTTCTGGTTCTCCAGCAGGTCATAGAAAGTCTTGATGTTTTTTTGGGGAATCGCCTTCATGATCTTCTGTGAAAGATAGAACTCGCTGGATATGATGATGAGTGTTGCGGTTTCCACCGGATGGGCAAGGTAGTTTGCAATAGTCTCAACCATGGAGGCACCAAGTTGCTCAGCTTGGCTTATGATGACCATCCGATGATCACTGAACAGACTGTTGTTGTTCAATACCGTGAGTATTTCCCCGTTTTCGGTTTCAAAGGGGTAGAATCTGCTCAGTTCAACCTCCCCCCCATAGGTTTTCCTCAGTTGGTCACGAATCTCTCTTAGTTCCTGTTCTTTTGCCCCTGTCTCTGGGCCAAGGAGAAGATATGCTCTCTCGCTCATTGATAGTTCCGAATCAGAAGGTGCAATTTGCCATGAATCTTGCAAGAACGGGTGATAATCGGGCCCATGGATGCATTAGCAGGGCGAAGTTCAACACTTCCCTTGCCAGGATAATAGCCCTTGAGGGTAATTCCCGGTTGGTCATCCCCAATGGATGCAGCCACAATGTCACCACGTTCGGCTACATCGCACTTGCGGATAATGGCGATGTCTCCGTCGTAGATTCCATCCTCAATCATGCTTTCTCCCCTAATTTTCAGAGCAAAGTAGGTGTTTTTGGTCGTTCTCAACATGGTTGCAGGAATATTGAGCATGAAATCGGTGTTCTCCTCGCTCATCAAGGGGGCCCCTGCTGCAATAGAACCAAGTACTGGGATTTGGATAAGTTCTTCTCGCGGGAAGAACTCTTCACCAATCACTTCAATGGAACGGGAGATACCTCCGGTGGTCTTAATTACCTGTTTTGCCTCAAGCGCTTTCAGATGGTCATGGGCGGCTTTTACTGAGAACTGGAAGTGGTCAGCGATATCCCGTACGGAAGGTGCATAGTTGTTCTCCTTGATGTACGAACTGATGAAAGTTGCTATTGCCTTTTGTCGGTCGGTTAGTTCGCGCATCTGCTACTCCTCAAACCTGTTTTCAAACAGATGCTCAATTGCATCTGCCATTTGTTGTTCATCCGGTCCATCACACGTCATAATGATGGAGCTTTGGTGGGTTGCTCCCAAGGTGATGATTCCCATGATGGATTTCCCATTTATCTTCATTGTATCTTTTTCCAGATACAAATCACTTTTGTATTGATTGGCCAGCTTCACAATCGATGCAGCTGGCCGTGCATGAATGCCGGCTCGGTTATAGACCTTCAATTCCCTGGTTACCATCACAGCGTCTCCTCGTTGACATAGTACATTTTTCGTGCCGACTCACTCTCCATCCACTTGAGCACACTCTGGTCAAACTCCTTGGCCGAATAGTACCCGAGTTTCTTCAGACGCTCGTTTCTGGCCGCAGTCTCGATGATGACTGGAATATTTCGTCCTGGTTTCACCGGGATGATAACCTTGGGAATGGCGATGCCCAAATAGATATCCTCCAATATTGCCTCGCCAACCCGGTCATAGTTTTTTTGTGCATCCCACGGTTCAAGGTGTACAGCAAGCTGAACCTGCTTTCGGTCCCTGATAGCTCCAACCCCGTAGAGGTTTGCCAGGTTGATGATACCCAGTCCCCTCAGCTCCATGTGGTGGGCGAGCAACGGGTTCTCTCCCATACCGATGAGGTAGTTGTCACTGATGTTTCTCAGTTTGACAGTATCGTCACTGATCAAACGGTGTCCCCGTTCAATCAACTCCAGAGCAGTTTCGCTTTTCCCAACTCCACTCTCTCCGGTAATCAGGACCCCAATCCCATACACTTCTACAAGAACTCCATGAATGGTTTGGGTCGGGGCAAATACCTCATCGAGGGTCTGGTACAGTCGTCGGGAAAAATCACTGGAAAGGAGATCTGTCTTAAGGATTGCAGTTCCGGTCTCCTCAGCGAGTTCTATGAGACGGGGACTGGGATTACTGTTATCACAGAAAACACAACAAGGAATATCATAGCTGAAGAGTTTGTCTATGCTATCGGTATTTTGCTCTGTCTCAAGCTTCTCTAGGTAGGCTCGTTCTCCCTTCCCGAAAACTTGAATCGAGTTATTGCTGAACTCCTCGAAAAAACCACTGAGAGGGAGCCCTGGCCTACTGATTTTGCTGGTAGTTATTCGCTTGGAGAGCCCCGAACGTCCAGCAATACAGCTAAGACGCAGATGATTGTGTTCCTTTAAATCAAGGTCCAACAAATCCAAGACAGTAAAATCAGTCATTATCAACTCCTCACTATAGACCATTTTACTATACAATTGTTGATAGGATTTCGCAAGGGGGAAAACGTGGGAATTGTCTTTGTAGAAGCGATGATAAGATATAAATAAACGTTTGTAATACTGATGGATACGTCGTATTTCCTTGCAGATGACTATTTCTCAGAGCCAAATGTCCATTGACGATTGAGTGCCCAAGCCTTATCCTTACTATATGACCATAGTCAAAGGAGGGCTTATGAATTTGACAGTCAGAGGCATCCGTTACAACCCGAGCGACGAAACGCGTGAATTTTTGGACAAAAAACTCCAGAAACTACAGTTTGCAGAAGGGTATATCCATGATTTGGATATTGCCATTACCCGCGAACCAGTAGGACAGGGGTTTCATTTGGATGCAAAACTTCACTTTTCTTGGGGTACCGTCAAGATGGTCACGTATGACTGCTACGAACTCTATGAGGGTATCGAGCTGATAACCGACAAAATTGAGGCCGTAGCAAGAAAGGAGAAAGGAAAGATTACAGATCATAAGTAACAGCGTTAATCTATTGGGAATACGAGATGGGGCGCTTCGGCGCCCCATTATTACGCTTGGAGGGGGTGTCAGTCATTCCCTCGGATAAACGATGGATCAATATTGAGCTCGTTACGGTATTTTGCAACAGTTCTTCGCGCTACTGATATTCCCCGTTCCTTGAGCAGGTCAGAGATTTTCTGGTCGCTAAGAGCCTTTTTCCCCTCATGTGCTTCCAAAATCTGCCTAATGATCTCCTTGACAGCTTGCTTGGAGTGCTCTGCCCCATCTGCACCGACGGAACTGCTGAAGAGCTTCTTGATAGGAATAATTCCCCAGTCTGTATCAATCCATTTGGCAGTGGAGATTCTGCTGACGGTTGTTTCATGCACCCCAATCTCCTGGGCTACCAACTTCTGGGTAAGTGGTTTCATGTACTGGGGGCCTAGGAGGAAGAAATCCTTCTGCTCCCTGAGCAGGACCTGGGCAACCTTATACAGCGTTTGGTTCCGTACCTGTATCTGGAAAATCAGTTCATTCGCACCCTTGATCTGCTGGTTGATGTATTGCTGGGCTTTCTTTGCCTCGTCAGTCGCACCTACCTCTTGGGCAAGTTGTTCAAATTCCGCATTGATCCTCAGGTCGGGGAGGGATGAGTCATTCATTCTGAGTACCAGTTCTCCCCCTTCCTGCTTGATGGAAACATCGGGGATGACATACTGCTCTGGACCACTGGAAAAACCTTGACCGGGAAACGGTGTCAATGTTTTTAGGAAAGTCCAGAGGCCTTCCAATTCCTCAATAGTCAAGCCAAGGTTCTTTGCAACTTGGGTTTGTTTATTCGCTCGCATCAGTTCCAGATTATCCATGACCAAGTCAGTGAAACGGCCAAGCTCTTCCCCTCTCATTCCCTTTGCCTTTGCCTGGAGGATGAGAGACTCCCTCCAATCCTTAGCACCAACCCCGATGGGGTCGAATTGGCGGATGGTGGTCAAGAGTTTGGGAAGATGTTTCTGGAGATGCGCCGGGACCAAGTCATCAAGTTCCTCGGTAAAAAAACCATTTGTATCAAGGTTGGTGATCAAGAGTTCTCCAACGACGTACTCCTCTTCATTCAGTGGCTCACACCCCAGCTGGCTGAGCAGGTGCTCCTGGAGCGTCTCTTCAGAGGAGAATGCATTTTCCATGAACTTCTGCCTTCGGTCACTTGCCTCAGTATCATAGCCGGGGCTGTCGCTGCCGTAGGCAGATGAATCTGAATAGCTGTCATCGATTCCACTGGACTCTTTCTGTTGTTTCTGTTGGGCAAACCGTTCATAGGAAATCTCCCACGACGAGGGTATCTCAAGTGCAGGATTTGATTCAATCTCGTTCTTGACTCGTTGTTGCAGCTCAGTGAGCGGAAGCGTCATCAACTCGAAGGATTGAAGCATCTGTGGGCTTAGCTTGAGTTGTTGTTTCTGGGAGAGTGAAAGCTGTGCTGAAAAATCCATCAGGAGTCCTCCCCGAAATCTTGTCCAAAATAAATATCCCTTGCAATCTGGTTGGAAAGCAACTCTTGCTTTCCTCCCGAAACCAGGATGGTTCCTGCGTTTATGATGTAGGAGCAGGAAGTGATGGAGAGCGTGTCCCGCACATTATGGTCGGTGAGAAGGATACCGATCCCTTTTGCTGCAAGTGCCTTGATCAATTGCTTGATCTCAAATACAGCCTTTGGGTCAATTCCTGCAAAGGGTTCATCGAGCAGGAGAAACTGCGGATTGCTTGCCAAGGAACGCGCAATCTCGGTTCGTCTACGCTCTCCTCCACTGAGTGTGTACCCCTTCTGGGATCGAATTTCCTCAATCCCAAACTCTTGCAGCAACTGTTCAACCCGTTCTTCTTGCTCACTATGGTCCAAATCCCTTCTCGTTTGGGCAACCAACCGGATATTGTCCTCAACACTGAGTTTTCGGAAAATGGAAGGCTCTTGGGGCAGGTAGGCAAGTCCCTTTTTGCTTCGGATGTACATCGGCAGTTCAGTCACATCCTCACCATTGAGTAAAATGGTACCCTTCTTTGCCTTGAGAAATCCTACAATCATGTAAAACGTAGTGGTTTTTCCCGCTCCGTTGGGGCCTAGAAGCCCGATGATCTGCCCAGATTGCATGGAGAAGGAAACATCCTTTACAACTTCCTTTTTTCCATAGGATTTTGCCAGGTTGCGTACTTCAAGAAGGCTGGTGAACTTATCCATTGACAACCCCCTTGATTGCTCCTTCCATTGTAATGGCCTCAGTAGTAAGGTCTACTGTAATCCTCTGGGCTTGGTAGAGATCCTTATCCCAATCGATGGTGGCATTCCCCTCAAGATTGAGCATCTGTTTCTCACGATTGAAGCGTAAGGAATCAGCCTTACAAACCATTGCACCGCTCTCAGTGTGTTTGAAAAGTCGGACTTGGACCTGCAAGAGGACAATTCCATCGTCAAGCGTAAACTCCAGGTGGAACGCAGAGGCAATCACCTCATTGGTTTGGTCGTCCAATTCCAAGTATCCGTCAATGATAATCAACGCTTCTTGGCGGTCATAGTAGAGGTTCTGGCTTTGCAAGGTTATCCCACGTTCTTCATCAGATAATTTGACAGACCCTGAACAGGTAGCATAGCGAAAGGATTCTCCTGTCAGGACAATGGTATCGGCTTCAAGGCGGAGCGACCCACTTACGATGGAAGCGCCTTCAGAGAGCGTGATGGTCTCGAATCCCTGTTGCATGCGCATGCTTGTTGAGCCTCCGGAGAAGGAGATTTCCTCAGCAAGGAGCGAAACGAGGGGCAAAAGAAGGAGTGTTATGATAATACGTATTCGTTTCATTGGGATATCACTCCCTCCAGTACTGTGCTGAACGTGACGGTAAAGGTAGCTAAGGTTGCCGTCATTCCCGTCCCCCGTACACTCTTGTCATTTTCGTAGTGCAATGTGACCGGATTTTCTCCCTTGCTCACAAGCGTTTCATCTTGTCCAAGCCAACTCAACGCTTCTGCTTCAATGAGCAGTTGCTCTGGGTATTTTTCCAGAGTGACAGAGCCAGAGAGTTCAGCATCATAGTACTCGGTATCGACTTCTGCATACTCAGCATGGCCAGTGAGTATTAGATTTCCTTCTTCATCTTTCTGTGAAAAATGCAATCCACGAATGATGGCTTTGTGAGTCTGATCATAAAGGTCAATCTCATCGGCTATGACAAAAAGCGGAGGTTCATTGCCACGGTCCAGGACATAGGTTGCGTTTCTCAAGGAGAGATCAGGAAGGGTAAAAGAACGTGAGAAGGCCTCCTGCTCGGGGGAGAGGGAGCAGGATAGGAAAAGAAATGATGCAAGAATCATGCCAAGAAGCTTTTTTCTCATGTCTTGAGTATACCCGTCGTTGATCTTTTGAGCAATCTCAATCTTCGCTCTCTTGTGAGAGCGCGGAAGCTACAACAGGAAGGTAGTGGTTCTTTTGTTTCTTGAAATAGATCCAGACGCCAACGAACCCCAATGCAATACCACCCAAGGCAATAAGGAAGGAAGGTCCTTCACCAAGTCCTGCTGCAACGGCCAAAAAGTAGCCGATAGGGAAGAGCAACAGGGGAGCAATGAGTGTAATCAAGGTTCCTGCAATCGTCCTTGAGGGTTTAAGGAAGATTTCAACTTCCTGGCCCTCATCAAGGAGAAGCTTGTTTTCATTCCAAACTTCAAACTTTTTTCCCTTGGTATTACAGAATGTCGATCCTTTGCATCCTTCACACGCAGAACTATTGCAGACAACCTCTACCTTGTCAGGTGAGATGTTTTTAGTAATCGTCACAACTTCATACATACTTATGTCCTTTCATTTTTTACCGGTATATGGACAACCTCGATGGAGGATGCCTTCTGCTCGTCTGAAATCTCCACCATCACCCCAACCAGGGCAAGGTCGTCCCAACACTCTTGGCTGCGAACCGGAATCTGCAGTATATGTTTCTCGATTTCTGTGGTGGGGTCGAAGCCTCCCACACTCCTTTGGCTGCCACAGCGGCCATTGTCGGTGATGTAGGCTGTACCACCCTTGAGAATACGCCCATCAGCACTGAGCACCTTTGTATGTGTACCAATGACTGCTGCAGCCTTTCCATCCAGCATGAATCCCATGGAAAGTTTTTCTGCAGTAGGCGAAGCATGAAACTGCACCAAGGGTATTGCTCCCTCTTCCAGCGCCTTGTCCACCAGCAGTTGGGCGAGGCTGAAGGCATTGGAAAGATGGGTGCGGGGGAAGTCTGCATTGCCAAGAATGGTTATTACGCATACTTCCTGGCCATTCACTGTTAGAAAACGAACACCTCTTCCAGGGTTTTGCTGAGGGTAGTTTGCCGGCCTGAGGATGCTGGGGTTCTTTGCAATGAACTCCACCATGTCTTTCTTGTAGTAGATTTTCTCTCCACCGGTGATTACATCGATTCCCAACTTCAGCAATTGCATGCTGTGGGCTCTTCCAATGCCGAATCCTCCAGTTGCTCCCTCCCCATTGGCTATAACCAAATCGATGGACTTTTCCGTCCGCAATGGTCGTAAAGCTTCTTTGACACATTGGATCCCCGGTCTTCCTACTATCTCACCTAAAAAGAGTACGCGTATGCTCATGCACCTACAGTACCGAGTTTTTCCATGCAAAGGCAAGTGTGCATGATATACTGGCCTTCGGAGGTGTGCTGTGGTGATGCGATGGTTTGCAAAGTTGGGAAAACGTGTGGTCCAGTTACGTATGCAGCGAACGCTGAAAAGTCGGGATATCCAGCAGGATTATGAGCCGATGGATCTCCAGCTACCACCGAGTGAGGAACCATCGAAAGCCAAACAGTTGCTTGCGCTCTTGACCCTTGAAGAAAAGATTACCTTGCTCAGTGGACAGGATGAGTTCTGTATCCCCGGTATTGCGCGTGTTGGCTTGAAACCGATATGGACCAGTGATGCAACGCTTGGACTCAGGGGGTGGAATGCCCCGGTAACCGATTTCCCTGCAGCAGTGGCCATGGCCGCGACTTGGAATACTCCGCTGATCACCGAGGTAGGGGAGCGTATTGGGGCTGAGTGTCGTGCGCTGGGAATCGGAGTCCTGCTTGCCCCCGGCGTGAATCTTGCACGGGTTCCAGTTTGTGGAAGGAACTTTGAATATTTTGGTGAGGATCCCTTTCTTACCGGTCAGATGGCGGGAGCATACATCTTGGGGGTAAAGAGGCACCCCGTCATTACCACAGTGAAGCACTTTGCCTGTAACAATAGCGAGTACGACCGGCATAAATCCAACTCTGTGGTTGACGAGAGAACACTCAGGGAGCTCTATCTTCCTGCATTCAAACAAGCATTGGATGCTGGTTCGCTTGGGGTGATGACCAGCTATAACCAAGTCAATGGGACCTATGCAAGTGAGCATGCCTATCTTTTGGAGGGAATACTGAGGGGAGAATGGCAGTTTGATGGACTGGTTGTCAGCGATTGGAATTCCCTGTACAGCACAGATGGGGTGCTCACCTCTGGTGTCGACTTGGAGATGCCAGGCGGCAAATACCTGCAGAAAGAACGCGTTATGGATGCCCTTGGACGAGGTGTAGTCAAGGAAGACGCAATCGACAAGAAAGTGCTTCATCTCCTCTCAGCGTATGAAAAAGCTGGATTGTTTACCTGCCCTCTTGCCGATCCTGTTCTACAGGTAGGGGATGCGAACCATCGAAAAACGGCGTTGCAAGTAGCACGTGAAAGTGTAGTGCTCTTGAAAAACGAAGGACCAGTGCTTCCCCTCAATCCTTCCTGGAAACTCTGCATTGGAGGAGACAATGCCTTCCGCGTAGCCCAAGGCGGAGGTTCGTCGATGATTCAGTTGCTCGAGCCACCAAAACCTTTTGCTTCATCAATGGAATCCCGTGCAACCTGCCTGCCTCGACATTGGTACCGCAACCCCTCATACCGGAAAAAAGTTGCCGCCTCTGATGCTATCGTCCTGGTTGTTGGTTTCAACCACATCGAAGAATCGGAGGCATACGATCGTCCATGGGAGCTCGATCGTGCAACACTCCGTTCGATTGAGCATGCAAGCAAGCTGAATAAGAGGACCATTCTGATCGTACAGAGTGGAGGAGCACTCCATCTCACCCCATTCAATGACAAGATATCGGCAATCCTCTGGACCTCTTATCTGGGCTCATCAACGGCGGAGGCCTTGCGAGATATACTCTTTGGAACTGTCTCTCCTTCAGGGAAGCTGCCGTTTTCCATTGCTTTCTCGCTTTCCGACTACCGGTCGATGCGCAACTACCCATCGGACTATGCGTCCTTCTCCCTCACACGAATCCACAAGGGGCAGGGAGATCCCAAGGTACGCCAGGTGAGTTCCATAGACTATACAGAGAATCTTATGGTTGGCTACCGTCAATTTGACAGTGAAGGGCCATCCCCACTGTACTGTTTTGGTCATGGATTGAGTTATGCTGCCTTTTCCTATGAAGATTTGAAGATAACCGAGCAAGCCAATGGGTGTTTCTCAGTCATCTTTTCGCTTGCAAATGTCTCTGCTGTTTCTGCAGCAGAGGTAGCCCAGCTCTACATACACCCCTTGGTTCCCAAGGTCTATCGAGCAAAGCAAGAGCTGAAAGGATTCAAGAAGGTATTTCTCAAGGCAGGGGAGAAGACAAAGGTTGCGTTTTCTGTCTCTTCAGAGGCGTTTTCTCGATGGGATGTTGACTCATGGCAGTTATTCAGTGATGAAGGGCAATATGAGATCAGAATCGGCTCGAGTAGCAGGGATATTCGATTACATCAGGCCGTCGAATACAAGGAAAGGAAGCCTTGATGACTTCCTTTCACGATGAGCCCGGCGCGATTCGAACGCACGGCCTTCTCCTCCGGAGGGAGACGCTCTATCCAGCTGAGCTACGAGCCCATTCTTCAGTATCCTACGGCAGAGGAAAGGGGAGTGTCAAGGGGAGCTCTTGGAAATCGTATGACATGAGGTAGGATAGATATAAAATGATAATATATAAATAATAAAAGAGTATTTTTTGTTAGATTATTACATGAAATGGGAAAGAATATTCATAACTCTTGACATGGGTTATGCACATTATTACACTTTCTGTATGATGAAATGGAATCGGATGAAGTTCCGCTTGAAGCTTATACTTCCTATCCTATGTTTCCTCCTTGTAGAAGGAGCTGTACTTTCTGCGACTCCGCTTCCGTTTACCAATGTGAGAGTTGAAGGCAGGATGCCAATTACTGAAATCTTCCGTGTTGAACAGAATGATGCGGCCCTTGATTTCAATCTTTCTGCCAGCAGGAACAGTATCATCAGGGTAGGGTCCTATACACTGATTTCCAATAACAGCATCAGCAAATTCCGTTTGGCCATTCGCCCTGGAGAAGATGGGAACCAGGAACGGTTTGCTTTTGTATTGGATGAGGGAGAACCGTTGCCCCAGGGGCAGGAGTCAGTAATACCTTTTACCGTACATGTATCGAGCAATATCGCTAGGGCAGTCAGTGTTGCTGGACAACAAGCCATGGAGAAGGATTTGGGTGTGCGTGGAGTCTATGGGAATAATGATACAATCCTCTATGAGACAGGGGATATTCTTGCTGAGATTCCTGACTTCAATCCCGACCTTTACGCAACAGGGTGGTACTCAGCGGCTATTCAGCTGAGTATTGAGGTAATCTAGAAAAGATCATCGTCGAAGAACGTGTCTTCTTCGCTCTCTTCCTCATGGAACTGGACCCGTAAGAGGTCTTGGAGCCACTGGTGGTCATCTTCTTCCATATCCACATCATCATTGCTGTATGCATATTCCTCGGAAAGCCATGCATCCAAAGCGAGTAATGCTTCCTTGGAGGAAAAACAGGGTATATCATTGCTGCTAGGTGCGTCTATACCACCTGACAGCAACTGATAAGGACAGGATGCGCAAGACTTGGATAACTGACAGAAACGCATCGCTTCTGTGTACCATTCTCGATTGTTCATGCACACAGCATACTCCATGCCTCTCTGTTTTACCACTGTTTCTTCATTCACCAACGGAGCGAGAGGAAAGGAATCAGCAGGAAGGTTCCTCTCCCGAGAGAGTGCCGGGAAAGCAAGGTGAGATACCCCGTCCCTTGGGGCGGAAAAGGAGGCAACGCCTCCTGAGTCCAGGGCTTGCCCTGGGGTATTGGTACCTTTCATTTGACTGTCTTAGGCAGAGAAGCTAGAATAAAATCATCCGAGCACAGATTTGAGGAGAGAAAGCATGAAACCAACACTTTTGGTAATGGCAGCTGGTATGGGAAGTCGCTATGGCGGCATCAAGCAGATTGACAGCGTAGGAAACCATGGAGAGACGTTGTTGGATTATGGTGTCTATGATGCCCATCGCAGTGGCTTTGAGAAAGTTGTCTTTATCATACGCAAGGATATTGAGAAGGATTTCCGTGAGCGGTTGTTCGACCGTATTGCAAACAATATGGATGCCACCTATGTTTTCCAGAGCCAAGATGCGCTCCTCTCTGAAGAACAAATACGACTCGCCGGCAACAGGAAAAAGCCTTGGGGAACCATCCATGCAGTTCTCTGTGCGGAGAACGTTGTGAAGGAACCCTTTGCAGTCATCAATGCCGATGACTACTATGGTAGAGAGGCATTTGCCATCTTGGCTGAACATCTCTCTGCCTTGGAGCCAGGAAGCAAAGAACATGCCATGGTGGGTTACGTCCTTGACCATACGATGAGCAAGAGTGGAACGGTCAGTCGCGCTATCTGTAATGTCGAGGATGGCTATCTTGTAAGCATGGAAGAGCATACCAAGATAGGGTATGAAGGGGATAAGGTGGTGAGTCACCAGCCTTCCGGTGATATCGTTCTTACTGGTAAAGAGTGGGTTTCCATGAATTTCTTCGGATTCTCACCCACAGCCTTCGAAAGTTTTAACCACTACTGGGATTCGTTTATCAAGGAACATATCACCAGTGAGAAGATTGAGTGTTATCTGCCCAATGGAGCCAGCAATATTGTAACAAACGGGGAGGGAAAGATGCGTTTCTATACCACCCAGGAGAGCTGGTTCGGAATGACGTATAGTGAGGACAAGGATATTGTGAAGCATGAGCTTGCCAAAAAGGTGTCTTCAGGATATTACCCAGATAAGCTCTGGAAACTCTAGGAACGTTTCACTCTACTTCTTTTTTGAGTGACATCTGATAAACCTGCCCAAGCAGCTTCCTCGATGGGGGTGAATCCCTCACCGAGGACCTTGTATGCTTCCTGTACAACCATGAAGGCCTGCTTGTCAGAGCGGTGCACAATATTGGTGAGCTCCCCCACTTTGTTGTTTGCCACTACCGTCATGATGACCGGTCGGTCAAGCCCGGTGAACATCCCCTGTCCATTGAGGATGGTTCCTCCATGTCCCAATTCCTTGAGAATCTGTTCCTGGATGATTTGTCGTTTTTCACTGATGATGAAGACCGTCTTTGCGGACCTTGTTCCAAAGGATAACACCACCTTGTCAACGGTCACTCCTACGATATAGACGGTCATGGTTGCATATAATGCCATCTCAAGTGAGAAAATGAAGGCACTGGAAGCGATGATAACTGCATCAACAAGAAACAGTGCGGTCCCCGTGGAAAGTGGGGTGAACCGTGCAACTATTTGGGCGAGGATGTCTGTTCCCCCAGTGTTTGCCCCACTACGGAGTACCAATCCCACTCCCAATCCCATCAGGACGCCAGCTGAAATTGCCGAGAGCAATACCGAAAGATCTTTCGAATAATCCAGCAATCCGTCATAGCCAACCCATGCGTTGATCAGTGAGGTGAAAAGTGAGAGAAGGATGGTTCCCAGCAGCGATTTCATTCCATATTGTCTCCCAAATATGGCCACCCCGAGCAAGAAGAGTGGAATGGAGAGAAGTAATATGGATAAACCGGTGTCGAACTGCAGTGTGTGGTAAATGATAATTGCAATACCGCTTACCCCACCACTGGCAATTCTTGCAGGTGAGGAGAAAAGGGCAACACCTGCGGCAGTGAGGAAGGACCCCACTATAATATAGAAGAGTTCAAGCAGATGATAGTTTCGTTTAGTCATGTGTATAGCATAGCTCGATTGATAGCGTTTTGCTACTGTTCATCTATGAGAGTTTATCACTCAGTTTGGGTTCCCATCCTTCGAGTCTTTCAAGCAGCGCAGCGACGTCTTGGTCTACGATTAAAACATCCAGGTGATCCTGTTTGAGAAAACCTTGAGTAACACTGTAGGAGAGGAAATCCAGCAATTGGTCGTAAAACCCTGCAAGGTTAAGGATAGCCACAGGCTTCTGGTGGTACCCCAACTGCAACCACGTAAAGATTTCCAGAATTTCTTCCAGCGTACCAATTCCACCGGGAAGTGCAGTAAATGCATCAGCGAGTGAATACATCTTGGCTTTTCGTTCATGCATCGTTGGCACAATAATCAGTTCGTCTTCAACTGTATGCAGTCGAATGTCACTCCTGTTTAGCGCTTCGGGCAGAACACCGATGACCTTTCCTCCACGATCGTAGAGACTTTGGGCAACGATACCCATCAACCCACGATTTCCCCCTCCATATACCAAGGAAAGGTTCCTTTCTGCCATGGCAGCGCCCAATTCCCGGGCTCCCTCGGCAAAGCGGGGGTTCACTCCTGTGCTGCTTCCACAAAATATTGCCAATGTTTGTAGGTGCTTCATATGAAGAAGCGTACAGAATATGTCATATCTGTGGCAAGATGGTGAATAAGTAGGGTTACCAAATGTTCATTTGCTTGTTATAATGATTGCAGAAGTGTATGATACCTATAGTTGGTTTTGCTATATGATTGCTGTGACCCCATAAAGAGTCGCAGAGAGGAGTTTCATAGTTATGAAAAGGAAATTCATTACTGTATTTGCCGCATTGATACTTTTACCGGCATTCTTGTTTGCCGTTCCTGTTGTCGTAACCTGGGAATGGTTGCTGGAAGATCCTTTGGTAACAACCTTTCGTTATCAAGTTGATGGGGAGAAAGAGGATAATTGGACCGTTGTCGATTCTTCTGTCACCAGTTACACTGAACGAGGGCTCGACGGGACTGTGGACCACACCCTCTACCTGCAGCAATCCTACGATGGTGAGCATTTCAGTGGAAGTGCCGCTTCGGTAGCAGAGGCAATGTTCCCGCCTGAAGAAGAAGTACCCGTAGTGGCCAGTGAACCAGCCCCTGCTACTGAGGAGATCGTGGCTGAAGAGCCGGCTCCTGTAGCTGAGGAAGTGGTGGCCGAAGAGCCGGCTCCTGTAGCTGAGGAAGTGGTGGCCGAAGAGCCAGCCCCTGTAGCTGAGGAAGTAGTGGCCGAAGAGCCAGCCCCTGTAGCTGAGGAAGTAGTTGCTGAAGAACCGGTAGCAGCGGCTGAAGAGGTTGCGGTTGTCGCGGAAGAACCTGCAGCCGAAACTCCCTTGCTGGTAGCTGAAGAGCCCGTGGAAGAGAAGAAGAAAGCGGAAAGTCGTTCACGTACAACCCTTACCTTGGGTGGTACTTTCAACTTCCAGGACCCTGCACTGAATATCTATCACAAATACAATCTGCAAGCCGAGCTTGGTGTGCATATGGAGAACCTGTTGACCTTCAATGACTCTCTTGGCTTGGGTGTCGACCTTGGACTTGCCTATTCTCCGTACCTCTATAGTAGCTATGGATGGACAAATACCGCAGAAGACGTATTGGCATTTGATTTCTCTACAGCTCTTTCCAACTTCGACCAGGCAGGAACCATTTCAATTGCTCCGATGCTCAATATCAGCATGGGTAAGACCGATTTCGATATCGGCATTGGTGGTTTCCTCACCTGGGGACCAGACTTGGCAACCACCAGCGGGGATGCATTCCTCTATGGTGCCTTTGCGAAGGCTGCGCTGGAGTACCATTTCAACAAGACCTTCAGCTTGGGAGCCAGTGCGAAGTACGGTCTTATTCTCAGCGAGGGGACCAGCAGCATGCCGCAATTTGCCGAGGGTACCGTCTATATGGGCTTCTCCTTCTAGGGAAAGACAGTATTTCTTGGATAAAGAGCCCAGCAATGGGCTCTTTTCTTACACCTGTACCTTGACCTCACTTCTTTGGTATGGATATCATAGACCGAGATGGGGCAGGTTCCCTTCAGGATACTATTGAGCTGGATTATATAAGATCCGGTACGATAAAAGGATGGTTAGTGTTTTTATGAAAGCAGGCCGTGTGCAAGCATGCATCGACTATATCAAGTTCAACCATGAGGCAGAAGGATATGAGTTCTCTGAGGAAGAGGAACAGAGCGCACGTTCCATTTTGGAGGAAGAGGTTACAGCGGATGAATTGATTCAACGGTATATTGAGGACCATGGGCTTGCCATGCAGTATACCAAAACCCCCGATAATCATTCCGTCTATCCTGGTACATCCACTTTGGTGAACTTCTTTTCGATTAAGGAACGATTAAAACTAAAAAAAGTGGAAGCGTCGTTGGCCAACTTGCGTACTGCAGAGATGCTTAGCGAATCCGTGCACAATACCTATGATTTTGAATATCTGAAAACCATACATGGAAGGATGTTCGGTGACGTCTATCCCTCAGCTGGCCAGATACGTACCACGGCAGCTGCGAAACGAACCGTTTTCTGCAATCCTGCGTTTATTGAAAGCGCTGCTGAGGATATATTCAGCTGTCTCAGGAAAGAACACTACCTCAAAGGATTGGATAGAGAAACCTTTATCAATGACCTTGCTTTCTTCATGGGAGAGATAGAGGCACTCCATCCATTCAGGGATGGAAACGGAAGGGCAGCGCGGCTGTTCTTCTACCAGCTCTCGGTACATGCGGGTTTTGACATCGACTGGTCGATGATAGACCCGGACCGATTGCTTGAAGCTGATATCAGCGCGATTGACGGGGATTACCAACTGTTGATTGATGTGCTGGAAGAAGTGGTGTTGTAAGGGAGAGGGACGGATTTTCCGTCCCCTTCACTTTTTTGGGAGACACATAGATGACCAATATAGCCTTTTTTGATACCAAACCCTATGACAAGGTTTGGTTTGATCATTTCTCTGGTGAGTATCAGGCGGAAATTACCTATTTCGAATCAAAGCTTACCCATAAGACTGCTCCTTTAGCCCAAGGGTATGAGGTGGTCTGTGCTTTTGTAAATGACACTATTGATGAACAGGTCATAGAGGATCTGTACCAAGGTGGCGTACGCCTGCTTGCCATGCGGTGCGCAGGATACAACAACATTGATTTCAAGGCAGCCTTTGGAAAAATACATATTGTCAGGGTTCCCGCCTACTCACCCTATGCAGTTGCAGAACATGCAATGGCGCTTCTGCTGAGTCTGGTGCGGCAAACTCACCACAGTTATGTACGAACCCGTGAGTTCAACTTCAGTCTCAATGGCTTGGTTGGATTTGACCTGCATGGAAAGACCATCGGTGTTGTGGGGACCGGGAAAATAGGAAGGGTATTCATAGACATTTGCAAGGGGTTTGGGATGCGGGTACTTGCCTATGATCCCTATCCCAACAAGTCAGTCCCGGTTGACTATTGCAGTTTTGAGGAACTCTGCAGTGAGAGTGATATCATAAGCCTGCACTGCCCACTGACAGAGGAATCCTTCCATTTGATCAATCGTGAGAGCATTGCGAAGATGAAGGAGGGAGTTGTCCTGATCAACACCTCTCGAGGTGCCTTGGTCGATAGTCAAGCACTCTTGGAAGGCATTCGGAGCAAGAGGATTGGAGGGGCTGCACTGGATGTGTACGAGGAGGAAGCTGAGCTCTTCTATGAAGACAGAAGCAGCACCATCCTTGATGATGACATCCTCATGCTCTTGATCTCAATGCCCAATGTACTGGTTACCAGTCACCAGGCTTTTCTTACCAAGGAGGCACTCCAGAATATTGCGCTCACGACACTCAAGAGCGTCGAGAGCTATGAAAAGGGGGACGTGATGGAGCATGAAATCTGTTATCAGTGTGACACCTGCCACAACGTTACCGGCCAGCGTTGTTTCTGATGCTCCCCTCAGCCCACCTTTCTGTAGAAATATCCTCTATCAATAGGGAAAGCCGTGGCAGTTTCATGGAGCTGACTATATAATCTATCCTCACAACTGATGGATCCCTCTTGGTCCAGGACGGTGAAGAACAACATGTTCTCTTCCCCTCTCTGTTCAGTAAAGAAGAGCTCATAATCTGGCTCCCGCAACTGCAGGGTAAGGTACAGCTTGCACAGCTCTATGGTGCGGTCATTGGCTCCTTGAAAAAGAGGCTCCCTGAAGCCAGGGAGCCTCTTGGATGACTATTTTTTTCGAATGACCTTCTTGGTGGGTTTTACCTGCATGACCTTAGCAATCGAGCGATGCTTGATCAGGTAGGTTTGGTGAATTTTCTGGTCTCTTGCAAAGTCTTCTGCAATGGTATCCTTTGAAATATCTGTAACGTCAAACTCATCGAGAAGCCGTTCGTCCAGCTTGAATTTCCGATAGTTGTTGCTGAAGATCAACGTACCTTTTTCATCAAGGTGCATCATGCATGCCTTGATCAAGCGGACCTGGTCTCGATAGACATCGAAGGTATCCCGTCCCTTTCCGTTTGAGAACGTCGGGGGGTCACAGAAGATGAGATCATACCGGTCATAGGTGTCGAATAGGAATTCAATGCAATCGCTTCGGTAGAAAAAGTGGTTCATCCCGGTAAAGCCATTGAGCTCCATGTTCTTGGTAGCCCAGTCAAGGTAGGTGGTAGATGCATCAACACTAACCGTGCTCAGCGCTCCTCCCTTGGCGGCCTGTACCGTGGCGGTTCCCGTATAGCAGAACAGGTTCAGGAACCGTTTCCCTTCCGCCATGGTAGCAATTTCAGCACGGAGGGGACGATGATCGAGGAAGATTCCAGTATCCAAATAATCAGTGAAGTTCACCAAGTATTTGGATCCGTTCTCATTGATGATGTAGAACCGGTCACTGCTTGCCATCTTCTCATACTGCTTCTCTCCCTTCTGGGGAGTGCGCTGTTTTACGTAGATCTGATCGCGATCGATGCCGGTTGCCCTCTCTGTTGCATCAATGAGTTCTCCCAATCGTCTAAGTGCAGACTCCTCCTCGATGGTACTCGGGGGAGCATACTCTTGCAGGCTGATGTACTTTCCTTCATACAGATCAATTGCAGCACTGTACTCTGGCATGTCAGCATCATAGATACGGTAGCAGGTGACTCCTTGGCTCTCCATGATGGGAGTGAGAGCAGCGAGGTTCTTAACCAAACGGTTGTATGCCATCTGGGCACCCTCGCTCAATGGTTGGGCGAGTCGTTCCTGCTTCCGGGCAATGGCACGCTCAATCATCTGCGCTCTCTCTTCCGGGGTGAATACATAGTAGTGGGCAATCTGACAGGTGACTCCACCGTTGTTCACCGTGTTGGTTCTATCAGGTTTCATATCAATATAGCTCAACAATTCTTGCTGGCCACAGAGAATGGCAACATTCCAGCCCCCAAACAGACTGCTCAACTGGCTACCTATCTTTCGGTACAGAGTGTGAAGGTCTCCATCACCCTCCATCCTCAAACCGAAGGGAGGATCAGTGATGATGTAGCCATGGTCTGAGGGAACATCATCCTTGGTAAGGGTGAGGAAATCCTGTACACGAAAGTCGATGAGATGGTCTACTTGGGCGAGTTCTGCATTCTTTCTTGCAATAGCAACCGCCTTTGGGTCATTGTCCCATGCATAGATGGAAATCTTGCGATTCTTTGCTTTTTCGGCTCTCTCCAGTGCTTCATCCACCACATCTTCCCAGAGATCGGGATCGTGGAATGGGAGGCTGAGGAAGTTGAACTTGCGGGCTGTTACCAACCCAGGGGCACGATCACTTGCCCAGAGGGCTGCCTCAATGGCAAGTGTACCGCTCCCGGTAAAAGGATCCAACAGGATTGGAACTGTTTCTTCATGTTCCAACGCCTTTCTCCACTGGGAGCGGTAAAGCACAGAGGCTGCAAGATATTCACCGAGTACTGCATCGGTCTGTGCTGCGCGATAGCCGCGCTTGTACAACCCGCGACCGGAGAAGTCTACATACCAGGCGACGGAGTCCCCATCGATATGCACGTGAAAGACCACATCACTCTCTTCCTTGTCGACCATGGGGCGCTGACCATCAAATTTTTCCCTGATTCGGTCAACGATTGCATCCTTGATACGGATTGTTGCAAAGTGTGAGTTCTTCAGGTAACGACAGTTCTTTGTCGTTTCCGTGACAGAGAAGGTGAGCTCTGGAGTTATCCACTCCTCCCAAGGAATCTGCATCGATGCTTCATAGAGCTCATCTGCATTCTGAATATCGTCATCCATGAACAATCCAAGGAGTACCCGTGTTGCGGTTCTCGACCAGAGACAGAACCGATAGGCTGTCCCCAGGTCTGCTACGAACTCAACCCCTCCGCTTATGCTGCGGATTTCGGTTGCACCGGCCCTACGGGCTTCCTCTTCAATAATATCGTTCATGTATAAGGCTGAAGTGGCGAAGAAAATCATTTGGGTTCTCCCTCTGCATCGCTGAACAGGTAATCGAGTTCATATTTCTCATAGTGATAATGGGTATTGCAGTTGACACAGACCAGCTCAAGCGGGAAGGGGCCATGTTCCAGAATGTCCTGTTGCTCTGCCTTGTCCAGTTGCTTCAGGTACGTTTTGTATTGCTCACGGGAACAGGTGCAAGAAAATCCCAGTGGCTGTCTTGCCAGGTGTCTGAGGCCATAGGCCCCGAACTGTTCTTCTACATATTCCCTGATTGACATCCCTTCAGCGAGTTTTTCACCAATGGAGGGAAGGGTGTGAGCTTGTTCCTGGAGCTGAGCCAGGATGCGTTCTTCACAACCAGGCATCGCCTGGATGAACAGTGCTCCGCTGCCGGTGACCTGTCCTTCCTTGTTGAAGTGAATCGAGAGGCTGAAGAGGGTGGGTGTTTGCTCTGACTGTTGAAAGTAGAGGGCAAGATCCTTGGCCAAATCGCCATAGGCCATCATTGTTTGGCCGGTGAAGGGGGCCTTATGCCCTTCCAGCAGCTTGGATACCGAGAGGAAGCCAGGACCGTATAGCTCATTGAGATCCAGACTTTTCAGAGGTTTTGTAAGGGGGATTGGATTGTGTTTCAGGTATCCTCTTACAGCTCCTACGGCCCAGGCCTCGACATATACGCCCGCTATGGGGCCTCCACACTCAATATTCAGTTGGATACGGTCATTGCCTTTTACCGTACCGCTGAGCAGGCCCGCAGCTAGGTAAGCTTGACCCAACACATAGGTCTCCAGGAGTCCCAAATCATGGTTGGCTCGCATCTGATTGATCAGTGTGGTCGCTGAGATTGCAGTAACACGAACTTGATCGTTATGCAAAAGGAACACCTCACGCCCATCTTCAGGCAGGGACGTGAGATGTTCTTGTAAATTACTATCTTCTATATTTTTCTTGATCATACGGAAGCAGAGTAGTCAATGACCTTACTTTTTGCAAGAGCTTCGAACTCAGTTCCGCTTAGAACCTCCCGTTTAAGCAGTTCTTCTGTAATTGCAATCAAGGCTTCTTTGTTCTTCTCTAGGTTGCTTTTGACTTGCTTATAGCGTTCACCGACAATTCTCGCAGTCTCACTGTCGATGTATTCCTGTGCTTTCTCGCTGTACTCACGGGCTCCAGATATTCCTGCAATACCACTGTTGGTGGTAGGGAGGGTGATGTTCCGATACCTTTCGCTCATACCGAACTCCGTAATCATCCGCCTCACCAAGTCACTTGCCCTGCTGATGTCATTTCCTGCTCCTGTGGAAATCTCATTGTAGATGACCTCCTCGGCTGCCCGACCACCCATGAGGGTATCGATATTGCCCAAGAGTTCGCTCTGACTGAGCAGGAAGCGGTCTTCGGTTGGGTACTGAAGAGTATACCCCAAGGCTCCAAGTCCACGGGGAACGATGGAGATTTTACTCACCGGTTCCGCTCCCTCAGTCATGAATGCGGTTAGGGCATGCCCTGTTTCATGATAGGCTACACGCTCTCGTTCCTTGTCATTGAGCAAGCGACTCTTCCGCTCAAGACCTGCTACCGACTTCTCAATCGCCTCCTCGAAATCCTCCTGGAGCACTACTTGGCGGTTGTTTCGTACGGCCATCAGGGCCGCTTCATTGGCTATGTTTGCAAGATCAGCTCCAGCGAGACCAGCAGCACTCTGTGCAATTTTGCGAAGATCGACATCATCTCCCATCTTGATCTGCTTGGTATGAATCTTCAGGATGGCAAGTCTCCCTTCCAGATCCGGCTTGTCGATGAGGACCTGTCGGTCAAAACGACCGGGGCGAAGGAGTGCTGGGTCCAGAATTTCTGGTCGATTCGTTGCTGCAATGATGATAACACCGGTGCGTGAATCAAATCCGTCCATTTCCACGAGCAACTGGTTAAGAGTCTGTTCCCGCTCATCGTTTCCTCCCATACCTGCTGAGACGCGTGAGCGGCCAATGGCGTCAATCTCATCGATGAAGATGATACAGGGGCTGTTTTCCCGTGCTTGCCTAAAGAGGTCACGTACACGCGCTGCTCCCACTCCAACGAACATTTCCACGAAATCCGCACCACTCATTTTGAAAAATGGAACACCAGCCTCTCCTGCAACTGCTTTTGCGAGCAGCGTCTTGCCCGTTCCTGGAGGTCCAACCAAAAGGACTCCCTTTGGAATCTTTCCTCCTATCTGGGTATACTTTTCTGGTTGCTTGAGGAAATCTACAACCTCTTCCAGTTCGTATTTGCTTTCATCAGCTCCTGCAACATCAGCAAAGCGGACACCGGTGTCTCCTTCTGCAACAATTTTGGCCTTGTTCTGATTGAAGGAGAGGACTCCTTGTCCTCCCTGACCACCCATTTTGGAGAACAAAAAGCGCCAAAAGAGGATGATAAAGACAAAGGGTAATACAAAGGAGAGAAGTGATGAGAGCAAGCTTGGTCTCTCTGGTGCTGTTGCATAATACTCTACTCCCTTCTCATCCAAGAGAGGGATAAACGAAGGGTCATCCACCTTGTAGGTGCTGAAGGATTGCAGATAGGTACTGGCCTCCAGTCCGTTTTGTGGGTTTGTAGTGTACGCTTGCAGTTCGTTAGCCGCTTGGTCCCTGGTGAAGGGGTAGCCGATGTACTGGTCTTCCTTAATGGCAACACGGCGGATGGTTCCATCCTCTACCAAGGACTTGAACTGGTTGTAATCCACAGGGTGAACGGTACTCTGCCTGCTGACCATGTAGGTGTTCAAAGCCATGAGTACCAAGAGAATGATAAAGAAGTACCAGAAGGAAAAGGTAAACTTCTTCCTATCCCTTGGCTCTTTCTCTCCTAAATGTACGCCAGGCTCTATATTTAACTTTTTCTTGAAATTTTCTTTCCAATCCTTATTGTCTTTACTCATGGTACCTATTTCCTTGGTTGATAATGCCTCCACTGACATCTCTGTTAAATATATCCCTACAATTGTCAATCGGCAACAAGCCCGATATAGTTATCGATATATGGATACGAAACAGGTTGTATTGATTACCGGTGGCGCAAAGCGTCTTGGGTTTGCCATGGCACAGCATCTGCTTGGTGAAGGGTATCGTGTGGTCATCCACTGCAACACAAGTTGCAATGCAGTGGAAAACTTGGGAAGCGATTGCCGCACTGTGCAGGCAGATCTCACCAACAGGGAAGAACTGCAGACGCTGTTTGGACGAGCAGTACAATGCTTCGGCCAGGTTGATCATCTGGTCAACAATGCATCAGTATTTCCTTCCGCTTTAATCGAGCAGACAACCCTTGAACTATGGGATGAGGTAATGACCCTCCACAATACAGCTCCTTTTTTTCTGTCCAAAGCACTCTACCAACACATACTCGAACGTGGAACAACAGGGTCTATCGTCAATATGGTCGACACCAAGACAGATGCCCCTACAGCAAGCCGTCCGGCGTATTACATTTCCAAGGGAGCCTTGCTTGCACAGACAAAAACCCTGGCGGTATCCCTTGCCCCGATTCTCCGAGTGAATGCAATTTCTCCGGGAGCTGTACTCAGCAATGGGGATGAATCGTATTTTACAAAGATGGCTGAGCGACTCCCGCTCAAGCATACCGGTACAGCTTTTGATATTGTACAGGCAGTGGCCTATTTGCTCCGTGCTTCCTTTGTTACAGGAGTGAACCTCGCAGTCGATGGCGGGCAGAGACTTTTGTAGTTTAGGTGAAGATGGCGCTATAATGCTTGCCCTTGCTGTGATTCAAGGCGATAGTTAGCAATACAATACGCACAATAGAAGGAGTGCATATCCATGCATAATCGAAGAATACGAGGGATGGTTCTTGTCTTGGTACTCATTTTGGGAATCACCTCCGCTTTCTCCCAGTCCCTGGAGGATATCGTTTCCAAAGCCCTTGGAGAGAGTTCCCAGATGCAGGACTTGGAGATTACCAAGAACAACGCACTATTAACGCAACGCATTTCAGATGCAGAAGAAGGGGTAGGTATTTCCATAAGCAGTGGTACCGTTAGTACGACATACGACCCTTCCAAAAATAGCTATGAGTTCATGACTTCAGGGGTTGGAGCATCATTCGTGCTTCCCAATGATGGGGATACCACCATTTCCGTTTCCACCGGTAAGATGAGTTATTTGCCGAATGGAAGCGCATTTGCTATTTCCCCCACGGTTTCAGCGAGCCACACCCTTACCTATGGATATACCACCGATAACCGTCAAAGCCTTGCAAACCGGCAGACTGAGCTTTTGGCTACCAGCTCCTATGAGAGCAGCAAGCTGAATTTTACCAATACCATCTATAAACAGATCAGCAGTTTGTTGGAGAATGAAAAGGCAATCAAACAGACTGAAAAGCAAATTGCAGACTTGCAGCGTGACCTTCAGCAAAATCTGACGCTGAAGCTTATCAGAGAGGGCAGTCTTACCCATGAGACGCAAAAGCAGGCTATTGCGTCCCAAGAGGCAACCCTCTCAGGTTTGAAGGCTTCCCGGGAGTTGTTGCTCAAGCAGTATGCCTCCCTCACCGGGACATCTTGGGAAGGAGTGGACTCCATTCCTGAACCGGTACTCGATTTCTCCAGCAATGAGGAAGGGAACAGCAATGTGCTTATGCAGTCTCTTGCCCTATCCATGGCTAAGGAAGACCTGGCGCTGAAGATGGCTGAGTTTGAGAACAAGAGTCTGAAACTAAGTGGGGGTATTGCTTCATCCACCATTGATACGGTTTTTAATAATGATAAGGGGGATATTAATACCGTTACACCGGAACTCTCTGCTACCTTGTCCGGCAAGCAGTTCTCCCTGACAGGCAAGGTTGAAGGGACCTATGATATTTCTAAAAATGACTTTACTCCTACCGTGAGTATCAGTGGTAATTGGAGCAACAATCCTGCCTCCACCGCTGACTCCTTAACGGTACAGAAGCTACAGAATGAGGTTTTGCTTGCAGAAATTGCGTATGCTGATGCCAAGAATGACTACCAACAGAGTGCAACCTCACTTGAGAACAGAATAGCCTCATGGAACCTCAGCTATATGCTGTTGGGTCAGACAATGGACTACCACAAACAAGTGTTGGAGCAACAACAGGACCTGGCAAAACGTGGTCTTGCAACCCAACGTGAAGTAGATGATGCAGCTTTTACTAGCCAGATGGATGCCTATGATATGGCAACCACCTTGCTTGAGGGGTTGCAACTAGAAAACGAAATTCGCATCTTGCAGATATGAGGGAGAAGCATTCCATGCAAAAACAGTCCGATGAAATGAATACTGAACACCAAGTCAGAAACCAACTCCGAAAGAAACTCCGTGTAAAACGGGTGAAGCGATTGATCACCACCTTTGTCATCTTGGGCTTGATCATATTCAGTCTCTATCTCTATACGTACTACAATGAAAACGGGAGGATGCCCTGGGCCGAGGAACAGGCTCCGGTAAGTGCAATACAGGAAGTAGAAGCAAAAGTGTATGAGAGTACCTTTACCTCCACGATAGACCTCTCTGGGTATGTTGAACCGAATGACATCCAGAATGTAATCCTCAGAGCAACAGGAACGGTAACCGATGTGTTTGTAAAGGAAGGAGACATGGTCAAGAAGGGCGATGTACTCATTGCCATCGATGACACCAGCCAGAAGTATGAAGTTGCAAATCTTGAAGCAGAACTGGAGCGGGCACAACTGACGGGAAGTGAACGTGAGGTTGAACTAACTGAGCTACGGCTGCGATCGGCACAGAATCGACTCGATTATACCAAGGCATATGCCAATTTTGATGGAGTGGTGGCAGAGGTCAATGTCAGCAAAGGTGACTACTTTGATGCAGGTTCCAGTGCAATGACAATCATCGATCGTTCCCTTCTCAAGGCAACAGTGGAAATCGATGAGATTGACATGCAGTACCTGCAGCTTGGGCAGATTGCTACGCTCTACTTTGATTCCTATCCCGCCTCATCGGTAGAGGCCGAGGTGACCTACATCCCAATGCTCGGAAGATACACCAATCAGGGGATCGGGGTAATGGATGTGGAACTCACCATAGCTGATCCTCCGCCTCAGATCGCCCCAGGCTTCACCTTTGAAGGGACAATTGCGAGTGAGGGTGAAACCACACTGGTGCTTCTTCCCCAGAGTGCTGTGACAAGCACCCGTGGGACCAGCTACGTCACCAAGAAATTGGCCGATGGGACCACCACTACCGTTCCTGTAACAGTGAAGTACCTAGGTGAGGGTATCAGTCAGCTTCTCAGTGGTGACCTCAAGGTAGGGGATACCCTGATCGTCAAGAAGACCAATACCAGCACATCTGCCCTTGTTAGTATGACAGGACCTGGTGGCATAGGTGGAGGACGGCCTCGGTGATAGTCATGGAACAGAATGTAATACATCTTGAGGATGTCAGGCGCTATTATGTCATGGGCGATTTCATGGTGAAAGCCCTAGATGGGGTGTCGCTGTCCATTAAAAAGGGAGAGTTCACCTCAATCATGGGACCTTCAGGAAGTGGGAAGTCAACCATGATGAATCTCATTGGATGTCTCGATACTCCCACCAGTGGTTTGATTGACATTGATGGTGAGAATACCGCTGGCTTGAATGAGACTGAGCTGGCCTACATCAGAAACCGAAAGGTTGGCTTTGTCTTTCAGCAGTTCAACCTGTTGGGAAAGCTTACTGCCCTCGAGAATGTGGTGACCCCGCTTCTGTATGCAGGCATGGGAGTTCGTGAACGGAAGCAGAAGGCAGCTGATGCACTAGAACGGGTTGGCCTTGCTGACCGCATGTACCACCGTCCCAATGAACTCTCCGGCGGGCAAAAACAACGGGTGGCTATTGCACGTGCACTAGTGAACAACCCCACCATCTTGCTTGCTGATGAACCCACAGGAGCATTGGACAGCAAGACCGGAAGCCAGATCATGGAGCTCTTTGAGGAGTTGAATGCTGAAGGCAGGACGGTCGTCTTGGTTACCCATGACAGGGAACTGGGAATGCGATGCCACCGGCAGATTCATTTGCGTGATGGGAAACTGGAGGAAGGCTATGCTGTTTGAAAATATAAAACTAGCATTCTCAGCAATGCGTGGCAGCAAAATGCGGACGGCCCTCTCCCTCTTGGGTATTGTTATCGGGGTAGCTTCAGTGGTAGCGATTCTGACCATTGGCCAGAGTGCTTCCACGAGCATCACCGACAGCATCGCAGTCGGTGGATTGGATATGATTACCGTCTATCCTTCCTATGGACAGCGCTCGACAGGTACGTTTGATGAGGAGTTCGGCGATACCCTGCTAAGGGATATTGAGGGATTGGCAACCGTGCTTCCCCAGAACAATAGCAACGCCCAGATCCGTAGTGGTCAGGAGACCATCAATGCATCTGTTTCCGGGGTGCTTTCCAGCTATGGTGAGGTATTGAATCTGGAATTTTCGGAGGGAAGTTTCTTCGCTTCCATGGATAACATCAACTATCGTCAGGTTATCGTGCTTGGCTCTGATATTGCCGAGGAATTATTTCCCGACCAAAGCGCGGTTGGCCAGTATGTAAGTGTATTCCGAAATCAGGCAAAGAGCTATCTGGTGGTGGGTGTCCTGGAAAGCAAGGATGCAACATTCAACCTCTCCTATGACAACACAGTGTTTATTCCCTACAACACCTACGGCCAGCGTTTTACCAAAACCTCTGGTGTGGGTGCCTACGTCCTGAAAGTGCAGGAAGGGTACGATACCATCGAGGTTTCAGACAGGGTGACCGAATACCTCGATGGCATAGTAGGAAGTGATGGCTACAACATCTTCAGCCCAGCAAGCCTGGCAGAAATGGCTAATGAGATTACTGGGACGTTCAGTGCATTCTTGGCAGCAATTGCTGCTATCAGCTTGTTGGTTGGTGGTATTGGGATCATGAACATTATGCTTGTTTCTGTTGCTGAACGTACCAAGGAGATTGGCATACGTAAGGCATTGGGAGCCAGCCCGAATGTCATTCGTGGCCAGTTTATTTGTGAAGCGCTTACGTTGACCATAATCGGAGGATTTTTGGGTATCGTGCTTGGGGCCCTCATTAGCTACGGCGTAACCAATGTAATGGATTGGTCGTTGCATTTATCGTACACCTCGGTCATACTGGCGTTGGGCTTTTCCATGTTTGTCGGAGTCTTCTTTGGGTGGTATCCTGCGATGAAAGCCTCCCGCCTTGACCCGATTGATGCCCTTAATTACGAATAGGATTCTCGGGGGAGTATACGCTTGACTGTTAAAAAGACCAGCTGGATGATTGTTGATGGAAAGGAACCGTTCATCGTCATCACCTCGCTTGCATTTGCCTTCATCGTCTTGATTGCCTTGGTGATATTTCTCACCTCGGCCATGCTTGACCGTGAAGAACTGAAAATGCAGAGTGAGGCTGAGCGAGCGTTCAATTCCGTTTTTCTTGCCTTGCAGGATAGCACCAATAAGGCATTACAGGCCATGCAGGACGAGAATGTCTCCGGCATTGGTGTGTACAACTCCCTGGGCAGAAAGGTGCTGAGTCTCGGCAACGTACCGATGACCATACCATTGGACCGCTTTGGTTCTCGGGAGTCACTGCCCAAGGATAGGTCAAATACAGGGACCGCAACCTTCAACAAAGAGACCGGAATGATCGAGTATATTCGATTCAGCCGGCTCACCATCATGTTGGACACAGGAGAACTCACCCTCACAGAAAATGGATTGCTTCCGTCCCCTCTGGACTTTCCTGATGTTTTGTATCTCCATTTTGATGGACAGAACTATCACCACCGGGTGACGGTCATCAAGATCATTGGAATTATTTCCACCCTTACCTTGGTGGGACTCTTTTTGTTGGTGCTCTCCATTTATCGGAACAACCGTAGATATCGAGAAACCATTGCAAAACAAGAGAGCCTGGTTAACCTTGGGCAGGCAGCACGAACATTGACCCATGAAATTAAGAACCCGCTCAGTGCCATCACCATCCAGCTTGCTCTTCTTAAGAAAACACTTCCAGGGAACCACGCTGAAGAGTTGAAACTCATAGAGCAGGAAATCAAAAGACTTACCCAGTTGACGAACAAGGTCAGCGACTTCCTCCGCAACCCATTGGGGAAGCCGGTCGTGGTTGATTTGAATGAGTTGTTCACCTCATTGGTGATGCGGTTTGACAAGCCCATCCGTTTCTCGAGTAGTTCACCGCAGCAAATCGTCATCGATGCAGACAGGGCACGTTCCGTTTTCGAAAATCTCCTGAAGAATGCGGTGGAGAGCAGCAGCACCCGAGACCCACAAGTAGAGGTACGTATTACCACAGATAAGCGGAATTTTGTACATATTTATGTCATGGACCGTGGCGATGGTATCAGTGTGGAGGATTCAAAGAAGATTTTTGATCCCTTCTTTACCACCAAGATCCATGGCTCAGGGATTGGCCTTTCCATCAGCCAGCAATTTGTGAAGGCAAGGGGGGGGAATATCCGGCTCTACCCGCGGGATGGGGGAGGTACAGTTGCCGAAGTGGTACTGCCTAAGTCCATCCATACGGTAAAATTGATGGGAGTAACGAAAAAATGAAGATTCTCATTGTTGATGATGAACCGAATATCCGAGATTTGATGCAGCAATATCTCAAGCTTGATGGCATTGAAAGTGATTGTGCAGAGAATGGTCTTTCTGCACAACGTATGCTTCGCGAGGAGGCTTATGATGCTGCTCTGGTTGACTTGAAGATGCCAGGTATGGATGGACTTTCATTGATCAGCTGGATTAGGGGGGAAGGGTTCCGCATGCCGATCATCATGGTCAGTGCCCATGGAGAGATCACAGATGCAGTCTCTGCCCTAAAAAGCGGTGCCCAGGACTATATTGTAAAACCATTCGATCCTGAGGAATTGACTATTCGATTGAAGAAGCTCGTAGAAGCACAACACCTGAGGAACTTGGTAGAGAGCGAGACAAGAAACAATCGCGAGGATGACAAACAGATTTTTGTTGGGGAAAGTTCCTCGATTAAGAAGATCAAGGAGATTATCACCAAGATCAGCGACACCAACTCAACGGTACTTATAACAGGCGAGAGTGGGACGGGAAAGGAAGTGGTGGCTCGCGAGATTCATGCTTCCAGTCCTGTCAAAGAAGGCCCCTTTGTAGCCATCAATATTGGAGGGGTTCCAGAGAACCTGCTTGAGAGTGAACTCTTTGGTTATGAGAAGGGTGCCTTCACCGGTGCTGCAAATCGGAAGACCGGTATGTTTGAGCTCGCGAGCGGGGGTACCCTGTTCCTTGATGAAATCGGGGATATGCCACTCTCTCTGCAGGTGAAGATACTCAGGGTTTTGCAGGACCGCAGGATTACCCGCCTTGGTGGTACTGAAGCGATCCCCATCAATGCAAGAATCATTGCGGCTACCAACAAGGATCTGGAACAGCAGGTCAGGGAAGGTGCTTTCCGGGAGGACCTGTTCTATCGGCTTAATGTGGTACGAATCGTCATACCCCCGCTCAGGGAGCGGCGGGAAGATATTCCTTTGCTTGCGGCAGGAATCTTACGACGGTTCAACCGGCAAATGGGGCAGAAGGTTACAGGGTTTTCAGCAGATGCACTGCAACTGCTTTGCGAGCATGACTTCTTTGGAAATGTCAGGGAGCTGGAGAATATCCTTGAACGAGCTGTCATTTTTACCAGTGGAGAAGAGATCCAGTGCGATGACCTTGATTTGAGGGGATCGGTCTCCCTTCATACCCAGATAAAAAATGAAACACCTGCAACCCCAGCAGAGGTAAAGAGCCTCAAGGATGTAGAAGTTGATGCAATCATCAGGGCTCTCCATCGTTGGGAGGGCAACCGTACCCGAGCAGCGCAAGAGCTTGGCATCAGCCGCAGAACCCTGATCAACAAGATTGCTGAATATGATCTGAATTTATAAGAAGGAGCGACGTCGGTGAGTACATTACCAACTTGGGACCTTGATCCCATCTATCCTGGCTGTACGAGCAAGGAATTTCAACATGACCTGAGGTGGGTGGTTGCCTCTTCTCAAGAACTTGAGGCAAATCTTGAAGACACCAAAAAAGATTTGAAAGACATGCTCTCTCAGTATGAGTTGATTCTTGACCATCTGGAAAACCTCGATGCATACAGTGCAGCATGCCTGACTACAGATACGGCAAATGAGGAGTATTTGAGGGCAGTTTCGCAAACTGAGGAGGCTTCCTTGATGGTTCAGCATATGCAGGTTGCCTTTCTCAACGTTCTGGCCACAAGAACCGAGGAAATTGCCCGTCGCAGTGCCGAAGGTGGGGACTTGGCACCCTACCGGTTCCCACTGAGTGAATTATTGGAAGAGCAGCGTCATCTGATGAGTGAGGAACTAGAGGACCTTGCAAATGATCTAGGGAGAAGCGGGACCGACGCCTTTTCCCGTTTGCAGGAAGCCTTGAGCAGCAGTGTTTCCACTGCTTGGGACGATCAAACCGAAAAGACCGTCATCCAACTGAGGAATGAAGCCTTCAATGCTGATAGAACTATCCGTAGAAAAGCTTTCGAGAAAGAGCTGGAGATATGGAAGGCCTATGAGGTTGCTTTCGCTTCGAGTTTAAACGGGGTGAAAGGAACTACCATCACGCTGGATGCGAGACGAGGGTATGATTCCCCGCTTGACCGATCCTTGATGCAGTCAAGGATAAATCGTCCCATCCTCGATGCACTTATTACCACCCTTGAGAAGAACCTTCCCCTGTTTAGAGGATACCTGCAGAACAAGGCAAAGATGCTTGGGTTGGATAGTTGTGCGTTTTATGATTTGTTTGCCCCGGTTGGCAAGGAAGCACTGCACTTCAGCTATGAGGAAGCTCATACCTTCATTGTGCAGCAGTTCAGTGCCTTCGACCCTGAGATGGGAAAGTTTGCAGATCATGCGTTCAAGGCCCATTGGATTGACCCTGAGAGTCGAAAAGGTAAGGTAGGGGGAGCGTATGATACTGCTTTCCCTTTAGCGAAGCAGAGTAGAATTCTCTCCAACTTTGACTTCACCTATAATGGGGTTTCCACCCTTGCCCATGAACTGGGTCATGCATGGCATGACCATGTGGTATTGCAGAAAAGCAATCTCTTGCGTTCGTATCCGATGACCTTGGCAGAGACTGCCTCCATATTCAGTGAGTTTCTTGTGTTTCAAGGGGCATTGGAGAAGAGCAGCAGTGAAGGGAGACTTGCCCTTATTGAACACTTCCTGCAGGATGCCACGCAGGTTTGTGTGGATATTCTGAGTCGGTATTACTTTGAGAACGCTGTATTCAGTGAACGAAAACGGGGGGATCTGAGTGCAAGTGCATTCTCAGCCTTGATGGAAGATGCCCAGAAGAAGACCTACGGAGATGGGCTGTCAATCTATCATCCGTACATGTGGGCTGTGAAAGGACATTACTACTCATCTGATTTCTCTTTCTACAACTATCCGTATGCGTTTGGGCAGTTGTTTGCCTTGGGTCTCTGGGCTCAGAGCAAGCAGGCAGGTACAGATTTTCCCGCCTCCTACAAGAAGCTCCTTGGAGCAACCGGCAGTCTTCCCGCTGCAGAGGTGGCCGGGTTGGCCGGGATTGATCTAACTGATGTGTCTTTCTGGCAGGAAGCGATGGGAGTCATCGCATCCTATGCTGAGGAATTTGCCCATGGCGTATCAGATTGAGAAACTCATCCAGGGTGGGGCGGGCCTAACAACAAGCAAAGAAGGGAAGCGTATCCTTGTCATGGATGTGCTGCCCGGTGAGTTGGTCGAGTTGGGCCACTTCCAAGAGAAGTCAGGATACATTCGTGCGACCGTGCAGAATATCCTGCAAGCAAGTGAAGACCGTATTACGCCTCCCTGTCCCTACTGGGGGAGGTGTGGTGGTTGTGATTTCCAGTATGCCAAGGATGAGGTGCAAGGAGTCCTGAAAGAAGGGATTGTCCTGGACAATATCAAGCGACTGGGAGGGATAGACCCTGCCTCTTTTCTCACCGAGAAGCTTGAGACAGGACCAGCTTGGGGCTATAGGAACAGGGTACGCTTTCATGTAGACATTGCTGAGCGGAAGGTAGGATTCCTTGCAAGGAAAAGCAAGTCCTTGGTGCCCATTGAGCATTGTCCGATACTCTGCGAGAAGCTCAATGCACTCCTTGAAAACCCTGGCCGGCTGTTTGAAGCAGCCAGAACCCAGATGTTTTCCAACAGAGGAGGGAGCAGCGGATTCATTGAAGTCCCTGCTTTCAGTGGCGATGATGAGGTCTCCTTACTAGATGAAGTGGTCAAGACCACCGTGGGGGATCATATTTTCTTCGTTACCGCATCGGTGTTCTTCCAGTCCAATGAATACTTGCTTCCTGCTCTAACGAGCTATGTAGCCTCCCACGCTGTGGGGAGCACAGTTATGGATCTCTATAGTGGGGTGGGTACATTCAGTGCATTTCTACAACAGCCTGGGAGACAGGTGATTGCAGTTGAGCGACAGAAACAGTGCATCTCTCTCGCCAAACGGCATACACCTTATTGTGAGTTTTATAGTGAGCCGGTTGAGCAGTGGGCAAAGAGGCAGAAAGGGGCTGCTGTGGATACAGTCGTGGTCGATCCTCCGAGGGTAGGCCTTGATGCTTCTCTTCCTTCCTTGATAGCTTCCTGGAAGAGTCACCGTATCATCTATGTTTCATGCAACAGTGTAACATTGGGACGAGACTTGCAACGATTCGCCTCTGAAGGCTACACTCTAAGCCAGGTGAAGGTGTTCGACCTATATCCCCAAACGTTTCATAGTGAAGTCGTTGCCATTCTTGACCGGTAGGGAGAAAAAGACCATGAAAGACGGGTTTGTAAAATGTGCAGTTGCCTCGGCCTCCGTTCGCGTTGCCGACACCATGTATAACACAGCATCAATTATTTCGCTTATGCGGTCTGCTGTACAACAAGGGGTTAGACTTCTCGTGTTGCCGGAGCTGGTAACCACTGCCTATACCTGCGCTGATCTTTTTCTCCAGAAATCTCTGCAGAAAGGGGCTGTTGATGCAATAGCCAATGTTGTTGATGAGAGCAGGAACAGTGATCTTCTTGTTGTCTTTGGCTCCTTGATTCCCTTGCATGGACGCTTGTACAACTGTGCTGTGGTGGTCCAGAGCGGACGTATTCTTGGTTTGGTTCCCAAGCAACATTTGCCAAACTATCTTGAATATTATGAAAAACGTTGGTTCAAAGTACCCTCCGATGGGAATATTGCAGTGGAATTCCTTGGCCAAAGTACATATTTTGGTACACGCTTGCTCTTTACCTGTACCAATCTTCCCGAGTTGGTCGTAGCCTGTGAGATTTGTGAGGACCTTTGGGTACCCCGCTCTCCTAGTACAGATCATGCCGTTGCTGGTGCTACGGTCATCACAAACTGTTCAGCCAGTGATGAATTTGTCGGCAAGGAAGAGTATCGTCGTTCCCTCGTGAAAACCCAGAGTGGTAGGCTGATCTGTGCATACCTTTATAGCGATGCAGGGGAAGGTGAATCCACTACTGATCTCGTGTTTTCTCCCCACAATCTGATCTTTGAGGATGGTCATAGTCTTGGGGAACAACGTGAGCAGAGTGATACGCTCCTCATTACTGAGATTGATGTACAGAAACTTGCCTTGGAGCGTATTCGCAGACAGAGCTTTGGGTATGATGACAATATGTATCAACGTATTCCCTTTACCCTGGAGGAGAGGGAGTGTACCTTGACCCGGAAGATTGATAGGAATCCGTTTGTTCCTTCCGATGCACAGACTATGACTGCACGATGTGAGAAGATTCTTACCTTGCAATCCCTCGGCTTGAAGAAACGTCTTGAACATACAAAGGTAAAACAGGTGATAGTGGGGTTGTCAGGTGGTTTGGACTCCACCTTGGCTCTATTGGTTTGTGTGAGGGCTTTCGATGCTCTCAAGCTCCCAAGGAGCGGTATCCTTGCGGTAACCATGCCAGGCTT
Source organism: Sphaerochaeta halotolerans (assembly GCF_003429665.1). Taxonomy (GTDB): domain Bacteria; phylum Spirochaetota; class Spirochaetia; order Sphaerochaetales; family Sphaerochaetaceae; genus Sphaerochaeta; species Sphaerochaeta halotolerans. Next base: position 141,590 of record NZ_QUWK01000007.1, on the reverse strand, counting down.
CGGTACCACAAAGCGGACCAAGGGGAATGCAACCAAACTTGCAAAAGCCCTTGATGTAGCGTTCACAACCATATCCATCTCCAAAGCGGTGGGGCAACACTTCAAGGACATCGGTCATGACCCAGCAGTTGCTGATGTCACCTATGAGAACAGCCAGGCTCGGGAACGTACCCAGGTCCTGATGGATCTTGCCAACAAGAGAGGGGCCTTGGTTATCGGTACAGGAGACCTGTCAGAACTTGCCCTTGGATGGGCAACCTACAACGGCGATCATATGTCAATGTATGGGGTGAATGCTTCGGTCCCCAAGACCTTGGTCAAGCATCTGGTTTCCTACATTGCCCAAATCAGCGACCCTTCATTGAAAAAGGTGTTGCTGGATATTGTGGATACACCGGTAAGCCCCGAGTTGCTTCCGGCAAAACATGATGGGACGATCAGCCAAGTGACGGAAGATTTGGTTGGGCCCTATGAACTGCATGATTTCTTCCTCTACCAAGTGGTACGTTTCGGATACAGCCCCTCAAAGGTATATCGGCTTGCTCAATATGCCTTCACCGGTATCTATGAACCTGCATTCATCCTTGGTTGGTTAAAAATCTTCTATCGTCGGTTCTTCAGCCAGCAGTTCAAGCGATCTTGTCTTCCTGATGGGCCGAGAATTGGATCGGTGTCCCTCTCTCCTCGTGGGGATTGGCGAATGAGTAGTGACTCCTCTGTGGCCCTTTGGCAACAGGAGTTGGAAACGCTAGCAAACTGATATAGGAATTATTGAAAAAAATGGTTCACTTTTGTAGCCTCTTTGCTTGGTAGCTGTTATACAGGTGAGGAGTTGCTCATCGTTATGCACAAAAGTACGGCTATTCTTATCCTCATCATAATCCTCATGGTTCCTTCCACTGTCGGAGCAAGGAGCTTACTCAATGTAAGCCTCGGTTTTGGTGCAACCTATTCACCTAAAGAATTAGATGACATTTCCCTTGGGTTTCAGGATCCAGATAACTGGATGTTCTCTGGTGAATTGAGTGCTCGTTTTGCATTCCTGCAGGGTCAGGCAATGGTTTACCCCATTACATGCAGTAATGAAGAGCAGGGAGTCCTGCTGGTTGGTATGGGGTCGATGAGCCTTCCTGTTTTGGGATCCTTGCTTGCCCTGGAATTTGGTGCCGGTCCCAGTGTAACCTATATGCCTACTTCCTCAAGCAGTCCCCGCTCCTCCTATTATGAGCTTGCAAATGGAGTTTATGCTGATACAGAAGAAAAAACATTCACTGAGGCCATGTTTGCAAGTCCTGTGTATCTCCAGATAGGTTTAGGCTCTGAAGTTGGTCCTGTGGGTCTAAGAATTCGATGGCTGATGGAAAGTAGTTCCACATTGGGTTCAGTGTTCACCTCAAGTGAGTGGTGGGGCATGTTTGCTATAGATAAAGCCTCCCTTTCCCTTGCGTTGTCACTGAAAATGTTCTAAATTATGAACGCAATTAGTAATGTGTCATAGGAAATGACAAAAGGGGTTTTGATATGAAAGCAAAAAGTATGGTATTACTGCTCATTGTATGTGTGATGTTGCCTACAGCGTTGAGTGCTGCTGTTGTTGATTTGAGTTTGGGTGCTACTGCGCAGTACAACCAGACATTGGGAGATATCAAGCAAGAAATTGATGCTGATTCTTGGGATGGAATGGGTGATTTCAAGAACTACACCTTGGGTGCTGACCTCCGTGTCAAGCTTCTTATTGCTGAAGTGGATGTGGTCGGGACCTTCGGCTCGTACACTGATGCTTCCTCGATTGAGTACACCGAAATTTCCACTCTCACTACAGCCGGTATCTCAATGGATCTCTTGGGAATTGCTCGTCTCGGGTTTGGCCTGGGTCCTCGCTGGATTGTGAGAATGAACAACGATACAGGGGATTTTACTATTTTTGATGAAACCGGGGCACCTCAGACGATTGATTCTCTTGGTGAAACTTTCATCAATTCACCGGTTGCCTACCGTGCAACTGTTGACTTCAATTTGGGCAATATTATGCTTGGTTTGAACTATACCTTGGATACAGAGTATACGTTTAATAATGCAGCTGAGGTGGACAAACTCTTCAGTGCCAACATTGATGAGGGCAAGGTTGGCGTTTCTCTCTTGTTCTCAATTTTCTAAAATTACCTGAATATACCCACAGGCCCGGAGAAATCCGGGCCTGTGTTGCTTTTCGCCTTTGTCCAAGTATGGTAGAGTAGTGTCAGGAGAACCACCATGGCAAAAAGAGGGTTTTTTCACTCATTTCTTTCTGCTGTAATTGTTGCAGTGTTGATTTTTTTTGTGATGTATTTCTTCATTCCCAGCATGGGAATGAAATTCCTCGGTGTCAGCTTTGCCCTCCGTGAGGGATCGTTGAATGCCCAGGTTCTGGATGTAATCAGTGAACAATCGCAGGGTAATCCAGATTTTTCCAGCGAGTCGTTTGTCCGGCTTCAACAACTCCTCTCCAGCCCTGAGGTCCAGGAACGATTGAAGGAAGCTGCAAAGGAAGGGCAGCAGGCATTGGAATCTGCAGTCCAGCAATTGACGGAACGAGCCGAATGAAGCCATTTGAAGTATTGTTTCTCGGAACAGGTACAAGCCATGGTATACCTGTTATTGGTTGCAAATGCCCGGTCTGCACTTCCGCGGACCCTCGGGATAATCGTTTTCGCTCCAGCATCCTTATCAGGAGCGGTGAGCACGCACTCCTGGTAGATACCACTCCAGAGTTTCGCTTGCAAGCTCTGAGAGCCGATATTTCACACCTTGATGCAGTGCTCTATACCCATGATCATGCAGACCATTTCAATGGGATTGATGACCTTAGGGTCTTCTGCAGGGATCAAGTGTTGCCTGTGTACTGTCAGGAAGAGACAAAACATGCAATTATTGATCGCTTTCCCTACGTGCTCACCGGAAGTACTGTAGCCGGTGGTGTCCCTCACCTTCAACTCAACACATTGAAGGCATATGACGAGATTGAAATTGGTCCCTTTACGGTGACACCCATTCCCATTCTGCATGGCAAGAAGGAGATATTTGCATTCAGAATTGGTGACTTTGCCTATGCAACAGACTGCAGTGAAGTACCACCAGAGAGTATTCCCTACTTTACCGGACTCGATACCCTTGTTGTGGGAGCACTCCGGTACTGGCCGCATCCAACCCACTACAGTGTATTTGAAGCAAAGGCCTTTGTGGCATTGGTTGGAGCCAAGCGTGCCTACCTTACTCATCTCAGCCATAATGTGAGCCACCAAAAGCTGGAAGATGAACTTCCTTCCCATATCCATGTGGCCTATGATATGCTTTCGTTATCCATAGGGGGATAATACCATGGACGAACTATTTTCCAGTCAGGATTTTGATCAAGAGAAGTTGCAGAAGGAGGCAAAGGATAGACCACTCTCTGTGCCCCCCAAGCAAGAAGAGAAAAAGAAGGATCCTACGGTTCTCAGCGACCGGAAGAAACTCTATATCATAGACGGCTACGGCCTGATCTATCGCTCCTACTACGGGTTTTTCAAGAATCCGATGCAGGACACCCAGGGTAACAACATCTCTGCAGTATATGGATTCTTTTCCACTGTATTGAAGTTGATCCGCGAATACACACCAGACTATCTGGTGGTTGCAATGGACGGAAAGGAGAAGACCTTCCGCCATATCATATATGAACCCTATAAAGCAACCAGGGATGCTGCTCCTGAGGATCTGCATAGTCAGGTACCTATTATCAACAATATTCTCAAAGCCCTGAAGATTCCCACCATCACCATGGAGGGATATGAGGCTGACGACATTATTGCTACCTTGAGCGAGGAAGCCACCCGCCATGCAATCGATACCATCATGTTTACCAGTGATAAAGACTTGCTTCAGCTGGTGGACGAACACACCTTCGCCTTGAGACCTGCGAAGAAGAATGAGAATTTCTATCGCTTGATGGGAGAGTATGAGGTTGAAGAGATGCTCGGGATCAAACCTTCCCAGATTGTTGATTATCTATCACTGTTGGGAGACTCATCTGACAATATCCCCGGTGTGAAGGGTATTGGAGAAAAAGGGGCTGCAAAACTTTTACAGCAGTTTGGAAGCCTTGACGGCATTTATGAACATGTGAAGTTGGTTGCTCCAGGCTTGCAGAAAAAGTTATTGGAAGGAAAAGAAAATGCCATGCTGAGCAAGAGCCTGGTTGAACTGAGACGTGACTTATTCAACGTAGAGACATTCGACACTGAGCAGTACTTGGTGAAGGATGTAGATTATGAGGCTGCTATTCCCCTGTTTCAGAAAATTGGGATGCGAACCATCCTGAAGGAACTTGGAAGGGCATCCGGTGGTGACGCTTCCTCATATATACCTGAGAAGCCTGGAAAGAAAGCCTCCAAGCAAGGCTCGTATAAAGCAGTGACGACCATCAGAGAACTTGCAGCGTTACTTGAAGCATATGCAAAGGCAGGAAAGCCTGTTGCCTTTGATCTCGAGACAACCAGTATTGATGAGATGGTTGCCAAGGTTATTGGGTTTTCCTTCACCAACGAGGCAGAGAAGGCGTACTATGTTCCCTTGGTTCATGATGGTAAGGAACTATTGCCTGCCGATGAGGTAAAGGAACTGCTTTCTGAGTATCTTGGCTCCGGAAAGCTTGCACTCATCGGACAGAACTTCAAGTATGACTACAAAGTATTGGTTAGATGGGGGGTGGTCCCCAAACTGGTTATCTTTGATACCATGGTCGCTGCATGGTTGCTGGACAGTACCTCGGTATTCAATATGGACTACCTTGCAGAAAAGTATCTGGAGTATAAGACCGTCCATTATAGTGACATTGTCCCCAAGGGGAAATTGCTGAGCGATATTCCCTTGGACCAAGTGGTATTCTATGGTGCTGAGGATGCAGATGTAACCTTCCGTTTGTATGAGGTGTTTCTTGAACTTCTGAAGGCAAGAGGGTTACTCGATTTACTCAACAATATTGAGATGCCTTTGCTCTTGGTCATTGCAAAAATGGAACTTGCAGGTATCCATCTGGAGAGAAGCCGCATTGAGCCGCTCTCCCAAGAGTTCGAGAAGCGGATTGATGCCATTAAGGAAGAGATTTTCTCCATCTGTGGGCATAGCTTCAATCTTAATTCCCCACAGCAACTGCAGGAAGTGCTTTTTGTAGAGCGTGAGATTCCTACTGGCGCAAAGACACGCTCAGGATTCTCTACAGCAACAGAGGTGTTGGAACCGTTGCAGGAGACCTACCCTGAGGTGGCTTTGATTCTGCAATATCGAATGCTCAACAAGCTCAAAACAACCTATATCGACAAACTTCCCCTACAGATCAATGCCGAGACAGGAAGAATTCACCCTTCCTTCAGCCAGACTGGGACTGAGACAGGACGTCTCTCCTGCAAGGACCCCAATCTGCAGAATATTCCGGTAAGGACCGAGGAGGGAAGAAGGATCCGTTCTGCCTTCATTCCAAAGGAAGGCCATCGGTTCCTCTCGGCTGACTACTCACAGATAGAACTTGTGGTACTTGCCCATATGGCAGATGACCCTGGGCTCAAAAAAGCGTTCCAGGATGGTGTGGATGTGCACCGGTCTACAGCAAGCCTAATCTTCGATATCCCGCTCGGGGAGGTTTCCTCTGACCAGCGTCGTATCGCCAAGACGATCAACTTCGGGGTCATGTACGGTATGGGGACCCATAGTCTTGCAAAGGATCTCAATATCTCACACAGTGAAGCAAAACAATTCATCGATCAATACTTTCAACGCTACAGTGGAGTGCAAGCCTTTGTTGAGGCTACGAGGAGCCGTGCAGAGAAGGATGGCTATGTAACGACCCTCCTTGGGCATGTAAGAACCATCACCGAGATCAACAGCAGAAGCGCTGTGGAACGTGCAAAAGCTCAGCGTATCGCCGTGAACACCGTAATCCAAGGGACAGCGGCAGATATCATGAAGCTGGCAATGCTTCGTGTATCGGCCGCTCTCAAAGAAAAAGGCCTTAAGGCAACATTGCTGTTGCAGATTCACGACGAACTGGTGTTCGAGGTACCTGAAGATGAGGTGGAAGCAACAAAGCGTGTAGTGCGCGAAGCACTGGAAGGAGCTGTGAAGCTCAGTATTCCCCTGAGAACCAGTATCGAGGTGGGGGACAACTGGGGGGATATCCACTGATGTTGGTTATCGGATTGACGGGTAGGGCCTGTGCAGGCAAGAACCAGTATGCACAGGTATTTGCTTCCCATGGATGCGAAGTGATTGATGTGGACTCATTGGGACATGCTGCTCTTGCAGAGAGCAAGGATGAACTCAGGCAAGCTTTTGGAAAAAATATCGTAATCGATGGAAAGGTCGACAGAAAAGCGTTGGGAAAACTGGTCTTCAGCGACCCCGAGAAACTGAGAGAGCTGGAGTCGATCACCCACCCGAAGATGGTTGGCGTGTGCAAACGTCTGATTAGGGAGGCAAAAGCGCAGCAGAAGCCTGCGCTCATTCTTAATGCAGCACTACTCAAGCGGATGGGTTTGGAGCCTCTCTGTGATCATGTGTTGTTTATCAAGGCACCACTGCTTTTGCGTTTTTTTCGCTGCAGGGGGAGAGAAGGGCTTTCCCTTAAGCGTTTTTTGGAAAGAGAGCGAGCACAGATGGATATCGTTCCAGAAGCCGATGTACAAGGCTTGGATGTGGTGGTATTACGTAATCACCGCTCAAAGGAGGTAATTCATCGACAAATCATAACCTATTGTGATACCATAGGATTACGAATTTCATCCCAGCGATGAAATCTTTTCCATACGAGGGTTTGAAATGAGAAAGTCTGTTTTGATTAATTTGCTGGTCATTACCATAGTTGTTACCACATTTGTCTTTGTCGGAATGTGGTATCTTCGCCCAGGCGTGCCCAATGAGATTCTCCAGCAAGCAAAAGAGCGGCAGTTGCAACCCTTGATGGAGGTTACTCCTCCAGTGAAAAAGCCCACTGTCCAGGAGGTTTCGCAGACAGAAACCTTGGCACGGGAACTGTTGCCCCGGCTACAAGAACAGCTCGAGCCGGTATTGAAAGAATCCATCTCTGCTCAAATCCTAAAAGATACCACATTGCTCAATTCCCTTGCAGGACAGTTGGAAGAACTTGTACTTCCCGCTCTCAGTGAAACATTGAGCGCTGATCAAGAAGCCTATCAAGAAGTACTTCGTAGTGAGCTTGAAGGATATGTCGAAAAGAACTTGGCAGAATTGAGAGCGGAAGCAAGCGTTTTGGAATCAGATATCAAGAACTCTGTAGCAACACAGCTGGAGAATATGAGAGCGGAGTTGACCAGGGAAGTGGACTCCTACGTTCCTCAGCTTGTTGACCGGATGATTCCCCAGGTCGTCTCCCAGGTTGTGAGCCAACTTGAGGCAAACAAGGAGACCTATATAGCAGAATTGCAGGCTAATCTACCCAGCCCAGGGGTGAGTGAGGAAGAAGCAATAGCGCTCTATGATAACTATCGAAGTGATATTGTCATGGATTTGGTTCCCTCTCTCCTCGATTCCATGGAGGAGCCGGTGAGAAAGGCTGTGCAGGATTATCTTGTTGAGATGAAATTCATCCCCCCTGTTCCCAGGATTCCCACCACCAAGATCTCAATTCAGGTGGATGAGCCGGTTGTGGTGGAAGAGGTTGCTCCAGTAGTAGCGCCTGCCCCACAAGCCCTGGTTGTAAAGGCAGTAGAACAAGCTCCCGCGTCTATGGTAGTGGAAGAGGTTGCTCCGGTACTAGCTCCTGCCCCACAAGCTCCGGTTGTAAAAGCAGTAGAACAAGTTTCCGCGCCTTTGCGGAAAGAAGGAGCGGAACCAATTCTTGTACCGACATTCGAAGAGAAGGAAACAGTGGTATTCATGGAACCTGAGGTCTATGAATCACAGCGTCAAGATATCCGCACCAAGGCTATTCAAGATGTTCTTGATCGGATTGCTCCTCGCTGATTGGATCAGGATAGGTCCTAATCACTCCCTCAGCATTTTGGAACATCCATGCTCCTTGTTCATCTTTTCCCAGCAGATAGCTTCTCCCTAATGGAACCTTCCCGCCACCCGCGGGAAGGTCTATTGCATATACCGGCATGGCTAGCCCAGAGAGTCGTTGTCTCAGCTGCTCCTCCAAGAGCAGTCCCTTCTGGATCGGAACGCGGAAGTGGGCTGTTCCTTCGACGAGGTCTCCTTGGAAGAGATAATATGGCTTAATCCTGTGCGATACCAATCGGTTGCAAAGCTCAACGAGCACATCGGCATCATCGTTCACTCCTCGAAGCAATACCGTCTGATTCATTGCAGGTATGCCTGCCTCCACGAAGCGGTCTACCGCCACTATTGCCTGTTGGGTGAGTTCCCTTGGATGGTTAAACTGACACATGAGGTAGAATGGGGCGCTCGAGAATTGTTTCAGCATGGTGATCAGGGAATCGGTAATCCGCATGGGGTAAGAAGCAGGTATCCTTGAACAGATGCGGATTACAAGGTCGGGACGCTTGCTTCTGAACGCTTGTATCATGGACTCCAAACGTGTATCAGAGAGGGTGAGTACATCACCCCCGGTAAAGAGAATTTCTAGTATTTCCTTGTGGTTTGCAACATAGGTTGCTGCCTCATTTACCTGTTCCTCACTTGCAGGTCCTTGGAAAGTTCCTGTAAAACGACGGCGGAAACAGTGCCTGCAATACATAGGACAGATATCAGTAGTAAGGAAGGCAACCCGGTTCTTATAGCGGTGGATAAGACGTTCGGTCACGCTGTATCTGACTTCCTCCAAGGGGTCAATGGTACCTTTTGATTCAGGAATCTGTTCATATCTCGTGGGAACTACCTGGCGTCTGAGTGGATCATCAGGATCCTCTGGGTTGATCAGGGAGAGAAAATAGGTTGGAATTTTCAGAGGGAGGGAGCAATTCCGGTTTTCATGGAAAGCGATCTCATCCTCTTTGAGGGAGAGGTAGCGCTGTAGTGCCTCTTTTGTGGTAACTACTGCCATATCATCATGTGTCTGCATGAACATGGTGTACCGTAAACACGTCATTTCGTCCAGAGCCGAGGAAAGCCTAACTCCCTTTGGAAAATATATGATACACTTACTGCAATTGGAGCGTAACAAGGAGTTTTTCTATGGCCAAAACACAAAAAAAAGGGTTGAAAGGGTATTACATTACCACCTTCTTGATCGGTCTTGGATTTTTTACCATGGGGTTGATGGACCCTCTCTATGATACCTATGTTCCTATTTTCCTGGCCCGTTTTGTTGAGTCCAAGGCTCTAATCGGGTCAATCATGACCTTTGACAATATTTTGGCCATATTCTTAATTCCCATTTTCAGTGCAATCAGTGACAGGACCCATACAAGGATAGGGAGAAGGATGCCGTTCATTGTCATCTGTCTTCCTATTACAGCTGTTGCATTTGGCTTGATCCCCTTCTCTGCCTTGAACAGTCTTTGGTTGCTCATTCTGCTTGTGTTTGTCCTCAATATATTCAAACAAGCGGTTAGGGGACCTGTGGTTGCGCTGATGCCCGATATGATACCAGGAGACCTTCGTAGTGAAGCCAACGGTGTAATCAATACCATGGGCGGAATTGCCGCCATCGTAGGAACAGTAGGTCTTGCACGATTGATGGATGTACCGATCAATCTTCCCGGTCGTGGCCCTACCACCGAAATTCTTGCGTTCCCTATCTCTTCTGTTCTTGTCATCATTGCCGTACTGCTTATCTTCTTCTTTGTGAAGGAGCGACCGGCGACGGCATCTGAACAGAGTGAGAAGAAGGAGCCGATCCTTCACTCACTGAAAGTCATCTTCGCCGAGCAGGACAAGAGTGCTCTTTTCATTCTGCTCTCTTTGCTGTTCTGGTTCATTGGGTATCAGGGAATCTTACCATTTGTCGGCTTGTATTCCAAGGATATCCTGAGAACCAGCAGTGGTACAGCAAGTCTGGCAGCAGGAATGGTGGGCATTGCCTATGCTCTCTTTGCCATTCCTTCAGGGATTGTGGCACACCGGGTAGGAAGGAAGAAGACGATCCGCATTTCTTTGGCAATTCTGGTAGTACTGCTTGCAGGGATCTTTTTTCATGATCCGCTCACCAGTGGAATGAGTGATGCATTTCGTCAATATACCTTTTGGGCTTTGCTCTTTTGCTTTGGTATTTTCTGGGTGTCTGTAGTAACCAATAGCTTCCCGATGCTCTGGCAGATGTCCTCCTACCAGACTGTGGGTATTTACACTGGTCTGTACTATTTCTTCAGCCAGCTAGCATCCATTATTAGCCCTCCGCTTACCGGTGCCTTCATTGATTTGTTCGGATTTAGGGCAATATTCCTCTATGGTTCAGCTTCCATGTTGATTGCATTCTTCCTGATGGGAAGAGTAACACGGGGAGAGCCCTCTGATGATGAGACTGAAACCCTAGAAACCAATGATGCCAAGGTGGGAGAATAAAATCTTTCCTCCAATGAGGATAAGCACAATCCCTCCCAAAATTCCCGCCTTGCTCTGTAGACGATTACCAAAGTGGTTTCCAATAATGACGGCAAGCAGTGAGAGAATAAATGTGACAATGCCGATCAAGGAGATGGAGAGTATAATATTCGTATTCAGAAATGCGAGGGTAATCCCAACTACTAATGCATCAATACTGGTAGCGATAGAAAGGAGCAACAGCTCTTTGAGATTGAGGCGTTCCACTGTTTCCACAGGACAGGTAGGGTCTTCCGTGATGGAATCATAGAGCATTTTTGCCCCTATGACACCGAGCAGGATGAAGGCAATCCAATGGTCGACAGGGGCGATGAATCGTTCAAACTGGTGGCCGAGTGACCAACCGATGAGTGGCATTCCCGCTTGAAAGACACCAAAAGAGAACGCGATGAGGGTTCCTTGGGCCCAATTGATTCTTCGCATCCTCAGCCCTTTGCACAGGGATACGGCAAACGCATCCATAGCAAGGCCTACAGAGAGCATGAGCAGTTCTATGATTCCCAAAAGGGGGTCCTCCAATGTTCCATGCGGGTGAGTATAGGAGGTTTTGCCATGAAACTCAAGATTGAGAAAAAAAGTCTGAAGTGTTGGATATCCAACATACTGTGAAAATTGATTGGTATAGAATGCAGGTACAAAGAGACACAGAGTGAATTAAAAAAGGAGTTATGACTACGATGATAAAGAATTTCAAACCATCAGAAGTAATGAGTTTTGCTGACCAGGTTATCTATCAGGAAGGGCAGGTCGTGAGCAAAACCCTTGCACAGGACAAGTATCATAGCTTAACCCTTTTTGCCTTCGAAAAAGGGGAGGAGATCAGCACCCACGCAAGTAGCGGGGATGCTTTGGTCATTGCCTTGGACGGAGAAGGACTTGTGACCATCGATGGCCAGGAGTTCAAGCTTGAGGCAGGGGATTCAATTCTGATGCCGAGTGGGGTACCCCATGCAATCTATGCACCAGAGCGTTTCAAGATGTTTCTGGTAGTCAGCTTTTAACATTACAAGGAGAGAACGAATGGACAACAAGATGTTCTGTTTCCAATGTCAGGAAACCGCCCGCAATTTCGGATGTACGCAAGTAGGAGTATGTGGCAAGCAGCCAGAGACTGCAAACCTTCAGGATCTCTTGATCTATGTGACCAAAGGTTTGAGCCAGGTTGCAACCAGACTCCGTGCTGAAAACAAGTTGGTCAGCAAGGATGTCAATCACATCGTCACCTACAATCTGTTCACTACAATTACCAATGCAAACTTTGATGGTGAGAAGGTGACTGAAAGGATTCTTCGTACCATTGAGGCAAAAGAGGCTTTGCTTGCTGATCTTTCTGCAAAGGATGGCTTGAGTGAAGCTGCACGCTATGACAATACTGATACCTCTACCTATGAAGAGTTTTCAAAGACTGTTGGTGTGCTCTCAGAGAGCAACGAAGATGTACGCTCTTTGAAGCAGTTGATCACCTATGGTTTGAAGGGTGTGAGTGCTTACACCAAGCATGCTAACAACCTGATAAAGGAAAACGAAGAGCTTGATGCCTTCATCCAGAGTGCTCTGAATGATCTGCTTGAAGAGAAGCGTGTTGATGAACTTGTAGAGCTAACCCTAAAGACAGGTGAATGGGGTGTTGCAGGCATGTCGCTGCTCGATGGAGCAAATACAGGCACCTATGGCAACCCAGAGATGACCAAGGTCAAGATTGGTGTAGGCAAGAACCCAGGTATCCTCATCAGTGGGCATGACCTGAGAGACCTCGAGATGTTGCTTGAGCAGACCCAGGGTACCGGTGTCGATGTATACACCCACTCTGAGATGCTTCCTGCCCACTACTACCCTGCATTCAAGAAGTATCCCAACTTCTATGGCAACTATGGGAACGCTTGGTGGATGCAGAAGAAGGAGTTTGAATCCTTCAATGGTCCGATCTTGATGACCACCAACTGTATCGTACCTCCTTCTGTATCGTACAAGAGCCGCCTTTTCACCACCGGCGCAACCGGTTTCCCTGGCTGTAAGCATATTGAAGGTGGCATTGGTGACAAAAAGGACTTCAGTGAGATCATCAACCTTGCAAAGACCTGTCCTCCTCCTACGGAGATTGAGTCTGGTGAGATCATCGGAGGCTTTGCTCATGAGCAGGTATTTGCTCTCGCTGACCAGGTTGTTGATGCTGTCAAGAGCGGTGCAATCAAGAAATTCGTGGTCATGGCTGGTTGTGACGGCCGTTCCAAGAGCAGAGACTACTACACAGAGTTTGCCAAGAACTTGCCAAAGGATACAGTAATCCTGACCGCTGGTTGTGCAAAATATCGGTACAACAAGCTGAACCTTGGTGACATCGGTGGTATCCCCCGTGTGTTGGACGCTGGTCAGTGCAATGACTCCTACTCCCTGGCTCTTATTGCCTTGAAGCTGAAGGAAGTCTTTGGTTTGGACGATATCAACGATCTTCCCATCGCATACAACATCGCTTGGTATGAGCAGAAAGCGGTTATTGTGCTGCTTGCCTTGCTTTACCTGGGTGTGAAGAACATCCACCTCGGGCCTACGTTGCCTGCATTCCTCTCACCAAATGTAGCCAGTGTGTTGGTTGAGAACTTCGGTATTGCCGGAATCTCATCGGTAGAGGATGACCTTGCAGAGCTAATCGGCTAATCAATTCGTCTAGGTAGTTGAGGGGAGCTTCCAGGTGGAGGCTCCCTTCTTGTAGTGCGCAACCAAAAAAGGCTGCCTCTCTTTGAAGAAAGGCAGCCATGTTGCAAAGCGATTGATGAAGTGCTAGAAGTACCAGCGAAGTGCAGCCCAGGCCATGGAGTTATCCTGGTAGACACCAAAGGTACCCTCTTCATCCCCAACAAACAAATCCACGCCGCCTTCAAGCAACACCCCATCTCCAAAGTTGTAGGAGAGGGATGGCCTGATTAGGGCATTGGCCGGCTCAAGTTCCATATAGGTGAAAAGCTTTGCAGTCAGGCGTTCATCCAAGAACGTATTCTGTACCCTGAAGGTGAGGGTGTGGGCAAACTCCTTGATTGGTTTCATCTGACTTACCAATGAATCATCATGGTCATGGGTATAGGTAAGCAGATACTGGGTCGACCACTGGGCTCCCAGCATATTCCAGTCCAGTCCCACCAACGTCTGTACCTGGTTATGGTACTCGATGGAGATGGGTGGATTACTTGTGGTATTCACACTATTCATCGGCTTCTCGAGTGCAAGAGCTACATCTCCCCTAAGGATCATACTTCCCAGGGTCGTATTGAAACTCCCCCCGACAAATCCGTACCGCTCATATCCTTGGGAAATTTCCCTTGAGGTAGAATCAGGGGCCGTTACCCCTGTTACCAATGGTTCATCGGTGAATACATAGCCTCCGTTTACCTTCCAGCTGATCGCATTCCCGAATCTTCCCAATGAGAGGAAAGCTTCACTATTTTCCAAGCTGGCATCTGGCATGGTGGGCACATTGATCGTAGCACTAATTGTTGGAGGAAACGGCATGGAAGGGGTCTGTGCCCACATCGAGTCCTGGGAGGGGAGGGTGGATGGAATGAAATGCGTCACCCAGATTCCCTGCAGGGTGTAATCTCCTGCGTAGTAATCGACCTTGATGGCCGGAACTGCCTTACGGATCTCCGTAAAGTCAGCAAGGATGAATGAGCGCATATTCCTTGGGCTTACCAAGTCAGTAATGAATGCCCCTTCAGCCTCACCCCAGATGACCTTTTGCTTACCTACCCTGATATCCGCATCCTGCAAATAGAAATCAAAATAGGCTTCCTGGATGTCGAGTTCCACTCCTTCATTGGGATAGCTGTATGCTACCGGATGTAGGGTGAATTTTCCGAGATCTCCATAGTAGTCATATCTCAGGTCGGCAGTTATCTCATGCACTGGCATATCAGATTGGCTGAATCGGAAGGTGGCATAGTCTCGAACCATGCCGCTGAATACCCCATCCCCGGCAACTGCCGGGAGTAGGACGGTAGCGAGTATAATACTGGTGAGTAGAATGGTCTTGTGTTTCATCACTTACCTCCTTGGTCCAATTTTCATTTGTCGTTCACTAAAGAAATTGTCATTGAAATCGAGATTGAATTCGACGTCTTCCATTCGTATTCTTGTTGAGGTATTCCCCTCTAGGTTCCTCATCGTCATGTCGGTGATGACGTAGATGCCATCTATCTCTTCATACGAGTCAATGGTGAGTGTTCTTCCCCGAGTTCCATCAGGGAGATAGAACTCCTTCTTCAAACCAAACCATTGTCCGTCGACAATCCACGAGAGGGTCCGAGGATAATCTTCATCTCCTTTTGCGATGCTTTCCACTACCAGAGTGGAAACTCCATCAATGGTCTCCTTTCTTAGGACTTTGTGCACATCCAAATCAGGATGTCGGCTCCCCATGTCATCATAGGTGAAGTCCGACCCCATGAAAGAGTCGTTCTTGCTGGTGCTGGCGATACGCTTCACTCTTTTAATGGCTGGCAAGTAGATATACTGGTCATCACTTCTTCCATCCTCATAACTGAAGCTGAGAAAGCTGGTGTTCCTTACATCACTGGGGGAGAGGAAGAACATAAGCTTGCTTTCCACCCCATCCTTATCCATTCGGTATTGAGCGATGCTTCGTTCCCTGACCGCTCCCCTTGCGTTGGTAATGGTCATGATCAGATTGGCGCTCATCGTTTCCCCGCTATCGCGGTTGTAGACTTCCCACATTATCTCACTACCACTTGGGGTAGCTGCGCTCACGGTAAGTAAGACGAACGTAATGAGCAGTGTAAGTACACTGAGTCGTTTTGTTGTATGTGTTCTCATGAAAAACTCCTTGTATTGTTGTCTAAAATGCGTTTTGGAAGAAACACATGTTTTTTCTCGAGATAGTGCACCAGTACCACCAGAATTGTGAGTGTGCCCAAGGCACTGGTTGCCATGTTCAGGACAATAAGAGCCCCTACCTGCCTGTTGGGAGGAAAGACGCTGAACATCAGGATTGCAAAACCACCCATTACGGCGATTGCATTAAAGATGATAGCCCTTCCCGTATGTCTCAGCGTCGATCTTGTGGCTTGTTCAAGCGAAGATCCACCAAGTCGTTCATTTGTATAGTGCTCCAGGAAGTGAATGGCATAGTCCACCCCGATACCGATGGCGATGCTCGTTATCAAGGCGGTTGCGCTGCTGAGTGGGATGCCAAGTAGTCCCATCACCCCGAAATTCACCACTGCTGTGATGGCAATCGGAACCGTTCCCACTACACCGATACGGAGGTTTTTGAACATGAGAGCCAAGAGAATGATGATGATTGCGAAGCTTATGGCCAAGCTGATGATCTGCCCTTCGAGCAAGAGCTCGCTGAAGATGAAGGCCTTGTATCCACTGCCTGCATACGTTATTTCAATTGCATGTTCCGCAAAGACTGGTCGGTAATAGTCAACCACAGCAAGGATGTCCTTCAGAACAGCTGAACTGTCACTCTTCAGCTGAACAGTGATGTTTGCACTGGTATACTCATAGTCAACGACCTGTTCCAAGGTTTCCGGGTCACCAGAGAATTCATAGAGCAGGAGATACTGACTAACCAACTCCTGTGAGTCAGGAATGCTGTAACTGCCATCCTCATGCTCCAGCATTACTTGGTTCATCTGCTTTATGAAGGTTGCCAGCGAGAGGGTGTTGCCTACAATTGGATCCTTCTCCAGGTCCTCTTGCATGGAATCCATCGCAAGCAAAACTTCCGGATGTTTGAAGAGGTCTGGCTCATCTCCATTGAGGATGATATTCAAGGTGGAGGTACCTCCGAAATTGCTGTTTACGAATTGGTCAGTCTGTGCGATGGTGCTGTCTTCCTCAAAGTTTGCTAGGAAGCTTGTGTCAATCCAGACTTTACTTGTTCCCCACACCCCGATGATGAGCACTGCAATGGAAATGAAAACAATCATCTTTGGACGATGCAACAGGAGTGCTTGCAAAGTATCAGATAAGGTTCCTTTTTCCCTCTGTGTCTCAAAGTCTGCCTTCGCTTTCTTGTACTTGGGTTTGCCCAGAAGATATATGGAGGCGGGGAAGAGCAACAGGGCAAGCAACATCTCCGATAGGACACCAATGGCAGCAAACAACCCGAAATAGCGGACAGGAAGTACCTGGCTGCTCATCAAGGCTACAAATCCGATTGCCGTGGTTATTGCGGTCATAATGATCGGTCTGACCATTTGCTTCAAGGATAGAGTGGCAAGTTCCTCTTTGGAAAGATCAGGGTAGGAGCGCATAAAGTGGTGGATGGTGTTGTGCATGTGGATACCATAGGCAACCCCGATGGCAATCAACATGACGGGGATCATGGTATCAACCGCATATATTGGGATGTTAAGCAACGTCATCAAGCCGAAGGAGACCAGTGTGCCAAAGAGCACAATGACCATGTTCAGTACGGTATCTCGTACCGATCGCAACAATAGGAAGAGCAGGATTATCATGGTAATGATGACCAGGGGGAACATGATTGCCATGTCCTTCGGTCCCAGCTCGGCAAGTGCCCCTTCAACTACTGGGCGTCCTGCAACCATGAGTTTCTCAGGCCCTTCCCACTGTGTGACCCACGTTTGTAAGACATCTGCGTCAATGTCGTTGTTCAGTTCAGCGATGATGAGCGTAGCTGTGCCATCTTTGCTGACGTTTCGCCCATAGATCATCGGATTGGCTTCTACCTCTGCCTGCATTTGTGAGATGGCCGCCTGACTTGTTTTTCCAGAGTAGAACGGCTCAACCTCAAGAAATCCGTCATCACTCTTGATGTTGTCGGCAGTTGTAAGACTGGTTACGGATTCAATTGCATCGAACTCCTCTTGAAGCGCTACGGTGATGGCATCAATCTTCTCAATCGTGCCCGAATTGTAGATGCCCTCTGGGTGTTCCACTACGATGAGTATTGCATCCTTGATGCCGAAGAGACTCTCCGCTTTGTCACTAGCCATGAAGGCCGGGTGGGTCTTTGGCATATACTCATCAAGGTCTGTCTCCAACACTGCATTGTTGGCAATGGAGAGCACAAAGATGAGGGATAGTATCAGAACTGTGAACAAGAGAAGAAACGGGCGTTTTGCAAATGATGTGAAAAAGTGCATAAATCCTCCGATAGTTAACGTTTACTTACATATAATTGAAATGAATATCACTCTTCTTTCAATGGAGTGCATGGTTATTGCAATGAAAAGAGGGTACTCAGGCTTGCCGTGACAGGGGCCGCATAGTCCATCAGGTTTGTTGGTTGGTCCTGCATGTGCCAGCGTGAGACATAGAGGCGGATGGTGCCGAAGGTGATCATGGCAAGTTCAATAGGTTTCAAATCGGCTCTGCAACGTTTTTCTGCAATGGCATCTGTATAGAACTTAGCGAGTTGCTTCAGGTTTCCACTTAGTAGTGCATCCAACTGTGGCTTGAGTTGGATATCGACATTGAAAGTCTCCTCAGCAAACAGCATGAGGGTGAACGCTGTATTATGTTCCAGGAGAGTGAACAAGTCATTTATAAACTTGGTGAGTGCTTCTTTGTAGGAACCTTGGGATGCATGTAATGTAGCGAACTGTGGAGCAAGTAAACTATCTAAATGGACAAGGATGGCTTGTAGTAGTTCATGTTTGCTCGCAAAGTGTCGATATACCGCCGCCTCGCTGACTCCAATGGCAGAGGCCACATTACGAATAGTCAATTTTTGGATTCCATCATTGGCTGTCACGCGGATTGCTGCTTCAACCAACTCAATCTGTCGTTTTGTCTGCATCGGTTCCTCCAGAGTAAGTTAACGATTACTAACGTACAATTGTTTTTCTATTTTGACAAGAGGGAAATACGTTTTTTTCCAAGCTTTGTTTAGTTGCTCTTGCAACCATGCCCGTTCAACATGATACTGAAAACATGGAGGGATCAAGCCTATGAAAAACGTATCATCAACTGATGCAGCAAAAGCAATAGTGGAGCGCTATCTCGCATCACACGAGCGAGGCCAGTATACGTGGCGACCGTTTGTAAAACGAGGTATCTACAGGAGAGAAGATTACCGCTACCATGCAGACCTGCAGGGTTTGCTCCCCTCTGCTCCTCTTGGTTCCTACAGCTATATCTGGGGAGTATATCCCAGCACAGGAGAGACTACGCTCCGTTTCGCCCTCATCCCCTATGGACCAGTCAAAGTGTATGTGAATGGTGCACTGGTGGGGGAGAGTGATATCTTCAGTGAACGATATCGCAGCAAGCAGATTCTCGAACTTCCCATGAGAAAAGGCCTGAATGATCTGGTCTTGCTCTGTGAAAACACCAGTGGAGGTTTTGGCTGTGAGTTCGGTACGTGGGTCGGGAAGCTGGACTATTACTTTCTCATGCCCGCCCTCTACAGTGAAATGGAAGGATTGTGTTACTCTGCTCCTCAGGAAACCCTGCTGGAATCTCTCTCCTTGGATTCCTTGTATTCCTTATCGTGGTTTCCAGAGCGTCCTGACCTTCATGAGGGAGAGGTAAAGCTTAGCAGCGTTTTCCCTGATGCGAAGGAAGGGCAATGTGCTGTACTTGCCACATCCTTTACCTTGAAAGAGAACCGATGGTGTACCTTTCAGAGCAATGCCCGACTTTTTCTTGATGATCTTCCCGTAGAGGGGTCTCTGGAACTGCAATCAGGCCGGCATACCCTTCTGCTCCATGCCAGAATCGAGGAAATGGTCTCCTTGGTAGTCCGGGATGCGAAGACCAATGATACGATAGCTGTATCCAATCCAGTCCTTCCAGAATCGTGCCCTTATCGTTTTCTCATAGCAGGTCCCTTTGATTCACGTCCCGATGCATTCACACTTCAATACACCAAGCCGTTTCCTACTGCCGATGGGGAAGATTTCTGGCATCTTGAAGGGAAAAATACCTACTTGAGAATGTATAATGACAATCCTCTGTTCGGTCATTGGAACTATCCCCTTGGTGTCACCCTCTATGGCCTAGCGGAAACGGAGCGGATGCTCTCTTCTTCTGATCCTTCCCTGGCATACCGTATTGCAGAGTATCTGGAGAACCACATACAAGCCAGTCTGGACTCCTACCCCTATGCGATGTGGGACAAGGAGCACTTGGGAGGCAGCACCGCTGTACATCACTTGATGACAAGTCTGGACAGCCTTGATGACTGTGGTTCCTTTGCCTCGACGGTTCTGGAAGTGGGGAAGGATCATGAACTTCATGGATTTGAAGAGATTATTGAAGTAGTTCATACGTATATCAGCAAAATTCAGCCCCGCTTAAGTGATGGTACGTTCTTCCGCACCGGACTCATGCATGAGTTCCATGAGAACACCATGTGGGTCGATGACCTATATATGTCCGTTCCTTTCCTTATTCGCTACAGTATCTATGCAAACGATAATTCCTCCTTGGAGGATGCAATCAACCAATTCTTTGGGTTTGCCAAATACCTCTACATGGAAGATGAGCAATTGATGAGCCATGTCTATGATTTTGAGCGAAATATTGCAACAGGGATTCCTTGGGGAAGGGGAAATGGGTGGGCATTGTTCAGCCTCTCCGAACTGCTGATGGTATTGCCTGAAAACCATCCGAAACGGAAGAAGCTGATTACATTTTTTCGCTCCCTCAGTGAAGGATTCCTCCGTCACCAGGATGAGGAGGGAATGTTCCATCAAGTGTTGGATATGCACAGTTCCTACCAAGAAAGTTCCTGTACTGCCATGGCTGCCTGTGCCTTCTCTAGGGGCGTGCGTCACCAGTGGTATGAGAACCCGGAACCCTATCGTGAGGGGTGTGTGAAGGCATGTGATGGACTCAAGAAAAAGGCCATCGATGGCGATGGCCATGTGCATGGTGTGTGCCGTGGTTCGGAGTTCTCCTGTTCACGGCGCTACTATGCCGAGCAGTTGCTTCCCCGCCTGGATGATACCCATGGAATAGGTATCATCCTCCTAGCGCTCTGTGAAGGAGAGAAACTCGATTAACCCTTCAGCCCGGTTGTAGCCAATCCCTGAACGATGTACTTCTGGAAGATCAGGAAGATGATCAGAACTGGGAGAAGACTCAGTGTCCCCATGGCAAAGATGGCGGACCAGTCAGTCGAGGTTTGTGGATCACTGAACATCCTGAGGGCCAAAGATACGGTAAAGAGCTTTGGCTTGTTCAAAAAGAGCAGTGGGCCGAGGAAGTCATCCCATCTCCAGTAGAAGCTGAAGATGGTACTGGTGATCACTGCGGGCTTGATCAGAGGGAAAAGGATTTTCGTGAAGATCATGAAGCGGTTGCACCCGTCAATCTTTGCAGAGTCATCAAGTTCATAGGGAATCTGCCGGATGAATTGCACCATGAGAAAGATGAAGAAGGGTAGTCCAGCAAACTGCGGCACAATCAAGGGTTTGAAAGAATTGATCCAACCAATCTTATGAAAAATGATGAACTGGGGAACCATGACTACTTGGTAGGGAATCATCATGGTAAGGAACATGCAAGCATACCAGAATGATCTGCCCCTAAATGGTACCCGGGCAAAGCCATAGGCAACCAAACTGGAGGCAAGCACTGCTCCGAAAGTGGAGAGGATCGTATAGTAGAATGAGTTCTTGAAGAAGGTTGTGAAAGTGATTGTGTTGTTGAATTTCCAACCACGGATATAGTTCTCCAAACTCAGGGATTTTGGAATCAGGGAGCTGGAACCAAATATCTCAGCATTGGTCTTGAACGAGTTGGAAACCATCCAAAGAATCGGATAGAGCATCAGGAATCCAAGCAGGATGACAACGATGTGGAATGTGGTTTGGCCGAGAAGATATTTTGTTTTTCGATTCAACATCTTATTTGCCCTCCTTTGCTTCGTAGAAGACCCAGCTGTTTGAAGTCTTGAAAACTATTCCAGTCATCACTCCAATAATCAGTACGAGGACCCATGCTAGAGCACTTCCATAACCCATGTCATAGTACTTGAATGCTCTTTGGTAGAGGTAGAGAGCATACACCAATGTTGAGTTCAGCGGATCTCCGGAGCCTCCTGAGACCACAAACGCCTGGGTAAAGACAGTGAACCCATTGATCAGCTGCATGACCAGGTTGAAGAAGATAACCGGGGTAATCTGGGGGACTGTTATGTGAGTAAATTTCTTCAAAGGGTTTGCCCCATCGATGGAGGCAGCTTCATAAAGCTCCTTGGGAATCTGTCTAAGCCCTGCAAGGAAGATCAGCATGGAGGATCCAAACTGCCATACTGCAAGCAGAATTAAAGTCCAGATTGCTGTCGAAGGGTTTCCAATCCAGGATATGTCGGTGACGATACCGATTTTTGTGAGTGCAGCATTCAATGCTCCGTCTGCCATGAACAGGCGTCTCCACATAACCGCGATGGCGATTGAGCCGCCGACTAGGGAAGGCACGTAATATATTGCTTGATATATCCTGATTGCACGGGTACCACGGTTGAACAGCATGGCAACGAAGAAGGCGAAAACCAGACGCAGTGGTACTGAAACGAAGGCATAAAAGAAGGTGACCTTCAGCGACTGCCAGAAGAGTTCATCACCTAGCATTCTCCTGAAGTTCTCCAGTCCATTGAATATCGGTTCACCGAGGATATCGTATTCGGTGAATGAGTAATAGAGAGAGAAAAGGATAGGGATAATCGAAAAGGCTATGAACCCCAACAGCCATGGGCTGATGAAAGCATAGCCGGATAGATCGTTCAAGAACGATCGCCTGCGGGGTGTGAGTTGCTTCATGGATGCTCCTTCCGGCTATAGAGGAAGACCTTGGGGGGCAGGTCTTCCCCATAGTGTACCGTTGCTCTTACTTCAGAATTTCGTTTCCTCTGCTCATGATCTTTGCAACCCCTTCATTGAGGGATACACGCTTCATGAGTATCTCTTGGGTTACATCACGTACCATCTTGAGGAACTCGCCGCTGCCTGCCGGATCGGGAGCATCAATCGGTCCTGCATTCTTGGAAACAAGACTGATGTAATCGAAAATTTGCTTGTTGATTGGATCAACCATTGTAGCCATGTGCTCACGCACATCATCAGGAATGGGAACGCCACGTTCACCCATCAACATTTCATTGACTTCAATATCATTGACAAAGTAATTGAGGAATTTGGCTGCAAGTTCAGGATTCTCTGCAGTAGCTGGAATGCTGAAGAACATGGAAGGCTTGAGGAATGTTCCCTTAGCCTTAGCATTCTTGATGTTGGGAAGCATTGCTATTTCGAGCGGGCGTTGTGCAGCAGCCTGAGTGGATACAAATTGGTTGGACCAGATGAATTCAACCCATGTATCCCCCTTTGCCATTGCTCCTTCTTCGGGGCTGACTGTTACAAAGGCTGTTTCCGGTTTGATGAGAGCACCCGCATCAAGGAGTCTGAGCTGGATTGCATAGAACTCACGCAGAACTGCGGGATCGGTAAAACCGAGTCCTGTTTTACCATAGGTGGATGCGCCGGTCTGACGGATCATGTTGTCAAACCCAACCTTGGGATCAGTGGTGAAGAATGGGATGGTCTGTACACCAGTCTTCTGGTATACCTGTATGGCGATGCGTTCAAAATCTTCCCAAGTCCAGGTTGTGCTGTCGATTTGTGAAATGCCCGCCTTCTTGAGAACAGCAGGATCATAGGTTAGACAAACTGCATTGGTGCCCAAGCTGATGCCATATAATTTACCGTCAACCCTGCCACCTGTAAGGAAGGAGTCATTGATCTTGGAGAGGTCGATGATTCCCTGGTTTACATAGGGGGTAAGATCAGCGAGCTGATTCCTCTCTACCCACTGAAGCATGTATGCATAGTCATGTTGCATAAGGTCAGGGAGGCTCCCTGCGGCTGCCTGGGTGTTCATCTTGTCCCAATAGCCACTCCAACCGGTTGTCTCGGTCTCAATTGTGACTCCCGGATTCTTAGCTTCAAACATTTGGACGGCCTTGTAGGTGCGTTCATCTCGGGTAGGGTTACCCCACCAAGCGAGACGCATCGTGTTCGAATCAGTTTTCTCGGCAGCTGCCTGGGCGAAGAGGACTCCCGGTAGCAACAAGAGGGTCACCAAGATGGTGATGAGAACGTTTTTTGCTTTCATACAAATCACTCCTTATTGTTCGTGTTGTGTATAGTGTACGGGCTTACACATAAGATGTCAAAAACTTATGGTAAGTAGTTTTATACAAAGAAGATAATGAGTATGTATTATCCAAGAATATGTCGGAATTAGACAAAATTGTCTAAAGAAAAACCCCCAAGGATGTTCATGGGGGTTTGGTAGCAAGGGATTGGTCAGTTGTTGACTCGTTCAATATACTCTTTTGTTTCAGTATTGATGCGAATCTTCTCACCTTGCTTGATGAAAATTGGTACCCGGACCTTCAGTCCTGTTTCCGTGGTAACGTACTTGGTTGCACCTTGAACGGTGTCACCCTTTACCGCTTCTTCAGCTTCTGCTACCAAATAGATGACTTTTGGGGGAAGCTGGATGTCGAGCAACTGGTCTTCCCAGAATGTGCACCGATAGGTCTCCCCGTCTTTCATGAGAAACTCATAATCCGGGAAAGTGCTCATGGGAACCTCAATCTGCTCGAAGGTATCAGTCATCATGAAATGGAAATGCTCTCCATCATTGTACAGATACTGACAGTCACGGTCCATTACACTGATGTCTTCAGCGTTATCCTGGGTCTTCATCGTTTCACTCAAGGTCTGGCCTGTTGAGGGGCTCTTCATCTTCAGCCGAACGAAGGCGGAGCCTTTTCCGGGATTCACGAACTCTCGGTCAACGACCACAAAGGGTTGTCCTTTGATCAATAAGGCGGTTCCCTTATCGATTTGGCCTGCTTTAATCATGTGTATTACCTCGTATAGTTACAAATTACGCGTATTGCCATTCCTCAGCATATCAGAAAGCGGAAAAAGAATCACCCCCTGCAGACTCATTTTGTCCATGAGCAACATCAACAGGCGGTCAAGCCCCATTGCAACACCAGAACACTGGGGCATTGAGGCAAAAGTATGGGCAAGGGTTGGGTCGGTATCAGGGATAACCGAACCACTGACCATCCTGTTTTCAATCAGTTTTGCATACTCACTCTGATAGTAGGCGGAGATGGCGTTCTCTCCCCGCTCCTCATCATAGCAATTGGCAATTTCTACGCCACGGATATACAGTTCCCACCTGCGGCGATAAAGACCGTCTGACTTGGCTAGGCAGGCGATCTGCCTCGGATACTGCTCGAGTACCAACGGACGGTCTTGAGGGAGTTTCGGTTCTACAAATGTAAGGAAGATCCTGTTGAATGTGTCTTCCCAGCTTTCAGGTTCGGTCGGAATTGAGAGCCCTAGTCTCCGTGCTTCTGAGGCAAGTGAACTCTGTTGTTGGTGCTTTTTCAGATCTATTCCCGTATAGGAGAGCATTGCCTCTTCGACTGTCATCCTCCTGAACGGAGGTCTGAGGTCTTCAGGACTGTCCGCAGAAAGCAACGAGGCAATAAGCTCCTCACTCAAGGTAATGGAATCCTGTTCATCTGCACCTACCGTGTAGTACTCAAGCATTGAGAACTCTATATTGTGGATATGTCCAAGTTGTTCACTGTTTCTGAAGCAATGGCTGATCTGGTAGATGCTGCCGAGTCCATCTGCAATGAGTTGCTTCATGAAAATTTCAGGGGAAGGAACCAGATACAGGTCCTTGGATGGAAGAAAGGGATTTTCAAACCGCGTGGAAAAGTTCTCTATGGTAGCCTCTGGTATGAGGGTAGGACTAAGAATAGGGGTATCAACTTCGGTATAGGAACGTTCATCGAAGAAGGTGCGGATCGCCTTGTTCATCCTACTCCTTTGCTGTGCTGCTGTTTTCATGGGTGCATCATAGCCAAAGGGTCGCTTGTGTTGCAAGCATACCGTGCAAAACAGTATACTCACTCCTATGAGAGAGTATGTAACAGACGATATCATCTATGCCCTTGCCACCCCATGGGCACAGAGTGCATTAGCGGTCATCAGGGTGAGCGGGGAGGGGTGCAAAGCGCTGCTGGCCACCCGGTTTTCCCGGCCTAAATCCCTGAAAGAAGCTGGTAATGCCACGTTGGTACATGGATACCTGCAGGATGAGGCAGGGAAAAAGATTGATGAGGTTGTTGCTGCCGTCTATACAGAAGGACATGGGTATACCCTGGAGGAAGCTCTGGAGTTTTCTTGTCATGGTTCACTTGCTGTAATCAAGGAGATTTTGTCTCTGTTCTCCCAATTGGGTATGCGCAGTGCAGAAGGTGGTGAGTTCACCTTCCGTGCGTTCTTGCACGGCAGGTTGGATCTGACCCAGGCAGAAGCAGTCCAGGAACTGGTTGTAAGCCAGAGTGAACGATCCAGGGCACTTGCCTTGGGGAGACTCGAAGGAAGCTTGAAGGAACGGATCAGTTCCCTCAAGCAACAATTGATGCAGATCATGGCTGCGGTAGAAGTACAACTTGATTATGCTGAGGATGAACTGGATGAATTTGTATTTCCTCGGACTCAACTTGTCGATTTGATAGCCCAGCTCCATCATCTCTCTGAGACCTACCAAGTAGGAAAGTTGTATAAGAGTGGAGCCAGAATCGTACTTGCCGGTTCTACCAATGCAGGGAAAAGCTCGCTGTTCAATCTGTTGCTCAAACAGGAACGCTCAATAGTCAGTCCCATAAATGGGACCACCCGCGATTACATTGAAGCAGATCTATCAATCGAGGGTATCCCGATTCGGTTATACGATACAGCAGGACTGAGGGAAAGCTCTGATAGTGTTGAGCGAGAAGGCATAAAACGAACAGAGCGTTTGATCGGGCAAGCTGACTTGGTGGTATTCCTTGTTGACAGTACCCTGATGGGTCACGTACCTGAAGAGGATGAGCGAACCTTGGTGGTGTACAACAAGAGTGATCTTGCAAAGCCGCCCAAAGGAAAGCTGGCTATCAGTGCCCAAAGTGGGGAAGGAGTGGATCGTTTGTTGCATGAGATCTCCACCAGGCTGACCAGTGGATTCTCTGTCAGTGCCGATGAGCTCTTAATCATTGAATCAGAGCGGCAGTACCAACTCTTGAATGCAAGTGAGGAAGCACTTGGCCGAGCGCTCGCCTTGGTGGATGAGGATATCCCATTGGATATCACTGCAGTTGAGTTGGGTGAGGCGTTGGACAATCTTGGTCAGTTGACCGGAGAGGTTACCCCCTCCGATATTCTTGAGACAATCTTCAGTGGATTTTGTGTAGGTAAATAATATATGGATTATGATGCAATTGTAGTGGGAGGAGGACATGCCGGTATTGAGGCATCCTTGGCTCTCTCCCGAATAGGATTCAAGACGCTCTTGATCACCCAGAACCTCGATGCAATCGGGCGTTTGTCGTGCAATCCGGCAATTGGTGGGCTTTCCAAGGGAAACATCGTCAGGGAAGTTGACGCCCTCGGTGGAGAGATGGCCCACCTGATAGACCACTCCATGATACAGTACCGCATACTCAATAGGAGGCGCGGGCCGGCTGTACAAGCTCCCCGTGCACAGGCTGATAAATTCACCTATGCAAGGCTTGCCAAGGAGACGTTGGAGAGTGAACACAACCTTTCTTTGTTCATGGATACGGTTGTCGATTTTTTACTCGACCCAACAGGTAAGCGCCTAACAGGGGTCATTACCGAGAGACAGCATACCATCTCCGCCAACGTTGTTGTCCTGACCACAGGGACATTCATGGAGGGAAAAATCTTCATAGGGGAATATGATGCTCCCAATGGGCGTTTGGACGAACCCTCTGCCATTGGCTTGGGTACCAACCTCCGGAAAAAGGGTTTCCCAGTCGGACGGTTGAAGACCGGTACCCCCGCAAGGGTCCGCAAGTCCTCCCTGGATTTC
The DNA here is from genome assembly GCF_003429665.1 of Sphaerochaeta halotolerans. Taxonomy (GTDB): domain Bacteria; phylum Spirochaetota; class Spirochaetia; order Sphaerochaetales; family Sphaerochaetaceae; genus Sphaerochaeta; species Sphaerochaeta halotolerans. Next base: position 114,152 of record NZ_QUWK01000007.1, on the reverse strand, counting down.
GACAAGATGGAAGTGCAGGATGGGGAAGAACTCATGATGCCCTTCAGTTTCGACTATGACAGCATCAACAGACCCCAGGTCCCTTGCTACATTACCTGGACCAATGAGAAGACTCATGCGATCATACGGGATAATATCCATCGATCCCCCCTGTATGGAGGGAAGATTGTCGGAACCGGTCCTCGCTATTGCCCTTCGATTGAAGATAAAGTGGTGCGATTTCCTGATCGTAATCGTCATCAAATCTTTGTAGAACCGGAGGGCATCGGCACTGAGGAGATGTATCTTAATGGTATCTCTAGCTCCCTTCCTGAGGATGTACAATGGGATTTTGTTCATAGCATTGAAGGCTTGGAACATGCTCAGATCATGCGCCCAGCCTATGCAGTGGAATACGATTTCATCAATCCACAAGCCCTTTACCCTTCCCTGGAGAGCAAACTGGTTGAGAATCTGTTCATTGCAGGCCAGACCAACGGTACCAGTGGCTACGAGGAAGCCGCCTGTCAAGGCTTGATGGCAGGAATCAATGCAGCACAGAAACTCAAAGGGGAACCACCCTTGGTGCTCAGCCGCAATGAAGCCTATACCGGGGTGCTGATTGATGATCTGGTTACCATGGGAACCAAAGAACCCTACCGTATGTTTACCAGCAGGGCAGAGTATCGTCTCAATCTCCGACATGATAGCTGTGACCAACGCCTTACCGAGAAAGGTTTTCGTGTAGGTTTGCAGTCTGAGGAGAGCCTTTCCCGTCTCCGCCAGAAGCTGGAGAAGATGGAAACGGTTAAGGATCTGCTTCGTCAGCGTAAACTGGCCGATAAGAGTGCAATCCAGGCTCTGAAGATGCCAGAGGTTACAATGGCTAGTCTCCAGGAGTCTATTCCCGAACTCTCAGGTTTTGAAGAGCCTATCAAGTACCAAGTGGAACTTGATGTAAAGTATGAAGGGTACATCAATCGTCAGGAACGACAGATCAACCGATTTGAAAAACTGGAAAGTCTCCATATCAGCCAGGATTTCGACTATGATGCATTGGATGGACTGAGTACAGAGGGGAAGGAAAAACTGAAATTGGTACGGCCTATTTCAGTGGGGCAGGCTTCCCGAATCAGTGGGGTACGCAATAGCGATATTGCCCTTCTGATCGTGCATCTGGACAGGGGAGGCCATCGTGAGCGGTAAGTATGAGGCCTTGATCAAGGAAGGCCTGGATGCCATGCAACTCTCATTTTCTGCTGAGCAGTTGCAGCAACTGGAGCGCTATATAGCAGAGGTGGAGCTCTTTAATCCTATCTACAAGTTGGTTGGAGCTGAAGGCGACGATTTGGTCATTCGTCACATCTTCGACAGTCTCTCTGCAGTAGGAAAGATCGGGGAATTTGCCCGGCAGTATGAAACCCCCTCTTTTGCCGATCTTGGTTCAGGAGCAGGCCTTCCCGGTATTCCCCTTGCCATTGCTCTGAATGCGTATCCCTTCACTTTGGTAGAGCGGATGGAGCGGCGAGTGAATTTCTTACGAAATGCCCTGGTAGCTACCGGATTATCTGAGCGGGTGCAAATTGCCGCTCAGGACTTGAAACAGGTACGTCAACACTTTGATGTAATTACCTTCCGGGCTTTTCGGCCTCTGGTGGAAATTCTTGATGATGTAGCGCCTATACTGAGTGATGGTGGCCTCGTCTGCGCATACAAAGGTATAGGGGAACAGGTTGAATCAGAACTGATCCAGGTTGCATCACAATGCAAAAGCCGTTGGAGTGCAGAGGTTTTTCCCCTCACGGTTCCCCATCTGGATGCAAATCGTACGCTTTGCGTTCTTACAAAGATTTGATACCATCTGAAGGAACAGGTGTTTACCTACAAAGGAGCGAGTTGTGAAGGAAGACCGTGGAAAAAGTTCTTTGATACTGGGGATAGCCTCCCTGCTGTCAACGTTGGTGGTGGTTGCGTTGGAAGTTCTTCCACGTCTTGGTATCCACCATATTCTCCTGGATAGGGTGGTTTCTTTCCTGAATCGCTTTTTCTCTTTTACCGTTCCTCCCACTTCCCTCTCCTTGGTCCCTCTCGCCGTACTCCTTGGAATCTGGACAATCATGATTTTCACCTTTAGGGTACGAAACCGCTTTTTCTATGTATTGATCCCTCTCACTGGCATTATGGCCTATACACTCTATGTGCTCAGTCATCTCATGCAGGGGAGTACTCGTCCGTTGCTCATACGAACCATACCGGAGGACTTGCGTAGTGCTTCCTTCCGTATAGTACTCATATTCTTTGTGGAGATGGCTCTTTTTATCATTTTCACCTTGATCGGCGACGGTATGAAACGGTTCAAGACGGCGAGAGGCGAGAAGCTCAAGACTCCAAAAGAGAAGCGGGGGGAAAAGAAAAAACGTGTTTCAAAGGCTCAGGAATCCATCGAGGCTGATGAGGAAACCATTACCCTCAGCAAGAAACCCGTGGAGGCTGAAGAGGCTATTGAGGGGACGAGCTTTGCTGACCAAAAGGTTGCCTTCCCTTCCATCGCTGAGGTGCCTTCCCTGGAGAGTTTGTCGAGAAAGCATACTCCAGTTGACCGGAAACCACCGAAGGAAGATACCTTTGCAGTGAAGGAGATGCAGGTTGGAAAGGTCAGTATTGGTGCGCTGCATACACTCGGGGAGGAGCGAAAGCGAAATAATGGGGTCTCGTATCTAGAGCGAAAACAACGAGAACTGGAAGCGCAAAAAAAACAGGCAGAAACACATCCTCAGCCGGCTAAAGAAAAAGAACCTGTGCAATTATCAGGATTCCTGCAAGGTGCATTGGAAGCAGTGGGAAAAGCACCAAGGAAGCACAACATGCGAAGGAATGAACCTCAAGGCAAAGTGAAAAGCATGCTTGCTCAGGCAGTGGAACAGCAACAGGGAAAGGCTGAAACACCTCCAGCCAATGACTCACAAAATATGAATATCAAGGAGCGGATTCTTTCGGTCCAGTATGAGCCGAAAAAGCGAGAAGAAACCCCACACAACCGAGAAGTTGATGATCCCTTCTTCCGAGCAAATTCACCAAAACAAGAGAGTCAGATAGAATCGACCTTTGCACCGCAGAGCACTGCGCAACCAATTGGTGGTGGTATATTGGAAGGGGCGGAAGTACAGACTGAAAGTCAGGAGCTTGATGAAGATCCTCTCGAGAGTGCCAGCGGGGTGGGCGGCCTTTCCTCCAAAGGAGAAGGGAGCGCCTTGATCAACCGCAGGCGTATTACCTACCAGTATCCAGATGAATCCATCCTGGTGACCTATCCACAGATTGGTGATGTAGTAGATGAGCAGACGGTCAACCAAGGGAAACTCTTGGTTGCTACGCTGGAACAGTTCAATATAACTGTTGAATTGACCAACATTGTACGTGGTCCCACGGTTACCATGTTCGAGCTACTTCCTGCCCCTGGTGTGAGGGTAAATTCAATTGTGAATCTCTCGGACAACATTGCCCTTGCCCTCGCGGCTACACAAGTCCGTATCGTTGCACCTATTCCTGGAAAATCGGCTGTAGGCGTTGAGATCCCCAATCGTAAGCGGGATATTATTGGGTTCCGTGAAATACTACCATACCTCACTTCCTCATTGGGTATCCCCATGGTATTGGGGCGCAGCTTGATGGGAGAACCGGTAGTAGTTGATGTAGTCAAGGCTCCCCATCTTTTGATTGCTGGAAGCACGGGAAGTGGTAAGAGTGTTTGCGTAAACTCATTGATTTGTTCTGTGTTGTTCAGGCGAAGTCCAAAACAGGTCAGGATGATCCTGGTTGATCCCAAAATCGTAGAATTGAACATTTACAATGGAATTCCACATCTGCTCACTCCGGTCATCACTGATGCAAAGAAAACGCTGAAGGCACTCGACTTCTGCCTCTATGAGATGGAGAGACGATACAAACTGCTGCAAGCCTTGAGCGTCAGGAATATTATCGGCTACAACGAGAAGATAGAAAGTAGCCGTCTTGCTCGGGAGAAACTCCCCTATATCCTGGTGGTTATCGATGAATTTGCTGATTTGATGCATCTCGTTGGCAAGGATATGGAGAGCAAGGTCAGCCGTCTTGCTGCCATGAGTCGAGCGGTCGGCATACACTTGGTTCTTGCGACCCAGCGGCCCTCTGTTGATGTCATTACCGGTGTGATCAAGAACAATATTCCCACCCGTATCGCATTTGCTGTGACGAGTTCGACCGATAGCCGTATCATCCTTGATGAACCTGGGGCGGACAAACTGCTGGGGAAAGGTGACATGCTCTATATGTCCAGCAGCAGCCCCGCTACTGAGCGAATTCAAGGTTCATTCCTGAGTGACAATGAAGTGGAGCAGGTGGTAGCGTTTGTCAGCTCACAAGGCGAGCCTGAGTTTATCGATGAGTCTTTCTTTGAAGACGATGAACCAAAGGCTAGTGAAAGCAGTGATGATGAGGGTGCTGATTCAAACGATGATGAAGCGTTGATGGATAGGGCGCTTGCAATTGTTGTTGAACGCAAGTGTGCTTCAGCCTCCTACCTGCAGAGACGTTTGAAGATTGGGTATAACCGGGCTGCCCGTATGGTTGAGCAGATGGAAGAGCTGGGGTATGTTGGTCCTCCCAATGGGAGCAAACCCCGTGAATTGATCAAGTATCCCTAGGAGAAATTACGTCAATGGTTGGTGAACATGCCGTATACAACGGAAAGATTATAATGCAGAGTGAGGCGGTGGTACCTGTCACCCTCAGAGAAGTACAGTCAGGATTCTATGTGTATGAATCCCTCAGGGTCATCCAAGCCCACCCTGTGCATCTGGAGGACCACCTCCTGCGGCTTGAGGCTTCTGCAAAACTCATTAATCTTACCTATCCGTTTAATCGGGAAGAAATTGCTTCCTGGGTACATGCTTTGATCGAGGTGGATCTGGTGGAGAATGCATCGCTGAGAATCCAGATCTATGGGGGCATGCAACCACAACTGTTCATCACCACGAGTGAAATTCTGACCTATCCAGAATCTTTCTACACGGAAGGGGTGAAGACTTTCACCTATGAAGGGGAGCGTCTGCTACCTGGAGCAAAGAATGGAAACCTGCTTTTGAATTATATTGCTTTAGAAGAAGCCAGGAGACAGGGGTGCTTTGAAGCACTTTTGGTTGACAGTGAACACAAAATCCTTGAAGGAACTCGGTCCAACTTCTTTGCAATCAAAGATGGAAAACTCTTTACTGCACAAGATGAGAAGGTCCTGCTTGGAATCACCCGCGATAGAGTGATCAAGGCAGCAAAGCAGTTTGGCTTACAAATACTCTACGAAGCCCCTTCTGTGGAACAGGTGCTTGCAGGATCCTACGATGAACTCTTCATCTCAGCTACCAGCATGGCTGCAATGCCTGTTTCACGGGTGAATGGAACGATCGTTGGAACAACGTTTGCTTTGACACGTGAGATCTGTAGTCTCGTCAGACAATGGGAGTTGGAAGATTAGAAGCCCATCCGTTATTTTTTCATTCCCCAACGGAGCGAGAGGAAAGGAATCAGCATGATGGTTCCTCTCTGGAGCGAGTGCCGGGAAAGCAAGGTGAGATACCCCGTCCCTTGGGGCGGAAAAGGGGGCAACGCCTCCTAAGTTCATGACTTGCCCTGGGGCATTGATACCTTTCATTTTTTAGCAGAGGTGGACAAGGTTTTTATTTTCCTCTATCTTACTACCATAAGGTTTGTAAAAGAATCCCTCATATTGCGAATACTGCAATTACTTATAAAGGCGAAATATAGAACGAATGAAATTTACCGAATTATCCTTAAGTGAGCAAGTGCTCAAAGGCATCGAGTCTGCAGGCTTTAGTGACTGTACCGAAGTACAGGAAAAAGTCCTCCCCACAAGCCTCTCCCGTCGCGATGTCATGGTCCAGTCAATGACTGGAAGCGGAAAAACCGCAGTGTATGTGTTGACGATACTTGAATCATTTGTCCAGGCCATAAAGGCTGGAAAGGGCAAACCGAAGGCATTGATTGTTGCTCCAACCCGTGAATTGGCTGTGCAGATTGAGGAAGATACCATTTTGTTGGGATCTGGTATCGAGGACCTCACGATTGGAAGTTTCTATGGTGGTGTCGGATACGGAAAGCAGGATGAGATCCTTGAGAAGGGGTGTGATATCTTTGTCTGTACCCCTGGACGTATTCTTGACTACCAGAAGATGCATAAGATCGACTTCCGCGAATTTGATATCTTTGTTGTTGATGAAGCAGACCGAATGTTCGATATGGGTTTCTATCCCGATATCCAGAAAATGTTCAGCTTGCTCCGTGATTGTACAGAGCGGCAAACCATGCTGTTCTCAGCAACCCTCAGCACCAAGGTGCGTAATCTTGCCTGGTCGTTCATGAACGACCCAGCTGAGATTGAAGTCAATCCTGAGGAGATTACTGTTAATGCAATCACCCAAGAACTGTATCATGTCGCGAAAGATGAGAAGTTCACCCTCTTTCTGCAACTCTTGAAGAAAGAGAATCCAGAGAACTGTCTGATTTTCACCAATACAAAAGCACGGTGTATCGAGGTTTCGAAGCGACTTTCGCTCAACGGATACCCAACCAAGTACCTGATGGGAGACCTCCCTCAAGCCAAGCGTTTGCAGACAATCGATCGTATGAAAGAAGGGAAGATACGATTCCTTGTTGCAACCGATGTTGCCGCCCGTGGACTGCAGATTGATGACTTGGAACTGGTTGTAAACTATGACATTCCTGATGATTTCGAGAACTATGTTCACCGCATTGGCCGTACAGCCCGTGCGGGTAAGAGCGGGAAATCCATAACGCTTGCAGATGAAGAATATGTCTTCAATCTAGAAGCCGTAGAAAATTTCATACAAATGAAGATTCCAGTAATCTGGCCTGAGGAGGGGGACCTTGAACAGGTAGAGGACAAGAGTGCCTCATACTCCTTCAGGGACTTGGTGAGGAATGATGAGTATGGTGGGCGTCCAAGCCGTGGACCAAGAAGTGGTGCTAAACCCTCTCGTGGTGGCTCCAGACCTCCAAAGCGAGGTCAGCCACAGTCCTCCAATCGGCCAAAACGTACAAGAGACGAGAGAGACAACAAGTCTCGAGGGCCAAGACCTGAAAGACAGGGAAGAACACAGGAACCTCAGAGACGACGTCATACAGGGTCCAAGAGCTATGCAGAAATCCAGAATCTCTCACTTGAAGAGCGATTGTCTTATTACAAGCAACAGTACAAGAGTGAGGGTGGTCAGATTCCTGAAGGAACTCCTGCTGCTAAGAGGAGTCAACCTACAGGTAAGAAGGATATTCCGGTGAAAAAGGAACCTACTCCCAAGCAACCTGTTACGCAAAAGCAGGAGACAAAGCCGAAGAAGAAACAGAATTTCTTCTCTCGATTGTTCAGGAGAGACAAGTAGCATGCTCAAACGGTTCATCGCCTATTACCGTCCATACAAGGGTTTGTTTTTTCTTGATATGGGAGTGGCAATTTTTGCTTCAATCCTTTCAATTCTGTTTCCCACCTTGACCAGACAACTGCTCAGGGTGGAAATACCAGACCAGAATCTGAAAAATATGATCATCATCTTTGGCCTGATGCTTCTTATCTACATCCTGCAGGCAATCTGCCAATATATCAGGGTGACATGGGGACATATCCTTGGGGTAAAGATGGAAACCGATATGCGCAGTGAATTGTTCGGTCACTTGCAAAAACTTTCCTTTGGATTCTTCGACAAGACCAAGACCGGACACATGATGAGCCGAATTACCAATGACCTGTTCCAGATTACCGAGATGGCTCACCATGCTCCTGAGGATTTAATCATCAGTGTGGCCACCATTCTGGGGTCTTACATCCTTATGTTCAGCTATAGCGTTCCTCTTGCCTTGATATCACTCATTCCGTTGCCGATCATGGTGTTCTATGGGGTGTACTATGGAATTCGTATGAAGGCAACCTTCCGTCGCGTACGGCGGACCGTTGCTGATGTGAACAGCAATGTGGAGAATTCTCTGATGGGGATTCGAGAGGTCAAGTCCTATGGCCGGGAGTCCTACCAAGAGGCAAAATTCAACCACGTCAATGACATTCTGCGTGACAGCAAGATGGAGCAGTATAGGGTAATGGGAAGGTATCACTCCATCTTGGGGTTCTTTCGTGAGCTCTACTACTTCTGTACCATCGCCGGTGGAACGTTGTTGATATTCATGGGAAAGGTGCAGTCCTATGACTTGGTCACTTTTATTCTCTACGTAGGAGTAGTGCTCCCTCCTATCGATCGCCTGATCAACTTCACCGAGCAACTGCAACAAGGTATGGCAAGCTTTGAGCGCTTCACCCAGGTCATGGATGAACATCCGGATATCCAGGATGTGAAGGACGCAAAGAGCTTGAAGGTCAAGGATGGTACGGTCCAGTTCGACCATGTCTCATTCTCGTATGAGAACTCAGCTGAGGTCATCCTTAAGGATGTAGACATCACGATTCCCGGAGGTTCCACCTATGCATTGGTTGGGGAGTCGGGAGCTGGAAAGAGTACCTTCGCCAGCTTGATCCCCCGCTTCTACGAACCCAGTGAAGGCAAGGTATGCATTGATGGTCAAGATATACGTGAACTGACGCAGCACTCTCTCAGACAGAATATCGGCTTCGTGCAGCAGAATGTGTTTCTTTTTGATGACACAATCAGGGAGAACCTGAAGTACGGAAAGGTAGATGCAACCGATGACCAACTTTGGTTGGCACTGGATGCAGCAAACCTCGGTAATTTTGTCCGTTCGCTTCCCCTCGGGCTCGATACCCAGGTTGGAGAACGGGGTACCTTGCTCTCTGGTGGACAGAAACAGCGTATTTCCATTGCACGAGTATTCTTGAAAAACCCCCAAATCCTCATATTTGATGAGGCAACCAGTAGTTTGGATACCGAGAGTGAAGAGTTGATCAATGAAGCATTCCATCGCCTGTCCAAGGGAAGGACTGCCATCGTTATTGCCCACCGTTTGACCACTATCAAACATGCAGATTGTATCTTGGTTCTCGATGAGGGTAAACTGGTAGAGTCGGGAACCCATGAACAGTTGCTTGCTTTGGGTGGCCAGTATGCAAAACTCTATAAAACACAAGACTTTTCTTAGCGGGAGGGATATGCATGAAGAAGATACGCATAGCATTTGCAGGACTGTTTGTAATTCCTATCATAGCGCTTTCGATTGTGTATGCATTCCCGATTGGCTATCTGTTACGCCTCCTTGGTATGAGAAAGGCTGGGGAAAGATACCTACGCGCATGTGGGCACTTTATAGGGAATTCCATTCTTTTCTTCTTGGGGGTTACGGTCCATATTGATGGAAAGGAGAACCTGCCACCAGAGCGTTCCGTTTGCTATATCGCAAACCATCAGAGCATGCTTGATATTGCTGCCTTTATAGGACCTGCGAATCTTTGGGCTTCTGTTATAGCAAAGGTAGAGGTGAAAAGAATTCCTGTCATCAATCTCTGGTGTTATGCCTTGGATTGCGTTTTTATCAACCGAACGAGTCCCCGTGATTCGATTAATGCAATTCTGAGTGGTGTAGAACTCCTGAAGAGTGGGAAAAATATGTTGATCTTCCCTGAGGGAACGAGAAGCAAGAGTGGAAGAATCGGGGAATTGAAGAAGGGGAGTCTGAAACTTGCGACCCGCTCCAAATCGGTCATCGTACCCATTACCATCAAGGGGTTACGTGCTGGGATGGAGCTGTTGCATGGCTTTAAACGTGTTCATGCATACGTTTCAATTGGCAAGCCAATCTACACTGATAATCTTAGCAATGAAGAGATTTCGACGCTTCATGAATCGGTCTATGGAACCATCGCCAAACGGTTTGACGAGCTTCCTGGCCAAGTCTAAGGGTGGCTATGATCAACGCACTCTCCATTGAAGACCTCTCTTTCACCTATCAGTCGTGGACGGAGAAAGAGAATGAACCCCTTTTTCGTGCGCTCTCTCTCGCTCTTCCTGCTGGAAGCAAGACGCTTTTGCTTGCTCCATTCAACAAGGGAAAGACCACACTTGCCAAGATCATTTGCGGGGTGTGCCCCAAATATTTCCCTGGTGAACTACAGGGTGATATCAATCTCTATGGGAAATCACTCTCAGATTTGGACCCTTGGGACCTCTTGCCAGTATGTACGTATGTTTCCCAGAACCCTCAAGAACAGTTTGTTGCCACATCGGTTGAGGAAGAAATTGCGTTTCCCCTGGAGTCAATGGGCATGGAAAGAGAGACCATGCATGCACGTATTGAGGAAGCAATTACACAGTGGGGGCTTCAGGATTTAAGGACCAGCAGTGAACAGGAGCTCAGTGGGGGAGAACGTAAACGCGTGCTCCTTGCCACCATGCAGGCGATTGATGCCTCTTTCTGGCTGCTTGACGAAGCTTTTGATGACTTGGACCAGCACTGGAGAGACCAACTAAAACATCTGATAGCAACCAAAGACAAGACGGTACTGGTACTTGCAAGTCGTTACTTGCGTGAATTTGATGACCTCTTTGATCAGGTATTGTTGCTCGATGAAGGAGATATTGCCAGTGGGGATAGAAGCACCTTAATCTCTCGATTTGCCCACCTCTGTGGTGATGATCTTCCCAGTCCTTTGGAAACAGAACACATACAGCCTTCCCAAAAAAGGATTCTCTCTTGTAAGTCGCTCCAAGCTGAACGGAGCAGGGTGAGCACTACAAAGAGTAAGCAGTTTACTTTGGAGGTACCTGATTTCCAACTACGAAGCGGGGAGTTGGTAACCCTTGTTGGGCCAAACGGAAGTGGCAAAAGCTCCTTCAGTCGCTTGCTCTGTGGCTTGGATACCCCCATAGCGGGCCAGATTACCATCGATGGTGAACCGTTCAGAGACAAACAACTCTCCAAACGTGTTGGTTACTTGTTTCAGAGCCCCGATCTGCAAATCTTTCTACCTACCGTTGCAGAAGAACTTTCTTGGTCTCTGAAGCGACGTTCAGACTTATCGAAATCAGAGATTGAGAGTCGCATAGCAACTTGTGCAGAACTGTTCAGCCTCGACCTTGAGGACACACCCACCACAATGAGTTATCCGCTACGTAAAGCCCTCCAAGCAGCAGTGTACTATCTGCTTGACCGACCCTTCTATATTCTTGATGAGCTTGATAGTGCCTTGACCTATCAGAGTACACTCTCCATCATTGCGCATCTGAGGCGCAATGGGGCAGGTATCCTGCTCATTACCCATGACCGGCAATTTGCCGACAAGGTAGCCCAGCGCTCCTACACCATCAAGGAAGGGAGGTTGATCGCTGTATGACTACCAACACCTACATTGCAGGGAAGGGGTGGCTCTACCGCTTTGATCCACGTGCAAAACTGCTATTGATGCTTCTGATGTGCGTCTGGTTTTTTCTCCCTGTTACCTTGTTGCATCTTGCTCTTGTGGTTGCCTTGGTTGTTTTAGTTGGTGCTCATAGCACAGGGTGGCATCATGCATGGAGAACCGTTTATTCCATTTCTCCAATGCTCCTGTTCATGATACTTTTCATGCCATTCAATGTACGTGAAGGGGTTCCCTTGGTGTCGATTGGCAGTTTTACTGTAATCACGAAGGAAGGTTTGGAACAAGCCTTGAGGTTGATGAGCCGTTTCATTGGTATCACCTATGTCTGTACCCTGTTGTTTGCCACTACCGTGATGCATGAGGTCATGCTTACCCTGAGATGGTATCATCTTCCCTATAAAGCGAGCTTGGTTGTGACACTCGCTTTTACCTATATTCCTTTCATTGCTGATAGTTTCAGTCAGATATCAGAGTCACATCGTCTCCGTGAAGCCGAGGATGAGCAGAAAAAGAAGGTTGGCCAGCGTCTCAAGGATTTGGTCCCAACCCTTACCAGCGCTTTGGTGGTTGCGCTTAGATCCATCCCAAACTTGGCTATGAGCCTGGAGATGCGCGGATTCGGGAGACAGGAGAGGCGTAGCAGTTACCACAGTCTTGATGCATATCATCATGTATGTACCAATTTCCTTCTCGCTTGTATCATTCCATTGGCGTTTTGGCTAGCGAGTATGTTGTTCTAGGAGGAGTATATGCAGGGGAATAGGAATGCTTTGAAAGTTGCCATGGTGTCAGTGCTGACTGCTGTGGTTGTGGTTTTTACCATGGTAGTTCGTATCCCTACCGCAAGAGGATATCTGAATCTATGCGATGTAGCCATCTGCTTTATCGCGTTCACCTTTGGTCCTTGGTCTGCGTTCATCGCTGCAGGTTTGGGAACGGCCCTTGCTGATTTGATCAGTGGCTATGCACAATGGGCACCTATCAGCTTTGTGGTCCATGGGGTGGAAGGGCTCTTGGTTGCCTTGATCGTGCAGAAAAAGGGCGATGCTACAGTATCGGTAGGAAGAAAGGTCCTTGCAGCCTTCATCTGCATTGCAACTGTTTCCTTAGGGTATTTTGCATTATCTGCCTTGTTTATCAGCACTGTCAGTGTGGCTGCTGCTGAGATCCCAGGCAACATCGCCCAGAGTGCAGTAGGATTTGCGCTCGGCCTTGTTGTATCGGCAGCAGTGAAGCGAGCTTATCCCCCGGTGAGTTCGCTTACTTGGTAGCCACTGTCGTTTCTTTTCGGTATACTCCAACTATCCCTAACCAGAGAGGAATGCACATGCAACAATTCCCCCATGACACCATCGTTGTATTAGACTTCGGGGCTCAATACAGTCAGTTGATTGCACGTAGGGTACGTGAAATGCACGTATATAGCCAGATCGTCCCCTATACCATCACAGCGACAGAGCTTGCGGCACTGAGTCCAAAAGGAATCATCTTCAGTGGTGGTCCATCCTCGGTTCGCTCTGCAGGTTCACCTAGGCCTGATGCAGGAATCTATGAGTTGGGAATTCCTATTTTGGGTATCTGCTATGGCTTACAGGTGATGAGCATCCAAAACGGAGGGACGGTTGAACGCCCGCTGAAGCGTGAATATGGCTTCGCTGATCTTACCGTTCTCCATCCAGAGGCTTCTCTGCTCAAGGGCATCAGTGCAAACTCTCGGCTCTGGATGAGTCACGGTGATGCAGTTGCTTCGCTTCCTGATGGCTTTATCCAGACAGGCAGTACCCCGAACTGTCCCTTTACTGTTATTGAGAATGATGAGAAGCATTTCTATGGGGTTCAGTTCCATCCTGAGGTAGTACATACCGCAGAAGGCAACCAGTTCCTGCAGAACTTTGTGCTTGGGGTCTGCCAAGCAAACCAGGACTGGGATATGGGTTTCTTCATAAGTACTGCAGTCGAGGAGATTCGAAGGAAAGTCGGAGACAAGCAGGTACTGTGTGGTCTCTCTGGTGGTGTCGATTCTGCTGTTGCAGCGGTACTTATCCATGAGGCAATCGGGGACCAGTTGGTCTGTGTATTTGTTAACAACGGTCTCTTGCGCAAGGGAGAGGCTGATATGGTCCTGAAACTGTTCAGGGACCATTACAATATACGTCTCCAATATGCTGATGCCGAGGATGCGTTCCTCTCAGCACTCAAGGGAGTTACAGAACCTGAGGCGAAGCGGAAAATCATCGGCAAGGTTTTCATCGATACCTTCTATGATGAGGCACGCAAAGCAGGGGAGATCAGCTTCCTTGCCCAAGGTACACTCTATCCAGATGTAATCGAGAGCAAGAGTCCCTCCGGTGGACCTTCTGCAACCATCAAGAGCCATCACAATGTTGGGGGATTACCCGAAGATCTGAAATGGGACCTGCTCGAGCCACTTCGTGAACTGTTCAAGGACGAGGTAAGGGCTGTGGGCAGAGAGCTTGGGCTTCCTGAAGAGATGGTAAACCGTCATCCATTCCCCGGTCCCGGACTCGGGGTTAGATGTGTAGGAGAAGTAACCAAGGAACGGCTGGATACCCTGCGCGATGTTGATGCAATCTTCATTGAGGAGATCCGCAAAGCCAATCTATATGATGATATCTGGCAGGCATTGGCGTGTTTGCTTCCGGTTAAGAGCGTGGGCGTCCAAGGGGATGAAAGAACCTATGAAGAGGTGTGCTCCCTTAGGGCAGTTACCAGTGAGGATGCCATGACCGCTGACTGGTACCGGTTCCCTCCTGATGTGCTGCAACACGCCTCTAGCAGGATCTGCAATGAGGTGAAAGGAGTCAATCGAGTACTCTATGACATCACCAGTAAACCTCCTGGGACTATCGAGTGGGAGTAATGCCACAAGGAAGATAAAATTTTACAATGCTCAATAAAAAGAGAAAAGACTCCAATTGCTGGGGTCTTTTCTTACTCATTGCCTTACTTATTGTTTTCTCTGGCATGGATTGTCGGAAGAGATGTCTACAAACAGACTAAAAATGCGGAATCCGCAAAAATTCTTCGAGGAATCAGAACCTGCAATAGCTGATCATCAAGCAATATACTGATTATGTACTCACAAGGCTGGCATTACTGTGTGAGCTTGTGCACAATGAACCAGAGAATCAGTATCCAAAAGCCAATGAAGAGAATGGAAAAACTCCAGTTCTTAGGCAACGAAATTGGCTTGCGCTCTGCTTGATCCTGGGCATCCTTGAGCACTTCGTTGGGTATGCACTTGATGGTCAGCACCAACAATGCGGGGAGAATGATCAGATCATCCAGATATCCAAGGACGGGAATGAAATCAGGAATGAGATCAATGGGACTGAGTGCGTAGAGTAGAATAAAACCAGCCAATACCTTCGGGAGTAAAGGCATCCTCTTGTCCTTCGATGCATAGTAGATTGCTGTCAACTGGCCTTTCAGCAATAATGCACGTTGCATTAATCTGGGTTTGATCTGTTTCACAGGAATACTATAGGTTTTCCCTGATTCTGTTTCAATGTAATTGGAATCGAGTAATGATATTTTCCTGAGACACATCTTCAGGACTCCCTGCCTATCCCGATTCACGTGAATCGGGAGATGATCTCTTACGCAGTCATAGTCTTGATCTTCGTTTTGTAGATCTTTCGGAAGAAGTAGAGGGTCAACGTGAAGGACGCCAGTTCAGAGATGAAGAAGGAGTACCACAAAGCATCAAGTCCTACATATTTACCCAATAGGTATGCGGCAGGGAGCAAGAATACCAGCTGTCGTGATACCGAGTTGATCATCGACAAGTATCCATAGCCCATCCCCTGGAAAAGCGCAATCAAGACAATACTGACGCCTGCAAACACAAAACCCATGCTGATCCGTTGCATTGCTACCGTACCAATTGCAATCATTTCAGGAGTTGCATCAAACCAACTGAGTAGTATGTGAGGAAAGAGCATAAACAGAGCTGTCCCAATCCCCATGATGGTGATTGCAACCACCAGACCAACCTTGATGGTTGCCGTTATCCGTTTTGGCTTTCTTGCTCCATAGTTGTACCCGATCACCGGTATCATACCGGTGTTCAGACCGAATACAGGCATAAATATGAAGGATTGTAAGCGGAAATAGATACCAAAGACAGCAACCGCTGAGGTAGAGAAGCCAATAAGGATTTTATTCAGGCTTGTAATAAGTATTGTTCCAATGGCTTGCATGATGATTGTAGGAATCCCGACAGCGTAGATATCCTTGACTGTTTGCTTCTCGAGACGGAAGGAGGATTTTTTCAGTACAATTTCCTTGTTCCTTCGCACATAGTATATTGCAAGCACAGTAGAGATATGCTGGGCGAAGACGGTAGCGATGGCAGCTCCCATTACCCCCATCCTTGGCATACCAAACAACCCGAAGATAAGAATGGGGTCCAGTAAGATGTTTACAATCGCCCCGGTACTTTGGATGATCATGGGGTGGATTGTGTCTCCTGTACCCTGCAGGATTCTTTCACATATGATGTCAATAAACAAACCAAGTGAAAAAATCAGGCAGATGGAGATGTATTGGGTACCCATGGTGATAAGTTCTGGATCGTTGGTGAAGAATGAAACGAAAGTCTTGGAGAAAAAGAGACCGATGAAAGCGAAGAATGCCCAGCTTATCACCGAGAGAGTAAGGCCATTTCCTGCAGCCTTCCTTGCTGAGGTAATGTCCTTTGCACCCAGTTTCCTGGAGAGCAGGGAGTTGACTCCGACAGAGGTGCCTACACTTACCGCGATAAGCAGGTTCTGCATGGGAAAGGCAAGGGTTACTGCAGTCAGCGCTTGCTGACTGTAGTGTGAGACAAACATACTGTCCACTATATTGTAGAGAGCTTGTACCAACATGCTGAGCATGATGGGAAACGACATGGACAGAACGAGAGAGGGGATCGGCTTGACCCCCATTTTGTTTTCTTGGACAGGTTGCATGGGTATTCCTTATAGATTCTGGTACAGTCATAGCACACCATGCAAGCTTAGTAAAGCAGGTTGTCAGTTGGTCTCCTTGAGGAATGCCTCTACCTCCTTTTTCCCTTGTTCTTCATCAACTCGTTTCAGCAGAATATATCCGCCAATGAAGAGCAAGACCAATGAAAATATTCCATACCGAGAATTTCCGGTCACCAACGTGACAACTCCCATGAGTAATGGTCCAATGATTGCAGCGAATTTACCCAACATATTGAAAAACCCAAAAAACTGAGCAGAACGTTGTTTTGGTATGAGTCGTGTGTAATATGATCTGCTGAGTGCTTGGATTCCCCCTTGGAATAGCCCGATACACACTGCAAGCAGGTAGAAATGGAGTGGTTTGGTCATGAAATAACCAAGGATGGCAATGACTGCGTAGGCCCCAATGGCAATCTCAAGGGCCTTACGAATTCCGACCTTTCGTCCGAAGACGGAGTAGGCAAGAGCCGAGGGGAAGGCAACAAATTGTGTGATGAGTAGTGCAACGATCAATGACTCACTGGGAAAGTTGAGACTGGTCCCATAATTTACGGCCATTCTGATGATGGTATCGACTCCATCAATATAGAGCCAGTAAGCAATGAGAAAGATTGCCAATGTCTTCAATTGACGAAAGCTTCGCACAGTTTGACGTGTGATGGAGAGCCCTTTCTTGACTGCCTGCTTGAAGGGGAGGTTATCAGCGGTCACCTCTTCTTTTACGAAGAAAAGCAAGGGGAGTGTGAATACTATCCACCAGATTCCCACGATGACAAAACATGCTTTGATTGCTTCTCCTCCATCGGCAAATCCAAACCATGAGGGATTGAGATACATCAGAACATTCACAAGGAACAGCAATCCACCACCGATATACCCTAGACTGAATCCAAGAGAGGAGACAAAATCCACCTTCTTCTCTGAGGCTACAAAGGGTAGTAGTGCATCGTAGAAGGTGTTGGCTCCACTGAATCCGACCACCGCTATTGAGTAGAAGAGCACCGCCAGAGGCCATGCCCCCATTTGCAGTATATATAAGCTTGCGGTCATAACAGAGCCAATCAAGGCAAAAAATGCCAACAGCCGCTTCTTGTAGGTGCCCCAGTCTGCTATAGCTCCCAGGATAGGGGCCAAGAGAGCAACTACCAATGAACCCAGTGAGTTTGCCAGTCCAAGATAAAAGGTGCCTTCCTGACTGCTTGATCCCACTGCCCAATAGGCAGTGAAAAAGACGGGGAAGAATCCTGCCATCACCGTAGTTGCAAAAGCGCTATTAGCCCAGTCATAGAAAGCCCATGCGACAATCGATCGTTTTGAATCTTGCATTGTTTGTATCCTCTTTTCCATAGCGTACCAGTGTATGTCCATTCTGTCATGTGCTATTTTCAATATGGTTGTCTTGCACTGTCTCGAATATGATTTCTTCCAATCATTCCTCAAATGATTTTTGCCTGTCTGTTTGAGATATGTGGTTTAATGAAAGGAAGACCAAGGGAGAGGATCCCTGAAGGAGAAATGAAGAGGAAGCCCTTTGTCTTTGTTAGTACACTGCAAAGACTTCCCCTTCATCATAAACACTATAGACACACTACCATCGAAACAGCTTCGATTCAAGAGAACTTCCATCCATCCTTGAGGACGGGCAACGGCGCCATGCTGTGCCGGACATGCATCGGAGCGCTGGAGTATGCCTTCTCGCGCAAGAGGGGCAAACGATACACGGCGGAGGAAGGCCCGGCGGTGGAAACGACAATCGTTGCCGTCGGCCGTTGCCCGGAGGATGGCAGCTACTCGACAGTCTACGGCGACGACCTTGTCAGGAACAAGCAGTATTGCCTGGGCGACATTCGCTCTGTGCTGGAGAACAAGGCTGACTATTGCCTTGCAAGCCCGCGCACCAGGTCCTACTGGCGGTCGTGGCTGCGCAAGGTGTGGGCGTCGGTGGTCGAGGAAATCCATCGTTACATCGGCCGCAGCCTCTCGGAATACGAAATCGCTTGTGCGCTTACAGCATTCCTCAAGGGGTGCGGCGAGTCGTGGCTGCGGTACGTGCTGGACCTCTTTTACACACAATCCAACAACCTTTGCATCTTCCTCGACCTCATCGGCCCTACGATCGGCCCCAGGGACGAGAATCTGCAGGAACCCCTCGCTGAGGAGGGTGCAGAACGGCGCAAGCCGCCCCGGGGAGGATGAATGAGATGGAATTGAAGGATTTGAGACCGAACGAGCAGGAAAAGTACACCACCGCCAAGGATGTCATCGACCTCGGCTGCACCGACACGGCCGTCAGGAGGGGCCGGGCGAGGCTGGGATGCACCCGAAAGACGCTCCTGAAGTACGTGCAGTGGTGCAAAAACGAAGACATATCCCGGTTCAGTCACCGCAACAAGGGCCGCAAGCCCGCCACCACCATACCGCAGGATACGAGGGAGCTGGTCGAGAGGCTGTACAAGGACACCTACTGCACCGCCAGTTTCACCCATTTTTTGGAGATACTCAAGGAGGACCACGGTGTCAGCCTCTCCGACGGGACGGTGCATTCGATCCTCAAGCAGGCCATGCTCGTCTCGCCCTGCTCGAAGAAGGCGACCAAGAGGCTGATGGAGAAGAGATTGAGGATGCTTGCACGGAAGGAGCACCTGAGCAAGGCCGAAAGCGAGAAAATAAATGCAGCCATGGCAATCCTGGACGACGCCGACGCGCATCCGCGCAGGCCGCGGAGCAAATACTTCGGGGAGATGATCCAGATGGACGCCAGCGAGCTGGTCTGGGCCAAGGGGGCCGGGAAATGGCACTTGCATGTGGCCGTCGACGATGCAACCAGCGAGGTGGTGGGGGCTTGGTTCGACACCCAGGAGACGCTGGACGGCTATTACCACGTCCTGTACATGATTCTCAAGCTCTACGGCATCCCCTCGCGGTTCAGGACCGACCGAAGGACCGTCTTCGAGTACAAGTCCCTCTCCAAACCCGATGAGGAAAAGGACACCTTCACCCAGTTCGGAGCCGCCTGCAAGACATTGGGCATCGAGCTCGAGGCCACCTCGGTACCTCAGGTCAAGGGTCGTGTGGAGAGAATGAACAGAACGCTCCAAGGCCGTATCCCGGTCGAGCTTCTGCGCCACGGAATCACCACCATGGAGGCGGCGAACACCTTCCTGTGGGACTATCTTCCCCGTTTCAATGCACAATTCTCGCTCAAGGATGAGAAGGATGTACAGTCCGGCACCTTCCTCCAAGCCCCCCCCGATGCCGACATCAATGCAATCCTGGCGGTGGTCTCCAACCGGGTCATCGATGCGGGCCACAGCATCAAGTACCACAACGCCTACTACCAGCCCTATGCACAGGATTCGTCCTCCCAGCGCCCCCGGCTTTTCGCCAAGGACACCAAGGCCCTCGTCGTCAAGGCCTTCGACGGGACGCTGCTGGCCAGCATCAAGGATGAGATATACCTGCTCAGGGAGGTGGAGAAACGGAGCAGCCACAGCAAGGAATTCGACCCCGAGCAACGACCTGCACCCAGTAAGAGGAAGTCTTCCACGCCTGCACCAGACCATCCATGGAGAACGAGATTCCTCTCACCAAAGGTGCTGGCGAGTCATATCGCCAAACCCAGAGAGGATTACGAGTCATGAAATGGTGGGAGAGACAAGAAACCCTGCAAACACTCAGGGAAGAGCATTCATTCTCCAGTGACGAGTACGAAACACTGGTGCAAAACATCAACGAGGAGCTTGAGCAGGCTTCGTCCGACATACTCCTGGCCTGGGATAAGGAGGCCCACAAGGCCCGGAAAGCTGGTTACCACGGATTCTAGGGGGAGGAAAAAATCATTTACGGGTTACAGTGCTATTTTCAATATGGTTGTCTTGCACAACGTGCTATCCTTCAATACAATTTATTCCTGTAGATATCCAAGAAATATAGAAGGTTATTACTTATGATTGTATGTAAATTCGGCGGAAGTTCAGTGGCTGATGCCAAACAGATAGAAAAAGTCAGAGCGATAGTAGAAGCCAATCCAAAAAGACAGATAGTGGTTGTTTCGGCTCCAGGAAAAAGGAGCAAGGATGATGAGAAGGTCACCGATATGCTTTATGCATGCAATGCTCTTGCCCAGCAGGGTTTGTCATGCAAGCCGGTCTTCAAGAATATTGCTGATCGTTATATCGCAATACTTGATGGGCTGGGAATAGAGAAGAAACCCTTTGTTGCCATCCTTGAAGAAGTTCGCCAAATGATTGATGCCGGTAACGGAGCGGAGTATGCAGCAAGCCGTGGAGAATATCTTAGTGCCCGGATGATTGCTTCCTACCTTGGTTGGAATTTTCTGGATGCTGATCCTTACATCGTGATCAATCCTGATGGAACCGTGCATGAACAGAGCTATGAGAATCTGAGATCAGTACTAAAGAAAGATGAAAAGTATATTGTTCCTGGTTTCTATGGTTGTGATATTGAAGGAAAAGTGAAAACGTTCAGTCGAGGTGGTTCAGATATTACCGGAGCAATTCTCAGTAGTGCTTCTGATGCCGAATCGTATGAGAACTGGACCGATGTCTCGGGTGTGTTCTCTGTAGACCCCCGCTTGGTGGACAATGCTAAGGTAATCAAGACCATGACCTATCGTGAGCTTCGTGAGCTTGCCGGGGTAGGTGCAAGTGTATTTCATGAGGAGGCAATCGCTCCAGTGATAGCCGCCCAGATTCCTATCAATGTCAAGAATACCAATGCTCCTGACGATCCTGGGACGATGATCGTCAATGAACGAGAGAGTGGAAAGGTCCCTCTTGCTGGGGTTTCTGCTAAGAAAGGCTATAGTAGGATTACCCTTCGTAAGCTGATGCTTTTCAAGCAATCTGGTACCAAACATGCACTGCTCACCATGCTGCATGTGTTTGGGATTAGGCCGACGTTCAGTCTGTTTGGGGTAGATAGTATCGTTTGGTTTTTTGAAACCAGTCAGGCGAGTGAAAGTGTCCTCAAGGCAATGTGTACCCGACTCAAGAGTGAGTTCTCTCTGGATTCCATCGAGGTTGATCATGACCATACAGTTGTAGGAGTTGTAGGGGAAGGAGTCATGGAACATCGTGACTTGATCTCAAGAGTGGTAGGTGCTTTGGATAAGGCTTCCATCAAACTGAACTTCCTCAACTTTGGATCATCACAGACATCCTTGCTGCTCGGTGTAGATGCTGACAAGACACAAAATGCAGTTATTACTCTCTACAACGCATTGTTCTAATGATTAGTGTGCTCCACTTTCTCAAGAAAGTGGACTTTTTAGTTTGAAACACATAAATGAAAGGTATCAATACCCCAGGGCAAGCCCTGGACTCAGGAGGCGTTGCCTCCTTTCCCTCCCCAAGGGACGGGGTATCTCACCTTGCTTTCCCGGCACTCGCTCGGGAGAGGAACCATCATGCTGATTCCTTTCCTCTCGCTCCGTTGGGCAATGAACCGGAATATACTACCGAATTAAGAATAGTATAAGGCTATATATTGTATTACTTGCTTTCTTTGTTTTGCCTATGGTATAGGTAAATCTTATATATGAGAGAGGTATAGTGGCTTTTTCCGCATCGCTTCTGATGGCTTTAATGGTTTTCCCGGCTGATTCCAAGTGTTATCTCAAGGTGGAATATATAAAGATGTGTGCGTATACATGAAGAAAGGGCTGCTTCTCAGCCTGATTTTCAGTCAGACTTTTGAAACAGCCTTATAGTATACTATGAACTGATTAGTATTAGTTGATAACCTGTTCGGTCTCAAGATCAAAGAACTTAGCCTTTGCCATGTCAGGAATCAAGTAAATCTTGGAATCCGGAGCAGGAACAAGGGTGGGTTCAATTTTACCGATAACCTGGCTCTTAGAAGTGGATGTGTAGACGTGGGTCTCACTACCAAGGGGCTCAACAACGCTAACTGTTCCGTTGATGGTCACTCCATCTTTTGCAGTGTTACTGAATGAAACATCCTCAGGGCGAATACCAAAGGTTACAGACTTTCCGATGTAGGGAGTCAAGAACTTCTTCTGCTCTGCAGTCACCTTGAGGCGGAAAGTACCTTCATTTGCGTAGATATCATCGCCATCAGCTTCAATAGCAGCTTCAAGGAAGTTCATTGGAGGAGAACCGATGAATCCAGCAACAAATTTGTTCTGTGGATTGTTGTAAAGATCAAGTGGTCCACCAATCTGTTGGATGACACCAAACTTCATAACAACGATGACGTCAGCCATGGTCAAGGCTTCTACCTGGTCATGGGTAACATAAATCATAGTAGCTTTGAGACGGTTGTGTAGGGAGGAAATCTCTGCACGCATCTGAACACGTAGTTTTGCATCCAGGTTGGAGAGGGGTTCGTCAAAAAGGAATACCTTAGGTTTACGAACAATAGCTCTTCCTACAGCAACACGCTGTCTCTGTCCACCGGAGAGAGCCTTGGGTTTTCTGTCGAGCAACTCTTCAATCTCAAGAATCTTAGCTGCCTCTCGAACACGTTGTTCAATCTCTTCTTTAGGGAACTTGCGGATCTTCAATCCGAAAGCCATGTTGTCATACACCGTCATATGGGGATAGAGAGCATAGTTCTGGAAAACCATTGCAATGTCTCTATCTTTTGGCGGAACGTCGTTGACGAGATTGCCGTCGATATAGAGCTCACCTTCTGTGATGTCTTCCAAACCAGCAATCATACGGAGCGTTGTGGATTTACCACACCCTGAAGGTCCGACGAGAACGACAAACTGTCGATCTTTGACTTCGATGTTGACACTGTCAACAGCTTTGACTCCACCTTCATACACCTTAGAGATGTTTTTGAGTTGTACTGTGGCCATATTGCCTCCAATTATTTTATCTATCCGTAACTGTAACCCAACTGGAATACGGTGTCAAACAAAAAAATGGGGAAAATTGTATTGAAACTATATAACAGTATATAATGTAAAGAAAAAGATAAATCAGTGTATAAGAAATAGCATATTTGGATGTATTGGCTTCCGTTTTTGTCTGATTGCTACCACCTCCTCCAGCAATACACGATCCTCGATGTCTAGAATGTACCATCCCTTGGCTCCTTGGCGATAGTTGAACGCGGGAAGGAGATTGGAACATGGCTATTCTGCTTGAATCACATTCTCTGGAGATAGTTGTTTACATCCTCTCTCTATTTTGCTATTATCCAATGGCAGATGCGCCAGTAGCACAATGGTTAGTGCTCGTGCTTCCCAAGCATGAGACGAGGGTTCGATTCCCTTCTGGCGCTCTTAGCCCCCCCAGTCAATTGACTGAGGGGGCTTTGCTTTTGCATGAGGGTTAGTTTGATTATCCCGAGATGTATCAATCGTATCTGTTGTTGAATAAGATTCGGCAAATACTAAATATGCCGAATTTAATGTAAATGACGAAATACTGCCAGCAAGCCAAATGTATTTCGTTTTTCTGTTCTGATACGTAAGGCTAACAATGCGTACTCTCATGCACCTAGAACAATGCTCCAGTTACTACATAAAGAAGGCCGGACGATGAATCCGGCCTTATATGAGAGCACATATTTGATGGTCCCTCTTACTTGTAGACTACAATTGCCTTGGGTTCCAATACCCTGAAGGTGAAAGACTCTGTTGCAAAGAGGATTACCTCCTTGGTGTCATGGGTCTCATAGCCCAGGGAAAAGTCCTGTCCGATAGTCAGCTCAAGATTTTTGCTGTCAAAGGGAAGCAGCAGTGCTCCCTCGATATTTGGCGAGTAGACCACCTTCCCTCCAAGCATCCTCTCTACTCTTTCAAGCAGATTCTGCCCATAGGATTCTTTGTTCAGTGCAATCCATCCTTCTTTTCCTACAATAAGGGAGTAGGGGCCTTGGACATAACTCTTCTTGAGCAAGATAAGGCCTTCAGCAATTGAGGCAAGAATGTCACTGGATTCCTTGCCAAAGGTCAGTGCCTTATGCCCACTCGATTCCTTCAGCCCCTTGATTCCACCTTTCTCATAACCATCATAGATGGCTCGTTCTTCGAACAGTGCCAGTTTTTCAATAGCAGAGTCTAGGCTGTCAAAATCAATGTCTTTTGCACCACGTGCTAGGTTATCCAGTTCCCACTTATTGAGGGAAAAACGAATTCTGGCTTCCGTCAAGGGTTTTACTGTGTAGATTCCAGCCTTCACATCGCCATCATCAACCAATGAGAGACGTCCTTCGCTGATGGCAGTGAAGTCTATTCCCTTTGGCCCGTTTACGTTAACTACTTTACGAGCGGTGAGACGAGAGAGTAAAACCTCGCTTACCCTGTTTTCTATTTCTGCCCAAGCCTCCGAGGAGAGGGGCGCTAATTCACGTTTGAACATATCCATATAAATACCTCCTGGACATTCTTATTTCTTCAGATCACCAATTGAAAGAGAAGGAGCAGAAGAACTTTCGCCGCCTTCTCCGGCTTTTTCCACTCCGAGTAAGCTACCACTGCTGAAAAGGTAGGTTTTAAGTTCATCATCCCACTTGTCCATGTTGCGTCTCAGCCATTCGATGGCCATGACAGCATGCTCAATTTCTTCATCGCGGTTGTGTGCCATAACTCCAGCAAGCTCGGTATCTTTGGTGGTATTTACCCGTTGGTTGTACCAGTTGATAGCCTCAAGTTCTTCGCGAAGGCTAGTGATTGCACGGGAAATGTCCCGCGTTTTCTCGTCAATTGCATCATAAGGTTCACTATATGCCATACTATCCTCCTAATAAGACTTTGTATTACTATAATGATACTCATGGTTTAGCAATAAAGAAAGACCTGAGAAGCAAAAATCTTATGAGTTGCTAGAAATTAGATTTAGAACAACGTTATTTTGCATAGATAAGTTGTATACAAGGCCTTTGGGTTTTGTATCTTTCAGGTGTCTCTATCCATTATTCTTTGTCTTGTGTTAACACCGATTTATAGAGTTTGTTACACGTGTAAAAAAATATTAGTATTTCATAAATATCGCAATTAGTACAGAAATATAGCTTTTTAGTATTGAAAGTATCTTTCAAATAAGACAAAATCCTTACTGAACGGGAAACCGATTTGTATTATACTGATAGTATACATTTTACTCCTAAATCTTGCACAAATGGGAGGAGCACACCATGGCACTGAAATTCAAGACTGTTTTTTCACAATTGCAGATGAAGATCATTTTCGGGGAATGGCCAGAGGGATATCGCATTCCTACTGAGATGGAACTCTGTGAACAATATGGGGTCTCTCGTGTCACTATCAGGCGTGCTCTGGACGGGTTGGTCCGTCAAGGTTACATTTCCCGTACCCGTGGAAGAGGGTCCTTCGTGCTGTTCAAACGGAAAGTGGTGGGTCTTGGATATCCCCAGGTAAAGATTGAAGGGAAAGAAACCGAGAATGATGGGTACTACAAGATCATTTTGAAAGAGAAGCTGGAAGTATCGCATGCAGATCGTGAAAAGATGCACGTATCTGATGATCCTACAGAGACTGAGCTCTGGCATTTCAAGAGTTTGCATATCGTGGACGGTAAACCCTCAGTTTTAAGCGATTACTATGTCACTTCAAGGTTTGGACAAGAGATATCCCTTCTTGATGATGAGAGCGAACGATCCTTTTTCGATTTGGTGAGTTTGCATATCGGCCAAAAGTGCCATTTCGTCCAGGGAAAGGTGGCTGCCATCAACCCTAATGAGGAAATCTGTAAGCAACTTGATATCGATTGCAATTCTGCAAGCCTCTGGTGCAGAGGGCTCTGCGTCCTCGATGATGGGACGGTAATTGGAAGGTGTACCAAGGTCTTCAACGGACTTATGTACGAATTTGCTGTTGAGGATCGATCTGATGTTTCCATAGGTGGATGATTTTCTTATAAAAATGTGTGTTCCCTCTCTGGATGCATGGTTTGTTCCTTGTGTTTTCTTGACACCAGCTGTATAAGTGTTAGTAAAGACAACTAGCTGATGAAAGAGGAGAACAATGAAAAGAACAATCATAGAAATGTTGCATGAGGCTGCGAAACGTTACAGTGATCGCACATATACCAATACAAAGACCGATGCAGGCTGGGTAGCTTGTTCTTTCAAGAAGACTGATGTGGAGTCGGACTATGTGGCTGCCTACTTGATTAACCATGGGTTCAAGCCAGAGCAAACAATTGGAATCCTCAGTGAGGGGAAGAGTAGCTGGGTTACCTGCGAATTGGGCTTGATCAAGGCAAAGATGATCAGCGTGCCGCTCTCCATAAAGCTCACCCCTGAGGAAGTAGCATTCCGCATCAATCATAGTGAAGCTGTCGCCTTGGCTGTTTCCTCTAATACCCTCGGCAATGCAGTAAAAGCACTTCCACTGTTTGACCATCCAGTTATGTTCATCTACCTGGATGAGCAGGACGAACGATTGGAAAAGCAGGTTCAGGAGGCAGATTGGAAGCAGGATGTGAACTATGTTCCCTGGGAAACGCTCATGCTCGATGGGGCAAATCTCCTGGAACAGAAGCCCCGTTTGGTAGGGGATGTTGAACAGACCATTGAAGAGAATGACACGATCAACATCTGTTACACGAGTGGTACTACCGGTAACCCAAAAGGTATTATGCTTACCCACCTGAATTACTATGTGAATGTCCATGACGCCATTGACCTGTTCAAGCTTCCTGATGCGAGTATGGAGACACTTGTTGTGCTTCCTGTTGACCATAGCTTTGCGCACACTGTGGGAATCTACACTGCATTGCTTAGGGGAATAACCCTGCACTTTGTCGATTCCAGGGGTTCGAATGCTTCTATTATCAGAAACTTCCCGAAAAATCTTCTTGAGGTGAACCCTTATTTTCTGATGACTGTTCCCTCCATAACCGGAAACTTCATGAAGAAGATGATTCAGGGTATTCATCAGAAGGGACCTTTTGTTGAAGGCATCTTCAACCGTGGGCTTGAAGCCGGTATGCTCCGTAATGGGGATGGTTTCCACAAGGTTGGCACATGGGTCAGAATCAAGACGTGGTTCCCGTATACCCTGGCAAACCTTTTGGTCTTTCCAAAACTTAGGGAAATCTTTGGGAATAGAATGCTCTACTGTGTAGGTGGAGGAGCGCTACTGGAAGCAAAACAGCAACGATTCTTTGCTGCTATAGGTGTCCCTGTTTTCCAGGGCTATGGACTAACAGAGGCTGCACCGATTATCAGCAGCAATTCCCCGCATCGGTACAAATTCGGTACCAGTGGAATGGTTGCAAAGAGTGAAATCTGCAAGATTATGGTGGATGAGACCACCGAGGCAAAGACCGGGCAACGAGGGGAGCTTGTCATCAAGGGCGAGAACGTAATGAAGGGCTACTTCAAGAACCCCAAGGCAAGTGCAGAGGTGCTCAGGGATGGCTGGCTCTGGACAGGTGACCTCGGGTACTACGATGAAGATGGTTTCTTGGTGGTTACCGGAAGGGCCAAGGCTCTTCTGGTTAGAAAGGATGGAGAGAAGTATAGTCCTGAGGAGATTGAAGAGGTGATGATTAACCACCTTTCCATCATCAACCAATTAATGGTGTATAATGATCATCAGGCCATGACTACGGCTTTGGTTACCCTGAATGAGAGCGATATCACCACCTTGATTCAGGACAAAGGTTACTCGACTCCAGAACAAGCACTTGAAGGAATAATCGCAGAGCTTCACTCCTATGAAACTCATGCCACAGCTATTCCTGATATGTGGATTCCCTCCCGTTTTGCCTTGATAGAGAAGCCTTTCAGCGAAGCAGATGGTCTGGTAAATTCAACGATGAAACTCGTTCGTTACAAGACAGCTGAATTCTACAAGGACAGAATCGTAACACTCTATGAGAGTGAGGAAGCCAACCGAAAGGCAAACCTTGAGGTAGTAAAGAACTTGTTCTTCAAATAATGAGAGAATAACCAATTGGATAAAAAGCAAAGGGCAAGCGGATATATGAATTTTCTGCTTGTCCTTTGGAGTTTCGGAGTAGACAACTAGCATAAAATATGTAACGCTTTTTATGTAGAGACGTTTTACTAGTGCAGGGTATGACACAACCTGCGAAAAAACGGATTGATAGCCTTTGCTTGAAGAGGTGAGGGAATAAAGCAATACGAAAGGAATTCCCCAGGAGGAGGACGTTATGAAAAAGGCTCTAATACCTATCTTGTCGGTGCTACTGCTGACCCTGGCATTCACCTCATGTGATGCTAGTATCCGCCAAGACATCGCAGGTTTAATGGGTGATTTTAGTGGTAATGTATACATAGAAAGCGGAATGGTTGAGCCCAATACAGCCAATGCTACTGCAGTGACAACAACCACTGCAAGTATTGGAACAGGAGGTTCGGCTATAGATGTGAGTAGCAGCCAAGATAGCACTGCTGATCCTTATGGTATTGGAATTTCAGTGACCGTTCCTGGTGATGTTACTACAATCATCAAGCCCCAGACTGAAGATGAGCAAAAAGCAATAAAAGACGATCTTGCAACCGCTTTTGCTTCCCCAACTCAGACCAAGCAACTGGTAGAATCCTTGAAGGCTCCTGCATCAGGTGAACAGAAAACTGCTGCGGAGGGAACAGTGAAGCTCTTCAATGCAACTCTGACTGCACTCCAGGGTCAATTGACTGATGAAGACTTAAAGAGTACCCTCGCAGAGCTTGCCCTTCCTGAGATTGAACAAGGAGAGGGGTTGACCCAAGGTGATATCTTGATCCTCCAGATGATGACCAACCTTATTACTAATACGGTAACTAATTTGGATACAGATGATAGCAATGATTCCTTTACTAGTATCGACATAACTAAAGCAGAAAACAAAGAAAAAGTACTCTCTATTGTAGACGATGCTCTCTTCACTGCCCAAGTAGCTGAGCAACTCTCAGGAGCAGCAAGTATCGACTTCTCTGGTCAGTTGGATTTGGCAGCACTGCTTTCTGGAATGAATGATGATACCAGTCAATCTATTTCCCGAGCAGAGGGTGATAATGAGTTTGGAGATATTCTGGTCTCTCTCAATGATCTGATCCCCGATTTGCTTCCTGTCATGGGAATAACGCACACTGGAAATGATTTCGACTATACAAAGGCGAAGTACCAGAGTTTCCTCAGGAATCAGAAAGCCTATCGTGGTTCTATTGAGCATGCTCTGCAATTTGCTAGAAAGAGTGAATTGGAGCTTTCTGAAGTCCCGAATGCGAACTTCGATACCTCAACCTTGATCAAGTATCTTATCTCGGTAATCTTTACTGAACATCATGCATATTGGATGAGTGAGGAAATCACTTCTCCGAGACCTGAGGCGATTATTGCCGAGTTGCTTGACGATAATCCAGAGATTGGTCTTGGAACGATGCCTGAAGATTATGAACCGGTTGAACCGGACATTACAGATTTCTCCTATGATGGGTTTGAGCAGTTCTTACATGATGGGACAGAAGGAATGAAAAGAACCTATGAGTACTATGAGTCAATCGTGAAGAATTTGAAATCACTCAATTCAATCAACGGTATTGCTCAGCTCGATGAGCTGTTGGATGACTTATTGAAACCATCAGCCGAAGATAGTCTCCAATCCATCTATGATGATTGGGATTCAGAGAGTAATTAAGGAGGAGAGATATCATGAAGACGAAAATAACAATAATTACAATGGTTGCATTGTTCATGGTTGCGGCTCCTCTGCTTGCAGTGAGTGCATACGACCCTGATTCGAATGTTGTCTATGCCCAAGTAGCTGAACCCTTTGTGGGAACGAGCGTGCGGGCAATGGGCATGGGTGGTGCAGGACTGGGTGTGAAAGGCTATCATGATAGCTTCCTCATCAACCCAGCTAACCTAACCAAGAGTGGATTCAAGTTCACTTTCCCATCGGTAACCGTTATTGCTTACAGTCCCAAGGCAATCTTGGAGAGTGGGGCGATTGAAGATTTTGAAGAAGGAACAGATGATTCCATGATAAGTGGTGCTCAGAAATTCTTGGCAACCATCAAGAAAGGATATGGAGACGTACTGACAACCGATGTTTCCACCACTTTGACGATTGGAAGCTTTGGATTGTCCTTGCAAGCTCAGGAACGCCTTATGTCCTATAAGACTGGTGCTGACATGATGAGTACCAACCTGATTGCCCAGGTAACCACAGCAGCTACTGCTGGACTCGGCTTCAGAATTGGTATTGTACCTGAAAAGATCAGCATCGACCTTGGTCTAACAGCCCAGGCTGTGTACAAGGCATACTATGAAGCCCAAAGTGCATCTTCCATTACCGATATGATGGCTGAAGATGATCCAGATATTGAGGGTACTTTTATCGGTAGTACCCCTCTAATTGCCGGCTATGCTCTCCCAATCTCTGCTGGTATTAACGTGAACTTCCCAGCTGGATTGACCCTCTCTGTAGCGGCAAAGAACTTCAACGGTAATTATAAGATGACCACCTATAACTCAGTCAATGATTGGGCCTATGAGGTGCTTGGCGATAGACTTACCGATGATGCTGATGTAACACCATCCTCCTCTATACTTGAGGATGAGTGGACTATCGAGTCCGATTGGAGACTGGATGCAGGACTTACCTGGGTACCAGATATTGGTTCCCTGGTCAGACCCGTTCTTGCCGTGGATGTTGTAGATATCACGTCAATGGGTGGACTGCAGGGTGATGATCTGAAGCGTGCATTCTTCGAACAGACCCGCCTCGGAGCATCGGTAAGATTGCTGAGCATTCTTGATGTACGTGGTGGTATCAGCCAGGGCTACAAGTCCATCGGTGCTGGATTAGATCTCCTGATCTTCCACATTGATGCGGCTTATTCCATACAGGAATACGGAGCAAGTATCGGTGACAAGCCCATCGATGCATTATCACTGAGATTCTCACTCTTGTCTCGCTAGTGTCGTACTCTTACTCACGGAATGCCCTCCCTGGAAAGGAGGGCATTCTCGCGTCTTGTCCCTTTCTTTAGGATGAGATTTGTTATTTTAATAACAAATTGTAAGAAAATATACAAACCAGCTCTTTTTAAGCTTTCCTTTGTTACAAAACTCATGATATAGTCTCCATACAATCACACTTTAGGGTTTTTCCCTTATGAGAGGTTAATATGACAAGTTTTGGAATCTGGGGACTCATTCCTCCCGTTCTTACCATTACCCTTGCCTTCATTACCAAGGATGTAATGGTTTCCCTGTTTCTCGGGATTTTTTCTGGTGCGTTGATCGTAGCAGGCGGAAATCCTCTGGTAGCAATCATCAATCTTACCGACATGGTTGCCGGATCGCTCAACGATGGGTGGAACATCCGTATCTTCCTCTTCTGTGCATTGCTTGGCGGGTTGGTCGGTATGCTCAGCAAGACCGGTTCAGCCCACGCTTTTGGTCGTTGGGCAGCAGACAAGCTGCATACCCAGAAGACCAGTCTCTTGATGACCTGGTTCTGTGGTCTGTTGATCTTCATCGATGACTACTTCAACAGTCTTGCAGTAGGAACAGTCATGCGTCCTATTACCGACAAGAACAAGGTTTCCCGCGCACAGCTTGCTTACATCCTGGACTCCACTGCAGCTCCTGTCTGTATTCTGGTCCCCATTTCCAGCTGGGTTATTACCGTCATGTCCATTGTGAAAGGATCTGAAGGTTTTGATGCTTTGGGAGTCAGTGAATTCTCCTTCTTTATCCGTTCGGTTCCCTACAACCTGTATGCACTTCTGACAATCATCATGGTGTTGGTAATCATTTTGAGTGGGCGGAACTTCGGTCCCATGGCGAAAAGCATTGCGTACGCCCAGGAAACCGGTAACCTGTACAACGAGAAATATGGTCCCGCCCCTGGTGAAATAGACATCGATGGAGATGTGAATGCAGACAAGGCAAAACCTCTGGATATGCTTTTCCCGATTATTGTCCTCATCGTTTCAGCAGTCATTTTATTCCCAGTAACCACCTATCTCTCCTCCATTGACGGTGAGACCATTACCAGTGTCGGTGCAGCAGCAGCATCCATGTCACTCGGTGATGCATTCAATAACACTGATGCTTCCATGGCACTGTTCTATGCTGTAATCTTCACCTTGGTTATCACCTACATCTATTATACCGTTCGCAAGCTCTTTACTATCAAGGAAGCAAGTGGAGCTATAACTGATGGCATCAAGAGCATGGTTCCTGCTCTGATTATCCTGACCATGGCTTGGACCATTGGCACGGTTATCAAGAACAGTCCCGCAGATGGTGGTCTTGGTTTGGCTGCATACCTCAGTGATGCAGTTGTTGGTGGCGGATTCCCGATTGCACTGGTTCCTGTCATCGCCTTTGCACTCTCTGCACTGATCTCATTCTCAACCGGTACAAGCTGGGGCACCTTTGCCATCATGATCCCGATTGTTATGCCGATTGCTGTCGGTCTTGCTCAGGCAAAAGGCCTTGCAGACGCCGGCTTGCTCAATGCAGCAATGATCAGCGTGAGTGCTGTACTCGGTGGGTCTGTCTTTGGTGACCATGCCTCACCAATCAGTGACACGACCATCTTGAGTTCCACCGGTGCAGGGTGTCCTCACCTTGAGCACGTTGCAACCCAGATGCCCTACGCAATTACCACTGCAGTTTGTGCATTGGTTGGCTTTTTCGTAGGTGGAATCTTCCTGAATGTGCTGGCAGCTTGGATTGTTACCTTGGCCTGTTTTGCAGCAGCCATGGTCTTCCTTCCCAAGATTCTGAACAACTAACACACGATTCTGTGCCAAGTAAGCCCACCCTCCGGTGGGTTTACTTGCTCTCTGAGGGCAAGCGAACTATACTTTGTCTTGGAGGCTGATATGGACATTGTACAAATAAAGGGACATATCAAGGAGTATGAGTGGGGGAATACCTCATTCATTCCTGCGCTGTTGGGTGTCCCGGAAGATGGAAAAGCTAAAGCTGAGCTTTGGTTTGGAACCCATCCCTCGGGGGATGCAATCGTCATGGAAACGAACCAAAACCTTTCATCGTTTCTCAAAGGGGACAGTGATCACTGGTTTGGAGAAGACCACCAGGAATCCTTTGGGGATGAGCTGCCACTTCTGTTCAAGATCCTGGCCATTGAGAAGCCTCTCTCCATACAGGTCCATCCCGATACGCTTCAAGCTAAGGCGGGATGGGAATGGGAAGCGATTATCCGTAAACGCCTTCCCCAAGAACTCTGGAACTACAAGGACCCCAATCGTAAGGCGGAAGTAATCTATGCACTTACCCCGATTACGGCAATGTGTGGATTTCGCCCCCTTTCCCAGATTGCTCCCATTTTGAAACTCTTGTTACCTGAAGGGTATCCTAAATACTTCTCATATCTTGATGAAACAGGTGTGGACCAGGATGCTCAGCTTTCCCGATTGTTCAAACAACTGTACACCATGAGCAAGGAAACCTTGTCCGTGCTTATTGATGAGTATATAGCATCCCTGAAGATGCATGAAGAGTTGCCAACCAGCACGGCTGATGGTCGTTTTCTGGAGAGCAAGGGAATTGTCCTTGCGAGCTATGTCTCCTATCCCAAGGACCCCGGACTGTTCTGCCCATTCTTGTTGAACGTAACACATCTTGAAGAGGGGGAAGCCCTCTATCTTGAGCCAAGGACCTTGCATGCTTATGTGTTTGGTAATGGTATTGAACTCATGAGTGCGTCCGATAATGTGCTTCGTGGCGGGCTTACAAACAAGAAAGTAGATGTCAAGGAGTTGATGAAGGTCACTGAGATCAAGGGAAAAGAGGTTCAGAAGGTTCAGATGGTACGGGGAGCTTCAGGACGAATGCATCTCCTCACTCCTACCGAGGAGTTCCATCTCATGGTACTCACCAGTGGTACCTATGAGATTACCGACCGAAGGAGTATCGAGTTGCTCTTTGTCTCAGAGGGTAGTGCCCAGTTCATCTCTGAAAAGGAGAAGCGAATGCTGAAGAAAGGCAGCTGTCATGTGGTAGCGGCCTCCCTTGGTTCCTATACCTTGCAGGTTAAAGGTACTCTGTTTATTGCAGATGTTCCTAGATGATGGAATATTTCGATTTTTTGGGTTTGAGTGAGCATTAGGGTAGTGATATAGTGATTTTATGGATAAATACCTCAAAATATTAATAAAAGAATTGCGCCCTGCAATGGGATGCACTGAACCCGCAGCTTCAGCTCTGGCAGGAGCAAAGGCTGCGGAACTTCTAGGTCTGGTGCCTACCTCTCTGGAAATTTACACCAGTCGAGACATGGTCAAGAATGCAATGGGTGTAGGCATCCCAAATTGCTCGCTAAAGGGGATTCAAGCTGCAGTAGCCCTTGGAGCAAGTGGGGGCGACAGTGAGAAAGGGCTAAGTATCCTCAGCAGTCTTACCGAAAAGCAAATAGAGAAGGCCTCCGCAATTCCCGTCTCCCTCGTTATTGAAAGTGGAGTTCCTTCCCTGTATATCAAGGTTATTGCAAAGGCTGGTGATGATGTTGCCATTGCAACCATCAGTGGAGAACACGACAGGTTCAGCTTTCTTCAGTACAACGATACCGTTCTGCGTGAGCTGGCGGTCGATGCCTGTGGCACAGAACTGGAAGCAGAAGATGAGCAGTTCCTCGATTCTGCCAGTCTTGCTGATATGCTCATGTGGGTGGAACAAGCACCTCAGGAGGCAATTGACCTAGTACTGAGCGCAAAAGAGACCAACCTCGCCATTGCACGACATGCACTCGATCATTCTTATGGCCTTTCAGTGGGGAAAATCGCTGCTGAGCCAATAGGGAGAGCGCCTAAAAATCTAACTGAAGCCTTCAGTTTGGGCTCTGCAATGGCAGCCGCTGCCAGTGATGCAAGAATGGCAGGATGCCCTTTGCCGGTAATTATCAATAGTGGCAGTGGAAACCAGGGAATTACCTTGACCGTCCCTATAGCGGTAGTTGCCTCATATTTGAAAGTAGATGATGAACAGCTCGGGAAAGCATTGTTGCTCAGCCAGCTGATTGGATTGGGTTTGACTGCCAGAAAAGACCGACTGAGTGCCCTCTGTGGGGCCTTTACTGCCTCCATTGGGACAGCTTGTGGTTTGGTCTATCTTCTGGGAGGAAGCCTGGAAGAGATGGACCGTGCCTTCAACACCATGGTTGGCAATCTCACTGGCATTATCTGTGATGGAGCAAAGTCCACCTGTGCCCTGAAGATCTACAGTTGTGTGGAAGCGGCAAACCTTGCCTGCAACCTTGCATTTCGTGGGCTTTCTCCAGGAAGTGAGAGCGGAATCGTTGGAAAGTCGAGTATGGAGAGTATGGATTTCCTCTCCAGGATCAGTCATGAAGGCATGGAGGAAACGGACAAAACGATTCTCTCCATCATGTTGGGAAAACAGTCGTGAATTATGTCGCACTAGATTTTGAAACGGCGAACAGCTATCCCGGTGGAGCTTGTTCAGTAGCCCTTGCCCGCTTTGATGAAGAGGGGAGTCTGCTTGAGACATATTACTCCTTGATTCGTCCCAAGCATCCATATTTTGATCCAGGGATGACCGCAGTGCACAAGCTCTCCAGTGAAGAGTGTCTTGCTGCTCCAGAGTTTGACCAGATCTGGGATGAGATGCGCAATTTCATCGGTCGTGACATCCTTGTTGCTCACAATGCAGTCTTTGACATGGGAGTGATGAAAGCTGCGTTCGAAGTATATGACCTGGAAGCTCGGGAAATGAGCTATCTATGCACCCTGACCATTGCACGCAAGCTCTGGCCAAAGATGCACAGCTACAAGCTCTCCTACCTTGTCGATTACTTCGACATGGAGTATCAGGCTCACTACGCTCTTGATGATGCCATCATGTGTGGAAAGATCATGTACCGGCTCTGCCAAGGGCACCTCAACGAGTTGCTTGATCTTCGCCGGTTCCTGATTACCAAGGGTATTGAGCCAAAGATTATCGAGCACCAGAGAAAAGATGCAGATTTTTTCCTATAAGTGGATAGAGTCCAGTTGCCCAGAACCCTACGAGGCTGTACCTCACGAAGCCTCCGATCGCATACAGAGACTCTGGGATAATGACTTTTGATCCCATGATCAGAAGTACTACCACCAAGCCGATAAGATAACGGGCAATTTTCTTGCCCAAGGTTCCATCCGTCAAAAATTGAACCTTCTTGTTTTCAAGAGCGAAGCCAAGATACCCTCCGCCGCCGAGCGCCAGGACCTTCATCAGGTCATTGAATGCTGTCTCATCTGCTGAGAAAAAGTTGAGCAGAATGCTGATTACAGCTCCACTTACGGCAAAGATGGTCCCCATGATAAGCAAGTACCTCATGCGTCGATTCTCATCATCATAGAGATAGTCCAGATAGTGGTAGAATGCGAAGCTGATGAAAACTCCAAGCAGGAGTCCTGCAAACACATCGATTGGCCAGTGTACGCCAAGATAGAGCCGGCTCAATCCTACCAGTGTCATCATGATCGCACAGAAAATGCTAACCTTTCGCTTGCGGAATGAGAGGGCGAGTGCTGTATAGAAAGCGGCACCGGTGGTAGTGTGTCCGCTGGGGAATGAGTAGCCGGTTGCGGTCGCCAGTCGTTTCCCTTGGATTGACTCCAATACCTGGAATGGACGGGGAGCCCGGACAATGGCTTTCAAGATACCCATTGCGATGACTGAGAGCAGTACTGATGAGTAGAGACCGAATCCCTTCTTCTTGTCATGATTCCAAAAGATGTACAGAATGACGGCAATAACGAAGGTTTGCTCTCCCAAGAGTGAGGCAATGTTGCCCAGGAAGTCGAGAACGGGATTCTCGATATTTAAAAAGAACAGCATAATGGATTCTTGCATGGGTATCTTCTCCTTGCGGGAAGTATATGCAAGTGTTTCCTGATTGGCAACAGCAGAATGTGTTGACAAAAGCTTTTCTATCGTGTAGTTTCCAAGAGTGCTTTTTGAGGGTGTAGCGAAGCTGGTTATCGCGACGGCCTGTCACGCCGTAGATCGCGGGTTCGAGTCCCGTCACTCTCGTTGTAAAGAATCCTTTGTCCATCATTGATGAGCAAAGGATTCTGTTATCTTGGTTATACCGATTCGATTTTATGCATTTTGGTGGAAAATGGGAAAAACTATTTTAGCCATGTTGACAAAAATACTGTGATAGTGTAGCTTCACTCATGCTATGAGGGTGTAGCGAAGCTGGTTATCGCGACGGCCTGTCACGCCGTAGATCGCGGGTTCGAGTCCCGTCACTCTCGCTTGAAGAAACCGCCTTGGATTCCAGGGCGGTTTCGCTATAGTATATGGTTAGATTGATTTTCGGAGGCACAATGAAGGTACTAGTAGGAATGAGTGGAGGAATAGACTCCTCCGTTGCGGCATATCTGTTGAAGCAACAGGGACACGAAGTTACAGGGGTAACCATGACCATCTGGAATAAACGTGCCCACCTGACTCGGCCACTAGGCTCAACCAGTTGCTTTGCTCCCGACAAGAGCGAAGACATCAAGGCCATCAAGCGAATCTGCAAAATGATCGGTATAGAACACCATGTGCTTGAGCTGAGTGATCAGTTTGAGGACGTCGTACTTGCAAACTTCAAGAATGAATACATGGATGGACGTACACCGAATCCCTGTGTCTGGTGCAATGCCAAAATCAAATTTGGTGCCATGGTTGATTATGCCAGGGAGAGTGGGCTTGTCTTTGACAAGTTTGCCACAGGACACTATGCTCGAATCACAGAAAAAAACGGGCGATATGCAATCACCCGGGCAGTGGACCCAAAGAAAGACCAATCCTACTTCCTCTATCGTCTCTCCCAGTCACAGCTTGCTACAACGCTTTTCCCCTTGGGTTCCATGAACAAGGAGGAAACTCGGGCTATCGACGTAGCACAAGGCTTTCATGAAGTCTACCAGGAGGAGAGCCAGGATTTCTACGATGGGGATTACACCGACCTCTTGGAAGTGGAAAACAAGCGGGGCAATATTGTCACCCAGAGTGGAGAAGTCCTTGGAACTCATGACGGAATCTGGCACTACACCATTGGGCAGAGAAAAGGACTGGGTATTGCCGCCGAACGACCTCTCTATGTACTGCAGCTTGATGCACAAAAAAATGAAGTGGTGGTCGGCTTTGTGGAAGAAACCCTGCAGAGTACGGTAACAGCCAATGACGTTGTGTGGAGTGGGAAGGCTTCCTTGGAGGGAGAAGTGGGAGTACAAGCCAAAATCCGTTCCACTGGGTATCCCACTGAAGCCAGAGCACACATGAATAGTGATGGAACCATTACTGCGGTATTCTCTGACTCAGTGAAGGCAGCCACGGTAGGACAGTCCCTGGTTCTCTATGAAGGGGACAGAATCCTCGCAGGTGGCATCATCAAAGAAGCCTTCTGATAGTTGTCTCATACTGTC
Organism: Sphaerochaeta halotolerans; assembly: GCF_003429665.1. Lineage (GTDB taxonomy): Bacteria > Spirochaetota > Spirochaetia > Sphaerochaetales > Sphaerochaetaceae > Sphaerochaeta > Sphaerochaeta halotolerans. The sequence continues at coordinate 75,413 of NZ_QUWK01000007.1, read as the reverse complement.
TTTCCGTTTATGATGGAACGACAAGGAGAGCACTATGCGAGTCATCATTCAAAACGATTATGAGAACCTTTCTCTCTGGGCTGCACGGTATATCGCGAGCAGAATCAGGGAGTTCGAACCGAATGAAAATCGTCCTTTCGTGCTAGGGCTGCCAACGGGATCTTCTCCGCTGGGGACCTACGCGGAATTGATCAGGCTGAATAGGGAAGGGTATGTTTCCTTCGCCAACGTCGTCACCTTCAACATGGACGAATATGTGGGACTCCCAAGAGACCATGAGCAGAGTTACTACACCTTCATGTGGAAAAACTTTTTCAATCACATTGACATCGAGAAGGAAAATGTACATATCCTTGATGGAAATGCGAAAGATCTGGAGGCAGAGTGTGCTGCCTACGAAGATGCAATTGCTGCATTTGGTGGCATCGAGCTCTTCCTGGGTGGCATAGGCTCCGATGGCCATATTGCATTCAACGAGCCGTTCTCTTCCCTCTCCAGCAAAACCAGGGTGAAATCACTGACCTACGATACAAAGGTGATGAACAGCAGATTCTTTGACAATGATATGAACAAAGTGCCATCCAAAGCCCTTACAGTTGGAGTGAAGACCGTAACAGACAGCAAGGAAGTCATCATCCTGGTGAATGGTCATGCAAAGGCACGTGCCTTGCAGGCAACCATCGAGGGCGGTGTTAGCCAGAGCTGGACCTGTAGTGCTCTCCAACTGCACCCGAGAGCTGTCATTGTATGTGATGAAGCAGCATGTGGAGAGTTGAAACTGAATACTTTCAAGTACTTCAAGGACATTGAAGGGGATAATCTCGCGGTAGAGAATATGCTCTCGTAACCATAACCGAGTGAACCAAGAAAACAGGCCATGGAACCGTAAGGATCAGGGCCTGTAACATCTATTTTTTTGTAGGTTAGAAAGCGACCGAAACTCCTACATGGGCAGTGAGCGCCAAGCCGCTCATCCCTATATCTGTTTCAGCTGAAATACCATCAATTGCCTTCGCTCCGATACTTGCAAACGTTGTTGCGTTAACTGCAAATTCGAGTTCCAAATACCTACCCAGCAACAGCTCCTTTGTTTATACCTGCCAGAAAAGGTAGGGTGGTCGATACCGAGAGAGCACATCCCAATTTTTCCACATCTATCCTCTGCATTGTAGAGTTATTTCACTTCAACCAGCTCATACCCCATGGTTCCCAATCCCAGTTTCTCCCCATGCTCCAGGGCTACCTTCCAGCTCGTGGTTGGATGGGTGTCTGTAAAGTGATCATGGTGGCAGTGGTCGCTTTCCCCAAGAGCAGAGGAAGGGATAAACGGTTGCTTGTTTACTGCATCCGCACATGCCTTATCCAATGCAACAGGGTCGAAGGAAGCAAAGAACCCTACATCCGGTACGATGGCCAGATCATTCTCTCCATGACAATCACAGTTCGGTGATACCTCAGTAACGATGTTGATATGGAAGTTTGGTCTCCCATGGCAAATTGCATGGGTGTACTCAGCAATTTTACAGTTCAACTTGTCATTTGAACTGTTATCGTTGTTTGAGATTGCATCGGTGGGGCATACTGCTATACAGCGTCCACAACCGACACACTTGTCCTGATTGATCCAAGAGAGCCCATCAGTGATGTGCGGGGCATCGTGGGCGCAGATGTCAATACAAGCTTCGCAACCGATACAAAGACTCTGGTCAACCTGAGGTTTCCCATCACAATGCATCTCCATCTTTCCTGCGCGAGAACCTCCACCCATCCCGATATTCTTGAGAGCGCCTCCAAAACCTGTAGCCTCATGGCCTTTGAAGTGGGCTAGGCTGATAAGGATATCGGCATCCATCAGAGCACGTCCTACCTTTGCTTCTTTGACATACTCACCACCAGGAACGGGGACCAATGTCTCATCAGTTCCCTTCAGCCCATCGGCAATGATGATATGGCAACCTGTTGCATAGGGCATGAATCCATTTTTATAGGCGCTTTCCATATGATCGAGCGCATGCTTCCTTCCCCCGACATAGAGCGTATTGCAATCGGTAAGGAATGGCCTTCCTCCCAACTCCTTCACCAGCTCTACAACTGTAGCGGCATAGTTAGGTCTCAGAAAAGCCAAATTCCCCGGTTCTCCGAAATGGATCTTGATAGCAGTAAACTTGTTCTTGAAGTCAATAGTTTCAATTCCTGCCCTCTTGATCAACCTGGTGAGCTTGAGCAAGCGGGAGTCCCCGTTATCACAGCGTAAGTTTGTGTAGTAGACTTTGGAAGCTTCCAAAAGGTACCTCTCTTTGTATTTGATTGTATTGTTTTACCTATCAGAGTCCCAGCTCTGCTGCAACTTTGATCGCTAAAGCCGGTTTATCGGTCATTACCGAATCTACACCCATCTGGAAGAGGCGTTTCATTTCAGCTTCCTCATTGATGGTCCAGACTTGGATAATGCTCCCTCTGCTATGCATCGTTCTTATAAAAGAAGGGGTGATCACTTCGATGCCCCACTGACGTACTGGCACTTGGAAGATGATAGGGTGTTTCTTCCTTGAGAGCAAATGGAGCTTCTGAAGGGCCAAGAGTGGTACGACCTCGAGCGTAGTTATGCTTGTCAGTATGTCAGGGGCTTTTTTTCGTAGCAACTTGAGATGTGCGAGACGAAAAGAAGCAGCAACGATACGCTCGGTAGCCTGCATCGAATGGATTACTTCAATGAACGTGTCCACGATGGCGGAATCCTTGCTTTTTAGATCCACATTGAATCGTTGGTATGGGCATGCCTCCAATGCTTCTCTCAAGGTACAGAGCTGCACTCCTTTCCCTCTGAAAGGATACGTTTTGCCATTGTCTGCTGTAAACATATATCCTGCATCGTAGGTTTTCAACTCAGAGAGGGTATGGTCTTCCACCCGGCCCGATCCATCGGTATTGCGATCCAAGGTTTCGTCATGCCAGATAACAAGCTCCCCGTCTTTGCTCAAGTGTACATCTGTTTCAATGACATCGACTCCCAAGGTGCAGGCGCTCAGAAAAGCACTGAGTGTATTCTCTGGAAAATGTGCGCTGTCCCCTCTATGTGCTACCACACGAGGCATCGGGTCAAAAAAAGATTCATTCATCGTAATCCGTGTTTTTATATGCCTTGATCCGGGCCATTTTAACAAACACTTTCTCCATCTTCTGGATTTCGCTCTCAGTAAGCGCAGAACGTACGAAAACATCTCGAAGGAAGCGGAAGGTCCAGAGCTTCTCCTGCCCGAGTTTGAAGTATCCGATTTCATCAAGCGCCTCACTGGCTTTAAGGGCGGCCTCTTCACAGCGGTCCTGCGTCACCGGGTTCGCCCCCTCCGGATACGTCTTTATGGTATCATAGAGACAGTAGGTGATGATTTGGACGGCTTGGGAGAGATTGAGAGAAGGAAACTGATCGCTGGTGGGAATAGTAACCACCTGGCTGCACATGGCCACCTCATCATCGGTTAGCCCATCAGATTCCCTTCCAAAGACTATGGAAATGAGCCCATCACCAGTTTTTTGCACCACCTCCGCCAATTGGGTAGGGTTGAGCGAGCTGTGCTTTCGGAACTTGCCCCGTCTTCTTGTCGCGGCAACACTGAGTACGCTTCCAGAGAGGGCCTCTTTGAGTAACGGGAATCGTTTGGCTTGCTCCCACACATCGCTGGCATGCAAGGCGAGTGTCCTGACACGGTTTTCATCATATTCACGATTACCCACCAAGGCCAGGTGCGTAATGCCCATGGTCTTCATGGCACGACAGGTAGCGCCGATATTGGCTCCATCCTGTGTGTCCACCAGTACGATTTGAATCCTATCCAAATTGGTTTGTTGGTCCATAGAACCAGTAATAACAGATATTGCAGGTTTTTCCAAGCTAGTCTATAGTTGTCCTATGACAGAAAAACCTTTCTCAGGAAATAAGTACATCCAAATATTCCTTGGTGTCATTGTAACATTGGCAGTATTTGCTGCCTTGAAAATATCGAAAGACGTAATGATACCCTTGGTCCTTTCGTTTTTCTGTTATTTATTATTCACCCCATTACTTCGTAGGCTTGATAGGCTCCATGTACCCAAAGTCGTTTCGGTTATCTTCGTTATGGCGCTGTTGCTCTGTATCTTTGTTGCTGCCGGCTGGTTTATTGTCATAACAGTAAATACCTTGGCTGACCTGGTTCCCTTCTATATAGAAAAAGTGGTTTCCTTGGACAGGCTTCTCACCAGTAGGGCGAGTACCTTAATAGAGCTTCCAGAGGGGGCTTCCTTTCTCTCGATTCTGCCTGTGAACTGGTCAAGCATAGCTATCAGCAGTTTGACTTCAATCTCCAATAAATTCTTCTCCATTGCCAAGGTCGCTCTCTTGGTCTACATCTTTGTCCTTTTCCTGCTGCTTGAAAGGCAGAGCGTAATTCCCAAACTGCTTGCAGCGATTCCCAGGAACAAGGGTATGAAAGTGGCTGTCATGTTTGAACGCATTACCCGTCAGACCTCCAAATACTTGCTCCTGAAAGTGGTGATCAGTGCCTTCACTGGTGGACTCTTTTTCCTTACCGCCGTGGTTACTGGGCTGGACCTTCCCATTCTCTGGGGAGTGCTGGCCTTCATTTTTAATTTTATTCCTTCCATTGGTTCAGTCATTGTAACGACTATGGTCATCATCATGTCCTTGATCCAGTTTGCCCCCGATTGGACAAATGTCTTCTATGTAGCAATCCTTGCAATCAGCACCCAGATGATTCTGGGAAACATCATAGACCCCCGTCTTCAGGGTGGTCAGCTCAACCTTTCCCCTTTCGTCATTCTTGTTTCTCTCTCCCTCTGGGGCTTCATATGGGGACTTCCTGGAATGTTCATCGCAGTACCGCTTACTAGTGTATTGCAGATTCTTTGTGCGAATATCAAGAGTCTGAGGCCGGTTGCCATCTTGATAAGTAATGGGAAGAGTTATCAACGGGAGACGGCCAAGCAAAAGGCATTGGAACGCTACCTGCGTAAGCAGGACAAGCTCAAGCGGGGAGAACATCCCACGGCCGAGCACATTAATGAAGCCCAGGAGAAGGAAGCCCACGAAGATTATCATAAGGGTGACTTTGTCCTTCCGGAGAATTTCGGCGACAAGAAATGAAGGATTTCCCGAATCTATCAACTGAAGAAGCAGTCCATTACCTGAAACCAACCTTCAGCCAGACGAGTGACGGGTATGAAGCATTCATACGCACAATCCTTGGCTTCTATGAAGCGCATGGCAGACGGTTTGATTGGAGAGAGACCAGTGACCCGTATCGGATCATGCTCTCAGAGGTAATGCTTCAACAAACCCAAACCATTCGGGTCATTCCCAAGTATGTGCTGTTTCTCTCCCTCTGGCCTACATTCAAGGACCTATCGCAGGCCCCGCTTGATCAATTGCTCTTTCATTGGAAGGGATTGGGCTATAACCGCAGGGCTTTGAATCTACGCAAGAGTGCCATGGAAAGCGAGAGATGGGGGTGGACTCTACCAAAAGAGCAAGATGAACTCCGTTCATTGCCTGGGGTAGGAAAGGCTACCGCTGCGGCAATTGGGGCATTCAGCTATCATGAGCGAACCATCTATCTCGAAACAAATATACGCAGGGTTCTGCTTCATTGTTTTTATCCTGATCAGGAAGGGGTGAAGGACAAGGAATTGGAATCGTTGCTCGCTCATTTGGTGCAACGGGTTGAGGACCCAAAACAGTGGTATTACGCCTTGATGGACTTTGGTGTCTTGCTCAAAGGTCTGATTCCCAATTCAAATGTGAGGAGTGCCCACTACTCCAAGCAAGCAAAGTTCGAGAACTCCAACCGACAGATTCGTGGACAGTTGATCCATCTGCTTGCCGATACCGGTGCGAAAGAACAGGACCAGGTGACTTCATTGCTCTCCCGTTTTGAGGAAGAGCGGGTGATGTACTGTCTTGTACAGCTGGTGAAAGAGGGGTTTGTCGAGGAAACGGAAGGGACCTACCGGATAGCTAAGGTTTAGGTTTCTTGTCAGCTGCCAAATTACCTGCCATACCCAACAGCATCAACAGTGCACCGATAAGCAACGGTAGGCTGAAAGTGTCAAAGAAAAGATAATCAATCAAGAGACTCATCAAAATCTGAGCTGAGGAGAGTAGGAGCGCGGAGTATACAGCCGGAATCTTTACGATGACGTAGCTGGTACTTACAACGACAAATACAGCCAGTGTTCCCCCACCAATGATGAGGAGCAGGGGGATTTGGGGAAGGGTTTTCAGACCAACGATTGTTGCATCTCTTTGAAACAGGAAATAAAAAACCAATCCTGCCACCAGTCCACCGATGAAATTTCTGTGAGAAGCACGGATGGGTCCCTCATAGAGGGCAAGCGTACTGTTGAGAACCATCTGTGTCATGGTAAGAGCACCAGCGAGTAATCCGAGCAACACATAGAAGAAAGCAAAATCCGCTGTTCCTCCGCTCGCCATGATGATAATCCCAATCGCACTGACACTCAGACTGATAATTTTTGTCCGGTTCAGACTACGCTTCTGCATGCCCATCCACCCTGTAAGATCGAACACCAAAGAACAGAAACTCTGACCAAATACTGTGGAGGCCATTGCAAGCGAAGCACCGGTATGTACCACGGTGGTGTAGTTCAGGTTCAGGATGGCAAGGCCGAAGAGACCGTTGAACATGAGATACCAGGGAACCTTTCTTCCTGGACCGTTGATAGCCCGTGACTTCCTTCCAAGGAACAGGATGAAAGAAAGGATGGTTAATCCGATCAAGTGGTTGATGATCAGAGAGACACCCATGGTGGTTGCCTGTCCTAAGAGGGTGTTGGAGACCACCATGACGGAGATGACCATTCCAGTCATCATGTCAAGGAAGAGATAGAGTGTCTGATTCATAGGCGCATTGTATCGGTTTCTGCCTTGTAGCGCCAGAGCTTTTCCTTCTACAATGAGCGCATGTCAATCAAAGCTATCGACTTTACCCGAATCAGGGAGTATGAAACCCAGTTGCTTGCAAAAGCAATGCCCCCGAACAGTCTTGGGAGACTTGGATCTCTCGCTCTCAAGCTTGCGCTGATCAAGGAGGAGCCCTTGGACTCCCTCTCTCTTTTATTGTTTGCATCCGACCATGGAGTGGTGGAGGAGGGGGTTACCCATAGCCCTCAGCAGATTACCTACCAACAGTGCTGTAATTTTGCTTCCGGTGGTGGGGCATGCAGTCTCTTTGCTTCCTTGAACCATGCGACACTCTCTGTGATTGATGTAGGGGTGAACCATAGTTTTGCCAAGCAGGATGCAGTAGTCGATTGTAAGATCGGCTATGGAACTAAGAATTTTTTGAAAGGCCCTGCAATGGAACGGGAGCTCTGCCTTCAGGCAATGGAAGTAGGCAGGAACAGGGTTCATTTGGCAGTGAAAGAAGGAGCCCAGGCAATTGCATTTGGGGAGATGGGAGTGGGTAATACCACTAGTGCTTCTGCTGTGTCAGCTGCCCTGACCAATCTTTCTGTCTCTGAGATAACAGGTAAGGGCTCTGGGCTCAGCGATACTGAATTACTCCACAAGGTTGCTGTTATCGAGAAAGCCTTGGAACTTCATCCTCAGAGGGACCCGCTTAGTGTGCTTTGTAATCTTGGAGGGTATGAAATTGCTGCCATCTGTGGAGGCATGCTGGAAGCTGCAGAGGCTTCCCTCCCTATTCTGCTTGATGGCTTCATCGTAACGAGTGCAGCACTGGTCGCTAACGCCATGGACGAGCATCTCCATGAGTACCTTATCCCATGCCATCAGTCAGGAATGCAGGGACATAGAAACATGCTGGAGTCACTTGGCTGTGGAAAACCTCTCTTGGATCTTCAGATGCAACTGGGTGAAGGGACCGGTGCCTTGGCTGCCTGGCCTTTGGTCCGTCTGGCAAGTCACCTGCTCACCGATATGACCAGTTTCTCCGATGCCCAGGTTACCGATAGCACGAAGCTGTTACAGTCGATGGGGTTGGCATGAAGAACATACGGACTGGAACCACAAGCTACATCATCCCAGATGATATCCTACCCAATGTGCGTTACCTCGCAGACAAGGTGGATGATATTGAGTTGGTGCTTTTTGAGAGTGAACAGATGAGCAATCTGCCGGATGAGCATACTATCAAGGAGCTCGCTCTACTGGGTGAATCACATGGTTTGAGTTATACCGTGCATTTCCCCCTGGACATCTACCCAGGGTCTGCGGACCCGGAAGAACGAACTAGATTCTTACGAACCGTGCAGCGAATCGTCACGCTTACTGAGCCTTTACATCCCTTCGGTTACGTGTTGCATCTCACCCCAGAGTCCTATGGTCCTGTTCCCTCCCCGCATCCCAAGCGATGGACCAAATGCCTTGAGCAGAGTCTTGAAATGATGGTAGTGCAGTATGGGGCTATGAGCCGAATGTTCTGTATCGAAACCTTGAGTTATCCGTTCTCCATTGTTTATCCGCTTGTGGAACGTTTTGACCTATCTATTACACTTGATATCGGGCACATCTGGTTGATGGGGTACCCCATGCAGGAGAATCTTGACTCCCTCTTGCCCAGGACCCGTATTGCACACCTCCACGGGGTCCATGGTGGCAAGGATCATCTGGGGTTAGATAAGGGGGACACGGCGAGTGTAAGCCGGTTCCTCTCTGCTTTCTCCCAGCAAACCCAAAAAGACAACGTGCAGAGGGTTCTTACCTTGGAGGTTTTTTCTGAAGCAGAGTTACATGCTTCCCTCTCCCTCTTAGAGAAAAGCCATGGTATGATGGGAAAAGATTCGGGAGGTAGGTATGGCAACCATTGATACGAAGAAGACTCTAGTAAAGGGATATCCGCTTCGACCTGCAAAAGGCACGATGGTCTCCACTGCGGGGTCCATGAAAATCCACACCAAGATCAAGAGTGAGGTAACACTGGTTATCGGGGGTGGGAGAAGCGGGAAGAGTTCCTATGCACAAGATTATGCGCTCAGTGTGTGTGACGGTACCCAAGCCCGTGCCTATATTGCAACCGCCGAACCGATTGATGATGAGATGAAGGCACGTATTGCAGCTCATCAGAGGGATCGTGCAGATCGATTTATCACCATAGAGGAACCGTTGGATATCGCTCGTGCCATACAGGAGCTTCCCCCATCTGTGGAGGTCTGTATTGTCGATTGTCTTACTGTTTGGTTGGGCAATCTTCTCCATCATAGAGGCATACCTGAGAAACGGTTTCCCGAGGAAGATGCGCTCTATGAAGTGCTCAGGCATCCCCCCTGTGAGATTCTCCTCATCACCAATGAAACTGGTCTGGGCTTAATCCCTGCGGATGCAGAAAGTAGGGCATTCAGGGATTTGAGCGGTTGGATGAATCAGGAACTTGCAGAGATTGCTGGAAATGTAATCGTAATGGTCGCAGGGCTTCCTCTTGCTCTTAAAGGAAAAATTCTGTGATTACACTAGGTCTGGGGGGTGCGTTGCGCACCCTCACCCGTTTTCCGCTTCCCTACCGGACATTGGAAAAGGAACAACGCATTCTGTTCTGGTTTCCATTTGTGGGAGCTCTCTTCGGTCTTTTTTTTGTAGGAGCCTCCTATCTACCTTTCTCAGCCCAGATTCGTTCAGCGCTCATCCTTGCTCTCTCTGCCTATCTCTCACGGGGTTTTCATCTCGATGGGCTCTGTGACTTTGCCGATGGGTTGGGAGGAGGATGGAATAAGGAACGCAGTCTCGCTATCATGAAGGATAGTAACAGCGGTGCTTTTGCCCTGATTACCCTGTTCTGTGTACTCCTGATCCAATATGCCTCCTTACAGCAACTCGTCGATATTCCTTTGGCGTTGCTTCTGGTACCGATGCTTGGAAGACTGAACCAGGTAATCGCTGCTTCCCTGATGCCCTATGCGAGGGAAGGAGAGGGGACTGCTTCCCTTCTGGTACGTTCAGCAAAACCTTACCATATAGTTCTTCCACTTTTGCAGGTAGTGATTATCCTGGTTCTGCTGTTTCTGTATTCACATGAGTATGCCTTCAATGCCCTGATTGCGTTTCTTCTTTCGCTCTGTACAGGCATGTTGGTGCTTCTGATCAGCAGGAAACGGCTAGGAGGGGTTACCGGGGATGTCCTGGGTGCAGTGGAGGTGCTCACAGAGACTGCTGCCATGCTTGGATTCCTCCTCCCTCTTGCAACACAAGCCATCAGTCGGTAATACTAGGCAATACATTCTGGGAGGTAGCGGATGGATATTGTATGTCTCGATTTGGAAGGGGTCTTGGTACCGGAAATTTGGATTAATGTTGCAGAGCGAACAGGTATCGAGGAGCTGAAGATTACCACCCGTGATGAACCGGACTATGACAAGCTGATGGGCGGCCGGATCAAGATACTTGAGGAACACAATCTGAAACTCAAGGATATCCAGAATGTCATAGCAAAGATGGGACCCCTGGAAGGAGCGCTCTCCTTTCTGGAATCTTTGCGATCGATGACCCAAGTGGTCATACTCAGCGATACCTTCAGTGAGTTCGCCAGTCCTCTTATGCGTCAGCTAAACTGGCCTACCATCTTTTGTAATGATCTGGAAGTCGATACTGAGAACAGAATTATTCGTCATAGGATGCGTCTTCACGATGGCAAGAAGAAAGCCATTCAAGCCTTGAAGTCCCTCAATTACCGAACATTTGCAGCTGGAGACTCCTACAACGACCTTACCATGATTCAGGAAGCGGATGGAGGTTGCTTGTTCCGTGCTCCCCAGACGATTCTTGAGCAGTATCCAGATTTGAAGATCGCAGAGACATACGATGAGTTTCTGAAGATCATCAAGGAGTTCATTGGCCGATGAAACAGAGTAGGCTGACTCCAAACATTGTTGTCCTCATTCTCTCCCTCTTTATAGGCTTTTCGCTGCTCGCCTTAGCATATAAGCCTTCAGCTCTCCTTGTGATCGTAGTGGCATTGGTCTTGATAGTGTTCTCTGTACTGTTGATCAGATATGCAGTGATCTTTGACCGTCAAATGCGCGAGAAGCAGGAGAAACTCGATGAAAAGGAACCTACGCAATAGCTTGGTAACTTCCGGCGGAGCAATACATGCTACGCATAGGGTGTCTACCCTCCTGGGATTTGAAGACAGGGTTATCCATTCATTCCCCAACGGAGCGAGAGGAAAGGAATCAGCATGATGGTTCCTCTCTGGAGCGAGTGCCGGGAAAGCAAGGTGAGATACCCCGTCCCTTGGGGCGGAAAAGGAGGCAACGCCTCCTGAGTCCATGGCTTGCCCTGGGGTATTGATACCTTTCATTGCATCACCCACGATATGCACCTTGTTCTACGGTATCTTCCAGAGGTTACCAAAAGGTATATGCATATTCTGCATGGCACACACAGCTCAAGAAGCGTTTTTCTTCAATAGGGTAGGGGCATACCTGGTACATACAGTGAAAGCTCAGACAAAAAAACACGCTAAAAATCCTAAAAATGAGGTAAGGAGCTTGACAACAACGCATCTTATCCCCATCTTATATGGATAAAAATCCAAGGGGTACAGCTACTGTCCCTTATAGGAGGCGTGTAATGTCCGAGGCATTTGTGCATGAGATGGAAGAACTTCTCGTTTCCATGAGAAAAGAACTGTTGGAAAAACTCACTGAGGATAACAGTGACTTCCGGGAGATGGTCAATTCCATGGGAATCAAAGACAGCATCGATGTGGCGGCTGATGATATTGCGTTCAAAAAGATGGAGGCAATAAACAAACATGAGGCTAACCGCCTCCGTTCCATTGAGAATGCCATCGCCCGTATCCATAATGGGAAATATGGATCCTGTCTGAGATGCGGAAAAAAGATTCCAGAAGAACGACTTCGAGCTATCCCTTATGCAGTACTTTGCATCGCTTGCAAAAACGCAGAAGAGGTCCCCGGGAGAAGATAAACGCAACGGAGGGCAGAAAAAGAAACCAGATGGAACCTTTTGTTAGGGACAATCTGGTTTTTTTTACAGGAACGGGTTACTGTATTCGTCCTTGATTGTGCTTGTAGGTCCATGTCCTGGAAGTACCTGCACTTCTCCTGGGAGCTTCAGTAATCGATTGCAGCTTGCAATGATCTCACTATATGAACCACCATCCAGATCAGTACGGCCTATACTGCCGGCAAACAGCGTGTCACCAGTAAACATAAACTGCCCTTCCTCATGATACAAACATACGCCCCCCTTGGTATGACCGGGGGTGAGCATCACCAGAAGATGGCTATCTTGCAAGTATTGGCCATCAGAGAGAAAACCTGTTGCCTTGGGAAGCATTTGTAGCTCTTTGTCATACATCTGTAAGAAACTCTTGTCAAAGCAGACCTGCTTGACATGTTCATACGAAAGTGAGGATGCCTCCTGCTCTGATACGAGTATCTCAAGCTCAGGCCATTTTGTAATAAGGGTTCCCACAGCAGTAATATGATCCCAATGCGTGTGGGTTAAAAGAATGGCGACAGGGGTGAGGTTTCTCTGGGTAATGCGGTCAATGATGAGCTGACCATCGGCACCTGGATCAATGATCCAGGCACTCGAGGTCTCTTCATTACCCATGATGTAACAATTTGTCTGGTAGGGCCCCACCACAAGTCGTTCCACTATCATTTTCTACTCCTTGTTAGAATAGCTGACGGAAGCCGTCCGTCCTCTGATGTCCTTTCCATTGAGCTTCTCAATTGCTTTTTCGCAGTTCTCTTCACTCATGCTGATGAAGGAGTATTTGTCATGGATGCGAATGCTGTAGATGTCGTCTCTTTCAATACCAAGTTCTGTCTGGAGTATCTGACTCAGTTCCTTGGTGTACAGTCTCTTCATCTTACCAATGTTCAGATACAGTGTTCTTGCTCCTTCAGGAAGCGGTCTGGGCGTCTTTTTGCGAGGTTGTTGGTTCTCTTTCTCTTCCTTGGGTTCCTCTTTCTTGGTAGGGGCTTCTCGTTTTGCCTTAGGTGCTGGTTTTGCATTTGAACCAGCTCTTTTCGGGGTGTTTGCCTGCAGAACTTCCCTAAGCAGATAGGCCATGAAATAGCCACGAAGCGAGAATGGGACATTCTTTTTGATCAGACGTTTTAGTTGTTCCAATTCATCAGGGTTTGGGTCGGCCTTGGTTTTACCAGCAAGCAGCTGGATGGTGTCAATTACCAGGTCGTCGGTCGGGGTGCTCTTGTTGTCAATAGCCATGAGCAATTCTCCTTGGTTCATAATGCCTCTTGGTCCGTGCCAGCGGAAGGGCTGAAAGTTTAAATTTTTAAGGGAACATGCTCTCCTCGTCCCCCCGCCTCAAAGGGGGTGTGGGAAACGTGGCGGGCATAGCTTCTGCCCTTTGAAGACAGAAGTAAGTGGATACCATTGTGGTCACACTCAAAGAAGAGGGTACATCCTGGCACATGTACGCAAAGACTCTCCGATCTGTCAAGGAAAAGAATAGGGTAGCATGAATAAACCATTTCCATCCCAAGGCAGTTTGCATTCAGAATACCGAACCTCTTCTTCCTTTGTCAAGGAACGATGAAAAGGATGGAAGTGGGTTCATCTCTCTTTGCCTAGCAGCCCACCTCTATGATACTATCAATTATGGGCTCATTGCAGGCAGATATCCAGGAAAAACAGAAAGCGATTGAACAACATCATAGTGATCTTCTCGCTTTATATATGGATTTGGCAAAAAGCGTCTCCCTGATTGAGGAGAACGTCAGTCTCGGGTATGCCCGCAGCGAATATGAACAATACCGAAACACTCTACAGAAATGGGAAGATGCCAGGCAATCGTTCGAGCAGATACGTATATACATCCAGCAAATGGAAGATCGTTCGAGAAAGATCAAGGAGATTGCCTCTGATATAAAGGCTCTTGAACAACCAAAACGAAAGGTCCATGCACAGATCGGAGCGATTGCCTATGAAGCCTATGGGTCAGAGTCCCTCCCTAAGTACATAGAGGAGGTGTGCCAACCTCTCTTTGAGGAACACCAGAGGAAGACTCGGAAGCTAGAGGAACGTCTCGATACCTACAAGGGTAAATTGGGCAAACAAATCTTGCACCTCCGTCTCAGTGCAGCGAGAAGGCAGATGGTTGGCTTGCTTTCCAAGGCAGGGCAGGCTCTGGTAGCTATTGGATGTGAAGCCGATCTTCCTCTCGATAGACATCCTGAAGTCATGAAGCAGCTTGTACGACTGCGAAAAGAGGAAGCTGCACTCAAGCAGGAGATGGAGTTGCACCAGAGCGCCATCGCGCGACTCCGTAGCGAGGAGGTACCCAGTCCCAAGTCACGGTTGGAAGAGCGTTCCCAAGCTATGAAGAAGGAAGAAAAAACATATCAAAAGGCGGCTTATTCCTATGGAAAAGCACTGTACGAATCACTCCCTGATTCAGTGCATGCAGGACAGATAGGGCAGAAGGCAATCTCCTTAATGGATCAAATTACCCTCCATCGTTCCCGAATCAGGAAATTGGAAGGGGATATCAAAACGCTGCAAAACTTGATAAAAGTACAGGAGTTGGAAGCGCAGATAGAGTTGGAGAACCAGAAAATCGATCATCTGCAAGCACAGATAGAAACATTCAATCGTCAGATAGCTCAGGTGCATGCTTCTATTCAGCTCAAACAGAACAAAATCTCCGAGTTGTTGCCAAAGAAGGAACCGGAGAGCAATGGCTGAGAAATCCAAACCACCCAAACAACTGACCCTGGACTTAGATGGGAAGGAAGAAAAACCGAAGCCAAAAAAGAGTACGTCCTCCTACAAGGTCGTCCTCTCTGATACTCCTTCCCCTCTGAAGAAGCCCAATACATCAAGGAAGAAGCCGACAGTCACCACGCGTAGCATGACGGTCAAGATACCTGCAGACCTGAGACCAGTGCCAAAGCCTGTAGCCAAGGAAAGCCTTGGCAAGAAGCGTCCCACACCCCGTACTGCTGACCAACCGAATCCCCATGTAGTGCAGACAAGGACCCGAAAACGTCCCGCTACCCAGACAGCGAAGCCCAAGAAACAGCAGGTGGTGCCTCCTAAGATTGGAAAGCGTACCTCCTACCGCCAACCGCTCTCCAGGCGACTCTTGCTTCCACTGGTAATCGCCTTACTGGTGGTTGCTGCTCTTCTCATTCTCTATGCGCACGGGGAGAAGCCTACTCTTCTCGTTCCCCCCGTCCCCGGGGGAGAGAAACGTGATGTTGTTGCAGTGACCATTGAGAGCGGGATGACAGCCCGTACAGTCAGCCTCTTGCTCGAACAGTTGGGAGTGGTTGAGGATGCCCAGGCATTACTTGCTTATCTGGTGGAGAAGGAACTTGCTACCGTTATCCAGACCGGTACCTATGTTATGGAGCGGAATCTGCAATACAGTGAGGTTGCCTCCCTGCTTACCAATACTGAGCAGACCATGGATGTGACCATTCCTCCTGGTTTCACCCTCTCTGACATCGATGGTTATCTGGTAAACAGGCTTGAGATTGATGAGGGGGGGTTCCTGGATGCTGTTAATAATCTGGCTTCTGCTTACCGGCTCAGTTTTACAGAGGGATGGTTCTTGAGTGGATCTTATACAATCCATCGTAATCGCGCTGCAGAGGAGTTGGCCTTGGCAATGTATCAGGAGATGTTACGTGCGCTTCAAGGGCTTTTGGATTCACCTCTCTTGGAGCGGTACAGTATTGAGGAACTGTTGATTGTTGCCTCCATGATTCAGGCAGAGACACAGGATATCACCCAAATGGAGGGAATTTCCTCGGTTATTCATAACCGGCTGGCACATGATGAACCATTGGGAATCGATGCAACCACCCGTTATGAGTTGGGGGATTGGGAGAACCCAATACCAACTGAAGCCTTGGAGACCAAGAGTCCGTACAACACCCGTAGAAAGGTAGGTCTACCGCCATCAGGGATCTGCTGCCCAGGGGTAGATGCGCTTCGTTCAGCATTCTTTCCGAAGGACACACCCTATTTTTACTATCTGCATGGATATGACAAGGCAATCCACTATGCAGAGACGTACGAAGAGCACAAGGAAAACATTACACAGTATCGTTAGTCTGGTGTTTTTGAACCAAGAGAGAAAATCCATAGTACAAGGAAATCGAGGATAATGACCAGGATGAAAAGCAGACTGAAGAACGTTCAAACCCAACCAGCAAGGCGATGGTCCATCGGGCTATGTGGTAGCGCTTGCTGGAGGTGTCTCGTTCGGGTTGGGTTGTACAACGATAGTGAGCAACGGCATACCGAATTCCCCAAAAACCTTGCTATCGTACGTATCCGGATGACCTGCTGCACAGAAATGGCGTATTAGGAACCAGACATATGATGGTTGTGGTCACAAGGGTTTAGGTGGTTTCGGTGTTTCTCCGGTAAACTGGGCACACCAAAGTATGATTTCCTCAAATACTGAGCCATTGAGTTCGTAATAGACGAAATTCTTGTACTTTGTTTCTGTAATCAAGGAAGCCTTTTTCAGCAATGAGAGGTGGTAGGAGACAGTTGCTGCTGAGAGATTGGGGAAATGGGAGGCAATCTCTCCAGCTCTTAGGCGCTGTTTCTTGACGAGTAAGAGCATTTCCCTCCGTTGTGGATCGGCTATCGCTTTCATAGTCTCTGAAAACCCCATGGCATCTCCTATTTCGAAATAATTCTAAATAGATACTATCCTGCGCCTTTTCTCTAGTCAAGTGTCTCATGTCACTGAAAGTGGAAGTGATTCCAGCAACACTGGAATTTCATCAACCTTTTTTATGTTTCTGGATGAGAATCGTGTAGGTTCGGCGTAACGGAGCGTTTTCGTTGCATTAGATAGGTATGAAATCTCTGCAACATTTCCTCCCATAGGAAGGGCATGTGATGTAGCTGTAGAAACCATATCTATGCGTGATCCGCACCTGAAAAAAAAGAAGAAAGCGCGTCTCGTCTACCTAAAATGGGAGGACCTGCAGAGTGTACACAGCTTCAAACTCCGTGGAGCTTACAACAAGATCGCCCATCCCAGCAGTGAGAAAAAAATCGGGGAGTCATTGCAGCAAGTGCTGGCAACCATGCTCAAGGAGTTGCGCTCTCTGCACAGAAGCTTGGCATTGATGCCCAAGACCATACCAAGCATTAAGATTGAGGCTGTGTGGAGCTATGGGGCAAGGATAGAGCTCTATGGTGATAGTTATTCAGAGACCTATGAGTACTGTATGATAGGAGGGGAGGCCATGGAAACCGAATACCAAATCTTCTATCAGATTGAATTTATAGGGAGAACCAATGCACTGGGAGACTTCCTGAGTACTTTGGAAAACCGATGGAAGATCTGCCTCTTTCATTCCCCAACGGAGCGAGAGGAAAGGAATCAGCATGATGGTTCCTCTCCCGAGCGAGTGCAGGGAAAGCAAGGTAAGATACCCCGTCCCTTGGGGCGGAAAAGGAGGCAACGCCTCCTGAGTCCATGGCTTGCCCTGGGGTATTGATACCTTTCATTACCGGAATGCTGCGAGTGACACAGGAAATGTACTTGTCACTGGGTTTGAGACAACATCACAGGATGCATTGGAACTTGCCTTGAGTGAAGCAGGATATACTTGGTCCTGGGTTTCCGATGATTTGGTTGTCAGGACGTATTTCGGAGAATCGTAGAGAGCTACCTTGTTGACGTATACACGCGATAGAGGTATATTGTGTATATGATAAAGAGTTTCGCCGACAAGGATACAGAAAGGATATTTCATTCAATCTTCATCAAGAAGCTTTCCAAGGAAATTCAGATTGTCGCTAGGCGTAAACTCTGGTTGATTGATATTGCCATGAAGACGAGCGACTTGAATGTTCCTCCCGGAAATCGATTGGAACAATTAAAGGGAAAGCGTAAGGGGCAATACAGTATCAGAATCAATGACCAGTGGAGAATATGTTTTATCTGGAATGAGACGAAATGTATTGCAACCGAAGTCAGAATTATTGACTACCATTAGGAGGACAAAATGGATAAGTACATGCCAACCTTAACAATCGGAGAATTTTTAAAGGAAGAATTCATGGTTCCTCTAGGCCTTAGCGCATACAAGCTTGCAAAGGATATTGATGTACCGGTAAGCCGTATCCAAGAGATTTTGGCAAACAGGAGAAAACTTTCAATGGATACAGCCCTACGTCTTGCACACTATTTCGGAACCAGTGATGAATATTTTGCCAATCTGCAGACAAAAGTTACTTTGGAAAACGAAAAGTTAGTGATCAAGAAAGCAATTGAATCACTTCCAACGTACGAACAGACGATGAGAAATCAGAAATCCTTTCATATCTGAGTCCACAATCGAGCCCCTAAGAATATATCGTTTCGTTTTCTTTGACAAAAAAATGGAATCACATTTGAGTAATCTCATTTATTGAAATAAGATGTACTGATTTGTTATTACCGGCGATCGGACTTGAACCGATACAAGCTTGCGCTCAATAGATTTTGAGTCTATCGTGTCTACCAATTTCACCACGCCGGCATTAGCGAAATCAATGCTACCAAATCCCTTTGAAAAAAGCAACAGCGTTTTCAAAAAAGTAGCATGAGATTGTCTTTTCAGCCTCTTTGCTTTACAGTAAAGCATACATGGAGGAAATCGTGGAGACTTTCAAGAAGTTGTTGGTAATGGCTTTGTTGATCTGTATGGTGCTTTCAAGCCTTGCTGCTGCTGAAGAAGCTGATGACATCCTTCTCGCTGATGTGCCCATCACCTATGGGGATGCAACGTTCAGGGAGCGGATACTTGCACGTACCCAAGGAGAACGCTCTCCTGTTGGGCTCGTACTCAGTGGCGGTTCAGCACGGGCTTTTGCACATATTGGGGTTCTGAAGTACCTGGAAGAGCAGGGCATTGTCCCTGATTTCATCATAAGCAATTCAATGGGAAGTATTGTAGGGCTCCTCTATGCCGCAGGACTTTCGCCTGATCAGATTCTGGAAAGCATAACTTCGATAAATCTCCAAAGTATGTTTGATCTCACGCTTCCTGTTGAGGGAGGGGTGCTGGAATCTTCACGATTCATTGCTAAAGTTGCCTCGATAGTGGGCTCTGACCTTCAGCTTGAGACACTTCCTATCCCCATTATCGTGGTGGCGGAAGATTTGGTGACCAAGCGTCAAATTGCCATCAGCGAAGGGGATTTCTTCACTGTCTTACAAGCTAGCTATGCACTTCCTGTGTATTTTCCCCCAGTAGAATATCGAGGACACTTGTTAATCGATGGTGGCATTACCAATCTCGCCCCAATTGATTTGGCCTACTCCTATGCCGATTCAGTCATCGTTTCCACAACATTCTATGACATGGATACCTTGAATCTCAAGAATCCACTGACTGTGCTCAATGTCTCCATTGATATCGGAAAGAGAAGGAAGGGGGTGGAAGAGCTCAAGAATGCGCTTCCCGAGGTCATCTGGATTCGTTGTGCTGTAGAGGATGTCTCTTTCATGGAGTTTGATCGTGTGGAATACTTGGTTGAACAAGGCTATCGTTCGGCGAGTGAGCAACAGGAACAGTTATCGACCTTGCATAAAAGTGCAGTAAGCCAAGAACTCTCACAGATACGGAGTGACTTGGCATTGAAGATGGAAGAGAGTGCTACTGTCTATCGTTTATACCAGCATGTTCCCCTGAACATCCCTTCCACATTGTTTGGGTTGGGTTTGGACAGTGACTATCAGGAGCCAGACACTTCTGCACTCAAGGATGATACCACCCTGGGGTTCAAGTTCCTCCATAGGAAAGGTGATATCTCAGTAAGTGTGAACCCGGGGTACTCCTTTGACTTCCGCAGCAACGAACGGTTTTCCGCCGCTCCAGCAGTCCGGGCACAGTTTGACTACACCTTCCTTAAGTATCTTCGTCTCTCTCTCTACAGCTCCTTCTTGTTTGATGTTGGGCAGCTCGCCCCAATCCTTTCCAGTGGAGTTAATCTTGAAGGAAGAATTTTTGTGTTTGATGAAAAACTGAGAATCAGTTTGCTGCAATCCTATGAACAGATAAACAACTTCGAAGACAGTGACTACGTCGATTTCTTCGACGGCCATACCTTCCTCTATACCATTTCAGCAATAGGAACGCTGTATCCTTCTCATGATGATGTATGGGTATTCAACGATACGGCACTCTCTCTCTCATATCAGATATTGGGGGATTTCTCCAATGTTCGCTCGTTTGCTGCAACTCATGGTAATACAGAGGTTCTTAATCAGAACCTCGATCTATTTGCCTCCATCAATGCCTTTGGACGATTTGCACTGGATGGGAAAGGGGATGTTCCCTTTTTCTTCTCAGATGGGTTTAGAACCACTGACTCCCAGATCAAGAGCCAGGGGCATGATTTGACTGTCAGCAGTAATCCAGCGAATCATCTGGTAGGATTGGGTGTATCGGTAGGGTATCGGCCTAGTGCTTTTAATCCGACGATGGCAGAATTGTTCATCTTCCAGAACAACTCTGTTGCCATCTATTCAGACCTGCTCTGGAACAGGAACACCTTGGTTCCCTACCTCTCCCTTGGCTTGGAATTGCACAGTGACCTCTCCCTGCTGGGAATCCGTACACTGCCGCTCACCATCTATGGAGGTTGGGATCAGAGAGTAAACACCTTGGTCTGGGGCTTTTATTTCAACGTGGCGTTCTAGTACTACTCAAGGTTGTGCTTTCTTATGTATTCCAAGTCCTCTTCCGTGAGGTCGGTATTGGGGGATTGATTATCGCTCTCATCCGGCGTTTTTTCTTGCTGCTTGGGAGCGCTTTTCTTTTGCTTCTTGGGTTTAGCAAACCCATCCAGTACATACCCTTCCTCTGGAGGGAATGTCTCCTCGATTGATTTGGGGCTTTGCCCTACTGCTACTGAAATGGTGTCGCGGTCTATCTCCAGAGCACATTTTCTCCGAGTATCTGGGTTTTCCAAGCCTTCTATCATCCCTTGGATAATTTCCTTGCTGAACCCTGAAGTATTTGCAAACCGTGCATCCAACGCCTTCTTTAGTAATTCGATAGCATCCCCTACCTGACCAAAGTGAATCTTTACCTGTGCATGGTGCACATAAGGCTCTGGAAAACGAGGCCCTTTTTCGATCAGTTCCTCGAAGAGTGCATCCGCCTCCTCCCATTTTCCTCGAAGCAGGAACAACCAACCACGACTATCTCTGATGCCCGGGCTGCTGTACTCCAATTGCCCAGCCTCATCAAGCAACTGTTCCGCCTTCTCCAGATCGCCTGCCGCCAAGGCATAGGTAGTGTAGTTGATGAACAGGTTCTTATCTCGATACCCATTCTCGTGGACTTCCTTTACACATTCAATTGCTTTATCAAGATCTCCGTTGATCCAATAGGCCATACTGACCATAGTCTTCGCAACATTGTCGAGGTTTTCATCTCGCCCCTCCCCAGAGGCAAGGTAGTCTTCAATGATCTGTTTGCCTTCCTCTGCATCGCCACGTTGTAGGAACATACTTGCTGCGGTAATGACAAAGGGTTTTTGCAACCCAGCTTTGATTGCCTTGCGATAGAGAGGCCATGCATACTGCCAATCTTTCTCATTCTTGCTGGTAATCTTGCTGTTTCCCCTGATGTAATAGATGATGCTCCGTCTGTAGTACAGCAGGGAGCCCAAGACGAGGGCTATCAAGAGGAATTTGCTGTATGTCGGAATATCGATGACTGCTATGAGTACCACAATCAACAACGTAAGCCACAAGCCAAGATTCTTCTTTCGATTCATAGTGTTGGGACCTCCCTTCAACGATTGTACTCTACACAGAAAGACGGGTGGTTGCAAGTTCATTATGGTTTGCCGTATGCTGAGCTTATGGAAGAGAAAGACATACTGGTACATGCTTGTTGCGGCCCCTGCAGTACCGCCAGCATCGAGAGACTTCTTGAGGATGGGTGGAACCCTGTCCTGTACTTTTCAAATAGCAATATCTACCCCCTGGAAGAAGTGCAGAGACGCTATGATGCGCTGGAGAAGGTGGCACGTACCTACTCCTTGCAAGTAATTCACGAACACTACAACCACGAACGTTGGTTGGAGAGTGTCAAAGGACACGAAGGTGAAAGAGAAGGGGAGACCAGGTGTAGCCTGTGTTTCGCCTTCAACTTGAAGGAGGCTTCTCTCAAAGCAGAGGAGCTAGGGTTCAGACATTTCACCACCACTTTGACGGTAAGCCGATTCAAGAACAGTAAACGCATATTCAGCGTTGGTGAACAATTCCCTGGGTTTGAGCAAATCGATTTCAAGAAGAAAGGTGGATTTGAGAAAAGTGTACGTTTAAGCAAGGAGTTGGGACTTTATCGTCAGCACTACTGCGGATGTGAATTCTCAATGCACAAGTAAGAGGCTTTGCCTACCTATGACTGAAATGCTATACTCTTCTGCCAAGGGGGAGAGTAGCTATGTTCCGAAAATTACTGAAGTTCTTCACAGGAAGACTCTTCATCTCCCTTGTTCTCATCTCCCTTCAGATTGCCATTGGTATCAATATTATTGGGTTTGCCCAAAATGATACTCTCTGGATTCGAATTCTATCGGGCTTGTCCATTATGATGGCCCTTGTCGTAGTGGTAAGAGACCTCAACCCTGCCTATAAGATTGGTTGGATGCTCATCTTCATGACCATTCCCGTGTATGGTGGATTGTTCTATGTCCTTTTTGGCACCCGTGGGCTCAATGCCCGCCTGCGTGCACGCCTTGAAGAACTGGAGAAACTCAACCAACGTGGAATGGAGGGTGGGGCATATAGTAACCTCCTTCCAATGAAGGCGCTTTCGGCATACTCAAGAACATTGGCAAGGCAAGCACAATACATTGCGAATATCAGCTCATATCCTGTGTGGGGGAATACTGAGGTTGAATACTTCGAAAGTGGAGAGGACTGGGTGCAAGATGTCTTGCTCGAGCTGAAAAAAGCCAAGACGTTCATCTTCCTCGAGTTTTTCATTATCGGAGAGGGAGAAATCTGGGATTCAGTGCTTGCCGTACTCCTTGAGAAGTGTATGCAAGGAGTGCGTGTCTGTCTCATGTATGACGACGTTGGTTCCATCTTAGACATCCCCAACCATTATGACCGTAAACTTCGGTCCTTGGGCCTTGAGGTTGTAGCCTTCAATCCATTGAAAGCCCACCTGAACAGCCGTTCGAACAGTCGGGACCACCGCAAGGTTTTGGTTATTGACGGCAATGTAGGGTACACCGGTGGAATGAATCTTGCCGATGAGTATGCCAACCGGAAGATCAAGTTCGGCCATTGGAAGGATACTGCAGTAAAGCTTAGAGGGGACGCTGTATGGAGTCTCTCCCAGATGTTCCTTCAGCTCTGGGCTTTCTCTATTGGGCAACCTATGGATTACTATGCCTACCGTCCGACAATTACCTGTAAGACCGATGGGTTCGTCCAACCCTTTGCTGATAACCCGTTGGACAATGAGAATGTTGCAGAAAATGCCTACATCCAGATTATCAGCATGGCAAAAAAGTACGTCTGGATAACGACCCCTTATCTTATCCTCGATAATGAAATGCTCACTGCGCTGAAGATTGCCGCCCAAAGTGGTGTAGATGTGCGTATCATTACCCCTCATAAACCTGATAAATGGTATGTATTTGCTGTTACAAGGGAGAATTACCGGCCTTTGTTGGAGTCTGGGGTGAAAATTTATGAGTATATTCCCGGATTCTTGCATGCAAAGATGTTCGTCAGCGATGACCGTGTTGCCATCATTGGTACAATCAATATGGATTATCGGTCATTCTACCTGCACTTTGAAAACGGGGTGGCATTCTATGGCTCATCTGTAGTGCAGAAGGTACATACTGATATACGAAATACGTTGGATGTAAGTAGAAGAATCACCATGGATTTTGTAAAGAATCGCTCGTGGATTAAGAAGTTTACCGGGATGGTCTTGAAACTGGCCGCCCCGTTGTTATAGGAGGAAGGATGCGATTTCTGAATTATGGTTCAGTCAATATTGATTTGATTTTCACGGTCGATCATATTGTAAAGGGAGGGGAGACACTACAGAGTACTTCCCTTGCTAAAAGTGCTGGGGGTAAAGGCGCAAACCAGAGTGCGGCCCTTGCAAAAGCTGGTGCAGAGGTTTTTCACGCCGGAAAGATTGGGGAGGATGGTGTCTTCCTGTTGGAATTACTTTCGAGCTATGGGGTCGATACCTCTCTCATCCATCGGTATGAAGGTGCTACAGGGCAGGCTTTGATACAGCTTGATAGCCAAAAACAGAATGCAATCATCCTCTATGGGGGAGGAAATATTGCAATTACCACCCATGAGATTGATGAGGCACTTAAGCTTTTCTCCTCAGGTGATATGCTGGTACTTCAGAATGAGATCGTCCACAATGGGCATTTGATTCGTGAGGCAAAGAAACGCGGAATGAAGGTTTGCATGAACCTGGCCCCCTTTGATTCCAGTCTGCATGAGCTTCCTCTTGGTCTCTTGGATCTGTTGGTGGTGAACGAGATTGAAGGGGCAAATCTTGCAAATCTTCCTGAGGGCAGTGATTTCTCCGATATCCTGGAGCAGCTTGTAAAGGACTATCCTGAGAGCGAGATTCTTTTGACGATTGGAAAAGAAGGATGCCTCTACGGCTATAAGGAGGAACGGATCAGTGAAGGTATTTATGATACACCGGTTGTGGACACCACAGCTGCAGGGGATACCTTCATCGGCTACTATCTTGCTTCCCTCTCCCGTGGTTTCACAGTCAAGGAGTGCTTGCGTGCAGCGAGCAAAGCCGCAGGTCTTGCGGTCTCTCGGCCCGGGGCCATGGCATCCATTCCATTGGCCCGTGAGGTATTCGACTAAGTAGGTATCAACAGTTTCAGTACTAGATAGAAGCCAGTGATGTTTCCCTCATCACTGGCTTCAATATGTGCAAGCTTGTCTGTCCGGACTCGCTTCGAAGTTTGTTAGTTTGCAACCACGAATAACGTTCTGCTGTATCCCTCTTCTGCAATCGAGTAAGAGAAGTTGTATGCATTTGAATCAACTTCAAAAGATCCAAACTCGTTGGCAGTAAACGTGTTTCGTTCAGGAATGTAGGCGCGCAACTTGAGCACTGCTGTCTCCTGCATGCCAGCAGCAAAAAGAGCAGAAGATAAGATGGTCATCAAGATGACTGTTAGTATGATGGCTTTGAACTTCTTCATCTTCTTACTCCTCTTTTAGTAGATCTTACATCTATATAGTATGTAGGATGTAAGAAGATGTCAATATATAAAAAGAAATAAATTCTTATAATAAAAGAAATTAGAGAATGTCATATGTTAGAAGAAGTAACCTATAACATCTACCAAAACCACCTCTTGTTGCATACGTTTCTAAGAAGATTAAGCGAAGAGTTCTTACTTATGACATGGTAAAAACATCAAATCTGAGATGTATTGACTATAAATGAAGAAATATTGCTTATGGCACACCCAATGATATGACAAGAGACATGAAGGAAAGGCCCTGTCACTTCTGACAAAAGGTGCGTGGGAGAAGTCTGGTAACTTCTTCCATCCTTATATGCCGAGTAATTGTAAATGGGTCTTTCTATAAGACGATGGGCTGCTCCCGGTGGATTGCTTGAATCGTTTGGAAAAATGGAATTCTGAACAGAACTGCAATTTTTCTGAAATCTCCTTGATGGATTGGGTGGTACTGGTAAGCAGTGCTCGAGCCGCCTCCAGCTGAAGATTGGAGTAATATCGCATTGGGGTGGTGTTCATGCGCTTCTTGAACAAACGAACAAAATAAGAGGGATCGAGTTGTACGTGGTCTGCAATCATCTGTAGGTTCAGATTGTCGAAAACATGCCGCTGCATGTATCGGATGGCTTTCTCAAGATGTACATTTTCCCCTTGGTTTTCTTCCAACTTTGTGCCGGCAGCCAGGTTGTACAAGAGGCCAAGCATCTGGTAGCAGGCGCTGATGCGCAACTCACGCAACTGGCTGAGCCCCTTGTCTCTCACCTCTTCAAAAAAGAATCGCCAGTTGTTGCCCAGACGAATTGGGTTCATCTTTTCCAATTTGCTTACCAGATTCTGTTCTTCAGGGCAGCTGATCAAGGTAGCGTAATAGGTGAGACCTGCCTGACGGTCGGCCTCGATTGCGTGTACCGTTCCACCGGTGGTTACAAACAGTGACCCTGGAGAGATTGTGTACCGGCTTTGGGCATTACTGAACGTGCCACAACCACTGACAAAGTAATGGACTTCGAATTGCCCTGGTTCGTGATTATGCACCCGCTGATGCCATAGCAGTTCCTGTTCTTCATGCATCTGGAATACAAAGACCGCATCCAATAGTTCCATAAGTCAATAATACATATGTTTTCACAATCTTGTCTATGGTATTTGTCCCAACCATGGGTAATGCTATACCAAAGGAGAGGATTTGTATGCAAGTTGTTGTAGGAATTGATACTGGCACACAGAGCACCAAGGTTCTCTGTTATGATGCCGAGACGAAGCAAGTCCTGTTGACCGTCAGTGCCTCCCATGAGTTGGAGAGTCGTGAAGACGGGACGCGTGAGCAAGAAGCTGTATGGTATCTGGATGCAATCAGATCCTGCTTTGCCCAGATAGATCCAAAGATTAAGGAGCAGGTTGTTGCAATCGGTGTCTCTGCCCAACAACATGGTTTTGTTCCCGTTGGAAAGGACGGAGAGGTGCTTGCACCGGTCAAGCTCTGGTGTGATACTTCCACCAAAGCACAATGTGATGAACTAACTCAGAAACTTGGGGGGGAAGACAGGGTGTTTGAGCTGTTGGGGAACCAGATTCTCCCCGGCTATACCTTGTCCAAGATTCTCCATCTGAAGCAGCATCGGGGCGAAGCGTACGAAAAGCTGGCTCATATTCTTCTTCCCCATGATTACATCAATTTTTATCTGACAGGTGTCTATAGTGCAGAAGCAGGCGATGCTTCAGGCACTGCATTCTTTGACGTCATGAACAAAGCATGGAGCAGGGAAGTGTTGCAGGCGGTGGATGATGGTCGTGATCTCTACAGTATGCTGCCACCAATTACCAAGGCAGGGCAACCGGCAGGTTCCGTGCAACCTTCCACTGCGAAGGAGCTTGGTATACCAGAGGGCATCCCTGTCTCCTGTGGAGCAGGGGACAATATGGCAGGAGCCATTGGAACGGGTTGTGTGGGAAAGGGCGATCTTACCATGAGCATGGGTACCAGTGGGACCCTTTTCGGGTACAGTGATACCTGTATTACCGACCGCAAGGGAAGGCTTGCAGCCTTCTGTTCTTCTACTGGTGGGTATCTGCCACTGCTATGTACCATGAACTGTACCATAACCACTGAATCGGTGAGGCAGCTCTTTGGCTATGATGTCAAGGAACTTGACCGTTTGGCATCAAAGGCTCCAATTGGATGTGAGGGAGTAACGATGCTGCCCTTCTTCAACGGGGAACGTGTGCCTAACCTGCCACATGGAAAGGGTGTGATAGCAGGCCTTGATATGGGGAATATGAAGGTGGAGAATATCGCGCGTGCCGCCTTGGAGAGTTCCATCTATGCCATGAAGGGTGGATTGGATGCTTTCGGGGAGCTTGGTTTTATTCCCAAGCGAATTATTCTCACCGGTGGTGGTGCAAAGAGTGCCATCTGGAGACAGATTGCCTGTGATGTGATGCAGTTGCCGGTTTCCGTTCCAAAGGTTGGCGAGAGTGCGGCCTTCGGCGCAGCACTCCAGGCGCTATGGACACTCAGCGGTGGGTCGATTGTGGACCTTGCATCTGAGCACGTACGCTTTGATGATGCAAAGGGTTGTGAACCAGACAAGGAAGCAGGAACGTTGTATGCAAAGGCATACCAGCGTTATCAATCGTATGTTGAGGCGATGACGCCTTTATTTCAGTAGGAGGACATATGCAGTATTTTGTCGGAGATCAGGAATATTTTAAGGGTATTGGGAAGATTGCGTTTGAGGGAAAAGGAAGCAAGAATCCCCTTGCATTCAAGTATTATGATGCCAAAAAGATGATTGGTGGAAAGACGATGGCCGAGCATCTTCGTTTCGCGACTGCCTATTGGCATAGCTTCTGTGCTGATGGTACGGACCCCTTTGGTAGTTCAACCATGGACTTCCCCTTCAGAAAGTCTGATCCCTATGCAAATGCAGTGGCCAAGGCCGATGCAGCATTCGAGTTCTTCACCAAGTTGGGGACTCCCTATTATTGTTTCCACGATGTGGATGCTTCCCCCGATAGTGAAGATGCAGTGGCATATGAGAAGACATTTCACAAGATTGCCGACGAATTGCTTGCGAGGCAGAAGGCAAGTGGTGTGAAATTGCTCTGGAATACCGCCAATGTGTTTACGCATCCCATCTATATGAATGGAGCAGCAACCAACCCAGACTTCAACGTGGTAGCCCGAGCAGCTGTACAGGTGAAGAACAGCCTGGACGTAAATGTGAAGCTCGGTGGGCAGAATTATGTCTTCTGGGGCGGTAGAGAAGGGTACATGAGTCTCTTGAATACTGATATGAAGCGAGAGCAGGACCATTTGGCACGATTCCTGACCATGGCAAGAGACTATGGGCGGAGTATTGGGTTCAAGGGAACCTTCTTGATCGAGCCCAAGCCGATGGAGCCGACCAAACATCAGTATGACTACGATGCTGCGACTACCATCGGGTTTATTAAGGAGTATGGTCTGGATAAGGATTTCAAGTGCAATATTGAAGCCAACCACGCTACCTTGGCCGGCCACACATTCGACCATGATCTGTTGGTTTCTGCAAACCATGGAATGCTCGGCAGTGTTGATGCAAACCAGGGTGATCCGATAAACGGATGGGATACTGATGAGTTCCCGACCGATGTGTATGCAACTACGATGGCTATGCTGGTTATCTTGAGGCATGGTGGATTGGGTAGTGGTGGCTTGAACTTCGATGCGAAGCGACGACGTAACTCAACAGACCTTGAAGACCTCTTTATAGCACATATCGGTGGTATGGACAGCTTTGCACTCGGCCTTGAAGTTGCACACAAGATCATCGATGAAGGACTGTTCGATACGTTCGTGAAGAATCGTTATGCCTCCTTCGATGCTGGGGATGGGAAGAAGTTTGAGGATGGTTCCATGGATCTTGCTTCTCTTGCCGCTATCGGTCGTACTGTTCAGATTGAGAAGCGCAGCGGAAAGCAGGAGTACCTGAACAACCTCATGAACTCCTACCTCTTTGGCTAAGCAACCAGGAGTGAGAGGATGGTAAAGCTGGCAATGCTTGCCAGGACTGAAAGTGAAGAGGTAAAGGAAGCAAGCTTATTCTGATCAGTAAGCTTCTCAAGAAACGCAACTGAACTGGTTGCGCTCGGGCTGAATACGACAAAGACAAGGGTTGTCTTGATAATCTGGTTGAAATCGGTATGTACGATAAAAAACCAAGCCATCAGGATGCCCAGTCCGTATCGGATAGAGAGCAATCCCAGTGAATACTTAATCCAACTCTTCTCAAAATGAATATCAAGCATAATCCCGATCATCAACATTGCGATGATCGGGTTTGCTTTTCCTATGGCCATCATCCACTCTTGGAGAAAGAGAGGCAACTTGATGTGGGCAAAGGAGAGTGTAATCATTACCAAATAGGTAATGAAGGGAACACTGGTGAAGAGTTTCTTTAGAATGTCGGTTCTCTCGGGTCGCTTTCCCTGTGCAACGGAACCCGCCAGGGAGTAGGTCAACCCTGTGGTCATCAGAGCATTGCCAAGGTCGAACAAGGATGCGGCAACCAACGCTTGGGCACCAAACAGTGACTGGATGAAGGGGAAAGAGAAGTTGCCTACGTTGTAAGTCGATCCACTCAAGAGTGCATATGCTTTGAGGGAATTGCTTTTCTTACACATAAAAAGGTAGGAAAGGGAAGCAAGCAAGATGTTTGCTCCAATTCCGTAACCGATCAACACCAACAGAGAGTAATCCATCGTGAATGTATTGAAGCTAGCCACGATAGCTGCCGGAAGGGTGATATTTAAACTGATCTTGGAGAGTGTGCTCCCTTCCTTCTCAGTAAACAGGCCGATCCGCTTCAGGATTTGGGCCAAGATTATGATGAAGAGAAAGAGAGCAACCTGTGTAAGGGCTTGCGTCATGGAGAGTATCCTACTGTCTCACGGTGTTTGACACAAGCAATACTAGAAAAGATCTTCCTGTAGGAAGGCGATTTGCTCCTCACTCAGGGTTAGGTCGCTGCCTGCGAGGGTCTCGGTGATTTGAGTAGGCTTGCTGGATCCTGCTATTGCAATGGTGGGGTTTTTCTGGCTGGTCAGGTAGGCCATGGCTATGGCTGAAGGAGAAGTGTGCAACTCCATGGAGAGTTGTTTCACCTTGGGTACGAGACGTAGGTTGGTATTGGTAAGGAACCGACGTTTTGCCGTATCGCTGAGCGATTCCGTCTTTCCTGCAATTACTTTGGAGAAGAGCCCCTTTGCCTGTGGGGAGAAACTCATAACCGGCATGGATTCCTTTTCATACCAGCGTCTCTGTTCTTCTGTCATACAGACCAAGGTGTCATCACCCCAGGTCTCTGGCGTGCAATGGGCAAGGCTCCACTGGATTTCACTGATTGCAAAAGTCGGTTTTCCCTGTTTGCTTGCCCATGTATTGGCCTGCTCAATCCGTTTAGTGGTCCAATTGGATGCTCCTAGGTGACGAACCAGATTTTTCTGTATGAGCTCTCCTGCCATGTCTATGATCTCATCAGCTGGTATCTGGGGGTTATCACGATGGAAGAACCAGATATCCAGATGGTCTGTCCGCAAGGAATCAAGGCTTTGGTTGATATCCAGATACATGTCAGCTCTGTTGATTCTGCTCCTATGCATGTCTTCCTTGTATGGATGACAGCCTTTAGAGGCAACGACCATCTTCTCACGATTCCCTGTTTCCTGCATCCACTTGCCGAGCACCAATTCACTGCTGGACAGTGTTCCTTCCTTGCCCTGCCCGTAGATGTGGGCAGTGTCGAGGAGGGTCCCTCCCCCATCTGCAAAAATGTCCAGTTGCTGCAATGCAATTGCTTCGCTGATTGACTCTCCGTAATGGTCGCACCCAAGGGCAATCTGTGAGAGCTTAAGATTGTAAAAGTCAATGTATTTCATCTAGATATCAATTCCCAGGAATCGCTTTACGAGGATTCCAATTACAAACGATATGGCAGCAACACTGAGGCTTATGAGTGCCATCTCAAAGAATCGTTTCCCAAAGGGAAGGTCTTTAGCTACTGACGTGTAATAGGTAAAAAACATGATAATGATAATGACAACCACCAGCATAATGCCCAAAGCAACTGCGTAGCTCTCGAGAAGCAGGTATGGCAAAACCATGAACGTCACGGTAAAGAGATAAGCTATGCCTGTGTACATGCTGCTCTTGACTGCATTCTTATCTCCACTGTTTTTTGCCGAGAGATATTCGCTGGATGCCATGGAAAGGGTAGCTGATATACCGGTTATCAAACCGGATAGAGCAATGAGGCGGGTGTTCTGCAGGGCAAAGGTCAAACCGGCCAATGTTCCAGAAAGCTCAACCAGAGCATCGCTTAAACCAAGAACCATGGAGCCGACGTATTGCAAGCGTTCTTCATCAAGCATTGCAAGTAGTTGTTGTTCATGTCTGTCCTCATCCTCACTAATCTGTTTTGCCTGTGGTACTTCAGTAATCAGGGAGCGATATGCCTTGGTGGCTTTATCCTCTCCTTTTTCCATTTTCTTCAGTACGAAAGTATATCCCAGGATGAGTGCCATAAGACTATAGAACCAGAACTTGATTCTATTGGTTTTGACTTCTTTCTCTGTCAGTTTCTGCCAGATTTTGGCATGCCCAAGTTCCTCCCCTGCTATACGACGTAATACACTGCTATTCTGCTCGTCTTTCACCCGTGATGCGAGAAAGCTGTAGATTTGGTGTTCAGTCAACTCGCCCTGCTGAAGATACAAGAGTACACGCATGGTTTTTTTGCTGTAGGCAGTAGTGTCGCTCATGTCTTTGCTCCTTGGCCGATAGTATAGCTATCTCAGAACGTTTTGAGAATAGCGTTGCTTGACCGCTTCAGGTTCTCTTTGTAGTATGAAATGAAATGGAGGATCCATGGATACTGAATATAAGGATTTGATTGAGGTTTTTAGTACGACTAATAACCCAGAGGATATGGCAAAATTGTTCGAGGAGATGCTTACCCCCAGTGAGCGGAAGGCAATCCTGCTTCGCTGGAATCTGATGAAGGACCTGTATCAGGGGCTTCCTCAGCGTGAGATTGCAGCTTCGTATGGAATCTCTCTGTGCAAGATCACAAGGGGATCGAAAATCCTAAAGCAAAAAGATTCCTATTGCAGGAAAATTCTCAGCGACCGGTACGATGATCACCTGCACATCTAAAACAATAAAAGGAGTTCCTCAAGTCCTCATGGTATGATATCATCAACATATTGTGTGAAGTGTGTTCGGCAAGTGTAATGCATTGCATTTCCTTCTCTTGAGTGAACCACTGAAAAGAAGAGGATGGGTATAAAGCAGACATGAAGAGTAGCAATCGGAAGTTATTGGCTATGAAGGTGGTTTTAGATAGCCTCATGATTTTGTTATCTTGGTTGCTGGCGGGTTACCTTAGATTCTATGTCATTCCTGGTGGTATGCCGAATGACTTTTTCATCTTCTTAAGAATTTCCATATTGGTATTGGCGTACACCCTGTTTTTTCTCAGCAAGAATGGACTCTACGAAGAAGATTTGGAACACTCTTGGAGAAAGGAGACAAGCAAGCTTATTTCTAGTAGTTTTGAAGGATTCCTGTTGCTTGTCATTACCCTTTATTTTGTTTTCCCTCAAAAGGTAAGTAGACTTTCTATTGCTCTGCACTTTTTCTTGCTGGTAGCATTCCTTGTAACAGAGCGCACTATTGTCTCTAGTTACATCAAATCCTGTTATCGCAAAGGGAAATATTCTCGCCGAATTCTGTTGGTTGGCTTTGGTGATAGTTTGCTGCAATATGAGAAGGCATTGCATAGCAGCCGTGTTTCAGGAATAAAACTGGTAGGGCAGTACGGCGGACAGGGGAGTCCAATCGGGGGAGTCAAGCAACTGAAAACTGCTAGCCTGCGTGAGGCTGTACAAGCGACGTTCCCAGATTTGGTCGTTATCAGCTACCCCCCTGAGGAGTATGGCCGCGAGAAAGCAATGGTGGCTGAGGGCTTGGATTTGTTGAATGAGAAAGTAATCATGTTGCCCCATCTTCCTGAGTCCCATATTGGGACCAACATTTCTGATTTCCGTTGGATTCCAATTCTTACGCTCAATGCTGCTGAAATCAATGTATTCGGTAGAATTGCCAAACGTGTATTCGATGTAGTTTCCTGCATGGTTGGAGTTATCCTGATCAGTCCAATCCTAGTCCTTATTGCATTGTTGGTAAAACTCTCTTCTCCTGGTCCTGTTATCTTCAAGCAACAGAGGGTGACGAAAGACGAAAAAATCTTTACGATGTACAAGTTCAGAAGTATGCGTAACGATATTCCTGAGGATACTGTGCGCTGGACCGAAGAGAATGACCCGAGGGTGACCAAAATTGGAAGGTTCCTTAGGAGAACCAGTTTGGATGAGTTGCCGCAGTTATTCAATGTCATTGGTGGTTCAATGAGCCTTGTTGGACCTCGGCCAGAGCGTCCGGCGTTGGTGGAGCGGTTCAACAAGGAAATTCCGGGATATAGAATGCGCCACCGGGTTAAATCCGGAATAACTGGTTGGGCCCAGGTCAATGGATGGCGTGGGAATACTTCTCTTGAGAGAAGGATAGAGTTTGACCTGTACTATATCAGAAACTGGAATATGGTTTTTGACTTCAAGATTATCTTGTTCACCTTCTTCAGGGGATTTGTCAACGAGAATGCATACTAGAAATACAAGGGAGTTTTTCATGGTAAAGAGAGTGGTGACGTTTTGTTTTGTTTGCTGCCTCAGCATTGGAGCCCTCTGGGCGAATGCTTCAGAAATTTATACAGCATTGCCCCAGTTGTCACAGGAGCAATACCAAGCGCTGGAATCAGGTGAAATGGTCAGTGCATATGCCCTTGGGGGAGAAGTTCTTACCCAATACTTTGTGAAGGGAAGTGAGGCGTACAAACGTGCTCTCCAGGCACGATCAATTGAAGATGGTTTTTCAGTTGCTGCAGTGAGTTATATCCCCTATGGGGATACCCTCAAGGCAATGAGCAAGGCTGATCGTCAGTTGGCAATTTTCAACAGCCTTAGGGCCATATCTACCCAGGAGGGGTTGACCTACATTTCATGGCGAGCAGGTAATAAGCCGAAGTTGCTCATCGAAAAATCCTCCTACATGGGAGATAGCAAGAACCTTAATAATTTGATTCCAGACCCAGTGGCAACCGTATTTCCCTATTCTGCACAGAGCTATGTCTATCAGCGTGATACTTCCTTTGGTGGAAACCGTTACCTGCATACATATACCAATAGTGATGATGAGATCTTCGTAGAGATTAAGAACCTCAATACAATTCGAGTTCTGGGAATTTTTACTGCATTGAAGAAGGACCAGCTTACAATGAACATGGGAACCTACCAACTTGATGATGGGTTGTTGCTTGTTGCCTTGACCAGTATTGATGGAAGGGATCCCGTAGTTTCTATTTTTGGATTGGAAGTTGATCTTCCTTCTGCATTCAAGAGGCGTATCGTCGCATTACAAAACTGGTTCAAAGATCAACTTGCCTCGCTAGAGAACCAATAAGTAGGTATATATGAAACGTGTGTTTGTATTGATGAGCTTGATGGTGATACTCACCATGGGCTCCGTTTTTCCTGCCCAGCATACTGCGGTGCCAGTCGGCCATCGTGCTTATCAGATTCTTGAAGTTGCCCAAGTCCGTGGTTTGATCGAGAATCAGACTGCAGTGAAGCCCTTCAGTGCAAGCAAGGTTCTCTCCTTGCTTGGCCAGATAGCAGAGCAACCAGATGCCTTGAGCAAGGCAGAAATTGATGAATTGGATTCCCTAATTGCTGAGCTACAGGCTTCCTATGGAACGTCAGACTCGTATGCTGATACGTTGTTATCCACAGGATATATTCGTACTTTTGATGAAGAGAAAGGGTTGGGAGCCGCATTTGGTATTACCCTTGCTTCTCAGCAAACAGTAAGTCTTGCAACCAAGGAGTATGATTCCAGGAATTCAGTGGTTGCCTTCATGAAAGGAGATATTGGTAGGTATGTCTCATTCAATATGGACTTCGGCTTTTTGCTTGATACGTTGAACAACCGGGTATTCCTCCCTTCTGAGTTTACCATCCCAGGGGAAGGATTCTACATGGAATTGACTGAAGGAGGTAGTACACCAGGATCAATTCCCTTTAAAGAATTCTATAGCGGACTAACCCTTTCCCCTGAGTTGGCCATCTCCCTTTTTGATGGAGAGATGTTGCTACGTTGGGGATCGATCAAGAGGGACTGGGGCCCAGGCTTGAACAACCTTATGCTCAGTGGAAGTGCAAGGAGTTTTGACGGTATTGATATCAGTGTGAACTTGACCCACTGGCTACGCTATTCAGTGATCAACGGTTCCTTAGGCAAGTTCTCCCTTCACGATATCGATGGACAGCCATTCCTTTCTGACTACTATGATGGTGGCTCGAAGGAAGACAAGGTAAACTATACCTACAACAACAACTTCAGTGCCCACCGGGTGGAGTTGGATGCTACTGAGAACCTGACACTCTCAATTTTTGAATCGACCATCTGGCAGAAACGATTTGAGATAAGCTATCTCAACCCATTTGCCATCTACATGTTCCAACAGAACAGCCTCGGGGATATTGATGATGTATTTGCAGGACTCGACTTCTCTTACACCCTTCCTTCCAAGGCACGTCTCTATGGTGCCATGGCAGTGAATGAGATGAATGTTGTAGGGGATCCAATTACCATGCTCAAGGCTCCAAGGAATATGTTCGCATTCCAGGCAGGGCTTGTTGTACCACTCCCCATTGGCAACTTCTCCTCCATGACCCTCCAGTGGACGTATATAGGCCCGTTTGTCTACACCCACTACCCAATGAGGGAGTTTACCGGTGCGATAGACCCAGGGCTTCTGGATGCTACTGAAACAGAAATAACTATCATTTCTGATCAGGGTAGGGAGTTTACGTATACGCAAGAAAGTGATGGGGATCCTCTTAAGATTACTTTCACACAAAAAGGGAGTAGTGAGGAAGAAATTGATGTATCAAGTGGAACCACCTGGTACTCCGAGGATGGAAGAACCATGATTAAGAAGAGTGGTGAACAGTACCTCATCTACGAAACCTATGCAGAGACCTTCTACGTGAACAAGGGAGAGAACCTCGGCTATCCGCTGAATCCAAACTCCCAGGAAATTCTTCTGCAGTTTGACTTGGGCTTCCCCAAAGGTTGGACCGCCCAGTTACAGGGCAAATACCAGGCTCGAAGTGGTCAGTATGGGTATGATATGTATCAATATATGTATTACACAGAGGATCACTTGTATCCAGAGAAGGATTTCTGGGGCAATGTATTCAACCATAAGCTTTCACTGAAAGCTACCGGAACCAAAAAGTTTGAAGGTACTCCGATCAGCATAACAGCTTCCTACCAGTTCCTCTCAGAGTGGGATCGTCCTATCACCAATGAGGAAGATGTGTCCTTTGACGGCCGCTCCACTGAATTCGGCCCCTGGTCTGATGCTGAGTTAGACCACATTGTGCAGGTTGGAGTGAGAATTTTCTTCTAACTGTTTTTGCAACCCGGGGATTTGTCATAAGATATTCCCGGGTTTAATACTTATCTGCTAGGATTATTGCTATACCTATGTTTTCCCTGTTACTTTCTTGTCTGAGTTCTGTTTACTAAGTGTTGACACTGACTGAAAAAGCAACTAATCTTGTCAATAAGCATAAGTTTATCAAGGAAATTGAGGTGGTATGAATATATTGAGGAAACAGGTACTCCTACTATGCCTTTTTTTATTGCTTTTTATCGGGGTCCTTTCCGCTGATTCCGATGCATTGCTGACTTCTGAAGATATTTCTGGTTATGCGATAGCATCATATGAGTTTAAGATTTCTGGTAAGACGACACAGTTTGCCTTGCGCAATGCCATCATTCCTCCTAACGGGGACCCCGTATGGGAAACAGAAGATGCATTTCTGAAAGCCCTGAATGCCAAGCGACAGACACTCATCAACAAACAGCTCTTCCTAAGTGTTGAATATGAATACTCCTTTACCTCTTTTTCTGATGGCATTGCCTACTATACTGTCACCTTTTTCATCGAAGATTCAAACACCTTTATCGTTTTGCCCTATCCAAAGTTTGATAATGACAAGACTGGATTCCTTTTTGGAATAAAAGCAAAGGACACGAACCTACTTGGAACCTTTGGTTTGCTCAATCTTACCGTTTACACATCACAGAATGATGGTACTCTGGAAAGCTGGGATAACCGCAAGGATCATCTGGAATTTGACATAACCGGTGTAGCAGTTGGGGGAACAAATCTAAGTCTCAATTTTTTGTATGAACGTGAGAAAACACGCAAGCCTGAAGGTAAGATCGAGTATGACATCGGTTGGACAGGCATCCGTCTCATGGAAACGAAGCTTGCTTTCTCTTTTGATGGTGTTATCGACCCCAATGCTGCTCAGCAGTTCAACTATGATATCTCCTGGACTGGCTTGAAACTGTTTGGTACAAAGCTGAACCTGAAGACTTGGGCGGAGTATGATCCTTCCTCTAGATTTGAGCAGATGAATCCAGACATCCATGGATTCAGTTGGGCTTACGGTCCATTCAAACAGAATGAGGGACGCTATACCCTGAATAACTTATTCGAGTGGAATACCGGGCTCACCAATGTGAAGACGGAAACCAATCTTATTCAACACGATCTGAAGCTTTTTACCAGACCTCTTTCCTTCAAGATAACGCTTCTCACGAACAAGAAGGTTGCGCTTGATTACTTGAATGATGCAACCCTCTCAACAACACTCGGAACAAACTTCAAACTTCCCTTTATCGGCTGGAGGTGGGCTACCTCGTTCTCTCCAGGAGTGGAGTATCTATATGGTAGAGAGTCTTTGGCCCAGTACTTGGAGTACACCAATACACTCAGCAACGGAGGCCGGATAAACTTCCTGTCCAGCAAGGATAAATTCAGGGAAGGATTTATCTTCAACTTCAAGCATGTGTATCGTGATTACCAGGGTGAAGACTTCGAGTATAAGAGTTATTGGTATGTTGAGAGCAATATCACATGGTTCCCCTTCGTTATATGGAGATTCAATCCGCACCTCCAGTTCAATGGATTCTATTCTGGATTAAATCCAAAAAAGTATTATTTCCTGCCCTCTGAGGACAAGAATGTCTCCGAGTACTATAGGGGATATCTCTCTCGTTCAACCGCAATTACCTTTGAAAATGGGACGATTCCCTACGGTGGCGTGCTCAATTTGAACCTCATGATGGAGTTCATTGATTTTGGATTCGCCAAATCCTATGCGAACCCTTTCCTTGATATAGGCATATTTGGAAATCCTGACGCCGAGGAAGGCTATTCTCTCCTTGCAACCGCAGGTATGGAAGGGTGGGGTGTCCTTGATCGATTCCCCAGTCACCCGATGCGTATCGCCCTCGGCTTCAATCTCTTTGATGTTATGGATGCAGTGAAAGGAACAATTGATCCCCTTGACGTGGAATGGGAATTATCAGTGAGTTTTGAGCTCTTCTTCTGATAAACCATCATTATATGAAACAAAATGCCCAACACTCCGAATATGTTGGGCTTTCTTTTGCCTTGAGAGGAGTTATCGTAGTGTCAGCAACATATCACCTTCCTTGATCCATCCTTTCTTCCTCATAATCATACTAAAAAGGAGCGTGATTATTGCTGGAAGCAGGAAGTGCATCAAGAGTACCACTGGCCATGCATCTAGGCCCATTACAGCAATTGCATTGAACTGGCCGACCAAGCCGCTGGTGCCCATGCCTGCTCCTGCACTGTTGTTCTCCATCTTGAAGACTACGGTACTGATGGGCCCAAGGATTGCAGAGGTAAGGGTAGGAGGAATCCAGATGAGGGGATTCTTCCAGATGTTCGGGATCTGGATCATACTGGTTCCAAGCCCTTGGCTGAGCAAGCCCCCGAGTTTGTTCTCCTTGTAAGAGCTCACGGCAAAGCCAATCATCTGACAACTACAGCCAACGACAGCAGCTCCTGCTGCCAGCCCATCGAGACCTAGGC
Organism: Sphaerochaeta halotolerans; assembly: GCF_003429665.1. Lineage (GTDB taxonomy): Bacteria > Spirochaetota > Spirochaetia > Sphaerochaetales > Sphaerochaetaceae > Sphaerochaeta > Sphaerochaeta halotolerans. The sequence goes on along the minus strand of NZ_QUWK01000007.1, from coordinate 36,062 downwards.
TGATGCAGATGGCGGCACTGCTGATCGGAAGGGTAAGTACCATTCCTACTACTGTAGATACTAAGATACCCATCGGCAGTGGATAGAGCATGGTTAGTGAGTTGATGAATGCTCCGATATAATGCATCAAGGCAGCAATGGGAGGAGCAATGAAATATCCTACCAGTGATCCAATCAGGATGGTGGCAAGAGGAACGATGAGGATATCGACTCCAGTCTTACCAGCGACCTTTTTTGCACTTTCTGCTGCTGCCAGCCCTGCCAGCATTGCACCCACCGGTTCCCCTAGTGCCAGGGTAACGCCATCTGCAAAGATGAAGGTTCCAGCCCCAATAGCACCTGCGACAGCGCTTCCCAGAACACCCAAAGGGGTTGCGCCAACAGCTATGGCAACCCCCGTTCCTATCGCCGGTCCCGTCAGGTATTGGGCGACCATGCCGATGTGTTCGAGTAGGAGGATTGAACTGTAATGCCCAATTTGTTTGATGATAAGGCCGATGATGAGTGAGGCAAAGAGACCTTGAGCCATACCGCTCAAAACACGGGTGATATAGCCACCCACCTGCCTCCCCTCTGAAGAAACGGTTCCTTCAGTCATAGAGAGCTCCTAGATATTGGATTTGGTGGATGACTTAGCACGTGCACAAACCTTGGCTTTACACGTGGCCTCCGTTAAAAAGACTATACTATATGAGGGAAAGCAATGTAAAGCGTGTGCACCGCTGATAGGTGGAGGGAGATATCATATTCTTTACGGGGTGTTGACACCAATTTTTCTGAGAAATGTCTCCGTATCCTCGATGATCATTCGTACAAAAGCATCACTATCGAAGGTGGTTGGGAGGTTTTCAAATGCTTCCGCCATTACTTGGCGTACTTGGTTGTCCTCACTGTAAGCTTTCAGGATATCTACCTGTTTGTGGATGGAATTCTCAACCCAGCCAACCTTATACCGTTCAAAGAACTGAGTGGTGGGTTTTGCGGTATAGAGCAAATTGGAGATAAGAAAGGGACGCTTGAGATAAAGAGACTCCATCAAGGCATTTGCCCCTGCCTTTCCTGCCTGTACATCGCACGCACTGATGTAGTCCTGGATATTGTCGACAAAGCCAGGAGTATAGATAGGAAAGGAGGGATATTTTTCACGGAAATGCTTGTAGTGTAGTTTTGTGCTACTGCTGAGTGTTCCGACGGTGATGATCTGCCAATCAAGGTTGCGTCGCTGTACTTCTTCCAGGAAATCTGTTGTTCCGATACCTTCGCCCCCAAGGTTGAGCAAAACAGTAAAGCGGTCTTGTAATCCCAGTTTCTTTCTTGCTTGTTGTTGTTCCGGGATTTCGGTGTGCATCATCTGGGTCTTCAAGGGAAAAGGGCATATTGAAATTGTTTCTTCCTGTTGGCCAAATTGCATTGCGAGTTCTTTGCCCAACTGGGTACAGATGTAAAACCTGTCCAAGTCAGAATTGATCCCCAGCCTTGGGGTAAATACCACATCAGTCGCATATTCGAAGACTGGTACTGGTAATCCTAGTTCAGCAACGATTGGCTGGATGAGGCAACCTGCAAGGAAGTGGGCTACAACGATGCAATCAGGAGTATTGGTATCGTACCACGCTTTGAAGTCCTTTACAGCATGGCTATGGGTACCGAGAAAACGGAACAGCCTAGCATTGAACCGGGAGTCCTGCTTGGGGTCAATGAATGCCTCTAGTCGTGGATAATGCAACATCAAACGCCAATTGGATTTACTCATCCGATTGATGATAGGTGCCTTGAGCGTTTCAAATACATTAGCAACAACGGTGGTATGGTCTAGCCGGAGTGCAGCATCACTCAAAGCTTTTGCAGGGGTAATGTGACCTTTTCCTGCATCTACATATAAAAATGCTATGTGCATGGGTCAAGAATATGGTAAAAAGGGGGCAAGGACAAGTAGAGAAACAGCATTTGAAACATTTCTCTTGCTTGCATCACGTATTTTATGAGAGTATCATGGGAGACAGGAGCGTTCTATTTGAAAATCCTCATCACTACAGATTTTTATCTACCACATATTACAGGCGTCACGACCGTGGTGGTCAATGAACAAAACATGCTTGGTCAACTGGGTCATGAGGTACGCTTGCTTACAATCAGTAAATCTCCTATCTCTTCGTATGAGAATGGCGTCTACTTCATGAAGGGTAGCAGGATACAACCGCTTAGGGACTCCCAGGTAGCCTTATCATACCATGACCCGCTTCTTGCCGATATCCTTTCCTGGAGTCCCGATATCATACACTCCAATAATGAGTTTTTCACCATGGGATGGGCAAGAAGAATTGCTGCTATGTTAGACATCCCCCTGATTCACACCTGTCATACTGATTTTACCCGGTACGATGCACAGTATCGCATCAGGCACACCCTTTGGGACACTATGATGGCAACCATTATAAAGAGACGGGTACGCTATTGTGATCTCCTGATTAGTCCATCACTTTCCCATAGCCACATGCTGGAGCGATACCATGTAAAGCAACCAATTTTTGTTCTCCCCAGTGGTATCGACTTGGCCCGATTCCAACGTCCCGTTGGAAGTGATGAAATAGATGCCTTACGCACCAGTCTAGGCTTTTCCAAGGAGCATTGTATTCTGGTCTCCGTCTGTCGTCTCGCAAGTGAGAAACGAGTGAACAAGAGCATTGATGACTTCTTCCTCCTCTCATTCCTTGAGCCCTCAGCGCGGTTGCTTCTGGTAGGCGGTGGACCTAAAGAGGATAGTTTGAAAAAGCAAGTTGCAGATTTGGGGTTGGAAGGTCTTGTGGTATTTGCAGGTGCTATCCCCTCGGAAAATGTACATCTATATTACAGACTTTCGGATGTTTTCATCTCCTCGTCTGTCCGTGAATCACAAGGTTTGGGATTCGTGGAGGCTATGGCGAGTTCGCTTCCTGTAGTACTTCGCGAAGACCATAGTCTAGGTTTTTCAGTAGAGGAAGAAGGGTGTGGGGCCATCTGTGCCGACAGCCACTCATTTGTAACAACACTCGCTTCTCTTGTCGCTGACGAGCAAAAACGGAAGGAGATGGCAGAGAAATCAAAACAAGCGAGTGAACGATTTTCACTGTCCCACTGGGCAGAGACCTTGGTCTCAGTGTGTGAAACGACGCTTGATACCTGTGGTAAGGGTAACAACAGAGGGCATCACCACCAAAGTCGAAACCATGCAGTTCAATAGGGCGATACTCATCAGACTTCCAAAATAGCGAACCGGCAGGAACACCATCATTCCAGCTACGATGGAAAGCGTAGTGAGTATGATAGGTCACCGGTCTCTTTCATTGTCTCAGAGAGAATGCTTTCAATTGGCAGTTTCCCTTCAGCTGCTTTGTTTTTATATCGTATGAGGAAGTGGGTTGCGTCATCGATACCGGCTCCCACAACCATGGCAGCAAAGTGTAAAACGCAAGGGATAGCAATCTAAAAGCCATCAGAACCACAAGAAATACCAAGATGTAGCCCGCCTAAGTGCTCGTTCTCTGGTCTGAAAGTAGGGTTGGGGAGAACTCCCTGGTTATTGTTATTCTAATTGTTCATAGAATGAGGCAATCTGCCCTCGAGCTGCAGATGGGCTGCATGATACCCAAGGAAAACTGTCACCACGAGAATGAAAGCCGAGGTCATCTTGCTATGCTTTCCTGCAAAGGAAAGAACCACTCCAAACTCAATTCGGCCTACCAATATAGCGGAGGAGTACAGGTAAAACACCCACTTGAAAGTACAAGTGGGTGTTTTTAGGGTTTTTAGTCTCGATACCGCTTCTTGGGACGAGGTCCTCTTTTCCCTTGAGGGGAGCTGTATTTTCCATGAGAGCGGCTTTGTCGATCATCCTGGAAACTGCTAGGTCGGGGACGATAATCATCATCACCACCACCATAGGAGTCCCTGCCATACGGCTGGAAGTCATCATTGCTGCGGCGAGGACGTCGGCCTTGACTTCTGCGGTCAGAAGAACTGGGGCGATCATCATAATGGTCACTTCTTCTCCCTGAGAGATGTTTTCCATTGGGATTATCCGGCTTTGCGCGGGTAATGATTGGTCTACCTTCAGAACCTACAGAGTTGAACGTCTGCAAGATACGCTCGGCAACCTGCAGTGGAGCACTGACAAAGGAGAAATCCTCTCTAACCGTTACATTTTGGATGTCATGATCCTCTGCTCCTACCTGTTCAATTAAGTAGTCAACAAGCCTTCGCTTATCCAAACCATCTTTCCTGCCACGAGCAATGAAGAGTCGGGTAAACCCATTATCTTCACTGCGTGGTTCTCTTGAATTGCGCTCATTTCTTCCTGAAGATATGCTCTGGTATTTGGAAACATCCAGCTCATCCTTGTAGAAATGGTCAAGCAATGAAGCTACAACGTCCTCAGGACGTTTGTCTTCCAAAAGCTGTTCGGCAATGGTAATAAATGGGCTATCTTGACCATCCTCTGTAGTGATAGCAGAGAGTTGACTGATAATTCTTGTTCTCTTGGTCTCAATGATGTCATTGGCATCAGGCACTGATTCCCGTCGAATCTCTGATTTTGATACTTTCTGGATGAAGCTGAAGCGTCTGAACTCTCTTGGGCCGACAAAGGTAATGGCAATACCGGTTTTTCCTGCTCTTCCTGTTCTTCCGATTCGGTGGATATAAGCCTCCGGGTCTTCGGGAAGTGAGAAGTTGATAACATGGGTAAGGTCAGAGATGTCGATACCACGGGCAGCCACATCCGTGGCGACGATGATGCTGATCGACCGATCCCTCATTTTGTGCAGGATACTTTCCCTCTGTTTCTGAGAAAGGTCACCGTGCAAAGGTTCTGCGTCATAACCACGGTCCATCAACTTGCGTCCGATCTCATCACATTGGACCTTGGTCCTACAGAATACAATTCCGTAGAAGCTTTCTTCCATATCGATGATGCGGGTCAAAGCTTCGAACTTGTCCGACTCTCTTACTTCGACGTAAATTTGGTCAGTAAGGTCGCTGGTTGGGGTTTCCTGCTTGATTTTTACCATTTCGGGTTCGTGCATGAACCTTCCGGCAAGACGTTGGATCGGGGCAGGCATGGTTGCAGAGAAGCAGAGCATCCGTTTGTGTTCGGGTGTTTGCTTCAAGACTTCCTCAATGTCATCAACAAATCCCATATCAAGCATCTCATCAGCTTCGTCCAGAACAACGAACTTGAGCTGATCCAGCTTGAGGGAACCTCTTCTGAGGTGGTCAAGGATACGACCTGGGGTGCCTACCACTACGTGTACACCTCTGCGTAGCTTTCTGAGCTGTAAGTCCATGGATGCTCCTCCATAGACTGCGGCGATTTCCAAATGACGATCTCCCTTCAGAGAATTGATCTCTTCAGCAACTTGTACGGCCAACTCTCTTGTCGGAGCGAGAATGAGCGCCTGCACCTGCTTGATAGAAGGGTCTACGATTTCTAGAATAGGAAGACCGAAAGCGGCGGTTTTGCCGGTTCCGGTTTGTGCCTGGCCGATGACATCAACCTGGTCCTTGAGAAGCAGTGGAATACACGCTGCTTGGATTTTGGTAGGTTCTTCAAATCCCTTGGATTTGACGGCGGCAATGGTTTGTGCGGACAGTCCTAGGTCCGCAAAGCTTAATAACTCTGACATGGAACTCCTGATAATGTATGAGTGGATTATCGGTTAAATACCGAGACATGCAATACAACTTTTGTAGTTTATACAAATGAACAACTTCTTGCAAGACATACACATCTGAATTGTTAAAAAAGCCCTACCAACGATTGTAGACCTGTTCAGCGAATCCAGGGAGCTCTTTGATGGCAAGTTCACTCCCATCATCGAGCAAACAGGTTCCACTAAAATACCCAAACAGCTGATGTTGTACAGACTTTATCACCATAAAATTTGTATTGCTTGAACGGTCTACCACCGGAGTGAATACCAAGTTGAGTCTCCCCTGTTCATCCTTGATTCTCCAAGCCTTCCTGAGGTCCTCTCGGGAAAACACAAATTCCACCGTTCCTAACTTATGGATCCTTCCATTATAGAATATGGCATTCTCACTTGCTGGAGTCCTATCAGAAAACCCATAGCCCAGATTCAAGCCAAATGGAACATTTTCAACCAAGGCAGAGACGCTGGCCCAATACCAGGTGTTCTGATAGGTCCATCTCCCTCGTCCCCAATCCAGCACTCCCCAGGATTCCCCCATAAGCAGCTCTTCATTCTCCATCCCTCTGCGAATTTTCCCTTTTGCAGGCAGACAATTGATTTTCTCATTGAGATAAAAAGCCTTGCGCTGTTCTTTCCAGCTGGTTGCAATATTCAAGCTTTCTCTTTCTGGCTCTTGGGTAAGCACGATATCGTAGTCGAGGCCCACGCTTCCGTCAGGAAGAACGAGTGAAGGGCAAGCAACCATCAGATGTCGCTGTGTTCCTTTCTTGATGAAAGCAAGCCGGAGTTTTTCATTTGACCAGGCAACTTGGTTGTCTTCCCCGCTGGAAGCACTCAACCCAATCTTTCCCAGGGGGAAAACGCTTAAGGCATCAGTCTGGCTTACTGCTTTCCGTTCAAAATCGATATAACTGATAGCAAAAAGTGCTGCATATCCCAGGTCACTGATCGTGGCAGTTACCGCATAGTGTTTCTCTGTATTGATTATCGCGTAGTAATCCCACTCCTTGACCCTTAGACGGCCACCCTTTACATGGGATCGGTTGTAGAGCCAGAGCGGGTGACGGGCCCAGCCTTCTTCCTTGATATGTCCCTTTTTGTCCAGTAGGTCCTGCTTCTGCGTTACCTCATGTTCCATTTCGGTTCCTCCTACAATCGCCACTGATCGACCGTATATGTCTGAACAGTATAGGGTGTATCATCTGCATAGAGCGTGATGGTTTTAAGCCCTTTCTTGTAGTCTCTTGAACCATAGGACCCGTAACTGGCACTCCTGCCGTAGTGCAAGTCGATGGATTCCCAGATTCCCTGAAAGTCGTTCAAATGGTCATGGCCACTGAATACAGCCACGGTATTTCCTTTCTCCTGCATGGCCGCAAAAAGGCCACTATTCTCTAGTGGTACGTTGACCTTCTTGTCGAGCTTGATTCCCTCGGCTGTTCCGCTTTCCCAGAGCAGTTTGAACTCGGGCAGAGGAATATGGGTGAAGGCATACAACGGTATATCACCCAGTCCATCCTCCACCCAACGGTACCACGCAATCTGGGAAGGGTAGATATAATCAGGTGCAATGACATCATCTTCATAGATTCTACTGTCATGGGAATCAAGGAGTATCAGTGCCTGCTTCGTCTCTCCGTTAGAGGTCAATACAAGGGGATAGTCACTGTATCCCCGTACCCATTCTTCTCCACTAGAGAAGAGTGCATGGGGGTAGGCATCCAGGATACCGGCGAGTGTAGGTCGATCATATTTGTGTTCGCCATCATGATTGCCGAAAGAGTAAGCCCAGAATTGGTCATGCTCCTCCATGAAAGAAGCAAACTCATGAAGCATAGCCTCCGCATCAAAAGAGAACAGCAGGTCCCCGGTAATAACGGTTAGGTCAGGGGCTGTTTCTTCAAATGCTGCCTCTAACAGTGCATAGACTTTATTCCTGCCTGCAAAAGGGCCCCTTCGAAGGTGGAAATCGGTTCCCCAGAGAACGGTGAACTCCCCACTCTCTGTGTACTCCAATGTAAAGGCTTTTCCGTTCTGGACAGCTCGCTCCAAATCGAACGGTTCTTGTGGTAGTACAACAATTTCTGTGTGACGACTGACATCTTCAAAGATTTCGGTGTTGGTCAAACGGTCGATTATCACATACGCAATAATTCCTACGATGAGGAGCATTGCAAGCAAGAGGAGCAATAGAGTTCTGACGATGTAGTGCAGTGAAGGTTTCATGGGTAGTTGTAATCTACCACGGAAATAGTAATTAAAAAAGCCGGTACCGCTGTACCGGCTTGATAGGATAAAGAGAAAAGAGTTATTCGCTCTGTCCCAGCACTACGTTGAGGAAGGTGGTCAGGAAATTATCCTCAAATGCATCAGAGGAGTAGAGCGCTTGACTTAAGTCCTGTTGGTTCTGTGCCCCACTGTAGTAGTCATAGAACGTCCTGATATAGCTCCCCATGGTTTCGTCCTGGACGTTCTCGCCAGTCTCAACTAGGAGATAGGAAGCTCCTGACTTGATGGGATCGAGTAAGGTGTGCTCTTCGGCAGTGTAGAGTTGCTTTGCAATCTCTGGATTGGTTGCAGCATTTGCGAGTAGTCCCGCGTTGTCTGTGTAGGAGAAGTTGCTCATGTACTGGCTTTCTCCCAGGTTTAAGGGGGTTGCACTGACTTCCACAACCGAGAGGTCATGCTCAAGTGCTACTTCATCCAAGCCTTTGCTTGCAATCTCTCTCTGCAACTCTGTAGCAAGGTCTGCAAGGAAGGTATCAATACTATTACTATCGCTGGTCGCCAAGTACGCCTTTACCGATGCAAGGAGTTCTTCACTGGCATAGTCTGCTTCCTGGGGGGTGCTGTTCAGCTTGTAGATTGCCCAGGCACCGTTCGCTTCAAAGGGGCCAAGGACATCGCCACTCTTTGCAGAGAGCAGGGTGACAGCTTCATCGGCATTCTTGAAGTTGGAAACCAGACCATAGTAGTAGAGGCGGCCAATCTTGCCCCCTTCAGCTGCATAGGAGTCAAGACTGTTCTGGGTTGCAGCCTCTTCAAAAGAAGTCTCACCATTCACGATAGCGTCATAGACAGCCTTTGCATTCTCTTCGGAATCCATACTGATGATGCTCATATCCATGCTGTAGAAGAGTTGTTTGTTCTGCAGTGCATACTGGGAAGCAAGCTCATCAGGATAGAGTGCAGGATTAAGGCTGATGTAGCGGAATGTCCTTCCGTTACCGGCCATTTCAGCAATGTATTCGACTTCAGAAGAGGAAGAAAGGACGGTACCTACATCGTCGATCACCATCTGATAGGGAAGGCTCCTTCGGATGGATTTCTCAACAGAAGTTTTTCTCTCTGCAGAAGCATCCTGATAGGTCTTTACATCAAACTTCCCATCTTTGTCATAGGCGCCACTCTCAATAATTGCACGTTTGACCACTTCGTCAGTTGCTATGATGCCAGCTTTGGAAGCAAGCTGGTTGATTGCCGTGAACAAAACTGTACTGTCATAGGCGCTCTTCCATATCTGGTACAGGGCTTGTGTCTGGTTTGCCTCAGAGCCGCTGTACTGATTGGCATAATTCTGGACCTGGTCATAGAAGTAGTTGCCATACGAGTACTTGATCTCTTCCTTGCCGTATTTTCCAAACACAATTCCATTGCTGGTGCCCTGGCCAACAAAGGCCTGAATTGCAGGAGCCAACACAAAGGAGATGGCGATCAGAATCAAGACGACCATACCAAACACCCATCCGATGGTAATTTTGCGCTTCGGTTTGAGTGCAGCTTCATTCTTACCTTTTTTCTCTACTGCGCTCTTCTTCTTACCGAAGGCGAGTTCTTTCCCGTTCTCTTCGGGTTTCTTTCCATTTGTGTTGTCGTTTGAAGACATGATAAACCTCTTTCTCCCGTGCATTTTCCGCATTTTGCGGACAGTCTTATGAAAAATACCATTTCACCTAGTCACTGTCAATGAATAGGTTGAGAATCGCCAATATAGGCCATTTTGCTTCGCTTGACAATCGTCTCGGCTATTAGGTATATTGAACCTCGGCTGTATTGATTACGGGTAGTAGCGCAGGGGCTAGCGCACCTGGTTCGGGACCAGGGGGTCGGAGGTTCAAATCCTCTCTGCCCGATATGTTGAAGAGACTCCTTGTTTCAGGAAATGGAATAGGGAGTCTTTTGCTTTTTAGGAGGGATGCCCATGTATACGGTAGTAGCTCTTGACTTGGATGGTACGCTTACCAACGAGAAGAAGGAAATTACACCCCGCACCAGGAACGCAATCAAAAGAGCCAGGGAACAGGGTTGCCATATTGTACTGGCCAGTGGCAGACCCCTCTTGGGCATCGAGCATGTAGCCTCCTCCCTTGATCTGATGGGAAGTGAGGGCACCATCCTCGCCTATAATGGCGGGCAGCTCTTCGACACCCGATCCAGCAAGGTGCTCTGGGAACGCACAGTTGATCTAGAAACAATCCACACGTGTTTCAGGTATGCCCGGGAACATCACCTTGCTGCCCTCTCCTATGATGAGGTAGGGGTCATTACCGAGATGGAAGACGATGATTATGTCGCCAAAGAAGCATACAACAATGCCATCCCCATCAGGAAAGTTTCTGATCTAGTCGAAGCAGTGTACCACCCGATGCCAAAAGTTATGATTGTAGGTGAGCCGCTACTGCTTCAGAAGGCAAGAATGGATCTGTTGCCCTTGGTTGGTCATGTCGCAGATTTGGGTTTCAGTGAACCCTTCTTCATGGAAATCACTGCCAAGGGCGTACAGAAAGCAAGCAGTTTGCAGGTATTGCTCTCTCTCCTGGGAAGGGATGAGCGTTCCTTGATGGTGATTGGTGATGGTCTCAACGATGTTCCGATGTTTAGGATAGCTGCGCTCTCTGTGGCTATGGGCAATGCATCTGATGAAGTGAAGTCTCATGCCCATGTGGTTACCGATTCCAATGAACAAGACGGAGTTGCCTTAGCATTTGAACGATATATATTGACAAAATAGCTATAAAACTCAATATTCCATTTCTGCTTTTTTGTGTTACAATACGAGATACATTATTATCACGGACCTACTACTAGGAGGGTAATCCATGAAGAAAGTAAGTATTTTACTGCTGGTTTTGGTGCTGGGCACCATGGTGTTCGCACAGGGTGGCGGTGAGCCTGCTCCCGCACAGGCTGATGGCAGACCAACCATTCGTTTGCTCACTGATGCAACCGGTATCGATGACAAGTCCTTTAACGCAGCAGCGTGGAGAGGAATCGTGCAATACTACGGAGATACCGTAGAGAATGCTACTGGTCGTGGCACACTGTATGATGTGGTGACCGCACAAACCCAGGATATGTATATCCCAAATCTCCGTCAGGCTGCTGACGAGGGGTATGACCTGATTATGGTCACTGGTTTCACTTGGGCTGATGCGCTCGGTGAAGTTGCACCACAGTATCCTAACCAGAAATTCACCATCGTTGATGTTGACTGGGTCGGACAGCCTAATGTCATGGAGTTCATATACTCCGAGGAGCAGGGCTCATACCTCGTAGGTATGGTTGCAGCACTTCAAGCCAAGGAAGACGGTATTGCAAATCCGAAGTTTGGATTCATCGGTGGAGTTCCCGGTGCTACCATCACCAAGTTTGAGATGGGCTATGTACAGGGGATCCGCTCAGTGTTCCCGAATGCAGAAATCTACGACTATTATGCCAATGACTGGGGTAAGCCAGAGCTTGCAAAAGCACAGGCAAAGAACTGGTATGATATGGGAGTGTATTGTATCTTCAGTGCAGCTGGTGGAACCGGAAATGGAACCATTGCACAGGCAAAAGAGTATCGCATGCAGGGCAAGAATGTCTGGGCAATCGGCGTAGACAGCGACCAGTATGCTGACGGTCTGTACAGTGGTAATAAGAGTGCTGTACTCACTAGTATGCTCAAACGTGTCGAGAACTCTTCCCTGATGGTACTTGAGGCTGTTGCCAACGGAACCTTCAAGGGTGGCGTGGTACAGATGGGCATGGCAGACGACGGTGTTGGTTATTCTACTGCCAATCCTGAGCTCAGCAAGAGTGTTATCGAAAAGGTTGAGGCAGCTAAAGCTGACGTTATCAATGGAAAAATTAAGCTTTACAAGACCTACAAGGAAGCTTTGGCTAATGGTGCAGCTCCCCGTGGGCTTTCCGCACTTGACGACTAAGTTTTTTTTCAGCCGGCAGGAGACTGCCGGCTCTCTTTGAATTCATTGGTATCAGTGGATTCAAAGAGAGCTAACTATGAGGAGCTGAAGGTGAGTGAATACGCAATTGAAATGAAGAATATAACCAAGACGTTTCCCGGTGTAGTGGCAAACGATAAGGTGACGCTCCAAGTAAGGAAACAGGAAATACATGCCCTGTTAGGGGAGAATGGTGCGGGGAAATCGACCTTGATGTCCATCTTGTTTGGATCCTACATTGCTGATAGTGGGGAGATCTTGCTCGATGGCGAGCCGGTGGAAATCAAGAATCCCAATGTGGCAACCTCACTAGGGATCGGCATGGTACACCAGCACTTCAAACTCGTGCAGAACTTCACTGTGACAGAAAATATTGTATTGGGAATGGAACCCGTAAAGGGTAGAGTCCTTGACCTGAAGAGCGCGAGCAAACGGGTTGCTGAACTCAGTAAACAGTATGGCCTGCAGGTGGACCCTGATGCCTTGATCGAAGATATCTCGGTAGGGCAGCAACAGCGGGTAGAGATTCTCAAGACGCTCTACCGAAACGCAAACATCATCATCTTCGATGAACCTACTGCTGTTCTTACCCCTCAGGAGATTGATGAGTTGATGGAAATCCTCAAAGCTCTGCGAGCTGAAGGTAAGACCATCGTGCTTATCACCCACAAGCTCAGGGAGATCAAGGAAGTATCAGACAGATGTACAGTACTGAGAAGAGGAACCTACATCGGGACCGTCAATGTCAGTGATGTCAGTGAGCAAGAGCTTGCTGAAATGATGGTAGGACGAGCAGTTAAATTTGAGATTGAGAAACCAGAAAAATTGCCCGGGGAAGTGATGCTCAGCCTCCAGCATCTTGAAGTAAAAGACGAGAATGGTGCTGTGAAGATCAAAGACTTGAATCTTGACATCCATGATGGAGAAATTGTCGGTGTTGCAGGTGTTGATGGCAATGGGCAAAGTGAGTTGCTTGGTGCCATTACCGGACTCCTTCCACTCTCTGGCGGTTCCATCATCTTGGATGGTGAGCACATCGAGCAACTCAGCATTCGTGAACGCATCGAAAAAGGGCTCGGCTATATTCCGGAAGACCGTAGAAAATATGGGGTTGTTGGAGAGTTTTCCATCGCTGAGAACTCTGCCATAAAAAGTTACTATAAGAGTCCCTTCAGAAAGAAATTCGGTATCTTGGATTTTGAGGCAATGAAAAAGGAAGCCGAACATCTCATTGACCAGTTTGATATCAGAAGTGCTGAGGGACCGGTTACCAAGGCCGGTAGCCTCTCGGGGGGGAACCAGCAGAAGGTCATCGTCGCACGGGAGATTTCCCTCTCCCCGAAGGTCTTGGTGGTTGCCCAGCCAACCCGTGGATTGGACGTTGGTGCTATTGAGTACATTAGAAAAAGAATTATTGATGAAAGGATGAAAGGACGCGCTATATTGTTGGTCTCACTTGAACTTGATGAGATCATGAACCTGTGCGACCGTATCGCGACCATCAGCAAGGGGAGCATCGTAGCAGTGAACAAGCAACATGAAGTCACCGAACGAGAAATCGGAATGATGATGGCTGGGTCCCATAAGGAGGCACAGGCATGAAACTATCCCGTGAACGACTCATCCAAAGCGACGGGGCAGTCTCGGTCCTTGTCGTATTCCTTGGGTTCCTGGTAGGTACCATCTTGATTGCCTTGGTAGGGAAAAACCCGCTTAACATGTACAAGGCAATCTTGCAAGCCCTCAGCGGATACAACATCGACAACGGAAAGATGAACATCCGCTATATTGCGGAGACCATCAACTATTCGGTCCCCTTCATTCTTTGTGGACTCTCGATGGGATTTGCAAATCGTGTCGGTCTCTTCAATATTGGAGGAGAAGGGCAGTACATCATGGGCATGACCATTGCACAAATGGTTGCCCTTCTTGGACCTCAGGTCCAAGGATTGCATTGGGTTCTTGCCATTCTTTGTGCAATAATCATAGGATCCCTCTGGGGTGGTTTGGTAGGAGTACTCAAGGCAAAATATGAGGTGAGTGAGGTTGTTTCAACCATTATGCTCAACTACATCGCCCTGTACTTGAGCCGTATCATTACGCTCCAGATGCCTGGGGCTACAACCTATAAGACAGCCAATTTCCCTGAGACAGCCTTGATCACCAATGACTTTTTTACCAAGGTTACGAACTACTCACTGCTGAATAATGGCATCTTCATGATGATCATCGCAGTTATTGTATTCTGGTTCATCATGGAAAAAACCAGTCTTGGCTTCGGCATGCGTGCAACCGGATTCAACAAGGAAGCAGCAAGGGCCAGCGGTATTCCCGTAGTAAAATCAATTGCACTTTCCATGGCTATCGCTGGTGCTTTTGCAGGACTTGCTGGTGGGATTGTTGCACTTGGTTCCTTCAAGTATGGAAGGGTACTCTCTGGAATGGACAACTATGGCTTTGACGGCATTGCCGTTGCCTTGGTAGGAAACAGTACTGCACTGGGAACCGCCCTTGCAGGTCTACTGTTCGGAATGCTCAAGAACGCACAAGCCCTGATGCAGAGCAAACAGATTCCCAAGGAGATTACATTCATCATTCAAGGAATGATTGTAATCTTCATTGCCCTTCGTTCAGCCTTGATACTCTACCAACAGTACCTTGATAAGAAAAAACTTCAGAAGGAGGTAGGAGTCAAATGAGTATGATACTTGGAATGCTTCCTTCTGTATTGATGATTGTAGCCCCCATCCTTATCACTGCAATAGGGGGGATGATTTGTGAAAAGTCAGGAGTTGTAAACATAGCCTTGGAAGGCTTGATGGCAATCGGAGCATGCACCACTGCAGCAGCACATGTCCTGATGGAGATGGCTGGGGTCCCCCACACGCTCTCCCTCTTTCTGGCCTTGTTCATGGGGCTGGTGGTTGGTGGACTGTTTTCCATTATCCACGCAGTAGCAGCAATCAACTTCAATGCCGACCAGACCATCAGTGGTACTGGTATCAATCTGCTTTCCACTGGTGTGACGATTTTTGCCAGCCAGATTCTCTTCAATGCCGACAGGACCAAGGAGTTCATGATGGGCATGCAGACCGACGCACTTGGCATCTACCCCACTGCATACATTGCTGTTGCCGTAGTTATCCTCTCATGGTTCCTGCTCTATAAGCTTCCCTTCGGAATGCACTTGAGAGCATGCGGTGAACATCCGGGAGCAGCTGAGAGTGTAGGCATCAACGTGAAGAAAATGCGTTATTTTGCGGTGCTTTCCAGCGGTGTACTTGCTGGTCTTGCCGGTGGATGCGTGGTGCTTACCCAGACCATCCAGTATACGAGCAACACAATCAATGGTCGTGGATTTATTGCACTTGCTGCAGTTTCCTTCGGTCGTTGGAACCCCCTTGGTGTAACGGGTGCAGCATTCCTCTTTGGAACAGCGCAGGCGTTTGCCATCATTGCAAACAATGTTCCCGCACTAAAGGTACTTCCCTCGGAAGTGTTCAATATTCTTCCCTATGTAGTGACACTTGTGGCACTGGTACTCTTCAGTGGAAAGAACTATGCACCAAGTGCTGCAGGACAACCATATGAAAAGGGGGCAAGTTGATGACTCCTCACAATAGAGCATCCAAGGCTGATATCGCACCTGTGGTGCTTGCCCCTGGGGATCCCTTGCGGGCAAAGTTGGTAGCTGAACACTTCCTGGAAGATGCTCGTCTTGTCACGGATGTGAGAAATATTCTTGGGTACACAGGCGTCTACAAGAACATGCCGGTCTCGGTGCTCTCTACCGGTATGGGCGGCCCCTCAGTTGGTATATACAGCTATGAACTCTTCACTGACTATGGAGTCAATGCCATCATTCGTATCGGGACCTGTGGAGGGTTGCAGCCCTCCATTGAGGTTGGGGATTTGGTGGCAGCGATGACAGCAAGCACTGACAGCAATTGGGCCCATCAGTACAACCTGAAAGGGAGCTACAGCCCCGTCTGTGATGCCAATCTGCTCTTGAGAGCTATGGCGATAGCCAAGAAGCTTGAGATTCCCATGCATGCAGGTATGGTATTTTCCAGTGATCTTTTCTCCTCCTACAATGCGTTGGGAGAGGACAGTTGGCAAGCTTGGGCTAGAATGGGTGCATTGGCACAAGATATGGAAACCTATGCCTTGTATAGTACTGCTGCCTGGACAAAGAAGCATGCGTTGAGCCTGCTCACCATGACAGACAGCTGTGTAACCGGTCAGGGTTTTGGTGATGAAATGCGTACTGTGGGGCTGTACCCCATGATTGAGGTAGCCTTGCAGGTAGCAAGCGAGGTACGCTGATGGAGTTTCTTGATGCCATGCAACATCGTTTTGCTTGTAAGCGCTACGATGAACATAAAACCGTAAGTGATGCTCAACTGAAACAGATCCTGGAATACGGCAGATTGACTCCTACGTCCTTCGGTCTTGAACTGTGGTCCTTCCATGTAATCAGGAGTGCAGGGAAGAAACAGGCACTTTTTCATGCCTGCTTTGACCAGGAGTCAGTGGCAACCAGTGCCTTTAGCGTTGCCGTGATGGTGAGGAAGGCTGTATTTGCCGATCCCGATGGAGATTTGGTACAGAGCCGTGGAAAACGCTTCCCCGATCCCCTGGATGTCTTCATTGACGACTATCGTCCCTACTATGATTATCTCAATCAAGAAGGCCACCTGGACTGTTGGTTGAAGAGTCAGGGATATCTAGCAATAGCCAATATGATGACAGGGGCTGCCATGATGGGAGTACAAAGTTGTGCCATCGAGGGCTACAACGAGCAGCAGGTGCTTGATGTATTGTCACTCGATGGGAATCAGTGGCAAACTTCCTTGCTCGCCACCTTCGGCTATCCTGCTGAAGCAGAGCGGCCGAAGATTCGTGAGAGCTTGGAAGACCTGGTTGTCTACCACTAGGGGAGGACAGCAAGGGCTTTATCGACCAGTGACCAGAACCAGGGAATATCGATGGAGGTGGCAATATGCACCCCATCGTTGTTTTTTGTCTCTTCCTTGACGGTTTTTCCGTAGGTAGGACCTTTCTCTATCACCACCCATACTCGTTTATACTCCGTTTGCACTTTTTCTGGATCGGCAAGATAGGCAACACACAAGGGGTCGTGCATCTGTGGCCAACCCTGCTTCTGCCGCGCATAGTTTGCCTGGTAGGTATCCATGCAAGCAGCAAAGACCTGAGCAGAATTTGTCTTGATCGTATGGTAGCCTTCCAAGCGAGAGGGGCTCAAGGTAACTTGTCTGGTACAGTCGAGCGGGAAGAGTACCAGGTTCGCGCCACTGGAGAAGACAATCTGTGCAGCTTCAGGATCTGCATAGATGTTGAACTCGGCAAAATCTGTGACATTTCCCGCACTGAACGAACCACCCATGATGATAATCTGCTTGGCAATGTGTGCCACTTCACTGTCTTTCTGCATTGCCAAGGCAAGATCGGTAAGCGGTCCTACACTGATGATGGTTATCTCATGAGGATAGGTATGTACCAATCGGATAATTGCATCAATGCCGCTCTCTTCTTGTACCTCTTGTCTTTGCCGGGGAGGGAATACTGGACCATCGAGACCCGATTCCCCATGGAAATTCCCAGCAGCAACAGGTTCTCGAACCAAAGGTTTTGCTGCACCTTTGTAGACCGGACAATACAGGCCGGCAGTCTCAGCAATATTCAGCGTGTTCTCAAGGGTTTTTTCCAACCCTACATTCCCGTTGGTGGCTATAATCGCCTCAATTTGGAGTGTATCCAAACCTGCTGCAAGAAACAGCGCAACCGCATCATCAAGACCGGTATCGACATCCAGAATGACTCGTTCCATCTAATTCCTCTTTGGTACCATGATATGCAAAGCAACTGCTACTACTGTTGTGACACCTGCCGGTCACCAAACATTGAAGGTCTCAGGGTAGCAGGCTATCCCAATACTCTGTACTGCAGAGAGTTCTGCAATCGAGATGTTCAGGTAATTCATCCTTCCAGATAGTACCAGTTTCCTCCCCTGTATGGCAATTGCTGCGATGGAAGAAAGATGTTCTCCCATAAGGAAGAAGGTGTTTACAAGAAATTTACATACTCCCAGTAGTGAAGTATGTGGTAGTATACACCTATGAAAATTATACAGATTGCTGTAGGACCAAACCAGGTTCCGCTGACAGGATACCTCCAGGATATCACCGGTGATGGGGGAATCAGGAACATTCGGCCGACAATTGTCATCTGCCCAGGAGGTGGCTATCGATTTCGCTCTGAACGTGAACGCGACCCAGTGGCGTTGCACTTCCTTTCCATGAGCTATAATGTCTTCATCCTTGATTATTCAGTGCAGGAGCAGGCAAAGGATCTGAATCCCTTGCTGGAAGCCAGTGATGCCTTGATCAAGATTCGTGAGCATGCATTTGAATGGATGTGTGACCCCACCAGGATTGCAATCATGGGGTTCAGTGCAGGTGGCCATCTGGCAGCCTCCTTGGCTCTGCTGCACAAGCATCCCCTGGTTACTGCGAAGCAAAAGATTGTGGATGAGAACAACAAACCGGATGCAGCTATACTCTGTTATCCTGTGATCAGTGGTGGGAAATACGCCCATGAGGAGAGTCTGGACTGGGTGAGTGGGAAGGATCCTGCACTTCGTTCCCTTCTCAGCTTGGAAAACCAGGTCACTAAGGATGCCTCCCCCCTATTCATATGGCACACCGTCACTGATGAGAGTGTACCAGTGGAGAATAGTCTTCAGTTGGCTGTGAACCTACAGAAAGCAAAGATTCCCTACGAACTTCATCTGTTCGAAAGCGGGGACCATGGACTTTCAATGTGCACTGAGGAGGTAGGTACTCCTCACGAAGCGTGTCGCCAATGGGTGGCGCTTGCCTCCAATTGGCTGAACAACCGCTTCGCCCATACCTTATAGCGTGTCGAGGATACCCTCAGCACTACGGATTCCGCTGGCCCAGGCACCGGTAATACCCCGGCTTGTGCCAGCACCATCTCCGGCAAACCAGATATCCTCTTTCACACGAAATCGTTCATCCTGGTAGGCTGGCTTGTTAGCATACAGCTTGATCTCGGGGTAGTACATGATGGTGGAGGGATGAAGCACCCCAGGTACGATGGTATCCAGGTTCTTCATTGCCTTCCAGATTGCACGGAGAATCTTCGCAGGAATTGCGAGGGAGATATCTCCGGGGCAACAAGTTCTCAGGGATGGCTCAAAGTCATAGAGATCCCCGCTGAAGCTGGCTTCCTTACTCCTGGAACCCAGTCGGAAATCGCCAACTCGTTGCATGAGGGGGTGCCCCCCTCCCATAAGGGCGGCCTGCAGGCCGAGGTTTTCTGCAAAAGCCTGACCACTGGCAAGTGGGGCGGTAAAGCGTACTGTTTTTAAAAGAGCAAAGTTTACCAACCCGTTGTCGTGTTTGTTGTCTGGGGCAAAGGCATGTCCATTTACCGAGTACCACTGGTCCCCTCTGTTCGTTGCGTAGCGCTCACGAACCACATGGGCATTGCCACTATTTGTGCAGAATGTACGCACCTTTTCAGGAAAATAGAATTTTGGGTCATAATAATCCCTGACAATGGGGTAGTGTTCAATTCTTGTCTCGATTCTCACCCCGATGTCGACGATATTGTCGATAAAGGGAACATCGAGTATGCGCATCATGTCCTGGAGAAACTGGAAACCTTTTCTTCCTGGTGCAATCAGCAATCGTTTGTACCCAATTTCGCGTTTCTCAGTAACAATAAACTGCTTCTCTGCATTCACCGTCTCCATCGCTTCCCCAAGAGCAAGGTCGATACCCAACTCGGAAAGACGGGCAAGCAGTTCCTTGATGAGCTTAAGCCCCCCATCAGTACCAAGATGGGTCTGCTTGATTTCCAAAAGTGAACAGCCCAGCCGCTCGGCACGCTTCTGATAGATGTCTATATTGTTTTTTTCCAGAAATGTAGGCTTGAGAAAGTCGATAACCTGTTTCAGATAGTGCTCCGCAGCTTCCTCAGTCCAGTATTCAACGGGAAACCCAATCGGATAGGTGAAGTTCATCTTACAGTCATTGCGCATGCCACCTGTAGACACCTTTTCCCGATCAAGCATCAAAATCTTTATACCCGGTTTTTTCTCCCTGAGTGTAAAGGCTGCACCCATTCCTGCTGGTCCACTTCCTACAATGACAACATCATATTGATCCATGGAGTACCCTCCCGGTTGTGATAGGAAAGGTTCCCCTTTCCAACCAATTATCCCCTTTCTCTCTGCTTTGCTCAAGCCCTTCTGGGTATAGGAAGCCTTGTACAGCGCACAGATTTATAGTACTATACCTACATAGGAATGATTAAAATGAGAGGGAAAGAATAGTATGTACATCAGTGCCAAAGAAGCTGCGAAAAAATGGGGAATCAGTGAGAGACGGGTGAGGATTCTCTGTGCAGAGGGAAGGGTGGATGGAGTGCTGCGCTCATCTTGGGCTTGGAATATTCCCAGTGATGCCCCGAAACCTGGCGATGGAAGGCAGCTTAGGCATATGAAGAACCTCGACCTTCGCATTGGGATGATGGACTTCTCCAAACTGGAACAGGCACGTATGACACTGCAATCCCTCGATGATGCAGAACAATTTGTGCGTTCCTACAAGCACTTGGTGAATCGCTTCGTTCTTGCTTCCTTTGCAGCTGAAGATCTGGAACTCAATCCCCAAGACCTTGCGGTACTCTTTAGTCAAAGTTTTGTCCCCTCCCTGCAATTCGACATCCAGGTGCTTGCCTTGAACATCCGAAGTATTATGATGAGAATGCTGCACCAGTACGGACTTGGCCCTGTTGTGGGGCAAAGTCATCCTCAAATGAGTGAACAGCGTTTGATGCAACTCTACCAGATGCTGATGCAAGGATTGGATACGGAAGGGGATGTGTCCTACCGTAATGAGTGTGTCATCGACCAAAACAAGCGTGTAACGGTTCTTCAACAGATGGAAACGTTGTTTGTACAGTGGGACCGGGATTGGACGGAGCTCCATCCGGTAGTACGGGCAGTCTTCCTCTATGGCGAGTTGATCAGGATAAAACCCTTTGGAGCCTATGATGGACTCCTCGCTTCCCTTGCCTTTGCACAGGAACTGATGAATGGAGGCTTTCCTCCAGCCTTGGTGGAGAAGGAGCATGAAGATGAGTTCAAAGCTGCTATGATTCTTACCAGGAGCAGAGGTAACTACCAGAATGTGCTTAGGATGATCGAGCAAGTAGTGTTGCGTGAGAGTAAAAATTTGCAGGGTGAAGCATGAATCACTATCACCTCAGGAATGCTGAAATCATAGATGGATCTGATTACGCCCCATTTCGGGGCGATTTTCTTGTTGCATCAGATACAATCAAGGCTGTGCTTCCTCCTCTATCCCCGGTAGGAAAGGGTTACACTGTGATAGACTGCACCAGCAAAGTACTCTGTCCCGGGTTTATCGACATGCATGGGCATAGTGACCTTGAAGTGTTGCGGAATCCTCCGATACGCTCCAAAATTGGCCAGGGAATGAACTGCGGCATTGGTGTATTTCCTTCTGTCCCTGGAAGTGCCTTTCTGAATGAACTGTGTGGGGATGTCCTGGGTGCCTATCCACAAGCTGGCTGGAGATTCTACGTTTCCTACAAACAGCACTGGGAAAGTGGTACCAACATGGCTTTCCTGCAGGCTCATAGTACCTTGCGTAGAGCGGGCATGACTGGCAATGTGAATAGACCTGCAACTGATGATGAGATATCCAGGATGTGTTCCCTTCTCGGCGAGAGCTTGTAGGAAGGATGCCTAGGTATGTCCACAGGCTTGTATTATGCACCTTGTATCTTTGCCGAAGAGAAGGAATTGCTTGCTCTTCTAAAGGTTGTCGCTGAGTACAAGAGACTCTTCGCAGTACATATGCGTTGTGAAGGGAGTGACAGTATCGCTTCCTTCCAAGAAGTTCTCTCGCTTGCAGAGCGAACTGGGGTGCGGTTGGAAATCAGTCATCTCAAGGTAATCGGGAAGAAGAACCAGCATCTGGTAGATGAGGCGCTCTCCTTGATCGATCAGGCACACGAGAGAGGGCTGGACGTACAGTTTGATCAGTATCCCTACTGCTATGGATCAACCAGTCTGTTCAGTCTTCTTCCTCCTTCTTACCTGCGATTGCCCCGTGAGTAGGTACAGGTCCTCCTAAAGGATGCTTCAGTCCGGAAGAAAACAAAGAGAGAGATGGCCCATCCGGAGGGATGGGATTCCATTGCTGAACTCTGTGGATGGAACCTGGCTAGCATTCTGAGTTTGGAGGGCAATAGGCAGTATGAAATGATGAGCTTGAGTGAGATAGCAATTGAGCGGGGCAGTAATCCGTACGATGCCTTCTTTGATTTGATCCAGGGAGAGAAGGGAACTGCGCTGATGACCGATAGTACCCAAAGCGAAGACTCTCTCATCCGCGATCCTACCAGAGTACCCTTCACTTGCTTGACAGGTATGGCAAACAAGAGCAAGTGCTTCCCCTCCATTCCTTGATTGCAAGAATGACAGGCAAACCTGCAAAACGATTGGGATTAAAGGACAGAGGATTCATTCCCCAAGGGAGCGAGAGGAAAGGAATCAGCATGATGGTTCCTCTCTGGAGCGAGTGCCGGGAAAGCAAGGTAAGATACCCCGTCCCTTGGGGCGGAAAAGGAGGCAACGCCTCCTGAGTCCAGAGCTTGCCCTGGCGTATTGATACCTTTCATTACATCCGGGTACAAAGCAGATTTGGTGCTCCTCGATTGGCGACATCTCGCTGAACACAATGACATCAAGCATCCTGAGGTTACGGGAACAGGTATTTCGCTGGTGATTGTAAATGGTGTAGTAGCCTACCAGGGTGGGACGTACCATGACAGCACCAGTGGGTCTCTCTTGCTCTATTCGTAGCGGTTGAGGAACTTCTGTGTCCTGGGGTTCTGTGGGTTGCCAAACAACGCTTCTGGTGTGCCTTCCTCTACGATGAGACCGTCATCCATGAAGATGATGCGATCGGAAATATCCCGGGCAAAGGCCATCTCATGGGTTACCACGATCATGGTCATCTTTTCTTTTGCCAAGTCCTTGATGACGCGGAGAATCTCACCGGTCAACTCCGGGTCGAGTGCACTGGTGGGTTCATCAAAACACAATACAGTGGGATTGAGCGCCAAGGCCCGTGCGATGGATACCCGCTGCTGCTGACCACCGGAGAGCTGGTCAGGATATGCTTTCTCCTTCTCTTCCAAGCCCATCTTCTTCAAGAGTTCACGTCCGACTTTCTCAGCTTCCTGCTTGCTCCGTTTCAGCACATGCATCTGGGGCTCAGTGATGTTCCTGAGTACACTCATATGTGGAAACAGATTGAAGTTTTGGAATACAAGGCCAAGATTGAGTCTAACCGACCGCAGTGTTTGCTTGTCTGCGTAGGAAACAACCCCTTCCTTGGTTGAGGAGACCATAGTCTGTCCACACACATTGATCGTACCACCATTGACCGGTTCAAGCTGAGTGAGGCAACGAAGCAGTGTACTCTTGCCACTTCCAGAAGGGCCAATGATGGAGAGAACCTCACCCTCATTCAAGGTAAATGAGATGCCCTTGAGTACGCCAAGGCCATCAAATGATTTCTGTAGGTTGTCTATGGTTATGATTTCCATCTTTGTCTCCTAACGGTAGTAGTTGAGCTTTTTCTCAAGGAGGTCGAATGAACGGGAGACTATCGCGTTCATCAGGAAGTAGAACACCCCGGCAATGAAGATGGGCATGGTCGAGAACTCCCTGGCAGAGGCATTCTGGGCTACCCTGAAGAGTTCTGCAACTCCGATTGTCTGGGCAAGGGCGGTATCTTTTACCAAGGTGATCACCTCATTCCCCATTGCAGGAATGATACGCTTGACGACTTGGGGCGCGATGACATGGGTGAACGTATGTGCCTTGGAGAACCCAAGCACCAAGGAAGCCTCATACTGCCCAACTGGGATCGATTGAATCCCCCCGCGGTAAATCTCGGCAAAGTATGCTGCATAGTTGATGGTATACCCGACAATAACTGCAGTGAAACGATCATAGGAGGACCCGAAGATGTAATAGGGTGCAAAGTAAACAAACAAGAGCTGCAGGATAAGGGGAGTTCCCCGCATGATCATGATGTAGACGTTTACCACATTGGATATGATTGGGTTCTTTGCCATTCTGCCTTTTGCTACCAGCATACCCAGGGGAAGGGAGAAAAGCAGGGTTAGGCCGAATATCTTCAAACTGGTCATTGTAGCAACCAGCATCTGTAGTAAGAGGTTTCCCATCAGTGTCTCCTCGATGAAAGGTGTTGGAAAAAAGAAAACGGGGAGCAAAGCTCCCCGTCATCATAACGTTTTCATTATTTTGCGACAACAGTAATATCGCTGCCGAACCACTTGGTGGAAATTCTTGCAAGTGTACCATCAGCAGCCATAGCCTCAAGCTGCTGCCATACAGCGTCTGCAAGCTTCTGTTCACCCTTGCGGAATCCTATTCCGTAATCTTCGGGAGCAAGTTCCTCCTCCAGGATTCTGAAGGGTTTTCCACTGCGTTTGATGTTGTCTTCTGCAACAGTGACATCAACCACCAAGGCATCGATTCCGCCGATCTCAAGATCCATCAGACCGGTCAGGTTTTCTTTGAACTCAACAAAGCTTTTGACAGATTGCTTGAATTCAGGAGTGTCATCGATGGCATTGGAGGCGGAAGATCCAGCCTGGTAGCCAACAGTCTTTCCACTAAGGGAAGCCAGTGTTGTATACGGACTGTCATCTCGCACTACAACAACTTGAGCATTGTGGATGTAGGCAGGGGTAAACGTCATGGCTTCCTGACGCTCAGGAGTAATCGTGAAACCATTCCAAATACAGTCAATGTTTCCGGTATTCAATTCCTGTTCCTTTGCGTTCCAATCGATGGCCTGGAGCTTGAGCTCAACACCAAGGCGTTTCATTGCTTCCTTGGCGAGGTCTACATCAAAACCCACGAGCTCCCCTTTTTCATCACGGAAACCCATCGGGGGAAAATTGTCATCCAAACCCATGACGATTGTGCCTTTGTCCATGATTTTCTGGAGGGAATTATCAACACCGGGCGCTTGTTCCTTGGTTCCTGCAGCAAAAAGGCTCGCCGAAACCAATACCAGTGACAACAGTACAACAATGCTTCGTTTCATTTATCTCTCCTCAAACAATACTACCCGTTTCGGGTGTTAGGGAGAGTGTAACGAAAACAAAGGGAAATATCCAGACTTACTGCATAAATATTCAGTTAATGAATAGTTTTATTACAGTTATCAGCGAATTGGCACCCTTCGCATACACTCCCTTTCTTTGTTGAGCAGGAGGCACAACTCCCTGCTTTGTTCTGCTTTGTCAAGGCAGCTATGGCGTAGGCGACCAGGGAGATGATCAAAGCTGCAACAAACACATTTGCGATAATCGTAATCATAGGCATTCCTTATATACACAACAGCACTATGTAATGAACCAAAAGCGCTGACACATAGGCGAATCCTGTCTGCCACAATAGGGCGTACAGAAGTTTTCTTTTGCTTCCCAGCTCCCTGAACATTGCACTGATAGCGGCAATACAGGGAGAGGCAAGAAGGATGAATGTCATAAAGGAAAGAGCGGATGCAGGATTAAAGAAAGACCCGAGATTGGCAGTCCCGACGGTAACACTCAACGTACTGACAATGGTCTCTTTGGCTGCGATTCCAGTCAAGAGCGCAACACTAGCCTGCCAGAAACCAAATCCCAGTGGGGCAAACAACGGTGCTATAATCCGTCCCAGGATTGCAAGCATACTTGCTTCAGCATCAACTGCCTGAAGGGTAAAGGAGTAGGAGGAGAGTAGATAGATGATCACCGAAGAGAGCAGGATGATTGTTCCCGCCTTCTGTATGAAGCCAAGGGTCCTCTCCTTCGTCTGGAGCCAGACATTTTTGACCGTAGGAAGTTGGTATCGGGGTAGCTCAAGGATGAACGCATTGGTTTCCTTGTGCTTGTCGATTGCACGAGCAAGTAATCCAGTGACGATGACTGCAGCAATGCCAAGCAAGTAGATCAGGGGGGCAATATACCACTGGCCGGGGAAAAAATAGGTAAGCATGAGCGCGAAAACCGGCATCTTTGCACCACAGGGAATGAATGGAGTAACAATGACAGTAAGTTCCCGCTGTTTCTGGTGCTCGATGGTTCTGCTGCTCATAATTGCAGGTACCGAGCAACCGGTTCCGATGACCAAGGGAATGATCGACTTGCCTGAGAGTCCCAGCGTGCGCATCATCCTGTCCATGATGAAGGCTATTCGTGCCATATAGCCACAATCCTCCAGAATGGAAAGCAGGAGAAAAAGTACAAAGAGCTGGGGTACGAAGGAAAGGACTGCCCCGACCCCTGACGTGATTCCGTCCACGAGTATTCCTGAGAGCAAGGGGTATACGCCCAAAGAATCAGAGAGCGTTACTATTTGTTGGCCCAGATAACCAAAGAGGTTCTCAAGGATCGGGGTTGTGTATCCTCCTACCAAACCTATGGAGAGGTAGAATACTGCTCCCATGATGAGAATGAAGAGTGGGATTGCTGCGATACGATTGGTGGCAATGGAATCGAAGTTGAAAGACTTCGCTTTCTGCTTTCGGATTTGACAATCCTTGGCTATCTGTTCGGCTACCTTGTAGCGCTGGTCAATGATAATTGCTTCTGGGTCATCATCATAGTGGGCTACCAACTCAGTACGTACCTGGGCAAGATACGTGCTGAAGGCTTCTGGAAGGGGAGGCATGGATGAGAGGAAGAGTTCATCTTCTTCAATGAGTTTGATAGCTGCCCATCGCCTCTGCCTCTCCTTAGGTATCGCATGGAGGTAGTCATCTTCAATTATGTGCAATATATAGCGTTCAACAACATTGGAGAATAGCGGGCAGAGTGCTGCATGTTTCTCTTCCAGGCTCTGGCCGATTGCTTGCTTCAGTGTATCAATGCCGGTTCCCTTGCTTGCCGAAACGGTTACCACAGGAGAGCCGGTCATCTGGCTGAGCCGTTTGGTGTCAATCTTGATTCCTTCCTTCTCCAGAAGGTCCTCCATATTGAGCACAAGCAGGAGGGGACGGCCCAGCTCAGCGAGCTGGGTGGTCAGGTAGAGACTGCGTTCCAGGTTGGTTGCATCAATGACGTCTATGATGAGATCTGGATGTTCATCGAGTATGTAACGGCGGGAAAGTTTCTCCTCCGGGCTGTAGGGGGAGAGGGAGTAGATGCCGGGAAGGTCCAGGATTGTATGGCCGCCCACCATTCCCTCCTTTTTTTCCACGGTAACTCCTGGCCAGTTACCTACGTAGGCACTGGTACCTGTTAATGCATTGAACAAGGTCGTTTTCCCTGAGTTGGGATTCCCGATGAGGGCTATTGTTTGCATAGGCTATCTCAGTTCAATCTTGCGTGCTTCTGCTCTTCTCAGGCAAAGATGATATCCACGAACGGATACCTCGATGGGATCGCCCATCGGAGCCAGCTTGACAACTTCAATAGCTACGCCTTTGGTGAAGCCCATGTCCATCAGTCGTCGCTTAAGCTGCTTTGGGGCATGAATCGCTTTTACCGCCCCTCTCTGTCCTACGGTCAATTCATCCATGGTCATTTGCATCGCATTCATCCTTGCTTATAAGTTAGCCATATCAAACATCTGTGTCAAGATATTGTATCTAAGATGACAAAAACCTGTATGCGTGATACTATCTAACCATGCAAAAGTCAGGGGAAGATTATCTTGAAGCTGTTTTGGCACTCAGCGAACAACATGAAAAGGTTCGGACGACCGATGTCGCCCTCCGTCTTGGTGTCTCCAAGCCGAGTGTGAACCGTGCAATGAAGGTACTTTCCTCCGACGGTTATGTGAAGCAGGAGACCTATGGGGACATTCACCTGACCGAGAAGGGGAGGCTGAAAGCTTCCCAGGTCTACTTCAGACATAAGACCCTCACCAGTTTCTTTCAGGAAGTGTTGGGTGTAGACCCGGTCATTGCAGAACAAGACGCCTGCCTGATCGAGCATGACGTCTCCAGTGAGACGATGGAGAAGCTTGCCAGTTATCTACGTTCGGTAAAAAAAGAGTTCTCCTAGTGGTCTTTACTTTTTACATTTCGTAATCAATCTTGATGCCCTGTTCATTTTCTGCACAAACCTGTCTCTATAAACGCAAAACCTTTTTCTTGAGGATTTCCCTCAACCATCTACACTGAAAGTAGTAAGACTTGAGGAGGTCACACATGAAACGATCAATTGCTTTGGTATTGATGGCCACATTGCTGATTCCTTTCTCCTTGTTTGCGCAAGGCGGGAAAGAAGCTGTCGTAGATGAAAATGCACCGGTAACAGTGCAGTATTGGACACACGAGGATCCCGCTCGTACGGATCTGGAAAATGAATTGATTGCTACCTTCATGGCGCAGAACCCGAACATCACGGTAGTGAGGACAACCCAGTCATCTGCAAAGCAGATTGAACTGGTGCAGACCGCATTTGCCGCGAACCAGGGACCTGACATGTTCAATCTTCCGATTGAAAACCAGTATGCCTACATAACCAACTACCGGGTTGCCCCTGTAGACTACCAGGCAGCAGGGTATGCAAACAAGCAAGACTTGTTGGACAACTATGTAGAGGGAGTACTGGATACCGTCACCGTTGATGGTGAGGTGTACGGCTTGCCTTTGGAACTTACCAACTGGGCAATCTATGTGAACAAAAAGATTTTCCGCGATGCAGGACTCAACCCGGAGACCGATTATCCCAAGACTTGGGAAGAAATGGCTGATGTGTCAGAGAAACTCGTAATCCGCGATGGGGACATCCTCATCCGTCGTGGATTTGATTTCCGTTATCCTTACTATTTGACGTTCTTCGTACCCATGGTTGAACAGCTCGGGGGAGAACTTATCAGCAGCGATGGCAAACAGGCCATTGTGAATGATGATGCCTGGATCAAGGCACTTACCTACATGCAGGAATGGGGTCCTTCAGGACGGAATCTGGGTTCTCCAACCTATAAGAATGCCAGGAAATTGTTCAACTTGGATAACAATGACATAGCAATGGCCCACTCTGGTTTATACCAAGAGGGAAGAATTGAAGCAGACAACCCAGAATTCTTTGAGAGTGGCGAGTGGATGGTCATTCCGTATCCCGTATTTGAGGATGCAGTACGTGATGTGGCATCCTGCTACTATGGTCACTTCTTCATGGTAAACATAGATAGTGACCCTGCTGTGCAGAAGGCAGCATGGAAGCTGGCAGGATTCCTGCTCAGCCATGGAGAGGACTACCTCACCCGTGGTGGCAACATCATCCAGCCCACCAAGGCACTGTTTGCAAGCGATACACTGAAGAACATGCCATACAGTGATGTGTTCATCAATGATATGGGACGTGCACACATGATCTATTACGGAGCAAACTCAGCAGAGATCCAGACCCAGATCCGCTATGCGGTAGAGTCGGTCATGCTCAGTGGTGTCAGCCCCCAGAAGGCACTGGCAACCCTTCGCTCCGCTGTTCAAGAGATTATCGACGAACAGTAACCAATGCTCGGTCCTGCCTTCCGGCAGGGCCGAATCCTTGCACATCAATCTTGTAGGAGTATTTCATGGGTATGAAAAAATACCGAGGCATCGAGAAAAAACAAGCTCGGTGGGGATTCTTCTTTGTGGTCCCCTCCCTGCTTTTTTTCTCCTTGTTCAGTTTTTATCCAATCATCAACGCCTTTTACACCAGCCTCTTTGATAAGCGTGCACTGAGCAAGGCTCCACCGGATTTCCTGGGGCTGGGAAACTACATCAGGCTCTTTGATCCCAGCAGAGCAGCCAGTGAACTCTCGTTCCTCAATAGCTTGAGAGCCACGTTGGTCTTTACGGTCGGTACGTTTATCCCCCTTCTAATCCTCAGCCTGCTGCTTGCGGTATTCATCAGCAATCTCAGTAGCAGGAAGGCAAAGAAATTCCTGCAGATCGCGTATTACACCCCGGCAATCCTTTCCAGTGTGGTTGCAGCAACCATCTGGATGATCATCTTCGACCCAAGAGGATTGGGGAATCAGTGGGTAAATACCCTGATGAATACCCCAGGAGTCGATCATCGATGGCTTGTTGACCCGGTCATGGAACAAGTCTCCACCATGGTAATCTACTTTTGGAAGTACATCGGGTATTTTATCATCCTTTTTATCACCGGCCTTGCCTCCATTCCCTCCACCATCTATGAGGCTGCAACCATTGATGGCGCAACCAAGAACCAGGTATTCTGGCGCATCACACTTCCCTTGCTCAAACCAACGGTGGTTCTGGTCTCTGTCATGGCAATGTTGCAGTGTCTGAAGACCTTCAGCACCCAGTACATGTTGTACACCAACGGTGCACCCCGTGCTCCGATCAATGTAATCACATTCAACATCTATGTAACAGGTATCCAGCAACAGTACCTGGGAAGGGCAAGTGCCATGAGCGTTGTGCTTTTCCTATTGATGCTGGTACTTACCTTGTTGCAATTCAAAACGACCAATAGTGAACAGGTGGAGTATTAAACGATGCAGATATCCAAGAAAATTAACGTTACCAACATAGTCATCTGGATTGTTTTGGCAGTGATGCTCCTGTTCACCATGACCCCGATCATCTTCATGATCAGCGCATCCATGATGGAACGGAACCAGATTATGCGTATGCCGTTCTCATGGATTCCCGAATCATTCAATAGAGAGAACTTCATCAAGGCAGTCGCAGGGAACGACCAGAGCTACATCTTTGTCCGTAATCTCTCCAACTCGCTCTTTGTAAGTAGTACGGTTGCCATTACCACAGTCTTGATTGCAAGTCTCACCGGGTATGGCTTGGCAAAGTTCCGTTTCCGTGGACGAAACACCATCTTCATCATGATTATGGCTACCATGATGATTCCCTTTGAGGCCATCATGATCCCCCTCTACATGGTTGTCATGATGCTCAGGATACAGAATACCTACACCGGCTTGATTCTTCCCTTTCTCGTCAGTGCCTTTGGTGTATTCCAGATGCGCCAGTACCTCACAACATTCCCCACTGAATTCCTTGATGCGGCACGTGTCGATGGGATGGGAGAGTTTGGCATCTACTGGAGAATTGTGCTTCCCAACTGCATGCCGGTCATTGCAACGCTCTCCATCCTCTCCTTCCGCAGTCAGTGGGACAACCTGCTCTGGCCGCTCTTGGTAAGCCAAACCAAAGAGATGAAGACAATTCCGCAGTACATCAGCACGTTTGCACTTGAACGAAACACGGATGAGGGAGCCATGATGGCGGCTGCCTTGCTTGCATCCATCCCTATGTTCATACTGTTCATGTCTTTGACCAAGTACTTCATTGGGGGAGCGGCAATATATGAATCGAGGAAGGGATGATCATGTACGATTTTCTGAAAGAGGATGATGCAGATTTTCCGGTATTGGAACGTTTTAAGCCATATCTGGTCACCACTCCACCTGAGGATTCCTTTTCCCAGTACCTACTCGTGAGCATGTCTGAAGCTGCTCGGGAGGACGCCAGGAAGAACTTGGAGAGGGAAGGATGCCTGGAAGCAAAGCGTACTGAAGCTCAGTTTGCAAGCTGTAACCCTGTGCTCAGTAGCAAGCACAAGCTTTTTATGTTTGATATTGGCAATGTGGTGGTGAACAATATCTCGATGCTTGGGAAGATTTCAGGCCTTTTGGGAATAGAGAAGGAAGCACTCATTGCCGATTATCGGCACTACGTTTTCCCCTTGATGGAAGGCCTCGTATCTGAAGCACAGTACTGGCAGCACATCACCCATGTCTTTGGAGTCTCTGTTCTTGGCAACCCGTTTGCAGAGGCATTCAAGCCTGTATTCAACGAACCGATTGTTACCTTGATTGGAGCACTGCGTGCAAAAGGCCACCGCGTGGTATGTGCTAGCAACACCATCCAAAGTCATTGGAACGTTCTTGAGGAAATGGGTGCCTTGGCTTTGTTTGACAAAGCGTATGCCTCCCACGAGATGGGATTGAGTAAACCATCAAGCCAGTTCTACACATCAATACTTGCATCAGAAGGGGTAGTGGCAGAACAAGCGTTCTTCATTGATGACAGAATGGACAATATTGAAAGTAGCAGGAGTCTTGGCATTGCAAGTTTTCTCTATGCTGACCTTCCTTCCGGCAAAAAGGATGAGAGACTTTACAAGATTTTTAGAGCGTATCTATCTCATCCCTGAACTGGGTCGGGGTCTTTCCCGTAAAGCGTTTGAAGATTTTTGCAAAATAGCCTGGGGTGGGGAACCCACAATTGATAGCGATTTCGCTGATGTTTTTCTTGGGATCTTTCATCATGATAGCCGCCTGATTAATCCGGTATGCATTCAGGTACTGCAGGAAGTTCAATCCTGTCACTTCCTTGAAGAGACGACTGAGATGGCTCTCTGAGAGATCGAGGAAGGTAGCTGCCTCTTGCAGCCCGACCGGTTCTGAGTACATGTTGGTGATATAGCCGATGGTTGCATTGATAACATGGTTGCCCACCTGCTTGGGGAGGGGAATAAGCTCACTTTGCGAGTGCTCCTTTTTTTTCAGCTCTTCATATTCACGATCTTCTTCCTGCAATTTTCTCACCAAGGATGCGAGCGTCTCTTCGAGCTCCTCATCATCGATTGGTTTGAGCAGGTAATCGAATACACCAAGACGTATGGCACTCTTCATATAGGAGAAGTCAGCATGTCCGGTAAGGATGATGGCATGGTTGACCGGACAGTTGCTGAGCATGGTCAATCCATCTTGAGCAGGCAGGCGAATGTCAGTGATGACGATGTCGGGATCCTTTTCCTTGATCAGGTTCTCTCCACTCAACCCATCAGAAGCGGTCCCCACCAATTCCAGACCAAGAAGGTCCCATCGAATTGAGGAGGCAATCTCCTCACGGACGATTTGCTCGTCTTCCACAAACACGACGCTGTAACTCATTTTTTCTCTTCCTTTACCGCTTCTTCGTCCGGAAATGATATGGTTGCCCAGGTTCCTTCACCCTCTCTGGATTTCAGGGAGAAGTTCAGTTCCCTTCCATATTTTAGGAATAATCTTCTATATACATTGTATACACCGACGTGCGGTGAGTTGGCAAGTTCGTCGACGTTCTCAGGTAGGCTGCCAGGAGGGAATCCAACTCCATTATCGCTTACCGTAATGAAAATTCTTTCTCCCTTTCTCTCTACACGAACACTGAGATGCCAACTCCCTACCTTTGGCTCCAGTCCATGGATGATTGCATTCTCCACCAATGGCTGGATGATGAGCTTTGGTGTTTTGGTATTTTTGCAGCTGGGGTCCAGATACAGACTGGTGGTCAGTTTGTCAGCGAATCGTAGTTTCTGGATGGTGAGATAGGACTCAATCAAGGCCATGCTCTGCTCAAGTGTTGCCTCACGTTCCCTGTTGTCTACTGAGGAACGCAGGAGTTTGCCCAATTTGACGGTAATGGTGTAGATGTCCTTCTCCCCGTGCAGACGGGCCAATGCCTTGACTGTATTGAGGGTGTTGAAGAGAAAATGGGGATTCATCTGACTTTCAAGAGCCTTTCTCTCGGCTTCGCTGAGTTTCGCCTGCTCTTCCCGGGTGAGGTCGAGGAGACTGATGATCTGTTTGATCATGACATTGAATGAGTGTTCCAGCTGGCTGAACTCGCTGATTGAGCTGCTGACTTCCCGGCTTTCCAGTTTTCCTTGTTCCACCTCACGCATCCGCCTGGCAAGGCTCTTGATCGGACGAGCTATGGAGCGTGAAAAGAGATAGGAGAGTCCCAATGCGAGTAGTAAACCGATGAACATGGTGGTAATGAATACCGAAAACCAGTTCTCCATGCTCTGGAAGAATGGAGTGCTCCTCAGGGAGCCTACCAGATGCAAACCCGTTCCCCCTATCGCCGATACAGCGATGATGGAGTTCTCAGAGTGGAGTGAACGGGGCGTGTAATCTCCATCAAGGGTGTTGAGCGCTGGAAAACGGTCAAAAGATCCAAATTGTTCAGGATGAACCAAGCTGGTGGCGTAAAAAGACTTGGTGTCAACCAGCAACACATCATTGAGCACCTGGTCGTTGTTCACCTGGGCAGAGAGTGCCTCTGCATAGATATCCACCACCAGGTAACCAAGATTTGTTCCCTCTTGGTCATAGACGCGGCGGAGAATGGATGCAACGACCTGCCTTCCGTTTTCTGCTATCCGGTGGCCCTGGATGCTGATGAGACTAGCGGTAGGGGAGACCTGGCTGTTCTGGTTGATGATGGAGGCCACATCCCAGTCATTCCCATGGTAACGCAGGTCGTACACCTCGGGAAATACATGGGTGGATACTCTCACCTTTCCGCTATTGCTGACAAGATTTGCACTGGCAAGATAGATATCACCATGCATGACGGTGAACAGGAGCTCATAGAGTTCCCTGCTTTGCGATGATTCTAAAGCAAGACTATCGGCCTTCAGTATTTCCACAACCAGTGGGTTGGTGGAGAGTTGGTATGCCTTGTGACGATATGACTCGAGAGTTTGTGCAACGATGTTTGCATCACCTGTGGTCATGTTCATCGCTTGTCTCATCAGGTACCGTTCTTGGTTTGTATTTCCTGCAATTGCATAGTATGCAGAGAAAAGGCCCAGAGGTACTATGAGAACTATCAGGAAGTAGAGGAAGAGGAGGGTGAATAGATTCGGCTTCTTGTGAGAACCCCAGGAGCATTTCATGGGAGCAGTGTACAGGCAATGAATGAGCGAAGCAATATTGCAAAGGGAAACGAATTTTTATAAGAAAGAGCACGAGAAGACTCCCGACTTTAGGCGGGAGATGCTAGTGCTCATACGTTTTTCTGATTGGCAATGAAAGGTATCAATACCTCAGGGCAAGCCCTGGACTCAGGAGGCGTTGCCTCCTTTTCCGCCCCAAGGGACGGGGTATCTCACCTTGCTTTCCTGGCACTCGCTCGGGAGAGGAACCATCATGCTGATTCCTTTCCTCTCGCTCCGTTGGGGAATAAAATTCCTAACAGTATCAGATGAGACCGCTCCCACACTGCCAATGTAATAGGAACGGGTCCAGAGTGTTGGCGTCTGCTCCTCAACCACCTCCGCCTCTGCCTCAATGTTCTGGAAGTGGACCCTTTGAGCTGGTTGACCACGAACTGCGGAGCATATGCGGAGGTTGAGGATACGAACAGGTGAACTTGTGTATTTGTTTTCTTGAAAAATAGAAACGAATAATATATGGTTGCAATAGAAATAAATGTTGAAGACCTATTCCTATCGCCTATATCCCGAAGCGTCTCAGATTCAGTGTCTGGCCAAGACATTCGGCAGTGTGCGCTTTGTTTACAACAAGCTTCTGGATATGAGGATCAAGGCCTACCAGAGGAGAAAGGAGTCTCTCTCCTGCTTCGAATGCAACAAGAGGATCAAAAGCATTCTCAAGAAAGCCTACCCCTGGCTTGGCGAGGTCAACTCCCAGGCCCTGCAGATGGCATCGAGGAATCTGGACACCGCTTACAAGAACTTCTTCCAAAGAAAGGAAGCGGGCTTCCCAAGGTTCAAGAAACGAAGCGGACGCCAGAGTTTCCAATGTCCCCAGAACTGCAAGGTTGATTTCCAGAAGCAGGAGCTGTATGTTCCCAAGGTCGGTTTGGTACCCTGTGTATTCCATAGAAGGTTCAAAGGTGATGTCAAGACGGTCACCATTGTCAAGGAACCAAGTGGAAAGTACTTTGCCAAGGTTCTGGTGGAAACCACAGCAGTCCCATATCCGGTCGAAAAACCCATACTGAGGGAAACCACAGTCGGTATCGACCTTGGCATCAAGACCCTGGCCGTATGTTCCAACGGCATGGAGTTCCCGAACCATAAGCACCTGGCGGAATCGGAGAAGAAACTGGCGAGGCTCCAGCGGGATCTAAGCAGGAAAGCCAAAGGCTCCAGGAACAGGGAGAAGGCCAGGATACAGGTTGCCCGCATTCATGAAAAGATTGCCAACCAGAGGAAGGATACGATTGAGAAAGCCACAAGCATGATTGTTGAT
>NZ_QUWK01000006.1 GCF_003429665.1 Sphaerochaeta halotolerans | reverse complement strand
AGATGCCTCGTTTGGATTCTTCCGGATGAGGATGGAGCAGAAGTGCAGGGAGAGAGGGAAGAGCTTCGTGCTGGCACCTCGCTTCTACGCGTCCTCGAAGACTTGCAATACGTGTAAAACAACATATAGGAATTTACCCCTCTCTGTCAGGGAGTGGATTTGCCCATCCTGCGGGAAGCTGGTCGAACGTGACAGGAACGCCAGCTTGAACCTGAGGGATTGGGCATGTACCCGTGGACTGCGGGAAAGTAACGTCTGTGGAGATGAACATGGTGGACGACCGCTCTTTGAGCCTAAGAAGCCCGACATCGTAGAAGCAGAAATAGTTCTTGGGAATGCTTTCCAAGAAGCTCCCTGCCTGTAGGTGGGAGAGTTGTCACTGCATAAACATACTGTTTTATGAATAGCAGGGTTGACAAACATCCTCAAAGAACGATACAAACAAGAAACAGCATACTAGGCTGTTCTTGAGGAGAGTACCTTGAACGCGTTCACTATGCAGGTGCAACAGCACCGCCCATTAGCAAGGAATCGGAAGACGCAGGGCTATGCAAGCTCCTGTAGTTCTATGTGCAACACCACTTCTTTTTCTGTTCCTTCCTTGCTTCTAGTCATAACGCGTCTCCTACCAACCCTCCTCCCCCTCATTACCCTTCTTATTGTAGTAAGCCTAATTATTCTCTGACCACGGCTGCAATCGCAGATTGCATGGACCGTGGATGGAAGCCCCCGAAGCACCGGGGAGCAATCGCTTATACCCAAATATCATACGAAGGAGTGAAATCTTAGATGAATACCAAAGAAAAACGTTACACACTGGCAATTCTGGTTAACAACCACCCTGGCGTACTCATGCGAGTTGTTTCCCTGTTCAGTCGCAGGGGTTACAACATTGACAGCCTCTCGGTGGGGGAGACGGAGAATGAGGCATTCAGCCGTATCACCATCGTGGTCAGTGGAGACCGCCCGGTCGTTGAACAGATCAAGAAGCAGGTAGGCAAGCTCTATGATGTGCAGCGTGTCTATGAGATGGCAGGGGAAAAGAGCCTGCAGAGAGAGTTGGTAATGGTCAAAGTCTCCACTGAGCATGATGACCGTTCCCAGGTCATCGAACTTGCGGAGATATTCAAGGCAAAGATCAACGATGTCACCTCCTCAACCATTACGTTGGAGATAACCGGAAGTCTGGACAAAATTCAGTCATTCCTGGATTTGATGGCCCCCTTCGGTATTGTGGAGATGGCAAGAACCGGTATCACAGCCCTTGAGCGGGGTGCTAGAGCACTGAGCTCAATCAGTTTCAGCGAGGACGAAGCATAAGCATACAAACGCGCCAAACGGCGCGAACCATAATGGAGGATAGGAAATAATGAGCACAATGTACTATGATTCACAGGCAGATCTCTCAGTTCTAGACGGCAAAAAAGTTGCCATCATCGGATATGGCAGCCAAGGCCATGCACATGCATTGAACCTACACGAGAGTGGGGTGGATGTTGTCGTAGGTCTCTACAAGGGTTCAAAGAGCTGGAAGGTTGCTGAAGAAGCAGGCTTGCAGGTTGTAACCGCCGAGGAAGCCAGTGCCATGGCTCAGGTCATCATGCTGCTGTTGCCCGATGAAAGACAGGCTAAGATTTACCATGACAGCATCGAGAAAAATCTGACAGCGGGTAAATACCTCGCATTCGCACACGGATTCAATATCCATTTCGGTCAGATTACCCCTCCCCCTGATGTAAACGTCATCATGATTGCCCCCAAGGGACCCGGCCACACGGTCCGCACCCAGTTCCAGGAGGGCAAAGGCGTTCCTTCCCTGATTGCAATCAACCAGGACCCCAGTGGTGATTCCAAGGACGTTGCACTTGCCTATGCAAAGGGATTAGGCGCTGGTCGTGCAGGAATCTTTGAGACGACGTTCAAGGAAGAGACCGAGACCGACCTCTTTGGCGAACAGGCTGTACTCTGTGGGGGTGTAACCGCCTTGATCAAGGCTGGATTCGATACCTTGGTTGAAGCTGGCTATCAGCCCGAGATGGCCTATTTCGAGTGCTGCCATGAGATGAAGCTGATTGTTGACCTCATCAACCAGGGTGGACTCTCCTACATGCGTTACTCCATCAGTGATACTGCAGAGTATGGGGACTACACCACCGGTCCAAAGATCATCACCGATGAGACCAAGCAGACCATGAAGCAGGTACTTACCGACATCCAGGAAGGAACTTTTGCCCGCAACTGGCTCCTTGAGAACCAGGTGGGACGTCCTTACTTCAATGCAAAGAAACGCATTGAGAGGGAGAGTCTCTTGGAGAAGACGGGTGAAAAGCTGCGCTCTCTGATGAGCTGGCTGAAGAAGTAACACAACAAAACCATACTACATAACCGGGAAGGACACTATGGAAAAGGACAGAATCTATATCTTTGATACCACACTGAGAGACGGCGAGCAGGCTCCAGGCTACAGCATGAACCTGGATGAGAAAATTCGCATGGCCCTACAGCTAGAGGCCCTTGGTGTGGATATCCTAGAAGCCGGGTTTGCCATAGCGTCGCCCGGTGACTTTGCCAGCGTCCAGGCTATCAGCAAAGAGGTTAAGGATGTCACCGTCGCCTCGCTCTCAAGAGCTTTGGAGAAAGACATCGAGGTTGCTTGGGAAGCAGTGAAGCATGC
This sequence comes from Sphaerochaeta halotolerans, assembly GCF_003429665.1. Taxonomy (GTDB): domain Bacteria; phylum Spirochaetota; class Spirochaetia; order Sphaerochaetales; family Sphaerochaetaceae; genus Sphaerochaeta; species Sphaerochaeta halotolerans. The sequence goes on along the minus strand of NZ_QUWK01000006.1, from coordinate 206,291 downwards.
AAAAAGGCCAAGGATTCACACCTTCCTGGCAACCAGCGACCTCCATCTTAAGTTCAAGCTGAAGATGAACCGGGAAGATGCCCTGAAGCGGTCAGTTGCCATGGTTAAGTTCGCCCGTAACCTGACCGATGATGTTGAGTTCTCACTGGAGGATGCAACCCGAACCGACATTGACTACCTGTGCAAGGTTGTTGAGGAGGTGATCAAGGCAGGGGCAAGTGTGGTCAATCTGCCGGACACCGTTGGGTATGCAACCCCCGATGACATGACCCGTATGATTTCCACCGTCATGAACAAGGTTCCCAATGTGGATAAGGCCATCCTGGCGGTTCACTGTCACAATGATCTGGGTCTGGCAGTAGCAAACAGCCTTGCAGGACTGAAGGCTGGAGCCCGTCAGGCAGAGTGTACTGTCTGCGGCATCGGGGAGAGGGCTGGCAATGCTGCAATAGAAGAACTGGTGATGGCCATCAGGACGAGAAATGATGATTATCCATTCTCTTATGGGGTCCGAACCGAGGAGATTTCCCGTTCAAGTCGCCTGCTCTCCCAGATTACCGGTGTCAAGCCCTATCCTTCCAAGGCCATTGTTGGGGCTAATGCCTTCGCCCATGAGAGTGGCATCCACCAGCATGGCATGATGGCAAACAGCCTGACCTATGAGATTATGACCCCCGAAAGTGTAGGGGTGATGACTACCAGTCTTGTACTGGGCAAACACAGTGGGCAACATGCCTTCGAGAAACGTCTTGCCGATCTTGGGTACGTACTGGGCAAAGAAGAAATTAAGACGCTCTTCGGGGAATTCAAGAGCCTCGCCGACCGCAAGAAAACCATCACCGACCGTGATCTCATTGCTTTGGTGGAGTCTTCCAGACAGAGTAGTCCGGTCATCTGGGAACTGGAGCGTTTCGTGGTCAATAGTGGTAATCTGATGACCAGTACAGCCTGTGTCACTCTGCGGAAGGGGGATAAGACGTATCAGGAAGTTGCCCTCGGCACCGGTCCTGTGTATGCCGCACTCAGGGCAGTGGAAAAGATTATACGTCATCCCTTCAGTCTGGAGGACTACAGCTTGCAGGCTGTCACCGAACATCGGGATGCACTTGGAGAAGTTCATGTAAAGATTACCGACGAACATGGGATGTACCGTGGACGGGGTGTGAGCACCGACGTCATCGAAGCCTCGATCCTCAGTTGTCTTGCTGCAGTGAACCGGATGCTCGATGAAGCATCCTCGATCTCAGGCGGGGGTTCTCTCAGACCCACCACTTCACCAAATCTCGAGAACGACATGTTACGTTCCCACTCAGATAAGGAGAAAGAACAAGGTGATGCATACAATAGCACTGTTTGACTCAACCCTCCGCGATGGGAGCCAAGGAGAAGGGATCAGTTTTTCGGTTGAGGATAAACTGAAGGTAGTAAAGGCCCTGGATACGTTGGGGGTTGCTTACATTGAGGCGGGGAATCCCGGATCGAATCCCAAGGATCTGGAGTTCTTCCGCCGCGCTGAACAGCTTACCCTTACCCATGCAACCCTGGTTGCCTTTGGTTCTACGCGGAGAAAGAAAAGCAAGGCAGCCGATGATCCCAACCTGAAAAACCTTGTCAGTGCCAAAACCAAGGTGGTGTCCATCTTCGGCAAGAGCTGGGGCCTTCATGTCACGGATGTCATCCGCACCACTCGTGAAGAGAACCTTGCGATGATCCGTGACAGCATACAGTTCATTACAGAGAGCGGAAGCGAAGTGTTCTTTGATGCTGAGCACTACTTTGATGGATATCTTGATGACAGTGAGTATGCGAAAGCAACCTTGCAGGCAGCGCTCGATGGAGGAGCCTCCACCCTGGTGCTCTGTGAGACCCGCGGTGGGTTGCTTCCCAGTGAAGTGGCGCGTATCACAGCTGAGACAATAAAGGCTTTTCCTGGTATTCCAATAGGAATCCATGCCCATGATGACATCGGCTGTGGAGTGGCTAGCTCGATTGCTGCAGTTGAAGCTGGTGCTATCCAAGTACAGGGAACACTCCTCGGATTCGGCGAACGGTGTGGTAATGCAAACCTTGCAACCGTGGCAGGAATTCTTGGGACCAAACTCGCTGTGGATTGTCTCTGTGGAGAGAGCCTTGAGCAGTTGACGGCAACCAGCCGGCAGGTTGCTGAGATTGCAAATGTCCGCATTACTGGAGGGACCCCCTTCATCGGAAAGAGTGCCTTTGCCCATAAGGGTGGCATGCATATCGACGGGGTGCAGAAGATTCCTCGTTCCTTCGAGCATATTGATCCCGCACAGGTCGGCAATGAACGCAGGCTTTTGATGAGTGAAGTAGCTGGCCGTGCCTTGATGCTCAAGAGAATCGCCCGGGTGGTTCCCGATTTGGATAAGGATGATCCGGTAACGGTAAGCTTGATGGATGAGCTTAAGCAACTGGAAGCGGAGGGGTACCAGTTCGAGGGTGCTGAAAGCAGTTTCGACCTGGTGATCAGACGGCATCTAAAGATGTATAAACCCTATTTCTCACTGGTGCACTACCAGACTATTGGCAGCAGCCCGTATGCCGATCCACTCAGTGATGCAACACATGCTGCGGTGGTCAAGGTAAAGGTAGGGGGAGAGAGTGCCATTACCGCTGCGGAAGGGGAAGGACCGGTCAATGCCTTGGACCAAGCACTGAGGAAGGTCCTCGAGCAGTTCTATCCCACCCTCAAGCGGGTGCACCTGACCGACTACAAGGTGCGGGTCTTGGACTCTGCAGGGGCGACTGCCAGCAAGGTCAGGGTTCTCATCGAGTCCACCGATGGAAACGAGACATGGACTACTATTGGGGTCAGCAGGGACATCATTGAGGCCAGCTGGTTTGCCTTGAGTGATAGTATCGAGTATAAATTAATTGCCGAGGGGATAGAGCCCTCGGTTGAATGAAAGGAAGGAGAAACCCCATGGGTATGACAATGACACAGAAGATCCTGGCCCACCACGCCAAACTGGAGAGCGTACGCGCTGGACAGTTGATCATGGCGGACCTGGATATGGTGCTGGGTAACGACATTACAGCTCCAGTTGCCATCAACGAATTTGGAAAATTCGGCAAGGAGACGGTATTCAACAAGGATAAGGTTGCGCTCGTTCCCGACCACTTCTCCCCGAACAAAGATATCAAGGCAGCCGAGCAGTGCAAGGCACTCCGCTGTTTTGCACGTGATCATGAGATTACCAACTACTTTGATGTAGGCCAGATGGGCATAGAACATGCCTTGCTTCCAGAAAAAGGATTGGTAGGGGCCGGGGATTTGATTATCGGAGCCGATAGCCATACCTGTACCTATGGTGCTTTGGGCGCTTTTTCCACCGGCGTGGGATCCACAGACATGGCTTGCGGTATGGCTACCGGTCAGGCTTGGTTCAAGGTCCCGACCGCAATCAAGTTCAACCTTACCGGTTCATTTGCCCCCCATGTGAGCGGTAAGGATCTGATTCTCCACATCATAGGGATGATTGGGGTGGATGGTGCGCTCTACCAGAGCATGGAGTTCAGTGGGGAAGGGGTGAAAAACCTCACCATTGATGACCGTTTCACCATCGCCAACATGGCTATCGAGGCTGGAGCCAAGAACGGGATTTTCCCCGTTGACGAGGTGACCCTGGAATATTTGAAGGAGCACTGTCCAAAGGATCCTGTCCTGTATGAAGCAGACAGTGATGCAGAGTATGAACAGGTAATCAATATTGACCTCAGTGCCGTGAAGAGTACGGTCAGCTTCCCCCACCTCCCGTCCAATACCAGAACCATCGATGAGGTTGGAGAGGTACGAATTGACCAGGTTGTCATCGGTAGCTGCACCAACGGCCACATCAGTGACCTGAGACAAGCCGCCGCCATTCTCAAGGGCAAGAAGATTGCGAAGCATGTGCGTACCCTGATTTTCCCTGCCACGCAGGAAATCTGGAAGCAGGCAATGCATGAAGGGCTCTTTGATATCTTCATCGACAGCGGTTGCGCTGTTTCCACCCCCACCTGTGGACCCTGCCTTGGCGGTCATATGGGAATCCTCGCTGAAGGGGAACGTGCGGTAAGTACCACCAACCGTAACTTTGTGGGAAGAATGGGTCATGTGAAGAGTGAAGTCTATCTTGCCAGTCCGGCGGTTGCCGCTGCAAGTGCGATAGCAGGATACATCGCCGATCCTGCAAAGGTTATGGAGGAGTAAGATGCAAGCCAAAGGAACGGTTTTCAGATATGGGGACAACGTCGATACCGACGTCATTATTCCAGCGAGGTACTTGAATACCTCCAATCATAAGGAGTTGGCCTCCCACTGCATGGAGGATATCGACCAAGATTTCATCAAGCAGGTGAAGCAGGGTGATATCATAGTTGCCGACAAGAACTTTGGCTGTGGAAGCAGCCGTGAACACGCTCCCATTGCCATCAAGGAGAGCGGGATCAGTTGCGTTATTGCAAGAACCTTTGCCAGGATTTTCTACCGTAATGCCATCAACATCGGGCTTCCAATTTTGGAGTGTCCCGAGGCGTGTGATGGAATCAAGGCCGGAGATGTGGTCAGCGTGGATTTTACAACCGGCACAATTACCAATGAAACCAGTGGGAAGGTGTTCCAGAGTGAACCATTTCCTCCCTTCATGCAGGACCTCATTGCAAGCGGCGGACTTGCAGGCTACATTGCAAAAGGGGGAGGCAAGGCATGAAGAAGCATATAGCACTAGTCCCCGGTGATGGCATCGGTCCAGATATTGTGAGAGAGGGCGTGAAGGTCCTTTCTGCGGTTGCTGAGAAATTCTCCCATGAGTTCACCACCAGCAGCTATGCCGCCGGTGGTGTGGCCCTCGACAGTGTTGGGATTCCCCTTCCGGAGGCTACCTTAGACGGATGCAAGCAGAGTGATGGTGTGCTCTTGGGAGCGGTTGGCGGACCAAAATGGGACACGCTGCCTTCCCACCTGAGACCGGAGAAAGCTCTGCTTGGACTTCGTGGCGGCATGGGATTGTTCTGCAACCTTCGCCCTGCCATCCTCTACAAGCAACTCTCTGATGCCTGTCCACTGAAGAAGGAAATTATCGGTGACGGACTGGACATCATGGTGGTTCGTGAACTCACCGGGGGTATCTACTTTGGCGAGCGTGGTCGCACAGAGGACCGTGCCTATGATACTATGGCATATACGGTAGCTGAGATTGAGCGGATCGTACGAAAGGGATTCGAGATTGCCCAGAAGCGGTCAAGACGCTTGTGCAGTGTGGATAAGGCGAACATCCTGAACTCCAGCCAGCTCTGGAGAGAGGTGGTACAGCGAGTCCAAAGCGATTATCCTGATGTGGAGGTGAGCCATATGTATGTCGATAATGCAGCAATGCAGTTGGTACGTAATCCAAGGCAGTTCGATGTGGTGGTAACCTCAAACATGTTTGGTGATATCCTCAGTGATGAGGCAAGCCAGATCACCGGTTCCATCGGGATGCTGCCATCCGCTTCCCTGGCTGAGGATGGATTTGGGATGTACGAGCCTATACATGGAAGTGCTCCTGACATTGCAGGCAAGGACCTTGCCAACCCGATTGCAACAATCCTCTCAGTAGCAATGATGTTGCGCTACAGCTTCTCCCTGAGTGAAGAGGCTGATGCAATAGAGAGAGCAGTCAATTCCGTGTTGGACGATGGGTACCGTACAGCAGATATTTACACCGATGGAATGAAAAAGGTCGGTACGAGTGAGATGGGCAGCTTGATAGCACGTGCCCTGTAAAGGGAGGAGGATCATATGGACGAAAGCAAGAGACGTTCAGCACAGATGACCGAGGGAGCCGATCGTTCCCCCCACCGGTCGCTGATGAAGGCACTGGGATGGACTGACCGTGAGATTCACATGCCTATCATCGGCGTCGTGAATGGGGCCAATGAGATTATCCCAGGACATATTCACCTTGACAGGATTGTCAACGCTGTAAAGAGCGGGGTACGGCATGCTGGGGGAAACCCGGTATCGTTCCCTGTGATCGGGGTGTGTGATGGGATTGCTATGGGGCATACCGGGATGAAATATTCTCTGGCAAGTCGTGAAGTCATTGCTGACTCCATTGAGATTATGGCTACAGCCCATCCTTTCGATGCTCTGGTTTTCGTACCCAACTGTGACAAGATTGTACCGGGTATGTTGATGGCTGCCGCCAGACTCAATATCCCTTCCATTTTCGTTTCCGGTGGGCCGATGCTTGCAGGAAAGATTCCTGGGGACAGTTCCCGCAAGACGAGCCTTTCGGTGATGTTTGAAAAGGTTGGGAGCCTTGCCGCTGGCCTTATCAGTGAGGAGGAGTTGCTCTCCTATGAGAATAATGCCTGCCCAACCTGTGGTTCATGTAGCGGCATGTTCACCGCCAACAGCATGAACTGCCTGACCGAGGCCATTGGTATGGGACTTCCTGGCAATGGGACCATCCCGGCTGTCTACAGTGCCCGTGACCGGCTTGCAAAGGAAGCTGGATACCAGATCATGGATTTGTTGAAAAAGAATATCCGTCCCCTGGATATCATGACCAAGGAGGCATTCGCCAATGCAATGGCCGTAGATATGGCCTTGGGATGCAGCACCAATACCATGCTCCATCTACCGGCGATAGCACATGAGGCTGGGATCGATCTGGATATTTTCATGGCAAATGATATTGCTGCAAAAGTTCCCAATCTCTGTCACCTTGCCCCAGTTGGTTCTGACCATATTGAAGATCTCTTTGAAGCTGGTGGTGTGCTTGCGGTGATGCGTGTTCTGGGAGAGGCTGGGTTGCTCAATGCAGACCTGCCAACGGTGAGTGCAAAGACCATTGGTGAACTCTATAGCGAAGCACCAATCTACAACCATGAGGTAATACGACCGATTGACAACCCGTTCAGCAAGACCGGGGGAATTGCCGTGCTCCGGGGAAACCTTGCTCCAGACGGGGCTGTGGTCAAACAGAGTGCAGTTGACAAGCGTATGTTGGTGCATAATGGACCTGCAAGAGTCTTTGACAGCGAAGAGGAGACCATAAAAGCTATTTTTGGGGGAAAGATCAAGGCAGGGGATGTTATCGTCATCCGCTATGAGGGGCCAAAGGGAGGTCCTGGTATGCGTGAGATGCTCAGTCCCACCAGTGCCATCGCCGGTATGAACCTGGACAAGGATGTTGCCTTGATCACCGATGGCCGCTTCAGCGGTGCTACCCGTGGCGCTTCCATCGGTCATGTCAGCCCTGAGGCTGCTGAGGGTGGACCGATTTCCCTGGTCCAGGAAGGTGATATGATTAGCATTGATATTCCAAATGGCACGCTCAGTTTGTTGGTCGATGAGAAGACACTTGCTGAACGTAAAAAGCAGTGGGTCTGCAAGGAGCCGCCAATTACCACGGGGTATTTGGCTCGCTACGCCAAGCAGGTAACCAGTGCGGCCACCGGAGCTGTCTTCAAGAAATGATACACAAAGAGGAGAATCAATCATGCAGATGACTGGAGCACAAATAATTATAGAATGTCTGATAGAACAAGGAGTGGACACCGTTTTCGGCTTTCCCGGTGGGGCAGTACTGCCCCTCTATGACGCCTTGTACCAGAATCAAAACAGAATCCGCCATATCCTCACCAGCCACGAGCAGGGTGCTAGCCATGCTGCAGATGGGTATGCCCGCAGTACCGGGAAGGTCGGGGTATGTATAGCTACCAGTGGCCCAGGGGCGACAAACCTGGTAACCGGTATTGCCACTGCCTACATGGATAGTGTCCCTATCGTTGCATTCACCGGGAACGTGGCAGTACCATTGTTGGGTAAGGACAGTTTCCAGGAAGTGGATATTACCGGAATTACCATGCCGATTACCAAACACAACTTCATTGTCAAGGACGTAGGTGACCTAGCTGAAACGGTTCGCACCGCTTTCAAGATTGCCCAGGAGGGCAGACCTGGTCCTGTCTTGATCGATGTACCCAAGGATGTGACGGTCTATACTGCGGACTTCTCTCCACAATCGCCTGAGGTCTTGAAGCCTCGCACCGAGCGACTGAGTGAGAAGAGCATGGAACAGGCTTTGCAGTTGATCAAACATGCACAGCGTCCGATGTGCTACATCGGTGGTGGTGTGATCAGGGCGAAGGCAAGTGATGAACTCTCCCAATTCCTGGAAAACATCGACAGCCCGGCTTGTACCTCACTGATGGGGGTCGGAGCTGTGAGTTCCCTCAGTCCCCGCTTTACTGGTTTGGTTGGCATGCATGGGACAAAAGTCTCAAATATGAGCGTTTCTGCCTGTGACCTTCTGGTGGTAATTGGTGCACGGTTCAGTGATCGAGTGGTCAGCAAAGCCAGCGCCTTTGCCAAGAATGCAAAGATTATCCATATTGATGTGGATCCGGCTGAGATTGACAAGAATATTAAAACCTACTGTCATGTAATCGGTGACTTGAAGGTGGTGCTTACTGAATTGAACCATCGTATCGCAAAGCCTATGGAACATACCGAGTGGATGGAACAGGTTGCTGAGTACAAGAAGCGCTATCCGATCAGGGTGGACAGCGAAAGTGCCCGTTCCAAGGAAATTCTGAAAGCACTGCAGAGCGTTCTTCCTGAAGGGTTCTTTGCGGTGACTGAGGTTGGTCAACACCAGATGTGGGCGGCCCAATTCCTCAAGCACCTCCAGCCTGGCCACTTCCTTACCAGTGGTGGCTTGGGTACTATGGGGTACGGCACCGGTGCCGCCATCGGTGCGCAGGTTGCCCATCCTGATGCCCGTGTAGTCAATATTGCTGGGGACGGCAGTTTCAGGATGAACTGCAATGAGCTGGCTACCATTGCACGGTATAAGCTTCCGGTTATCATTCTCTTGATGAACAACCAGACTTTGGGCATGGTACGCCAGTGGCAGACACTCTTCTTCGATCGTCGCTACAGTGAAACCAACCTCGATACCCCCATCGATTGGATGAAGCTGGCTGAAGCCTATGGGGTAAAAGGGATGCGCATCAGCAAGACTGATGACCCGAAGCCGATTCTCCGGGCTGCGCTGGACCTAGGACAGGCTGTCGTCATTGATTGTGAGATACCTGTCGATGACAAGGTCTACCCGATGGTTGCCCCAGGTGCATCTATCGATGAGATGCTTGGTGTGGAAGAAGTAGGGGAGTAACGATAGAGATAGTGTACGAACTCGAGGAATGTAAGCTCGAGTGCTGCACAAATACTGTAAATGGTTGGAAGACGGGGTGTCCGTCTCCCCGATTCAATGTAATAGAGCTGGCTTCGAGAGAGGTCAGCTTTCTCTATGAGTTCTTCTTGTGTCATGTTTTTCTGTAGTCTAAGTTCCTTTATTGCTTGTCCAATTTCTCTGTTTTTCATACTGGAAGTATGACTTTTACAGAACTTTGTATTCTCATATATCGTCATTTAGTAACGAATCTTTTTTAGATTCTTGGACTTCGCACCATACATACGAAATGCATACATGTGTCTAGATTCTTGTAGCTTCAGATATTATCCCGTAAAACCACTTATTGGAAGCAGGCTGAGAATATTTCGAAAAATTCGGTATGATATGCTACACTATGAGCGATGAACAAAGGAGGAGGTCGTACATGGAAGAAGACGATATGAGACAGCTGTCGGCCGAGGAACTTGGAGCTCTCTGTTCCAATTTGCAAAAGGCATGTACCAAGCAGCTCAGGAGTGAGGAAGCTGCACTGTTTGCTGTACTTGCTTCCTATTATGATAAGCAGAGAACAACCAAGGCAGACTGTGATTACAATGCCCTGCTTGATGCAATAAACAAGGATTTGTCCGAGGGATTCAAAGACGCAAGCAAGGCAGCTGAAGATGCCAATGACAGAGGAGCCAAACGGGCTTTGGTTTGGGGAGAGAAAGCTTCCAAACTACTGCAAGCGCTTATGATGCGATATGAAAAGCAGGGCAGTGCACTGCTCGAAAACACCAATGTGTGGGTATGCGAGATTTGTGGGTTTGTGTATGTAGGGGATACCCCACCTTCCGTCTGCCCGATCTGCAAAGTGCCCAGCTTCAAGATCCACCCCATCCAGAAGGAGGCCGTCTGATGCATGCCGCAAGAACTATTTCCCTCTGTACGAAAGACTGTGTCTGCCTCTTTGTCTGTCCTACTGGCGCGACCGATACCGAAAATGGACAGATAGATTTCACGAAATGCCTGGACGGTTGCCGCCTTTGTGTGGATGCCTGCCCCAGTCATGCCATCTACTTGGTTCCTGCCACCTACCCTGTTCCGCAGGAGAAGAGTGAAGCAGTGCGAAAGAGCTTGCTTGCTCTCGCAAATAGCAAAGCAGACCAAGAACGTCTGGCCAGAAGCCTTGCAGAAGCAAGCGATGATCCTGTTTTCAGGCAACTTATGGATGCGGTTGCAACGAGCAATCACATTCTTGCCGAGGACTGCTATCGAGAAGCGGGGTATATTCTGCCACAGAGTGAGGTTGTACGCTCATGGTTGCGCAGCCTGCTCAGTGAGCATGAGAAGGATGAGGATTTCCCCTCTGATGCAGTAACGACACTGCTGGAAAAGCTGTAGGAAACTACTTTTGTTCTTGTTTTTCCCTCAGGTAGATTAGGAATACTCCGGTTGCCCCAATTAGGGCAGCCAGAGCAGTGGTAATCCAAAGCAGGTTCATGGAGTACGATTCAATGATCATGCCCCCGGTAATGGGGGCTATTGCATGTCCGGTTCCCATGATGATGGGCAGGATTGCAGAGAAACGGGAACGATGACTGATCGGGGTGTTGTTTGCCACGTAGAAGTTGTCGTTGGTTGCTGATATAATCTCACCCAATGTGTAGATTACCGTCAGTGCCATAAAAGCGAATGGGGTGGTGGCAAAGGCAAAGAGGCCGAACCCAATCGCATAGAAAATACCACTGAGCGTAGAATTAGCAAGTGGGTGAAATCGTCTAAGCAAGCTCACGATGATCGGGCTGCATAAGACCACCACAATCCCGTTGATCGCCATCATCCTCCCATACAGAGGTGCCCCTGCTTGTCCGAACAAGTTGGTGGTGAGCAGGGGGAGTGCAAACAATGTCTGGCTATAGGCGAAGCTGAAGAAGGTGACAGAAAGTGCAAAGAGCAGAAGCCTTGGACGGGTGAGCAGGGCCTTGAAGAGACCGCCCTCTTCTCCTTTCTCCGTCGTTACCCATCCCTTGCTCTCTTCGATCAGTTCCTTGGATGGCTTGCTTTCCTTTACTTTGAGTATGACGAGCAGAACTGAGAGAATACCGGCAGCTGCATTTCCGTAGAACAGCCACTGTGGTGCTGTGTAGAAGAGATACCCCGCGATGACCGGTCCTATGGAGTATCCGACATTGTGTCCAAGGTAGATGAGACTGAATGAGACCTGGCGGTTCTCGATGTTGGTCACATCGGTTTTCAAGGCTTCCCGGGCTGGGTCGACCGCTCCATCGAAAAACAAGCCCAGCAGGATGAAGTAGGGAACAAATGCTTCGCCTTCAAAGAAGCCTGCTAGAATGAAGCAAAAATCCATCAGTAATTGAAATATGACAAGCACCGGCTTGCGCCCGATGGTGTCAGCCAATTTGCTGCCAATGAACGAGCCAGGTACGTAAAGTATTGAGGCTATGGTCATGAACGTTCCCGCTTGCAGTGGGGTGTAACCCAAGCGCTTGGTAAGATAGAGCGTTAAAAACGGATAGATGAATATGCCTATTGCGTTGATGACCGTTGCAAAGAAGAGTACATAGATTGGCTGGGGCAACCCTCTATAGAGGGAGAGGAGCCGTTTCATAGGACAGCCTCGATGGCGAGGGCTAAACCGTCTTCACTGTTGCTGGCGGTACATGCATGTGCATGTGCTTGTACTGCTTGGGGAGCATTGCCCATAGCCACTGCATATCCCACTGCACGGAACATTCCGATATCATTGTAGTAGTCTCCCACTGCCATGACGCTCCCTGGGTTCACCCCATAGAATTCACAGAGGGAGCGAACCGCATGTCCTTTGTCCACACCTCTTGCTAGTATTTCTATATAGCGGGGGGAAGAGCTGAAAATGTTCAGTGAGCTTCCAATCCGTTTCTGCAGTTGCTTTTCTTGTTCTCTCATGTACTGGCTGTCATTGTGCATTGCCAATACCTTGAATGGTCTCTCTCCCTCACTGAGGGAGTCACAGAGACTATTCAGTGTTGCAATGCGTCCTTGTGTGTGAGAAGCTGTCACCTCCACATCATACCAAGCGTTCTTCTCATTCATATACCAACTCTCATTGGTGAAGACGAAGTACTCCAGCTCAGTCTGTGCAAGGTAGGAGAGTATATTGGTGCACTGCTCCTTGCTGATGGGATGTGCTTCCAGTTCTTTCCCCTCCTCGTCGAGCACAAGGGAACCGTTGAAACAGCCCAGAGGTCCGGTGATTCCCAGTTCTTGCTGAATTAGGGTAAGACTCCCTGCAATTCTGCCGCTGACCAGCGCAACAATGATGCCCCTTCGCCTAGCATGGCGAAGGGCTTCCCTGGTTCGGGCGCTGATCTGGTGGTTGGGATCAAGCAGGGTGCCGTCTATATCGGTGCAGATGAGTTTGCATTCAAACATGCGAGCATGGTAATACAAGAGTCATTTCTTGTATAGAAGACTTTCTCGTGGATTGGTTTCCCGCCAAGTCGTTTGTGAGACTGGACGACCAGCAATTCGATTGCAAAGGTACGTGGCCATTTGTGGTAGAAGTACCTGATGGGTTTGGGAGAGATAGTGTTTACTGCGATGAGTGAAACGATACGGAGAAACAGGCGTGGAAGGTGGAGGTGATAATCCATGGTTGCTCCTGATACGTAAAGTGTGTGGATTCCAAGTTCCACAACCACCGGATCTTGGAAGAATGAAGAAGAGAGGACACTGTTGAAACGGAGTCCTCTCTTGTGAATGATCACTTGCCCTTATGCTTCCTGGTACGCTCTTCCGTAGAAGCAGTCCAGGTAGAGTTGCTTGATCTCGCTGATCAGGGGGTAGCGAGGGTTGGTTCCCGTGCACTGGTCGTCGAATGCTTTCACAGCAAGTTCGTCAACCACAGCAAGGAAGTCCTCTTCCTTGATTCCCCACTCCTTGATGGAGGAAGGAATATCAAGTTCCTTTTTCAGTTTCTCAATCCCTGCAACCAGCGCATCGACCTTCTTGTCTTGGCTGTCATTTGCACTGGTCTTGATGTAGGGAGTATTCTCCTGTTCATTGACCACCATGGCAATGTAGTCTGCAGCCCTTGCATACCTGCTTACAGCCGAGGGATATTCATACTGCGGGAAGGAAGCTTGTTTGGTTGGGTTGTCTGTCGCATTGTAACGAATGACGTTGCAAAGTAGCAGTGCGTTCGCCATGCCATGAGGAATATGGAACTGGGCACCGAGCTTGTGCGCCATCGAGTGACAGACACCCAGAAATGCATTGCTGAAGGCCATTCCCGCTATGGTTGAGGCATTGTGGACTTTCTCGCGTGCTTTCTTGTCAGTTCCATCCCGATATGTCTTCGGCAGGTACTTGAAGATGACACGGGCAGCTTCTAAGCTCAAGCCGTTGGTGTAGTCGGTGGACATGCTCGATGCAAGTGCTTCCAGTGCATGGGTCAATACATCGATTCCACAGCTGGCGGTCAGAGCTTTGGGCATTCCCATCGCAAGCTCACTGTCCACGATAGCCATGGTCGGGGTGAGCGCATAGTCTGCTATTGCGTACTTCATGCCACTTTTCTCATCGGTGATGATGGCAAATGGAGTGACCTCACTGCCGGTACCACTGGTGGTAGGTACACATACAAGCTCAGCTTTCTTTCCCATGTTTGGGAAGGCATAGATTCGCTTCTGGATATCCATGAACCGCAAAGCAAGCCCATCGAACTGCACCTCTGGGTGCTCATAGAGCAACCACATGATCTTTGCAGCATCCATTGGAGATCCTCCACCAAGACCGATGAGTACATCGGGTTTGAAGGCACCAACCAACTTCATCCCCTCGCTGATGGTATCGAGTGTTGGATCAGGTTTTACCTGGTGGAACGTCTCGCACTCGATACCCATAGCATCAAGTGTGTCTGTGATCTTGTCCACCATACCGCTGGTGAACAGGAAGGAGTCGGTGATGATGAATGCACGCTTCTTACCCTTCAGCTCGCCAAGAGCAACGGGAAGACAACCATACTTGAAGTACGTCTTAGGGGGCAGTTTGAACCAGAGCATGTTTTCCCTCCTGGCAGCTTCTGTCTTGATGTTCAACAGGTGTTTGGGTCCTACATTCTCACTGATCGAGTTGTTGCCCCAGGAACCACAGCCAAGGGTGAGGGAAGGCTCCAGACGGAAGTTGTAGATGTCTCCAATGGCACCTTGGCTGGCAGGCATATTCACCAAGACACGACTGGTCTTCACCGTCCTGCTGTAGGTGTCGACCTTCTCCGTCTCTTTCTCATCGATATAGAGGACACTGGTGTGCCCGTAACCACCCAAGGCAACCAGTTTTGCTGCCATGTTGGTTCCTTCTCCATAGGTATCACATTTGTACATTGCCAACACCGGGCTGAGTTTCTCATGGGCAAAGGGTTCAGAAGCATCGGCATGTTCCACTTCACCGATAAGGACCTTTGTAGTCTCAGGAACTGAGAAACCTGCAATCTCTGCAACCTTTGAAGCTTTCTGTCCAACGATTGCAGGGTTTACCGTTCCCCGTTTTGGGTCGAGGATTACATTGCGAAGCATGTCGGCCTCTTTCTTGGTGAGGAATCGTGCACCACGGTCGGTAAACTCTTGCTTTACTGCATCGTAGATATCCTTGTGGCAGATTACTGCCTGCTCACTAGCGCAGACGACCCCATTGTCGAAGGTCTTGCTCATGAGAATCGAGCTGACCGCCATCTTGATATCGGCGCTCTTGTCCATAAGGGCTGGGGTATTGCCAGGTCCGACACCAATGGCAGGAATACCGGAGGAGTAGGCGCTCTTGACCATCGAAGGACCACCGGTTGCAAGGATGAGATTCACCAGCTTGTTTTTCATCAGGTAGTCTGTCTTCTCAATGGATGGTTCATCAATCCAACCGATGATATCTTCTGGAGCCCCTGCCTTCACTGCAGCCTCCAGAATGATACGAGCAGCTTCACAGGTGCACTCCTTGGCTCTCGGATGGGGACTGAAGATGATTGCATTCCTGGTTTTCAAGCTGATCAGGCTCTTGAAAATTGCAGTACTGGTTGGATTGGTGGTGGGGATGATGCCGCAGATGACACCTTTCGGCTCAGCAATTTTCTTGATGCCAAAAGCCTGGTCCACCTCAATGATTCCACAGGTCTTGTCATCCTTATACTTGTTGAAGATGTATTCTGCAGAAAAGTGGTTCTTGATCACCTTGTCTTCTACGATACCCATGCCGGTCTCTTTCACTGCCATGATTGCGAGCTTGATACGCTCGTCGTTTGCTGCAATGGCGGCTGCACGGAATATGGCATCAACTTGTTCCTGGGAATAGGTCTGGAATTTGGTTTGTGCGCGCTTCACACGTTCGATGAGGTCCTGGAGGTCTTTTTGTCCTGCAAAAAGCTCCTCGGTTTGTTTCTTGTCAGCCATGATGTACTCCTCGTAAGGGTTTTCTTGGCTTTAATGTATAAAAAAAATATCTAATAAGGTCAATACGATTTAAAAAAATAAACGGAATAAAATAATGAAAATAAATGCACTAAATATTAGATTAGTGCATATATACATGAGATAAATAAGAAAATACTAGAAATAAAATACTAATAAAGCTGATTAATATTACTGAAAAGAACTTAATATACTACTCGACTAATGAGTGCAACAGCAAGTACACTTGCTACGATGAATAGGAATAGGGTGATGTTGATTGGTTTTTTATGAACAGTGGGAGGTGTTTTATCGGTACCATTCCCTTCTGCCGTTGCCTGCAGTGCCTGGTCTACACGTTCTATAACTGAACCTTTGGTTGCTCGGAATGAGCGGGTGAGCAGACTGAAATAGGCAAGGGTGAGGGCAAGCAGGGTTCCTGCCTTGCCTTCTATCTTGGGGTTGCTCGCACTCAGACTCTGGCTTGCTGCAAGGAGGGAGAGCAGGCGAAGCGCTTTTGTGAGTGCGATTGTGAGAGAGCCTTCAGTGAAGGCAAGAGAACCAACACTGAGCAGGACCTTCCCATTCGGTTCAAACAGACTCAACATAAGCAATGAGAAAATGAGCATCACCGGCGGGATGATTCTGATCTTTCTTCCAGCCACCCACTGCAGGAGATACATCAGAGCGGTGATCACAGCGAGCGTGATGAGACCCCTTGCGAGGAGGATAGCGACAATGGCAAGCAATGAGGCAAAGAGCAGGTGTTTGTGTGGGGTCCTCTCAGCAGTTGGAGGAATGGCGAGGGACAGGGTTCCTTGTGTGAGGGCTTTTCCGGTTGTTCCTCTCTGCAGGTAGATCTCAGCGAGCAGTCCCAACGCAAAGCTGGTGGCCATTCCAAGGGCAAGCATAAGCGGTGCGGCTATCCATATGGATGGGCCGTAGGCAACCCAGGATGCAACCTGGAGTTGGCATAGATTGCTCACAAACGCCCCAAGCAGGGAACATCCTACAAGGCTAACCCTGGCCCCAAAGAGGTGCTTTGCACCTTTCATGGCGATACCGCTGCTCAAAGTGCCTGCTAGGGAGATCAGGAATAGATAGGAAAAGAGCGTTCCGCTTACCATTCCTTGGCCTATTGCCTTGAGTAAGAGGACCATGAGAAATGGGCCGTAGGCCATACCATCGAGGATAATAAGGAGGGGGAGGTTCGCAAGTCCCAGTCTTAGGAAGGGGAGTGGTTTGGGAATAAGGTACTCCAAGGAGGAAAGCAACAGGGTAGTGGCGCTGATGAAGGCGATTTTTCTCTCAGTTTGCGACATCATCGACCTCCTGATTCTCACTGTCACTGCCTACGACGGTGAGCAGTACCTGGTTTGGCAGGCACGCGATCCAGGACCGGGCACTCGAAATGGGCTTTTGGAAGGTGCAGCTCTTGGTGGGGCAGGGAGAGTCTTCGATGTGGGCATGTCCATCCTCGATGACCACATGTGTTTCCCCAAGCGGCCCTTGTACCGTTACCTCGCGATCGACATTAAGGCTGTATCGATAGGTGGCTTCACTACTTTGGATTTGTACGTACCCGCTTCCTCCGCTGGCAGTCTGTTTGGTGATAACCACCAGGGCAAGGATGCAGGCAATTAGGATAAGCGTGTCTCCAAGGAGGGTTTTCCACCTGTGTTTCATTGGCCAAGTGTAGCGTGGAAGCCAAACCAGTGCAATAGACATGTGTTTTGCTCGGATATCCCCACACGGGTGCAGAACTGATGGGTTATATGGTAGCTTGCTGTTTTTATTTGACACCAAGTTCACACTTTGTATATTATTAAAACGAAATATGAAGATAATGTGGAGATATATGTTGAATCCACAAGAACGCTTGTCAGACGAGCAAAGGTATGGTGATGTTGCAGTATGAAGATGATTTATGTGATTGACCCCATCAATGAGGATCGCGAGGGGGTGAAGCAGTATCTTGAGCTTTCAGGGTACGAGGTGCATGTGTTTGAGGATTTGCATGCTGTGCAGGTGGCTATAAGCCGTCAGGTCCCTGACTTGATGCTGCTGGAAGTGCAATTCCCTGATGGGGACGGGTTCAGTTACATCAAGAAACTGAAGCAGACCCATTCTTTCCCGGTCATCTTCGTGACAAGCAGGGTAGCAGAGAGTGACCGCATCCTTGGTTTCGAGTTGGGAGCTGACGATTATGTGTGCAAGCCTTTCAGCTTCAAGGAACTGGTGCTCAGGGTGCATGCCTTGTTCCGCCGCATTGATGTCAGTGTTTCCTCCTACCGAGGAGGTTCGACCTGGGTGTTGGCAGGGTCGGTACTGCAGTTCGACGAGGTAAGCCACCTCTTTACCTTGGATGGGTCGCAGATACCCCTTACTGCTGCAGAGTGGAGGATTATGAGTTACCTGGTAAGCAATAGTGGAATCCTCATTACCCGCTCTCAGATTCTGGAACACTGTTTTGACTACAGTTTTGAGTCGTATGACAGAATTGTGGACACCCATGTGAAGAATATGCGTGCAAAAATGGGCCCCATGGGACCACAGTGGATTGAGACAGTGAGGGGATATGGTTACCGGTTTGCCGGTAAGAGTACTTCCAGTCTTCCCGGTAAGGGAAGCGAAGGGCAGGAATAACCAATGGCAGAAAAAGACGACCTTATATATATAGTAGAGGATCATGAGGTGATTCGTGAGGGCGTTCGGCAATACCTAGAACTCTCTGGCTATCAAGTTAAGGGGTTTCCCACCCTCAGGGCAGTTCGGGAGGCTGTAGCCAGCCAGGTTCCGTCTCTGCTTATCCAGGATGTCATGCTCCCCGATGGTGATGGTTTTGCTTTTGTGAAGCAACTCAAGGAGAAGTGTGACTGCCCTGTCATCTTCATGACTGCCCGTAGTGAGGAGAGTGACAGGATCCTTGGGTTTGAACTCGGGGCTGATGATTATATCTCGAAACCCTTCAGTCCCAAGGAGCTGGTGCTCAGGGTTCAGGCCGTACTCAGGCGGTACCGGAACAATAGCTTCAGTCCGAGTGACGGCTTTTTATACGTCAACGACCATTCGATGCGTTTTGATGAGACCGATCATCAACTCTTGGTTGATGGTCAGGAGGTCATTCTGACCGCAGCCGAGTGGAGAATCCTTGCGTACTTAATCGAAAACTCACATCACCTTGTTTCCCGTTCCCAAATTCTCGAGGAGTGTTTCGACTATGCGGTCGATTCCTATGAACGGGTGGTCGATACCCATATCAAGAATATCCGCTCCAAACTTGGAGACGGTCCATGGATCGAGACGGTCCGTGGGTATGGGTACCGTTTCATTGGGCATGAGAAGGATGGCGCAGAAGTATGAGAAGGCAATTTGTCAGGCTTTTCCTAGGGTTCGTATTGGTGGTTGCCGTAGTAGTGGGAATCCAAGCTACGGTATTCATGGTGAGTATCCACCGCCAGCGGCTCAATTGGACTGAGTCTGTCTTCCAGGATTATCTTGCCGCTCTGAGTGAGAACCTTTCAGCAGGGTTGGATGGGCGTAGCTATTCCTTGATGAGCTTAGAGGAGCTCTTGTTGCGTTCAGCCGATGACCGGGTCAGTGGGCTGTACATCCGCAACCCGGATGGGACGGTAGCCATAGCCTACGGCATGACCAGCGGTGGGGCATCCCTACCGGTTCCCCACTCTGATGAGTATGAAGGCATGGGGCCGATGATGAGTTCGCCCTCAATGCAACGAACCCACCGACAGATCTCAGAACAAGGATTCTCAGCAAACGAGATGCACAGTGCTGTCTATGAGGTACATATAGAGAAGGATGCTGATACTGCCTCGCTTTCAGTGAACCAACAAGCTGAATCACAGAAACATACGATTCTCCTGCCTCCTCAGGTGAAGGCTACCGATATAGCTGGAAGCTTGGTCATCTCCTACAACGGTGAGGTGCTGGCACTGGTGGATGTGCTCACATTTACTCCCTTTACCTATAAGAATACCGGATACCTGTTCAGAGGTTTGCTGTTCCCGATTTTCTGGGCTATGCCGATTGCCTTTGTCATTGCCCTTATGATGGCAGCTTCCATTTCCAAGCGAAGTGAGCGCTATACACAGGGGATTCAGAGGGCTTTGGAACAATTGAGTAGCGGAGAGAACGGGGTGGACCTTCCCAAAACCTCAATTGATGAACAGCGTGTGATCAATGACTCGATCAAGATGCTTGATGAGCATCTTGACCAGCATAAGCGAAGCCGGCAGGCTTGGCTGAGGAGCATCTCCCACGACCTCAATACCCCGGTTGCAAGCATGAAGCTCCTACTCGATGGGATAGCTGACGGGGTATTCCCCTCCGATGAGAAGACGTTGATGGCAATCAAGAGAGAGAATGATGCACTTTCAGCTCGTATTGCCCAGGTAGTGCTGTATAGCAATCTCCAAAGCCCAGACATGAAGGTGAATAAAGAGGAGATTGATATTCCTTCCTTCATCCAACAAGTGTTCTCTTCATTAACAAAAGAAGAGAGAGATCGTATCTATCTCGATGCCGGGGAGGCTTCGCTTCTGGGTGACAAGGACCTACTAAGCTATGCAGCTCGTGCCATGCTCTCCAATGCCTTGCAGGCAGGTGAAGGTACGGTTGGCTGGTCCATCGGGAAGAATACCATGATGTTCACCAATACGGGGACACTTCCAGAAGGTGTGGATTTCTTTGAACCCTGGAGTAAGGGAGATGCCAGCCGCGGTACCTCGGGTAGTGGTTTGGGACTTCCCATTACTGCCCAGATCATGTATCTTCATAACGGCGATGCTACTATCAGCCAAAGAGAAGGGGAGGTAGTGGTAAATCTCAGATGGTGAGACTCATCATCTCCTTGCCGCTCTCCAGCTCATAGATGGTAAAGGTATTGTCTTCCAGTAAGCAGTAGCTTGCAGGAAACCCTCCCTTAGGCAGGGCAACTGAGCCAGGGTTGATGAATATCAGTTCCTCCCGTTTCTCTGCAACTGGAATATGTGTATGGCCGCTGATGACGATGGTTCCAGGGGACAATGGCGGAAGCTCCTTGTGCCCATGATGGAGATAGATTATGTGGTCACCCACTTGATCCAGGTGCATAAGAGCACTGTCTGAGAGCATTGGGAACTCCAATACCATCTGATCTACTTCGGAATCACAGTTGCCACGCACAGAAATTAACGATTCTTTCACACTATTTTGTAGCCTGTATGCTTCTTTTGGGTTATACTTATAGGGAAAGGCATTCCGAGGGCCATGATAGAGAAGGTCCCCAAGAAGAATAAGCTTGGAGGCTTTGGTTGTTTGAAAGATGTTCAGGAGTGAATGCATTGCATATGCACTTCCATGGATGTCGGAGGCAAAAAGGTATATCATACTTATATGGTAATGAAATCGATTATGTACGGCAATAATGTTGACAAAAGAAATGATAGTGTCTGTGTAACCTTCTTGAATTTCACACAAAGGGGTTTTGTGCACACAAACCACACACAAACACCAAATGTCTTCACGTTTACTCAAACAACATCACTTGTTCCTCACATTAATATACCATTTGCACAATATATGTCCATTGTACTCACAAAGTGCATCAGCATACTGATGTTACAAATAAACTCTCACGCAAAAAAATGGAGATTTACGTCATGAAGAAAAAGTTTGTATTGACTCTGGCGCTGGTTCTCGTGGTTGCAGGAACATTAGTTGCTGCTACCCCTATTGAAGTTAGCGGTTCGTTCTCAGCTGGTTATGATTTTGAGTTTACCGCACCTACTGCTGGTGCAACTGGGGGTACTGCCGAATTGGTAACTGTCCTTGATTTCACTGGTGATTTCTGGAAAGTTAGCTTGGCAAATGGTACTGCAGTTCTTTTAGAAGATGCGTTCATTCCCGTAGCAGCTACCGCAGAGATTTACCTGGACAAGGCTCTTGCAGAGCAGGGTGTCGACATGGGTGACCTTGCTGTTACATTGCATGTTGGTGATGATGTTTCTGGAAGTGCAACGACTGTTCTTGCAGACCCCAATGATTGGGCAGGTGGAATGAGCATGGCAACCGTAACAGACAACTTTGGTCTTACTGTGAAGTATTCTGACTTGGTTGAAGTATATGCTTCCGTTGATCCTTCCCTGAAGGCTCTTCCGATGGTTATCAGTGCAAAATTCATGCCTATTGATGGTGTTGATGCTGCTGTTGGTTTCACTAACGATGCTAATGGTGTTATCGTTTCTGCAGCTGCTGATATTGCTTCTCTTGTTGGCCTTGAAGACATCGCTCTTTCAGCTAGTGTAGAAGACATTTATCTGTTGGATGCTGAGACCAACGAGCTGAACGCTGACGTCAACGCTGAAGTTTCTGGTGTTGGCCTGTGGGTTGCTTATCAGATGACTGCTGCTGAGGTGAACAAGCTTGCTGCTAAGGCTTCCTACAGCACAACAGTTCAGGATTTTGGCCTTTCAGCTAGCTTTAAGGCAGAAATGGCTGACCTCGCTGATATCGCAAACACTTCCACCTACACCATCGAAGCTGGTGCCGGATATGCAATGGGTGGTGTTAATTATGCTCTCGATGCAGCATATGTCATCGATGGTACCTTCACCCTCAGCCCAAGCGTTTCTATCTCCTTCTAATCGAAAGAGTCTAGAAAAGTTAATTACAAAGTGGCCCATCGATGATGGGTCACTTTTCCTTTATCTGCCCAATATCTCAATAGAATGTAAGGAGCCTGCCATGCGATCAGAAGCAACAACCGTAGAAGCATATCTCTCAGAGCTTACCAGCGAGCAACGCTCCGTTATTGAACCACTCAGGAAATTGATCCTTGAGAATCTTCCAGAGGGAATCCAGGAAAGTATGAACTGGGGAATGATCAGCTATGAAATACCCCTGCGTTCCTTCCCTGATACCTATAACAAGCAACCTATTGGGTATGCAGCCCTTTCAGTACAGAAGCATGGCTTCTCCCTCTACCTCATGCCGCTCTACATGGATGACAAGAAAATGGTGAAGCTCCAGAAGCAGAGTAAGAAGCTCATGCTCGGAAAATCTTGTATTAGGTTCAAAACCCTGGAAGAAATTCCCCTCGACCTTGTTGCAGAGATTCTTCGATCCTATACCGTAGAAACATACATAGAAGCATATAAAAACATTAAAGGTTCTTTGTAAACAACAGGATCAAAGTGCAGATGTATTGTAGTGATATCATTATTTCACAATGGAGTTAGGATAAAGACCATCCATCTGGAGATTGTAAGGCAACCCTGGTAACGGTGTTGATCTTGAAAACCAGAGAACAGTAAAGATAAACACATACCGGCGAATCCTACCAAAACAGCGGTAGGCTGTTTCTTGTATCATTAGAAACCTGGATGGTTCTCATGCAAATACAACATAGTACAACTCAACCCAGCTTCCTTGGGTGGAACGAACAATTGGCACAAAACTTTGTGCCTTTCAGTACGCTTGGGTATATACCTCTACGTATCATCAAAGAAAGCAGAGGTTACTACTGGGACAGTGATGGAATACATTCATACCTGCTTCAAAGATCTGGAGCATTTAACAATCTTCTTGACCTTGGGATACAGCAAGCACCTGTAGTAGGGGATTTGTGTGCTGTGAACTCCTGTAAGTCTGAGAAGGGCCTGCTTGAAGCAGTACTTTCATGCATTACCGAATTCCATAAACCACTTGTACATGAAGATGGATATCATGCTGGAGGTCAAGAGGTGGTTGCCAGTAATGCGGATGTCACATTTTTTGGTGATCGACAGTCACTCCGACTTTACTATTCGAAAGATAGAACGATATCTTTTCATTCTCTCTGCTGATCATATCACTCCCTGTTGGTACTCACCAAGATTGACCTGGTTGAAGATCCTTTGAGAATGCTGAACATTGCCTCTGAGCGTTTTCCCTCCTTGAGGGTATACCTTAAAAAGTCGATTCTCTCTCAGGGAACGGCATAGAGGACCTTCTCCTTTCTCTGAGGGCAAGGAAGACTTATATGCTCTTAGGTTTTAGCGGCGCCGGGAAATCGACATTGGTAAATCGGCTCTATGGGAAGGAAATTTCCAAAACACAAGAAGTACGCGTGGGTGATGGAAAGGGAAGGCATACCACTACCTCCAGGTCTCTCCATCAGCTACCCTCTGGAGCTATCCTGCTCGATACCCCAGGTATAAGGGGGGTGGGGATGAACAGCAGTGCTTCTGCGATTGCTGAGAGTTTCTCTGATAGTGCAGTTCTTGCGTCACATTGTCGGGTCCATGACGGTAGTCATACCGGAGAAATAGGGTGTGCAGTAAAGAGGCACTGCAATCAGGGGAGTTGAAACAGGACAGGTATAAACATTATCTATTACTGAAGCGTGAAGCGATAAGTTGGGAAGAGGTGATGGGGCAGAGAAGGAAGAAGGATAAAACGTTGGGGAAGGTGCTCTATCAATACAGAAGGAGAGAGGGAAAACAAGTATAGATGTTTGACCTTCCTTGATGCTTTGATTTCAAGGAAGACTTTATACAGTATAAATTCTCTTAATTCAAATCATCAGGGCAAATTTAGGAAGTTCTTATAGAAATAAATGTACAAACATGCTAAAAAGGTATAATATAAATAGCATGAAAGTACAGAGAGGTTTAGTAAGTAACCTTGATAATGCAAAGATTCTTCATATGGCAAAAGCACAGCAGGGGATCATCACGAGCACCCAAGTGACCAAGGCAGGCATTCCAAGGCGATGCCTCACCTCCATGGTACACAGCGGATTGCTTGTTCGAGTTGAGCGAGGTGTGTATACACTCCCGGAAACTTGGGAAGATGAGTTTTTTATTCTCCAATGGCGATTCTCAAGGGGAATCTTTTCCCATGAGACCGCTTTGTATCTTCATGCACTGACCGACCGGACTCCTTCACGGTATACCATGACATTTCCCTTCGGATACAATGTGGGAAATGTCCTCAAGCGAGGTCTTGTAGCTAAAGTGGCCAGCAAGGAAACATATCAGTTGGGAATCATGACGCTATCTTCTCCAAGTGGTAACTCCATCAAAGCCTATAACATCGAGCGTACTCTCTGTGATATGGTTCAAACCCGCCACAAAGCAGATATACAGGTGGTGAGCCAGGCAATGAGGATATATGCCAGTTCACGGGAGAAGGATATTGCCCGCCTCATGGATTATGCACAAAAGCTTCAGGTCAAGACAAAAATTCAGACCTACATGGAGATTCTATTATGATCACGAGCAACCCGATGCAGTTGAAGGCGCGGATTAAGAATCTGGCAGCCGAAAAGCATCTCCCAGCCCAAATAGTCATGCAGAATTATCTGATGGAACGGTTATTGGAGCGGTTGTCCCTTTCCAGCTACAGAGAGAATTTTATCATCAAGGGAGGGTTTCTGATTGCTGTCATGGTCGGACTTGGATCTCGATCCACCATGGATCTTGATGTAACCATCAAAGGCTTCACGCTGAATCATGAATCCATCAAGACCGTATTTGAACAAGTCTGTGCCATAAGGGTAGATGATAATGTAAAATTTTCATTCAATCGAGTTACTGATATCCGAGAAACCGATGATTACCCAGGCATCCGTGTCAGCCTGATTGCCAGTTATCCTCCTTTACGAGTTCCTCTATCAGTTGATGTGACGACTGACGACAGGATTACACCGCGAGAAATCGAGTATACATTTCCGTTGCTTTTTGAAGATCGCGCCATTTCGATGATGACATACAATCTGGAGACTATTCTGGCTGAGAAGTTGGAAACGATACTGTCTAGGAATATTGCCAACACCAGGCCAAGAGATTTCTATGATATTTATATTCTGTATTCCTTACGTTGGGGAGACTGTGATCTCTCTCTTCTGAGATCTGCCTTGGAAAGGACAGCTACCAAAAGGGGTAGTCTACCTCTTCTGACCGATTATCAAGCTATTGTAATCAATGTAAGAGATAACCCCCGGATGCATACTTTTTGGACAAACTATCAGATAAATTTTGATTATGCGAAAAATATTAGCTTTGAGGATACCTGCGCTAAGATATTGAATATCATGCAAGCTTTAAAATTCTGATATCGCAGCTCTGGTCGCTTATTGTCGGTTCCATGACTGTAGTCATACCGGAGAAATAGGGTGTGCAGTAAAGAGCGCACTGCAATCAGGGGAGTTGGAACATGACAGGTATGAACACTACTTATTACTGAAGCGTGAAGTGATGAGTTGGGAAGAAGTGATGGGGCAGAGAAGGAAGAAAGAGAAAGAGCTTGGAATTCTACAGTATCAGTATAGGAAAAGTAGGCATCGCAGATTCAGATAGTGAGTAGACAAAAGATGTATCACTATACGCCAAGATGAATGTGAAGAACCATGAAGTTATGTGAACTCCTAGTGAATTGATAGGCAGTAACCTTGACGGATAGATGCTATATGATGATACTTCTTATATACCCTCAGGGGGTATAGGAGTTGATATGATGTTAGTATTACTGATTTTGGTAGGAGTATTTATTTACTTCATGGTTAAGTCTGATAAATCTGGGTTCAAACCCCAGGAACCATCAGCATTGGATGTAGTTAATCGCCGATACGCAAAGGGCGAAATTGATAGGGACACCTATTTGGAATTACGTAAAGATCTTGGGTATTAGGAGGAATGTGTATGTATAATTCGTTATTTTGGGACGCAGGAAGATTCGGTCATCATAGCCTAGGCTATGGCTATGGTATGTACGATGGTGGCATGTGGATTATGGGACTTGTTGTTCTTGCAGTAATTGCTGCCTTGACGCTCTCCATCATTGCAATTGTCAGAACCTCAAAGAAGAGAAATGCTTCTGGGGAAGCACTCCGTATTGTTGAAGAGCGATATGCAAAGGGTGAGCTGACAAAGGAAGAGTATGATGTCATGAAGAAGGACCTGCGATAAAGCCTTCTCATGAACTCTCTGAATCGTTGAAGTACTACTCATAAAGCCAACTGCACCGGAAAACGGTGCAGTTGGTGTATCTATAGGGGATAATCCCAAGCATTGAACTTACGGTGTTGGTTGCTTGATTCCTCCACTAAACGTGAGGCCAGTCATGGGACCTTCTGATGTCTTGCAAGTGATGGTCATCTGACTTCCGGTAAACGAAATATTCATTGCAATCGGATGATGGGATTCTGATTTTTCATCTTCATATTCAAACCAACTTGACTCTACTGTCTCAGGAGCTGTGCTGATACGAGAATAATGATATACCCCTGTGATAGAAAAACCATCAAGTGCCCCGCTTCCTTTGAATGAGTACTCATTATAGCCTGTTGTGTAGTTGTGGATGTCCATTGTGCTGTTGTTTGCAGAATCATCATCATGACTCATCAAGGAACAACCAGTCTCCATAAAGGTCCGCAGATGTGTATGTAGGTTCTGAGCCCCTTGGAATGTTTTATCAGCAAGAGGTCCTTCTCCAGTACAGGAAACTGTTACATCATTACCTTCTTGTTCCAGGGTAATGGAGTCAATGATTCGGTGCTTGTTTCTCTTAGGCTGCCCTCATTCTTCTCTGTAGTTGTATAGGTATAGGTCCCAGTAATCGTACTCCCTCCAAGGTTCCTGATCCCTCAATATGATAGATGGTCGATTCTCTCTCCATGTCTACGTAAAAATCTCTGGTTTTGGCCTCTCCATAAGGATCTACTGCCAGCACAACAGATGTGCCCTTATCAAACTCCCCCGACCCATGAGCTTGATCCAGTGCTTCCATGGTTCCAGATGACCTTCCTGCTCCTGAATGGTTTACTTCTTCACATCCGATAAAGATAAATACCGGTGATGGAATAGAACAAATGGTAAAAGATTCCTACGAGTCGTACTTCTTCCTAAGGGCTGGGAACATATGTTGCGAAATTTTCATACTTAATTAGTGCAGTGGCAAATAGTGATTTATCAAGGGAAGGAAATAGATAAAATGAAATAGCATTGAAAGATACCATGTTACAAATGCCAATTTTCGATTGAAATAAACATGGCCAATAGGAATTGATGTGGAGTCGTTATCCATTTCTGATATAACGACTCCAGATACATTTACATCCTAATCTCTTTACGCTGGAACAGCACATAGGCAATAGCAAACAACAGAATGATTGTTGCCAGGAAAGCAGTGAAATGCGGCCATATAAGCAACATGCTCTGACCAAAGGGTAGGGCACTTCCCATAATGGCTCCCTGCAACTGGCTGAAAAGGACTACTCCCAAGGACCTGGTTGAGGGATTCAAAATTGCCAAGGCCGACTCTGTGTAGAGCCTGTAGGGAGAAATTCTTCCCAGTACCACCTCCAGTTTTGCAGTCTGGAAGCTGTCTCCACCTCCGAAGGCATAGGCTAGAAGCTGGGAGATCATAGGCCAGAAAATCATGAAGAAGAGCCACAAGGCAATAGCTACCAATGCTGATACAGCACTCTGGCGGAATATGATGGAGAACATCATACCCACTAAGTACCACAGGAGTGCGTAGAGCAGAGTGACCACGTAGAATGCAAAGGCTCTTGCAATCTGTTCACCAGATGGTGGTACTCCGAGGAACAACATTGCGCACCCGATAACCAGCAGCCAGAGTGCCAACAGTATGATCGCCATGGCACTTACTGCGCCCAAGGCTTTTCCAAAGAGCAAGACATCCCGGTAAATCGGTTGTGAAAGCACTCTTCCCAGTGTCCTATTCTGGAACTCTGAATTGATTGCATCGAACCCGAGGGCGATGCCGGTCAATGGAACCAGGAAGGAGATAAAAGAGAGAAAGGATGGAATGGGGTCTTGGCTGATCGTGAAGAGATTGAGCAGCATGAACGAGTCCTCCCCGACAAATGAGCGAAGTGTCTGGGCTGCAACATACATGCTTGCTCCGGCTGTGAGGATGATTAGGAGCATCAGGATGATCATCCTGATATTTCCTGCATAATCCTGCATCTCTTTCAGCCAAATTACTTTCAAGCCAGTCAATGCAGAACCCTCACGTTTATTCATTGCTCGCCTCCTTGTACGCCAACTGATAGATTTCATTCAGTGAGTGCTTCTTCATCTCAAGAGACGTAAGATTGCATCCTGCACTGAATACCTGCTGGGCAAGGATCGGACGGATGTCTTCACTAGCTGTGACCAGGTAATGGTTATCTCCTTGTCTGTCTACACCGATTACTCCCTTTTGCTTTTTCAGAAGAAGTTCCAAGTCATCCTTGCCCTCTGCCTGCAGGTCTATAAGAACCTCTTTGCCGAAGTGTTCCTCTCCCAGTGCATCCACTGAACCAAAACTGATCAACTTCCCTCGTGAGAAGAGCCCAACCCTGTCACAGACAGACTGGACCTCATCCAGCTGATGGCTGGAGAGTAGGAATGTCATCCCTTCGCTGTCTCGGAGGGAAGTGATCAGGGAGAGGAATTCGCGAATGGACTGGGGATCGAGCCCTTGGGTAGGTTCATCCAGAATGGCAATCCTGGGTTCCTTTACCAGCAATTCAGCTAGTCCCAGTCTTCGTTTCATGCCATGGGAGTACGTCTTAACCTTGTCATGCATGCGATCAGTCAATCGCATCTTGGCAATTGATGCTTTGATACGTTTTTCCCTTTCGTTCGCATCCAGACCAAGGAACCTGGCAGTATAATCAAGGTTCTCATAGGCTGTCATGTATTCATAGAACCCTATTGCGTCCGGCATATAGCCCACCTGTCTCTTTACCACCAACGGTGTACGGAATGGGTTGTGGCCTAGTACTTCCACTGTACCTTCCGTGCTTTCCAGGAGTCCCAGCAGCATAAGGATGGTGGTGGTCTTTCCTGAACCATTAGGCCCAAGGAGACCAAAGATCTCTCCTTCCTTGAGGGAAAAGGATAAGTCATCCACTGCCTTCACCCCCTTGCGGTACTGCTTTGACAGATGGGAAACGCTCAATACGATTTCGTTGCCCATGGTTTAACCTCCTGTTACCGTCGTCCGAATTTCTTCACTGCAAATACCAACAGTACGGCTGCTGCTGCTATGATACCTACTGAGACAATGCCCCACAGGGAAGAAGTTCGAACGGTAATCCTGAATTTCTCTGATATATTGCCTGCATTTTTGCTGTTTGCCCGTAGAGTGAGGCTATAGTCTCCAGTAAGTGCTTCACTCGATGGTTTTACTGTGGCTTTCACAGTAACTTTTTCTCCAGCTGGGAGAGATTCCACTACAGATGGCTCATAAGAAACGGTCCAGTTGGAGGGTGTGTAGGAGGAGAGTTCAATGTGGGTAGCCTCTGCACTGCCACTATTTTCCAGCTCCAGATCCAGGACTTTTTCCTTCCCTGCAACAGCGCTTGCGCTGAGCAGTCCTCCCTGTCCGGTGAGGCTAAGTTTTGCCTGTCCTTGTACCTCTAGGGTGACGGGTACAGAAGCCTCTGCTCCAGAGGATCGAGCAGTGATGGTTATTGGATAGTTACCCTCTGCGATACCAGAAGAAGGGGAGACTGTAACCTGGATGGTTTTCGACGAGCCTGCATTCAGGGAGAGGGTATTCAGTGTCTTCGACCCATACTGTTCCTTGAAGGATGCAGAGAAACCTTGGGGAACATCAGCATAGAGGTCAATGAGTGTTTCGGCTGCACTGTTGTTTCTCAACGTAACATTGAACGTGAAATCAGAAGAGGGATCTCCCTTTATGATTGGAAGTTCTGTATCCAATGCAAGTCTTTGCGGGAGCTTTCTTCCCATGGTGATGGTAAGTGGCAGGGTGAAGGATGCATCTTCTTCTCCCTTTGCATGTACAGAGAAGTTATAGGTGGCTTCTTTACCCGTTGCCTCTGGAATAACCCAAAGCTGAACATTTGATGTTGACTCAGGTTCAGCAAAGACAGCATTGACCAGACCTCCACCACCGACGAATTGGTATTCCCATCCTGAAGGTAACCCTGTCAATGAGAGATTGACTCGCTGGGGAGCAAGGTTGTAGTTCTTCACTTTAAGGTCAAAGGTAATCATGTCAGTGGAGCTGACATTCAGGGAAGGATAGTTGGTAGATATTGAAAGTCCTTCGTAGTCAGCAAAGAGTGGCATGACTACAACCATGAAGATAAGAAGCAAACCAAACATCCGATTGTTCCGTTTCATGATACATATTCCTCCGCATTATTTGGTGAATGATCTAATTCTAATGGGAGGAATAAAAACAAAACCAGAAATCGTCAAGTTTGAGTCATCTTCAAATATCTTTACAAATTCAAATTATTGTCACACAAAGATGAGATTCTTCACATTCCTTAAACAGAAAGTTCAAAGAATCTTACCAGATATTTCAAAATATATTTGTATTGCTACATGGCATTCAAAGAGAACAAAAAATCTTCAAGAACTGTTAAAGAATTCTTGAAGATTTTCCATAAATTGAAAAACTTGCTAATGAGTTGAGGTCCATCTTCTAGCATCTGCTCATTACATTTTTCAATAGATTTAGTTGAAATCAGGATTAGGATAGAAGCTGAAGGATTTGCCGTCTAGAATCCCTTCGCCTTCACAAGAGAATGATACTTGATCTGTGCTAGCATTGTAATCAAAGGTGATGACTATATCATAGAATATCTCCGTAACATCGCCGTTGTAGGTATATTGGCCAGTCAGAACGTTGTTTGCTACCTCATAATTCTCTTCGTCAAGGTAACACATTTCATAAGTGCTAGAGTTGTCTCCAGGAATTGCTTTTCCCAACTGTGTTGCTATCTGCATATGGTATACTGGGCACAACACAAGGAGTTTATCGTATGCAATCAGAACGTATCTATGATAAAGCAGTTCTTCTCTGGAAAAGCTTTGCAATACAAACCCCAGCATCTTTGAACCAGCACCTTGATAACTTTAGGATCTTGTTTGCATATCACTCTGCAAAGATTGAGAATGATGCAATCTCCTACAATGATACCCATGAGATATTTCATAATAACAAGGTAAGCTCATTTACTGGTGATCCTCGCACTCTGTTTGAGCAACAGAACCAAAAGACCTGTTATGAATTTCTTTTACCAAAGATATGTGGGAAAGAGCCTATTACTATGGCTCTGGTTAAGGAAATTCATGCAATTCTTACTGCCGGGACGTATGATGAGAGACGTTATCTTGAAAAGGAGGAACGTCCTGGAGAGTTCAAGAAACATGATTACGTTACAGGGTTGCTTGAGGTTGGTTCATCACCAGAAGATGTGCCTCATGATATTGCTCTCCTGCTGACAGAGATGCAAGATCTATCAGAAAGAAAAGCGATACAACCAGAAATACTTCTCAAAGCCGCAACCTACTTTCATGCACGTTTTGAGTATATCCATCCTTTTGCAGATGGGAACGGACGAGTAGGCCGAACACTGCTTAACTACTTTCTCATGAGTAATGACCATCCTCCACTTATCGTTTACGAAGAGGATCGTTCACTGTACTTCGATGGATTACGCTCCTATGACAGGCAGGAAGACCTTGAACCACTGTACACATTTTTCCTTTCTGCTGTTGAAAAGACATGGAAGCAGAAAATAGAGAGATCTCTAGGTGGTAACAGGAAGCAAGAAAGAGCGAAGTTGGAGGAGTTGCTTTAAGGGTGGAATAAATTTCGTAGAAGAAAGCACAGGAACCCTCTACACTGAAGGTTCCTGTATCTCTATGTTTCTACTTAAACCTATTCAACCTCAATGCATTCAACACCACACTGACACTGGACATCGACATGGCAAATGCTGCAAACATCGGACTGAGCCCAGGACCTCCGAAGATGGTAAGAACACCAGCTGCAAGTGGAATGCCCAGGGTGTTGTAGAAGAACGCCCAGAACAGGTTCTGGTGGATATTCCTCATCGTTGCCCTTGAAAGCTGGAACGACTTGGTGACATCCTTCAGGTTATTCCTGACGAGAACCACATCTGCAGTCTCCCTGGCAACATCGGTGGCACTACCAACTGCAATACCAACATCAGCCTTGGCAAGGGCAGGGGCGTCGTTGATGCCATCCCCGACCATGGCTACCTTACCTTGGTTTGCAAGCTCAGTAATTGCCGCCTCTTTCTGCCCCGGAAGTTGCTCAGCCTTATAGGAATCCACTCCCGTAAGCTTTGCAATCGCCTTAGCAGTGCGCTCATTGTCTCCAGTCAGCATAATGGTCTTCAGTCCAGCTTCACGCAAGGTCTTTACTGCTTGCACAGTCTCCGGACGCAGGGTATCGGCAACAGCAATGATACCCATCAAGGTTTTCTCCTTAGCCACTAGCAGGGGAGTCTTCCCTTGGTCGCTCAGTTGCGTAAGTTGTGCCTCTGTTTTGTCTGTGATGGTAATCCCATTTTCCTTCATGAGCGCCACATTCCCGATACGAACCATTGCTCCATCAATGGTTCCCTGGATCCCACTGCCAACCAAGGCCTTGAAGTCCTGGGTTTCCAGGAGTGTGGTCTTTCTCTCCTTTGCTGCTTCCACCACAGCATGGGAGAGGGGATGTTCACTGCTGCTCTCCACACTGGCCGCCAGTTGCATCAGTAGAGCAGGGTCTTCTCCAAGAACATCAGTTACCTTGGGTTTGCCTTCGGTTAACGTACCAGTCTTGTCGAAGATTACCGTCCCTACATCCTTCAGCTGTTCAATAGCTGCAGCATGGCGGAACAGAATTCCGAGCTTTGCTCCCTTTCCTGTAGAGACCATGATGGCAATTGGGGTAGCAAGACCCAAACTACAAGGACAGGCAATGACCAACACACTTACCGCCCGCATGATGGCAATGTCGAATGGAGTGCCAGAGAGCATCCATGCGATGAAAGTCACGACAGAGATGCCCATGACGATTGGAACGAAAATGCCAGAGATCTTGTCAGCAACACGAGCGATAGGGGCCTTTGAACCTTGGGCATCCTGTACCAAGGTGATGATAGCAGCCAATGCAGTGTCAGCGCCGACCTTTGTTGCCCTGTACTGGAGTGTGCCGGTTGTATTCAACGTAGCTGCATACACCTCACTCCCTAGGATTTTTTCCACGGGAAGGCTTTCACCAGTCAAGAGAGATTCATCGATGGATGAACTGCCGGAAAGAACTACACCATCCACAGGAAGCTTCTCTCCCGGTTTTACCAGAATGATGTCATCGATCTGTACCTCATCAGCACTGATGACAACCTGATTGCCATCTCTCAAGACCGTAGCAGTGGACGGAGCAAGCTCCATCAACTTTCTGATGGCTTCCCCCGTCTTTCCCTTGCTACGATGCTCAAGGTAGCGACCCAGCATCACAAGCGTGATGATGATACCAACTCCCTCAAAGTAGAGATGATTGTAGGCGGCCATCTGGTTTCCCATGAATATCTGAGAGACTCCCCAAAGGCTGTAGAGGAAACTCGCCGAGGTGCCAAGAGCTACCAGGCTATCCATATTGGGTTCCCGCTTTACCAATGTTGAGAACCCCTTGGTAAAGAACGCCGATCCAGCCACCATGGTGCCGAGGGCCAGTACCATCTGGAGCAATGCATTGGTCAGTACGGAGAAGGGAAGTCTGAGGCCGAGCATCGGTCCCATGGCGATGGCCAGCAGGAAGACGCTGAGTACAGCCGAGATTGTAAGGCGTTTTCCCAGTGCTTTCAGTTCCTTCTGCTTCTCCACATCCTTCTGTTTTGCATCGAGCTTGTCGACAACAGAATACCCAATCCTGGAGACTGCCTTCTTGATCCCCTCGAGTCCAAGTGCATCCTCGTCAAAGGAAATGGTAGCGGTCTCGGTGGCAAGATTGACCTGGGCCCTCTCCACACCATCCAGCTTGTTGAGCGTGCGCTCAACAGCGGAGGAGCAGGAAGCACATGTCATCCCACCGATTCCTACCTGTATCTCTTTTTTCATGCTTCTACCACCTCGAATCCTATCTCACCAATTAAGCTTTTGGCTTCGCTGATGGTCTCATCACGCTTATGCTTAATCACAACCTTTCCGCTCTTTGCGTCAGCCTTGGCAGATGTAACATCTTCTATCTGTTGCAATGCGTTCACCATTCTGGTTTCACATCCATTACAGTGCATTCCCTTGGTCAGGATAATTGTTTTCATAATTGTATACTCCTATCATCCCCTATTGGAGGGGGAAATTTTCTCATTACCACTAGACAGACCACGGTTTTTCCGCTACTATCCCTTTTGTACTTACACGGGCGGTTAACTCAGCGGGAGAGTGCCACGTTGACATCGTGGAAGTCGCCAGTTCAATCCTGGCATCGCCCATAGGCAAGCAGTCATATCGATTGCTTGCTTTTTCATTCCCCAACGGAGCGAGAGGAAAGGAATCAGCATGATGGTTCCTCTTCCGAGCGAGTGCCGGGAAAGCAAGGTGAGATACCCCGTCCCTTGGGGCGGAAAAGGAGGCAACGCCTCTTGAGTCCAGGGCTTGCCCTGAGGTATTGATACCTTTCATTGCCTGCGAAACTTTGCAATTACATCCATCAACTCATTGATCTTTTGCTTTTGCTCAGCCTCTTCATTGCTTCTCATTGCATCAGCTACACAGGTGTTCAGGTGGTTCTCCATCACCATGTCCTCAACCTTTTTCAAGGCCGAGATTACCGCTGAAAGCTGTAGCAGAATATCAACACAGTACCGCTCTTCCTGTACCATGTTCCTGATCCCTTTTACCTGCCCCTCGATTCTCGCAAGCCGCGGGTCGAGCTTTGTCTTGATTTCCTGTATCATATCTATCTTATATACCCCAGTAGGGTATAATGTCAAGTAGGTAGAGGTAGGAAATACATCGCCGTTAAAGTCTCAGAAGAACATTTCATTGATTCTTTCTGATGTATACCCCCACCTAGTATGATGATTAGGCTTGTGTTCATTGTTGACTTGAGTTTTCTTTCATCCTTGGTCTCTTGTTAGTCTGACGTTACCTACCGAACCTATGAACTCCTATGGAAAGATCGTACAAAGTGCCCATGACCGGCAGGGCAATCCTGTTGCCGTGGACTCGGAGTATCTTCTGATCTACTATGCGGCCGATTGGTGTCCGTATTGTGTAGAGTATGCAGAAGAACTGAAAGAGCAATACAACCAGTATAAGCGGATGTATGGTAATAGACTGGAAATCATCTTTGCAGGTCACGTCAATGACCAGTCAAATGAGAACTTGCTTGCCTTCCTGGACCAAGGTTCCTATTCGTTCCCTTACATCCTATCCTCTTCAAATGGTGCATCCAAAAAGGCCTATCTTAGAGATCGCCCTCTGTATGCACTGCAGACCTTGCTGAGTATCGATTGTGCTGTTTGCACACAGTAACATGTCCCTGATTGCACCATAAAAACAAGACATAATCATTTTCATTGCTGGTAGATAGTATCCACTTCTTGCTTTTTACTCTGTTACCTTCCTATACTGAAAGCACCACTAAAGAAGGAGCGGCCTATGCCAGGAAGATTCATCATTACCAAAACCCCCAAAGGTTTCTATCGGTTCAGCCTACAGGCTGCAAACTACCAGACGGTACTTACCAGCAAGAACTACTCAAGCCTTGTTACCTGCCGGGAGGGTGTGGAGACAATCAAGAAGAATGCACTTTCTCCAATTGAGGACCAGACGTTGCAGAAGCCAGGTCCATCACTCAAGTATCCCAAATATGAGGTGTACTTTGACAGTGCGGGAAAATATCGATATCGGCTTTTGGCCTCAAACGGCTTGAACATTGCTATGGCTGAAGACGGATATGCAACAAAAGCAGGTTGTCTGAACGGAATTGAGTCCATCAGTAGGGCAGCAGTGGATGCCCAGGTGGATGAGAGTGCTCTCCAGAACTGAATCTTGCAATAGACCATGAAATCAACAGGTCGTCTGGTCTGCATACAACGATCTGTTGGTTGTTGTGTTTAGGCGTTGAAACTTCCTGTTGTTTTTACCATAATGCCTAGCTGTATATGAAACACCGAACACCGTTGCTCTCAATAGTGCTTATAGGGATCGTATTGCTGCTTGTCTCTTGCGACAGAACTGCATCCGAACCAGAGTCACAGAGTTTCCTCATGCTTGGAACCGTATGTAAAATCACCATATATGATCACCCAAGCGAGGAAGCATTCTCTACTGCCTTTGCACGGATCAGGGAGATAGAGGACCATATGAGCCTCCATACAAACTCCAGTGAGATTGCTTTGGTGAACGCCAATGCAGGAAAGGAATCAGTGAAAGTCTCCCCCGATACCTTTGCAGTAATTGAAAAAGCTTTGGAAATAGCACGCCTGAGTGGGGGAGCCTTCGACCCCACCATCGCCCCACTGGTGCAAGCCTGGGATATTGGAGGAGAGAATGCAAGACGCCCACCTGATGAAGAGATTGCCTCCTTGCTCCCCTTGGTTGACTACACCAAGGTCCACCTTAATCGAGAGAAGCGGGAGGTCTATCTACCCATAAAGGGCATGGCCTTGGACCTAGGCGGTATTGCCAAAGGATATGCTGCTGACGAGGTGAAGCAGATACTCCTGGACCATGGGGTTGAACAAGCCATTGTTAATCTTGGGGGAAATGTCCTGACGCTGGGAAGGAAGCCTGATGGATCCCTCTGGAAAATCGGGATTCAGGATCCAGATGAAGGAAGAGGTGCCTACGTGATGATTGTGGAGCTGGATGATACTTCTTTGGTCACCAGTGGGCCCTATGAACGATTCCTGGAACTTGATGGGAAGACCTACCACCACATCCTGGACACCAAAACCGGATTCCCAGTGGAGAGTGATTTTACCAGCGTAAGTATCATCACCCAAAGTTCATTCCTTGCAGATGCCCTTTCCACCAGCGTGTATGCGTTGGGGTATGAGAAAGGTTTGGATTTGATCAACAGTCTTGAGGGAGTCAGTGCTGTGTTCTTTACGAATGACAAGGAAGTGATACTCAGTGAAAAAGCAACTGAAGGAAACCTTGTGTACTCGCTTACAGATGAGACGTATCACATAAAAGAGTAGGGTCTAACCCTTGTGGAACCAGCTAAGCTGTCCCTACAATGTCCGTATGATGTATTCAGCATACCATGCGACCAAAACCTTCCAGAGGAAAGTACCTGTAAGGATGGTTTGTCACGGATGCAATGATGAAACAATCATGAACTTAATCTATTTAGGATTAATTGGTCATATAAGCAATGAGTACTTGAATAATTGCTGATATTAGTAGTTTAATTAGAATAATTGAAGTATATAAGTAATTACCATATTGGAGGATGATATGACCGGTACACATCAGGAAATATCGTACATAGTTCGTGAGCCCCACCAGAAGAATACAAAGCTTGCTGAGGAACTCTTTTCCATGAAACAAGCCCAGTGCTCCCGACGATTCCACAGGCAGATCCCTGGCTATAGGATGAGCCCCCTTCAAGGCTTGCCCAATCTGGCGGCGATGTTCGGTGTAGGCGGAATCTGGACCAAGGATGAGTCCAGCCGTTTGCAGTTGAACAGCTTCAAAGTATTGGGTGGTTCATTTGCCCTGTACCGATATCTCCAGAAACTGCTTGGTCTTTCCGGTTCTGACACCTCCTTTGAGTACCTTGCCAGTCAGGAAGTCAAGGACAAGGTTGGTGATCTTACCTTCGCCAGTGCCACTGACGGTAATCATGGAAGAGGTATCGCTTGGGCGGCAAAACGCCTGGGCTTCAAATGTGTCATCTATGTTCACTCTGAAACCAGTGTTCGTCGTATCGATGCAATCAAGAGCAATGGAGCAAAGGTAGTAATCGTGGATGGAAACTACGATGACGCTGTTCGTCAGGTTGCTGCTGATGCAGAGAAGCATGGTTGGATCATCATCAGTGACACCAGCTGGGACAACTACACCGAGATTCCCACATGGATTATGCAAGGATACCTTACTTTGCTGGCAGAAACCCAGGAGCAGTTCTCCGGGGTTGGCATTGTGAAGCCGACCCATCTTTTCATCCAGGCTGGTGTTGGTGCCTTGGCAGCCTCAGTGATCGGGTTCTATCATGCGCTCTTTGGCCAGGATGCCCCGAAATGCATCGTTGTCGAGCCGGATAAGGCTTCCTGTATCTATGAGAGTGCCTTGGCTGGAGATGGGAAGCCTCACTCTGTTGGAGGATCCCTCGATACCATCATGGCCGGCCTTGCTTGCGGAGACCCGAGCCCCCTCGCATGGGAAATCCTCAACGAGGATGCTGATGCCTTCATCAAGGTGCCCGACTATATTGCTGCAAAGGGTATGAGAATGTATGCAACCCCGCTCAATGGCGACCCCCTCATCATCAGTGGGGAGAGTGGGGCAGTAACTCTTGGGGCATTTGCCTCCATCATGCAGTATCCTGGTCTCAAGGAGTTGAAGGAAGCACTGGGCTTGGATAAGGAGAGCCAGGTGCTCTTCATTAACACAGAAGGGAATACCGATCCCATTCACTTCCGCCAGATTATCTGGGAGGGTGCCAATCCAGTTCCCAAGGAGTACTGGCATAATCTGTAGAAATACAATTGATTCCCCAGCGGAGCGAGAGGAAAGGAATCAGCAGGAAGGTTCCTCTCTGGAGCGAGTGCCGGGAAAGCAAGGTGAGATACCCCGTCCCTTGGGGCGGAAAAGGAGGCAACGCCTCCTGAGTCCAGGGCTTGCCCTGGGGTATTGATACCTTTCATTACCAGTAAGAGAAGCCGTCGTATTCACGACGGCTTCTTCCATAACTCGCTTGTACTAGTTCGTCAATCCTCTTCATAAAGCAGGTCGAATGACTCACTCTTTGGAGGAAATGCTTTGCTGAAAATCACCAGGCTCACCAGCAACCCGGGAATACTGTTGTTCTCCCCCGGCATTGATGCTAGAAAATATTGTTTGGCAAGTAGGCGGCACCCATGCTGAACATAATCAAACCAAGCTTTTATACCACACATTCATACTCTCGATATTACCTGCAATGTTGGTATTGTTGTGTAATCTGCCACCATAGGCGTAGCCAGCCTTGGCAAAGGTGATGTTCATCCCAGGTGAGATTGCCCTCGCTATGGTATAGGCGGTGAGGATGCCTCTTTTTTTGAGCTCCTCTTCCAGAAAGGCAAGGAGTAGGAGAGCATATCCATTCCCTCTTTTCTCGGGCAAGGTCGCAAAATCCGTCATTTCAGAATAGCGTGTATCTTCCTTGAAACTGCACTCACCTGAAGCCAGCGCAACCAACGCACCATCCTCTTCGATTCCCGCATAGACCGTGCCTTCGTCCATGGTCTTCATGATGAATGAAGGGTCGTCGATGGGGAAGGGGTAGGAGTCAAACACCTTGGCATAGAGTTTTGCCATTGATGCAGCATCTTGCTTCGAACACAAACGAACAGTGTCTTCCTGTCTTGCCATTGCATGGTTTGTCGAAAAAGCCAACCTCTGAACTCTTTCATACTCAGAGGCTAGAACCTCATCCTGGCGTTTCTCATCGAGAAACTTTCCCAAGAAGAGACCTTCCTCCTGCCCATGGAACAGCTTGCCTGCAGTTGCCTCAACCAGGAACCCAGCTTCCAGAAAGGGAGCGGAAACTGAACGGGGAATCTTGGTAAAGATCTTCCCATAGCCTCTCTCGTTCGCCAAATCCAACAATTTGGGAACGAGAAGAGAAGCATCAGCAGAACCAATGTCCATCAAGTAAACCCGGTCATTGCTTCTGCCATGCTGGACAATCGCTCCATCCAAGCGCACCATTGTATCGTTTGTATCAACCATGCTTAGCGCTCCTGGCTGCATTTGCCTCGGCATACGCCTCGCTTATATTTACATGACCCTCTGGCGTCAA
Source organism: Sphaerochaeta halotolerans (assembly GCF_003429665.1). Classification (GTDB taxonomy): domain Bacteria; phylum Spirochaetota; class Spirochaetia; order Sphaerochaetales; family Sphaerochaetaceae; genus Sphaerochaeta; species Sphaerochaeta halotolerans. The sequence goes on along the minus strand of NZ_QUWK01000006.1, from coordinate 165,895 downwards.
GGAGTAGCTATCGTCATAGTCAGCCAAAAGTTTCTCAATACCATGAGCCTTGAACTCATCAGAGTCATTCAGTTTCAACTCAAGTGTGCATTTCTCACAATTACGATCGCACATCACGGATGTGTAGCTGTCCGGTTCCCTGTAGGTGGTGATAACACCCTCGAAGTTGCGGAGAATCACCTTGTTTGTGGACCAGGAGAGAATATAGTTGGGCATGATGGGAATCTTTCCACCGCCGCCTGGGGCATCTATCACATAGGTGGGAACACAGAAGCCACTGGTATGGCCTCTAAGGCTTTCCATGATCTCTATACCCTTGCCAACTGAGGTCCTGAAGTGGGTGAGCCCTTCGGAGAGGTCACACTGGTAGAGGTAGTAGGGACGTACTCTGCTATAGGTCAGTTTCTGAACAAGTTTCTTCATGATACGGGGACAGTCATTCACATCATTGAGCAGGACGGATTGGTTGCCCATGGGGATTCCTGCGTCAGCGAGCATTTCCACTGCCTTGCGCGAGGATTTGGTAAGCTCGCGAGGGTGGTTGAACTGGGTGTTGATCCACAGTGGATGATACTTCTTCAGCATATTCACCAGTTTCTCGTCCACCCGGTAGGGGAGTACCACAGGAATTCTTGTTCCGATCCTAATGATTTCCACATGGGGTATTGCCCTCAGCTCTGAGAGAATCCATTCGAGATATGCGTCTGGGAGCATGAAGGGATCTCCACCACTGAGCAGGACATCGCGAACCTGCGGGGTGTCCCTGATATAATCAAGGCCTGCCTTGATCTGTTCACGGTTAGGAATATTGTCCACATCCCCGACCTTGCGCTTCCTGGTACAGTGACGGCAATACATTGCACACGTGTTGCTGATCAAGAAGAGCACACGGTCCGGATAGCGGTGGGTGATGCCAGTTACAGGGCTGTCTGCATCCTCATGCAAGGGATCTTCCATATCGTACTCAGCAATATTCAATTCCCGTACATCTGGGAACGACTGCTTGAAAATGGGATCATTTTCTACATTATCAGTGTCAATGAGTGAGAGGTAGTAGGGTGTGATGGCCATTGGGAATTTGGCAATGGTTGCCTCAATGTCCTTCCGTTTCGCTTCAGGGAACGTGTAGTCAAGCAGTTTCTCAAACGTTGCAACGTCCTTGATGCAATGCTTCAGCTGCCACTTCCAGTCGCGCCAGCGTTCTCTGCTGACATCTGTATCGAAACGGTCTACTATCTGCTGTTCTGAATCTGTAAATTGCATGGGTTTTTCCTGTACGGTTTTCTTCCGGTGGTATCTCCAAAGGCAAAGAATCCCCTTGGCACACAGAAGGTCTGTGGTCGAATGATTGCTTCAATCAATAGGCAATTATTCTTTTTTCTGAATAAACATATTATAACATGGTTTTAACATTACTGCAAGTAAACGACAAAAACATATATAAATATGGTGCATTAATCCTCCGTTAGGTACGAAATTTAAAGCAAGTTGTATCGATGGAAACTTCCTTGGAGGCCTGTTTTTTCCTCCAAGAAGAATGGCTAAGATCCTTCAGGAAAGCAAAGGTATCCTAGAGAGAAAAAGTCAGGTAAGTATAAAAATAATTCATTGTGGATACATATATTCATTGACATGTATACAATGTTGTATATAATTATGACTGTAGAAAAAAGGACAGAACATTCATTCGGAGGCAATCCAATATGAAAAGGGTGGTTATACGAAAAGATGTGTATGTCGACTCTGTATTCCTCATGCTCATGAGCAAAGAATTACAGGAAAGACCCGAAATAGAAACAGCGACAGTTGCCATGGGTACTGCCGTGAATGTAGAGCTCCTCATCGATCAGGGGTTTTCAGAAAAGGAACTCTCCAGTGCAACGCCGATGGACCTCCTGATAGCTTTGGATTGCACAGATGAGGATGATCTTGATGCAATGGAGTCTTATGCTTTTTCACTTCTGGAAAGGAAAGCAGCTCCGGATGCAGCAGACAAAACCGTTGAACAACCCAAAACCATACAAGCGGCATGCCAGCAGTATCCCGACCGTAATATTGCCATCATTTCACTGCCTGGCCAATATGCGGCATATGAAGCGAGAAAAGCACTGAAAAACAACCTCCATGTCATGTTGTTCTCCGACAACGTTTCACTAGAAGATGAAATTGCCCTTAAGAAAATGGCATGGGAAAAAGGGCTCCTCCTTATGGGACCGGATTGCGGTACCGCGATAATTGCCGGCAAACCGCTCTGTTTTGCCAATGTGGTTGCGCAGGGACCTGTTGGCATTGTTGCCGCATCAGGTACAGGATTGCAGGAAGTCTCGAGCTTGCTCGATCGGTACGGGTCAGGGGTAAGCCACGCCATTGGTACAGGGGGACGTGATTTGAAAAACCCATCCGTCGCTGGCCTGACCATGCGAATGGGGATAGCTGCTCTGGGGAAAGACAAGGAAACAAGCGTAATTGTGGTCATTTCAAAGCCCCCAGCAAAGGAAGTCATCGATGATGTAATCATGGCATTGCATGAGAGTGGGAAACCAGCAGTGGTTCATTTCATAGGATCTGACGAGGCAGAATTCATGCTTCCTGAGCGTATCAGGTGGGCACACAATCTGGAGGAGACTGCAAGGCTGGCAAGTACATTGGCTGGAAGTCCTGTAGCACCAAAGGAGTATCATGATGCCTGGCCTTTTGATTTGGATCATAAAAGTATCGATGCAATCGTGGAACGGGAATTGAAGGGGATGCGTCCTGATCAGCAGTTTCTCAGAGGATACTACACAGGAGGTACTCTGGCAGATGAAACCTGGTTAGCTTTGCATGGGCCGATGGGAGGTATCTGGTCGAACAACCAGACGGATCCGAACTTCATCCCACCTGACCCCCATATCTCGGTACAACACACAATCATTGATCTGGGGGATGATGTTTTTACCGTTGGTCGCCCTCATCCCATGATTGATCCAAGTACTAGAACAGAACGTATAGAAGCTGAAATTTCCGATGGGAGTATCGCAGTTGTATTGGTGGATTGTGTCCTTGGCTATGGTTCACATGACAATCCGGCTGGAGCAATGGTCTCCTCGCTGGTTCGTGCCAAGGAAGAAGCCAAGAAACGGGGTGGGTATCTCTCTGTCATTGCTTCGGTTACCGGAACAGAAAAAGACCCGCAGCACTACGAGAGGCAAAGAGCCATTCTCGAGGAGGCGGGCATCATTGTCATGCCTTCAAACTATCAGGCTGCCATGTTGGCGCTTCGCATGCTTGCAAAGAAACAGGGTTTTGAACTGCCGGAGAGTCAGAAATTGAACCCCAGGGATGTGCAACCTATACCATCGAATACTCACCCCTTGTCTTCACCCACCATCCCTGATACCGAGAAGATCCTTGCATTGTTTGAAGACGGTCCGATTGCTGTAAATCTTGGACTGGAGGCGTTCTCCCAGAATTTGGAGAACTCAGTCCATCTCGATTGGAGACCACCTGCTGGTGGGGATGTACAAGCCATCAGAGCACTGGAAATGCTCTCTGGAATGACCACAATCGATGTTGAAGAAGCAAATCGAAAGGCTGTGGAACGTCTCATGCAGGGGAAACCCATGCTTGAGGGGATTGGTATTGCTCGGGATGTAGTTCCCGGCATGCATGATAATCTGGTGTTGCATGCGGGGCCTCCTGTTAGCTGGAGCCGTATGTGTGGTCCTATGCGTGGAGCTGTCATCGGTGCACTTATGTATGAGGGCAAGGCTCACAATCCAGAGGAGGCAGAACAGCTTGCAGCTTCCGGGAAGATACAATTTGAGCCATGCCACCATCATGCCTGTGTTGGGCCCATGGCTGGTATCATGACTGCAAGTATGCCGGTCTGGATCATCAAGAATGAAATATTTGGAAACTACGCATTTGCTACCCTGAATGAAGGACTGGGAAAAGTGTTGCGCTATGGGGCATTTTCCGAGGAGGTCCTTAGTCGTTTGCATTGGATGGCAAGTGAGTTGGCCCCTATTTTGCACAAAGCAATACAGAGACATGGGGCAATTGATTTGCGTGGAATCATTGTACAAGCATTACAGATGGGGGATGAATGCCATAATAGGAACAGGGCTGGGACATCACTGATGATTCGAGAACTTGCCTCTGATCTCGTGCTACTGGATGAAGATCCTGAAGCCATAGCAAGAATACTCACTTTTATGCATGGCAATGACCATTTCTTCCTAAACTTGTCGATGCCCGCTGCAAAAAGTGCACTTGATCCAGCTGTGGGTATTCCTGGAAGTACGATGATAACTGCCATGGCTCGCAATGGTACTGAATTTGGTATCCAAATCTCTGGATTGCCAGGCCGTTGGTTTACCGGTCCTGCGGGGATGGTGGATGGGTTGTATCTTCCCGGATTTTCCGCTGAGGACAGTGCTCCCGATATTGGCGATTCGGTCATAACAGAGACCTCTGGAATCGGTGGATTTGCCATGGCTGCTGCTCCTGCAATAGTTAAATTCGTCGGAGGAACCCCAGCTGATGCGATAGCCTTCACAAAGCGGATGTACGGAATAACACTGGCTGAACACAGCCATTACAAGATTCCTGCTTTGGACTTCAGAGGAACCCCCACCGGTATTGATGTCCGCCTGGTTGTTGAGAGTGGGGTGCTTCCTGTCATCAATACTGGCATTGCCCACAAGAAACCTGGCGTTGGTATGGTTGGTGCAGGTTTGGTAAAACCCCCGGAGAACTGTTTCCGCGATGCGTTATTGGCCTGTGCTGAAGCATTTTCATGATGTTCTTACTGCCCGTGGATTGTCTTTCCATGGAAATTACATAGGAGGAAACAAATGAAAGTAATTGATTTGACTATTCCTTTGGGAATTGGAACACCACCATGGCCCACCTACATCCCATTGCAGGTGCAATATTTCAAACGTCTTGCACCCAACGGTGCCAATGGACAGGTAGTGACACACTCGAACCATGTCGGTACACATCTGGATGGTGAAATTCACTTCTATACCCCAGGAAAAGATATTGCTCAACTGGATATGGATTTCCTTGTGCACGAGGGTGCTATCGTTGATTTGTCAGATGTTTGCTCGGACTACGACATCTATACCTCCAAGATGGTGGAGGATCGTGTTGAAGTTCGAGAGGGAGATATTTTGCTCATCCATACCGGTTTCCATCATTATGGCTGGGACCAGCCGACCGGCAATGAAGTCAAATATATGATTCAACACCCTGGACCGGACAGGGAGTTCGCAGAATGGGCAAAAAAGAAGAAGCTTCGTTGGATTGGTGTCGATTGTGGCAGTGCAGACCATCCTATGAATACAAAGATTCGTGATTGGATGCCGAGGCAAGCCAAGGAATGTGATGCCCACTTCCAAAAGAAATATGGGAAGAAACTGGAAGAGGTTTTCTCAGACGACAAATATCAACTGATGCATATCGAGATGTTTGACCATGGTATCATCCATGCCGAATGTGTTGGAGGTGATATTGACCTCTTGTTGAACCAAAGGGCGGTCATCGGCTGTTATCCTTGGAGATTTGTCGATGGAGAGTCCTCCATTGCCAGGATTGTGGCCCATGTGGATGACGACAGGTATGAGCAACTCATGGCGAAAAAAGCGAAAGCCGAGTTGACCAGGTTTGGTGATATAGCCGGTGCAAGAAATGCATGGTTACACGAGGAAGCCCGTAGGTAGGAATACCAACAGGGTATTTGAAGGAGCAAAATATGGCTATGGATGCTATGGAACAAAAACTCAGGCCCCCTGAGATTCCCTTGAAGCCGTATCCACCCAAAGTGATTACATTGGCCTCTGGCGAAAAAATGGTGGTGCGCGAAGCAAAACGTGAGGAAGCAGGAGCCCTGCTTGGCACGATTTATCCTCTTTTGGGCGTTCCTGCAGACTTCTATGACATTGTTGCAGCGCGTATGTATTCAGAGATTCTGGGTTGGTTTCGATACCGGGTGGCAAATGAGTTTGTACTCGTGGGTACAATCAATGGGGTGATTGCAGGAATTGTAACCAGTAGGCATGTCACGCCCAAATTAGGCATGAGCTTGCATACGATGACCATCAAACGCGGGCTTAGGGTTGGAGCTCAATTGTTCGCAGCAAAAATGGAACATCACCTTGACATCCTTGGGGAGGAGGAGGTGTATATTGTTGCGGAGAGTCCCAATGGATTCAAGCGTTGGATGATCGAATATGAACTGGAAGACAGATCATCCCAATTCCCAGAAGTAAGGCATGAGCTGGGTGGAGTCCCCACTTATGTCCTTACACGCCCTTTATGGGAAGCAGTACGTGATGTGAAATGCACGGGAACCAGACCGGTTCTAGATGCGGATCTCAAAACATCAGCAAAACTCATTATGCCAAGCGAGTATCCGCAGATTCCGGGATTCAAGAGGTAAACCATGGCCAAAGTAGGTGTTGTAGGTATTGGTCACACGAAATTTGGAAATCTTTCAGAATTTGATCTTGGCGACATCATGGCGTATGCCGCCACAGATGCTTTGGAAGATGCCGGATTTCTCGAGAAGCGGAAGGAAATCGACCAGGTGATTGTCGGGAATATGGCTTCCGGGTTGTTCTGCCACCAAAGTGCAGTGGCATCATCGGTAATCAGCAAGATGGATATGGAGCCTGTTCCTGCCGAATTGGTGGAAAATGGCCCTGCTTCCGGGGCAAGTGCAATAAAGATTGGATACATGGCTGTAGCCTCAGGAATGGCAGATATTGTACTGGTCATTGCAGGAGAGGTCATGCGCAAGGTAACCGGCTGGACAGGTACCGAGTATGTTGCGACCATGCTTCATCCTCAAGCCGAGTATGACATGGGCCTCACGCTCCCTGGATTTGGGGGGATGTTCACCCGTATGTATATGGAAAAATACGGTTTGACAGAGAGAGACCTTGCACTGCTGGCAGTGAAGAACCATGCCAACGGGGCAAAGAACAAGTATGCACATATCCAGGCAGAGTGTACCATCGAGGCTATTGCAGATGGGCCGGAAGCCAATGTGGTGAATACGTATGTTGCCGAACCGTTGCGTATGTATTCCACCTGTCCGGTAAGTGATGGTGCAGCTGCGCTCCTGTTGGTGAATATGGATTCTCCCAAGGCAAAACTCTTTTCCAAGAAACCAATTCGGATAGCAGGTATTGCAAGCGCGACCGACACCCATTGCGTCCACAACCGAAAAGATCCACTTAAGCTCGATGCTGTACGTATTGCCGGGGAAAAGGCCTATGCAATGGCAGGGCTCACTCCTAAGGACATCTCATTTGCTGAATTGCACGATGCGTTCTCCATCCTCGAATTGGCTATCAGTGAGGAAGTAGGTTTCTTTGAGCGGGGAAAGAGTTTTCTTGCCGTTCGCAAGGGGGAAACCGAAATTGATGGACGATTGCCGATCAATACGTCCGGTGGGCTGAAATCGAAAGGTCATCCGGTTGGGGCGACAGGAGTCTCCCAGGCAGTTGAATTGGTTCGGCAACTACGAGGAGAAGCGGAAGAAGGCAGACAGGTTCGTGACCCAAAGTATGGTATGGCGGTCAACTTCGGTGGGTTTGGCAATAATGTCGTGGCAATGATATTTGCGAAAGAGTAGGGAGGTGACTTGATGATTGATTTCAGCATGTACGATTTCAAGGAACCGGAAATCATGGCCTATAAATGTGAGAAATGTGGTACGCTGTATTATCCAGCGCCGATGATTTGTGGGAAATGTCATTCCAGGAGAGATCCCGTGAGTGACGCGCATTGGGAAACCTTTGCCTTGAAAGGTCCCTGCACATTGTTGACCTGGACCCGGTTGTGGAACTTACCGGAGGGATACAACAAAAAATATTTACTGTTTGGCATCGTTCAGTTCGACAACGGGCTGCGTGCATCGGGGCGTCTGGAGACAGACAACCCGGTAACGGGAATGCCTCTGGTTGCCACAGTAGTTTCATCGGATGAGAGACCGGGGAAACCGGTGAACGTCTTTGTGTTTAAAGAGGCTGAGTAATCGAATGGGGGAGGATGCGAATGAGTAGCGATGCTCGCAGTTCTATTATCTACAACACCATTTCTACGCGAATTATAAACTGGTCGTATCCTCCTGGCTACAGACTGACAGAAGAGATGATCTGCTCTGAATTCAATGTAAGCAGATCTCCGGTGCGCGAGGCGTTAAACGCCTTGGTCTCTGAGAAACTTGTACTAAAGGAACAACACAAGGGATATTCGGTACGGAGAATTGATATCCAGGAAATCAATGAACTATATGATACTCGGGTGGTATTGGAGCTCGCCGTGGTCAAGGACATTTGCGAAAAAGGTTTGGATGAGACCATATATCATACATTAAAGAACGAATGGGAGGTGTTACTCTCTGATTTGCGAGCAGGGGCAGAACAGTCGGTGCAAGCAGATGAGCATTTCCATGCAGCCTTGGCGGATGCAGCCGGGAATCAGGTGATCAAACAATTCCTTCATGAAATCGATCTGAGAATCCACTTTGTCCGACTCAGTGATATCACTGACCAAGCACGGTTGAAACAAACATGTACCGACCATCTTGCGTTGCTGGAAGCATTGCACCAGAATGATTACGAAAGGGCTTCTGCTATCCTTACTCGCAATATTCTATGGGGAAAGGAAAAAGTTGACTCTGCCATCAAGGAGGCATTGTTTCATGCACACCAAATGGCATAGCTCCTGTTTGGGGATAGTAGAAAAAATCGGTTCTCAGTTCCCTCAGCCTCAAGTTATGCTGGTAGTGCACTCTACATATGCATCAACAATAAACCTACGGGATTCGTATGGTAGGCTCCACTCAATTGTAACGAAGGAAAATGCATTCCATCCTGCTTCACTCCTACTCAACGCTCCAGAGGGGGGTTTTCTCCTCAAGGCACGAGAGATTTGTGTTGGATCGATGGCTTGTGTGCATGAGGATGGCCTTTTCTTTGATTGCGGCCTATGGGTCTCATTTTTGGGAGCAAAACGGGTTCCTCCATCCGACGAGAGTGCTCCAAACGTCTCAGCCCTTCCTCAGGCCATCCTCCTGAGAAGAGAACTAATACTGGATTCTTTTCAAAAGAAGAAAAACACATCACTTCAGTATATACATACTACCCGATCAACAGAAATTGAACCTTTGTTTGCCCCTCGATTTTATGCAACCATAGAAGACCTCTCACACCATATCAGAAAGCAAGATATCTCCCAGTCAATAGAATCCATACAATCGTTAGTAGGGTTTGGACCGGGAAGCACTCCCTCCGGGGATGATTTCCTCTGTGGTTTGTTGCTCTCCTGGTGCATGTATCCTGACAAGGAATCTCCCTATCACCGGTTCACAATGGAACTAGTCACGCTCCTGAGCATGTTGCTCAAAGACCATAAACACATCACTACCGATATTTCAAGAATGTTCTTGTTGCTTGCATGCGATGGGCTGTTTTCCAGCAGCCTGCTTGTATTGGCACGGTCTTGGGATTCGCGGGAAGCAGATAACAGACAGTATAGGGAGGCCCTCACGGTGCTTTCCGAAGTTGGCCATAGTTCAGGGTTGGATGCAGCATATGGGATGGTCTATGGATTGGTCCAGACAACTCTCTGTGTTGCGAGAAAGGAGGTGTCATGATTCATCAATTCTCTTACATGGCTCCAACAGAGCTAGACGATTTGCTTGCACTGTTGGACACAACCAAAGGAGGCTTCAAGCTTCTTGCTGGTGGTACAGATCTGTTAGTGAACATCCGTAACGGTTTGCTAAAACCCGATCTGGTGATTGATGTGAAGCGAATCGCTGGAGCGGGGGCAATTACGTATGATGTTGAAAAAGGGCTGCAGTTGGGTTGGGCCACTACAATCAACGACATTATATCATCTACCGAGATTGCCAAGCACTATCCCCTGTTGCAGGCATGTGCATGCGATCTGGCCTCTTATCAAGTGAGAAATAGGGCAACCGTTGTGGGAAATATCGTCAATGCTTCACCCTGCTCGGATATGGCACCGGCATTGTTGTGTCTTGATGCAAGTATCCTGGTAGCTACCGCCACCACACGGAAAACGATTCCTATCCAAAAATTCTTTACTGGTGTGAAACAAACGGTCTTGCAACCACGTGAGATGGTGGTTGGGATCACCATTCCTAGTCATACCAAGGATTCCAAGGGAGTCTACCGGAAATTGAAACGGATTCAAGGACACGATCTCGGGATCGTAGGTGTGGCCGTAGCAATGGTTGAAGGACGCCTGCGGATTGCTGTGAGTTCTGCAGCACCGACACCGGTGATTACGGATGACCTGCCGCTCGATGTGTCGGCACCGGATGCATTGTACGCGGTTGAGCGTATCATCAATCCAATCAGTGATATCAGATGTACCAAGGAGTACAGACGATTCATGGTTTCGGAATTTACCAAGCGGCTTATCCAGGAGGTGCGGGCATGAAAATCCAAGTAACAGTCAATGGTATCGCATACGAAAAGGACGTAGCGGAACATAGGACATTGTTGCATTTCTTACGCGATGACTTGGGATTGACGGGTACCAAGGAGGGATGTGGCGCTGGAGAGTGTGGAGCATGCACCGTCTATTTCAACGGAAAGACCGTCAATTCCTGCATGGTGCTGGCTGTTGAAGCCAATGGGGGGACCATTGAAACCATTGAAGGGGAAGCACAGGATGGTGTCTTAAGTCGATTGCAGGATGCTTTTGACCGTCACCATGCAGTCCAATGTGGGTTTTGCACGGCAGGTATGATCATGAGTGCACGTGAACTGATCCACCATACACCGCATCCTACCGTTAAAGAGATACAGGATGGACTGGAAGGAAATTTCTGTAGGTGTACGGGATATGAGCAGATTATTGAAGCCATACTTGATGCCACTGGTGGGTATCGCGAGAAGGAGGAGTTGGTCTATGTACGAGAACAATGATCCAAAGACGCTTACCTATGTTGGAAAGAGTGCTTTGAGAAAGGATGTGGGCGATAAGCTGACCGGCAAGGCTATGTATGTAAGTGATATGAAACTGCCAGGCATGTTGTATGCGCAAGTGAAAAAAAGCCCGCATGCACGCGCAAGGATAGTGCACATTGACACCGCAAAGGCAGAAGCACTCCCTGGGGTGAGGGCTGTGCTTACCGGGGATGACCTTTCGTATCGAATTGGCTTGTACATCGTTGACAAGAATATCTTGGCCAAAGGAGAAGTACGCCATTACGGGGAAGCTGTTGCAGCAGTTGCCGCTACTTCCTTGGAAATCGCACGAAAGGCAGTAGACCTCATTGAGGTGGAATATGAAGTCATGCAACCAGTATTGAACCATATGGATGCCATGAAAGAGGATGCTGTGCTTGTCCACCCAGATTTGGGTTCCTATGAATATTTGGAGTCTTCATTTACTCCCGTGCCCAATACCAATATTGCCAATTGGACAAAATTGAGAAAAGGGGATGTTGAGAAAGGGTTCAAGGAGTCAGCATATATCGTGGAACGTGAGTACGATAACCCAAGTGTCCAGCATGTACCCATGGAAACGCATGTTGCAATTGTGCAATGGGGGCCCAGGGATACCGTCACCATTTGGACAAGTGCCCAATCTCCTTTTACCGTTCGCAATCTGTTTTGTCATACCTTCTCCCTGCCTCTTGGGAAGGTCCGGGTTATCGTTCCCGCAGTAGGGGGAGGGTTCGGGGGAAAAGCAGGTATCCACCTGGAACCGTTGGTTGCCTGTCTCTCCAGAAAAGCCGGAGGACTTCCTGTGAAATTCCAAGCAACAAGGGAAGAGGAATTCAGCCTGCTTCCATGCAGGAGTGCCTTGACCTATCGCATCAAGACCGGTGTTTCTCTAGAGGGAAAGATTCTTGCGCAGAAAATGGAAATGTTCTGGGATGCCGGCGCATATGCTGATTATGCGGTCAATGTCACCCGAGCATCCGGGTACAGTGCATCAGGGCCATACGAGATTCCCAATGCATGGGTGGATGCCTATACCGTATATACAAACAAACCCTATGGAACTGCATACCGGGGGTTCGGGCATGTCGAATTTCATTGGGGGGTGGAACGGCATATGGACCTGATTGCAAAAATCATCGGGATCGACCCCCTGGAGTTCAGGAAGAAGAATGCATTGAGACCAGGCTCAATTACACTCACCGGAGAAAAAATCACAGCGCATACGGGGAACGTCATTGCCTGTATGGATGCAGTTGCTAAATCAATTAAATATGGGAAACTGACTGCAGCAGAAAAGCGCCGTGAAGCTGAAACCGGAAAGAAAATCGGAAAAGGAATTGCATTGTTGCAGAAGGCACCCGCGATGCCCTCGAATACGGCAACCGCAGCGGTCATCAAAATGAACAGCGATGCTTCGGTGACTGTAAATATAGGGTTGACGGAGATAGGACAAGGCTCTACAACCGCTTTGGCACAAATTGTGGCAGAGCGACTTGGGTTCGACCTCGATAAGGTGTACGTCAAGTTGGAAAAGGATACCGAAAGCGATCCCTATGACTGGCAAACCGTTGCATCAAAGGGTCTTCTTATGTCAGGGAATGCCTGTATCCTTGCCTGTGAGGATATGCTGCGGAAGGGATACGCAGTAGCTTCCCACATTCTGAAGGCAGGTGTGGAGGATCTGGCACATGACGGTGAACGTATCTACGTCAAGCATGATGAGGAAAATTCAATTTCCTGGCAAAAGATTGCAGTCGGTTACGCGTATCCCGATGGGGAAAGCATAGGAGGTCCCTTGATTGGTGTCGGTAGCTATATCGCCCAGGGGCTTTCCAATCTGGACAAGCAGACAGGGCAAGGAAAACCCGCCCTTGATTGGACTTTTGGTGCCCATGGTATCATCTGTGAGGTCGATCCTGTAACCGGTGAGTATGCAGTGCGTAAGATAGCCTCAGCCTTCGATGTAGGAAAAGTTGTCAATCCTTCGTTGTTGCGTGGCCAGATTGTCGGAGGAATGTTGCAGGGATTGGGAACAGCGGTATGTGAAGGGTACATTTATGATGAAGCTGGCCACTTACTCAATCCTTCCTTTACTGACAACAAGATTCCTACGTCTAGGGATCTGCCGATGGAAATAGAGACCATCGCAGTCGAGAGCTCCCAGATCGATGGGCCTTATGGAGCCAGGGGAGTTGCCGAGCATCCCATGATTTCAGTTGCACCTGCGCTTGGAAATGCGATTCAATCTGCGGTCGATGCTGATTTACTGCATATGCCCATCCGAGCCGAGGATGTATGGAGGGCGATGCACAATCATCATCCAATTGACAATTGGATCACCAAGACGCCTACCGGCTCCTGTCGATCAGACCCTGCAGCCCGGCGACATACACCGGATGCGGCTATTTCACCATAAAGGAGGATAAGAGAATAAGGAATTTTGGTTTGCTTTGCAGAATTTTGGGAGCCATCGATTGAGGAGGTAACCCAGATTCATGCTGTTCATGAAACAAAAGAGGAGGTTATATTGTGGCAAGTAAAAATGTAGATGGAAAAACCATCATATTGGGATTACAACACACATTTGTCATGTTCGGTGCTACTGTATTGGTCCCGATTCTCACTGGATTGGACATTGGAGTGACCTTGTTCGCAGCAGGAATCGGAACCCTGCTGTTCCATGTTGTCACCAAATTCAAAGTTCCAGTATTCTTGGGGAGCTCCTTTGCTTTTATACCTGGACTGGTTGCTGTGGGCGCAAGCGAAGGCTTGCCCTATGCACTCGGTGGTATTTTCGTAGCTGGGTTGCTCTATATAGTGGTGGCCATCATATTCAAGTTTGTTAAATATGAGAACTTGCATAAGATTCTCCCACCACATGTCACCGGGCCCATGATTATTATGATAGGGCTTATCCTAGCTCCGGTTGCTATTCAAAATGCCAATGGAACGAATTCACCCGCTATTGCTGAAGCAATCGGTACGAATGGGTGCTGGCTTATTGCCTTGATTACATTTGCAATCGGCATTTTTGTGAAGATAGGATTCCCAAAATTTGGGTGGAAATTTGTATCCAACCTACCGGTATTGATTTCATTGATCTTGGGTTATTTGGTTTCTGTTATTATAGGTATCGTGGATTTCTCTGCAGTAAGTGATGCGGCGTGGATAGGTTTCCCTAAATTCACATTTCCGAAATTCTCGGTAAGTGCAATTACAATCATGGTACCAATAGCAATTGTTACCATGGTGGAGCACTTTGGTGATGTTTTGGCAATCGGGAATGTTGTAGGGAAAGATTTCATCAAGGACCCCGGCATTCATCGTACCTTGATTGGAGATGGGTTGGCTACCAGCTTATCCGCCCTTATTGGTGGACCTGCAAATACCACCTATTCAGAAAATACCGGTGCTGTTGCGCTCACAGGTGCATTCAATCCAATCGTGATGCGGATTGCCGCACTTTTTGCAATCTTGCTTTCGCTGGTTCCAAAATTTACTGCACTCATTGGAACCATTCCGGGACCAGTCATTGGAGGCATCTCAATCTTGCTCTTCGGAATGATCAGTTCCATAGGAATCAAGAACATGGTTGATGCAAAGGTCAACCTTTCCAATCCAAAGTTATTGATCATCAGTGCTTCAATGTTGGTATTGGGCCTTGGTGGTGCTACCTTCCAATTAGGAAAGGTAAACCTTTCCGGATTAGGCCTCGCAGCCATTTTCGGTGTGGTATTGAATCTAATCCTGCGCCCGAAAGACATAACCAAAGAGGAAGGTTGAGTGTAGAACGAGTGAATGACTGGTTCTGATGGGGTTATGAACCAGAACCAGTCTGTTCTCTAGATTGGCAAGAACAAGGATTTTCTCGCTTTTCCATCCGGGCTACGCGAAGCGTGTCCTTTTCCTGTTGTATCACTCACCAATACGATATCCCCTGGTACAAAAGTTCTTACTTCACCGTCACTTACAGTAATTTCAACCATTCCCTCAAGCATAACGATGTATTGTTCTCGTGGTGCGTTATGCCAACCATACTCGTAGCCAGGTGGATTTTCCCTAAAGATAAAGGATGTCACTGGTATCGGTTCGGACATGGATCCAAGAGGGCCTTGATCAGAACATTTCATTTCCAGATTTTCATAATGCGATTGTCCATCAGCATCTGAGTAAATATGCGTTATATTCATCGGTTCCTCCACTAACAGCGAAAAGCCAAGCATACAGTGAAGCAAGCAGGAAACGGTAGGATTTTTCTCAATACGCTTGCGTGTATCGTACTATCGAGCAAAGAATTGGTCAAGTTATTGTGGCAAAGGGCCCCCCCCTCTTGAACCTACTATGCATTGCTTACGTTTGGAATGCATAGGCCACGGTGACCGTTGCAGTGAGCAAGCCATGCCAGTAGGGAGAGCGTGGCAAGAACTCCACCTTAAGCTGGCCAAATCCCTATGTGATGCCTCGTTTGGATTCTTCCGGATGAGGATGGAACAGAAGTGCAGGGAGAGAGGAAAGAGATTCGTGCTTGCACCTCGCTTCTACGCGTCCTCGAAGACTTGCAATACGTGTAAAACAACATAGAGGAATTTACCCCTCTCTGAGCCTAAGAAGCCCGATATTGTAGAAGCGGAAATAGTTCTTGGAAATGCTTTCCAAGAAGCTCCCTGTCTGTAGGTGAGAGCATTGTCACATTGACTATTACCTGGGCATAGACTGGTTGCAACACGGCAAGACTCCAGAGTCTCAACCGAAGTGTGTATACTGGAATGTACAAATCGACGGAGCCCCAGCCTTTCTGATTTTCTTTTTCCGTCAGAGCAGTGAATCTTTTCCCATTGAAACCGTACAGGCTGCTCGGGTTGATGGGTTGGGGGAGTTTGGAATTTTTTTCAGAATCTATGTCCCCATTATGGCACCGACTTTTGCTGCAGCAGCTATTGTGACATTCATGAATGCATGGAATAATTACCTATGGCCTTTAATCATCATGCAGAGTCAGGATAGTCAAACCATGCCCCTGCTGATCACCGGCCTAACCGCAGGGTATACTACCGATTATGGTATTCTGATGCTTTCGGTCACCATCACGACTCTGCCGACCTTGATTCTCTTCTTTACCCAACAGAAACGGTTTGTCGAAGGTGTCCTTGGATCGGTCAAATAACACAAGGAAGGTTAGTATGGAAATAGTGTTTCTCCGCCACAAAGCTTGGCAACAGCCATCGCTCACTTCAGTTAATCGGCTTCCTGCCAACAGCCTGCCACCAGCGTTTGTCTCTGCAGAAGATGCAATTCGATGGGCAAAAGAGGGCCCTGAAGGATGG
Source organism: Sphaerochaeta halotolerans (assembly GCF_003429665.1). Taxonomy (GTDB): domain Bacteria; phylum Spirochaetota; class Spirochaetia; order Sphaerochaetales; family Sphaerochaetaceae; genus Sphaerochaeta; species Sphaerochaeta halotolerans. The sequence goes on along the minus strand of NZ_QUWK01000006.1, from coordinate 149,589 downwards.
GATCGCCTTGTATCCCCTTACCAGGTCATGCTTAACGGCACGTGGTCCTTCAGGTATTATGATACGCCTCTTCAATTAGAGGACGCGGTAATCCAACCGGATTGCGACCTTACTTTTGATCCTATCAGGGTTCCTGGGGCGTGGAGTGTGCAAGGGTGGGATAAACCCCACTATACCAACGTAATCATGCCATTCAAGAACACCCCGCCATTCCCTCCTGAAGTGAATCCTACTGGGGTATATAGGAAACAATTCATCATCGACGACGAGTGGATGGGTAGGAAAACGATTCTCAAGGTCGGTAGTGCTGAAAGCTACCTTGAAGTCTATCTCAACGGCTCGTTTATCGGAATGAGCAAGGATTCCAGACTCCCCGCTTTGTTTGACTTGACTCCTGCACTGGAAAGAGGAGCGAACACCCTGGTCCTGATCGTGGTTCGTTACAGTGATGCTTCTTACGTGGAAGACCAGGACCAGTGGTGGTTTGGTGGTATTCATCGCTCAGTAACCCTAATCAGTGAGGGAAATGACAGCCTACAGGACATGAAAGTCACGCACACCATCAACGATGATTTCTCGAAAGCCCATATCCATATCAAAGCTCCCTATGGGGGTAAGGATGGACGGGTGATGCTTGTAAGCCTCTATGACCCTGAAGGTGCGTTGATCATAAGTCGCCATGTAACAGGCAATGGAGGGAACTATGAGACCACCTTTGAGGTGGAGCATCCACAGCTTTGGAGCAGCGAGAAGCCGGTGCTCTACTGTCTCAGTTTCTCCTTGGATGCAGATAGAGAACATCGCTCGTGTATGGTTGGGCTCCGCAAGGTAGAGATTGCGCGCAGGTCACTCCTGATAAATGGGAAGAGGGTGTTCATCAAGGGTATAAACAGGCATGAGCATGATGAACGTTCTGCAAAGACCTTGAGTACTGGCAGCATGGTCAAGGATATCAAGTTGATGAAGCAGTACAACTTCAATGCAGTGAGAACCTGCCACTATCCTAATGATGAAATCTGGTACGAGCTTTGTGACCGTTACGGGTTGTATGTCATGGATGAGGCAAATATTGAGACCCATGCGAACTATGACAGCATCTGTCGTGATGAAGAGTGGGCTTCCTGTTTCCTGGAACGGGTACAGCGGATGGTCCGCCGTGACTACAACCACCCCTCGGTCATTATCTGGTCCCTCGGAAATGAAAGTGGATATGGAAACAACCATGATGCATGTGCAGGGTGGATACGTTCCTACGACAAGCATCGCCCGATACACTACGAAGGAGCAATCCGCCCAGAGTGGGGGCAGGGCCCGTACTCCCTCTCAAGCCTGAAGCGTGGCAGGTTTGCCACCGATATCATTGCCCCGATGTATCCCCCTATTTCCTTGATCGAGGATTGGGACCACAGTACAGAGTCTGATGAAGATGACCGGCCCTTGATCATGTGTGAGTACAGCCATGCGATGGGCAACTCCAACGGAAGCCTGGGTGACTACTGGAGAGTTATCAAGAAGAGTCGCGGCATACAAGGTGGCTTTATCTGGGATTGGGTCGACCAAGGCATTCTTGTGGATGAACAGGGGACTCCAGTTGGATTCTCTTCTCAGGGCTATACAAACAAGGAAGGCATCAAGGCGTGGCGCTATGGTGGGGATTTTGGCGACCAACCCACGGATTACGATTTTTGCCTCAACGGATTGGTGCTTCCTGACCGTACGGTAAAGCCTGCTATGGCTGAATGTCTCAAGGTACAACAGTCCATCCAGATAACCAGCGAGAATCCAGCAAATGGTACATTCACCCTGCTCAATGAACAGGATTTTACCACCACGGAGCAGCTCTCTGTTCGCTATCGTCTGGTCAGTGAGGCTGACCCCAAGGTGTTGGAAGGGACACTCTCCCTGCCAGTTGTGGATCCTGGTTGCAAACTTGATTTCTCCGTATCAACAATACTGGGTGAAGATGCCCGCTCTCTGATGCGTTATGGTGAGACGTTCCTGCTCTTTGAGATCTTCCTTACCGAGCCTACTGCATGGGCAGAGGCTGGGCATGTGGTAGCTTGGCAGCAGTTCAGGCTTTCCCAGGCCCCCAAGAAAGCCTTCCCGGTTCCAGAGGCATTCCTGGCGCAAGACAGGGAGGGAACGTATGTGGTGGAGACGGAAGCCTATCGGGCCCTGATCGGAAAAGATGGACTCTTACACAGTCTCTCCTTTGCTGGACAGAAAGAGCTGCTTGCCAGTCCCTTACGGGTGAATCTCTTCCGCTGTCCCACCGAGAATGATGGGATCAAGACACTCCAGGCCAATACTGATGAAGCGGAATTTGCCTTCTACCATGAGAACAAGGCCTTCGGCCCATGGTTTCAGCACAAGCTGGACCAGGTAGATACGGTATTGGAGGACATCCGACTGGAAGAAGGGCAACTCTGCAGTCAACACCGCTTGGAAAATCCAGACAAGGAAGTTTTAGGTACTTTTATCCAGCATTGGGTCTTTTCCTCAGATAAACTGCACTATCAGTGTACCTTCGACTTGAATGACACCGTGGGGGATTACCCAAGGGTAGGACTTGCCTGTGAGCTTGAGAGGCGATGGTCTGCCTGCCGCTATTTTGGTCTGGGTCCACATGAGAACTACCCTGATCGAAAGGATGGGGCGATTATGGGTGAGTACCATGCGACAGTTGATGAGCTGTATGTCCCTTACATAGTGCCACAGGATTATGGTATGCATACCGCTCTCAAACGTCTTGATCTCTATGATGGGAACACCGGGAGCGTGCAGATAAGCGGGGAATCTCCGTTCTCCTTCGCATTCCACAGGTATTCGATGGGCGAATTGTGGGATAAGCTCCATGCGGACAAGCTGGAGCTAAGTGCTGTGCACCATCTCTACCTGGATGCAGCTGTAAGAGGAGTAGGCACGGCAACCTGCGGCCCTGATACCTTGCAGCAGTATCGAGTCCCCAGTGGTGTCTATCACCTTTCCTTTACCATAAGTAGCAGCCGCTAAACGGTAATTCCCCGGACATGCAGGAGAGTGTCTGGGGAGTTTTATACAAATCCTTATAAGAAAGAGCACGAGAAGACTCCCGACTTTGGGCGGGAGATGCTAGTGCTCATACGTTTTTCTGATTGGCAATGAAAGGTATCAATACCTCAGGGCAAGCCCTGGACTCAGGAGGCGTTGCCTCTTTTCCCGGCACTCGCTTGTGAGAGGAACCATCATGCTGATTCCTTTCCTCTCGCTCCGTTGGGGAATCAAAAGTATTCTCAAGAAAGTCCACCCCTGGCTTGGCGAGGTCGACTCCCAGGCCCTGCAGATGGCATCGAGGAGTATGGACAACGCTTACAAGAACTTCTTCCAAAGAAAGGAAGCGCTTCATGCTGGCACCTCGCTTCTACGCGTCCTCGAAGACTTCCAATACGTGTAAAACAACATGTAGGAATTTACCCCTATCTGTCAGGGAGTGGATTTGCCCAACCTGCGGGAAGCTGGTCGAACGTGACAGGAACGCCAGCATGAACCTGAGGGATTGGGCATGTACCCGTGGGCTGCGGGAACGTAACGTCTGTGGAGATGAACATGGTGGACGACCACTCTCTGAGCCTAAGAAGCCCGACATCGTAGAAGCAGAAATAGTTCTTGGGAATGCTTTTCAAGAAGCTCCCTGCCTGTAGGCGGGAGAGTTGTCACCAAAACACTTGACAAATAAGTGATGGGTTAGTACTATCTAGATATAAGTTTTGAAAAATTAAATAGCAAGCGATATAAAAAGGAGGCTTCAATGAACGTATTCGATTACTCAGTACAAGACCGGAAGGGTGAGCAGGTGAACCTCTCCGAGTATAAAGGCAAAGTACTCCTGATTGTGAACACAGCCACTCAATGTGGTTTTACCCCTCAGTATACTGAGCTGGAAAAGCTCTATGAAACCTATCAGGGAAAGGGTTTTGAGATCCTGGACTTTCCCTGCAACCAGTTCGATGGACAAGCTCCCGAGGCTATCGAGGAGATCCACGAAATCTGCAAGCTCAAGTATGGAACCAAGTTTCCCCAGTTTGGAAAGGTAGAAGTCAATGGTGAAGATGCTCTTCCCTTGTACAAGTACCTGACGAGCAAGAAGGGATTCGCAGGATTCGATATGAGCCACAGGATTGCTCCCATTCTTGATGGTAAATTGCGTGAGGTTGACCCCGAGTATGAGAAGGATCCATCGATTAAGTGGAACTTTACCAAGTTCCTTGTCGATAGGAGTGGGGAAGTGGTTGCCCGCTTTGAGCCAACTCATGATCTTGGTGAAGTGGCCGCTTCCATCGAGAAACTTTTGTAAATCTCCAAAATAACAGTATTACCCTTTGCTGGCGTTGTCCTCCGTTGTGTGGACAACGTCTTTTCTTGGTATTACATGCCTCTTTGTGATATGCTGAATGCACTGAAGGAGCAAATCATATGGACTGGGAACTCCCATTGGCATGCAGGATTGGGCAACACCTCATGTGCGGTTTGCCTGGTTATACCCTGGATGATGCGTTCAGGGAAGCAGTCAGGACATACAAGATTTCCAATGTCATCCTGTTCTCCAGGAATATCAGGGACAAGGAGCAATTACGAACACTCTGTGCCGACATACAGGAGTTGGTACAAGCAGCATGTGGAGTCCCAGCCCTTATCGGTATTGATCAGGAGGGAGGGATGGTCAGTCGTCTCTCCAGTGATTGTACGATTGTGCCCTCTGCAATGGCTCTTGGTGCAACCGGTGATGAGCGTTGTGCCCTACGGGCAGGTATCCTCACCGGTAGGGAGCTCTCTGCCTTGGGGGTCAACGTGGATTTTGCTCCCTCGCTGGATATGAACAGCAATCCTCTGAACCCTGTCATCGGTGTACGTAGTTATGGTGATGACCCTGATGTGGTCTCCCGCTTTGCCCGCTCCATGGTTGAGGGACTCCAGAGCCAAGGGGTGATGGCTGTTGGGAAGCACTTCCCTGGGCATGGAGATACACACCAAGACTCTCATTTGGTGCTTCCTTCTGTAGAAGGGGACCTCTCAGATCTCCAGAACCACATCCTGCCCTTCAGCGAGGCAGTGCGGGGAGGGATCCAGGGAATCATGAGTAGCCATATCCTGTTTCCTGATATCGAGAAAGAAAAAATTCCGGCTACCATGAGTTCCTTCTTCATGACTGAATTGCTCAAGAATACCTTGGGTTTCAAAGGCTTGGTCTTCAGTGATTGCATGGAAATGTTTGCAATAGCAAAGCATTTTGGTACGGTTGCAGGCACCGTAGCTGCAATAAAGGCGGGGGTGGATGTTGTCTTGATCAGCCATACCATTGACCTCGGTGTTGCTGCAGCCAAGGCTATCGGTGAAGCACTGGAAGATGGCAGTCTTTCTCCTGAGTTGTTTGATGCATCGACAGAAAAAATACTTCTTGCAAAGCAGATGCTCCTTGAAGCAGAGCGAAAGCCATTTTCTGTGGTTGGCAGTGCGATGCATACTCAGGAGAATCAGAGGCTGTATGACCGAAGTCTTACACTGGTACAGGATGCTCCATTTGTACTAGGCGATAAGCCTTTGTTCGTAGGAGTCCCCTGTTTTCAGGCAACAGAGGTTTCCAGTGAGGAACATGAGGTGATATTTGCCCCAGATATGGCTCGCTTGGTGGGAGGAACCTCGCTTGTTGTTAGTGAAAATCCAGATGAAAATGAAATACATACAGCGCTTTCCAAAGCAAAGGGATGTTCATCCGTGGTGGTGGGAACCTACAACGGTCATCAGTACCCAGGGCAGATTGCTCTGGCCAATGCGCTGGCGAAGGAACATCAGGTCCTCACCGTTGCCCTCCGCAATCCCTATGACCTCGCTCAGCTGGATACAAGCATTAGGAGCATTGCTGTGTATGCCTACAACCGTGAGGTGCTCAAAGCTCTTGCAAGATTCTTGAAAGGAGAAATTTCCTGTACAGGCGTACTCCCTGTGCAGTTGGTCAGAACCTAAGTGATTTCTGTGTGGTCTCACGAACAATGAGTTCGGTATCCATATACATACATAACTGGACCCAGATGTGTGCAGCTCACAATTCCGCCATTGCCCTGCCTCAAGGATGGATGGTTAAGGTGGCAATATTGGTTGATGGTGGATTGTGTCGAAAACGGGCAAAACTGCTTTGGGGACCTAAGCCCCAATAGATCGAGCCTATTGCCGTGCACATATCAACACTCGAGATGGGATTCTCACCCGTCAATTGTATCGTGTATTTTACTACGATTGCCCCCCGATTACGAGAAGAGGCTCCATTTGACAAGGTATGTTGAAACCTCATGTTTCAATGTGTCATTTTTATTGAGCTCCTGTCCCTCTTATGTCTTTTTGTTCTTCAGCTGGATGAGAGGAATTTCCTTGTTCTGTGCATAGTTTCCGGTAGTTGTGGAGGCAAAGAATACAGTCTCACCGAGAGGTTATTTGAGGAGGTGCCCATGTTTGAGGGTTTTTCCCGGCAAATTTCGATCCTCCTGTCGCTGATACCAGAACTTGGTTTAGTCCTTTTGTACTGCTGCATGCCCCCCCTTGTCTGGATTTCCTAGCACTCTTGTAATCAGGGGCCCTGTCGGTGGGGCGGTTGTGAGTAGGCAAGTGTTGCCAGCGTTCTTGTCACCTTTGGCATTTCAGATATATGAAGGTTTCCTAGGCTTGCGCAGTTCCTTCAACACAGCATTGGACGTACCATCATTGAGTGCTGAGAGAATCTTGTGCCTCCAATAGAAGTTGATGCTCAAGGCATCAACCATGCCTCTGCGGATAGCACCTCTGTTCATGAGTCATTCTTCTATACAGTATTTAGCAACTGTTTTATAACATTACAACACAAATATGGCGAAAATATTTGGAGATTAAGGGATATTTTAGTCACAGCCCCCCAAAAAAGCATGGTATACTGGCTCATACAAAAAGGAGATTGTTATTATGAAAAACTGAGTTTGGTTCTCTCGGTTCTACTTGTGCTTGGTTCATTTGCCTTCGCAACTGGTTCTGCAGAAAAGCAGGATGCCACGGATCAGGGCCTTTCCGGAAAATTGATGATCTACACCTCGATGTATGATGATGTCATTGAAGCAATCGACGAGACCTTGGAAGAAGTATTCCCAACTGTCGATATTGAATTCTTCTATGGCGGAACCGGTACGCTGCAAGCGAAGATTGCCGCGGAATTCACAGCAGGAAAGCTCGGATGTGACATGTTGATGGTGGCCGATCCTTCGTATGCATTTGAACTGAAGGAGATGGGTGTATTGCAGCCCATTATGATCAGCAATGCGTCTGATCTCGCTTTCGATTACGACAAGGAAGGCTATTGGTACCCAGTACGCATAAGCAATATGGTACTCGCCTACAATCCGGAAAAGGTAAACAAGGCTGACATTCCCAATTCATTCTATGATTTCGCATATGATCCAAGGGTTGCTGGCTTGATCAGTATGTCAAACCCATTGACCAGCGGTACAGCATTGGACACCATCAGTGCCTTGAAGGATAAATACGGGTATGAATATTTTACTGCCCTTGGAAAACAGAAAGTGAAGATTGAGAGCGGCTCGGTAGCTCTTACCAAACTGGAAACCGGCGAATGCAAGGTCATCATGATTCTTGAGGAATCGGTCCTGCAGAAACGTGAAATGGACAAATCAAAAATTGAGGTCATCTATCCCACCGATGGAACAATCGTAATACCATCCCCAATCATGTCCATCAACGACCAGTGGAGTCCAAACAAGAATTCAGCAGCAGCAAAGGCTGTCACTGAATGGTTCCTGTCAGAGGAAGGGCAGAAGAACATTGTGAAAGCTTGGATGCACTCGGTTTCCTCTAAGTACCCAACTCCTCCCTACGATGCAATTCCCACCCAGGAAATCCTGAAGAATACCATTCCTGTGGATTGGCAGAGTACACTTTCCTTGCGCAACGAACTTCGCACCCGATTCGAAGAAGCTGTTGCAAAGAAGTAATGCCTCTCGCGTGTTCAGATACGGGAGTCTTTTGACTCCCGTATCCTAATTCAAAGGAGTGTTTATAATGCAAGTACTCAAACTACGGCCACCTCTTCTAAGAGAAGGCCAGAAATGGTATTTTGACCCAAAATGGCTCATCATCATTGTCATTGTAGGATTCCTGCTCATTTTTCAGGTTCTTCCTCTTATTTATCTGGTCTACCGTGCATTCTTCTCTGAAGGAAAATTTTCCCTCCAGGCATTCAAGCGAGTCTACACCTATCCACTCAACTGGTCGGCTTTGGTGAATACGATTGTTTCGGCGACATTCTCCATGATATTCGGAGTCTTGATTGCCTTTCCCCTTGCATGGCTGGTTGGTCGTACCAATCTGTATGGGAAAAAATTTTTCAGGACCTTGTTTGTTGTCACCTACATGGTGCCACCCTATGTTGGAGCTATGGCTTGGATGAGATTGCTCAATCCTACCGTAGGGCCCATGAATATGGCGCTTCAGAAACTGTTTCATCTCAGCCAGGCTCCCTTCAATATTTATTCGATGGGAGGTTTGATCTGGGTCCTGACCACTTTCTATTATCCGTATGCGTTCATCACCATCAGCAGGGCTATGGAAAAGATGGATCCATCCTTGGAGGAGGCTTCCCGCATTTCCGGTGCCAACTCTTGGACAACATTGCGGACCATAACCCTTCCTATGATGCTACCGTCCATTGTCGCCGCTGCGTTGTTGGTGTTCATAGCTGCAGGATCCGCGTATGGCATTCCCTCCATCATCGGGGTACCAGGACAAATCCATACCGTTACCACACGCATCATTGACTTCGTCTATATTGGCAGCCAGGAGGGGCTCACGGATGCCACCACCCTTGCTGTCTTCTTGATGTTGGTAGCCAATATTGTCCTCTATCTCTCCACGTTTACCCTCGGCAAACGACAGTATATTACCGTCTCCGGGAAATCCACCAGACCGAACATCGTTGATCTTGGCCGATGGAGACTTCCTTTGACGGTGGCCGTCACCCTCTTCGCATTGGTAGTAGTCATCATCCCATTTGTCACTGTAGCGCTTTCCAGTATTACCGTGAATCTTGGGAATTCCATTTTCTCACTGGAAAACATCACCTTCCGCTACTGGGAACGGATATTTACCCGAAAATCCATCCTCAGTTCAGCAAGAAACAGTTTAGTCAGCGCAGTGACGGCTGCCACGCTCGGGTTGTTGGTGTCTTCCATGATGGCATACCTGTTGGTTCGGACCGATGTGAAAGGGAAAAAGATTCCTGATTTCATGATCACTGTCGGAAGCGGGACTCCAAGCGTGGTCATCGCTCTCGCCTTGATCATGTCGATGTCCGGCAAATTCGGTATAAACATCTACAATACCCTTACCATCATGATCATCGCCTATATGATCAAATATATGATGATGGGAATGCGTACCGTGGTCAGTGCCTTGTCTCAGATAAGCCCTTCCCTGGAGGAAGCATCCCAGATATCAGGGGCATCTTGGTTGAAAAGCATGAAAAACGTCACCCTCCCCTTGATTGCTCCAGCATTGGTCGCTGGATGGTTCCTGATTTTTATGCCTTGCTTCTATGAATTGACTATGTCGACGCTACTCTATTCGACCAACACGAAAACTCTCGGTTATGAGCTATATACCTACCAGACCTATCACAACCAGCAAACTGCGTCCGCTTTGGCAACGGCAATTTTGTTCATTGTGTTTGGAATCAACTGGCTTTTGAATAAACTCACCGGCGGTGAATTCTCCATATAAGAGAGGTACAGAATGTCTAGAATCTTAATTAAGGATGTAACGAAAGCGTTTGGAGATGTGGTAGTACTCTCTCACTTTGATGCAGAATTTGTTGACGGAAGTTTCATCACGCTCCTTGGTCCATCCGGTTGTGGGAAGACCACGATGCTGAGAATGCTTGCAGGATTTGAGAAACCGACAATGGGTGAAATCTACATCGGCGACCAAGAAGTAAGCTCTGAAAAAAATTTTGTTCCCCCGGAGCGACGCGATATTGGTATGGTTTTTCAATCATATGCGGTATGGCCCCATATGACCGTCTTTGAGAATGTTGCGTACCCTTTGAAGATGAAAAAAATGGGGAAACAAGAAATAAAGAAGCTGGTCGATGAAATCTTGGAAATAGTCCACCTTTCCCAGTACACCCAGCGGGTCCCCAGCCAACTTTCTGGAGGCCAGCAGCAACGGGTAGCACTTGCGCGTGCCTTGGTTGCCAAACCAAAGTTGCTCTTGCTTGACGAACCACTGTCGAATCTTGATGCAAAACTCAGGGATTCCATGCGGTTTGAGATCAAGGAAATCCAAAAGCAGTTGGGCATTACTGTGGTATACGTCACCCATGACCAATTGGAAGCCATGACCATGAGCGACCAAGTCATCGTCATCAACAAGGGTTGCATCCAGCAGGTGGGGACCCCAACGGATATCTACCGGCACCCGGAAAACCAATTTGTCGCTGATTTCGTTGGAAAAATCAATTTTCTGCCAGCTGAAAGCAAGAATCAGAAACTAACGTTCAAGCATTCCAATCAACAGATACCATATGGCGGAGACCTAATCGGCGATGTGGTGGTGGGGATACGACCGGAAAATATTCGATTTGTTTCCATGAAGGGAGATCTGACCGGTACCTTGGTCAGTAAGTTCTATCTCGGCGATGTAAATGATTGTAGAATAGATATCGGTGGCGAATTGATTAGAGTTATTGCTGAACCGAAAAGCTTCGATACGTGCAAGGAGGGCGAAACCTTTAACCTCCGTATCGATGAATTTATGGTTTTCAAGGATTCAGGAGACGATTTCCATACCAAGATTCTGACATAACCATGGGAGTATCTTCATGATTGTATGAAAGGCCTCCATATATGTGGAGTACTTTCCGATTGCCTGTATCTTGCTCAGGCAGGAAGAGGATATGGAAATGCCCTGGTATTCATCCAGGAGCCTGGCCAGTTCAGTGAAGTTGTATCCTGAGAGGTCGTGCTCCTCTATGAACGCGATGATCGCATCTAGGTCGACCTTGTTGGACGGGGCCTTCCCCTTGTTGCCATGCTCGAAGCATTCCTCGCCCCGTTCACGGTATTCCTTCATTTTCCTCTGCACGGTCCTGAGCGACACATTGAGTCTCACCGAGGCCCTGAACCTGTTGATCTTGCCTTCTACCGCTTCCTGTACCACTTGCCTTGCATCAGCATCCCATACCATACTGTAACCACCTGTAATTGGGTGGGGATTGGTTCACTAGTCGTCTAAAACAGAAGAACCAATCCCTCTTGTTTTCTTGTAGCCTGGACTATACCACAAAGACAGGCAAGAAATCCCCTTCCTGTGCCCATGTGACAAAATCCCTTCCGTTACCTCAAGACATTATCACTTCCCAATGAGATCTTTCTTGCAAAGCCTACAATGTAAGGTTGACAAAGCAATGAGATCACATAATATTAAGTGTAGGATATTGATTGACCTGCTCCCAGTAGTAAGTCTCCCATGATAAGGGAAGTTCCAAGACTGGGAGCTTTTCTTTGGACTTATTATCTGAGGATGGATGGCTAAGACGGCAATATTGGTTGATGGTGGATTGTGTCGAAAACGGGCAGAACTGCTTTGGAGGCCTAAGCCCCAATAGATCGAGCCTATGAATTAAGAGCCTATTGCCGTGCACATATCAACACTCGAGATGGGATTCTCACCCGTCAATTGTATCGTGTATTTTACTACGATTGCCCCCCGATTAATAAAAAGATATTTCATTCCCTCTATGACAGAACAATCGATTTTGGGAAAACCGATCTTTTCAACTGGATACAAGCATTAGGAGCATTGCTGTGTATGCCTACAGCCGTGAGGTGCTCAAAGCCCTTGCAAGACTCTTGAAGGGAGAAATTTCCTGTACAGGCGTACTCCCTGTGCAGTTGATCAGGACCTAAGTGATTTCTGTGTGGTCTCACGAACAATGAGTTCGGTATCCATATACATGCTCTGAATAGGAATCTGTTCAGCATTGATGCGCTTGATCAACATTTCACAGCTGAGGAGACCCAACTGAAATTTGGGCTGGTTGACCGTGGTAATGGACGGTGTGCACAGAGAAGAAAGCCCGATATTGTCGAACCCCACGATGGCAATGTCCTCTGGTACACGCAGGGACGCCCGCCTGGAAGCCTTGATGGCGGCAGCTGCATAGACGTCACTGGAGGCGAAAAAAGCATCCGGACGCTGTGCACTGTTCAGTAGTTGTGTCGCTGCAGAGACAGCCATGTCATAATCAATTTCCTGCAACTGGATGATGATGTCGGGATCCTTCTCCAGTTTTGCCTGCTCCAACGCCTGCAGATATCCCTTGAGGCGGTCTTGTGAGTATTTGTACTCAATAGGACCATTGATGAAGGCAATCCGCTTTTTCCCCAATGAGATGAGATATTCCACAGCATTTCTTGCAGCAGAGACATCATCAATCGTGACAAAGGGGATGTTGAGCCCGTCAATACACTCACAACATTGAACAAGTGGGAGAATGGCGTTAAGGCGAAGCAGTGTAGAGCGCGCAATGCAGTTTGTGGTGATCAAACCAGCAGCATTCGTTTTTTTCAGTAGTGCAGTGAAGGAATCGAATGACCGGTCGTCGATGGGGTCCTCATTGATCAGCATGTTGTATCCGTTTCGCTGTGCTGCAGCCTTCGCCCCTTGTATGATTAAGCTGTAAAATGGATTGTCTAGGCTTGGAATATTGAAAATAATCAAATCGTTGGTCTTTGATGTGTTGGCTTCCAGTGTGGAAGTATCATAGCCAAGTGATTTCATTGCTTCGATAACTTTCTTTCGCGTATCATCTTTTACATTTGAGCTGTTATTTATGACACGGCTGATGGTGGCAATGGAAATGCCAGAGCGTTCTGCGATTGCTGAGTAGGTAATTTTTTTCTGTGAACCTGCCATTTGTAGATCCTCCATAGATACTATAGGACTCCTTTTTTCAAGAAACAAGTAAATCTTTGAATAAATATGTAAATATGTAAAATTTTACGATAATTGTATCAAAAATACAGCAATGACACCTCAAAATCAATTAAATTCTTATAAATGCCAAATATTACAAAAAAAAGTTGACTTATTTTCTGAAAGATTTATACTTAAAGAAACCAATATAATCGCAAAGGAGAAAATTATGCTAGCTGTTAAATTACCTAGTAAAGAAACCATAAAAGTAGTTGAAGAACCAATTCCGATTCCTGCTAAAGGAGAAGTTTTAATAAAAATGAAAGCTTCTGCCCTTTGTAGAAGTGATTTACACCGATATCATGGCAAGGTACTTTTCGATGAGACTGAAGAAGAAGCGAATATTACACCAGGACACGAACCTTGTGGGGTTGTTGAAAAATTGGGTGAAGGCGTTACAAAAGTTAAAAAAGGAGACCGTGTTGCTATTTATTTAGGATTAGGCTGTGGAATTTGTCCGGATTGTCTTAGAGGTGATGTAATGCTTTGTAAAGATTTTCAATGTATTGGATTTCAAAAAAATGGAGCACATGCCGATTATATGACAATTCCAGAAGAGAATTGTCTTCTTCTACCAGAGAAAATGGATTTTATCACTGGAGCTTTATCTACAGATGTTGGCGGTACATTATATACTGCATGTAAAAGATTAAATTTAAATGGAACACAAACAGCAGTTATCATCGGTTGTGGCCCTATGGGAAGTGGTGGTATTTTAATGGCAAAAGGTTTTGGAGCGAAAGTAATTGCTATTGACTTAGATAATAAAAGGTTGGAATTAGCTAAAGAATTAGGGGCAGATTATTTAATCAATCCAAAAGAGGAAGATGTACTTGTTAAAATAAAAGGAATTACCCATAACACGGGTTGCGATGGAGCAATAGTTACTGCTGGTGGGAGTACACCTTTAAATATAGCACTCAATGCTATCAAGAAAAGAGGTTCTGTTGCCTTAATAGCAGAATCAAATAAGGCACAAATAGATCCTAGCAATCAATTTATAAGAACTTTAAACACTCTCATGGGTTGTTGGTATTTCAATAGAAGTGATTGGGAAGAAATAGCGAATTTCATAGTTAATCACAACATTCAACTAAATAAAATTTCAAGTGATACTTTTTCAATATCTGAAGCAGAAAAGGCTTTCCCCTTATTTGATTCAGGGAAAACACAAAAAGTAGTATTCACTTGGGATTAAAAAAATAAAAAGAGGGAAAAAATGAAAGAAGTGAAATTAGGTGTAATTATTTGTTTGATTTTGGTTCTAGCAGTATTTATGGGTTGTTCAAAAGACAATAATAAAAAAAGTGAATCGAGTTCGGTGGGGACTACCACTGAAACAACAAAAGAGGTTGCTACTCCAATATTTTATCCTGAATTGGATTTGAATCCGCAAGAAGCTTTGAGTGTTAACGAAGATGGAATTAAGGCTGTTTCTCCATCTCAATTAGTTTTGTCCGATAAAGATATTCAAAAATTGAAAGACGGCAATTATACTGCTGCATTTTGTTATCATACATTAAGTGATACATGTAACCAAACAAAACTTGCTTCTGCGACGGCATTGTTAAATAGTTGGGGAATTGAAGTAGTGTCAGTTACAGATGCTAGTTTTGATGCTGCAACACAAACCGCTCAAATAGAAAGTACAATGGCTTTAAATCCAGATATATTATTCGTAATGCCATATGATGCAGATGCTTGTGCTTCGGCGTTAAAAGCTTCAGTAGTAGGAACCAATACCCAAATTGTATTCATGGAAAATACAGCAGCTGGATTTACTGCTGGTGTAGATTACATAGGATGTGCTAGTTCAGATAGTTATGGCAATGGTAAGGCTTGTGCTGATATTTTAGCTAAAGAAATTGGTTATAAGGGCGAAGTGGCTATGATGTTCTATGACATGGTGTATCCTGTTACAAATGAAAGAGACCGCGGTTTCATTGAAACAATAGAAAATAATTATCCTGAAATTGAAATTGTATTTAAAGCGGGTTTTACTAATCCAAATGATACAGGTACTGTTGCTGATGCTATTTTAGCACGATTCCCTAATATTGATGGAATTTATGCAACTTGGGATATTCCTGCTGAAGGAGCAATTGCTGCAGCAAATTCTCTTGGAAAAGAAGACTTAATTATTACTTGCTGCGATTTAGGTGATACCGCTGCAAAAAGTATTGCTGAAGACGGTATGATTCGTGGTTCAGGGGCACCGAGATCTCCAGAACAAGGCCAAGCTGAAGCTTTATTAGCGGCCTATGGATTGTTAGGAAAAGATTTACCATCAACATATGTAACTCCACCAGCTTTACCTGTTGTTAAATCAAATTTATTGGAAGCTTATAAAATAAGCTATGGGATTGAGGCTCCTCAATGGTTACAAGATATTTTAAATTAAAAAATCATATCTGTATTGCGTTGATAAAATAACATTTGAAAAAAATGGCCAGCCTCGGTCATATATTAATGGAGTGATTTTCAGAGAGGCAGATGGCTGGATGGTTAAGATATGATAGTCCCCCTCCGCCTTCTGTCCTTTAGTAGAGGGCTACTGCATAAAAAATAATAACGAAGTCTATGATGAAGATATTTGGGAGAGATTTGATATTGCTTCATCATAATCCACAGCATGATAAGTAACTACTGAAAGAAGAATAATTTAATAAATATGGTATTTAGACTACTGCATTTTGCATCATATTAGTGATTGAATTTGAATTTTGAACTCTGATTTGCTGTTCATTATAAAAACAATTCATCATAGGTTTTTAATAAAAAAAGGAAGTATGGCAGTGAATGATTATGCAATAGAATTATTATCAATTAACAAATCATTTGGCAGAGTACCTGTATTAAAAGATGTAGACTTCAAGTTAAGAAAAGGTTCCATCCACGCTTTAGTAGGAGGGAATGGTGCTGGTAAATCAACATTGATGAAGATTCTTACTGGAGTTTATGTAAAAGATTCAGGAACTTGTAAAGTAAATGGTAAAGAGGTAGTGATTCATAATTATAATGAAGCACGAAGAGAAGGTATTAGTCTGATTTTCCAAGAATTGAGTTTAATTCCAACACTTGATGTAACTGACAATATTTTTCTTAATAAAGAAATTAAGAAAGGAGGGCTATTGGATTATAAAACGATGAATCAAAGAGCAATTCAATTAATGAAAAAATTAGAAATTGAACTGGATGTAAATGAAAAAATTAAAAATTTAGGAGTTGGATCTTGCCAATTAGTAGAAATAGCTAAAGCTTTATCTGATGATACTTCTGTAATAGTTATGGATGAACCTACAGCTTCACTTTCTGATAAAGAAATTGCCATATTATTTAAAATAATTAAACAATTAAAAGCACGAGGAATTTCTATTGTATATATATCCCATAGAATGAATGAAATATTTCAAATAGCTGATGAAATTTCTGTTCTTTATAGTGGTAAAGTAGTTGCTTCAAAACCTACTCAAGAATTTACTTTAAATTCGCTTATAGAAAGTATGTTGGGTGGGAAAAAAAATGAGGAGTCAATGAAATGGAAAGAAAGGAAAACTCAAATTGGAATACATAATGTTTTAGAAGTCAAAAACCTATATATAGATGATATTATCAAAAATGTTTCTTTTGTCGTAAAACAATCAGAAATTGTTGGATTAGCAGGATTAATGGGCAGTGGAAGGACTGAAATCTTAGAAACTATTTTTGGTTTAAGGAAAAAGAAATCTGGAACAATATTAATGGAAAATAAAGAAATTAATAATGTAAAACAAGCCATTAATAATAAAATTGCTTTGATACCAGAAGATAGAAGAAGATCAGGATTGGTATTAATGCATTCGTTATGTGATAATATAATTATTACTAATCTTGATAAAGTAAGAAAATATGGTTTTATTAAAAATAAAAAAGTTAAAAAAATTAGTAATGAAGCAATTGATAATTTAAATATTAAGAGTGATGGAATTAAAATTAAAACTTCCCTCCTCTCAGGCGGAAATCAACAAAAAGTTGTTATTTCTAAATGGTTGGCTACTTCTCCAAAACTAATAATTCTTGATGAACCAACCTCTGGTGTTGACATTCATGCTAAAACTGAAATTTTAGAGATATTAAGAAATTATGCTGATGAAGGAAATAGTGTATTATTCGTTTCATCTGAATTATCAGAAATGATAGCAATATGCGATAGAATTATTGTTTTAAAAGATGGAGAAGCAACAGGAGAATTAACGCATAAAGATATAAAAAATGAGGAGGTATTGCATTATGCAATACAAAAAGAAAAATCAAATTAACATTTATGACTATATAGTTTATATTGTATTCGCAATAGTATTGTTATTATTTGCTCTATGGCTAGGCGGTAATTTCTTTTCTGCTTCAAACTTACTTAATGTTACAAGACAAACAGCTATGGTATCAATAATGGCAGTAGCAATGTGTTTTGTAATAGCTAGTGGTGAAATAGATTTATCAGTTGGAGCAGTAGTTGCATTATCAGCTTTAACAGCAGCATGGATTTTAGAAAAAACAAACAATATTATGTTTGCATTAATGGGTGCTTTAGTTCTAGGAATATTAATTGGAGCAATTAATGGATTGTTAGTTACCCTTTTAAATATTCCTTCATTTTTAGCAACATTAGGAACTTCTAGTATTATAAGAGGTTTTGCCATGTGGTTTACTGCAACAAAAGCAATTTCAATTAGAAATGAAACTTTTAACTTTATGTTTGGAATGGGGAAAATAAAATTTATGCCGATAGTTTTTATTTGGACGGTGTTAGTTTTGATAATAGGTTATATTCAATTAACAAAATTGTCCTATGGTAAAAAAGTGCTTGCAATTGGAGGGAATCAAATAGCAGCACGTTATTCTGGTATAAATATTACAAAAATAAAAATTTTAATTTTTAGTGAGATGGGATTGTTATCAGCATTTGCTGGAATTATTTATGCTGCTAGAATGCAAACTGCAAGATATACCTATGGACAAGGAGATGAAATGAATGTTATTGCAGCGGTTGTTCTTGGGGGAACAGCAATGTCTGGCGGTAAAGGTAATATAATTGGTGCTGTTATAGGGTCTCTATTATTAGGGGTAATAAACAATGGCTTAATTATTGGTGGGTTAGATACAAGCCAACAGCAAATAGTAAGAGGGTTTATAATTATCATTGCTGTTGCATTTAGTACATTTAGTAGAAAAAAATAAAAAAAGGAGGAATGATAAAAAGTCAGTAGGTGATTACTAAGGCTCTGTCTGAAGGGTGTTTCATTATAGATACAAGGTTGGAAGACAGAGTAGGCACAAGTTCGACATAGTTCATGGTCGTAAGATGCCGGAAAGGAGAATGAAGAGTTTGTACCGAATCATTCAATGGTCACCGCCAGTGATGGCGGATAGGCCGGATAGGAGATTGGACGGAATCACCGAACGGAAGCTGTCTTGCCGACCAAAGCACAAGGAGGCCTTGAGATGGGCAACAAACAGCGAGAAGAGAAGATTGAACAGCTGAGCGTAGGGGTCGACCTGCACAAGAGCAATTTCACCGTCTGTGTGATGCGGGAGGATGGGGAGCTGTTGCAGGAAGAGATGTACCGGACCACGGACCAGGGGTACTGCTCGTTCGTGCAGAGGATGCATGGATGGGAAGAGGAGCTGGGATGCTCGGTGGCCCTGGCCGTGGAGACGACGGGCAATGCGAGGTTCTTCAAGAACTGGATGGAAGGCGAAGGGTTCCCCGTGGTGGTGGTGAACACCAACAAGTCCAAGGTGATCAGCCAGAGCACCAAGAAGAACGACAGGGGTAATGCTTAGCATTGTAGAAGGTGCGTACGAGTAAACCAATGTTCTGGAGAAGCGCTCTCGGGAGATGACCAGGGACGACGAGGATGTGGAACTGCTGATGACCGATTACCGGGCAATGAAGACAAGCAAGGGTTCCGGCAAGTCAATCATTGCGACGACCAGAGGGAATTGGCAAGGATCTTCTTCGCCATGCTCCAGAACAGGGAAGAACCATTTAATCCAATCTTGATGAGGCGGGACAAATATCTGCTCATCGTCGAGGAGGTTATAGGGGCTTGATCATGACGGCTCCTATAAGAAAACAAACAAAGGTTGGCAGTTTTCAAACTTAACTGTTGACTTTTTGGAGGAGATATATAATGAAATATGCTTTTAATACTTGGGCTTATAGTGATTTTCCTTGTTGGGTGCCTTCGTACTCATTTGAAGAAACTGTAAAACGTTTATCAAATATTGGCTATGATGGAATAGAATTAGGTTGTGCACAACCACAAGCTTGGCCCTATTTCATTGATAAAGAAAGAAGAAATGAAATGAAAAGATGTCTGGGTGAGAATAATATCAGAATTTCTTCAATTTTACCTGCTCCGGGTGGTGGTCCTGGTGGAAACATTGCATCAGCTTGTAAAGCTGAACGAAATTGGACAGTTCAATATTGGAAAGATTGTATAGATCTTGGATTGGAAATTGATAATTGTAAAACACTAGTTTGTGTATGTGGATGGTATATATTTGGAACCAGAAAGAGAGATGCTTGGAAATGGTCAGTAGAAGGAATATCAACAGTGGCTGAATATGCAAAACAAAATGGTGTTACTTTAGTTTTAGAGCCAACTGCTACAGACAGTAATTTAGTTGAATCTTGTGACGATGCACTAGATATTATGAATGATACTAAAATGGATAATGTTAGATTAATGTTTGATACAACACATGTTCTTTATAGAAATGAAGTACCAGTTGATTATATTTATACCATGGGTAAAGACTTAAAGCATATTCATATAGCTGATTACGACAGGAAAAGTCCCGGTACTAATGGATGTGATTTCCAAGGTATTATGCAAGCTTTAAAAGATATACATTATGATGGCTATATTACTATGGAAAATGGTTTTACATCCAGAAGTATGCATCCTGATGTAATAGCTAGAACTTCATTAGAAAATCTAAAATCAATTGAAAAAAATTTAAATTAGAATCACAAATGATAGTTTATCGGTATTTGACAAGTTAGTTTTCGCCTTTCTTTTGACTCTTGTTGGTCAAACTACCTTCTTCTATGGCCGGTACGTCATCTTGGCTACCGGCAACGCATAGGCAGCAGGTCCTTGTCTTCTCTTTAAAGTTCACATATTTTCATGAATCAAGTAAATCCTTAATTGAATATGTAAAATATTACAAGGATTGTAGCAAAATATATTAATATTGATGTCACGCTAGACTGATAAAATTCATAAATAGCTCTGTTCTTTAACTCAGCTTCATCTTCGGGTGCCTGATATAGGTTGAGATGGGAAGTGTAGTTAAATTTGAATCCAAAATCCTGTTGAACCTGAAATATCTCATGTCTCTACGGTAGGATAGATAGCTGTACTTCTCCAAGTTTGACTTGTTTTTTGTCCTTTACTACAAAAAGGTAATCTTGGATGAGTAGTATCATTACATCAACGTCCATATCATCAATTTCTTTGCTGAGCTACTGGAATATGAGTTTTTTTTATAAATACTAAAAATTACGTAAAATATTGACAAATTTACAGAAATATATATACTGAAATTAATGAATATAATCTCATAGGAGGAGCTATGCAAATCGGAATTATCGGCGCGGGAGGTATGGCCGCCTACCATGCAAAGGGGTTTACCCTTGCTGGGGCAGAGGTTGTAGGTATAGCAGATCCCAATAAGCCGCGCTCAGAAGCTTTTGCAGCAACGCACGCCATTCCTGCAACCTATCGGACACTAAAAGAAATGAAAACACAACATCCAAACCTTGATGCAGTTTCCATAGTCACTCCTAATAAATTCCATGCTTCCTTGACCATCGAGGCACTGCAGATGGGATTGCACGTGTATTGTGAAAAACCCCCTGCACGGAATGCTAGTGAGATGCAGGCAATGTATGACGAGTCGAAGCGAGCAGGGAAACTGCTTATGTTTGGATTCAACAATCGTATGCGGCCAGAAAGCAGAGCAATAGCTACCTATATTGAGCAGGGCGAGGTAGGGAGGATCAACTCCGCCCAGGCAACATGGATACGAAGAGCAGGGATTCCTGGGTTTGGTGGTTGGTTTACCGACAAGGAACTCGCAGGGGGAGGACCTGTCATAGACCTTCTGCACATGATTGATCTTGCACTCTATTTTATGGGATATCCTGAACCAAATTGTGTATTGGCTTCTACGTTTCATGATTTCATGGGTAATGCATCCTTCAAGGGACCATGGGGTATTGCTGACGGGACCGGAAAGATGGATGTGGAAACAGCTTGTCACGCGATGGTGACGTTCAAGAGTGGGCAGTGTTTGACCATTCGTAACTCCTGGGCAGAAATGAATGAGCGTGAGGTGGTAAGTACCACATTCCAGGGAACGAAAGCAGGAGGAAAGGTTGAGCGCCTTTTCGGTATTGACGGGGTGGATGAAACCAGTGTCGATTCTGCAGTCCTCTATACGGAGGAGTATGGCAGACAGGTGAACAGAACCATCATCACTGAGAAAGATGAGACCATGGGCCGCATTGCCAATGCAATGAATTTCGTGAAATGCCTCATGGAGGGGGAAAAACCGGCGAACACCCCTGAGGAAGCTCTCATTCTGATGCGCATCACTGATGCAATCTACAAAAGCAGTGAAACCGGTACATGTGTAATGCTATAGTCAGGAGGAAGAACATGAAACGATTGGTAACCTTGGCTTCAGGCCAGTTTGGCGATATGTCGCTCGATGCACTTTGTGCGCTTGCGAAGGAGATGGGCTATGAAGGGGTGGAACTAGCCACTCATGCACACTTTGATGTGCAGATGGCGCTCCACGAACCTGGATATATACAGGAAGTCAGAAACACACTGAATCACTATGGCCTGCAGTGCCAAGCAATCAGTGCACATCTAACCGGACAGTGCGTCTGCGATACATGGGATGAGCGTCTTGATGGTTTTGCACCTTCCTCTCTTGCAGGCAATCCCGAGGGGATTCGTTCCTGGGCAATCGAAGAGATGAAGGATACTGCACGAGCAGCAAAGGCTTTCGGCGTTCCGGTGGTAAACGGATTCACCGGTTCCCCCATCTGGGCACGATGGTACTCCTATCCCCAGACCAGCAGAGAGATGATCGAGGAAGGGTATCAGTTGGTCTATGATCTTTGGACTCCTATCTTTGATGTATTTGATGAATGTGGTGTTCGCTTTGCCTTGGAAGTACATCCAACAGAAATTGCCTTTGACTGGTATACCACCGAGCGCTTTTTTGAACTCTTTGGTTGGAGAGAGACCTTGGGATTGAATTTCGATCCCAGTCACTTGCTTTGGCAGGGAGTGGATGAAGTAGGGTTCGTTCGGGATTTTGCGAAACGTATCTACCATGTACATATGAAGGATGTGAAGATTAATCGTAGGAACCCACGCGGAGGTATACTTGGTTCCTTCCTGCCCTTCGGCGACACCCGCCGAAGTTGGGATTTTGTCTCGGTCGGCCATGGGGACGTTGATTTTGATGGAATTATCCGTGAACTGAACAATGCGGGGTATTCAGGTCCTCTTTCTGTGGAGTGGGAAGATTCAGGGATGGACCGGGTCTTTGGTGCTACGGAGAGTTGTTCTTACGTAAAGAAGATCAACTTCAATGCCTCTTCTGTTGCCTTCGATGCAGCATTGAAAACAGAATAATCTGATTATTATGCAGATTTTCTGCATATAAATAGACGAAATGTATATGAAGTAGTACAATGTCCCAAAATCGGACTCTTCTGAGCCCTCTTTGATTGAAGGAAGCAAATATGGAAAAGAAGAACATTGATTGGGCCAATCTCGGATTCAAGTATATCGAGACAGACAAACGGTATGTTTCCTATTGTAAGGATGGAACGTGGGACGATGGAGCAATGGTTGATGATGCCAATGTAAGCATCAATGAGTCTGCTGGTGTCTTGCAGTACTCGCAAACATGCTTCGAAGGATTGAAGGCATATACCACAGTGGATGGTCGTGTAGTCACCTTCCGTCCAGACTTAAATGCCCAGCGTATGTATGAGACTGCCGAGCGCCTTCTTATGCCTCCTTTTCCTATCGAGCGGTTCATTGATGCACTTGACCAGTTGGTACAGGCTAATCTTGCCTATGTGCCTCCCTATGGTACTGGTGCAACTCTCTATATCAGGCCCTTCCTGTTTGGCAGTGGACCGGTTATCGGGGTAGCTCCGGCTCCTGAGTATACCTTCAGGATGTTCAGTACTCCGGTGGGTCCTTATTTCAAGGGCGGTGTGAGACCTTTGAAGTTGCAGATAAGCAGCTACGATCGTGCAGCACCAAGGGGAACCGGACATATCAAGGCAGGGTTGAACTATGCCATGAGCCTGTATCCAGGATATGACGCGAAACAAAAAGGGTTTGATGAGAATATGTATCTTGATGCTTCCACCCGTACCTTTGTAGAAGAGACAGGTGGGGCAAACTTCATCTTCGTTACCAAGGACAACAAGGTGGTTACTCCCAAGAGCAATACCATCCTCCCCTCAATCACCAGAAGATCGCTCATGTATGTAGCAAAAGAGTATTTGCATCTGGAGACTGAAGAGCGTGAAGTACCGGTAAGCGAACTCTCTGAATTCGTGGAAGGTGGCTTGTGTGGTACAGCTGCTGTCCTCTCTCCCATTGGTTCCATCACCACAGAAAATGGTGTTATTACCATGCCGAGCGGAATGGAGAAAATGGGCCCAATCACCCAAAAACTCTATGATACCCTCACCGGTATCCAGATGGGTAGAATTGAAGCTCCAAAAGGCTGGATTCATACCATCGCCTGATTGATATGCATACCATTTTAGATCAAAGTCCTCACATGTATCGTGAGGGCTTTGTCTTTGCGGTTGATACAGAACTCCAGTCGCTAGCAGTGTTGAATAGAAAGCCTCCCTTTGAGCACAATAGAACTCAAGTTGTACGTCTTCCCTCAGTACACAACCACCATACTGCAGATTACGCATGAGATTTCACCCTATATTGGCAATATCTCTCATGGCTAATGTAGAAATGCGAAGAGCCCTATTCCTAGTCTGTTTACCTCATAAACAGGGTAGTGTACAGTAGTACCAGTATCTTTGGAGGTATGCCTACCATGCGAAAGTTTGTACTGCTTGTCCTTTTTGTTTCTTTTTTTGCTTCTTCTGTGTATGCCTACCAACAAATAGAGACACAGCATACCATCATCATATTTGAGGAACAGGACCAGATGTTTGCAAGGGAAGTTGCCTCCTTTGCTGATGAGGTCTATGAAAACCTTGCCTCATACCTGGATTATGAGAGCGATGGGAAAGTACCAGTTGTCATGACCGGAAAGACCGCCTGGGCCAATGGGTATTATGCTCCCTTTCCAGCCTCCATTTACTTATACATCACCAGCCCAGATGACCGATTCATTGGGAGCCGGACGGCAAGCTGGTTAAAGAGCCTCTACACCCATGAGCTGACGCACTACCTGCATCTGAATGCAAATGTAGGATTGGCCAAGGTCCTGGGATTTCTGGGTCCTGGTGTGAATGCCTTCAGCACTGTCTTTATGCCGGGCTGGTGGATTGAAGGAATAACCACCCATACCGAGACAACATTCGCGGAAGGGGGAAGGGGAGACTCGCTTCCCTTTGCACTCTCCTACCAAGTACCTTTGCAGGAAGACTCGATGTGGAGCCTTGCCCAGGGTGCATACAACGGTCCTTTCACCCCTTCTGGTCGTATCTATGTCACTGGATACCTGATGGTGGATTATTTGATCAACACCTATGGCGTTGATGCATTCAACACGATCAACAGAAAGTTTGCCGCCTTCCCGTTCTTTGGGCTTTCTCCTGCATTTCGTAAGGTAACAGGTCATTCAGCAAAAGAAATGTTCACCTTTGCCTTGGATGAACGGAAGCAGTCACTTGCTCCTGTTGCAGGAGATATCCTCAGCAAGAGGGGTCAAGGAAACTCCTATCTACCTACCGAGACAAAGATTGGGATGGTGGGTTTTAGAGAGAGCCCCTATGATGGCTCAGCGTTGTACCGGTATGCAGGGGAAAAAGAACCGGAGAGCATGTTCCCCCTTCCAATTTCCGGTCGATCATCAGTAACACTCTCCGATGAACAAGCCCTGCTCTCTGTTGAATCCATCGATCCCACTAACCCCTCAAATCTTTCCATGGTCCAAGTCAGCTACAGTGACCTCTATCTTCTGGACTTGGAGAGTCGAGAAGTTACCCGACTGACCGAGCACCAACGGCTGGTACATCCCGCTCTCAGTAGAGACGGGAAGCGGGCGGTTGCTTCTCGCATTTCCGGCACCAATTATGAGCTGATGGAAATTTACTTGGAGCAGCAATCTGTAGTGCCTTTGTATCAGGAGGAGGGCTCAAGCCTGCTTGAACCTTCCTTGAATGCAGATGGCTCACTGCTCATCTTCCTTGCACTGGAAGAAGGCAATTCAGCAATCAAGCTTCTTGATCAGAGCGGAAACGTACAAACGCTCGTTGGGCCAACACAAGATGAACTGCGTGCTCCTTTGTTTGCTGAAGATGGAACCATCCTCTTTGTTGGAGAGCATGAAGGAATATTCAGCGTTTACCGCTATGATGGGGAAGAAGATGGAACGGTAAAACTCTTGAGTGATCCTTCAGGAATCTTCGCTGCACGGATCATCAGCGGCTCCCTCATCTATGAGACCTATACCCCAGAAGGGATTGCCTTGAAATCAGTAGCGGTGGATCGTATGGAGCATGCCCCAGCCAATTTTACTGAGCCGAAGAGAGCCCCTAGAAACTTTGAAGAAGAGATAGAATACCCTGTTTTACCGTATCGGGACCACCTGCATCTCAACCTTGTGCTCCCATTCCCCTTCGTGGAAGCAAACAATATGCAACCTGGCCTCTGGTTTCATGCAACCAGTAATCTTAGAAAGCAGAGCTTGATTGGGAGTATTGGATACTCCTTCCAGGGAATGCGGCCGATTTCAAACGTGGTGTATCAATATGCCGGAGGCAACTATTCCCTCCAGCTCGCTGGTGATCTCAATGTGTATGACTACGACTCTGACACATATCTTACCAGTGCATCAGCGACGGTCGACATTCCTGCGTACTATCATGCAGGTTTTAACACTATCACACGGTTTTCCCTGCAACCATCTCTCTCGGTGATTACGAATTATTCTGTATGGGAGCGAGAGGCAACGCTTGCCCTTGGTGGGTACTCCATGTCTAGAGATTACCGTACGATCGACTTTTTTGGACCCAGCATGAATGAAGCAGTCGCTGGATTCCAAATGCTGACACAAGGAGATGCTTCCACACAGCGATTTGCCGTCTTTGCAAGCGTCATGCACCAACAGAGACTATTCTCAAGTCGCCACATGGCAAGGGCCTCTCTTTCTGGTATTACCAGCTCCCAAGGGGTAGGGAGTGCGTACCCGCTCTTCTCTTTCAGTCCTAGAGGGGATGGGGATGCAAAGGTTCGCCTCTCTGCATCCTACCTGCTTCCCCTTGCCCTCCTTGATTTTCCTTTCCTCTACGGAGGATTGACCAAGGCAGGGTTGGAACTCTCTGCACAAACCGCCTGGTACCTTGCTGATAGTACAATACAGTGGGAAGAAGCGTGGGCGCTGGGAGTGGCACTCACCGGTAACTATGTGATAGGTGGATCCTCTTCTGCCTTCCAGCCATTTGTTCGTTTTGCGTATCTTTTTGGACCTGATGATTGGAATATCACCATTGGTATAAACGGACAGGGCATCCTAGACTTTTTCCCTACCCCTGATCATGCTCCACGTCTATGACAATTCCTGTCATGAGGATCCAAGGACCGATGTGTTCGGAAAAAGAGGAATCTATATCTGCAATCTCATCCGTCCCAAAGACATACTGTAGCGTCGAAGTGAAACGCAGTCGATAGTTCTGTTTTTCAATGACCCAACCTGGAATACCCAATCCTTTCAGTCCAATCTCAACAGCGATGGTGGGGTGGAGTGATTCTACTACTGTATTGGTGAAGTCATACTGTAGATTGAAACGTTGGATACCTGCAAGCAGTTTTCCGTAGGGCACTAATCGAGGGGTAATAGGAATATTCCAGGAATACCCGATCATCCAGGATCCAACATTGAGCCGGTCTTCCTGGTCTTCCATGTCGTTGAACATTGGTCCATTCTTATGGCGAATTTCGAAACTCAAAGTCTTGTAAGAGAAGGAAAAAAGCCGGTTTTGCTGGCCGATCAAGTCATACAGGAAACCAGTGGAGAAAACAAAATCAGCAGAACGGAACTGTTTCTTCTTCCACAAGGAAACTACATCAAAACTAAAGCCTCCAAAAGAACGTCCAGTTTCCAGGTATGAGATGAACTGGGTATGCAACAGTCCTCCATCATACTGGTAGGAGAGGAAGGGACCTTGGTAGCGTTCGACCATTTCCTCATGCAAGGCAAAGGAGTGGCTTGTGTTTCTTGCAAGATACCCTAGACGTACGGAGAGGAAGGAGCTGAACTGGATACGCAGATTACCACTATATGTTTGTTCCCAGTTGTGGGAGTAATCCAGGTCAAACTCCAAGGAGAGTTTTGTCATCCCTTCCTTGTACCCGATGAGAGCACGTCCTCCGATGGAAGGATGCAGTGATAGTTCCTCGGTTGCATAGGTGAGGTCGAGGAGATCACGACCAATAAAACTATGAAGAAAATTCTGTGCTTCATCGAAGGCAAGATCTCCACTGGCAACGAATCCTACTCTTGGGGTGAATGTAAACCATTGATGCTGTAGTGGGTATGAAGCTACCAGGGAGACTACATCATAGCGTTGTTCTGTATTGATACGGTCAGTGTATCCACCACTGGTAAGACTCAAGGTAAACGATGACGAAAAGACTGCTTCCACACTAGAACCATAGGATAGTCCGTCGTCATAGTTATAGCCGAGTCCCATCGTATACCAGTCATTGTTTTTCCCCATAGTGAGTGATTCTATGCTTGCTGATACAACGGAAGAACCTGCCAACAGGATACAAACCAGAACTATCAGGTTTTTAGAGTTTTTCCGCAAGTTCCAACCACCTTTGTTCCACCATGTCAAGTTCTGCCCTTAGGTTGTGATATGTTTCGCTGCGCTCTGCAAGCGTACCCTCTTCTGTGGTTTCAGCATGGGAGAAGCTTGCTTCCAAGATATCGATACGCTGAGAGAGGCTACTCATCTTCTCTTCAAGAGCCTTAAATTCTTGCTTTTCCCGGTATGAGAGCCCTTTCTGCTCTGATCTCCTTGATGCTTTTTGTACCGAAACCTCTGGTATTTCTTTCTGTTTGGACTGTGCACTTTGCATTCGCTCTTTCCACTCACTGTAGCGCTGCGCCTCATAGCGCACTGACCCACCTTCCTCAAGCACAAACAGCTCGTCGCATGTGAGATCGAGGAATGCACGGTCATGGGAGACGATGAGTACACACCCTTCAAAATCTTGGATGTACTGTTCCAAGTTCTCCATGGTAGGGAGGTCCAGGTCATTTGTCGGTTCATCCAACATCAGGAAATTAGGATTGGAGAGAAGCCTGGAGACTAAATAGAGTCTTCGCTTCTCTCCTCCTGAGAGGGTAGCGATTGCACTTCTGTGCATCGATGTGGGGAATCCAAAAAGCTCCAGGAATTTTGCAGCACTCACTACCTGAGTAGGGCCGAGCACTACCTGGGTGGCAATCTCTTCCACAAACTCCAAAATGGTTTTCCCACTTTCAAGATTCCTTCCTGTCTGGTCGTAGTAGGCAAAAATGGTATTTACACCGATATCAAGGGTACCACTGTCACTTGCAAGATGCCCACAGAGCATATCGAGCAGTGTGGTTTTTCCACTCCCGTTCGGTCCTACCACCCCGATCTTCTTTCCCTTGGTAAAGGAAAATGAGAAATCAGCAATGACCGTTTCTCCGTTGAACGCTTTACTGAGATGTTTTGCTTCAAGAATCTTCTTCCCCAACCGTCTGCTTGCTGATTGAAAGGATTTCTGTGCCTGGTCTCCAACAGTGGCTTGGTTTTCCAGCATCGCCTCAATGCGGTCTTTTCTGCCGCTGTCCTTTCCAGTGCGGGCCTTTGGGCCACGTCTGAGCCAAGCAAGTTCTCTCCTGAGAATGGTACTCAGTCTGTCCTGTTCTTTCTGCAACCGTTCAATGCGTTGTTCACGTCGTGCAAGGTAGTCAGCAAATGAGCCAGGATGAAGATAGATTTGACCTCCATCCAACTCCAGAATCGTTGAACAGACAGTATCGAGAAAATAGCGGTCATGGGTAACCAGTATGATGGTTGCAGGGCTTCCTTTCAGGTAGGACTCCATCCATTCAATCGTTTCGATGTCAAGGTGGTTGGTCGGCTCGTCGAGCAGCAACATGGTTGGATGAGCAGCAAGCACTCGGGCAATTGCTACCTTCTTTTGCATGCCTCCAGAGAGTGTAGCCATGGGGGAATCCATGATGTCATAGAGCCCTAGCTCACCGAGCAGGGAGCTATAGTCACTCTGGAGGTTCCATCCATCGAGGCTTTCCATTAATTCACTTTGCTTGATCAGATTCGCTTCATCTTCTGGGTGAGAGAGGGCATGCTGGTAAGCGTTCCAAGCGGCAATTCTCATTCCACTTCCCTGCAGCAGATAGGAAGAGACTGTTTCTTTTTCCCTGAATTGCACTCCCTGTTCCAGCATAACCAAGTCGGTGCCATTTTTCATTGCGATGGTTCCGCTGTCCGGAGATATGTGTCCTGCGAGAATTTTGAGAAAGGTTGATTTACCTTCTCCGTTTCGACCGATCAGGGCAACATGGTCCCCCTCTTCCAGTCCAAAGCTTACATTCTGAAACAGCGGTTCGTCTTTGAGGGTCTTTGAGACCGATTCCAATGAGAGTACATTCATATCTTGAGCGTAGCGAAATGTGGATAGCTAGGCAAGATACTTCAGGCTGCAAGAAACAGCACAGCAACCCCTGCGATGGAGAGCAGCGTGCCTCCAAGGCTGGCAGGTGTGACATCCTTATGCAGTATGAAGCGGTCGAAAGGAAGAAGGAGTATGGGGGAGATTTGGGTAATGGTGGTAACAATCCCTACCGGTGCCAGGGTAAATGCCTTCATCTGGCTCGTCATCCCCAACACTGGTCCAGCGAGAGCGGCAAAGAGGAGGAGGAGCAAGATTCGTGGCTTTTTTACCAGCGCGAAGTGTTGCCTGCCATTCTTCTTGTACAGGAAGTTGTAGATAATGAACAGGGAGAGTCCACCAACGTTGCGTAATAGATTTGTCGAAACCGGACCGGTCTCGTCCATCGCAAATTTAGCCATGAGAAACGAGACCGATTGCAAAACTGAAGCAAGGATGGCGAATAGCAAGCCAGTTGAGCGATCTTTCTGTTCTTGTTGTGCACGTAGTGGTTTGCCCTCGAGCAGAACCATCAGCAACACTCCGAGGATGGTGGTGAGAATGCCCAGGACCTGAATTCCATTCAGTTTTTCAGAGAAAAGGAAGAATCCAAAAATGGCGGTTACCACTGGGGAAAGCGTCATGATCACCATTGATTCCCTGCTTCCCAGCAGTATATAGGCTTGAAAGAGCAATTTATCGGTAATGAAGTACCCAAGTGCACCGCTGGTTAAGAGAAAAAAGTACGTTCGTGGAGAAAGAGAAAGGGGAAACCAGATGCCTTCCATTGCATAGGTAAGCAGGACGATGGCTGGCAAGGCAAGCCACATACGGATGTGTGCTACGGCATCAGAACCGACCTGCTTTCCCAGATGACGGTAGATGATGGAATTCTGCGCCCAACAGGCAGCAGTGACGAGTGCGAGCAACTGTCCGAGTATAAGATTGCTATCCATGATAGAGAACAGTATCACGTCTTGAAATTCTGTACAATTGACGGAAGGATAACCAGCAGATAGAATGAGGGCTAATCCATAGGAGTATTCCATGTTGCACGGATTCCCCCCGATCGAAAGTCCCAGTAGTACCGCTCTTATCCTAGGTACCGGTCCCAGTGTCAGATCTGCCTTGAAACAGCAGTACTATGGCCATGAAAGGAATGCTTTCTGGCCGATCATGCGTGACCTGCTAGGTGGTGAGATTGAACATTACGAGCAGAAGTGGGAGTTGTTGCTCTCTCACGATATAGCCCTGTGGGATGTCCTTTCAGCCTTCGAGCGGAAGGGCTCTGCCGATTCTGCATACACAACGGTGATACCAAATGATTTCACACAATTTTTCCAGGGACACCCTGCAATACAAAGAGTACTGTTCAACGGGAAAAAAGCACAAGCGTTCTACATGCGCCTTGTGGGCTATCTCCCTGAATCCTGCGAATTCCTCTGCATGCCTTCCACCAGCCCTGCCTACACACTCAGCTTTGAAGAGAAGCGTGAGCTTTGGGCAAAAGGCTTGGGTCTGCAGCAAGTTTCGTTCAAAAAACACTCTCCAGACAAAAACAGGTAAGCTTTTTTTCCGTATTCCACTCGATGCAGGCAGACTTATTTCTGCATGTTCCGCAGAGTTGTTCGATAGTATCCTCTCGGATGTTCATGGTCCCTTTCTCTTCATGCAGTTCGAAAAGCTGCTTCAGATACTTTCCTGCAACCAGGCAATGCAGATTATCCTTTCTTTTCAAACCAAGCCACACGAAAACGCCTTTGTCTCCTCGAGAGGTATTGCAGCTCCGGCAGGACCATACCATGTTGTCCGCAGAATCCTTACCACCTCTACTGCGTGGAATCAGGTGATCCATGTGCAAATTCTCCTGTGCCCCGCAAAAAACGCATTCCTTCGGAAGCTCCTGTTCTCTTTGCCATTCCCGAATGGTCCCCGATATCGTGATCTTGCCGTCACGAAGGGCCTTGAACCTGTTTGACACGAATCCGTAATTTATTTTTCCGTTGAACGCAGACCGGGATATGAGTTTCGCATACTCATAAAAAAGCTCTTCCTGCATGGTTTTTACATACTTGGGTGGCATATTTTTCCCCCGTGCGCAGATGTGATTGCATTGCAATGCCCTGTTGAAAAGTAACTATTCAATCTGTTAGACCATACCAATAAAGTAGAACATTGTAAAGGATTCCTGCATGCTGGAATAAAAGGATTTCCCCTCGAAGACAGAAAGAGAGATTTTCTGTTGAACTTTTATCATATCCCGTTCAGAGAATTAGTATCAAATGGTCCAGCAGGTTTTTAGCCTTGCCTTGCGCTTCCCATCCAGTAACATGGACCAGTGGCATGTATGGGGGATGTGAGTTATGCATTATGATGGATTCATAGTGCATGAGCGATAGCCGTTGCCTGCAACATGAGATGCCGTTGCTTTTCTCCATGTTCTTCCAACCCACTGCTCAGATCGACTGCGTAGGGGCCGACGGTTTTAATTGCTTTCTCCAGGTTCCCTGCATGTAATCCTCCTGCAAGAAAGAGCGGTTTGTCATATCCATGAGCTTGGTTCCAGTCGAACACCTTTCCACTTCCTCCCGTTGCCCCATCGAGCAAGATATAGTCTGCTGAGGTGGAGGCTTTTTCTGCATTACGTGGGCTGCACACTGCTTTGATAATGGGAAGCTGACAGAGAGAGCGAAGGGCTAGGAGGTACGCTTCATCCTCCCCTCCATGCAACTGGATGAGGTCAATGATTCCCTCGTTCACTATGTGAGCGATATGCATTACCGGTTCATCGACAAACACTCCCACAACCGAAACTGAAGGGATTACGCGTGTACGCAGATTGGCTGCAACCTCC
The DNA here is from genome assembly GCF_003429665.1 of Sphaerochaeta halotolerans. Lineage (GTDB taxonomy): Bacteria > Spirochaetota > Spirochaetia > Sphaerochaetales > Sphaerochaetaceae > Sphaerochaeta > Sphaerochaeta halotolerans. The sequence goes on along the minus strand of NZ_QUWK01000006.1, from coordinate 116,754 downwards.
CTGCTTATCTGTCTCCTACTTGGAGCGAAGACAAACCCAATATAGTCACATCCAGCCTCATTGGCCCATTCGATATGCGCTTCATTTTGCATGCCGCAGAGTTTGATTTTAGTCATACCTTCAACTCCGCTATGGCTTTTGCTCGATTACGGCTTTTCATCAGCTGTTCTCCCACCAAGATTGCAGAGAACCCTGCACTCTTGAGCGTCATTGCATCCTCTCTTCCTTGAATACCACTCTCACTTACCGAAATCACAGAGGAGGGAATCATGGATGAAAGCCGTATGCTTGTTCCAAGATCGACGAGAAAGGTTCTCAGGTTGCGATTGTTCACTCCGATGATGGCTGCTCCTACCTTCAGTGCCATCTCAAGCTCCGTCTCATCGTGTACCTCAACCAAGGCATCCATGCCAAGACTTCTGGTGAGTGCAAGAAAGGATGCCAATGTTTGTGTATCAAGCAGGGCTGCGATGAGCAGAAGTGCGGAAGCGCCCAGAATTCGCGATTCCAGGATCTGGTAGGGAGTGATGATGAAATCCTTCCGTAGGAGGGGAAGGGAAACGGCTTTTTCAATGGAGGTCAGATAGGCATCATCACCAAGGAAACGAGTAGGTTCGGTGAGTACGCTTAATGCGGAGGCTCCACCCTTTTCATATTCTTCAGCAATAGCGATTGGATCAAAGGAAGAAGCAATTACTCCCTTTGAAGGGGATGCGTGTTTCACTTCTGCGATAACAGCAAGGTGAGACCCTCCCAATGCATGCTTGAATGGTTGATCTTCCAGTACGCAGGAGAATGCCTGTGCTTCGAGGGTTACCGGCTCTTTCTTTTGGTACCGCTCAGCAGTACTTGCAGCGAGCGTTTGCAGGATGTCCATACCTTACTCCTCGTTGGACAGCTTTACGAACGCATCGAGTTGCTGTAGAGCTTTCCCGCTGTCGATTGCTTCCCTTGCCATGTCGATACCTTCTGCTATACTGCTTGCTTTCCCTGCGATATAGAGCGCACAACCACTATTGAGCAGTACAATATCTCGTTTGGGCCCATGGAGCGTGCCACTGAGAATGGATCGGGTAATCCCGGCATTTTCCTCTGCATCGCCTCCGGTGAGATCCTCTTGGCTGCATCGTTCCAGTGAGAATTGTTCAGGGGTGATTGAATAGTGTGTGAAGGTACCATCCTGCACTTCACAGATATTGGTCTTTCCTGTCAAGGTGATTTCATCCATACCATCTTCCCCGCAGACCACCATTCCCCGCTTTACTCCAAGGTTGGTCATCACCTGAGCCAAGGGAATAATGAGGCTCTCATCGTATACACCCATGAGTTGCAGGGAAGCTCCTGCAGGATTGGCCAAAGGACCGAGAATATTGAACACGGTTCTGATACCCAACTCCTTTCGTACCGGTGCGACATATTTCATGCTGATGTGGTAATTCTGGGCAAAGAGAAAGCAGAGTCCAATCGCATCCAGTATTGCTTTGCTTCTCTGTTCATCAACCTGGATGTTTACTCCCAGCTTTTCAAAAACATCGGCAGCTCCGCAAGCAGAGGAGGCAGCGCGATTGCCATGTTTGGCAACCGGTACCCCCATGCTGGAGATGACGATACTGCTGGTTGATGAGATATTGAAGGTTTTAAGGTGGTCCCCACCGGTACCCACGATTTCAAGGACCGGTAGGTCATGCAGCAGGCGAATGCAGTGGCTTCTCATACTCTCTGCACAGGCGGTAATCTCCTCGATTGTCTCACCCTTTAGGGAGAGGGCAGTGAGAAAACTACTCATCTGCACAGGGGTGGCCTTGCCTTCCATGATTTCATGCATGACAGACAATGCTGTGCGGTAGTCCAGGTCCTGTTTCATACTGAGTTGCTTGATGGCTTCTCGTATCATTGTGTTGCTCCTTGGGTATCTTTTGCGAGGGTTAGGAAATTTCCCAACATCGTTTTCCCTGAGGGGGTAAGGATCGATTCTGGGTGGAATTGCACGCCATAGATGGGATACTGGTTGTGTTGTATTGCCATGACCTGTCCATCTTCTGTCCATCCTGTAAGGGTGAGAGAGGAGGGAAGGCTCTTTGGGTCAACGCTAAGGGAGTGGTAGCGACCTACCCGTTCTTCTCGTCCTAGATTGTGGAAAAGGGGGGAGGTGTGATCAAGTACACAGCTGGACTGTTTCCCATGGTAGAGCTTTTTTGCGTAGGTGACGGTAGCACCGAACGCAGTAGCGATGGCTTGATGTCCTAGGCAGACTCCAAGTATTGGAACCGTAGGTCCCAGTTGCTGTACGAGGCTGATGATGACTCCTGCATTTTCACAGGTCCCCGGACCTGGGGAAATGATGATTGCCTGAAGAGCAAGTGTCGCAATTTCCTCTACAGTCATTGCATCATTTCGAATCACCTTGATCTCTGGCTCCAAGGCTCCTACCATCTGATAGAGGTTGTATGAGAAGCTGTCATAGTTGTCGATCAATAGGATCATAGGATACCTCCTGAAGCTCTTTGCAAGGCTTCCTCCACCGCTTTTGCTTTTCGTTCACATTCGGCATACTCACTCTCCGCTACGCTGTCTGCTACAATACCCGCTCCACTTCGTACATACACCGTATTCCCTTTTCGGTATGCTAGGCGTATGGCAATACAGGTATCCATGTTCTGATTGCTCCCGATATAGCCAACAGCCCCTCCATAGATGCCACGTTGTGTGTGTTCCAGCTCCTCGATAATCTGGCAGGCACGAAGCTTGGGTGCACCGCTTAGGGTTCCTGCAGGGAGTACTGAGGCTATGGCCGAGAGGGCATCATGATCTTTTCGTATGGTTCCCTTTACGGTGGACCCGATGTGCATTACATGGCTGTAGCGTTGGATTTGGAGATAGGATTCCACCTCAACACTGCCAAATTCACATACCTTTCCAAGGTCATTGCGGCCAAGATCGACCAGCATATTATGTTCTGCAAGTTCTTTCTCATCGCTAAGAAGATCCCTTTCGTTTGCAAGATCCTCCTCTTCGGTCTCTCCCCGTCTTCGGGTACCGGCGAGAGGGAAGGTGTGCAGGATGCCATCTTGTAAATTGACCAAGGTTTCTGGCGAAGCACCGGCAAGTTCAATCTCATTGCCCGAGAAGTAGAACATATACGGGGATGGATTGATGGTCCTCAGTGCCCGATAGGTGTCCATTAGGCTCCCTTCGAATGCAGCTTCCCAACGATTGGAAAGCACCACTTGAAAGATATCTCCTTCCCTGATGTAGTGTTTTGCCTTATCCACCATGGTGCAGTAGGTGTTTTTGCTGAAGAGCGGTCGTAGAGGTTCTTTCAATACACCTGTGAAGTGTGTAAGAGGAGCCTCGCTTTGCACGATCTTGAGCATTGCAAGCAACCGTCTCTGAGCTTTTGTGTATCCCTGAGAACCCTCGCTTGCTCGGTAGGTAACGATGAGGGTTAAAACCTGGCGGTAGTGATCGAAGCAGATGACCTGATCAAAGAACATGAGATCGAGGTCCTTGAAGGCTTCATCCTCCGTGTAGTCAAGAAGCAGATGTGACTCCTGGTATTTGATGTAGTCATAACTGAAGTATCCAACGAGACCACCAGTGAAAGGAGGTAGCTTATCGATAGGGAGACTCTTGTACTCCTTCAGTACCCTTCTGATTACCTTCTCTGGATGTTCTTCTGATGTCGCTATGCTTCCATCCCGGTGTTGTACGGTGGTGAGATGGTCTTGGGTCGAAAGGGCCAACAAGGGGTCGTATCCGAGGAAGGAGTACCGTCCCCATCTTTGACGGCTGTCGACACTCTCGAGCAAAAAACAGTGGGAAGTCTCTGTCTTCAAACGAGAAAGCAGGGTGATAGGCGTGTGTTGGTCACAAAGTATTTCGAGGGTGAGTGGAAGGTAGCCATCTTCATCTTGATAGGCCAGTGCTGCTTCCTGTGTTGGATAATACTGCATGCATACTCCTTCTGTTTCTATAGAAAGAAACTGTTCGGGTAAAAAAAAGACATCATACCATGATGGCTTGCTTCATCTGTTGGACATATCGGGAGACCGGTTGAACGCTTTCACTCCCTTTCTCGGCAATAATGTTCATGATTGCTGAACCTACGATAATGCCATCTGCATAGGAAGCAATAAGGTGGGCTTGTTCTGGAGTGTGAATCCCAAATCCTACTGCACACGGGGTGTTGCTATGTGCTTTTGCAAGCTCTACCATTTCCTTAGCATTGTCGGTAAGGCTGGCTCTCATCCCTGTTACTCCTAGGGAACTGACGCAGTAGAGAAAACCTTCGCTGTTTTTTGAGACCGTGATGATCCGCTCTCTACTTGTCGGGGAGATCATGCTGATCAACTTGATCTCATGGGTTTTGCATGAGCCCTTGATTTCTCCCTGCTCCTCATAAGGAAGGTCAGGGATAATCATTCCGTCGAGACCGGCCTGTTTTGCACTCATCAGAAATCGATCTTTCTGATACCGGTATACCGGGTTGAGGTAGGTCATGCAGACCAAGGGAATCTGCGTATGATTTCTCAGTCGCTCAATCAAGGTGAAAAGGTCATGAATCTTGAATCCTGATGCGAGAGCACGTTCATCTGCCTGCTGGATTACTGGGCCTTCTGCGATGGGGTCAGAGAAGGGAAGTCCCAGTTCGACCAGGTCAGCTCCTGAATCTACCATAGCGAGTACCAACTCTTCTGTCAGTGAAATGTCTGGGTCAGCACAGGTCACGAAGGGGATGAAAGCTTTTCCGTTAGAAAATGCGTTTTGGATACGATCATTCATAGAGTGTCTCTCCTTGGTAACGGGCGATTGCTGCCACATCCTTGTCCCCCCGTCCAGAGAGATTAACCACGATGATTTTTTCCTTATCCAGGGTAGGAGCAAGCTTCATGGTATAGGCGAGTGCATGGGCACTCTCAATGGCACAGATGATCCCCTCTTTTCTGCTGAGATACGTGAAGGCATCGACCGCTTCAGCATCTGTGATCGGTACATATGTTGCTCGTTTGGTGGCAAACAGCTGGGCATGCTCCGGGCCGATACCTGGATAGTCTAGTCCAGCACTGATGGAGTAAACTTCATCGATTTGACCATCCTCATTCTGGCAGAAGATGCTTTTCATACCATGGAAGACTCCCTCGCTTCCCCTGGTTAGGGTTGCTGCATGTTTCTTGGTGTTTATTCCCTTTCCCGCCGCTTCACACCCAACGAGATGAACCGATGGTTCTCCTATGAATTCATGGAAGATTCCAATGGCATTCGATCCTCCTCCTACACAGGCAATGATGTAGTCGGGCAATTTCCCTTCTGCTGCAAGTATCTGGGTTCTTACTTCCCGACCGATGATTTTCTGGAAATCCCGAACCATCGTAGGAAAGGGGTGTGGACCCATGACAGAGCCGAGCACGTAGTGGGTGTCATCGATTCTCTTGGTCCACTCCCGCATCGTTTCACTGACAGCGTCCTTGAGGGTTTGGGTACCGCTCTCCACCGGGTGGACCGTTGCACCAAGCAAGCGCATACGGTAGACGTTGAGTGCCTGGCGCTGGCAATCAACCTTTCCCATGAAAATTTCACACTCAAGTCCCATGAGTGCGGCAACCGTGGCTGTGGCAACCCCATGCTGTCCCGCACCGGTCTCAGCTATTACCCGCTTTTTTCCCATGTGCTTGGCCAGTAGGCATTGCCCGAGAACATTGTTGATTTTATGGGATCCTGTATGATTCAGGTCTTCCCGTTTGAGATACACTTTCGCTCCCCCAAGGTCCTCTGTTACATTCTCTGCAAAGGTCAGGAGACTTGGCCTCGAAGCATAGTTCGTGTAGAGGGTATTGAGTTCTTCTTGGAAGGTGGCATCACCCTTGAGCCTGTCATAGGCTGCTTCCAGTTCTAGGATGGCACTCATTAGGGTTTCTGGGATATACCTGCCGCCGTAGGGGCCGAATCGTCCTGGTTCCATGCATGACTCCTTGAGATAGGAGCATATATGTTTCTATTGATAGAATCAAGAGGGTGTAGTTGGTATTGTTGAATTTTTTGTAAAATCTATATTCGCTTCTGACGATGCTAACTCAACAGCTTCTCGGATATTCATTTTTGGAGGAGTTTCTTCCCAGTTTTTCAGATTCTGTACAAGCACACTATAGAAGGCCAGTACTAGTTTTTCATATTCTTCAATGAATTTTTTGTTTTGAGTAAATCGGGCTGCCAAATCTTTTTCATAACTGATTCTGACACTTTTGACATCACAATTTTTCGATTCCTCAAGAAGTTGCTCATATGAGGAATAGAGTTCCTTCGGATTTGCCATTCGACCTTTTACCATAGCATTTAGCCACAATCCAGATTCAATTGAAGAAAATGTTTTTTCATCTTTCAGTTTACAAGCATCAATCTGGCGTTTGAGCCAATTTAGCCGAGCAGAAGCAGTTTTCTTATCCTGGGGGATTCTAACCTCAACACAACAAACAACTCTTCTTGTGCCAAGATATGCTTGAACATTCAAAGTGGAGACAGCGTTCTTTATGCGAAATTGAGATTCAAGAATCTCTTTCTCGATAATTTGCCTTTTCTCTGCTTCTACTCGTTCTTGCATGGTTTTGTATTGTCTCTTATTACAATCAACCATAACTCCTAGTTTATCACTCATCTTTAGTGCAAGGTCTTGTTCTTCCTGGATCCAATCTTGGATAGCTACAGCCAAACATGGATTATTCTTGCTGAATTCTTTTCTGGCTCTAACACCCTCGACTAGCTCACTCCATTCCCTACTCATGCTATCGAATGTATTCACAGCAGCATTAGGGTGATTGAAAAAACTCATGACCTCTCTCATAATCTTTACTTGATCTGGATCACTTATGTTGAGATCATTATCAGTTAGAAGAATGCTTCCGAGAGTTATAATATATCGCCATGAAAAGTGATACAATGAAACGGAATTTGTGCGTTGGATTTCTACCGGATAGTCTGTCGGGCTGGGAACAAATTGATTTGAGATTGATACCAATCTAGGAATTTTTAATTCTTTTGCAAGGTTCAAGTAAGTATTTATCTGTCTACTGTTCACTTCTTGTGAACCCATTTTCATTTCGAAGAGAACTCCATCTTTGATTTTCCCGCCAGCAATTTGTAATAATAACCCATCGACCCTTAAGGGGCCTTTTTTGATGCTAGATTCATCATATATCGTTGTTTTTGGAAATGAGACTTCAGTATAGGCTTTCAGATACCCAATCCGAGAGAGTCCAATTTCCTTACAAAAAAGATTTCTGAATTCTTCGATCATAGTCAAAGATGATAAGAATACTGAAGCAAGACTTAGTTCATCGAGCTTCTTATATGTGGGAATCAAGTGAGCCTCTCTAAAGAGTATTTCTCTATCCTCTTTGCTTGCATTGAGCAAATTGGTAAAGTCTTTGATTGACATTCCAATGAGTTCAAGATTCTTACTTGCCATATCTGTACTCCTTAATAAGTATAACTCATTATAACACAATGAAATTACCAATTGTAAAAATATTTCTCACCATTAAATGATAGGTTCTTGAATGTCGTTTTAGTGAATAAATCCATATACTTGACGAATGCTCAAACAAATTGAAAGTCACCAGAAAAAGGCACAGCTGTGGATGTTTGGTAGAATATTAATGCGGTATTTTGTTGATAACATCTGGGAATAGAGGGCAATAGGAACGTGGACGGAAAATGTGTTGCCCCATTTGGAGTGATTTGCAACGTTAGTCTCAGATTTCGACGGAATAAGAACCGGAGGGCGGGGTGTAATGTTACAGGGGAAAAGCCTAACCATTGCAGTGTATACAGCATATGACATTACCCTAAGAAACGCTACCATGCTGAACTATTCAGCATTATTTGTGAACGTTTTCCACAGAAGGATTCAAAATCTAGGTCAACGATATTCATCAAATTGATGTGAAAGACCTGCTAAGAACATGCAACGATTACAAATTGTTGGTGTTAAGCAGTTCATGCGAAAAGTAATTGGGTTGTATATTCTGGAAGAATCTTTTCAACTACGTATTAAACCAAAAGTATTAGCAATCGATGGAAGCGATATTTTTTGGCCTTGTACTCTGATTTTCCTAATTTTGTATCATTGATCCAAAGGTACAAAAAAAGGAACCCCGAAGGGTTCCTGATTTGTACAAAGCAATAGCTTAGTAACGGTTGTAGCTCGGGCGGGGCTTTGCAATTGCCTCGTTTACACGAAGATTGCGGCCGCCAAAATCCTGACCGTCAAGCTGGCTGATAGCAGCAACTGCAGCAGAATCGTCTTCCATCTCTACGAAACCAAAGCCCTTGGGGCGACGGGTCTCGCGATCGATAATGATGTTTGCACTCAATACAGTGCCATACTGTGCGAACAGGTCACGAAGTTCCTCTTCGCTGGTGTTGTAACTCATGTTACCAACATAAATTTTCTTTGCCATTAAAAGCATCCTTTACAGGCCTTTAGCCTGTCTTAAAAAAGTATTTGCTCATTTTGGCGCAGTTTCGAACGTTTAACCTGTCTGCTGATGGGATTCAAATGAAGAACACGAACATAGAGAGGGTAAGGGACTAGCTGCAACGCAAAAAATCAAAGCAACTGCACACTACCATGGCCACGGGTGAATGTCAATCAACGTGCCACTGCAATTGAACATATTTTGCAAAATTGTAAGAGAAAATTCGTGCAATGGGTGAACAGCCTTCACTGAAAGTGTCTTTTCCCCTGGTCAAAAGCACGCTCTGCTGCTAGGATTATCTCCATGAAACAGATGGAAGTAGCCGCATTGGTATTGATCGAGGATAACCGTGTTTTTGCGGCCCAACGGAAGAACCAAGGAGCACTTGGAGGTATGTGGGAATTCCCTGGAGGTAAATTGGAAGCAGGTGAGACAGGACGCGAAGCACTGATAAGAGAAATCCAAGAAGAGCTTGGAGTCACTATTGAAGTACAACACTATCTTATCAAGGTGGAGCATCAGTATCCCGGGTTTTTCATCATCATGCATGCCTATAGGGGAAGTATACAGAAAGGAACAATACAGTTGCGTGAGCATCAGGCAAGCCGTTGGTTGCAGAAAGAAGAGTTATGGCAACTCGACTGGGCTGAGGCAGATATTCCCATCGTACAGAAAGTGGAACACTTGTTGTCATGAAGAACATGCAAGATGGTCGGCTGCTTGCAAGCCTCGAGACAAGCTTCCTTGATTCACGCCTTCCTTCTTCAGTGAGTCTACGTCCGCATTTGGTACTCAATGATCCGCCAAGGACAAAAGTCATGGAGACCCTGGAATGCGAACTTACTGCTTGCACCTCTTTCTCATTCAGTGTTGCGTTTATCACCAAGGGTGGTTTAGCGATGCTTTTACAGCCACTGTATGAAGCGCAAAGGAGGGGAGTGAAGGGGAAAATCCTTACGTCCGACTACCTCACCTTCACCGATCCAGATGCCCTCTCTTTTCTACTTGAACACTTTCCGTCCATTGAACTCAGGGTATACACCGAAAAAGCATTTCATACCAAGGGGTATCTCTTTACACGGGAACAGGCATATACGACCTTAGTCGTAGGAAGCTCCAATCTAACCCATGAGGCACTGGCCACCAACCAGGAGTGGAACTTGTTTCTCGTCAGTTCATCTGCTGGTAGTCTAGTTCAGCAGACTGAGGAGGCCTTTCTGAAAGCTTGGAATCATGCAGTGGAGGTGAGTCCTGCTTGGATTGCACACTATCGCAAGGTATATACAGCGCTGCATGCAAGCAAGCGTTTTGAGCCACTGCCACTTCCTTCTCTTCCTGCACTCCAGGAGCAAGATGTAAAAGAACATCTGGTACTGAATGCTATGCAGGTCCAAGCATTGAATGGACTCGATACACTTCGTGAGCAAGGAAAGGATAGGGCCTTGCTGATTTCAGCTACCGGTACCGGCAAGACAATTCTCTTGATCAAGGATGTAGAGCGGCTTCGCCCGAGAAGGTTCCTCTTTGTTGTGCACCGAGAGCAGATTGCTGAGGAGGCTCTTGCACGGTTCAAGGAACATCTTGGCCCTGATTTGTCGTGTGGTATTCTCTCGGGGGGGAACAAGGAAACAGATGCCTCCTATCTTTTTGCTACCGTCCAGACCTTGTCCAAAGATGAAGTCTTGTATACGTTTCCCCGGACCTGGTTTGACTATATTGCCATTGATGAAGTGCATCATGCAGGAGCTGAATCCTACCAGAAGGTCCTTGATCACTTTCAACCGGCATTTCTCCTGGGTATGACAGCAACCCCGTACCGCAATGATGACAGGGACATATTCCAACAATTCGACTATTCCGTTGCCTGTGAGATTCAGCTTAACCAAGCACTGGATGCTGGTATGCTGTGTCCTTTTCACTATTATGGGGTAACGGATTTTTCCATAGAGGGGCATGAGGATGTTCAATACAAAGATTTTGCCCGTTTGGAAAAGGTTGAGCAGGTGAGACATATCAACCAGATGCTCAACCGATACAGTATCGGTAGCAGGCGCGTACGTGGCTTGATTTTCTGCAGTCGGAACAAGGATGCTGAATTCCTGGCACAGGCACTGAGTGGATTGGGAAGAAAAGCATTGGCTCTCTCAGGTAAGGATACCCAAGAGGCGAGGGAAGCGGCCTTTCTGCGGTTGGAGAAGGAAACGGGAGGGGATGCACTGGAGTATCTGGTGACAGTGGATATTTTCAATGAAGGGGTGGACATTCCTTCCTTGAATCAGGTGGTGATGCTCAGACCAACGCAGTCGGCAATTATCTTTGTACAGCAGTTGGGGAGAGGACTCAGGAAGTACCCTGGAAAGGAATTCCTTACTGTAATAGATTTTATTGGAAATCATGCAAACAATTATATGATACCCATTGCTCTCTTTGGGGATAGAACTTATCGTAAGGATACCCTTCGAATGCTGTTAAGTGAAGGTTCCACAGCCTTGAGTGGACCATCGACCATACAGTTTGATTCAGTGGCCAAAGGAAGAATTTTTGATGCAATCAATCGGGTTTCCTTCAACAATAAGACGTTGCTTGGACAAGAATATACGAATTTGAAGCAACGGCTGGGAAGGATACCCAAGCTTGTTGATTTTCTCACGATGGGATCTCTCTCACCTATCGTCATCCTTGAGTATGCTGGAACGTATGCTCAGTTCAAGGGAAAAGTGGAAAAGCAGTATTTGACCACACTTACTGAGCTTCACTGTAAGAGCCTGTATTTTCTCGGGAAGATCCTTGCCAGGGGAGTGAGGATCCAGGAGACGTGTATTCTCGCCATCCTTCTGGAACATGAAGGGGAGGTCTCTTACACACAGTTGCCTAGGTTGATTCAGGAATCCTATGGGTTTATCCCGACAAACCAATCCATAAAATCGGCACTCAGAATTCTGACCAACCAATTCTTCCAGGAACGACACAAGGAGCCATTTGGCTCTCTCTCCTATGTGACATTGACGAAAGGGGGGATAAGGATGAGTCCATCCTTCTCAGACCTGTTGGAGAATGGTGAGTATCGAAGTGAACTTGCAGATCTTCTCGAAGTCAGCAAGTACTCCTATCTCAATGATTTTGCTGAGCGTCGTGGTGCTCATGACCTGGTGCTCTACCAGAAGTACAGCCGTCAGGAAGTGTGTCGGCTACTGGGATGGGAGAAGGATGAGGCCAATACCATCTATGGATACAAGGTTGACTACAAGCATCGTATGTGCCCCATCTTTGTCACCTACCACAAGGATTCCAAAACCATTGATCCCGGAATTGATTACCGGGATAGATTTCTCTCCCCTGAACAATTTGTCTGGGAGACCCGAAACAATGTACACCTCGATTCTAAGGAAGTGAGAGCGATTCGGGGGGAGATGGGGCCAATTGAGATTTTGCTTTTTGTGCAGAAGAGCAATGATGAGGGCCGTTCCTTCTACTACCTCGGCCCGCTTACCTTTCTTCGCAATGCACCCAGTTCAAAGATGAATGGGAAAGGAAAGCATCTTCCTGTGGTGATGATGCGGTTTGCTCTCGTTCATCCTGTTCCCCAGAGTCTTTACTCCTATATTCTGGAATTAGTGGAGCGTTCATCACAAACCATTGCATAGCGTTCGTTTCTGCTTGTTCTTATCGAATTCATGGATAATACTGTGCCCTGGTAAGCGACCAGAGAGGGCACCGACTTGCCGCTCTTTTTGCTTGGTCACTCCTTTGGCCCAATGGCCGTCTCTACATTGGTTCCTATGACCATGAAATTGCTGTTCACACCCCATGGCCATGGTATGATTTCCACCAAGCATACCACCTCAGCCAACTTGAAATGGGTCTGTTCGAATCCAGAGGTTGTGAAAGAACGGCTCCATGACCCATACAGGAAGAACCTCAAGTACCAACTGCACCATTTTGATGCACTGCATCGTCTCCATGATTGGTCCTCCTTTCATCCGACCAAGAGCAACCTTCCCATTCTCTCAAGTACGGGAAAGGATGACCCGATACCGAGAGGAGCGCGAGGCCTGTCTGATACTGAACGATCCTTGAAGCGAATTGGGTACCATCGTATCTCTTGTGTTGTGTTTGAAGGAATGAGACATGATGTGGTGTTCAATCAGATCAAGGAGTTTTTGCTTGCAGGGACAGAACACACTTGACGATTTTCGCCTGTAGTATGATGGTTATAGATGAGGAATGGTTTTTACCTCAATTGGTTTTTCGTTAGAAAGGAGCGATTGACTATGAGAAGGCATGCAAGAGAAACAATCAGACGGCCCAGAGATTTTGAAACAGATTTCGAATGGGATATTGACGAGAAGAAACAGCAACACAAGGATTCTCAAAAGCCCAATGGCTATGATTTGGGTGATGATGATCGGTACGAAAGCGATGAGGATAAGGATACATAGGAATCTCCTCTTGCTATGTCCACTACGCTTCCTCATTTCCAGGAAGCGTATTTCTTTATCAACGGGGAGAGTATGCTTCTGCTAGATGCAAAGTTCCTGCCTGCACTTGGATTGTTTTTTCCGAGCTACGGTGAAGTACTTGGTTGGAGGCGTTCAGAAACTCGGTGGTAATGGTGTAGGTCCCTTCTGGGAGGTCCACATATCCCACCCATGCATCAGACGGAAGGAAGTGAGTGCTGCGTACATCAGCACTCTCTGTAACATTTTGAGCGATGCGGAAGATTATACCGAGAAGTTCTTCCTCTGCAGTTACGTTGTCATCCTGCGCAGCATAATCGTCATAGAGGGCGATCCCCACTGATTTTGCCATTGCTCGCGTGATTGCTTTCATTTTGATCAATTCACTCTTCATTCTAAAAGTATCGATGGCAATATTGCTGATCGACTCAATCTTTTGCAGGGGAAATACCCCCTGCCCCTCGATGGAGACCCGCACAGCCTCTACTTGGGAGGCAACCCCTACAAGGACGGGGTAGGCAATCTTGGCCCTGTTATACCTAGAAATATACACCCTCTCAACACGTTCTTCCTTCAACGGTGATTGTCCGCTGAAAGAGACCAGTTGGACCCTTCCTTTTTCTTTTGGGAATGGATCTTTCTCAATTGCAACTACAGAAGGTATAGGGAAGGGATAGAGTGATGGCTGGGAGGAAAATGCATGATGTACTTGGTCGATTGCATAGTGCAGGGTATTCTCTTCCCCCAGGAATTGAGCTACCGACGCACTCAAGTAATTGGAGAGTGCGCTCGTGGAGAATGCTGTTGCATAGGTCTGGATTGCTGGTGTGTCCAACCCCTCATTCCTTGCATATTCAGATACCTGTTTTTCATACTGTTCATATTTTTGCCGTAAAAATGTCTGTTTCTCAATACTCCGGTTGAGCTCTACCAATGCTGCTTCAGTTTCCCCAAGATGCATATAATTCAAGGCTTTGAAGACATTGAGATACATGTCTTCATATGCTTCCCCTTGGTAGGCTTTGGTGTTGTCATTTACAAGGAATGAAGCGATATTTCCTGAAACACTCTCAGTGTATGATTCCCAGATGAGTCGTTCGGATTCATTGAAGTACGTATTGGATTCCTTATAATTCCCACTCAGATGTGCAAGGATGCCAAGGTCATAGTTGACGATAATTGGGCCTTGCTTCTTGAGAAGGGAAGGGGATTCCAGGAGAAGGCTTTCATATGCTCCTTGATACTGTGCACCCTTGTAGAGTGACTGGGTTGCTGAAAGATCCATGAAGGATGTACACCCACTGAGCATAAGAAGGAGAGGAAAAAGCAACCCAATTGCTACACTCTTGCAGTATTTCATTACATCCTTCCTCTTCCTGTATGGGCACAATGTAGCATTTGGCTATGCGTGGCGCAATAATGAATCGCTAAAAAAATGGAGAATACATCACTTTTCCTGCCTTTAATTTCTACACAAGCAATGTGGAGTCTGTTACACTGTTCGCATATACCGACTTGGAATGTGAAGGAGATTTGTGATGAAACGTCTAAGCCTCTCCGGTTTTTCTCTGGTGCTGTTCTCTGTACTCTTGCTCTCATGTCAGTCTCCCGTATCGGTCAGTCGTATTAGTGCAGACACCGATATAGACTTGAGCGGAAACTGGAACGACACCGATATTCGTATTGTGGCGGAGGCACTGGTGGACTCCAGTTTATCCTCTCCATGGATTACGCAGTACAAGATGGCACATCCTGGAGACAATCCTGTGGTCATTGTAGGAACATTCCTCAACCGCAGCAGTGAGCATATCGATACTTCAATTATTGCAAAACGGTATGAAATGGCTCTCATCAACTCAGGAAAGGTGGATATGGTTGCTGATCAGAGTTTCCGTGCTTCGGTGAGGGAAGAGCGGGAGGAGCAGCAGTTTTTTGCCAGCGAGGAGACAGCGAAAGCCCTCGGTAAAGAGATTGGGGCTGACTACCTCCTGCAAGGATCAGTGAGAACCAATCTTGACCAGAGCGGGGGTCAGATGGTCAGGACCTACTATGTTTCAGCAGAATTGATTGACATCGAGACCAACAAGAAAGTATGGGTTGGAGAAGAGACAATCAAGAAGCTCATCAAGCAGAGTAAGTACAAGCTGTAGGAGGGTACATGAGACACTATCTTGTGGTACCAGTATTGCTTGTATTGATCATGGGTATCTCCTGTACCTCCTTAGGATCCTCCAAGGTTCCTCCTTCCTGGATCGACCACCCTTATGATGCCGCCTATGATGAGGATACCTACCTCTGTGCGGTAGGTTCTGGTTCTACACGGCAAGAAGCTGTTGATGCAGCACTCTCCAGTTTGTCTCAGATTTTCAATGCCCAAGTTCGCTCAGTTACTGAAGTCAGCAGTCTTTCTACAGCAGCTACTGATGCACTGGGGAATGTAACCTTTACAGAAGCTTCTGAAATGATGGAGCTTGGCAGTATTACCAGTAAAACTGATCAGATTATTGGCTCTGAAGTCGTTAATGTCTACACTGACGACCTTGGAAGAGTTCATGCACGTGTTGCACTCCATCGTGAGCGTACTGCTTCTCTTTACCAGAAACAAATTACTGAGTTGGGCAGTTCCATTGCTCAACTGAGGCTTCGCTCAGCTTCTGCTGATACCTTGCTTGGAGAGTACGTACTACTCCGTGAAACACGGGATTTGGCAAAGCAACAGCAGGCTTTGTATGACCAGTTGCAGGTTTTGCTCAGGCAACCACAAATGCAGGTGCTTGCACCCATCGATCGTGCCTTGTCAGCGTTGGCCCGGGAAATTACCATTGCAGTGGAGCTTCCCGAGCGTGGAAGTGCTGCTCCAGTGCTCAAAGCAGCATTTGAACAGGGGTTGCAAGAGTGGGGATTTGCTACAGGTGCACAGAACCCCTATGCCGTACTGGAAGTCTGGTACACCGTAGAACCAATCATGATGAAGGGCAGTCCGTATGCCTATGCCCGTTATGCGTTAGCTGTCCAGCTGAAGGACAGCAAGCAGGTGTATGTCTCCTATGAAAAGGCAGAGAGAGTAGCAGCTATGTCTGAGAGGGATGCCCTTGCAAAGGCGTTGAAAGCTGCGAGTTCATCTGGTGTTGATGGATTTTTCACCCTGATGCTGGAAACGCTTGGGGATGAAACATAGTTGGAGGATGCTATGAAAAAGATGCTAACGATTCTGGTGCTCGTACTGCTTGCACTCGCTATGACCGGTTGTGCCACCGCAAAGGTTGCCGAGCCGGTTGAACCTGAGCGTCCAGTCATAATTGGAGCCGAAGGTATCCCGCAGCCGGATTGGGTCTATAAGACTGTTTCAACCCAAGACATGCATTTTGAGACTGGATACGGCAAGATGAGTGATAAGCAGAACTCAATCAAACGTGCTACCGTTGAGGCAAAGAACAAGATTGCCGCTTGGATCAGCACACAGGTCAAGGAAGTTGTGGTCACCTATATCAACGACGCAGGCAGCGGTGATGATCGCCAAGCACTCGATGCAATGGAAGTGATCAGCCAGCAGGTAGCAGAGGCAACCCTCTCAGGTGTCAGTACCGAAGATATCTGGGTTGATGCAGAAAATGGGGTCTGGGTACTCTGTTCCATTCCCATTGCCAACATCGAGCAGAATTTTGAGCCAGCATCGGAAGCCGTGGCAGAAGCCTTTGTCGAGAGTGAAGCAGCCGAGGCCGCCAACACCAAGATGAAAGAAGCGTTCGCCAATTTGCTGAAGGGAGCTAACTGAGTTTGTCAGTACCCAAACATGTAGTGGCTCTCAGTTTACTGATGGTGTTGTTCTGCTTTGGTTGCACTACCACCAGTGTCTCAAGACCAGAGGATGATTCGCTCTCTTATCCGTCCAATGTGTATGTGTGGCTTTCTGGTCCCTATTCCACCCAAGAGAGAATGGTACGTGAGGCAATCATTTCAGTTGCAAGGTCCATGCATGTCAAGCAGGCCCTTGCGCTGGATAGTAGGCTGGTGACTTTGTATCGCTCAGACAAGGGTTTGCAATCCTTTGCAATGGATGAATCGGCCTTCTTTGGTGATACAGCAATGGCTGGAACTATCAGTCAACTAGAAATTCTCGATATTCACTTTGACCCTGGTGCAGGTGCCGTCATGGTGATGAAGAATACTCAGGAAGACCAAGAAGCTCGAGTATATGAGAGTGAATACAGCCAAGAAGGCAACGCCTCCTGAGTCCTTGGCTTGCCCTGGGGTATTGATACCTTTCATTGGAGGCAGCAGATTTTGCTGCCGCTCAAAATCTTCTCGATTTGAAGACTGAACACGCTTATTCAATCGAGAATGTGACAACAGAGAACGGGCAGATGAAGCGCTCGCTCTACCAGGCTCAGCGTGGCTTACTCCAGGGGGTTACCATCATAGCCTATTACTATGAGAAGAAAACTGATACCTATTGGAGCCTTGCCGCCTGTCTGGAATAAGGAACATTGCTATGAAACGAATCATGTTGGTAAGCCTTTTGTGCATCCTGCTTGCAGCTTCGTGTGCGATTACCCCGAAAACCAATGCAGATGGATCCCCGTACTGGACTACACACCCTCCAAAGAGCACCCGTTCCCTGCACTACGAGGTAGGGGCAGCAAAACAGTCCACACAGCAACTCAGTAAAATGCGAGCCGAGTCAGCCGCCCGGGATGCAATCGGTCGATGGGCGTCAACCACTGTAGATAATGCCCTTGTCACCTTTGTAGAGGAGTCTGGAGAAGTGTTGAGGAGCAAACAGATGCTGGAGGTCCTCCAGAACCTCAGTGTGCAGACGGTGAGCATTGCCTTACGGGGTGTCTCTATTGAGGAGTATTACAACGCCCCTGATGGAACGGTCTATGTCCTTGCTTCCTATCCGGTAAAGAATTTGAAAGATGCCTACAAACAACAGGCAGAGAAGCTGGAACGACAGTATGAACTGGAAAAAGCCAGTGCCGAGAGTGATCTGATCAAAGCTGAGGTCTTGCTTTCTTATCTTGATGCACTCTTGGAAGAGGAAATCTCAGAAGAGTAGTTTCTCATCTCATCAATTGTGGGTCAGAGGGAATATTCTTTCTGGCCTTCTCTTTGTCTTGACGTTGCGTTGTGTTTTCGGCATCTTGAGTATAGGAGAACCTAGTAAATGAGTAAGATATTGATTATAGTCCTTATCCTTCTTGTCCTCGTGGTAGGGGTGATTTGGAAAACACGACAGCCAAATGCAAAAACCGGCTCATATGAAAAGATTACGGCGGAAGCTGCCTTTTCCATGATGCAGGAACAGCAAGACCTAGTCATTGTTGATGTACGTACACCAGGGGAGTATGCTGACGGACACATCCAAGGAGCTATCAATGTTCCCTTACAGTCGATTGAAGCGGGAGATCTTTCCTTGATTCCTGATACTGGACAGACTCTGCTTGTCTACTGCAGGAGTGGTTCACGGAGTGCCTCTGCTTCCAAAGCGTTGGCCAGGCAGGGATACACAGCGGTGTATGATTTCGGCGGCATTATCAATTGGCCGTATGGAACTGTCAGATAGGAGGAGTCACTGTAATGTCATCGTTACTATCTCTCAAGCATCCCGAATATCTGCATATTCATTCGGGAGATACATTATATTATGGAGCTGACCAAGAGTGGTTTCCCCTGTCATGGCAGAGACGGGCGGGATGTGGTCCAACAACTGCAACCCATCTTGTGTTGTACAATCTTGGAAAGCATAAAGGAGAGCCAGCAGCAGCTGCTCAAGACCAGGCGGTTGCCTTGATGCAACAGCTTTGGACTCATGTGACTCCAACCTTGATGGGAGTTCATTTAGTGAGTCAGTTTACCAAGGGGCTTTCTTCAGCACTTACTGAACAGCATATCAATGGGGAGGTCGTAGGCTTTTCTCTTCCCAAAGCAAAGGAGGCGCGTCCTCCATTCCCGGAGGTGTTGAATTTTATCAAGGAAAGCCTTTCTTTAGATCAGCCGGTTGCATTTCTCAATCTCCATCATGGAGATGTCATGAATCTTGACTCCTGGCACTGGGTTACCATCGTAGCGTTGGATGCAGATTCTGGCTTGATACATGTGTATGATGGGGGAAAAAAGTGGGCCATTGATTTGGCGCTCTGGTATAAGACTACCCCTCGAGCAGGTGGTTTCGCCTCTATAAGGGGCTGAGTATCCACTTGTGGGTCGACCTCAGGTTTCTTTTAGTGCTACTGCAATTTGAGTTTTATGCGTATATGCCCAAATACTGGAGCATGAGGGAAAGTCTCCCATTGGCCATACAGGTAGAAACAAGAAAGATCCTTATCGTAAATTTTTCTCGAGCGTCAGAAGAGGAAGTACACTGTTTTGTTGACACTTTCCGAGCCTTCCCCTTCATCATAGACAGAAAAACAGCATTATCTCCAAAGTTCAGGAGCATTGCCCTCCATCCTTGCTCTGCATCATGCAGAAGGTTGTTTTTTTTGCAGGATTAACACACCAAACGAGATGCTAAACGCAGTAAGCCCAATCGCTACAACAACCAAGATCAATGGATAGTTGCCGTTGAATCCTTCCTGGGAGGTGTGTTTGATCAATATACCGGTGTATGCCCAGATCAAGGTGAGCAAGTAGGCTGGTTCACGCCGACGGAATGCCCAGGAAAGAGCAATTAGAATACCCACGACAAGGACGATTGCTGTCCAAGTCATTTCACTGATTCCCCAACCAGACCAACCAATCGAGACAAGGAAGGTGGTGACATTTGCAATCGTTGCTACGGTTATCCAACCCAGATAGACCGAGAAAGGTACCGTGAGTGCCCAGTAGGATTGTCTGTCCATGGATTTTAGGTCAATCAAATCATTGATTCTAATCAAGCACACTAAGAGTACGAGCATTAAGAGCAGCGAAAGTCCAATTTTCTGATAGTGCCAGGAGAAAAGCCAACCTATATTGACCACACTTGAGATGGAAAAAATAATTTGGATACGCTCATTTCCCTTCCTGAACTGGTAAATGGTGTGCAATGCGAGCAAAAGATAGATGACCCCCCAGATGGAAAATGTGATACCTGCCGGTGCAAACAGATTCGGGTACGAATCAGAAACCTCACCGGTACCCATACCACCGATGGGAAGTATATTCGCCAATGCATTTACAGCAATCATTGCAATATACGTGAGTGCAACGATAAAAGCCAAGCTATTTGAACGTGTACTCATAGAAGCCTCCCTTTTGTCAGTTAGTCTTTAGTGTAGAGTAAGGAAGTTAATACGTCAAAAGAAAAGGATATAGATTTACATCCATATCGGATATACTATAAGACAAGTAGGAGGAATGTATGTATACACCGAAACCAGAACGATACGATTCCATGAAATACAACCGCTGTGGAAAAAGCGGTTTGCAGTTACCGGCCATCTCCTTGGGGCTCTGGCACAACTTTGGGGACCAGACGTCCCTCTCCAATGCAAGAAAGATGCTACACACTGCGTTTGATCTTGGCATCACGCATTTTGATCTGGCAAACAACTATGGGCCGCCTCCAGGGTCAGCAGAGCTGAATTTTGGTAAACTGTTTGCCCAGGATTTTCGCTCTCATCGGGATGAGCTGATCATCTCCAGTAAAGCAGGCTATCTGATGTGGCCAGGTCCCTATGGGGAGTGGGGGAGCAGGAAGTACCTCCTCAGTAGTCTTGATGCTTCCTTGAAGCGGATGGGTTTGGAATATGTCGATATTTTCTATAGTCACCGGTATGACCCAGATACCCCTCTTGAAGAGACCATGGGAGCTCTCGCTTCTGCATATAAGATGGGCAAGTGCCTGTATGTCGGGATTTCTTCCTATTCCGCAGAAAAAACAAGGGAAGCTCATGCCATCCTGAAGGATATGGGGGTACCGCTACTGATCCATCAACCATCCTACTCGATGCTAAACCGTTGGGTGGAGGAATCATTACTTTCCACACTGGATGAGCTAGGAGTCGGAGCCATTTGTTTCTCTCCTCTTGCACAGGGGATGCTTACCGACAAGTACTTGGGAGACATTCCCGAAGATAGCAGAGCGGCTCGAAAAGGTAGTTCTCTCAGCCAGCAGATGTTGACCAAGGAAAATCTTGATAATATCAAATCTCTCAACGCTATCGCTCAGGAGCGTGGACAAAGCCTTGCCCAGATGGCACTTGCTTGGTGTATGAGACGCAAAGAGATTACCAGTGTACTTATCGGCGCCAGTTCTCCTGAACAAATCAAGGAAAATGTAGAAACTTTGAATAATCTGGAATTTAGTGATGAAGAACTTAAACGGATTGATTCCTTTGCAAAGGAAGGAAATATAAATCTTTGGGCAGAGTCCAGCAACAATTGACATTTATATAGGCTTCAGTTATATTGTATCCAACTTAATTAGGAGAAACGAGTCTATGGCTACAGTATACGATTTCAAAGCCGTGAAGAATGATCAGAGTGAGTTTGACTTTTCCCAACTGAAGGGGAAGACCCTGCTGATTGTGAACACCGCAAGTAAGTGTGGGTTTACCCCTCAGTATGAAGAGCTCGAGAAACTTCATCAACAGTACAAGGACCGATCACTTGTAGTGATCGGGTTTCCTTGTGACCAATTTGCTCATCAAGAGCCGGGTAGTGATGCAGACATCCAAGCATTCTGTACCCTCAATTATGGTGTGACCTTTCCTCTGATGAGTAAGATCAATGTTAATGGAAAGGAAGCCCACCCCCTCTTTACTTGGCTGAAAAAACAAGCTCCAGGAGCTTTTGGTGGGACAGTAAAATGGAACTTCACCAAGTTTTTGGTGGAGAAGGATGGGGTAACGGTACATCGGTATGCCCCTAAAGATTCTCCCCTTACCATCATCCCGAAACTAGAGGAGGTGCTGTGATGGCTTATCCACAACTGCTGCTTTCGAACCAGCTTTGTTTTCGTTTCTATGCCTTGGAGCGGGAATTGATGGCTGCGTATCGTCCTTTGCTTACTCATCTGGGTCTCACCTATTCCCAGTACATCACCATGCTCTATCTCTGGGAACACGAGGAAGGAACGGTAGGTGAACTCTGTACGGCGCTCAGTCTCGACACAGGAACAATGAGTCCTCTCCTAAAAAGGCTGGAAACCTCCGGTATGATCGAGAGACATCGTCTTCCAAGTGATGAGCGAACTGTGATGGTTCAACTTACTGAGAAGGGAAGGGAGCTGGAACAGAAGGCTGTCTCCGTTCCAGATCATATTGCTTCCTGCTTGCTTTCCGATGACAAAAGTGAACAGGGGAGAAGATATCAAGTACTTAAAGAAATGCTGGATGAGACGCTCTCACAACTAAAGAAGTCCCGCAATGAGCGGGAACAGGGAAGGCAATGAATGAAACGGAATGGCTTGCTTTCCTTGGGCGGTATGCTTGCAATGCTCCTCCTTTGGATAGGGTAACTCCCTTGATCTCGAACGCTATCTAGGAGATTGGTATGTAGTTGATTGCTCCCAACACTGCTTTGAAAAGATCCTGGTTGCGGCAAAAGCTGGCTATTCTCTTAGTCATTTGAAAGTCAGGTTTTTCGGACTCTTTACCTCCGACTATCTTGTATTTGGATTGGCTGAAGCGGAATACCCGTGGGCTCTGGTTTCTCTCCCGTACCCCAAGGTGAGTGATACTACGCTTGCAACCTTGAAGGCTATTGCCGAAGAACAGGGATATGATAGGGAACAACTCTTTCTGGTTCCCCAGAAAGAGCGTTGATAGTAGATGATTCGTTTTCGTTGGGAAGGCACTCCTGTTGGGTTGCCTTCCTGTTTTATTCCCCAACGGAGCGAGAGGAAAGGGATCAGCAGGAAGGTTCCTTTCTGGAGCGAGTGCCGGGAAAGCAAGGTGAGATACCCCGTCCCTTGGGGCGGAAAAGGAGGCAACGCCTCCTGAGTCCAGGGCTTGCCCTGAGGTATTGATACCTTTCATTGTCTAGCCAGCCTTATTCCGTGACTGCTCCTCTTTGTAGGATGTCATCAGAACCGAAAGCCCCTGTTTCTCGAAAATGGAGCGAGCCATGGTGAGCTCTTCTCTGGTAGGCTCTTTCACATCTGACAGTGAGTAGGCAAGATGCAACTGTTCCCATTTGTACTGTCCCATGCGATGGTAGGGAAGCAACTCCACCTGCTCAATGCAACTGAAAGAGGAGAGGAAGGAGGCTAGGTCTTCCAGTTTTTTCTCTTCCAATGTCCAAGAAGGAACCAGTACATGGCGTAACCAGACCCTCTTGTTGATGTTCTGTAGATAGGAGAGTGTTGCCAGGGTATTTGCGTTTCCCATACCGGTTAGACTGAAGCAGAGTTTGTCATCCAGGCTCTTGATATCGAGCAAGACCATATCCACTGCATCCAGTACCGGCCTTGAGATTTCCAAAGGAACGCTTCCTGCAGTATCCAGCGCAGTGTGGATTCCCGCTTGTTTCAATCGGTTTATGAGCTCCAGGGAGAACGCTGGTTGCCTCAGAGGCTCCCCTCCACTGAGGGTCACTCCTCCGTTTTTGATGAAGTTCTTGTAGCTGAGGATATCATCCACCACTTCATCAACACTCTGAAGAGTTCCTCCCTTCATATTCCACGTATCTGGGTTGTGGCAGTAGCGGCAACGCAGGGAGCATCCCTGCAAAAATACAACATACCTGAGCCCTGGTCCGTCCAGCGTTCCGAAGCTCTCAACACTGTGTATATTTCCCTGTATGCTCATAGTTGACTCCTTATAGGCTTCCATGGAAGGTGCGGTTGATGACATCAAGCTGTTGTTCACGGGTGAGCTTGATGAAATTCACTGCATATCCACTTACCCTGATGGTTAGCTGGGGATATTTCTCTGGATGGTCCATAGCATCGAGTAACGTCTCCTTTTCCATGACATTCACATTGATATGGTGCCCTCCCTCGATAAAATATCCATCAAGCAATGTGACCAGATTTGCAATCTGTATCTGCTTGTCTTTTCCAAGGGTCTGTGGAATGATCGAGAATGTGTAGCTAATTCCGTCCTGCGCATCTTCATAGGAGAGCTTTGCCACACTCTTCATGCTTGCTATACTCCCTTTTTTGTCCCGTCCATGCATCGGGTTTGCTCCCGGTGCGAAGGGTTCTCCTGCCTTTCTCCCGTCTGGGGTGCTTCCTGTCTTCTTCCCATAGACCACATTGCTGGTGATGGTAAGTATGGAGAGGGTGGGGATACTTTTTCTGTACGTCGTGTGTCTCCTCATCTTTGTGATGAAGCCTCTTACCAGGTCCCTGGCGATGGAATCTACTTGCTCGTCGTTGTTTCCGTAGGTGGGGAAGTCTCCTTCGATTTCAAAATCCACCACCAGGCCCCTCTCATCCCGGATGGGCTTTACCTTTGCAAACTTGATGGCAGAAAGACTGTCTGCGACAACACTCAATCCTGCAATGCCTCCTGCCATGGTGCGCATGACCTGGGTGTCGTGCAAGGCCATCTCGAGACGTTCATAGCTGTATTTGTCATGCATGTAGTGGATGACATTCAAGGTGTCTATGTACAGTTTTGCAAGCCAGCTGCTCATTGCCTCATACCGATCCATGACGGTATCGTAGTCAAGGACTTCATCGGTGAGCGGGGCCAATTTAGGGCCGATTTGCTCTCCGCTCTTCTCGTCTCTTCCTCCGTTGATTGCATAGAGCAAGGTTTTTGCCAGATTGACCCGTGCGCCAAAGAACTGCATCTGTTTCCCCAGTTTCATGGCTGAGACACAGCAGGCAAT
Source organism: Sphaerochaeta halotolerans (assembly GCF_003429665.1). Taxonomy (GTDB): domain Bacteria; phylum Spirochaetota; class Spirochaetia; order Sphaerochaetales; family Sphaerochaetaceae; genus Sphaerochaeta; species Sphaerochaeta halotolerans. Next base: position 92,060 of record NZ_QUWK01000006.1, on the reverse strand, counting down.
TCCATAGTCGTCACCATAATCCTTACGCATGAGGTCATCGTTCTCATATTGGATTGAAGAGGTCTTTATGGAGATGCCCGCACAGAATTTTTTGAAGGACTCTGGTAAGCGATTACTCCACAACACTGTGAGGTTTGGCTCTGGTGCAGGCCCGAGATTGGTCAGACTGTGCAGGAAGCGGTAGCTCATCTTGGTAACCAGATGTCGGCCATCATGAGTGACGCCACCGATGGATTCAGTTACCCAGGTGGGATCTCCACTGAACAGCTCATCATAGGAGGGGGTCCTGAGGAATCGGATTATGCGGAGCTTCATGATGAAATGATCTACCAACTCCTGGATTTCTGCTTCACTGAAACGGCCTTTCTTCAGATCTTCCTCTGCGTAGATGTCTAGGAAGGTTGAAACCCTTCCGAGACTCATTGCAGCACCGTTTTGTTCCTTGGTTGCTGCAAGGAATGCAAAGTACAACCACTGGATGGCTTCCTTTGTATCAGTTGCAGGTTTTGAGATATCATACCCATAGATGGCTGCCATTTCCCCCAGCTCCATGAGGCTGCGGATTTGTTCGCTGAGCTCTTCACGGTCGCGGATTACCTCCTCATTCATTGCATCAAAGAGGTAGTTTTCCTTGGCACTCTGTTTCTGCTTGATAAGATAATCGACTCCGTAAAGAGGCACTCTTCGATAGTCGCCGATGATTCGTCCTCTGCCATATGCATCCGGAAGCCCGGTGATGATGCCACTGTGACGTACTTTACGCATCTGTTCTGTATACACGTCAAAGACTCCGTCATTGTGTGTCTTGCGATACTTGAACACCTCATCGATGGATTCCGGTAGGGTACGGTTGTATGCCTTCAACTCAGTGTGCACAAGCCTGATTCCTCCCAGTGGCATGATGGCACGTTTGAGAGGTTCATCCGTCTGCAGTCCTACAATTTGCTCAAGATCTCGGTTGATATATCCGTCCTTGTGACTGATAATAGTGGAGATGGTATGTTCGTCAATGTCATACATGCCACCTCGTTGGCGTTCAATCTCGAGAAGTCCCTTGAGTTCTTCCCACAATTTTTTTGTCCGTACAGTGGGTCCTGCAAGGAAGGAGTCATCTCCGTCATAAGGAGTGTAGTGCTCCGTGATGTACTTTCTCGTATTGATTTCGTAATATGTATCTTCACTCATAGTATTTCCCCTTTCTGTACGTTTTCGTATACTTCAGATAGCATAGAAATACCATGATGACGGTTTTTATTCTGTGATTGAAATCACAAACCAAGTAATTTAGTAGGAGTTAAAAATACTGTGCCCGATGCATGTGATGGTTGTAGCAATGATCTCTGTCTAAGAAATGTACCACTTTTCTCCTCTCTGCAACGTGATGCAGTACACGCGCTTACCAGTGAGATGGAACACCACCGTTATAAGAAAGGGGAGATCATCGTACGTGAGGGAGAGAAGGCTTCAGCATTTACCGTCATCAGGGAGGGGAGTGCAAAGGCGTATCGCATTACACCGGACGGAAGAGAGCAGATCCTCTATATCTTTCCTGTCAATGACTACTTTGGTGCCAGGTTTCTCTTCACGGAGGAACGGGTTCCTTATACAGTGGAAGCTCTGGAACCGACCACCGTCTGCACCCTGAGCAAGACGAATTTTGAAAACCTGTTAGCTGAACACAGCCAGGTTGCCATAGAGATCATCGAAGCCATGGCAAATCGGATGAGCCGACTCGAAAATGCAATGCAGAGCATGGGAGGGCGTAATGCAGACATGCGAATTGCCAGCCTTCTGCTTGAGTTCAAGGAATCCTATGGTCACTATAATGGGAATTTCCTGGAAATAACCCTCCCCTTGAGTAGGGAGGGACTTGCTAACTATCTTGGGATTGCACGAGAGACGCTGAGCAGAAAGCTTACACAGTTCGAGGAAGATGGTATCATCCTTGCTGTGGGGAATCGGGTGATCCGAATTCTGGACCTTGCAAAACTCACCGACCTCTCATACCTCGTTGACTGAGTGTCTGCTACTGTGCTCTTGCCTTCTCGTAGATTGCCTCTATCTCATCCCTGCCCATCAGTTTTTGCAGTAGGAAAGCGATGATGATGATACCCGGGATGTCGATAAGCAGTCGTGTCAGTGCAAAGGGTGCACCCAAAGCTGAGAACTCAAAGAGAATCATAGGTATCTTGGTCGTGGACCATGCCCCGATGAAGATGAGGATGTTGGGGAATGTCACTCCCTTTTTCATAAACACCGCCGCTACTGGAAATGCCCCATAGAGAGGCCCTGCTGCAGCAGAACCGATAAGCAGAGAGAGTAGGATGCCCTTCAATCCACTGCCTTTGCCCATGAATTTTACCATTGTCTGTTTGGGTACCCACACATCAAGCAAGCCCAACAAGACGAAGATAGGGGGGATGACCAGTAGCATTTCCTTAAGCTGCATGATCGTGATATCGAATACACCTTTTCCCAGTTCTTGGTTGAATAGGCTGATACCCCCAAGCATTACAAGAACAAGCAGGAAAGAACTGTAGCGTTTCACCATAGCTGTCAAAGCACCACCTCCAGAACCTTTCCAATGACGTAGGCAACAATGAATGAGAATATAAAGGCAAGTGTATTTCGGTAGCGTGCCAAGCGTTTCCCAAAATACTGTATCTCAACAGGAAGGGTTGCAACACCTACCATCATCAGTGTTGATATGAAGACCCCGATCTGCATGTACCCAGCTCCTCCCTCCAGCAGTAATGCTGCAGTGGGGAATGCTATAAAGCCGGGTATCAGGGTAATAGATCCTACAACAGCGGCCAAGACAATCCCAGTCAATCCTGATTCCTTGCCGATGATTTTCACGATGGTCTCGCGGTCGAGAACGCTGAGGAGGAGGCTTACCAAAAGAATCACGACAAGAAATTGGGGAAGAATGTTTTCAAACGCTTTCCACGCTTTTTTGAGCGCATTCTTTGTTTTCTCCTTGTCCTTAAGAAACGAAAGCATCAATAAAAGTGCTGTAGCACTATAGAGTATCAGATTCATGGAGAGGTCCTCATTTAAAGATATGGCAATATATAACACAATTACTTGCTATTAGCAATCATATGTGCATATATTGTGTATATGAGGCGAAAATAGAGGGAATTAATCACGCTAGAATGCAGATAAGCCTCCCATTATTTCCTTGCGAAATTCCTACCGGTGGAGTACGCTTGTGGTAGAAGGGAGTTAGATAATATACGAAATGGAGGTTATGTATGGCGAACGTACAATCAATTCTGGATCAAAAGGGAAGCACCGTTTACAGTATCACCCCTGAAGATACTTTGGCACATGCCCTTTTGAAGCTTACCGAGCATAAGATTGGTGCACTGTTGGTACTTAATGAGAATGGGGATATCAAGGGAATTCTCTCAGAGCGAGACATTGTCCGCCATTTCTCTCACAGGTTGGAGCACCTGAATACGGCATCAGTTCCCGTAAAGGAAGTGATGACAGTAGGTGTCACCTGCATCAAACCTGAGCAGAATCTTGATGACTGCTTGCAGCTTATGACTGCTGGTAGATTCCGCCACCTTCCTGTTGTGGACAATGACCGAGTTATCGGGATGGTGTCAATCGGCGATGTAGTCAAGGCGGCTCTTGAGGAGCGTGATTTTGAAATTGGCGAATTGGAACACTATATAACAAATGCCTACTAAGAGAGGTAATTGCATACACATTTTTACAAAAAGCGCTTCGCTGTTGGAGCGCTTTTTAGCATTCAAATCATGTAGGTAGGAATTAATACGAAACAGAATTCGGGACCATCAGTGCAGAAGACTTAGCTACAGCTGAAAAGAAACTGATTGAAGAAGGAAAGATTAACGAAGAACAAGTGCAGAAACTCTGTGATGTACATGCTTCCATTTTTGGCGGGAGTGTGGAAGAGATCAATGGTGGACAAACCATAGAGTAGACTGCAGGCCTTCCTGCCTTTGTGTTCCTCAAGGAAAATGAGGGATTGCTCGCTTTTCTGGATGGAGTGTTTACAACGGCAGTAAAAGCTTGTAACTCTGATAATAATGAACGGACATGAGCTGATCTCTTGGCAGCACTCAAGAGTCTCAGCAAGATTGACAACCACTATTCCAGAAAAGAGAACCTCCTTTTCCCTTACCTTGAGAAGGCAGGAATTACCGCCCCTCCTAAGGTGATGTGGGGTGTTGATGATGAAATCAGGGGGATGTACAAGCTACTGATCCGTACATTGGAAACCAACGGAGAGGTACTTGAGAGTGAGCTTGCCCGCGTTGAAAAACAGGTGAGAAGCATGATTGATAAAGAGAACAACATCCTCATACCAATGCTTCATGGTTGCATGGACAATGATGCTTTGTTGACCGTTGCTCGCGATAGTACCGAAATCGGATGTTGTTTCAATGGTGGTGGCATCGAAGAAGCAAGCCCTTCTGATGCAGCCACCTGGTATCGCTGGAATGCGAGTATGAACGGCAAGGATGACTTTATCCCCAATCAGGAAGTAAGTGGAGAAATCAAACTTCCCAGTGGTCATTTTACCTTGGAAGAGTTGGCTTGGACGCTGAATACCCTACTCTCTGATATTACCTTTGTTGGAGCCGATGACAAGGTCCGCTTCTTCAGTGAGGGCAAGGAACGTATCTTCCCGAGAACACGGAGTATCATCGGACGTGATGTTGAGCATTGTCATCCACCGAAGAGTCTTGCAGTGGTGGAGAAGCTGATTTCTGACTTCAAGGCAGGGAGAAAGGGCAATGGGTCTTTCTGGATCCAAAAGGGTTCCCAGTTCATCTTGATCCGTTACTATGCCGTGAGAAACAACAATCAGGAGTATCATGGTGTGCTTGAAGTAACAGAGGAAATTTCTGGGCTGAGAAGCTTGGATGGTCAGAAGACGTTGCTTGGTTGATGATTAATCGATAGCATTAGGAGCTACAGGGTGGTTACTCGTTCTGCAGCTCTTCTTTCATCTTGCCGATGAATGCAATGTAGGCGTAAATCTGCCCCTGTATCTCGCTGTTCTTCAATTCGCCACGCCCCACCCAATCCTGTCCTTCATAAACTGTGAGATGATGGAGCTCTCCTTCAAGAACAATCAAAGACACAGGTGCCATTTTTTGTCGATTTTCAAGGTACAGCAGTGTCCTATCATACGAATCATGGAAGACTCGTTCTTCACCGCTGAGATCAGCATCAAGATTATATGTAGTATCCATAACAATTCCTATACTGAGCGAGCAGATAATTTTTCAAACAGGGAAATCAACATACGCTCAACCTCAGGGTTTCCGAGGCGGTGTATCTCTTCCAAAGCTCGCATCTTATAGGATTCTGCAAGAAATTGCGCTTTTTGTATACCACCCAGTTCTTCCACCAGTGAGAGAACTTGTTTGGTGGTACGTTGGTCCAACGGGATTTTTCTGTCCGTGAGTACGTTCTTCAATTCTTGTTTGCCCCATTCGTTCTCTAGTTCCAAGGCACAGATAAGCGGTAGGGTAGGAATACCGCTCTTCACATCACCACCGGTATGCTTGCCAAGTTTTTTGCTACTTCCGATATAATCCAAAATATCGTCTTGAATCTGGAATGCCATTCCCATGCAGTAACCAATGCGATGGGCAAGTTTGTTCATTGTTTCATTGATTTCCTGCAGCGCTACACCACTGTAGCAGCTTAGTGCAAAAAGGCTGGCGGTTTTTCCACCAATCCGACGAAGATAGGTGTTTCGGTCTATGAAGAAATCTCCTTGTCCAGCATCCTGTTCAAGTTCACTCTCACAGAGACGCGTCAGCGCTCGTGATACAACCTGGCTATCGCCGCCCCGTTCTTTTCCGCTGACAAGTGACAAAGCACGTGCTAGGAGAAAATCTCCTGCCAGTACAGCCTGTTTAGCGCCTATCTTCGCATAGACAGAAGTATTGCCTCGTCGTTTTGGGGCTCGGTCGATAATATCATCATGCACCAATGATGCAAGATGGATGAGCTCAATAACTGAGCCCACCCTGATAGCATCCTCGCTGCGATCCTGATTACCAATCATACTGGTGATGAGCACTAAGGCAGGACGAAGCATTTTACCGGTGCTGTTCACATAATCTTCAAGAATTGGCTTGATAAAACCATGTGCGGTGGCAACGGTTTGCCCAATTGTTTTTCGGACTACCTGGAGTTGTGCTTGGATGTGAGGCTCATCGTCCCAAAAATCTGACATGATTGCCTACTTCCTGCCCAACTTCTTTTCCATCTGTTTCCGTGTGAATTCAGGTTCGTCGAGGTAGAAATAGGTTTTCTTTGCAAATGGGGTCTTGTTCCAAAGTTTCTTTATGTATGGCATGACCCAGTAATCCAATCCAAAGGCCTTTCCAGCTCCACCGAGCATGACAATGGATACTGCTATGTACCAAAGGATTTCCTTGCCTGCCATTGCACCGATGAGGAATGTGATAGAGAGGCCGATGGATACAATGGCCGCCGGGAAGGTGAAGAGACCGGCAAGGAACAGGAGTCCAATACCCGTCTCTGCAAGGACAATCATGATCTGGAAGAAATAAGGAACTTGGGCAACGAATGTATCATTGACCCATGTGAAGATTCCAAGAGGCTGAGAGAGCAGAGGAGGTGCAAGCTGTTGGACTGCACCAGAAGCAGCGTCCCCTACCGCCTGGCTTGCAGATGCTACTGTTTCCACTACTGTTTCCACTGCTGCTTGGCTTGCAGATGCCAAACTGTCTGCTGACCCTGCATCTGCAGGGGCTCCCCAGTATACCTTCGACCCAGTGGTATCGGTAAGCCAGCCTTCCGCGATCTTCTTGATACCTTCGATGAGCCACATGACACCAAGGTACATTCTAAGGAACACAGTCCAATAGGAAGGAATTTTGTAGGTAGCCAGTCCGCCAATCAACGAACGTTTGTCTTTGACCTCGAGAATTTCATGCTTGATATATGCCCAGATTGCATTGACTCCACAAACCCCACTCTGATAGTACAGATTAACGAGATGCTTCAGTGCGACGGCAAAGAATCCTGAAAGAGAGATGCCCGCTGTGTGGCTTACCGCATAGGTCCCTCCGATGGATACCATGTACCCATGGAAATTAGATTTATATGGTTTTGGTGGCGTTGCATCCAATCCAAGTTCTTGCTTGATGGTATAGATAATACCTTCAGCAGCAGTCTTTGCAGTTTGTTCTGCCGCCTCAACAATCTGCGGGACTGCACGATTATCCTCGATGAACCACATTCCATCGCCGGCAAGATAGACGTTCTGGTAGTCGGGGCTCTGCATGAACTCGTTTACGGCTTTTCTCCCGATTTTCCCATCGGAGAGGGGAAGCCTCTCACAGAATTCAGTACCACGTACTCCACAGGTCCAAACCAGGGTTCTGGTCTTTATGACATCCCCATTCTTGGTGGTGAACCTATCTGCTTCGACATTGGTGATCAGGCTGTTGAGCATAATTTCAACACCCTTCTTTTCCATACGTTTGACCGCTTTTTCCCGTGGTTTTTCTGGAAGCATGTTCAGGATATTTCCCAGTCCCTCACAGTTGATCAATCGCCCTTCTTTCTTGAAGTCGATACCGTGTTTCTTGCAGAGGACGGGAAGCCATTCTATCAGTTCACCCATCATCTCTACACCGGTAAAGCCACCACCTGCAACTACAAAGGTAAGCATCTCTCTGCGCTTTTCTTGGTCGACTTCCTTAGCGGCTTCACGTACCGTGTGTTCAATATGGGTGCGGAGCTTCAGTGCATCCTCGAGGCCCCACAGGTAGAAGGCATGTTCCTTTACCCCAGGTATATTGAAATCGGCAGTTTGGGCACCTGTGCTGATCAGAAGTTGGTCATAGGAGTAGGTTGACTTCTCTCCAGTAAGTACCTGCTTTTTGAAATCGATATTGGTGATCTTGTCTTGTACAACATTCACCATTTTACCTGAGAAAATGCGATCATAAGAAATTTTAACCGATTCCTCATCAACACGATTTCCTGCAACCTCATGCAGCTCAGTCATAAGAGTATGGTAGCTGTTCTTGTCGATTAAGGTAATCTCAACCTTGTCTTTCTGTTTCTTGAATGCCTTGTGCAGTGCTTTTGCTGCATGCACTCCTGCATAGCCTCCGCCCAAAATAACAATCTGTTTCTTGTCCATCATCACGTTCCTTGTTGGCCCTGTGCGGGTACAGAGAGATATAGTAAAAAGGTGAGAAAAGGTATTACCACCCCACCTGGTCTCATAAGAAAACACTCTAGCATAAAACTAGGAATTAATGCAATTATACCATGTTTTTATCGATACAAAATACACAAATCCTTATTTATTCATGCGCTACAGGAGTTCGTTCCTTGTAAGGTAATGCTCCTGCGAGCGGTACTTACCGTAAAGAAATTTGTAAATTTTTTTTTGACACATTTTTGATATCAGAGTAAAGCAATGGGTATACTATTCTGTATAACATTATTAAATATAAGTAAATAATGACAATTTATTGTTACTAAAAATTACTATTGATAATTTTATGACGATATTGCATGTGTGTCAAAAATCAGTATATGATTATATATAGATAATGTTCGAACGATTTTCAAGTATTTGAGGAGTATCTTACGATGAAAAAACATCTATTGCTGGTTCTGACCGTCTTGGCTATCATGCTTACCTTTGCTGGTTGTGCCAAGTCAGAGAGTGAAGAAACCCAGGCAGCTACTGCTGCACCGAAAGCTGCACCGACTGTTTCTGCAACGGCACCTGTGGCAACTGGAACATACGCAGATGGCGTATATTTCGCAGCAGCTGACAGCTTCGCTTCTTCCGGATGGAAGGAGACAGTGACCCTTACTGTCGAAGGTGGAAAAATCATTGATGCTGATTGGAATGGAGTGAACATCAATGCTGGTGCGGACAAGAAAAGCTATGATAAAGCTGGTAAGTACAACATGGTCAAGTTCGGTAATGCGCAGGCAGAGTGGTATGAACAGGCTGCCAAGGCTGAAGCATATTTGCTTGAGACCCAGGACCCTACTGCCATTAGTTACAGTGATGCTGAAGGTCACACCGATGCTATCGCAGGGGTCTCCGTCCATGTAAATGCATTCTTCGACCTTGCCAGCGAAGCTCTTGCTTCCGGTCCTGTTGGCCGTGGCCCCTATGAGGATGGAGCATACTTTGCCATAGCAGATTCTTATCCTTCCTCCGGTTGGAAAGAATATGTATCCTTGACCGTTCTCAATGGACGTATTGCTGCTGTCAACTGGAGCGCAGTCAATAGAACTGGCGATGACAAGAAGCCGTATGACAAGGCTGGAAACTACAATATGGTTAAGTTCGGTGGTGCACAGGCAGAGTGGTATGAACAGGCTGCCAAGGCTGAAGCATATTTGCTTGAGACCCAGGACCTTGAAGGTATTACGTACAAAGATGACGAGGGCCATACTGATGATATTGCAGGAGTCTCCATCCATGTTAATGCCTTCTATGATCTTGCCAAGGAAGCGCTTGCAGCTGGCCCAAATGAAATCGGTCCTTTCCAGGATGGTTCCTACTATGCCAGTGATGAGACTTTCAGCTCATCCGGTTGGAAAGGGTATGTTTCCTTGTTGGTCAACAATGGCAACATTGAAAGCGTCTACTGGAGTGGAGTGGACAAGGACGGTCGTGACAAGAAACAGGTTGCTGCTGAAGGTGGGTATGGGATGATAGCACACAGTGAAATCGGCAAGGGTTGGCATGAACAGGCTGCTGCAGTCGAAGCATACCTGCTCTCCACCCAGGATCCTACGCAGATCAGCTACAAGGATGATGGCGGCCATACCGATGATATTGCTGGTGCAACCATGAGTGTCAGCAATTTCTATGCCTTGGTTGAGCAGGCTCTTGCTGCAGGACCGAAGCAGTACTAATCAAAGGATTCTCATGTTCTCCCCGGGGTTTCCCGGGGATTCTTTTGGCCTACACAGTGCATTTCTGCTATAATCAGCATAGGGGAATCCCATGGAGATTGATTATGTTTCAGTGTTCATATTTGCATGTGTGACTACGTTTACCCCAGGTCCAAACACCATCAGATGTGCAATCATGGGCATGCAGGCGGGGTATAAGCGGAGCATGCCGTATTTCCTGGGAATTGCAACCGGCTTTTTCTCCATCATGCTGATTTGTGGGATCTTTGTATCGCTCGTTGCTCACATTCTTCCTGAGATTATGCAAATATCTGGGAGCGGCTTACATCCTCTATCTTGCCTATCGGGTACTGCATGCAGACTATACGCTCTCTCAAAAGGGCTCCAAGTTGCTGGATTATAAGGATGGGTTATTGCTTCAGCTCTTCAATCCAAAGGTACTGGTACTTGCCCTTACACTTTACACTATATTTCTCAGTAGTATGAACCACAGCGTACCAGCCTTGTTTCTCAGTGCACTCTTCTTTACGATGATGAGTTTTTCCGCAATCTCATTGTGGGCTTTTTCCGGAACTACATTCTCACATGTGCTCGCCTCACAGAAGGCTAAACGAGTCGTAAATAGCAGCTTGGCTTTAGTGCAGTTACGTTGATTATTGTCTGAGGTATATCACGTAAAACAAACCCTTGCCGGGTAAAGCAAGGGTCTTAATACAATTGTTTGCATGGTTCTTATTCGTCTTGTGGAGGAAGCACCTGTTTCAGGAAGGCAAGGGTGCGTTCTTCCTTTGGGGCACTGAACATCTCCTCAGGGGGAGCTTCCTCAAGGATGATTCCATCATCCATAAAAATAACGCGGTCTGCAACCTCCTTGGCGAACCACATCTCATGGGTTACCACCAGCATTGTCATCCCCTTGTTTGCAAGGTCAGTCATAACTGAGAGTACCTCTCCAACCAACTCAGGATCGAGTGCACTGGTAGGCTCGTCAAACAACATTATCTCAGGCTCCATGGCGAGAGCCCGGGCGATGGCAACACGCTGTTTCTGTCCTCCACTAATCATGGCAGGGTAGATATCAGCTTTGTCACTCAGTCCTACCTGCTCCAAGAGCTCGAGGGCTTTTTCCCTAGCTTTTTCCTTGGGCATGTTCTTGACGTGGATCATGCCTTCCATTACATTCCCGATGACAGTCATGTGAGGGAAGAGGTTGAAGTGCTGGAAGACCATTCCAAGACCCTGGCGGACCTTGTTCAATTGTTTTTCCTGCTGTCTTACCTGCTTCCCGTTGACGTAAATCTTTCCTTTCTGGGCTTTCTCCAGAAAGTTTATACAGCGGAGTAATGTGCTCTTTCCACTTCCAGAGGCGCCAATGATTACGACCACCTCGCCTCGTTTTACTTCGAGGTTGATATCCTTGAGGACTTCGAGGTCCCCGAACCACTTCTTGAGATGTTCTATCTTCAGGATTGTCTCTTCTGTCTTATGTGTTTGTTTAGTCATGGTCACTCACCTTCAATCTTTGTTCGATGCGATGCATCACGAATGAGAGCAGGCTCGTCATGATCAAGTACCAGATGCCGACGATAAGAAACATCTCCATGTACATGAAGGAAGAGGAGCCCATCTGTCTTCCCTTGAGCATAAGCTCCGGAACGGCGATAGTGGATGCAAGGCTGCTGTCCTTCAATGCGATGATCAACTGATTGCCCAATGGGGGGACAGCTCGTTTAAAGGCTTGAGGAAGCACGATGCGTTGCATTGCCTTCCCTTGCGTCATACCCAAGCTTCGAGCAGCTTCCATCTGTCCATAATCGATTGATTGGATTGATCCACGGAAGATTTCAGCAATGTAAGCTCCGTTATGTATTCCCAGTGCAATAATTGCAGAGGGAATGGGATCAATGGTTACAATACTGGTAAGGCCATAGTAAATAATGAACAACTGCACCAAAAGCGGTGTTCCCCTGATGAGGAAGATATATGCTTTACTAAGAGCACTTATCCACTGACGTTTGGAAAGGCGGCCGAGTGCGGCCACCAATCCAATTATAAGACCAAGAAGAATCCCAAAAAAGGTGATCTGCAACGTATAGAGTGCTGCATCAGCGAATTGGAAAAAACGCTGGGGAATCACCGTTAGATCCCATGGTAATATATTCATGGTAGGATTCTCCCTTACTCTACGGTAATGTCTTCACCGTTGAACCACTTTGCACTAATCTCTTTCATGGTGCCATCGGCAAACATATCACGGAGTGCAGCATTGACCTGCTCACGGAGCTCATCGTCATCCTCATGGAATCCAATGCCCATGACTTCGCTGCGAAGTACCGATCCTACGAGCGTAAGCTTATTTCCCTCTTTCAGTTGATTGATGGCATTCAACCCAACAATTCTGTCAGTCAGAACACCGTCAACACGACCATTGAGCAGTTCGATCAAGGTCTGGTTGTCATCTTCATAAAGCTTGACTTTGGTGCCAAGGACCTTTGCATCGTTCTCGAAGGTGGTGCCGGTAACCAAGCCAAGGGTATGCTCACTGGTCAGGTCTTCCACCGAATTGATACCGCTGTCTTTCATGACGATCAACTGGGGGCCACTGTAATAGTAAGGTATGGAAAAGTCGATTACTGCTTCACGTTCCTCTGTGATTCCCATACTGCCCAGGATTCCGTCATAGCGCTTTGCTCTGAGTCCCTCAACAATACCATCCCATGCGGTAGCTACATACTTCAATTCCATATCCAGACGATTGGCGATCTCGGCAGCAACATCAACATCGAAACCAATGATATCACCATCTTCTGTCATGTAGTTGAATGGAGGATACCCACCGGAACCAGCGAAGGTGATGGTATTAGCAGATTCCTGCTGACCTTGTGCGAATAAGGCAGGAAGCGAAATTAGTAACATCAATCCAATAATAAGCAACTTTCGATACAATTTGTTCGTATTTTTCAAAATAAACTCCTTTGAAAAAAATGATATAGAATTGTAACAATGAATTGCTATTTAGCACAACAGTAGAATAGCTATTTCTTTACCCTTAAAGTTTTGTGTACTTTTACTGATTATAACATGGTATGGTATAAATAGTTTGGTCGGGGTACTTTACTCTTGATTAATAAAAAAAAGAATGCTATAAATTATAACATGGTTTCGAGATTATCACGCCCTAAAGTCATTGAAATAGCTAACAAGAAGAATCATGTCACGTATTTATATGAGGACCAATACTATTGGGACCCGGATAAAAAGCAGACACGTCATAAACGCCGATGTATAGGTAAACTTGATGGAGTGACCGGGGAACCCCTCTACAATCCTACGTACCTCCAAGAGCTTGAGAGCCAGGGAGCGGAGACAGTAAAAGCTATCCCGACGTTCCGTCGATATGCGTTTGAGCAGTTGCAGGAATTAGTCGAGAAAGAACTCTCACTAAAAGCGTGGATGCAGCCGCTTCTGAGCATCGAGAAAATAGAAAAACTCTTGCATCTTGCATGGTACTTGCTCTGTGTAAACAACCCTCTATCCTATGCTACGCATTGGAAGCAGGGAATCTATAGGGGTGTGGACAGTCTTCCTGAAATACAGGCAATGCTCCGTTCTTTTGATGCTGAGTTTCTCAGACTCTGGGGGCAGCGTTGCTTGGAAAATTTCGATGAAGATAAGCGTGAAATCATCTTTGACCTATGCAGTACCGCCAGTTACCAGAATCATAATCCATTCCTACAATATGGTTATAACCGGGATATAGAGGCATTGGAACAGAATACCATTATCTTGCTTGCACATGGTGATATCCCTCTTCCATACTCCTTTCAGATTCTGGATGGGACGATGCTCAGCAGCAAGACCATTGCGAATGTGATGGATACGCTGGAAGCCGATACCGATACGGTGCTGATGCTCAATCGAAGGTATTTCTCCATACCCAGGATCCAGGAATTGGTGGAATTGGGCTATCAGTTTATCATCCGCATTCCAACACGAAAACGATGGTTGGTACAATTCATTGAAGAGCATCGTGAAGCCATTGTAGAAGGTACAGTACTCTATGATTGCAAGGGTAGGGAACTAAAAAGTCTGAGTCTTGCTGCCCCGTTCCTTGAGGCAGAATCGCTTACCATCCACCTGTATTATGATGAGCAGTGGAGGGAAAGTCAGCGAAGCAACCTGCTTTCCTTGTTGGGAAGATGCAAGCGGGAATTGGAGTTTGAAGTACCCCTCGAGGAACATGCTCGGTTGTATGAGACGTATTTCAAAGTACGCAAACGACCAAACGGGAGCAACAGGGTAAGTTTGAGCCGAGATCCGCTGAGAACCTTTGAAGCTTCTCAGGCAGGGTTCTGGGCTGTGATCACAAATACAGGACTTTCTGCAGAGCAAGCGCTTGCCAAGTATGAACAGCGTAATGACTTTGAGCATCGGTTCAATAACCTGATGAATCAGGAGGATTGCAGGGTCTTGCACATACAGTCTCCCCAGTATTTCCCCGGTAGGGTATTTCTCCAACTCGTTTCCGAAATTATCCGACAGAATGTATTGGAGAAACTGAAGGAGACATCCTACAGCCTGAACCAAGCCCTTTTTTCTGTGATGGATCAACAGGAAGTGACATTCAGAGAGAATGACACTCCTTATCGGAGTGAGCTGAATGAACAGGACAAGGCAATCTTTAGGGCATTGGGCTTTGCTGTCGAAGCAGGAGCATAATCCCAGCCTTTTAATATATTCAAACAGATCGCCGTGTTGGCAAGCAAAGTGCCTGCAGATACAGAGCGTAGGCATAGAATACTTCAGAAGTGATGGGAGTGAAGGAACATTGCAGCAGTTCCTGTGCAGAGGACTCAGCGAGTTGTAGGAAAAGATAGAGATGCAATTGCTTGAGGTAGGTTGCAAGCAAGAACTCTGTAAAGCTGTTCTTTTTAGAGAGTGAAATCACTGCTTTTCTTAGGAAAAAGAGAAAGAGAGAGATAGGAAGAGGGTAAGCACCAAAACCACAGAATAGACGCTCTATGTCCCTGCACTTTCTGCGTGTACCGGAAGTGGGTAGCGTAGCCCATTCTGCATCAACACGGGTAAGGTGACTTGGGAGAGAAAACCGACCAAGGATGCACAATGCTGATGAGATAAACAGTTAGAACACCGAACTCCTGGCTAATTGTGAGTAGCGCCAGAATAGGCTTTAGGAAATGATTCGCTGATGCCATTTTTGATGCCGCATCGTCTTTTCGGGGTTTTTTGTTCTGTCAAAACAAAACAACCCCTTTGTTGATATTTCTATATCTACAAAGAGGTTGTTTCCATTGCGGTAGACTGGACTTGAACCAGCACAAGATTTCTCCCACTAGCACCTCAAGCTAGCGTGTCTACCAAATTCCACCACTACCGCATTCCTGTAATATTGTTCGCTCCTGAAGTGAACGTGCCAACAATACAACAAGGGCGGGGAGCTCGTCAAGCCCTCTTTTGAAAAATGAGGGCAACATTTACGGGAGCAGGCTTTCAGCCTGGTCCAGAAGAACCGAGAAGGTGGAAAGGGCATCCTTTACAGGCTCCTCCTTCTGCATGTCAACACCAGCTTTCCGAAGTGACTCGATAGGGTAGAGACTGCCTCCACTGCAAAGGAAGTTGAGGTATGACTGCCTGTCTTCCTCTGTCCCGTTGAGGACTTTCTTGCTCAGGGCTATGGACGCACTCAGCCCTGTTGCATACTTGTAGACATAGAACGGGCTATAGAAATGCGGTATCCTCAACCCTTCCAAGTCGCTCTCTTCTGCAAAGGAGACTGCCTCTCCGAAATACTGTTCCAACAGCTTACGGTATTCACTTCTCAGCAACTCGAGGGTGATCGGTACGCCATCCTCAGCCTCCCTGTGGATGATCATCTCATACTCGGCAAACATCGTTTGCCTAAAGAGCGTAGCTATGATGTCATCAAGCTGTTTGCCGATGATATATGCCTTCATCCTGTCGTCGCTGGCATGGTCAATCAAGTACTTTGCGAGGAGTTGTTCATTGAATGTCGATGCCACTTCCGCTTCGAAGATGGTATAGTCATAGTGGAAGTAGGGGTTGTTCTTGGCGCTGTAATAGCTGTGCATTGAATGTCCCCCTTCGTGGGCTACGGTAAAGACATCACGCAGCACATCTTCCTTGTAGTTAAGGAGAATATAGGGTTTGCTGGTAAACGTACCACTGCTGAATGCTCCACTGCGCTTGCCCTTGTTCTCATAGCGATCTACCCAACGATCCTTTGTCAGTCCGTTGGTGATAGTGTTGACATACTCGCTTCCCAGTGGAGCGAGAGCTTCCCCGATCAAGGCTACAGCTTCCTCATAGGGGGTCTTGCTTGTTACACCCTTTACCAGAGGGACATAGACATCCCAATGGGAGAGCTTGTCCAAGCCAAGGAGTTTCGCCCGCATCCTGTAGTAGCGATGGAGGGCAGGGAGTGCCTCATGTACAGCTTTGATCAAGTTGTCATACACTGAAACCGGCACATTATCCGGGAAAAGTGCCATCTCTCTGCAGCTCTCATACCCACGCGCTTTGGCCCTGAAGATATCCTGTTTCACTTGGCCCTCATAGAGCCTGGCGATGGCATGCTTACTCTTCTCGTATACTCCATAGAACTGTCTGTATGCCCGCTCTCTCAGATTTCGGTCCTCGTGCATCAGGAAGGAACTCAAGGAGCTCTGGGTCAGAGGTTTTCCATCGATCTCGCCAAAATCAAAATCAACATTGGTAAGATCGCTGAAAGTATTACGTGGTGTGGAAGCTACTTCGCTTTGGAGAGCCAGAAGACGTTCTTCCCCCTCACTGAGTATGTGGGCTTTGAACCGTCTGGCTTTTTTTATGTATACATGGTACGGAGCAAAGTCTGCATCCTTCAAGTATCGCTCGATTGTCGCATCCTCAATGCTCAGTAGTTCAGGGTCGAAGAACGCCATTGCAGCAGAGAGTTGGCTCAAGAGACTGGCAGCAAGACTATATCGTTTGACATTGGCAGTATCAGAGGCATCGGATGCATATCCCAGAAAAGCCCAGTTGTAAATCCTCTCCAGGAGAATGCTTGTCTCCTCATACCATTGCATCGTTGTCAGAAACGATTCTTTTCCCTTTGCAAGGGACCCCTTCAAACTGGGGGCTTCTGTGATACGTTGCTTCAGTTTCTCTGTTGCAGCTTCCCATGCTGCCTCGTCAGCAAAGAGACTGGTAAGGTCCCAGGTATCCTGTTCCCGTTGTTCTGCTCGTGTCTGTATACTCATGAAATTTCTCCTAACAAAGTAATCAAATGATGGGAGGCTTTACCACGGTGACTGTAGCGGTCTTTTTCTTCATCAGAAAGTTCGGCCATGGTCTTTCCCTCTTCCTTCACGATGAATACCGGATCGTAACCGAATCCACCTTCTCCGTAACTCTCTTTTGCAATGAACCCATCCACTGTCTCACAGAAGGTGAACTCCCGTCGTTTATCCATCACAAATGCCAACGCACACACAAACTGTGCGCTCCGTTCTTCTTTCTTCTCAAGATGAGCCATATTTTTCAGCAGGAATTCGTTTCTCTCCCCACTCTCCAACATTCTTCCAAATGTTTCCAATCCATATCGGGCGGTCCTGACTCCTGGGCGACCTTCCAATGCGTCGATACAGAGCCCTGAGTCATCGGCAAGGATTTTGTACCCCTCTGGAGCTTGGGATGCAAGAGCCCTCGCTTTTCCCAGTGCATTTTCAGTGAAGGTCTCGGCATCTTCCTCATAGTCGAAATCGATGCCCAATTCCCTGGGGAGTACGATGGTATGACCAGTGAGGATTCTGGAGAATTCCTCTTTTTTATGCTCATTATTTGATGCCAATAGAATATTCATGTTCCTAAAGATACTCATTGTCAGAAAGTTCGTCCATATACTGTCTGAGTACGCGTTTCATGTAGTGGACTGAGCTGTCAATGGTTCCTTTGGGTATATGCAGCAATTTCCCTAGTTGATAGTGACTCAAACGGAACTCCATGTTCCTGATTTGGTTTACTTTCGCCTTATATACCCTAATGGTCCAATCTCTCAGCGTTTCCAGACGCTCGATTGCTGCTGTATCTATTTCTGTTTGCAAATCACCCTCAATTTCCAGCAATCTTCTGAAGTGCCGATTGCTTGTAGCAATGAATTCTTTTCTGCATCGCTCTTTCTCTTCCAAGAGAAGGTTTGCTGTATTGAGATATTGGTTGAGTAAGTGTGCATCAACCTCTAGAAGCGCTGCAAGATCTTCCAGTAAGTATTCATTGGCAAGTTGAGGAGCGAGGGAAAGTACGATAAGGAACCGTTTTCGATTAACGGGGGCTGAAAGCTCTTGCTTCAGACGCTGGAGATGGGGAAGAGGCATCTTCCCACTTGTCTTCCGTTCGTGAAGCAAACGATTGAAAAGTGAAGGGAGAGAATCCATCTTTGAAACCAGGAACCCTTCGAAAGCTGTATAGGAGGCTGTCTCTGCAGTCAACTCTGGTTCTTTATATACCTGTGGATTCTGGTATCGTTCGCTTGCATAGATCAATTTTTCTCTGGCAATCATCGCTCTTTTTTGGGTGATGAAATATTTGGTTCGTTTACGGACCACCTGGGTAAGATACCCAATATAGGAAAGTCTGCCAATTCGATAGGTGGTTAGATAGTAGTCAATGGTGTTGTAACAGAACAGGAGGAATTCACTACAATCCTCTTCCTCAAGCAGACGAAGATAGTAGGGAAGGGCATAGAGGATTTGTTGCGTCTTGCTGTGGATGGTGCGATAGAGGGTGGTGTTTGTCTGGTCCTGTTGGTAACAGACCACCTGATTTGTTAAAGTCTTGCTCTCTTCTTCAGAGAGCGGTAGCCATTGCATGGGTGCCTCCTTGTGGAATGATGCACATATCCATGCAATGTGTATGCCAAGTTAGGCTTTCAGCATCGTCTCGATAGCTTGCAAAAGCAATTTCTTAGCTTCTTTGATTGATTTGTTGAGCGTGACTCCAGCGGCTTTCTTGTGCCCGCCGCCACCAAAACTTTCAGCCAAAGCTCCGACATCGATACTACTTTGATGCGAGGAACGGAACCCAATCTCGGTCTTTTCCGCTTCCAGTTCCTTGAAGAAGAGCACTACCTCGACACCCTGCACTGAGAGCAACATCGTGTACAGTGAATCACTCGGTTTGTCGGTGGTGATATACTGCTTATTGTCCTCAAGATAACTGGTGGAAATCATCACCTTTCCATCGAACAAACTTTCACTTCGATCGATGAGCTTGCCCAAGTATTTAATGTACCCTAAACTCTTGCCACCTGACATACGGTCATTCATCAAATTAGGGGATACTCCTAGGTCAACAAGTTCAGCAGCAAGACGAAGTGTTTCTCCCCGGTAGGCATTGATGAAACGGAAGAATCCTGAATCAGTGGCAAACCCAAAGAAGAGGTGCTCGGCTATCTCCTGGCTGATCTCAATATCCAAGGCTTTGTAGAGCTGCATGATGATCAACGTGGTAGAAACCGAACGGGGGACAATGTAGCGGTAGGTACCGAACTGCTCCCCACTGCTGTGGTGGTCGAACACCACGGTGGTAAGCCCCTCAATCTCCTCTGCAAGGTGACCAATACGTTCTGGCGAACTACAGTCAACTACCACAATTACAGGATCTCTCTGCTTCAGATCTTGATCGATATGATTGAGGAAATCAGAGCGGAGATAAGCAATCTCTGAGCGATCGAATGGCCCAGCATTTGCTATATGGACTGTTTTCCCCATCTTCAGGAGCAAGGAGTTCATTGTCATCTGACTACTTAGGCAATCCCCATCGGGACTGACATGTCCGATGACAACAAACTCTTCACGATTTCTCAACAATGCAAGAATCTCTTCATCAATTGGGGGGTAGCTGAATATTTCACGCTCCACGGATAACCTCAGGTTGTTCACCATTAATGACGCACTCCCGACCGATGATTACCTGTTTGACCTGTTTGATGGAAGGTATGTCGTACATGATTCCCATCATTACATTCTCCACAATGGAGCGGAGTCCACGGGCACCGGTCTTCTGTTCAAAGGCTTTCTCTGCAACAGCTTCTACCGCATCGCTCTTGAATACAAACTCAATTCCATCCAAGCGGAACGATGCTTCATACTGGCGAATAATGGAGTTTTTTGGTTCAAGGATAATCCGCATCAAGTCATTCTTGGTCAGATTGTCCAGAGCAACATGGATGGGAAGTCTCCCAATGAACTCAGGGATTAAGCCGAACTTCACTAAATCGTCTGGAAGCATTTTGCTGTACAATGTATGCAAGTCCTTGTCCTGTGCATTGACGATGCTCGCTCCAAATCCCATGGCATGGGAGGAGACCCGTTTCTCAATGACTTTGTCCAGACCTACGAACGCACCACCGCAGATGAAAAGAATGTTTCGTGTGTTGATCTTCAACATCTCCTGGTTTGGATGTTTGCGCCCACCCTGTGGGGGAACAGAGGCATCCGTGCCTTCGATGATCTTCAAAAGAGCCTGCTGTACACCTTCACCACTGACATCACGGGTGATTGATGGGTTTTCTCCCTTCTTGGCAATCTTGTCGATTTCATCAATGAATATGATCCCGAATTCAGCTGCCTTGATATTGTCATTTGCATTCTGGATAAGCTTGAGCAGTATGTTTTCCACATCCTCACCGACATATCCTGCTTCAGTGAGTGTCGTAGCATCGGCAATTGCGAAGGGAACCTGCAGCTTCTTTGCAAGTGTGGATGCAAGCAACGTCTTTCCTGTACCGGTGGGCCCCACCATTAGGATGTTTGACTTGTCCAGCTCTACACCTTGCTCGGATATCTGTTTCTGATATTTAACGCGCTTGTAGTGATTGTACACGGCAACCGCGAGTACCCGTTTTGCATCCTCTTGTCCTATAACGTACTCATCCATGTACTCCTTCAATTCCTGAGGGGTAGGGATGTGCTCAGGTAGACCGACTACTTCCTCCTGGAAGCTTGGGTCTCCTGCAAGCATATCATTACAGACCTTGATGCACTCGTCACAGATGGCAACGCCAGGTCCGCTTATCAATCGCTTGACCTCATCTTGGCTTTTTCCACAGAACGAGCAGACTTTTGCATTTCTTGCCATTACTAACTCCTTCTCATAACACTGTCGACAATGCCGTAGGAGACAGCATCATCACTACCGAGGAAGAAATCTCGTTCAACATCCTTGGCGATCTGCTCATAGGTCTTATGGGTATGTCTCGCGATGATGTCAATGGTCAAATTCTTCAGACGACCAATCTCTCTGGCATGGATGGAGATATCCGATGATTGGCCTTCAACTCCTCCCCACGGTTGATGAATCATAACCCGTGCAGAGGGGAGGATGAATCGTTTTCCTTCCTGTCCGGCACAGAGGAGCAAAGCACCCATGCTTGCTGCTTGCCCCATGCAGATGGTCTGGATGTCACTATGCAGATACTGCATGGTGTCGTAGACAGCCAAACCAGCGGTAACTGATCCACCAGGGCTGTTGATGTACAGGCTGATATCCTTAGTTGGGTCTTCAGACTCAAGAAACAGCATCTGAGCCACAACCAAGTCGGCTGTTGCATCAGTAATCTCACCATCGAGGAAGATGATGCGGTCTTTAAGCAAGCGACTGAAAATATCATATGCTCTTTCACCTACACCTGATTGCTCGACGACCATCGGTATGTTGGATTGCATCCTTTCAGGATTGGTATTCATGGTAAAAACCCCCTTTGGTAGCTGGGATTGAAAAGGCGGAACCAGTGAGGAACCGCCTTTTCACACACTAAGCACTCTTGAACGTCTACGGCTATGCGCCGTAGGTTTCGCTCATAAACGTCTCATAGGAGACTTCCTCACCTTCCACGAACGTATTGTTCTCCTGCAAGAACGGTGCAATCTTCTGGAAGCGCAAGTCATCCTCAATCATGGTGCGGTAGTAATCCCGCTGAGCCTGATCGGTTATTTCCGTCAGCTGCTCGTCCATGGCCTTTTTCACTTCTTCTTCCTCAAGGGGGAACGCTTCGGCTTCCTTGATCTTTTCCATGATCAACTGGAGGCGCAGTGACTTTGCAGCAGCTTCTCTCCAAGGGGCGGTGATGTCCTCTTTGGTCTGATTCTGAAACTTGAGGAACTGCAAAATCTGCTCTTCACTCAGGCCGACCTGCTGGATGTAACGCTTCCAACTCTGCTCCACTTCCATGTCGATCATGCTCTGGGGAACCTCAATGGTAGCCTTCTGTAGCAGTGCTTCGCTCAAAGCATTGAGCTTTTCTGACTCAAGCTTTGCATCGAGCGCTGCCTGCAACTTCTCACGGGTTGCGCTAACCAGGTCATCAACAGTCTTGTACTCTTCCTTGACATCCTGTGCAAACTCATCATCGAGTTCAGGGATATCTCGGAATTTTACACTTTGGACATTTACCTTCAAGGTAATGGTCTTTCCAGCATACCCCTCAACGGTTGAATCCTCTGGGTAGGTCTTGGAGAATATCTTCTCTTCACCGCTTTTCATGCCGACAACATCTTCATCAATCTGGTAGAAGTTGGTAGTGCTGCCCAGGGTGAAAACAAACTCTTTGCGTTCAGTTCCAGGAATCTCATTGTTCTCTTCATCAAGCTCAACGTAGTCAACAGTGACAATGTCTCCCATCTCTGCAGCTCCATCTTTGTCGATGACCATTGCATTCTGCTCGCGGAGTTTTTCAATTTCAGCATTCACCGCATCCTCACTCAGTGTTACCTTGGGGTAGGTAACCTTCAAGCCCTTGTATTCAGGGGTCTCAAAAATGGGCATGATGTCGTACTTGACAGTGAAGGTGATGTCCTTGTTGGGCTCGAAGGGGAGAAGGCTCTCTTCATCCTGGAGCTCAGGGGTGCTGAAGGAGAGTGGCTTGTACTTGTCTTCAACATCAGTCAATGCTTCCTTCAATGCGTCTTCGATGGTATTGAATGTACTTTCCTCACGAATCGACTTACCAAACTTACTTTCCAGAACGGATACAGGGACTTTGCCCTTTCTAAAACCCTTGATCTGGACGTCAGCAGCATACTTTTTCAAAGCTGCCTGGTAGTCTTTTTCGATGGTGTCAGCGGTCACAGTGACCGTCAGTGCGACGGAGGAGTTTTCCAATTCTTTGATACTCTTATCAGCGATCATCCTATGTTCATCCTTTTCGGTCCTCATTCGGACCATGTATATCCTTAGGCAAAGCCCTTTGTTGCAATGTAATCCTGCTAAGTATACATAAACAGTTGATTTTCGACCACCCTGTCAGCAGGATACTTGCAAAAACCTTTTACCCGAAACACATTGTATATAGCAACTTTTTGGGCTTTGGTCTAGGGGAATGAGTGTATTTATCTGATTGCCAGCAGATCATCGCTTTGCTACCATTGCTATGAGGAGCCTATATGACCATTATCTGTTACAACTTGTAGTAAAGCAATTGCATTCCTTGATGCACGGCGCGTGGCGTACACCTACCGTGATATCAAGAAAGATCATCCCAATAAAGAGGAACTTTGTGAGCTCTATCGGCGAAGCAATGTTCCCTTGAAACGCTTTTTCAATACCAGTGGTCAACTATACCGATTCATGCATCTGAAAAATCGAATTCCTAAGATGGATGAGGAGATGCTAGACCTTCTCTGTACTGAAGGGATGCCAGTCAAATGACCGCTTCTGGTTACAGACCAGTTTGTGTTATTTGGATTCAGGGAGCAAGAGTGGGAGCTCAGTTTACTTGATGGTCATAGTTCCCTGGCCATCAGGAGCAAATCCTCATAGTAACCTTCACGGTAGCGGAACCCGCGGGGAATCATGCCAATTTCTCGAAAACCATAGTGTTTGTAGAGTTGCATGGCTCTTGTATTGCTTGCCACCACTTCCAGTTCCATCTGTTCGAATCCTGTCTGAGTAGCAGCAGAAATCAAGGTTTTCATCATGAGTGAGCCGATCCCCTTTCCCTGATGTTTTGTAGCAACAGAAATTCCTATCTGGCAACGGTGGGCCATTTTATAGGCTAAGCCCAAAGGGGAGAAGTCACAGAGAGCAACCAGCACATTATCGATAAAGCCTCCCAACATCAGCCTATTCTGGGATTTGGCTGCATTCTCCAGAAATGCGGCCTCGTCTTCAATACTGATATTCCACTCATCACTGTAACGCGCAAGAAAAGGGCTGTCGGTATACATTGCCTGCATATACTTGACTGCCTGAGTTGCATCAGTTGGCTCGAGAGACCTGATGGTGAGTGAGCGGGTGTCAGGAAGCCTGTAATCCTGGGGTTCTCTGTTCATGGAACAATCATAGCAGTGCCAATCTCTTCATGGCAAGATGAATGGAACCGTACCCTAGGTATAGTTCAACAGTTCCTCGATTGATTTAGCGGGAAGCGGGGCATAAAAAAGAAAGCCTTGGATGAAATCACATCCCTCTTTCTTGAGGAACTGGAGCTGTTCTTCCGTTTCAACGCCCTCGGCGAGTACTTTAAGGTCAAGGTTCTTTGCAAGTTGGATGATACTTCGGATAATAGCTTGATCCTTGTGGAGATTACTGCTGATTGCCCTGACAAACTCACTATCAATCTTGATTAGGTCAATGGGGAACGTCCGTAATCTGCTGAAGGATGAATACCCAGTTCCAAAATCATCGATGGCTATCGAAATTCCCAATTCCTTGATCTTTTGTAGTTGTTCCATTATGAACGGTTCATCCTGGAATGCTACGCTCTCTGTAATTTCCACCTCAATAAGATGGGGTGGAATTTGTGTTTCTTGTAGTATTGCAGCCATGTTCTTTACGATGGAGGTATCTCGAAGCTGAATCAGGGAAAGGTTGATACTGATGGATAGTTCACTTTGCGTCCACTCTTGAAATCGTTTAATCTGCTGGCAGGCAGTTTTCATCACCCATAGTCCAATCGGCTTAATCATTCCGGTCTGCTCTGCCATCGGAATGAATACCTGTGGATTGACAACTCCATAATCAGTATTGTGCCACCGCAGTAATGCCTCAAACCCAATAATCGTGTTGTTTTCCAATGAGATTTTTGGTTGATACAATAATTGCAGTTCATCCCTCTCCAGTGCCCAGTACAAATTGTTCACCAAGGTATGGTTCTTGGTGGTGCTATCCTTGATTTCTCCAGTGCAGAATACTGCCTGGTTCTTGCCCCTCCCTTTTGCTTCATACATTGCAATGTCTGCGTTCTTGATCAACGTATCAGGAATCACCCCGTCATCTGGGTACATAGCAACACCAATGCTTGCTGAGACGTGATATTCGTCATTTCCAACCACCACCGGGTTTTTCAGGGACTCCATGATGGACTGAATAATGGCATGGATGGGCAAATCTGTCTCCAAGTCTGGTATTTCCACTAGGAATTCATCACCTCCAAATCTTGCCAAGGTCCCCATTTTTTCGATTCGTTTTGCTAGGCGTTGGGCAATCAGCTGCAACACCCGATCCCCTGCCATGTGCCCCGCGGTGTCGTTGATTGCCTTGAAGGAGTCAAAATCGATGAAGATTATGCCTATACGTGTATCATCCTTGCGTGCTCTTTCCAATGATCGTTGGAGTTTTTCCATAAAATATTCCCTACTGGGCAATCCTGTAAGCGAGTCATAATAGGCAAGTTTGTAGAGTTTTCTCTCTGACTCCTCAAGATCCTGATGCTGGGAGTGTATCTTCTCTATGTAGGAGGCTGACCGCTTTCTGAATGTTCTGATGATCAACAATAATACAAGTACGCCAAGGTAGGAGATAATCCCGGGAAGGGGAATATTGGAATCCATTCTGACCCAGAAAACAATAGAGCTCAACAAATTAATGCTGTTCATCAATATCGAGACGATGAACCCAGGTCTGGACTCCCGCAATACTAGGTAGATTGAGATGAACATCTGCAGTTGTGTAAGAATACCCCTGAAGGTGGATTCTTCAAGCTGGATCTGTCCTATGGTAATGCTTTCTGAACGGAAATTGACTTGTAAGAATGAAATGAAAACGTAGAACACTACACTGATGATGATATGAATGTAGCTGATGTTGAATTGCAGGGGATTCCCTCCATCATCCTGATTCTTCCGCAAGGTATTGTACAGGATGGACACAGGAATCAGCATCAATACAGGTGCCATCTGGGGGAGGAACCCGACCAAGCTGCTCAGGATGATGTCTGTGAAGGTAGCAGCTACTAGAAGCGTGAGAATGGTGAAAAAGATGAAGCGAGCTTGTTTTTTGATGGTTTTGTCCTGGCTCTTTTTGCTCCAATTTGCAAGGAGGACCAGGCTGGTGATTGTGTAGCTAATATAGTATGCATAGAAAACTATGTCCCAAAAATTGTGTTCAGCTACATTGACCCAACCGAATTCTGTGTGTCTTAGTTGGTAGGGCTCTGTATTCAATCCAACAGGAAGCGCAAAGGCAAGAATGGTCAGGATTGCTGGTCCGTACAAACCCGCATAAAACCACCAGGCTCTTTGCATGCTGCGATTGCTTGAAATGTGAATAATGTAATGCAGAAAGATTGCAAACACAG
This sequence comes from Sphaerochaeta halotolerans, assembly GCF_003429665.1. Lineage (GTDB taxonomy): Bacteria > Spirochaetota > Spirochaetia > Sphaerochaetales > Sphaerochaetaceae > Sphaerochaeta > Sphaerochaeta halotolerans. The sequence continues at coordinate 65,545 of NZ_QUWK01000006.1, read as the reverse complement.
ACCCCCATCCAAATGCTGAGATTCTCCGCCATAGTTCAGCCCCTTCTCTGGTCGGGGCAATAGTAGCGAAAGCTAAACCTGCTGACCATATGGTAGTTGCAATGATCAAGGCGAAAAAGAGACGGTTGGAAACAGACTTGGGATTGCTCTGGAGCACAAGAATCCCGCTTGCCAGTGCCAATAGGCAAACGGTGAGGAACAACATCAAGAATACTATGGTACTATACACTTCTTTCTCACCTTGCCTCGTTGAGCATATAGTATGCTTCTTTCTTTAGAAAAGAGGAAGAAGGCCTTTATTATATATAAGATATATTTTATCTGTATAAAAGAATACAAAGTTAATAGGTTTGTGCCTCTTATGCTCCTAATTCAAAGAAAAGCAGCCAGATTTCTCTGACTGCTTAAAAGCGAAAGACGGGACTTGAACCCGCGACATCCACCTTGGCAAGGTGGAGCTCTACCACTGAGCTACTTTCGCAAAACCGTTTTGCCAGACATTCCAACTTGGATTGTCCTTTGCGAGAGAGGGGACTTGAACCCCTACACCGTAAGGTACCAGATCCTAAGTCTGGCGTGTCTGCCAATTTCACCACTCTCGCGGTGCATGTCTTGCCCCTAAGCGAGGTTCGCCATGTATTGAGCCGCAAAGGGATCGAACCTTTGACCCGCAGATTAAGAGTCTGCTGCTCTACCAGCTGAGCTAGCGGCCCATGACAATAAAATTTCAAAAACCAAACCTTTGCGCCCGGAAGGATTCGAACCTTCGACCTACGGATTCGAAGTCCGGCGCTCTATCCAGCTGAGCTACGAGCGCGTTCACGACCCGGTTAGGGTGGAAGACGGGGCTCGAACCCGCAACAGCCAGATCCACAATCTGGTGCTCTACCATTGAACTACTTCCACCATGGTAGCTGAAGCAGTGGTTTCCATCACCAGTGCGTTTCAACGTTGCATACTATGCCCTAAACGCTTTTCTTTGTCAACAACTCGTTCCCAAATTTCCTAAAAAATTGAAGGTCTCTGAGCAACTGCTTCGCATGCAATCAGTTGCTTCCACTCACATCTTTTCACTGCTTGGCATCGCCTATCTGTGAAGCCTCGTTCTAGGATCCACCCTGATAGGCATGGATGATGGCCAGATGGTGTTTCCATGCAAGCGGGCGGTTGGCCAACTGTTCAATCAATGCAATTCTGAAAGCACCCTCATCGACCTGTATTCCCAACGTTTTCCATGCTGGTAGATAGGATGCGGAAAGATACCGTTCAATGTCTTGTTCATCCATCATTCTCTGTTCAAACAAATCGAGTGAACGAATCTTCAAATCCATACCAGTAGTACTGAAAAGCGTCTCCAAGTCGTTCTCATCCCAGTTTGTCAAAGGATTCGAAGGATCGCCGTAGAGCTGTGCTTCAGCCCTTTCAAGGAACTGCTTCTCCTCTCCCATGATAAACTGTGAAAGCCTGGAGCCTGCAACCGGTACACTTTCAGCAAGGTGGATGGATCCTGTTTTTGCCAAGCGGGAGAGAAGACCGGCAAGCAAGGGTCCAGAGAGCTTTGCCCTACTGAGCACGTTTCTTCCCATGATTGCTTCAAAGTGTAATCCATCTTCAAGGCGTGGTAGCAGTGTTTCAAGAGGCTCAGCGTATACATGGGGGCGTTCCACTGAAGAGAGTGTTGCCGCATAGTGGTTGATATGTTCTTCCTGGTCCTTGCTTCGTACCTGGGCAACCACCAACCCTTCAGGAGTTGCCCGATATGCTTCCCAAAGCAGCAATCCATGCCCGGCATTGCATACAAGCACCCGGTCACTCCGCCTCAGGTGGATACCTTGAAAGAGTTGCTCCCGTATCTCCTTGAGCAACGCCCCTCGTTCACTGATGGTCCTGTTCACCCACCTTTGCCTGCTCTTGTCGCCTGGAGAGTAGGTGAGGTTCTCCACGAACGCATCGCTTTGGGCACTTTCCAGCTGCTCTTCCCTGTGTCTCTGCACCTTCTCCTTGATACTTTTCTCATACCCTTGGTCACTGGGCTGGTAATAGACCTTCCCTTGCAGAGAAGAGGGGAGGTATTGCTGGGCAACCCAGTGATCTTGATAAGCGTGAGGATAGAGGTATCCTTCCCCATGCCCGAATCCTTTCGCATCACGGTTGCCGTCACGAAGATGGTTTGGCACCTCATCTTGGGCTTGTTGTTCAACACCTTTAAGGGCATCAAAGAAAGCCATGGTTGAGTTGCTTTTTTCGGTGGTAGCTAGGTAGAGAGCAGCATGGGTAAGATGAAACCGTCCTTCAGGCAATCCAATACGCTCAAACGCCTGAGCATCCGCTTGTACCACAACAATAGCTGAGGGGTCGGCCAGCCCTACATCTTCACAGGCACTGATAAGCATCCTTCTGAATATGAACTTTGGGTCTTCACCTGCGCTGACCATCCGCGCAAGCCAATAGAGTGTAGCATCGGGGTCACTGCCACGAATGCTCTTGATGAAGGCACTGATGACATCAAAATGGTAATCACCCTCTTTGTCATACAGCACTGCTTTTTTCTGTATCGATTGTTCTGCGGCATCTTTGGATATAAATATTTCGGTTCCCGGGGCAGGAGGAAAGACGTCAAGGGAAGTTTCGACAGCAAGTTGCAGTGCATTGAGCAAGCTCCTTGCATCTCCGTTCGAAACCTCGACCAAATGCTCCAGGGCTCCTTCCTCAAACTGTACAGAATATTCACCATATCCTCGATCTTTATCCCTCAGAGCTTGCCTTGCGATGGCAAAAAGATCTTCACTTGTCAGACTCTTCAATTGGAATATGCGTGACCTGCTCACCAGTGCCGCATTTACCTCGAAATAGGGGTTTTCCGTTGTAGCGCCGATGAGAATAACTGTCCCATTTTCAACCCAGGGGAGTAGGGCATCCTGCTGGCTCTTGTTCCAGCGGTGTACCTCATCCACAAAAAGAATCGTTCCTTGACTGTACAACTCCAAGCGTTGGCGTGCTTGTTCAATCTCATAGCGAAGTTCTTTCACTCCGGAGAGTACTGCATTAAGCGTGGAAAAATGCCGTTTTGTGGTGTTTGCAATGACTCTCGCAAGGGTGGTTTTCCCCGTTCCTGGTGGACCATAGAAAATAACTGAGGAAAGTTGGTCGGCCTGTATCGCACGCCTAAGCAAACGACCTTTCCCGATAATCGCATCCTGGCCGATGTACTCATCCAGGTTACGCGGTCGCATTCGGTAAGCAAGTGGTTGGTTTTTTCTCTCTTCAGCTTCATTTGCTGCGGTAAATAGATTCATACCTGTGCATCCTACCAAAAGAGTTCCAGAAAGGAACCGCTTCCTTTTGGAACCGGTGTGGTTCTCAGGATTTCCTCCTGTTTTCCAAGTTCTTCAAAATAGGTCTGGAGGAACAACGTTGAAAGGTGTTCAAATGGGTTATTAGTGACCTCAGCGAGCACGGCTTCTCCCCAAAGGCTCGTTCCTTTTTGCCATATGCCATAGCGGTCAAGGACCAAATCCCATGTTTCATCACTTTCTTGCAGGGCTTCATGGAGCAGTTTCATGACTTGAGCCTTGATTTCTTCCCCTCTTTGTTTGGTCAACTCTCGAGTGGCACTTTGATTTCCTTGCTTCAATGCTGCCACAGGGTTCTCCCAAACCACCTCCTTCGTGTTTTCCTCTACAATGAGGGGAGTCTGCACCAACACGCTACGAAACGCTTGCTGGACTTGGGTCTGCCACTGCTGAAGATGATCGAGGAAAAGCGGGATACCTTCCATCTGTGAAAAGTGTGCAGCCTCTTTCGGTAGGAGATCCTGCAAGGCCATTTCATTGAAGAGATTCACGTCCACTGTCTGGCTAGCTAACTTGGTCACTTCACGAAGGGCATTTTCAGCCTCGAGTGCACTGACATGTTCCTCTCGGCCCGTGGAAGTGCATCCCATGAGCAGAACAATGAAGATAACAATGAGGGGTAGAAGAGGCTTGTTTGTCATAAACGTAACTATATCATCAGGAATTGGAATTGCATAGCAGGTTGAACGCAAGCAAACACTTGACCTTTTCTTCAGGATTGATGAAATTATGGTAAGATAGATTAGGAGATGGGTTAGGAGGCTAACAACAATGGCAGAATACAACAGTTCAATACTTCAAAATGTACAAGCTCGTGAACGGACGATATTGAAGAACGTATATCTTTGGATGACCGCAGGGCTCGGCCTTACGGCCTTGATTTCCTATTTTGTAGCAAGTAATCCTGCTTTGTTGCAGGCGCTTGTCGGGAATATGATGGGCTTCTTCTTGCTCGTCATCGGAGAGTTTGCATTGGTATTCTATCTCACTGCACGATTGGATAGGATGAGTCAAGCAAGTGCCATAGGTGCTTTTTTAGCCTATTCCGCACTCAACGGCATCATGTTGAGTACGATATTCATCGTGTATACAGGGGCTGTCATTTACAAGAGTTTCCTTACCGCGGCGCTCATGTTTGCAGGGATGAGTCTGTATGCCATGACAACAAAACGGGATCTCAACAGAATTGGTTCCTATCTTGTCATGGGAATGTGGGGCTTGATCGGAACGATGGTACTCAACATGTTCCTCGGCTCAAGCGGTCTTGATTACTTGATTAGCTTCGCCGGTGTTGCCATCTTTCTTGGTCTCACCGCATGGGATACCCAGAAGATTGTACGCTGGAACCAGAGCTATGGAACAGGTATCGATGAAGAGACCTTCACCAAGCTGAGCATTATCGGAGCGCTTTCCCTGTATCTCGATTTCATCAATATGTTCCTCTTCCTCCTACGGATATTCGGTCGCTCAAACCGCTAGAGAGGGACTCACTGGCCAAATGATACAGACTCCGTTTCATCAAGAACGGTAGGAAACTTCGTTTCTTTTGGCCAGTGCATTCTTGAGTGATTCATAGGAACAGTCATGCATCTCTAAAGAGCAGGTTCTTCTTCCTACCTGCTCGAGCGTATGTGCATCAGAGCCGGTAAGCACCACCAGGTCATGGGTATCTGCATGTACTGGTGGATGTATCGCTTCCAGGGCACTGTAAGGTAGGTCTGGAAGAAATCCCAGATTCGCCAAGGCGCTGTTCGCGAACCGGTCGATGTGGGCTGGGATGACCAAGGCATCCCGACTCAAGGCTTCCTCTACGACATCAGAGAAGGGTAGTGAGGTGGCGAATGCAAGCATTGTTTCCACTTCCTCTTGTACCTCCCCTTCCAGATTTACCACCAATTGCCTGCCGAACAACCTCCTGTCATTCTTAATCGGAGACAGCAGAAACTCCACAAATGACCCGAACTCGAGAGCATCCTCCAACTTCGGAAAGAGGGTAAGCACATGCACCTCTTCACTGGTGGTAACTTCCAGTCCAAAAAGGGGGAGAATACAACAAAGCTCACATGCCTCAGCGAAGGCTGGAAGATTTCTGGCACAGTTGTGGTCAGTCAAGGCAAGGATTTCGATACCCTGTTCCATCGCCTCGACGGCAAGGAGGGAAGGGGTGAAATCGTCATCCCCACAAGGGGACAGACAGCTATGGTTGTGTAGGTCAATCGGTACCAGCATCAAGTCTCCCCAAAGCCTTTGCAATCTTGCAGCTTGCCTCAAACTGGGTATCCTTGGTAGTAAAGATGGAAATATCCTCTTCCTTTGCTGCTTCCAGCATATCGGAAGGAACACTTCGGTTGTTGCAAATCACTAGGGCTCGGATTCCTGCCAAGGATGCGACGGCTACCGTGTTTTTGTGGGCCTGAATGGTGATAAGGACACTCTCAGAAGGAGCATTTCCCATTACATCGCTGAGCAGGTCCCCGCAGTAGGCATCGTTAATTTCCCAGTTCTTCAACTCTTTATGTTCTGCTTTGAAGCCTTCCAAGGCCGCAAGGTCATGTACATGCATGTATCTTTCCTCCTAATTTGGGTGCAATTCAATGACACAGACAACAGTGGTGCCATTGAGTGTGCTTTCTATGGTGAAGTCATCTGCTACTGATTTTACATTGGGCAGTCCCATCCCGGCACCAAAACCGAGGGACCGGATCCATTCACTGGCGGTAGTCCATCCCGCTGTCATTGCCAATTCCACATCACTAATGCCTGGTCCACTATCACGAGCGGTTATCTGGATAGTTTGTGGAGAGTACTCTGCAATCAATTCACCTCCATCAGAGTGTACCACCAAATTCATCTCAAGCTCATAACTTGCGATGGCAGCTCGACGGATGATATGCGGAGCGATGCCTGCACTCTTGAGACGTTTCTTGATCTCGGTACTGGCATACCCTGCATTCTCAAAGTCATGCTTGAGAATTGAATAGGTGTGAATCTCCCCGCTCATCTCCTCACTGAGACCGGTGGTGCGGGTTCTTTTCTCAAGGTCCTCGATTTCGCGGTTGATCTCTACCAAAAGTGTACTGGTAATATCTCTGCTGGTGATCATTCCCACCAGCTCTTTGTGTTTGTTCAGGACAGGGAAGCGATGATAACTGAAACGGTCAAAGTAGCTGATTGCAAAAGAGATCGGCATGTCATCCTCAAGGACGATGAGGTTACGGGTCATATGGTCTTGGGCTTTCTCATTGATATACCCCTTGTCGAGTGCTTGGATGATGTCATCCATGCTAACAATCCCGATAAGACGCTTGCCTAGTACGATCGGTAGTCCTGTGACCTGCCTTTCCCGCATAATATACTGTATTTCCCGTAGTGGTGTCTCCTTGGTAGCGGTAACCAGATTTGTCGTCATGACATCCTTGATTTTCAGTTTGTAAATCAGTTCCAGGATGACATTGGGCGAGTTATAGGTATTTATTGGTATCTCTTGCATAGGCAGAGTATACAACAGCTTTCCCCCGGTGCAAAGCAACTCGTTTTCTCTCTTTTAGGTTTTTCAGGTGCCGAACCTCTGAATATTTGCTATATTGAAGGGGTATGAATGATACTATGCAATTGGAACTTGTCTATGAGGACCATGATATCCTGGTGGTGAACAAACAGGCAAACTTGCCAACCGTACCGTTGAAGACCGATTCCCAGGACAAGCTAACATTGCTTGGATTGGTTGCCCGCGCTTTCCCTGAGGTGCTGGATGTCCAGGGAGCAAATACTTGGGAAGGTGGAGTAGTGCACCGCTTGGATACTGCGACCAGTGGCTTGGTGGTTATTGCACGAACAAAAGAAGCATATGCTTCCTTGCAGGCTATACAGAAGGCAGATCTTTTCATAAAAGAGTACCAAGCTCTTTCTCAATCGTATAAACCCACATTACTTCCTGGTTTTCCCCCTTACCCTTATGAAGATCCCTTTTTCTGCAAAGGCAAGGAAGTCTCCATCGGTAGCCTGTTCAGGCGGTATGGAGACCATCGAAAGGAGGTCCGGCCGGTGCTCGCTGATAGCCCGCGGCATCTGCTCGACAAGACAACCGGTACATGGTATCTCACAAAAGTATGGTACAGCGGGGAAGTTGGGGAGTCCCATCAGTTTACATGTCGCTTGAGCTCTGGATTCCGCCATCAGGTCAGGACCCATCTTGCTTGGAGTGGGTGGCCAATCGATGGGGATATCATGTACGAAGGGATAGAGGCAGAAAATCTGGCACTCAATGCTGTGGCAGTGGAATTTCCCCATCCTGTCACGACCAATCCGATGGAAATTAGAATTTAATTTTGAAGGAGTCAACTATAATGGCAGATCCTAGAGAAGAGAAGCTGGCAAAGCTTCTGGTGGAGTATTCAGTCAAACTACAGAAGGGGGAATCTTGCTTGATCAATGCAGTGGATGTTCCCACCAGTATGACTGAGGCATTGATCAAAGCTGTCTATGATGCAGGTGGTTATCCTGTAGTCAATCTCTGGAACCAGAGAATAGAACGGGCGATGGTGGAACATGCGAGCAAGGAATCCTTACAGGCTTGGGCCGATGTTGATACCTACAGGATGAAGCAGATGGATGCTTTTATCGGCATCAGGGGTATCGCAAATGTCCGTGAGCTTGCAACCATACCTGCCCAGACCAACCTGGCCAGTACCTACTACAATATTCCAGTGCATATGAAGACCCGTCTTCCCTATACCAAGTGGGTAGTACTTCGCTATCCCACAGAGATTATGGCGATGCAGGGTGGTATGGGAACGAGGGAGTTCGAGGAGTTCTTCTACAAGGTCTGTACCGAGGTTGATTATGAGGCGATGGCCAAGGCGATGGCAGAAGCGAAGAGCTTCCTTGATACCGTTGATCAAGTCCATATCAAAGCACCAGGAACCGACTTGAAATTTTCGGTAAAAGGTATGGGATGGATTCCTTGTGCTGGGGAGATGAACATCCCAGATGGAGAAATCTATTCCTGCCCGATCAAGGATTCAGTGAATGGGACAATCACCTACAATACCGCAAGTACCTATCATGGGCACCAGTTCAAGGATGTGAGATTCACCTTCAAGGATGGAAAGATTGTGGAAGCCCATAGCGACGATGATGCCCTGATCAATGAAATCCTCGATATCGATGAGGGGGCCCGGTACATCGGGGAATTCGCGCTTGGCTGCAATCCCGGTATCATGAACCCAATGGATAACATCCTGTTCGATGAAAAAATCTATGGTTCGATTCATTTTACCCCGGGTAATGCCTATGAAGATTGTGACAACGGGAACAAGTCAGCGGTCCACTGGGATTTGGTGCAAATCCAGAGAAGTGAGTATGGCGGGGGAGAGATGTACTTCGATGGAGAGCTAATCAGGAAGGATGGGGTTTTCGTCCACCCCAAGTTGACCTGCCTGAATCTTTCCCTCTAGGAATGCTTGACAGACCAGACGATAATTCGCTATAAAGAGGAAACGTCAAGGGCGATGTGGAATAATCCGCATCGCCCTTTCTTCGTTTTGCTGTCCGTTGGGCAGTCGTACAAGGGTGTACGGTGGATTACCATCGTGCACCCTTTCGGCATTTTTAGGGGGTAGCGTATGTTTGTATCGGTAGACACCCTGTGGGTGTTGTTGGGCTCTATTCTGGTGTTTTTCATGCAAGCCGGGTTTGCCATGGTTGAAACCGGGTTTACCAGGGCAAAGAATGCAGGGAATATCATCATGAAGAACCTGATGGACTTCAGTCTCGGAAGTGCAGTGTTTTGGGTCCTGGGATTCTCACTGATGTTTGGGGGAAGCAATCCCTTCATCGGCTCCCTTGATCTGTTTGTCCGTGGTTCCTATGACTCGAACATTCCCACCGCAGCATTTCTGATCTTCCAGACTGTGTTCTGTGCTACTGCAGCTACCATTGTCAGTGGTGCAATGGCAGAGAGAACCAAGTTTTCCTCCTATTGCCTGTATTCCATTGTGATCAGTGCCGTAATTTATCCAATCAGTGGTCATTGGATCTGGGGAGGAGGGTGGCTCTCAACATTGGGATTCCACGATTTCGCAGGTTCAACGGCTGTGCATATGGTGGGAGGAGTCGCAGCCTTTTGGGGTGCAAAGATCCTCGGGGCGAGAATTGACAAGTACGATGAGAATGGTGGAGCCAAGGCAATCCCAGGGCATAGTTTGACCCTCGGTGCACTCGGGGTATTCATCCTTTGGTTCTGTTGGTTCGGTTTCAATGGTGGATCCTCCCTCTCGCTCACCGGTGATGATGCCATTGTATCCACTGCAACCATCATGGTCACCACGAACCTTGCTGCAGCCTTTGCAGCGACTGCCACCATGGTCTTGACTTGGCTAAGGTACAAGAAACCCGACGTTTCCATGACACTTAATGGTGCCCTTGCTGGTTTGGTCGCCATCACAGCAGGATGTGATGCAGTTTCTCCGACGGGGGCCGCCATCATTGGAATAATCAGCGGAGTTGTTGTTGTATTCTCTGTAGAATTCTTTGAAAAAGTAGCACATATCGATGACCCTGTAGGAGCCATCTCTGTACATGGGGTCTGTGGTGTTTTGGGTACCATCCTCACGGGTTTGTTCGCCCTCGATGGTGGACTCTTCTACGGCGGTGGTCCCCGCCTCCTAGGCATACAGAGCATTGGTGTTCTCTCTGTAATGCTTTGGGTCTCCATTACTATGGGACTAGTCTTCCTCCTTCTCAAGAAAACGGTAGGACTTCGTGTAAGCAGGGAAGAGGAAATCGCTGGGTTGGATCTGGAGGAACACGGCCTTGCCTCCAGTTATGCTGACTTTATGCCATTTGTAGCTGGATTCAAGACAACTGCATCTATCGATGAGGCGATACCGGTGGTACATAAGGTACCATCTGCTTCAACTCCTTCACGGGAAGCAGAGATGTATAAGGTGGTTATTGTCAGTCGCCAGAGCAAGTTCAATGCGCTCAAACAGGCATTGAATGATATCGGGGTCATGGGGATGACGCTGACCCAGGTAATGGGTTGCGGAATGCAGAAAGGCCAGAAGGAATACTATCGCGGAGTACCGGTATCTCCTACATTGCTTCCCAAGATGCAGGTTGAGACGGTGGTTAGCAAAGTGCCGGTACGTACTGTGATAGAAACGGCAAAAAAGGCCCTGTATACCGGGCATGTCGGAGACGGCAAGATATTTGTGTATACAGTGGACAATGTCATCAAGGTCCGTACCGGAGAGGAAGGGTACGATGCACTACAGGATGAAGTTGTCCCTGAATAGGCTCTGTTCATATTACAAGAAGAAACGCACCTAAAACGGTGCGTTTCTTCTCATTCATGGCCCAACGTATCTCTTACTGTTCGGAGCCAAAGACAATGGTGCGGTTCTTAAAGATGATTATCCGGCTTTCCAGATGTGCTTGCACCCCTTTTGCGAGGACTCTTCTCTCTACATCCTTGCCCACATCCCTCAGGCCTGATGGCCCTAGCTCATGGTTTACCCTGACAACATCCTGTTCGATGATCGGTCCCTGGTCCAGGTCTTTGCTTGCATAGTGTGCCGTTGCACCAATCATCTTTACCCCACGTTCGTAGGCTCTCCGATAGGGATTTGCACCCTGGAAGGCGGGAAGGAACCCATGATGGATGTTGATGATCTTTCCTTGCCACTCTTCAATGAATTCCGAAGAAAGAATCTGCATGTACCGCGCAAGCACCACTACATCTATATCAAAACGCTTGAGCAGGGTACGTACCTTCAATTCCTGTTCTGCTTTGGTCTCTGGAGTGACCGGAAGATAATAGAAAGGAATTCTGAACTGGTTTGCAATGATTTCAAGGTCTGGGTGGTTGCTGATGATCAAGGGAATGTCACACTGAAGATCACCTTCATCCTTTCTTGCGATAAGGTCATAGAGGCAGTGACTGGTCTTGCTTACCAGAATGGCCATTCTGGATCGATAGTCGCTGTAATGACACTCCCAAGAGAGGTTGTACTCTTTTGCGAAGACTGCAAAATCTTCCTCAAGCTCCTTTCTTGTTGTTTTCAGGTCTGCCATATCAAGTTCGATACGCATGAAATACCGGCCTTCAATGTTGTCTGTATGCTGTTGGCAGTGAAGAATGTTATAAGAACGCTGGTAGAACCAGGTTGATGTTGCGCTCAGTATGCCCTTACGATCCTCACACTGGATGAGGAAAATGATTTTTTTCTGTTTGCTCGCCATGGATGTCTACCTTTATTCAAGTACTGTAGTCTCTGCTTCCGTGAGGTCCTCTGAGAGAATAACCTCTACTTTGCGTTTTGCCTCAGTGAGCGTTTTCTCCAAGGCTTTGGATAAGCGCATACCTTCCTCGAACAAGGAAAGACTCTCTTCAAGAGATGTCTCTGGCTTATTGAGTTTCTGAGCTATCTCCTCGATTCTGGATACATCCGATTCAAAACTCATGGTTACTCCTTTATCTTGGCGATTCGCTGACCATCAATGAATGTCAGACGTACGACTTCCCCAATGGTTGCCTGATCCTTGCTTTTGATGAGCGTCCCACTCTCACTCTGGACGGTAGCATAGCCCCGGGCTAGTATAGCAAGGGGGGAAAGGGCTTGCAACTCTCTTACCGCTGATTGATATCTTGCTTGGAATTCCCTTATTTTTTGCTGGCCGGCATTGATGAGATTCTGGCTTGCATTTGCCAAAAGGTACTCCCGGTTGTCGATAATCGTGTGAATCTGTCTTGCTTCAAGCTTGCCCAATTGGTGGGTGGCCAGGGTAAGACGATACTCCATGGCCTTTTTAAGTTCTGCCTTGAGAGTTTTCAGATTCTGCCTCAGGTCGAGATACCCTTGGCTCACCAGTTCTGCTGCAGCAGAAGGGGTGGGTGCTCTCAAATCTGCAACATAGTCAGAGAGTGCCCAGTCTATCTCATGCCCTACTGCGCTGATGATGGGTATTTCTGATTGGTGCATCGCTTCCAGGACTACTTCCTCGCTGAAGGGTAGCAAATCCTCCAAGGAACCACCGCCCCGTCCAACGATCAGGACATCGCAGAGCAACAGGCTGTTTGCCTGCATAATGCGGTTTGCGATGGAAATGGCACTGCTTTCTCCCTGTACCACTGCAGGAAGCACCAATACATCCAAGGAAGGGGCGCGACGATTCAGTACGTTGAGGATGTCCTGCAAAGCAGCACCGGTTGCACTGGTTACCACGCCCACCCGTTGAGGTTGGCGGGGGATGGGCTTCTTCAATGACGCATCAAAGTAGCCCTTGCTAGCATAGCGCTGCTTGCGTGCTTCCAGCAGTGCAAGGATCTCTCCTTGTCCTGCCTTCTCCATGCTCTCGCATTTGATTTGGTAGGTTCCTCTTGCCCCATAGACATCGAGATTGCCGGTTACCGTGACCTTGTCGCCTTCACAGGGGGTGAAATCGACCTTCCACGTACTCCCTTTGAACATGACAGCGCTGATCTGGGAATTTGTATCCTTGAGCGTGAAAAACCAGTGACCGGTGGAGGAAGGGCGAAAGTTGGAAATTTCTCCTGTAACCTTGAGCCCATAGAACCCTTCTTCTAGAGTCCTTTTGATCAAGCTTGTCAGTTCACTGACAGTGAGCTCAGTCTGAAACAATTCATGCATGCGCTACTTCCTTTCTTTTGGTCATCATGTGCATTTGATTGAGAATACCAAGGAAGGCAAAAACTGCCCAAAGTGCGAAGAAGAGCCAGAACTGAAGGTACCAGAAACGGGAAAGCAGCCAGGCCACCATCAAGGAACCAGCGATGGCGCTTTCAAGTGCCATGTACGATTCAAAGTGTGCAATGCTGAGTGCAAGGATGACGACCAATGCCACTGCTGTAACGATGAAGCTCGGAGTAAGCGGCAGGAAGCTTAAAAGCAGGAAGAAGATGATCAGGCTCATGGAAAATGCCGTAAAGAGAGCAACAATCAGTTCAATAGCTTTGTGGTTTTTCCTTGCGAGCAAAAACAAGACCAGTCCACCAGCAGCAAAGGAAACCAGGTAGAGCAGGACACCACGATAATCAGAAGGATTGAAAAGCACCTTCCAAAGGGCTCCAAGAGGATTTGCATCCTGGAGAACTCGCATGAAGGATTCCCTTCCATAGCTCATCAGAGCAATAAAGAGAAAGACGATTGACCCTGAGATGACGCTTCGCAACCTGATAAGCAGACTCTTGATCACATAGCCGTAAAAGCAGAGAAAGAAGCCTACAAGAAGGCCGATAAGCATCACAGGGGCACCGATGGTTGTGATTTCACTTTGCATGTATGTTCCTTCTTAATATTGTAAAAAAAAAGAGACAGCTACGTACGCTGTCTCTCAATCTTAGTTGTTGTCCTACTCCTGAAAGATAGCATCAGAAGGGCATACGTCAGCGCAAACCCCGCAATCGATGCATGCATCTGCATCAATTACATAGATATCGCCTTCAGAAATCGCATCGGTAGGACATTCCGGCAGACACGTTCCACATGCAGTACATGCATCGGTGATTTTGTAAGCCATGATAGTGACTCCTTACTTCGTTTTCGTTATTTCTGACTATATACCTATCTTGGTATTCAAGTCAAGGAATGTGAGGTATATGTACTGATAGCTATGCTTATGCCGCGATATTCTTCTATGGGTTACAAGTTATAGTAATCTTACAAATTGCAAAAACACTTATGTTATCAAGTAACTCCAACGTAATACTGGAGTTAATACCTTTCATTCTTTCATCCATGATAATGCCTTACCCGAGAGTGTTCCGATTGGGCAGATGGCACACCAGATTCGAGGCCGATAGATGAGTGCCAGGATACTGGCAAGAATCGTGGTGCTGAGCATCATGGAGTACAATCGGTAGGAAAGATGCAGGAGAAACGGTGGTACTGCTACCTGCAATACTTGTGGAAGAGGAACCAGTGGGATGGCAATGAATAGACGGATATAGGGCATTGCTTCCATGTTCCCCATGGCTATTTGGGTCGTAGAACCAGTGATGAACAACAGGTTCAAGCCAAAGTACCAAAGCATGTAGTACCTTGCCTTGCCACTGGTGATGATTCGAGGGTTGTTTTTCCGGTTGTGTTTTTTCCCTATTTGGTTGAGATAGCTTGCCCGAGGGCAATAGCGCTGGCACCACACTTTCTTCTTGGCTCTCGAGAGCAGAATGAAAGGAAGGGCCATGCAAAGGATTGCAAGATTGGCAAAGAGTATGGAAACAAAACCCAAGGCAAAATAGGCGAGGGTTATGATGAATAAGCCTGGAAGCAATCCTCTGGATTTCTTTGTCATACACCCTCCTTCCGTTTCATCTTAAGAGCTCCGGGAAAACAGTAACGAGTGCATTTTCCGCAATCTGTACATTTCCTTTTATCTACTTTTGGAGCAGCTACCCCTTTCTGGGTCAATGCACCGGATGGGCAAACTCCTACCGCAGGGCAGCGGTGGTTCTGCGGACATTTGTGGGTTAGTACGGTCAATACTTTTGGTTCTTTGGGACCAGCCTGTTTCAATCCAAAAAATGATGCGAAGTCAAATGCCATGGTGGTTTTTTCCTTGATAATGCAGTGTAGTGTGATTCCAGAACCATAGCTAAAAAAGAGCATCCTGTCAAATGGTTGTTACTAGCAAATATTGTGAATGACAAAAACCAGAAACCGAGTTTCCCTTGCAAAGAGGCATGTCTTGGATATATAGTCAGCCTCGTGGAGGAGTGAATCTTGAAACAACTGGTATTGGCGGAGAAACCGAGTGTCGGAAGGGAACTGGGGCGGGTGTTACACTGCTGGAAATCAGAAAAGGGTTACCGAGAAGGGGACGATTACATCGTAACCTGGGCTCTTGGCCATCTGGTGGAGCTTGCCCAACCCGCTGCCTACAGTGACCGCTACAGAAGATGGTCGCTGAAGGACCTCCCTATGTTGCCACCTGTACTGAAGCAGGAAGTGATTGAACAGAGCAAGGAACAGTTTTCTGTGGTCAAACAGCTCATCCAGCGTAAGGATGTTGATTCTGTAATCATAGCAACTGATGCAGGAAGAGAGGGTGAATTGGTTGCTCGGTGGATCATGAAGCTTGCAGGCTATGAAGGGAAGGCCAAACGACTGTGGATCAGCAGCCAGACCGAAGGTGCCATCAAGGAAGGATTCAGCAATCTCAAGGATGCAAAACTCTATGACGACTTGTATGCAGCGGCAGAAAGTCGTGCTGCTGCTGACTGGTATATCGGGATGAACGTTACCAGAGCATTGACCTGCCATTATGATGCAAAGCTCTCAGCAGGGCGGGTGCAAACCCCAACCCTTGCCTTGATGACCCAGAAAGAGGATGAGATAGAGGCGTTCAGTGGCCAGTTCTACTGGACACTCAAGGCTGACTTCACCGATTTTACTGCTTCCTATTACCCCACCGAGGACTCCATCAGAATTGCTGATGAGCAGGTTGCCAAGCAGAAAGAGGAGGAACTTGTAGGAAAGACTGGACAGGTTGTCTCCTTGGAGACCGTTGAACGCATTGAACAACCTCCCCTTGCCTATGACCTGACTGAACTGCAACGGGACGCAAACAACCTTCTCGATTTTAGTGCGAAAGAGACCCTCGATACCCTACAGTCACTCTATGAGCAGCACAAGATTGTTACCTATCCAAGAACTGACAGCCGCTATATCACCAGCGATATCGTATCCACACTGGACAAGCGGCTGCAAGCCCTCGATGCAACCCCGTTTGGCAGTCTTGCCATCTCCTACCGGAGGCAGGGGTATCGTGTCGACCAAGAGCGGTTTGTCCAGGATTTGAAAGTGAGCGACCACCATGCCATCATCCCAACCGAGCAACGCGTGGACCTGGGTCGACTGAATGCGAGGGAGCGGGTGCTCTGGGAGTTGATCGTTCTGCGGTTCCTCGAGGTACTCAGTCCCGATTACACCTATCGTACCACCACCCTGGTTGCTGAAGTGCAGGGGTCGCGTTTCAAGACCCGGCTTACCCTTCCGGTGGAACAGGGTTGGCGTGATGTTGCACGCATAATCGGCAAACGCAGTGCGCAGCCCTCGCTTACTGATGAGGAGGATGCCAGCCCTTTCCTGCTTTCCTTGAAGGAGGGGGATCCCTTAACCATCGCCAGTGTGAAACTCAGAAGACTTTCCACACCAGCTCCAGCTCGCTATACAGAGGCAACGCTGCTCTCTGCCATGGAACATGCGGGCCGGTTTGTTGAGGATGCAAAGCTGAAGAAACAGTTGGGAGGAGGGCTCGGAACTCCAGCAACCCGTGCAGACATCATTGAGAAGTTAATTCAGAACCACTATGTGGAACGCCAGGGCAAGGAGTTGGTCCCCACTCCAAAGGGAAGAGAGCTGGTTCGTCTTGCACCCGAGGAGCTGTGCTCCCCTGAACTGACCGGGCTCTGGGAACAACGCCTTGGAGCCATCGCAGATGGTAAGGAAGATAGCCATCGATTCATAGAGGACATAAAGGCTCATGCCGTAAAGCTGGTTGATGAGGTTGTTAGGAGCAGCGAGATATTCTCACCCCGTTTCTCTGATGCCAAGCAGTGCCCCTTCTGTAAAGGTCCCATGATGAAGGTGGTTGACGACATCGGACAGAACCACTTTCTGTGTCAGCGGCTCTCCTGCTCCTATGAGGAAATGGAGATCAAGAAACGTGTCATGGTTCCTGGAAAGGAGAAACCAGCGAAGGTGGTGGTGAAGGCGAAAAGCGTACCTGCCGACGGGACCAAGAAACGTGTGGTACTGAAGAAAACAACAGTCAAGAAACCTGCGATGCAGTCCTTTTCTCTTCCTGATGACCAAGGGCCCAAGTTTACATGGGAGACAGTTATCGAGGTCGTTCGGCCCAGCAAGTTGGTCTCCCGTGGCCCACATAGAGATGAGCACCAGGACCGGGGAGGGTGGAAACCACCTGTACAGTCGCAACATATCGTAGAGGATGTACCTTCCAGCGGAGGGAGTTTCGCCGATTTCCTGAAAGCAAGCGAAGCGCGAAAAAAGCGCGATAAAAAGAGAAAATAGGGTTATTTTTGTTATAATAAAAACATTCTGTTAAACTATGGACATATTTGTAACTTTCTGCTACTCTTCCTGCATCACAGGAGGAGTGTATGCGCATAGGTATTATTGGATTTGGGAAGATGGGAAAACTCATCCACTCTGAAGCCTTGAAACGGGGACATACGATTGCCGCTGTTATTGACCCGATCTGCCAGGAGCGTGAAGTTACGGCAAATCAGGTCAGCAGTGAACACTTGAGCGAGTGTGAGGTCGTCATCGATTTCACCCACCCCTCGGTAGTTGTAGACCACATCATCCTGTATGCAGAGCTTGGCATTCCTGCGGTCATCGGTACTACAGGCTGGTATGACAGGATACCTGAACTACAGAAAATAGTGGCACAGTCTGATGGTGCCATCATCTATAGTGGGAACTATTCCCTGGGAGTGGCTCTCTTCATGCAGGTGGTAAGGGAAGCCTCCAGGCTTTTTGCCAAAAGTGGTCTCTATGATCCATTCCTGACAGAAATCCATCATGCACAAAAGGCAGACAGCCCCTCCGGTACTGCGGAGATGCTGGGATCCTTGGTACTGGAAAACTATCCCAGCAAACACTTGGTGGAAAAGGAGACCCTGCACCACAAACGTGAGGACGAGGCAATCCACCTAGCGTCAGTCAGGGGTGGATGGGTTCCAGGTACCCACACGGTCTACTTTGACAGTCCGCAGGACACAATCGAATTGACACATAGGGCGCGCTCACGGGAAGGATTTGCCGTGGGAGCCGTACAGGCAGCAGCCTGGATCGCATCGGGTCGTAAAGGTTTTTTTACGCTTGATGACATGCTCGAAGATGTATATCTATCAGTGGAGAAGACACAATGAAAGACATTAATTTCAAAGGGGTACATACTGCCCTGATTACCCCATTTACCAAGAAGGACAATCTGGACGAGGAACGTCTCGGAGAGCTCATTGAAGCGCAAATCACCAGTGGAGTGAATGGTTTGGTCCCCTGCGGTACTACCGGAGAGAGCCCAACCCTCAGCCATGATGAACACGACCAGATGATTGCAATGACGGTCAAGTTCGTCAATGGCAGGGTTCCCGTCATCGCTGGAACTGGGTCGAATGCAACCAGTGAGGCAGTGAGACTTTCACGACATGCACAGCAGGTGGGAGCAGATGCAGTCCTGCTGGTCAATCCATACTACAACAAGCCAACCCAGAAAGGGTTGTACTATCACTTCAAAGCTATTGCTGACAGTGTAGACATCCCATGCATCCTCTATAATATCAAGGGGAGAACCGGTGTAAACATCGAGACAGAGACAGTGAAGGCACTCAGTGATGCTTGCTCCAACATTGTTGGGGTAAAGGAAGCCAGTGGGAGCCTTGAGCAGATGCGCTCCGTCATTGATGCAACGCATGGGAAGTTCCATGTGCTCAGTGGAGATGACAAACTATCCATTCCCTTGATAGAGAGTGGTGGAGACGGAGTAGTGTCGGTTGCATCGAATATCGCTCCTGGATATATTGCTAAGATGATTCACCTTGCACTCGAAGGGAAGTGGGAGCAGGCAAGGGAGATGGAATCCCAGCTCAGTGGATTCTTCCAGGCGTGTTTCCTTGAAACCAATCCGATTCCCATCAAGACGGCGATGGCCCGCTATGGTTGGTGCGAGGAGTCTTTCAGGCTTCCCATGTGTACCTTTGAACGAGAAGAGCACAGAAATGCCCTGTATGAAGAATTGGATAAGCTCGAAGCACTGGGTGCAATCATAAGGAGATAAGAGAGTATATGGCGACAATTAATATGAACTTCCAGAAGCTGGCGAGTGGATATCTTTTTCCTGAGATAGCCCGTAGGACCAAGGTATGGCAGGAATCCCACCAAGGAGCAGAGGTGCTCCGTCTTGGTATCGGGAATACCACCGAGGCCCTCCCTCCTGCAGTCTGTGATGCAATGAAAGAAAAAATTGAAAAGCTCTCTGATCGTGCTACCTACTCAGGATATGGCGATGAACAGGGCGATACTGCGCTTCGGGAAGCCCTGGTTCGTTACTATCAACGTTATGGTGTGGAACTCAAAAGTACAGAGTTTTTCATCAGTGATGGTGCCAAGAGTGATGCGGCAAATATCCAGGATCTTTTCTCCTCTGAGAATGTGGTCGCTATCCAGGACCCAGCCTACCCGGTGTATGTCGACAGCAATGTCGTAGCAGGAAGAACTGGTCTATTCAACAAGGAAATGGGTCTCTACGACGGATTTGTCTATCTCTCAAGTAATGAAGAGAATGGGTTCATTCCCAGTCCTCCAGAGCAGAAGGTTGATCTAATCTACCTTTGCAGTCCGAACAATCCTACCGGCGCAGTTGCCACCCATGCTCAGCTGAAGGCATTTGTTGACTATGCCATCAAGCATAAGAGCATTATCATCTTCGATAGTGCCTACAGTGAATATATCACCGAAGAAGGCTATCCAAGAAGCATCTATGAGGTGGAGGGGGCAAAACGTTGCGCTATTGAGATCAATAGTTTCTCCAAGTTCTCCGGTTTTACCGGCGTGCGCTTGGGTTGGACGATTGTTCCCGAGGAGTTGGAGTGCGAGGATGCCCCCTCTGGCCTCTTGAACTCCATGTGGAATCGCAGACAATCTACCTTTTTCAACGGAGCGAGCAATATTGCACAAAGCGGTGGCATTGCAGCCTTGGAGGGTGATGGATACGACCAGAGCCGTGCACTGGTGGAATACTACCTTGAGAACGCCAGAATCATTAGGGAAGGACTGGAGAAAATCGGCCTTACGGTGTACGGTGGTGTCAATAGCCCTTACATCTGGGCAAAAACCCCGAACGGTATGGATAGCTGGGAGTTTTTCGATATCCTGCTCGACAAATGCCATGTAGTGGTGACCCCAGGTGGAGGTTTCGGGCCGGCAGGTGCATCATTTGTCCGAGTTTCCTCCTACGGACACCGGGAAAATGTAATGAAAGCCATGGCCCAGATAGAGGAGAACTTACAGGTATGAGTGAAAAAACGCTTCCCATGGGGCATGGCGATTTCCTGGAACTTGCTTACCAGCTTCCCACTCCCTTCTATCTCTATGATGAGAAGGCCATCGTGGACAATGCCAGACGATTTAATCAGCTCTTTTCATGGGCTCCTGGGTTCCGAAACTACTTTGCAGTGAAGGCGTGCCCCAATCCCACCATCCTTAAGCTTCTGGAAAAGGAAGGGTTCGGCTGTGACTGTTCCTCCCTCCCGGAGTTGCTTCTCAGCAAGGCAAGTGGGATAACCGGGGAGAGAATCATGTTCACCAGTAATGATACCCCTGAGGAGGAGTTCCGCGCCGCTTATGAGCTTGGAGCCATTATCAACCTTGATGATATTACCCATATTGAGACGCTTGAGAACGCTATCGGTACAGTCCCAGAGACCATCTGCTTCCGTTACAACCCGGGAAAGAACCGAACCGGAAATGCAATCATCGGAAATCCAGTGGAAGCAAAGTACGGTTTAACTGATGACCAGATAGTCGAGGGTTACCGGATCATGCAGGACAAGGGTGTGAAACATTTTGGCCTGCATACCATGGTTGCGTCAAATGAACTGGATGGTTCCTATATTGTTGAAACGGCAAGGATGCTCTTCGATTTGGCAGTGAGAATCAAAAAGGAAACAGGTGCCACCATTGAATTCATCGATATGGGTGGTGGAATTGGGATTCCCTACCGTCCTGACCAGGATGCGATGGACCTGCAAATGGTAAGCGATGGGATGAAAGCTCTCTATGATGAGATCATAGTCCCGTCTGGTCTTGATCCTTTGCAGATAGTCTTTGAATGTGGTCGGGTGATCACCGGTCCATACGGATACCTGGTAAGCAAGGTATTGCATGTCACCAAGAAGTACAAGGATTATGTAGGCATCGATGCTTCCATGGCTGACTTGATGCGGCCTGCGCTCTACGGAGCATATCACCACATTACGGTAGTGGGGAAAGAAAAAAATTTTCATGACCACCTCTATGATGTGACTGGAAGTCTTTGTGAGAACAACGATAAGTTTGCCATCGACAGAGAGTTGCCCAAGGTGGAACGTGGTGATGTCTTGGTAATCCATGATGCAGGCGCCCACGGGCATAGCATGGGATTCAACTATAATGCCAAGTTGCGCAGCGGCGAGTATCTGCTCATGGGAGATGGTTCTGTGAAGATGATCAGGCGTGCACAAACCTATGATGACTATGTGGCAACCCTTCGCTTCGAAGGGGCTCTTGTGGAGGTCTAATGCATTCATTCAACATACGGGTGTATTACAGCGATACTGATTGTGGTGGCATCGTCTACCACGCTCGGTATCTTGATTTTGCAGAACATGCCCGCACCGAACTGCTCAGGGAAGTGGCTCAGAAGCAGGACCTCGATGGATCCCAGAGCAGTATGATCGACTTGGGCAAGATGGCCTTTGTGGTGAAATCAATCACGGTGGACTATCAAAAACCGGGGCGGCTGGATGATCTCTTGGAAGTATGTACGGAAATCGAGAGTGAGAAGCGCTTCTCCATCACCTTCATCCAGACAGTGAAACGGGGGGATGAGGTGCTCTGTGTTCTCAAGGTGCGGGTGGCCTCAATCAACAGTGAAACACTTCGTCCCACACCTTTACCTTCTTGGTTCTCTCCAGCAGTTCATGCGCTCTGATCTCAATAGGGCATCGTCACCAAGAGGGTGGTGTTGCCCAAGCTTCCCAGTTTTTCATGACGGACAACTACATCATAACGATGTGTTCCTGCCTCTGGTATGGAGGTATAGGTGTTGCTTTGTTCCTGGGCAATGGAACCTTCGCAATACCAGTCAATCTCCAAATCACCCAATGAGACTCCTTCTGGGAGATTTGTTGGTGTATAGTTCAATGTTACCTGATCTCCGGCAACAGGGCTTGCAGGAGTTGCGGTTATGGTCCCCTCGATGGGTAACATGGTGTCGTTGATGACCGTGATCTCAAAATTGGTGGAAAGATCTCCGATGACCATATGCACCGTTCCATCACTGACGGTGTCTGAGAGAATCCGGATAGCCTCAGTGGCTCCGCTTACCAACATATCCTGACTGAAAAGTCGTAGCTGGAGCAAGTAGGATCCACTTTGCAGCGGGGATGCAAGAAGCACTTCGCCGTTGCCACTGTCCAATACCGGTACATTCAAATCGATGGTATTGCCCTGTTGGTCCTGCAATACTACTTGCAGGGAGACGTCCTCCGCAACTTGATCTGGGTCCCATGTCACCAATGTTTCCAGTGTTCCCGTTCCCACAAGGTCGGTGAGATGAAGTGTGGCAGTGCTTGTGACCTTGCTGAGCAGTGTGGTAATGGTTCCTGATACAAGGGGTAGCCCATCTGCATTGTAGCCTATGGCCTCAATCGTCCATCGACCGATCATAAGATTCCCGATTGCAATAGTTTTTTCCACAGAATCCACCGAGAATGTCTGTCCTGCGGGACCAGTACCACTGAGGTGGTAGTCGGTGATGACCATCTTCTGTGATTCAGGTATCAGGCTTCTTTCCGATGTGAATTGCTCTGTGGTTAGCAATAGTCTCAAATCGGTTGTTTCTGCATGTGCTTCCTCTTTGCATCCGGTGGCCAAAAGCACCACGGCGAAAAAGATCATGAGTGATTTTGTGAGCATCTTCAATTTCATGGATAATCTCCTATGTTGGGATACCAGAGAAGAAGAAACTCCACCCTTATTGCTTCAGATTCCTCTTGGAGAGAATGATGCACTCGTTTATACTGGCATCCATGGAAACACAACCCACAATCACCGTTGGAAGCATGCTTGAAAGAAGTCTCCCCGTTGCACTTGTTCCTTGTTGGGGATCATATGAAAAGACCGAAGGATCGTTGCGTCTCGCGAAACAGGGGGATACGCTTTCCCTACGGTATATGCTACGCTCCCCACTCCTTAGACGGATGGTGCAAGAGCACAACCTGGAAGTCTGTGACGACTCCTGTGTTGGGCTTTTGCTCAAGAGCAAGGAATCAGAGCAGTATCTTCACCTTCAATGCAGCGCCTCAGGAGCCCTTCGCTCATGGTGGGTCAGCAATGAAGGAGAGAGGACTTTGCTTCCTTCTTCGCTCCTGGAGACGATACCGGTTACGGTGACAATCTTGGAGAACTCCAATGCACAAAGCCGTTGGAGCGTCGAGATGCATCTGGATCTAAAGGCCTTAAAAATTGATACTGATGGCCCGCTCTTTGGAAACTTCTACAGCTGCGCTGAGCAGACTGACCAGAAGTATTATCTGCTGGCACATGAGACAGGAACCTTGGAACCCAATGTGGAAGTTCCTTCAGCTTTTATGGCTTTGGAGTTCCTCTAGGCTTGTTTTTTCTGGGGATTCCAAGCTTCTTCTCCGCTGAGCATCTCCTCATCCAAGAGTCGGGTAAGGGCTAGGTGGGCAAGATTCTGGCCAAATATTCCTGTAATGGTAGGCAAACTACCCAGCACATTTCGCCTTCTGCCTTTGTTGCTGACTTGTTCATTGAAATCAGCATGGTCCTCTTCCTCCGGAGATTTATAGGTATACCTCACCAGCTCTGGGGAGAAGATGACTTCAATCCCGCGTCCAACCCCTCGCTTACGCAGGTTCGTTCTCACCTGACGGGCAAGTGGACACCCGAAGGTATCCATCAGATCGGCCTTGCGGACAAGGAAGGGATCTCTTCTCAGTGCAGCTCCCATGCTGCTGACTACCGGGATGTTGTGTGCATATGCTGCTTCCAGCAAAGCACATTTTGGGTTGAGTGAATCGATGGCATCTACCACCAAATCGATGGGCCCAGAAAGAATTTCATCCAATGTCTCGTGTTCGACGAAGAGGGGAAGAACTTCCACATTACACGCTGGGTTGATGGCGAGGATACGCTCCTTAGCCACCTCTGTCTTGGGTTTCCCCAAGGTTTCATAGGTAGCGAGGATCTGTCGATTCAGATTGGTAATCCCCACCGTATCGAAATCAACGATTCTCAGGTTGCCGACACCGCTTCTGACCAATGACTCCAATGCCATTCCCCCAACTGCGCCCAAGCCGACTACGACTACATGTTTCTCATGGAGGCGTGCTACCGGCTCCTCACCGAGTAGCCGTGTTATGCGTAAGAATTGTTCTGATCTCATCATTATTCCTTATCAGTTCTTCCCGGGTGCACCCGCTCAGTGAGCTGAATGCCTTTACCTGAGCCCAGAGCATCTGGGTATAATCCCCTTGTTCAAAATCAGTTTCCAAGGCATAGGGAATGGTGACCAACCTTGCACCTTCTCTTGCCAGTTTGCTCAAAAAGAGCTTTCTCCCATAGCTGAGAATGACTCCAAGCTTTGCTGCTTCTTGTGCGGTCTCCCAACTTCCTGTATACCCATGCCAAATGAGAGGCGGGAGATCTGGCTGGAGCGAGTGAAGAGTGGAAAGCATTCTTCCCTGCTCATGCACACAGTGCAAGGATACACTACGTCCCAGCTCAAAGCCCAGGGTAAGGGTATCTTTCAAAAATACTTCCTGTCTTTCAATATCAGGAAATCTTCTATCCAGTCCTACCTCAGCTATCTGGAGGGAAGGATGAGCTTTCAGTATGCGTTCCAGATCGTTTATTTCCGGCAATGGCTTGTCGGCAAGTGCACCAACCCCGCCCAGCGCTGGATCCTTGAGTGAGGATAATACATCCCACTCATCACTGCTACTGGTGGCATAGAGTGCGTTCTCTTGCATGCTGGAGCCAAAATGGCGGTGTGCATCAAACATGGTACAATCCTAGGAAAAGGAGCATGCTCCGTCAAGTTAGAGCAACAGCAGATATGTTACCAAGATACTCAGGAGTATCGGGATGATTATACTGTTCTTCCGGTAGGCAATGAATGCTGCACAGAGGATACCGATCAGCCCCGCATACCAGTGTTCCTGGAAGTCGAGGATGACACCGGGAAAGATCAGAGGCCCCAGCGCGGCAATGGGTAGGAGACGGAGGCTTTTAGAGAGAAACCTGGGAAGCCGGTCTAGGAATGATGCGTAATAGGGGAGGGCTCTCACCAGGAAGGTAGCTAGTGCACTTATGAGGATGGGTGTGAGGAAGGGAAATGTGTTCATCAAAGTACTTCCTCACTGTCACTGGTTGTCAAGGCACCAAAGAAGCTTGCAGCAAGCATACTGATGACAAAGGACCAGCCGATGGCCAGGGAACATTGCAGTATCAGGAAGGAGTTCAAAGTTGCAGAGACTCCCACAATTGCAAGAACCATGAATCCTTTTTGATGGAACTCTTGAGCCAGGAGTGAACTGAACATGGCATACAGGGTTACTCCAACTGCAAGTTGGAGTGCAGGGGGGAGGATCATACCAACAAGAAATCCAACGGCAGTGCCGCTGACCCATCCGCTGTAGGCGGTCAACTCCAACCCTGCCAGATATTCTTTGCTTATGGGCCCTCTATGCAGGACCGCGACACTGAATACTTCATCGGTGGTACCATGGGCTAGTAATGCCTTTCTCCAGCCCCTGATCCCTTTTTCGAGATTTCTGTTCAGCTCGGCTCCCATGAAAGAGTAACGCAGGTTCACCAACAAGACACTGATGAACAGTTCTGCGAGGAGGGCTCCCCCTCCGATGAGATTTGCTGCCAGAAATTGTCCGCTGCCTGCAAAGTTGGTTACCGAGAAAAGGACCGCTTCCCAGATACGCATCCCCAAATCTCTGCAGACAAGGCCGAAGGCCATGGCAGTAGGGAAATACCCAACAAAAATGGGAAAGCCCTCCTGGCAACCTTGTTTGAACGTGAGTCTGTGTAGCGTTTCTGGTTTCATGGTTAGCAGATTAGTGATTCTGCTAGTTTCCTGCAAGTGGCATTCATGATAGACTACACCCCCTAGGAGGTGTATATGGCTGTCTATCTCGCAAATACCGGATTGCAATTACTCAGCAAAAACGGGACCCTCGACCAGGAACCCTTGATGCAATGGTTTCATGAAGCCAAGCGTATTTCAGCACACCAAGGAGCATATTATACGAAGATGCTGGACAGCGGGCTGACCATCGTCTTTCGTACAGTTGTAGATAATGAAGACCTGCAGATTGTTGGTTTGGATATGCATATGAGCGGACGTTGCATTTGGTCGGGAAAACCTTTGGTCCAGATTGGCAAGGGTGAACCACTTTCAATCACCCTCTTGATGACCAATGGCTCTGAAAAGAGTGCTTTCATTGCCACTCTTGTCCATGCAGCCACCCTTGAGCAGATTGATGAGGATACCCTCTTGGACCTGCAGGTATGTGCGTTCCCACAGGCGTTGGATGTATTCGACAGCAGGGAAGCGTATGAGATGGTTACCGAAGAAGGTGCCCGGCTTGAGGATAAAAAATTGCTTCCTTTCAACTACATCATGGCTCGTGATGAGAGTCTTAGTGAAGAGAATAGAGAACGTTTTGCACAGGAGGAGCAGATGATGTTGCTTTGTGGTCCGGTTCTCGGAGTGCAGAATCGCAAGCATGGGTTTAAGGATACCGGGTGTACAGTAGCTACCATCTCTACGGAAATGGGTCATCTTGATCTCGTTTTTGCCCCAGAACAACTAGAGAAGCCCCTAAAAAAGGGCTCCTACGTAGTTGCAAGCTGTGCGATCAGTGCCGATGTGCTGACCGATTAGAATCGTTTGGTATATGCGTGGCAGTAGGGAACTGTTCCCTTCCGCTCATAGTAATCCTGATGATACTCCTCCGCTGGGTAGAAAACAGCAGCCGGGCGGAGGGTGGTGGCAATCTGCAACCCTTTCTCTTCAAGGATTTCAATAAGGTGTACAGCCACATCAAACTCATGTCGTGACCGGTAGAATATGGCAGAAAGATACTGGTTCCCGATATCAGGTCCCTGCCCATTTGTCTGGGTGGGGTCGTGGATCTCAAGGAAATACTTTGTAAGGTCATCATACGAGATTTCCAGTGGATTATAGAGTACTTTGACCGCTTCCAGGTGACCCGTGGTATGGGTCAGTACATCCTGGTAGCTTGGATTCTCTACATTTCCCCCGGTATACCCAGAAACTGCAGAGTACACCCCATCCTTCTGGGCAAACAAATGTTCGACTCCCCAGAAACATCCTCCGGCATATACTGCCTCAGCTACAGGCGCCCCATCCTTGAAAACCAGGGAAAGGGAATTTACACAGTGCCGTGTATTGGTTTCTGTAAAGCGTTCCCCTTCAAAAACATGTCCCAAATGTCCGCCGCACGTAGCACACAGTATTTCTGTACGTATACCATCAGCATCAGTCTTCCGCATGACCGCATGGGGAATCTCCTCATCGAAGGAGGGCCATCCACAACCGGAGTGGAACTTGCTTTCAGAGCTGTAGAGGGGGGAGCCACACCACTTGCAGTAGTAGGTTCCCCAATCATTGGTATCGGTGTACTCCCCAGAAAAAGCCCGTTCGGTGGCCTTTCCTACGATGATTGATCGTTCTTCACTGGTAAGGGAGTTCTTCAGCGTATCATCAAGAGGTTTGTAGGTAAATCGTTCTATATCGGTCATAGGCACTTCTTCCTCACGTATTGTTGTCGGGGCATTCCGTTTGTATAAGGTGAGTGAGAGCAGTAGGAGCACAACCAAAAGCAAAGCAATGATGAGTAGTACTGTTTTCATCTATTGATTCTCCTTTGAATCACTGTAGCATGGGGCTACCAGAATCTAAAGAGAATTGCACCTGCTTTCTCTTTGTATGCTGCATACGCAGGATACTTCGAGGAAGTGATACTTTCAGTGAAGATGGTAGAACCTATAAACAGGAGTGTCAGTAAGAGAGGTCCTACTATGGTGTAGTGCAGCAAGGAGCCGTGGAAAGAGACTGAGAACAGATAGATGGACCACCACACTCCTAATTCTCCAAAGTAGTTGGGGTGCCGGCTGTATGTAAAGAGTCCCGAACTACGGAAGCCCTGGGCATACTCATCTTCAAGGGTATCCTTTCTTGGAAGCAATTGGTACTTGGCCTGCTGGAACGTGTACTGCTGTTGGTCTGCTATCGTCTCAATGCTCAAGAAACAGATAAACAAGAAGATTGCAATGAAGGAAAGGGGGCTGAATGGAGCATTTGAGGAGGGGAGTATCCCGATCGGACTGGTGAATGCGATAAACAGGAATTGTTGATAGAAAGCGATGAAGAATACATTGAAAAAGAACCATCCAACAGGGTTCCCGATCTTCTGTTTAAGAATTTTCCAACGATAGTCTTCTTCTCCTCTGTATCCTCCACGTCGGGCGAAGTTGAACGTCAGTCTCGCTCCCCAAAGGGTGGCAAGCAGGGCTGCAACCACCACTGGGGTGGAGAAGCCTGCTTTGTAGGCATAGATCCATGTGAAGACAACAGGGAGCGTGCTCCAGAGGCGGTCGGTCCAGGAGTAATCTTCAGTGAGTAGTGAAAAACAGAGGCTTATCAGCACGGAGCCCAATGTAATATTGGCTATCTGGTACAGTGCTGATTCTTGAGCGAATGGCCCTATGACTACAAAGCCAGACAAGATGGCCACCATGACAAAGAAGATAAGGATGGTCGTTCGATTTGCTTTCATGGTAATCAGTATAGCAAACCTAAGATTAGGAAGACAAGAAATGTCCCTGTCTGTTGGAAAAGACTTCTTTCCATATTTTTACTGGCAGCGTACACTGGAAGACATGAATAAGCAGTTACGTCGTCTCATTATGCTTACATGTCTCATGCTTCTTATCGTTCTCTTCCTCTTTGTTTTTCTTGTGAGAAGACCATTCACCATTGCTATTACACGTTTTGAGAAATCCCCGCTAAGTGCCTTGGCTGTAATTGAGACCAGGGAAGCAACCCAAGTGTCCCTCATCATACGAGGGAGAAACCATGATGACTTGCCTGTCACGTTTGCTGGCTATGAGACGTACCATGAAATTCCAATGCTCGCACTCTATCCAGATAGTGAGAATGAAGTGGAATTCCATCTTGTCGCGGAAGACGGGAGGCTCTACAAAGAGACAGTACATATCAAGACCGATCCACTCCCAGAAACCTTCCCTGAGATAGGATATGAACGCTTGCTTCCAGAACAGATTGCTGAAGGTTTTACTTTTTTACACCTAGGTCACTATGATGCAGAAGGAAACTACCGGGCACTCCCCAGTGCCGTTGATTCCTATGGAGCTGTGCGTTGGTTCTACCAAGGTGATATCGGTCATGTCATGAAAATGACTGGGCAAGGTACCCTTTTGATTCAGGAAGGGAGTTCCCTTGTAGAGATTGACCTGTTGGGAAGAACGATACGGACACTTCCTCCGCTCATGTACGGCCTCCATCACGATGTGTCGATCATGGAAAACGGCAATATTCTGGCCTTGAGTACAGCCCCTTCTTCGTTTGAGGACGGGGTGGTGGAACTCGATGGAGAGACAGGCCAATACCTCCAAGGTTGGGACTTTCGCGATATACTCGACAAGGATCGTCCACCTCTGCCACGAAATTTGGAACCTTCAGACTGGCTCCATCTCAATGGAATCGATTATAACAGCCGCGATGACAGCTTCATTGTCAGCGGAAGGGACCAGAGTACGGTAGCTGAGATAGATAGAAAGAGTGGGGACCTTCGGTGGATCCTGGGTAATCATGAGCTTTGGAATGAATCATTCCAGCCCTACCTGCTGTACCTTGCGGGAGATCCTTTTGCCTGGCAATGGGGACAGCATGCCCCTATGGTGCATCCTGAGCAGCAAGGAAGGGTACTTCTCTATGACAATGGCAATGAGCGATCTTGTACTGATCCACTCGACCCCTCTGAGAATTATTCTCGCGCAGTTGAGTATGAGATTGATGAGGCTTCCATGACCGTACGACAAGTTTGGGAGTATGGGACAAAGAACGGGAGCAGTACTTTCACCCCGTTCATCGGAGATGCAAACTATCTGGAGAATGGGAATCGCCTGATTTGTTTTGGGGGAATAACCAAGAATCTGGAAGGGGATGCGGTTGAGCTCTTTGATTTCGCGAACAACTCTCTGCATGACATGAAAATCTCAGCAAAGGTCATCGAGGTTACTGCTGACAATCCGGCGAAGGAAGTACTGATGTTCTCATTCAATGATCCTGACCCTGCGAGCTATGCGGGGTATCGGGTGTATCAGGCGGAGCGTTATCCGCTCTATCATCCAGCCTTGTTGCAGTAAAAACCATGAGCATATCGATTGGATACACTCATGGTTTCACTATGAAAACCTGCATCAGATTATGAGTTCAATGTATAGCGAATCGTGTACATGCCTGAACCTGCTTCGGCCTCGAGGATGTCATCACGCTGTGCAAACGTGAGAGCATCCCCATCAACCAAGGAAGCTCCATCCAAGAGGCGGATGGTGGCAGTGGTATTTGCCGGAACCGTTGCTTGCAAGGTAATGACGTTTGATTTACTCTCTCGTTCCCAACGTATTCCGACTTCACCATAGACCGATTGATATGCAGCTTCCACCCATGTGAGGTTTCCTCCAATCCTCGGGGCGATAACCGTATGCTTGTATCCTGGCTCGTTCTCATCAATGTTCAGACCAGCAACAACCCGGTACAACCACTCTCCAATTGCGCCGTAGGCGTAGTGGTTGAATGAGTTCATATCGGGGCTCCACATCGAGCCATCAGGCTTGATACCATCCCAGTGTTCCCATATGGTTGTGGCACCTTTTTTTACCTGGTACAGCCAAGAGGGGAAGTCATCCTTGAGTAACAACGCATAGGCTTCATCCAAGCAGTCGTTGGAAGAGAGTGCATGACAGAAGTACGGGGTGCCGACAAAACCCGTCACCAAGTGTCCATCATGCTCGGCCAACAACTGCTTCAGATTCTCTACCGTCTTGGCAATGAACTGCTTGGGAGCAAGGTTGAAGTGTAGGGCAAGAATATGAGCAGTCTGTGTCTGGGCTGTCATTGTTCCGTCGGTATTGAAGAAGGTTTCTTGGAATGTTTTCACAATGTTGTTGTACAGTGCTTCATACTCCTTCGCGACAGCTTCCTTCCCGAGTATTCTTGCAATCTTTACGAAAAGACTGGTGGAATAGGCATAGTACGCGGTACAGGTCAAATCGTTTGGAGTGGCTCCAAAGTAGCTTCCTTCCTCAGCATCCAAGGCGACCCAATCTCCAAACTG
Organism: Sphaerochaeta halotolerans; assembly: GCF_003429665.1. Classification (GTDB taxonomy): domain Bacteria; phylum Spirochaetota; class Spirochaetia; order Sphaerochaetales; family Sphaerochaetaceae; genus Sphaerochaeta; species Sphaerochaeta halotolerans. Next base: position 33,958 of record NZ_QUWK01000006.1, on the reverse strand, counting down.
AAGCTTGTAGTTCCAGATGTTGTTCTTTGCATGGGTTTTCATAAAATCAATCCAGCCCTTCATGCTCTCGTACTGAGTCTCCAGAATGGCTGTGTCCCCAAAGGTGAGATAGAGCACCCAGGGATTGATGATTGCGGCATCAGCCCACGCAGTGGCTGAGTGGGTTCCTTGGTTCAACAACCAGTTGTCAAACGGGTATTTGTACAGTACATCTGGGACTACATGGGGGACGCCTCCTTCTTGGGTCTGGTCAAGGGCAAGGTCCTTGAGCCATTTTTTGAAGAAGGTATAGGTGTTTACATTGTAGCTTGCTGTCTGGCAGAAAATCTGTGCATCCCCTGTCCAGCCAAGGCGCTCGTCACGCTGAGGGCAGTCGGTGGGGACATCCACAAAATTACTCTTCAATCCCCACAGGATATTGTGTTGCAGTTGGTTCAAATCCGGGTTGGAACACGCAAAACTACCTGTCTGTGGCATGTCGGAGTGAATCACGTAAGCCTTGAAATTATCAAGGTCTGCACGTCCAGGGAACGATTCTACATGGATGAACCGAAATCCAAAAAAGGTAAAGTAGGGACGATAGACGAACGGTTTATCATCCTTGATGGTGTAGGTGATTCTCTGTTCCGCTCTACGAAGGTTGTCGGTGTAGACATTGCCGTCCTTATCCAATACCTCGAAGCATCTCAGTACTATGGTTTCGCCAGCCTTGCCCTGTCCCCTGATCTCCGGCAGGGCACTCATGTTCTGTCCGAAGTCAATCACCCGCTCTCCCTTGGGAGTGTAGAAGGCGAGGGTCGGGGCCATGATTTCCTGGAGAGCAACAGGGGAACCCTCCTGTGCTTCAATATGTTCTGATGTACAGGGAACAGCTTTTGCAGTTCTCCATGCATCATCATTGAACTCTGGGTTGTCCCAACCTTCCTGTTCCAGGGATGCATCATAGGCCTCTCCATCATACAGTTGTGAATTCAAGACCGGACTGTAGCTGCCTTTCCAACTTTCATCTGTATAGAACGTCTCTTTGCTTCCATCAGTATAGGTGACATCCATGCGCAGGGATAGCGATGCATAATCTCCATAGAAGTTATGGATCATCAGGAAGCTGATGGTGCCTTTATACCAAAGTGACCCAAGATGTACACCAAGTACGTGTTCGCCCGGGGAAAGCATATTCGTGACATCATAGCTTTGGTAGAGCAGGCGATGGTCATAGCTGGTCCACCCAGGTGCAAGTTCATCGCAAGATACCTTCTTGCCATCGAGATGCAGCTGGTATACGCCCTGTGCTGTGGAGAAAATTACTGCTGATTTCACCTCTTTCTTCAGTGAGATTGCTTTTCTAAGATAGGTGCCTTTCGAGAGCTTGATATCCTCTTCAGTCTCTGCAGTAATGAAATGCTCCTTCAGCGAATCTGGATCCTTCAAACCTCCAAGGATGGTTGCACTACCACTGAAAGGAGTGGTTGAGATTCCCTGGCCATCTGCTTCGGTGACTACTTTAACTCGAGCCCAGTACTTAATGCCTTCCTCTGGGGTGAATCCTGGGACTCGAACCTGTGCAGAATCGTTGCTTTCAACAAGGCCGGTATCGAAGAGAGGGGAGGCGAAAGAAGGTTCATCGGCAATCTGAATCTGATACTGTTTTTGTCGACAATTTCTAAAAGGTGTATCAATAGCCCAAGAAAATTGTGGCCCTTCTGTTATTCCTACGACATGGTCGAGATAGTTGATCTGCAGTTTGGAAACTGTTGTCATAATAATACTCCAATTTTAAAGGCTCTATTTGACAGGTTATGTTGAAACCTCATTTTCTGATGTCTCATTCATATCAAGCACCTCATAGACAAATGAAGGGTAATCGATATTTCTCAGTTCTTTCCATCTTGCTACACGGGGGACATTGCTAAGCTTCTCAACAAGCAGGGTTGCCCTGGCTATGCCTGAGATGCTAGGGGTCTCCTGCTTGAAAATGGTCAGGTTTGCATAGTTTTCCAAGTACTTGGTGCTCACACCGTTGAATCTAGCCAAATCCTGCTTGAAGGCAGAATGCAACTTGTTGACCTTCTGCAGGTTATATTTGCCTTGTCTGGATTCAGTTGCGCTTTTCAGCTGGATGATGGGAAGCTCCTTCTCCTGTGCATATTTCCCGGCAGCCCGAGATGCATCAGTGACCAGGATTACAGTCTCACCAAGATGCCCGGTATACACGGAATCAAGGTCACTTGAGGAGGGGGCACCCATATTTGAGGGTCTTCCCCAGCAAATCTCGTTCCCCCCTATGGCTAGAGGAGTGCATACAAAACCTTGGTTCAAGCCTCTTGTGCTGCTGCATGATCCCCTTCCATGTCTATGTCCGGATTTTCTGACACTCTTGTAATCAGGGGCCCTGTTAGTGGGCTTGTGCATATGCAAGTTGTTGCTGGCGTTCTTGTTGCCTTTGGTATTCAGGTATGTGAAGGTCTCATCGGCTTGCGTATGTTCCTCCAATACAGCATCGGACTTACCATCCTTAAGTGCTGTGAGGATCTTGTGCCTCCAATGGAATGCGGTGGTGACGTTGATGTGCAAGGCCTCGGCCAGATCCTTGAGTGTCGCACCCGTATTCATGAGGCGCATGTACTCGATCCAGACTTCCTTGGGAAAATGGCTCCCGATCCATACAGGTCTTTCCTTTACTCCAAAAGTCTTGCGGCAATCCACACAGATGAACCTTTGGTAACCTGCTGGGGTCTTCCCATACCTGCTGACATGGGAACTTCCACAATGGGGGCAATTCTCCTTCTCTTTGGGTGGTTCCTGGACAGTTTCTGCCGGTTCAGGCTGTGAAATCTTGCGAAAAACGAGCTTTTGTTCTTCTTCTGAAAGGTTCATCAACGCTTTGTAGGCTTCAAGGGCTTCCTTGCTGAGTTTTGGCTTCTTCATTCTTCAATTATACTGCATTTGGCAACTGTTTTGTAGTATTTCAACACAAATAATCAAATAGAGCTATTGTGTTTGGTGTTCATGGTCTCATGTAGTCCTGAAACTCCCATGGTAATTCCGGTAGAGCAAATAAGCATATCCAGTGATGTTACCTATGTAGTTGAAGGGGAGACCCTTCAGCTGCATGCTGTGGTTAACTCCCTCCAAAGCCACAGATGATTCTCTCACCTGGTCGGTAGAAAATGGTACCGGTAGTGCGACTATCGACCAAAGTGGCCTTATTACTCCCATAGAAGTTGGTAGTGTGACAGTGAAGGTGGCAGCCAATGATGATTCTGGAGTGATTGGGGAAAAAACGATCCAGATTGTAACTGTTATCGAAGGAGCAACACATCTTGTAGAAGAAGCTCAATATTCTGCTTCTCAAGCTGAAGTAGAGAATATGGACGAGGCTAAAGCAAAAGCAAATGCACTCGTACAGGAACTGCTAGAACATAATGATGAGGTATCCTTTGAGATAACTACTGAAGACTTCACAGCACCAGTGGCTGGTGATGTAGATGATCCGAACGGTTCTCCGGGAGCTTATTCATTTACGGTAAAGGTTTGTGCTGGAGAAGATGTTGAAGAAACAGCAATGCTTACTATGACCATTTCTGCTACTCCATATACTGTTCCTGAGCAAACCATCTGGGAAGGAGCATTGTCAGGAAATACCACTTGGTCAGGAGTGGTACAGGTGAATTATGTGGAGGTACCTGAAGGTGTAACGCTTACTATCGAGCCAGGGACAATCGTAAAATTCAAATTTGACCGTGGGTATATCGATCTGGATAAAGGTGGCCTCCAGGTAGCAGGTGGTACCTTGATTGCAGAAGGAACCCCAGCTGAGCAAATCTTCTTCACTGCAGACTACGAGCGGGAAACGTATCCATATGCCATAAACGGAGATTGGTTTGGTATTACCTTGATGAATACCGACACCTCCATCCTGGATTATACGGTAGTGGAGTATGCAGAAATTGGAGTAGAGCAGTTTGAGTCCGCTGTTACCATATCAAACTCAGTAATCCGATGGAATAATACCGAGGGGCTCTATGCAGAGCAGTCCTCTCCTACGATTATCAACAACACCCTGTATCAGAATGGGTATCACGAGATTGCACTTGAGCAATTTAATACCAATGTTCTCATAGAAAACAACTACTTCAGGGATGGTCATGTAGGAGTACACTTTGAAAACAGTGGTGGAACCGTGCGAGGTAATGTGTTTGACACCTATAAGAAACATGCATTGACTGCAGGTATGGATTCTGAGGTAACGGTTCAGGGGAACACCCTCTATGCAATCGGGGATGTCGAAGATGTGCCCATACTGAACACGGAAGATCCTGATGGGGAGTCACCGACTGATGAGAGTATCACTCAAATAACTAAATCAAATAATACTGAAGTATCATCGGAACCTGCTGGTCTAAGTTTCGATTACACCGTTCCCACTGACTATGATCTTGGTTATCGTCCTGCTACAGAGGGAGATGAGTACCTCTATGTGTATGATGCAATTGATTCTACTCGTGAGGTTACGCAAACAATGGGAGCTGATACCGGTCTTGGTTTCGGTTGGGCTCTTCACTACTACGACGGCTATCTCTGGCGATTCAGTATTGGCGACGGGGAGTATGGGGAGGGCTTGGATTTCATCAGAATTACCTTCAACGACACTGGCATCACCGAAGTGACCAAGATGGGAACAGACTGGGTTGTTAACCCCAGGGGACTAACCCATGATGGAGAGTACTTCTACGTTAATGATTTCAGTGAGAAGAAGATTTACCGATTTTCTCCACCAGATGTAATTACTAAAGATACTAAAATAGAGATAACAGAAGATGATTGGATTGATATCCCCAATGCTGATGAAGATGATGGTGGCACCATGGGATTGACCTATGATGGAGAGAACCTTCTCCTGCCCAGTCGTGATCAATCTGTGCTGTATCGAATTGATTTCGATGACCCTACCAATTTTACCGAAATTACCTTGCCAACCACCCTCGGCAATGACATTGCTTGGCATGATGGCCATTTCTGGAGTGTAGCCTCAGGGAAGGGGTTGGGTAAGTTTGAGATTAATGGTAACCAAGCTACCATGGTTGGAAGCATCTACCCTGTTGCTTATGACGCTTGGGCAATCACCTCCAATGGGGAAGGGGGGGGAAGAGGCACGGCTTTGGACTCTCCAGAAGACCTGTGAGCTTTGGGATGATGACAAACTCTTTGAGATCAAACCCTTGCTTCCAACTCTCTAAATCCGTTTGGGGTCATTCTCCAACGGAGCGAGAGGAAAGGAATCATCATGCTGGTTCCTCTCCCAAGCGAGTGCAGGGAAAGCAAGGTGAGATACCCCGTCCCTTGGGGCGAAAAAGGAGGCAACGCCTCCTGAGTTCAGCTCTTGCCCTGAGGTATTGATACCTTTCATTGATAACTGCCATCCATGCTGTACACTGAGATTTAAGAAAACAGTACTGAAAGCATAAGGAAGGGTACCTTCCTGTTCAAGTTCATGAGGATGCAGACATACAACCACATGAAACCATTGTATATTGTGCAACATAAGCATATTGTTGATTCAAAGTAAATATAGGAGCTGACCATGCAAAAGAGACGGGGAGTATTGCTCCAATATTTCCATTGGTGTAGTGAAGGCGGTGGTGTCCTCTGGAACAAGCTTGCTAAGCAGGCTGAATCGCTGAAAAAGGCAGGGTTCACAGCAATCTGGCTTCCTCCTGCATACAAGGGAGCTGGTGGTGGCTATGACACCGGTTACGGGGTGTATGACCTCTACGATTTAGGAGAGTTCGACCAGAAGGGGAGTACTGCCACCAAGTATGGAACCAAAACAGAGTACCTCAAAGCCATTGATGCGATTCATTCCCAGGGACTTGCTGTCTATGCAGATATTGTATTTAACCATCGCATGGGTGCTGATGAGAAAGAACAGGTCCTTGCAATCCCGTATTCGAGAGATAATCGGTCAGAGCCAAATGGATCTAAAGAGCAAGTAACGGTTTATACACGTTTTACCTTTCCTGGCAGAGGTTCTACCTATTCGGATTTCCAGTGGATGTGGCACCATTTTGATGCAGTGGATCATGCGGAGGAACATCCTGAGGATAACCAGAGAATCTACGTACTGGAAGGCAAGCAGTTTGATGACTATGTTTCCGCTGAGTTCGGAAACTACGACTACTTGATGGGTTGTGACCTTGATTTCGGGGCGGAGGAAGTAAGAGAAGAACTTACGCGGTGGGGGAAATGGTATCTGGACACCACAGGGGTCGATGGCTTTAGAATTGATGCAGTGAAACATATCCCTTCATGGTTTTTTCCCGAGTGGCTTGCTTCCATACATTCCCATGCAAACCGTGATTTGTTTGCAGTTGCTGAATTCTGGGATCCAGACATCGAACAGCTCAAATCATACATCGAGCAGAGTAAGGGTGCTCTTTCACTCTTCGATGTTCCGTTGCATTTCAAATTTTATCAGGCAGGGATTGAAAGGAGGGAATTCCCCCTCGATTCTATTTTCTCCGGGACCCTGGTGGAGCAAGACCCTGCGCATGCAATCACATTTGTAGCCAACCATGACTCGCAGGCTTTGCAAGCGCTTGAGTCAGTAGTGGAGCCCTGGTTCAAACCCCTGGCCTATGCGTTGATCCTGCTCAGAAGGGAAGGATATCCCTGTGTATTCATCGCAGATTACGAAGGTGCAACGTATGAGGATTATGGCTTAGATGGAGAAAAACATGTGATTGAAATGCCTTCATTCAAGCATTTGCTTGATCTCATGCTTAGGTTGAGAAGTGAACATCTTGAGGGAGAACAGCACGATTACTTCGATCATCCAAATACCATTGGCTGGTCTTATTCAGGAGAAAAGGCGCTGGCAGTAGTCCTTTGCAATGGAGAAGAAGGTAGTAAAAGCATGGAGACAGGCCTTCCTGATACTGAATTTGAAGATTGTACCGGCAATATAAGGGAACATATCAAGACAGATGCAGAAGGTTTTGGAATCTTTCCTTGCGGGGGAGAATCCCTCTCGTTGTGGGTGAGGAGCAGAGCTTCTGTATCCAATGCATAAAAAATCCTGCAGAGCCAATTTTAAAATAGAAATTCAGCCTGCATGACATGAACAAATATGCAGGGTATGCCAATGGCGTCTCATTCACTTTTCCACTGTTGAGAGCTGTCTGCCAATACTTGTGTACCATACAGGATACAAATAGCATGTATCACACCACACAAACTTCAGTCTCCCCACAATCCCTTTCCTCTCACATGACGATATGAGGCACTGTTTATTACGAGAACCATCTTGTTGTTCACTCAATTGTATGAGTCAGCGCAGAGCCTTCTTACCGTTGATGAAACTCTTTTTCCGACATGCCACGATGAAAGACGCATTGCTTTCGTTGCAGGAGCATAGCAATCCGATAGACCTGCTGGGTCTTACGAAGGTTCCCAGTGAAGGAACTATGAGTAGACTCTCTTAGGATGTTGTGGAGATTCTGGATCCTTATCGACTTCATGAGAGGGTTATAGGTGAATACAACACTTCTTTGGGCCGGGTAGTGATAGGATATCTCAGTACCGAAATCCCCTGGAAGGAAAAAGAAAGGATCTCTAAGGGAGTCCAACCGGTTCTTTTCAATCCTGCATCTGCCACACGCTATAAGGCGCGTACAACCGTAGAGCATACGAGTAGTGAACCGAGGGATGGATATTTTCGGGACAAGATCTATAAGCGTGGTTGCCATGCAAGATATGAGATAGCACTCCCCATTCTTCTCACTACAGTGAAAAAAGTAAGAAAGGTTCTCTTGCTGTATGGATGACTTAGAGCCAGGGGAGGTACGGCAAACAGATGAAGAAGATCAATACCCCTTGCGATACAAGGGATGGTTCACTGTGCTTTATGAATGCAACCTTATTCATAATTCGCTCCCAATTTTGCAGGGAAGTCGTTCATAAAGTTGCTGCTTGGGGAGTATCGCATATTCATGCATATGATCACGTATGTGTATTCACTCCAAAAAGCGTTATGAAACGTATATTTTTCTTCAACCAGACAGGATTCATGCGCTGCCCAGTGAAAAGCTCCATATACTCCTGATGGAGACAAGTGGAATCGCTTCCATTTTTTTAAAGTTTTTTCTTGACAACCAGAAATGGTGTGGTAGTGTTAGCTATAGGTGTTACGTAACACCTATCTATAAATGCAAACAGTACCGGGTGGGTTAACCCGTACTAAGGAGGATTCGCATGAAGAAAAAGATCGCAGTAGTTCTGTTCTCAGTTCTTCTGGTGACCAGCGTGTTCGCCGGCGGTGCACAGGAAGCAGCGTCCAGCGATAAAACAACCGTGAAGATGTTCCATTTGAAGGTTGAGATCAAAGATGCTCTCGATGAGTATGCTGCACAGTACTCTGCTGCAACTCCCGGTGTGACCGTGGAAGTCGAGACGCTTGGCGGAGGTGCTGATTATGGTGGCGCTCTGAAGGCTAAAGCACAGGCCGGTGATATGCCCGATATCTTCCAGATCGAAGGACTCGGCGGTTACAATGTCTGGAAAGACTATATTGCCAGCATGGAAGGAGAGCCTTGGGTAGACGATACAGACTTGGAATTCGTCGTGGATGGAACCGTGTATGGTTTCCCTGTGGCCATTGAAGGATATGGACTTGCCTACAATGCAGAGATCCTGGCAAAGGCCGGTATCGATCCCTCCACTCTGACGACCCGCGATGCCTATGAGAAGGCATTCAAGACCCTTGAAGCGAAGAAGGCAGAGCTCGGCATCGACGCTCCTGTGGCGATGGCAGCCTCCCTCGCAGGAGGAATGTGGTGGGTCGCTGCTCAGCACAACCTTGCAGTTTATTGGGGCGGAGGCCTTGATTTCACTGATACAAGCGTAATTGAGGATGCTCTGAAGGGAAAGATGGATGAAGCACGCTTCACTGAGTACGCAAAATATGTACAGCTCCTTTTCAAATATGCCGATCAGAACATTCTGCTCAACGGAAGCTATGACGACCAGGTCGGTTCATTTGCTCAGGGCAAGACCGCTTTCCTGCACCAGGGCAACTGGGTAGATCCCAACATGGCTCAGATGGGCGTCACCTTCAAGATGGGATATGCTCCTCACGCGTTCACGAATACCCCGCAGACCGGTCTCTACCTGTTCGCTCCCAGCTGGTACGTCGTAAATGCACAGAGCCCGCGGGTTGAAGAAGCGAAAGCGTTCCTGGCGTCGATGGCAACAACTGCTGAAGGACATGATTACATCGTCAACAAGGCCGGTATGATCCCCGCCTTCAAGTCGGTCACACTCAAGCCCTCCGGACAGTTGAGTCAAGCTCTTATGGAAGCCAATGCCAAGGGTGGAAACTATGGTGTATTCTTCGGAATGCTTCCTGACGGTGCAGGCCAGAATGTGTTCGGTCCTGTGTACGACCTCTTCGCCCAGAACCAGAATAATCTGAATCAGTTCATTTCAGACATGAAGGCGGCCATCGCAAGTCTGCCGACCATGTAGGACTATTACACGAATGATGTACGGGCGAAACCGCCCGTACATCATATTCAAAATAACAAGGAGGAGCCCCGAATGAAGCAGCGCAGCGTAGTGAATATCCTGTTTCTGGCACCGGTCGTGTTCACATTCATTATGATCATCATTGTGCCCTTCTCACTGGGTATCTATTATTCACTCACAGACTGGAACGGGGTGAGTCCCAACATCCACTTCGTCGGTTTCAAGAACTTTTCGAAACTGTTCAATACACCCGATTTTATCCATTCCTTCCTAATAACTGTTGGTTACACTATAATCAACGTCATTCTTGTCAACATAGTAAGCTTTACCCTGTCGCTTATCGTGACGAGCAAGGTGAAGTTCCGTAACTTCTACCGTGCAGGATTTTTCGTCCCCTACCTGATCGGAGGCATCGTTCTCGGTTATATCTGGCAGTTCATCATGAACAATATTCTGGTTTCGCTTGGAACAACCTACGGAATAGAAATGCTCCAGTCCTCATTCCTGAGCAGACCTGAGACGGTCATTTGGGTGATGTCGGTGGTCAATACCTGGCAGTTCTCCGGCTACATCATGCTGATCTACGTCGCGGCGATCCAGAGCATTCCAAAGTCGCTCATGGAAGCTGCCTCTGTCGATGGTGCGGGTTTCGTGCGCAACGTCTTCAACATCCTGATCCCGATGATGGCCAACGCCTTCACCATCAGTTTGTTTCTGACCCTGACCAATTCGTTCAAGCAGTTTGACATGAACCTGACCTTGACGAATGGTGGACCGGCTACCCGATTCATGGGGGTCCCTGTGAAAGCTTCCCAGCTGCTGGCGATGAACATCTTCGACACCGCGACTGCGAACAAGATGGCCGAAGCGCAGGCAAAGGCTGTTGTGCTCTTTGTCGTCCTGGTCGTGGTATCCTTGATCCAGGTTTCGAACAACAAGAAGAAAGAGGTGGAAATGTGATGAAGAATACCATGTCATTCAAACGGCGGGCTCCCATGCTCATTCTTGAAGCTTTCACGATTCTTCTCTTCATTCTTTTCATGATTCCCTTTGCAATGGTCGTGCTCAATTCAGCAAAGACTTCCCGAGAGATTATCATAAATGCAGTTGCGTTGCCTGAGAACTGGGGACAGCTGGGCAACAACATCTCAAGAATTTTCAACAATCCTACGGTCGACTACCTCAGCGCATTCGGGGACTCGGTGATTATCACGGTTCTTTCACTGCTTGTAATCATCACGTTCTCATCGATGGCAGCCTGGGTTCTTGTGAGAAACGAAAAGAAGACATGGTCGATTATCATTTTCATGGTCTTCGTAGCTGCTATGGTCATTCCCTTCCAGGTTTTGATGTACCCCCTGGTGAGATGGCTGAGGATACTCGGCAATGTGTTGAACCTGCGTCTTCTTGGTACCGTGAGAGGAATTGTGTTCGCATATCTCGGATTCGGATCCTCTCTTTCAATCTTCGTGTTTCACGGGTTTATCAAGAATATCCCCTATGAACTGGAAGAGGCCGCGACGATTGACGGGTGCTCTTACCCGCGGATTTTCTTCGAAATCGTATTCCCTCTTCTGAAGCCGATTATCGTGACTGTAATGATTCTCAACGGAATATGGATCTGGAACGATTATCTGCTTCCCTATCTCGTTCTAGGATCGAATGGTGCGGTGCAGACTCTTCCGGTTGCCGTCACAGCGTTCGCCGGAGCATACCTAAAACAGTGGGATCTCATTCTCACTTCCACTCTCTTGGCTATCGTACCTATTATCATCCTCTATCTGTTCGCTCAGCGCTACATCATAAAGGGGATGGTAGAGGGAGCAATAAAATAATATACCGGGGTCAGCCGGTAGAAGGAACATCGCTGTATGAAAATCGTACTAGTAGGAGCTGGATCACTCCAGTTCGGACTCGGAATGCTCGGAGATATCTTTCAGAGCAAAGTGCTCACAGGCTGTGAGGTCACGCTTCTTGACATCAATGCCGTTGCGATGGAGCGAGTCGAGCGCATCGCAAAGGAGTTCCTGAAGAAGGAAGCTCTTGATTTCACAGTGAGTGCAACCTTGAATCGCAAAGAGGCTTTCACGGGAGCTGATTTTATTATCTCTTCGATTGAAGTCGGAGACCGTTTCAAGCTCTGGGATGATGACTGGAAAGTACCATTGCAGTATGGGGTGCATCAGGTCTATGGGGAGAATGGAGGTCCCGGAGGCGTATTCCATTCACTGCGGATCATACCCCACATTCTCGATATTGTAGGGGATGCCGTACAAATCTGTCCTGATGCCTGGATATTCAACTATTCCAATCCGATGACTGCGATCGGTACTGCAGTGATGCGTAAATATCCCCAGGCGAGGTTCGTCGGTATGTGTCACGAAATTGGCTGGCTGAATCGCTGGTTGCCTGCCATGCTCGATAAGGAGATTGAAGATCTCACTTTCCGTGCCGCCGGGCTCAATCACTTCAGCTGTTTGTATGAGCTGAAGGACAAAGCTACAGGGGAAGACCTCTACCCACAGGTACTCGAGAGATCTGCCGAGTTCTTCAAGCAAGAAGCAGGATACAGTGATTTCTACGAGACGTATCTCAAGACCGGGAAGATGGAGAGCCATGAAGCCTTCGATAAAAAGGGACCTGGACGGAAGGGTCGTTTCGAGTGGACCGACAAACGCATTGCGAAGTTCATGCTTGAGCATTACAAGTTGCTTCCCATCACCGTGGATAGTCACTTTGGGGAATACCTCTCCTGGGCCTGGGATATTGTGGATCATCGTGGAATCCTCGATTTCTATGATTATTATCGTGCGACTTTGACCGTCGAACAGAGACCTGAGATCGAGCTAAAGCTGCATGAGCGAGCGATTCCTATCATCGAAGGGATTATCACCGATTTGGGATATGAAGAGGCTGCGGTCAATGTGATAAATGACGGACTGATTGAGGACCTGCCTTCCTGGGTCGTGGTCGAAGTCCCTGCAGTCATCAATAAGGATGGGGTGAAGGGTATCAAGGTTCCCTCCCTCCCCAAGGGTTATCTTGCCCTGATGAGAAACTACTGTGGTGTCTACGATCTCACCGCTGAAGCGGTCCTGCAAGCCAGTAAGGAATTGGCAACTCAGGCAATTATCGCGAACCCGGTGGTGAATCAGGTCTCACATATCAATGACATGGTGACCCGTATGATTGATGTCCAGAGTAAATGGCTCGGGTACCTAAAATAGTGAATGACTCACTCCCTCTGCAGTGCAGGGGGAGTCGAGTCAATCTGATGCAGGCTTTTGACAAAGCTTGGGGAGATGCATATAGTAAGGCCATGTTGACTATCAAAGAAATCTCCAAGATGGCTGGAGTCAGTCCTACCACTGTCTCGAATGTAATTCATGGGAGAACCGGCAAGGTGTCTCCCGTAGTCCGAGACAAGGTCAAGAGGATACTGAAGGAAGTCAACTATGCACCGAACATGGCTGCGAACATCCTTGCCCATGAGAATTCCCGTATCGTAGGGGTTGTCTTTTTCAGTGAACCACGCAGGGATGAGACGCAGTTCGAAGATCCTTTCAGCTTCACCATTCTTGGTAACATTGAATGGGAACTCAGACAGCTTGGCTATTATATGATGGTTCATACAACCAGTGACCAGAACGAGGTGCTGAGATTCGTCCAGTCATGGAAGCTTGCGGGGGTTATTATACTGTGGGTGCCACGTGAGATCATACCCCGTATCAGCAATCAGGTTTCGTGTCCGGTAGTTCACATCGACAGTTATGATTACGATATAGAAGGCGACATGCGATATTACCGTGTCGGGATTGAAGACAGGTCAGGAGGGTACCAGATATCTGAATATCTCCAGTCAATGGGGCACCGTCAGATGGTGTTCCTCTCGAACGGACCAGAAAAGACCGGTTCCGACTATATGCGTTTTCTAGGGTTGAGGGATGCTCTTGAGGAACAGGGAGGGAGCCTTGCCGAAGAGAATTTCATACCCCTCTCAAGAGTCAAGGAGGAACGCTATGCTCTATACGAGGAGCTTGCCTCCCCCGATACTTCCTGTACCGCTGTGGTCTGTTCTGCTGACTACTATGCCAGTGAAGCGGTATCGTATTACCAGAAAACAGGGATAACTGTCCCGGATGATATTTCCATCATCGGCTTCGATGACAACATCTTCAGCAGGATCCTCACTCCATCCATCACTACGGTTCATCAGGACACTGGTAAACGGGGACGACTTGCTGTGGATATACTGATCAAACTGGTTGAAGGTGAAAAGGTTGATCCTCCTCATGTGACCCTCCCTGTCTATCTTCAGATACGGGATTCAGTCAAGAGGATATAGCGTTCTCCGCTGAGAGGGGCAGCATGGCTGGACTCTACTTCTGATGCTTCTTGGGGCAGAATATTCTGTCCTGTTGAGCGATGAGCGTGAACAGGAGGGTTGCAAGAATCATGAGAAATTTGGTCACAAAAAAATAAAAAAAATCCTGCAAGAAAATACTTCTTACAGGATATTGTATTATATCGGGCTGGGCGGATTTGAACCGCCGACCCCATGTCCCCCAGACATGTACGCTAAACCCCTGCGCTACAGCCCGAACAGTATCGGTTACCCGACAGGAAGGAACATTACCATGAAAGGTTTCTTGTGTCAATAAAACATTACTAGTAGTCAAAGAAAGATTTTTGCGGTAGGATGACTAATACTATTTATTAAGACTTCGTCGTAATTGTGTTCAATTATATGCACGAAGAGGCAGGAAAGGAGTACCCATGGCGCAGATGACTAAGTTGGCACTGGCCGAATCCTTGAAGCAATTGATGGCGGAACACACCTTGAATAAGATTACCGTAAAGGAAATCGTGAATCGCTGTGGAGTGAATCGCCAGACATTTTATTACCACTTCAGAGATATCTACGATTTGCTTGATTGGTTGTTCATTAATGAAGGGCAAGAGTTTGCCCGTCGGTATCCCAGTATTCATACGAGGGATGATGGAGAATCGGCAGTAAGGAGTATGTGCACCTATTTGGTGGAAAACAAGACGATGATTGTGAATATATATCATAGTCTTGGAAGAGAGTTGCTTGACAGATATCTCTGCCGTGAGATGGCGAAATTACTCCATGGGACCCTCGTTGATCGTGCAAAAGAGTATGGTACAACAGAAGAAGATCTTGCGTTCCTGATTGATTTCTACAAGCATGCGTTTGTGGGAACTTTGCTCGATTGGGTGCAAGCAGGACTCCCTGGTGAAATTGATGACATCGTGCTTCAGTTCATTCCAATGCTTAAAGGGACTTTTGATTCTGCCTTAAAGCGGATGGCTTTGTCTTGATAGCGTCCAAGATGACTTGATGAATCAGGTATGATAGCGTACACTGACAGCGAATTAACTCAATGTTATGATAAGAGAGTGAAATATGAACCAAATTCAGAATAAGAGAGTGAAACGGACCATTGTTTTTCTCTTGCTCACCTGCTTGTTGCTTTCTTCAGCTTTTGCTTATCAGTTCTCCCCACTCGAACAATCGTTCCAACCAACGGGCGCTGAGAGCACCAAGACCTACACCATTGTAAATGATAGCAATGACTCAATCGCCATCAGCTTATCAGCACTTATTCGTGACCAAGATGCTCAGGGAAATGAGGTTAATAAACCTGCGGATGCATATTTCTCTATTGTTCCGAATAAATTGGTAGTTCCCCCGCAGAGCAGTTGGGTAGTGCGTGTACAGTATCGGGGTCCAAGAACAGTAACCAATGAGCTCTCTTTTCGCTTGAAAGCAGAGCAGATTCCGTATTCACAGGGGAAGAACAGTTCAGACAAGGGAATGTTCAATTTTCTCTATATTTACACGACAAGTTTGTATGTATTGCCTACAAGGATTGTTGAGAATGTTGGGGTGAGAGCGGTAACTCCTTCACGTCTTGAAGATGGTTCTCCTGCTTTGGCCGTGACCCTCGCCAATCTTGGTACGGTGCACCAGTTGTTGATTTCTGCAGTATTGGAAGTCAAGGACAGCAAAGGAAATACCGTAGTGCTGCAGGGAGAGGAAGCATTGGATGGCATTGATGGCATGAATATTCTTGCAAAGAAATCGGTGACAAAAAACATCCCCTGGCCTGAAGGCCTCTCCCGTGATCCTGGAGTTACCTATCAAGCCACAATCAAATACTCGAATTAAGAGGAGTGTTCTGCTCCTTGTTCTAGAAAGGTTTTTCGCATGAAAGCAAGAGGATTCGCACACGCAATATTCCTGGTGATTTTGCTTGTGCTCGTTGCCCTCTTTCTTTCTGCATTTCTTTGGACGTGCTTCAACCAACCAAGAACAGAAGATTTGCCCTCCGTTATCAAGGTCGCGCGGCCGACTCCTAAGCAACCCACTGTGGTAGCTCCGACAATAGGAGAGGAAACAAAATCGGAAGAGACGCCTCCCCAAGCGATTGTATCAGGAGCAGAAATTCCAAAAACAGTAGAGGATTCCATCCCTCAACTCCCTCCTCCACAACACCTGCTTTCATTTCCCCATTTCCCTGGATTTGGTTGGAGATCTGCATATATCAAGGTACCCGGTGTACCCTCCTTTGCGAAAGCGGCTGCAGTTAGTCCTGTGGTTCCTGACCCTCCCTTCCTATTTGAACCTATGGTTCTTACCGAGGAAGAGTGGGATCTCTTCTACGGAGGGTCGTTTGAAGAAGAGGAGTATACGGATGATTTCTTTGCAGATTTCTTTATTGTCGGAAAAGATACTGCCATTCAATATGAGGATGGGTTCTATTATCTTGGCCTTTATATCAATAATGAGATTGCAGGAGACATTGAGGTAGAGTTTGTAGGTGAGCAACGACTCTTGAATACCAATGAACTGGCGCAGTATGTAGGTCCGTTTATTACGGAGGCAGCAAATCAACGCATATTTGGTGATGGACTTGCCTATATCTCCCTTGAAGCATTGCAGAGTCGCAATGTTGAAGCCCGATATGACGCTGCCGAGTTTGCCATATACCTCCAATTCAGCCTGGAAGATATGCCTGAGCGGACGGTAAGTATTACCTCACGTTCGATCAATAGGAGGGAGCAGTACGGCATTAGTGGGGCAATCGTGCTGGAGCCTGCCAAATTTGCGGTTGCAAGCTCGCTCAGCCTCTATGGAATGCTCGACTATGATGCGGATTTCTCCGCAATAAACCAGAAACTGCTCTCTCTCTCAGTTTCCAACAGAATTTCCACGCTCGGTATTGGTCTCAACTTCTACTATTCACTTTCTTCTCTACAACCGTATTTCAACCCGGGAACCTGGAATGGGTTCTATGACTTTGTTGAATCTAGCCATCGTCTGAGTTTCGGTCATGTAGGAACCAATCTGAGCAATAAGAATCTTGGCTCATATACCAATGTTGGTATTACGTTTGAGAAGAATTATGCCTACGGAACCGAACGAGCGAAGGGTAATCAGTTTGAATACCGGATTGTATTGGTTGAGCCCTCCGAGGTCATTATTACCATCAACGGGGAAGAGGTATTCAAGCGAAAATTCCAGGCAGGTACCTACCGCCTCAGGGACTTTGTCTTTACCCAGGGCGCCAATCAGATTAAGATCACCATCATTCCAGACAACCATCCAGAGGATGAGAGAGTTGAGTATGTTGACATGGGCTATGACTACCGTTTGCTTGGCAAGGGAGATAGCCTCTATGGCTTCGGCTTCAGTGTTCCTAGGGAGAAGTCTACCACTGCCACCGCCGATGTCAGTATTCCTTGGTTCAATGATCAGTATCTCTCCTACCACCCTGATGCCTTCACCGCCACCTACTACCAGCAGACAGGCTTGACGGATGTTTTTACTTTAACCAGTGAGATTGCCTTTAGCCCCGGTATCTTCAGTGGTATGTTCAATGGGGTGCTTGCAACTATGGTGGGAACTTCACAATTGCAGCTTTCTCTTGGTCTGGATGCTTCAAAGTTGGCTCCATCGTTCTCCGCAAGTCTGAGCCACCGTTACAGTGGACCTCAGGAGAGCGGGTTTGGGACGATTAGCGGGACCGTGAACCATAGTATTCCTGCAAAGGATGCAGGAAGTCCTGTTACCACCAATACCTCGTTCTCCCTCTCATACTCAGGTAGCTTTACCGAGAAAGTTCGGTATACCCTTTCGGGAAATCTCTCCTATAACTCCAGTATTCAGTATCCAGGTTGGAGTGCGTCCTTTGCTACAGGATTTTCTCCCTTCCCAGGATTCTCACTCAGTGGTTCAATTACAGCTAATGGACCAAGTAGTAATCCTCTCGATCCAACTGTATCTGCTCAAATATCAGGGAGCTATACCTTCAGTCCCAAGCTCAGTACCAATGCCTCCACAAGTGTACGTTCCGGTACTCCGTTCCTTGATGGCACTGCATCAACCTCTATGGGAATGAGTTGGAGACCTTCCGGGGATGATAGTGTCAATCTTTCCCTGAGCGGGTTCCGCTTGGAAGATCCGAGGAACCACTCCATTGTTGCGGCATGGGCCCATAGTGGTGAGCTTTCGAACTTCTCACTCCGGCAACAAATCGGCAACTCCTATCAGGATATGACTACCACCTTCACTGCAAGTACTGCCTTGGCGTATGCAGATGGTGCATTCGGCATTGGCAAGGCAGTCGGGGAGTCCTTCCTGTTGGTGAAACCAACCGGAGACTTGAAAGACTCAGATATCTCCATAGCACGGAGCTTGGATAGTTCACCGTCTGCTTTAAGCAGACCCCTTGGAAGCGCATTGTATAATTCACTAACTCCCAACACCAAGAACAGCATCGTGGTATTCAGTAGTGGAGTAAGCGAGTACTCAACTGGTACTTCGTTTGTCTATGAATTAACCCCACGAAGCAGGCAGTCCTTTGTTGCAAGACTGGATATGGAACCATCCTTTACGGTCAGCGGAGTCCTCTACATGGCTGATGGTTCTCCCTACGTGCAATACTCCTCACCTGTGTATGAGGTGCGGACGAATGCAGCAGGAGAGGAAGAGCTTATCCGCAATGATGCACTCTATCTTTTCACTGACCAAGAAGGACGCTACATCCTCAGTGAAGTGGTGAGTGGTACCTACCTGTTTGACCTACAAGTGGATGACCTCTGGTATGCAGTCCGGTTTGTCGTTCCTGACATTTCTTCGGAGGAATTGGGCTTGGACCGGGTCTTGTTGCTTGAGGACTTCTGGGTTTCTGATCCTGCCTTTGAGGAGCGGATCATTGTTAAAGACACATCCAGTGGTTTGCAGGTTGAAGAGGAAATGGATGTGTTCGGTTCTGAGCTTGCTACCGGATATGATGCACAAGTCACTCTGGAAATAGTGGAACGCATGGATGAGGAGACGTTCTGGAATATCATCTTCCCGCCGTTTGATGAGAGTGATTTTGGGTTTGAATCCTTTGAACAGGATGGCTTTGTGACGGAGGATGATTTTGCTTTTGATGAAACTCTGTTCGACTCCATGGTTGATTCTGAGGCGGCCGATCCAACTGCTCAGCAGGTTGTCACTGCAGCTCCTTAGTTTGCTTGACACGTTTATGCAAAAGGTAGAGTATAGAAAAGAACCTGTATAACTCTTTAATAGGAAGTGAAACTGTGCGTAGCGATATAATCAACGATGTATTATCGGTTGAAGATAGAGCACAACAAATCATAAGAGATGCCGAACATTCAGCCAGAGATATTATTTCCGCCGCCCAAAGTACTGCTAATGAACTCATACGTTCCTCTGTAAAAGAAGAGCGTGATCGTCTTCGTGCACTACAGGAACAGGCCGAAACTGAGGCCAGAGCGGAAGTTGAGGAGTATGAAGAGAGCTTGAATATCTCCAGCAACATTTCAGGGGAAACCCTTGACACCATCGCACATGCAATCGTAGAGCAAGTTTGCAAAACCGATTTTGATGCTTTTCTGGAACACAAATGAGCAGTGATCGTGTATCGTTGTATGGGTTCATCAACGCCAAGCTACGGGCGAAGATTGGCTTAATGCGGCAAAGCAAGGTTATTGAGAATCTCTTGCACGCTTCTTCCTTGGTTGAAGCTGTGGGGGTGCTTCGTGACTCCAAATACCATGCAGTGGCCGAAGCATACGACCGAACAGGTGACCTCCAGCAAATGGAACTAGTTTTGCTTGGGATGGAGATTTCCATGTACAAGGAGGTTGCACGCTATCTTGAGGGCAGTAGTGCAGATCTCATCAACCATCTCCTTGAAAAAATTGAAATAGACAATCTGAAGAACACCCTCAGACTCTGGTACAGCAGTATCATGCGGCAACGACCGATTCGTCATCGCAGTGAATACTTGTTCAAGGAAATAATCCTCTATCCCATTGATTGGACTGCATTGATCAATGCAACCAGCTGGGATGTTGTCGGAGAATCCCTGAAAGACAGCCCATACCATGCCACAGTGACTGCGTTCAGCGAGCAAGACTTGCAGCAATCAGGATTGTTCCCCTTGGAAACAGCACTGGATCGTATGTGGTATGTACATCTGATGGATTGTGTAAAAACGCTTAAGAAAGCAGATGAAGAAGTAGCTACATCCATGTTTTTGTTGGAAATTGACCTACGTAATCTAATCATGTTGGTACGCTATGGATGGTATCATCATATGGATGCTGATGCTGTGAAAAAACTACTGCTTCCTTGGGGCAAAGTTGCATCAAGCAAGGAGACTGAGGCTTATTTAAGGCAGAATGCATCTGAGCGTAATCCTCATTCAATCATCAATCGTTACTATCCAGGGCTTGAGCAGGAAACGGTTCCGTTACATCGAGAAAGTACGAATTACGATGAGGCGAGTTTGCTTGAGACATTAAAGATTGAAGGGTATTTGGCTGAACGGAGAAAAGCCATCTACCAGCGTATGCTTGCACAAGATCCTTTTACCATCGGGCTCTCCTTATCCTACTTCTTCCTCTTCAAGGAAGAAACTAGTATGGTGAAGGCCATTCTCAATGGGAAGTACTATGGGTATGAAGAAGCGTACATCAGGGGGGTGTTGGTATGAATTTGTTTACACGACCAATGAAATTACTTACTGCTGTGGTTTTGGAACAGACAAGTGATAGGGTCGTCAAATCCTTGCTTCGGCTAGGTGTCTTGGACTTTGTCCATATCAACAAACTTGACCCTGGCCAAATGGAGAAACTTTCCTTCCGTCAGAGTTCTGTCAGCCGTTCAGCTCTCCAAGATATGCGTCATCGGGTGGAAGCCTTGCTCAAGCAGGGGCATATTACCGTACCAACCAGTGAAGTGCTCGATGTGCAGAACTTGGAAAAGCCCCAGCTTGAAGCATTCAAGAAAACGTTGGATGACCTCACTGCGAGCTTACTCTCCCTGAAAGAGAAACAGAAAGAGAGCAACCAGATGGTGATGGGCCTTGAGGAGATGCAACGCTATATCAAGGAGGACAAGGGAGAGTACCTTGACCTCAGGGTTGGGCAGATTACAAAAGGCCGAAGTGAGGACCTCAAAGAAAAGATTGCTGCCTTTGGAGGCCTGTTGGAAAGCGTTGAAAATACTGATCTCTGGATATCCCTGACGCTTCGCCGTGATGTAGGGCAGGTTGACCCTCTTCTGGAAAAGTTCGGTTGGATGGAATCCAGTGATGTCCAGTTGCAACAGCAAGCTATTTCCATGATCAAGGACCAGCTTGGGAAGGAACACGATGCAGCACTTGCAGAACGTGAGAAGATTGAGAAGGCTGTTGATGAGATGGTATCAAGCCAACAAGCACAGTTGTTTGCCATTTGGGCGAATCTTCGGTTGAATGAACTGAGTGACCAAATCCGCTCTTACTTTGCTTATACCCGCAATACAACGCTTTTCTCCGGTTGGGTCCCTACTGATCAGGCGGAGGTTGTTGAGCAAGCGATCATACAGGCAAGTGAAGGACAGTGTGTCATTGAATGGACTGATGCTAGGCAGGTTCCCCGCAATGAGGTTCCTGTAGCAGTATCCAGTCCCAAGATACTTGCTCCATTCCAAAGAATGGTAAACAACTACAGCACGCCAGAGTATGGCTCGGTCAACCCTACCATCTTTGTCATGATTGCCTATCTCTGCATGTTTGGTCTGATGTTTGCCGATGTAGGTCAGGGATTGGTGCTTTTATTGGTTGCCTTGCTTGGAAAGTATGGATATAAGAAGAATCCGTTGAAGAAGGATGGGATGATCAGCCGGAATTTGACTGATCTTCTGATCTATCTGGGCATTTCTGCCATGATATTCGGAGCGCTTTTTGGCAGTTATTTTGGCTTGAGTCTCTTTCCTGCAATCTGGTTCAATTATGAGGCAGTAGTAGCAGGACATGGAGGGGATGGTTCCCTAATCACTGATGTGTATGATATTCTGGGTCTGACTGTCAAGTTCGGCATTATTGTTATCTATACGGGCTTGGTGTTGAATTGGATAAATCTTTTTAGGAAAAAATCCTATCTACAGCTTACCTTGGATAAGAACGGATTGCTGGGAGGTGTGCTCTTTGGGACAGGGCTCTATATGGGCTTCGCCTTTGTAGAGAGTGGCTATCAAAGCTTTCCTTCTGATCCTTGGATAGCCCCAGTTCTTGCCGTTTCCCTTTTCCTACTCTTGATAAGGGGTTTCCTTGCTTACTACATTTCAGTTAAGCAAGGAGGAAAACGCCACGATTTAGGGACCGTGACGATGGACGCAATTCTGGAGTGGTTTATAGATATTCTGGAAATTTTCACCGGATATCTTTCCAACACCCTTTCCTTCATGCGTGTTGCAGGACTTGGCATCGCACATGCGTCACTGATGCAGGCATTTAAGGAACTCTCGTCTTTGGTTGATGGTTTCGGCGGAGTGGTGATTTTCATCCTAGGAAATATCCTGGTGATTGTCCTGGAAGGATTAAGTTCAGGAATACAATCTTTGAGGTTGAACTATTACGAGTTCTTCTCACGGTATTTTACCGGAAAGGGAGTAGCTTATCAGCCAGTTGGGTTGAAGAACTCTTCTTCCGAGCAGAGATAGTGAATTTTTTGAGGAGGGTCACAGTATGACCAACATCGCATTCAGAAGAAAAGTATCGATGACCTTTGTAGCAACAGCACTTCTGCTTCTTGCAAGCGGCTTCATCTTCGCACCCAGCGCCTATGCTGCAACCACTGAGGCTGCCACTCGTGGTGATTACAATCTCGCTCTGGTATGTTTTAGTGCAGCATTGGCTTTTGGTCTTGGTGCATTGGCTGCCGGTATGGCTATTGGTAAGGTTGGAAGTGCCGCCATGGGTGCCATCAGTGAGCGTCCTGAGATTGCCAGCCAAGCTTTGATCTTCATAGCACTTGCTGAAGGTCTGGTTGTCTTTGGATTTATCACCAGTTTGATGATCCTTGGAAAGGTATAATCGATGAAATATTTTGTCATCGGTGACGAAGATACCGTACTTGGATTTTCCCTTGTTGGTGTGTTCGGCATGGAAGCGACAAATGCACAACAGGCCAAACGAGCCTGGGACAAGGCGGTGGAAGATTCACAGAATGGCATCATCATCATTACAGATGAGGTTGCAAATATGATCAGGCCTATTGTGGACCAGTTTTTATTTTCCGAATCCTTCCCCCTTGTTGTGGAAATACCTTCCCCCCGTTCAAAAGAGGGAGGTACAGACTTGCGTGCCCTGGTCAATAAAGCGATTGGGGTATCATTGTAGGATGAGTTCGTATGGAAACAACTGACAACCGATTGCTTTCAGGCATCTTGGAACAAGCTGAGCTGACTGCTCAAAAAAAGCTTGAGGATGCCCAAAAACAAGCAGGACGTATTGCAGAGGAAGCCCAGCTCAAGATTGACAGGGAGATAGCCTCCTTGCAGAAGGATCATGAGCAGAAACTCAAGAACATTGAGTTGAAGAAACAGGCTAATCTGGCAAGTGCCAAGCGAAAGGCGAACCTTCGACAGATCGATGAGAGCTATCAGCAGGTACTTAGGCGTGTGACCGAACTGCTTGATGCAAAAAAGGTTGCCAAGCATCTGAGCACATGGATTGCAGAGGCTGCTATCGGTTTGGATCTCAAGGAGGCCAAGGTTGCCTCTTCTCGTAAATGTCCCGTGAAAGAGGAACATCTCGAAGAAGCAACCCGTCTTGTGCAGGAAGCCACTGGTGCAAAGATTACCTTGCACCTTGACCCAAAACCATTGCAAGGCCTCGGTGTGATTGTTTCCTCGATGGATGATACCATTTCATTCAACAACCAGGTTGAAATCCGTCTCAGACGGTTCGACCGCGATATCAGGTCTTTGATTCAGGAACATTCATGAAAGAAAGAATAATCGGACGTGTCAAACGAGTAAATGGACCGGTTCTCATCGTTAAGGACATCACAAATGCCATGATGATGGAAATGGTCCGTATCGGTGAACAACAACTGGTCGGGGAGGTGGTCAAACTCTATGATGGATTGGCTACTGTCCAAGTGTATGAGGATGCAACTGGTATCTGTCCAGGTGACAACGTCTATGGAAGCGGTATGAGTCTAAGCGTCGAGCTTGCCCCTGGGCTTATCGGTACTATTTATGATGGTATTCAGCGTCCATTGGAGAAACTCATGGAAGCTAGTGGCGCTTTCATTTCACGTGGTCTTTCCTATGATGCGGTAGACCATGGAAAACAATGGGAATTTACTCCGGTTGTTGAAGCGGGTACGATCGTCTATGCAGGAATGGTCATTGCAACAGTAGAGGAGACCAGCCGGGTCCAACACAGGATTATTATTCCTCCCCAGTACCAAGAAGCAACGCTCAGTGAAATTGTTCCCGCAGGATCCTATACGGTAGATGAAGTCATAGCGACTTTGGTTCTTCCTGATGGAAAGCAACAGAAAATTACCATGGTGCAGAAGTGGCCGATCAGGATACCGCGACCAGTAGCGAGTCGTCTTGCATTGAAGCAGCCTCTCGTGACAGGGCTTAGGGTCATTGACACCCTTTTCCCTCTGGCGAAGGGAGGAACGGTGGCAATCCCAGGTGGGTTTGGCACCGGAAAGACCATGACACAGCACTCCATCGCCCAATGGTGTGATGCAGATATCATTGTTTACATTGGTTGTGGAGAGCGTGGCAACGAGATGACAGACGTATTGAGGGAGTTCCCTCTCTTAGTTGATCCACGTACCGGCCAGTCATTGATGGAGCGTACCATTCTCATTGCAAATACATCCAATATGCCGGTAAGTGCCCGTGAAGCGAGTATCTACACGGGAATCACGATGGCTGAATACTATCGCGACCAAGGATATCATGTGGCTATCATGGCAGACTCAACCAGCCGTTGGGCTGAAGCACTCCGCGAGCTCAGTGGTCGTATGGAAGAAATGCCGGCTGAGGAGGGCTTCCCAGCTTATTTGCCGACTCGTATCGCACAGTTTTATGAACGGGCGGGCTTCATGCGAAACCTTTCTGGAAGCGATGGTTCTGTTTCCATCATTGGGGCAGTGAGCCCTCCAGGTGGTGACTTTTCTGAGCCGGTAACGCAACATACAAAACGATTCGTACGTTGCTTTTGGGGCCTGGATCGACAGCTTGCAAGTAGTCGGCACTATCCTGCAATAAGCTGGTTGGACTCCTATAGCGAATATCTTGGGGATGTGACGCAGTGGTGGAATGACCACAGCGATGGATCGTGGTACGAGAACCGGCTGCGGATCATGGATTTATTGCAGAAGGAAGTCCGTTTGCAGCAGATCGTCAAACTTGTAGGTCCTGATGCCCTTCCCGACACCCAGAACTTTATTCTGGAAGTGTGTTCTCTCTTCAAGACCGCATTCCTCCAGCAGAACGCCTTTGATGAAGTCGATCGGTTCTGTTCAGTTGAGAAACAGGTAAAAATGCTTGCTGTAATCCTTGCCTACTATGAGAAGGGGATGGAAGCAATCAACAAGGGAGTTCCGATGGTGAAGATAAGAAGACTCCGTGCTGTCCAAGAGATGGCAAGGATGCGTCTTACCGTCAAGGGAGATGAACTTGATAAGATTGATAAGATCCAGCTAAGGCTTGAGCGCTCCATTGATCAGATTGGAGGAATCTATGAAAACTAATACTGAATCATTGATGGCCCAAAGTGATCGGAGGCTATTAAGCGGTAGGGAATACCGTGGGGCTAGCAGGATTGATGGACCATTGGTATATATGCGTAATACCCATCCGGTCGGTTTTGGAGAGTTGGTTGAGGTAGTTACTCCTGATGGTGCACGCCGTTCAGGGCAGGTACTCGACACCAGTGATGAGGTTGTCGTCGTCCAAGTCTTTGAGGGAACTGACAGCCTGACACTTCCTGGTACCGGTATGCGGTTCATGGGAGAACCCCTCACATTGCCTGTTTCAGAGCAAATGCTTGGTCGGGTTATGAACGGACTTGGAAAGAGCAGAGACGGGTCAGGTACCATACACGGTTTTGCCGAGCGGGATGTGAATGGGGTACCTATCAATCCAACGGCACGTGAGTATCCCAGGGATTTTATCCAGACCGGGATTTCAGTTATTGATGGCATGACAACACTGATTCAGGGTCAGAAACTTCCTATTTTCAGCGGAAACGGCTTGGATCACAACCAACTCGCCGCACAGATTGCCCGTCAGGCAAAAGTCCGAGGAAGTGAAGGGGATTTCTGCATTGTGTTTGCAGCCATGGGTGTCAAGCATGACGTAGCCCGTTTCTTCACGAATAGCTTTGAGGAGAGTGGTGTACTGGACAATGTTGCACTTTTTCTTTCCTTGGCTGACGACCCGTCCATCGAGCGAACCATTACCCCCAAGACGGCTCTGACGTTGGCTGAGCATCTTGCCTTTGACAAGGGCAAACAGGTACTGGTTATTATGACTGATATGACAAACTACTGTGAGTCATTGAGAGAGATTGGCACCATGCGTGGTGAGATTCCGTCCCGAAAAGGATATCCAGGCTACCTGTACTCCAATCTTGCGGAGATTTATGAGCGTTCTGGAAAGATAACAGGAAAGAGCGGGTCAATTACCCAGCTTCCGATTCTTTCCATGCCTAATGATGACATCAGCCACCCAGTGCCAGATCTGACAGGATACATCACTGAGGGGCAGATTGTGTTTGAGCGTGGAATGCAGGCGCGGGGAATCTATCCACCTATCAACTGTTTGCCCTCTCTTTCGCGCTTAATGAAAGACGGCATTGGGGAGGGGATGACCCGAGAAGATCATCCGCACCTAGCAAATCAATTATTTGCATCCTACAGTCATGTGAAGGACGTACAGAACCTGGCTTCGGTTATTGGGGAAGAGGAGTTGACCACACTCGACCAACAGTACCTTGAATTCGGAAACTTCTTTGAAAAGCGGTTTGTGAACCAAGGGTTTGATGAGGATCGAAGTATTGAACAGACACTTGATCTTGGTTGGGATGCTTTAGGAAAACTGCCTTCCGAGGAGTTGCAGCGTCTTAGTGATGAGGAGATTGCCGAACATTACGGCAGATAGGAGGAGTTTTGAATACTACACTTGCTCCTACAAGGAGCAATCTGCTCAAACTGATAGATGACCTCAAGTTTGCCCAACTCGGGTATGAATTGCTCGACCAGAAACGGTCAATCCTCGTGGTTGAGCTCCTTACACTTGTAGACCAAGCAGTTGATTATGAGGGTAGGGTGGTCCAGTCACTAGGTGAAGCCCAAAATTCGCTTAGTGATGCTATCATGCAGATGGGGCGACTGAGGGTGGGAAACCTGGCAGGTGCCGTCAATATTGACTATTCCATTGAGTTGAGCTCTCGGAGAGTCATGGGGGTCACGGTTCCCAAGGTGAATACCTCGTTCTCCGACCATAGTCCGTATTTCAGCAGTGAAGATACCAGCATTCTGAGTGAACTTTCCATTGATAGGTATCGAACTACACTGCAGTTGATGGGAAGGCTTGCCGAGCTGAAAGTCTCAATCATGAGGCTGGCAAGAGAAGTGAAGAAAACGATACGGAAGGTAAATGCACTGGAGAAGATTGTCATTCCGGAAAACAAGGAAACTATTGCCTGGATGCGTTCTCGCATTGAAGAACAGGAACGGGAGAATTTTATCCTGCTGAAGGTAGTGAAAGATAGGATGGAGAATGCCAAGGCATCGGTCCAGGCTTTGACCACTTCAGAAGATGATGATACGATGAAATCACAGGGAGGTTTGCATGGGAGTTCCGTTTAAGCAGATCGTCGTGTATCTCGATGGTTCAGAGAGTTCGATGACAGCCATAATGTATGGCATCAAGTTGGCCAAGGAACACGATGCAAAACTGACCGCCGTATATGTAGTAAATACCAAAGCCTTGAGTGAATTGGTCAAGGCGGGTATATTCGTGACGGTGGAACGTGATGAGTACCAACGCGACCTACAATTGGATGCTGATAGATATCTACGGCATGCCTCCCATCTTGCCCAGCAGAAGCAAGTACTCATAGAAACGGTAAAACTGGAAGGTACTGTGCACATAGTGATGAAAGAGCTGTTGAAGTCTTCAAAAGCTGATCTGCTGGTGCTCGGAGGGGTTACGGATATCCGTTCTCGACGAGAGGAGCTTGCCAGTGAGACTGACAGGATGCTACGTACCTCACCTTGCCCTGTACTGGTAGTCAGGGATGATGATGATATCTGGCTGGAATTTGAAGCATAAGGAGCTTTGCATGAATGTACTGGATGTATTGGACAGAAACTTGGTGAAGGTGCCCCTCATGCACACCGACAAACAGGGTGTGATTACGGAACTTGTTGAAGTGATGGCGAAAGCAAAAGGGTATTCAGCTAAGCAGTTTGAAGATGTTTTGAACGCTGTCCTTGATCGAGAGAGTCTCGGCTCCACCGGCATCGGTAACGGAATTGCAATCCCGCATGCAAAGAGTGATGTGGTGGAACATGTTTCTCTGGTGGTTGGCATAAGCAGATTACCTGTTGAATTTGATGCGCCAGATGGACAGAAGAGCAGAATCTTTTTCTTGGTGTTGGCTCCTTCAAAGGAAGCTTCCGCGCATGTTGAATTGCTTGCTTCCATTGCCCGAAGTTGCACAAGCCAGGTATTCAGACGAATGCTGGAGCAAGCCAGGGATAGTGATGAGGTGGTACGGCTGTTCATGGAATAGGCATATACTGGAAATAAAAGGAAAGCACTCTCAAAGCGAGGGTGCTTTATTCGTTACAGCTGAACTTATTCCCTGTTCTATCATATCGTAAGGTATCTCATTCCCCAACGGAGCGAGAGGAAAGGAATCAGCATGATGGTTCCTCTCTGGAGCGAGTGCCGGGAAAGCAAGGTGAGATACCCCGTCCCTTGGGGCGGAAAAGGAGGCAACGCCTCCTGAGTCCAGGGCTTGCCCTGGGGTATTGATACCTTTCATTGTGTAGTGATGTTCCGTCTCTTGTTTCACTCCTGAAAACCAAGATTACAGAAGTATACACGCTTTCAGAGATTATAGAATGCTCGAGTTCTCTGAATCATGATCTTGGATTCTCTATGCAAGGTAGAACCTGGCAAACCTTGGCTTCCAAACTGACCAACCAAGGTATTGATACCTGTCATTCGTTTGTATCGTTCATTTCTCAGGAGGAATGCACTGGCAAGACTGCGGCGGGAGAAAGGTCCTCACCGCACCCTTGAACAGTACTTGTTGCTCTATCTTTGGCAGAGGAGATGCTTAACCTTGGTTGGCATCCATATAGATGTCCTTGATCTCTTTCGCTCCCAAAACGAGGAAGTTCCCTAGAGTCCTCTTACCAAAGAAGGTAGCCTTCAGTGTCATTTCATCAATTTGCTCTTCAGTAGGAGCAATTCCTAATTCCCGGAAATTGGTAGGCATTGAAATGCTCTTGAAAAATGCCTTGACCTGCTCGATGGCTTTCAATGCATCTGCTTCAGCATCCTCAGTTCTCTCGATGCCAAATACAGCGCTACCGAATGCCGCAAACCGCTCGGGTTTCTGCTTATACACATAACGAGCCCAACTATCCCAGATTGCGGCAAGTCCGGCACCGTGGGCCACGTCAAACATTCCGCCCATCTCGTGTTCCAACTGGTGTGGAGCCCAATCTCCAGGGGCACTGTTCCCAGCTCCGGTTAATCCGTTGTGTGAGAGGCTGCTCGCCCACATGATGTTTGCACGTGCGTCATAATCGTCATATGTATCTTTCAATACGAGAGCAGATTTGATTACAGTCCTAAGCAACCCCTCCGCAATCTCATCAGTTAGATCCATGGTGTCATCGATGATGAAATAGCGTTCCATTGTATGCATCATGATGTCTACAGCCCCGCACATAGTCTGATACTGTGGCAGAGTGTATGTCAATTCAGGATTCATGATGGCAAACTTGCATCGTGAGGAGTCATGATTCAGGCCTCGTTTGAGATTACCGTCTTCATTGGTGATGACCGAGGAGTTGCTCATTTCACTCCCTGCTGCGGCGATGGTCAACACAGTACCGACTGGAATACATCCTTCAACCTGCCGCTTCTGGTCATAGAAATCCCATACTTCGCCACCATGGTACAATCCATAACCGATGGCCTTTGCTGAGTCGATGACCGAACCGCCACCAACAGCGAGCAGGAAGTCTACTCCCTCGCGTTTACCCAGCATAATACCTTCATGTACCTTGCTGAGCCGTGGGTTGGGGACTACCCCTCCTAGTTCAACATAGCTGATGTTTTCTGCATCGAGTGATGCTTTGATACGGTCCAGCAATCCTGTTCTCTTTGCACTCTCTGATCCGTAGTGGAGCAAGACTTTCTTGCAGCCCTGTTCTTTGACCAGTGTTCCGACTTGTTTCTCTGTGTCTTTCCCGAAGACGACACGGGTAGGGGTGTAATACGTAAAATCTGTTGTCATGATTCCTCCAAATCAATATCCGAGGCTCTCACCGATTATGAGAACCTTCATTCTTCCAGGTACATGTTGGTGGCTGAACACCACATAGTTTGAGCAAATGGTGTGTTCGCAAGCACCTGCTGCGAGAGCCATGAGATTTCGTTCATCACAATTTGGGTTGATGCACTTCCCACTCTCTACACAATAAGTACCTGTATCCAAGCGTCTTGCATTGGAAGGCGCGGCAATTTGCTTTACTCTGAGAATGGCACTTATCAGGTCAGGGACAATCTTGTCCCAAGAGACCACTAGGATGACCTGTTTTGGGCCATAGAGCAGGGCAGCTACCCTGTTGCTTGTCCCGTCAACACAGTACAGCTCTCCATGTTCGGTAACGGCATTGGCACTAGCAAAATAGGTATCAACAAAGAAGCTCTTATGCAGGACCTCCGTGACTTCCTCTTTATCCAGGCCTGGTTTGTAACGGTCGAAAAAGGTATAATTTCCATTTCTCAGAAGATCCAGGACTCCTGTTTCCTTAAGGGTCACAGACCCTCCCACTGCTACACTCTCTCCTTTTGAGAGAAGCGACGTGACCACAGGAACAACATCCTGTACCGTTTCAATGAAGCGGGCATCAATATTGTTTTTGTTGAGCGCCTTGATAGTACGTTGTACCTGCAAAGTACGATTCGTTTTGACAATTGCATCCATAGGCTTTCTCCCTTTAGGGTAGGATACCCAATCAAGCTTTGCATTACAAGATACGTTGGATTTAGAATGCAATTGCACTGTGCCCACAACAGTCGTATTGTAGTAATAGAGAGGTACTCAGAATGTTTATTACGTTTTTCGGAGCAGCACAACAGGTAACAGGTAGTTGTACGCTGGTGGAGGTAAACGGCAAGTATTTGCTTGTCGACTGCGGTCTCCCCCAAGGCAATGATGAGAAAGAGTCAGGAATAGATCTTCCCTTCGATGCGCATGCCATTGATTACGTGTTTCTTACCCATGCCCATATTGACCACAGTGGAAGAATTCCACTGTTGGTGAAGGAGGGGTTTGAAGGAAAGATTTTCTGCACATCAGCAACCGTTGATCTTTGTGAGATTATGCTTGCCGATAGCGGCCATATCCATGAGATGGAGGCTGAATGGAAAAACCGGAAAGCAGTGCGTGCAGGCAAGAAAGGAGTGGAGGCTTTATACACGGTAGAAGATGCGAAGGATTCAATGCGTTTCTTTTCTCCTTGCGACTATGAGACGGTCTGCGAGATTGATGAGGGCATCAAGGTTCGGTTCAATGATGCGGGACACCTGCTGGGTTCATCTTCCATTGAGATGTGGCTCAGCGAAGGAAAGGACCATCGCAAATTGGTATTCTCTGGTGATATTGGTAATTTTGACCAGCCTTTGATCAAGGATCCAGACTATATTGATGTTGCGGATTTTGTGGTGATGGAGTCCACGTATGGAAACCGGGTACATAAAAAAACCGAGAATGCTGTGGGTAACTCAATTCCTACAAAAGTGAGGGCACAAGAACTTGCAGATATCATCGAGAGAACATTCAAACGTGGTGGCAATGTGATAATTCCCGCTTTTGCAGTGGGGAGGACACAAGAAATGCTCTATTTGTTACGGGTCATCATAGAGAAAAAACTTTGTCCGACGGTCCATGAAATTCCGGTATTTGTGGATAGTCCGCTGTCTGTAAAGGCAACCCATGTGTTTGCTGGAAATTTGTTTGGCTACATGGATGAGGAGACGATGGAACTGGTGAACAAAGGTATCAATCCTATCCTGTTCCCCTCTTTGGTAACCATTACTGATGTAGAGGGTTCAAAGGCTTTGAATCGACGGAAAGAGAGTTGCGTAATCATCAGTTCCAGCGGGATGTGCGAAGCAGGAAGGATCAAGCACCACTTGAAGCATAATCTATGGAGAAGTGAATGTACGGTACTTTTCAGTGGGTATCAGGCTGGGGGTACGCTTGGGCGTTCCATTCTTGAGGGAGCACGACATGTCACCATCTTTGGTGAACAGATAGATGTACGGTGTGAAGTAAAAGAGTTGCATGGTATCAGTGGTCACGCTGACCAAAAGGGATTGGTGAAATGGCTTACCAGTTTCAAGAAGGAACCAAGACGAGCCTTCATTGTACATGGGGACAAGGATGTGGCTCCTTGGTTTGCTTCCTATGTTTCCAGGACTCTGGGTATCAAGGCATATGCGCCGAAAGTCCTGGAACGGTTTGATTTGCTCAAGGAAGAGACATTGCCACTTGCTGAGCCCATGGAAGAGATTATGCTTCCGTACTTCAGGGAGCTCAATGAGGCTTTGGCGGAGTTGAAAAAGCAGGAGGCCGATTTACTTGCTGTCGTTCAGCGGTTGGAAAATGCAGGGAAGGAGAAGACCCTCGAAGAAAAACGTGCACAACGACTTACCAATGCAATCAATAGGCTTGCCAGTGACTTGGAGTACCTGAAGATAAAATGGGGAGTGGATGCCGACTAGGGGAACTGTATTCCAAACACTGAGCCCCAGCTCTGCTGTTCAAGGATAGTGAAGCCCATTCGCTCATAGAAGCCGTAGGCACGGGTGTTCCGGCCGTCCACACCAAGATGGATGCCTGGGACACCTTTCTCTTGTACCGCTTGAATGAAGGTTTCCATCAGGCTTCGCCCCAACCCCTTGCCTTGTAAGTGAGGTAGTATGTTGATATGGAGATGTGCTGGATATCCCAGATTTGGCCACATCTCTTGTCCAGGACCCTTGAGGAGCGTTCGAATAACCGTCTCTTCTGCCTCACTCTTGAACGCTTGGTGATGTTTGTAATGTTTCTGTAAGGGAGGAAGCCAAGTTTCCAGAAGCCAGGATGATAAAGATGCTGTATCGCTCGTTCCTACAATATATCCAGAAGGTGTTCCATTTTCATCAAGTGCGACATAGCAGAGCTCAGGTTCAAAAAAGAAGTAGGGAGCTGCATAGTAATGACCGACACACCAGGTGTCATTGAAATAAGGGGTACCATCAAGTCCTGCAAAGGCAGTCTTGAGTGCGATAGAATAAAGATATGGGATATCCTGAGCTAAAACAGTTCTGATGTTTTGCATGTATGTTTCCTTTCTCTTCTTACCATATCCTTAATATAGGAATTTCTCAATAAAAATGTAATTTGTTGAAAGAATGCAACTTAGACTTATAGTGAAAAATTTCTTTAAAAGTGCTGGACAATATATGAAATAGGGTTTATCATCACTCCTTGTTCAGCAACGAGAACAGAGACTGATTCAAATAACTAAGTATCGCTCGATACTTGACGAAAATGGAATATATCGGATACTCTGAAAGAACGCCCCCTTAAGAGGGGATGGAAAAATTTGATGCGTAAATGTCAGGTTTTACTATGATTATTGAAAGTTATTAGCGCAGGGAAGAATAGAGAGATTGGAACAGTGGAAGACCACCAAGATGGGCTTCCCAGTCAATTCAGAGAATGAAGAACGATAGTGTAACAAGCTACGTTCGTGCGAGAATTACAGGGAAAACTTACAAGCAAGGCAAGCCGGG
>NZ_QUWK01000049.1 GCF_003429665.1 Sphaerochaeta halotolerans | reverse complement strand
GAGGTACCGGGTAGAACTGTCACATTTTCCACACAGTTTGAGAAATGGATCTTGCGAGACTCTTGGAAAAAAAGTGTCTACCAAAGCGTACACAGATTAAATGTCTACCAAAGCGTGCGCAGATCAAAATGCTCTAGCGAAATCTATTGTGACAGCTACTGTTGTTTATTAAACCGTTTCCATACTACGAGATGATAAAGAAACCGGTACGAGTGTAGGATTTCAAGATGAATCATCGCATTTTCTACATCAGTAAGAATCAAGATCATTTATAATTGTTCAAAAGAAATCTGCCAATAGTATTCAGATCACCGTAAGCGTCGTCTCGTCACCAATATGAACCGACCTCCTGCTGCCTTATCATCGGTAACAGGAAGAATTGTCACATTTTCCACAAAAATCGGCGTTTTAGGCCCCTGGAAGCGTGATTTGGCGATTCGAGGTACCGGGTAGAACTGTCACATTTTCCACACAGTTTGAGAAATGGATCTTGCGAGACTCTTGGAAAAAAAGTGT
>NZ_QUWK01000048.1 GCF_003429665.1 Sphaerochaeta halotolerans | reverse complement strand
AAGGCTCTATTTGACAATTTGTATTGAAACACTACTATTCACTTGTCAAGTGTTGTATGATTGAAGCA
Source organism: Sphaerochaeta halotolerans (assembly GCF_003429665.1). Classification (GTDB taxonomy): domain Bacteria; phylum Spirochaetota; class Spirochaetia; order Sphaerochaetales; family Sphaerochaetaceae; genus Sphaerochaeta; species Sphaerochaeta halotolerans. Next base: position 469 of record NZ_QUWK01000048.1, on the reverse strand, counting down.
TGAAGAAGCAAAAATTCAGCAAAGAAGCCCTTGAAGCCTACAATGCGTTGATGAACCTTTCAGAAGAAGAGCAACAGCTCGTTTTACGCAAGGTTTCCCAGTCGGAGACACCAGAGCCTGATAAGAAATCCCAAAAAGAGAAGGAAAGTTGCCCACATTGTGGGAGTTCCCATGTGAGCCGAAATGGAAAGACCACATCAGGCTACCAGAGGTTCATTTGTGTCGATTGTCGCAAGACTTTTGGGGAAAAGGAAAGGCCTGTATGGTTGGGAAGCCATTACCCCATGAAAGTCTGGATGGAGTACATCCGACTCATGAACATGGGTGTTTCCATCAAGGCTATAGCCGAGGCTTTGGGAATCAACCCCACCACAGCATTTTTCTGGAGGCATAAGATCCTCACAGCCCTTAAGGATGGCAAATCCGATGCTGTATTGGAGGAACATACGCAAGCAGACGAAACCTTCAC
>NZ_QUWK01000005.1 GCF_003429665.1 Sphaerochaeta halotolerans | reverse complement strand
AATAGTGCATTACATATTTACATATTGTGAAAACTTGTCACAATAATCTTGATTTTTCATGATGCTTCTGCCTATAGTATAAAAAGATTTTGAATTAAAATCGTAGAGAGGAGGTTTGGGCGATGGCAACACACAAGAAAGATGAGAAACCTTGGGATTTTCTTGAGGCTTATAGGGGTAAGCAGTTCAAAGGGACATGGCCTACTGTGGTGGAGATGTTCGAAATCTCAGTAGAACGATTTCCCGATAACAAGTGTTTTACCGCCTTCGTTCCAAAACCAGAGACATTCACATACAAGGAAGTACACGAATATGTCTTATCGGTTGCAGACTATCTTGCTTCCAAGGGTGTGAAGAAAGATGACAAGATTGCCGTAATCGGAAAGAACAGCCCTGAATGGGCTATTGCATATCTGGGGATTCTCTTTGCTGGTGCTATTGTGGTACCACTGGACAACACCTTGAGCAACAAGGATATGTTCACATTCATGAAGTTTGCTGAAGTAAAAATTCTCTTTGCAGATGCTGACCGCGTGAAGGTGTTTGATGCGGAGAACAAGCTCGGTTTAATTGACCGCATTAGCTTGGAGCCGGAAGGAACACTGCCCTTTGTTCTGGATATCAAGGCGGAGCCACAGAATCGTCACAAGGCAGAGAGTGAGGACACCGCCGCAATTCTTTTTACCAGTGGAACCACGGGTACTCCAAAGGGTGTTATGCTGAGCCACCGCAACATGGTTGCAGACTGTTACCTTGCACAGGGTAATATGAAGTTGTATCCCACTGATGTGTTCTATGCGATTCTACCAATCCACCACTCATACACCATGATGGCAGTCTTCTTTGAGGCCATAAGCACAGGTGCTTCCATTGTTTTTGGCAAGAAATTGGTGATTAGCCAAATGTTGAAGGAGCTGAAGGAAGGCAAGGTCACGATGTTCCTTGCTGTTCCGATGCTTTTCAACAAAATGATTGCCGCTTTGATGAATGGCGTGAGAGAGAAGGGCATTGTACTGTATGGAATCATACGGTTCCTGATGGGGATCTCCGGTGTATTGAAGAAGGTTTTCAAGGTGAATGTCGGTAAGAAGATGTTTGGTTTCCTCCTCAAGAACCTCTCCCTTGATACAAACCGTATCTGCATTAGTGGTGGCGGTCCGCTTCCTGCCTCCACCTTCAAGATGTTCAACCAGCTCGGAATTGATTTCGTGCAGGGCTATGGTCTTACTGAGACCAGTCCGATCACACACCTCAATCCCGTGGAAGCGTACATTGAGAGTTCAGTAGGAAAGAAACTACCCCAGACAGAGGTCAAGATTGTGGACCCGGATGCTGATGGCAACGGAATAATCTATATCAAGGGACCCATGGTCATGCAGGGGTATTACAACAACCCTGAAGCAACAGCTGAGGTGCTTGAGGATGGTTGGCTCAATACCGGTGATGTTGGTTACCAGGATGCAAAAGGGTATCTCTACTTGACCGGTAGGGCAAAGAACCTCATCGTAACCGAGGGAGGCAAGAATGTGTTCCCTGAGGAGATTGAGGACCACTTCCAGCTCTACAGCGAGATTGACACCATCTGTGTGCTTGGGTACCTCATTGACAAGAAGAGCAAGAGTGAAGGGATTAGGGCTCTCATTTATCCTGATGAAGGGTACCGTAACACTATGCAGAAGGAGCATGGTGATTCAGCCAAGGAGAAAATCGAAGAGCGGATGCAGCAGATTGTAAACGAGGTGAACAAGGGGTTGCAGTCCTACAAGAAGATTACTCGTGTTACCGTGGTTGATGAGCCGATCGAGATGACCAGTACCAAAAAAATAAAGCGTTTCGTAGTTGCACAAAAGTACAAGGACTAGGTATAGTACTTGCTATGAATAGCAGTGTTAGAAATTTCCTTCGGTCGCAAGCACACTCCCTGAAGCCCATTGTCATGGTGGGCAAGGATGGTGCTGACGACCGTGTAGTGTCCGCTCTGAACGAGGCTTTATCCAGTCATGAACTGGTGAAAGTTAAATTTCAGGCGCACAAGGATGAGATGCGAGCTCTCTGTGAGTTGTTGGCTCAGAAGACGGACAGTGATTTGATCAGCAATATCGGCTTCATTGCTACGTTTTACCGCGATAGCGAGGGGCATCTCATGCATATTCCCAAGGAGCTTTCCCGAAAGGGTGAGTAGATTGGGTATCGTACTCGAAGGCAAGGCTGTTTCCCTGGGAAGCAGCCTTCTTTGATATGGAAAGAAAAAGCAGGCCCGCATTCCAACGGAAGCAAAGCCTGCACTAGAGAAAATCCACCAGAAGGTGGTACCCTATTGGTATCACAGCTTTCTGGTGGAAAGCAAGTGGTCAGGCAACAGGACCTCGATAACAATTGATTGATAGAGCATCACAAACCTTATACAGCAAGGGAATTCTATTCAGTGTTGATTCTTGATTCTGTGGGTTCCATAAACGTTCAGCCAATACCATCAACCGAGGGAAGAGCAAGTATTCTGCTTGCTTTCCACTGGTGATCTTCTCGGTCCATAGATTTCCTTGACTTCCCAGTACACGCCCTCGAGCAGTTTCGTCCTGCAGTCCTGCAAGGGGATCGAACTGAGCTACCTGGGAGATACTGCTAACCCCAAGATTGCCCATCTCTTCCTCATTGTCAGTATGTTGGTAATCAAAATAACATCCATCGGTATTTGGGCACATGATTACCTCATGGCCACGCCCACTCGCCTCGATACCTCCTGCAACCCCACGCCATGACATGACGATCAAGTCCTGTGGGAGGCCGAGAGATTCGGTGCCTTCAAGGACCTCATCCCAGCCGATTGGACGCTTATCTGCCTTGCTTACCATCGCGCAAATGTTACTGGTCATCCAACTCTGCAGTTCCTTTTCGTTCTTTAAGCCTGCTTCTTGCATTCGTTTTTGGCATTTGGGGCAGGATTCCCAGGCAGTATGAGGACATTCATCACCCCCAATGTGGATATAGGGGTCACTGAAGAGCGCAGCCATCTGTGTAATGGCATCCTCCAGAAATTCCAGAACCTTGTCATTCCCTGCACAAAGTACTTCATCAAATATGCCCCAGCGATCCTGGACTTCGTAGGGGCCTCCACTGCATCCAAATTGGGGATATGCTGCAAGCAGAGAGGAGACATGACCTGGGGTCTCTATTTCGGGAACAACCACCATATAGCGAGCATGGGCATAGGCTTGGATGTCCAGGATCTCCTCCTTGGTATACAATCGACCGTAATTTCTTCCATCGGTGTACTGCAACAAGGTCCGTTTGCTTGCAACCTTCTCCAATTCCGGCCAACCCTCGAGAGGGATTCTCCACCCTTGGTCGTCACTCAGGTGCCAATGGAAACGATTGAGATGATACAGTGAGGCAATATCAATCAGTTTCTTTAGGAATGTTGGGCTGAAGTAGTGCCTGCTGCAATCAATCATAAACCCCCGCCAAGAAAAAGAAGGAGAATCCTCAATGAAACAACAGGGAATCCTGTGATCTGATGTGTAGGAGAGGTTTCTGAGTGTGGAGAGGCCGCGGAAGGCTCCCGTCTCCTCACTTGCCTTGATTACTACCTGAGTTTTCCCAATGGAGAGGCTATATCCTTCACTTGAAAAACCTTCTGCCTGCTTGACCAGGATATCTTCACCACCAAGGCGTATTTGCAGGAGGGTTGTAGCGGTATTGAGCAGATTCTTGAATACTGAGTCGACAGCGATGGTAATTCCATCGTGGAAGCGAAAGAAGCCTTCATGGTCTTCTACAGTTCGTGGCATGGGGAACAGAAGTTCACTTGCTTTAGGGGTATGTGTTTTTACCATGACTTTGTCCTACCATGGCTCGAGGCTCAAGTCAAGTACAAAGCTTGTACAAACTAACTGAATTATTGCTTGACAGCAGGAATAGGCGGTGGTACGCTTAGTTTGTACAGAGAGCGAACAAACAAAAACAGAAAGCTTACATACGTGGAGTATACAAAACCAGCATGAGAATCAACAACAACAATTTTCAGAAAAACGCAAATACTTCCTTGGTTGCTCAGTTGATCTGGAAAAGTCCAGGCATCAGCAGGGTTGATATTGCAAGAGAACTAAACCTTTATCGCTCTACCGTTACCAATATCATCAGTGCACTTATTGATGATGAGGTAGTCTATGAAGGAGAAGAAGGAAGTGGGGTGAGCAGGGGAGGAAGGAAGCCGATTCGCTTGAAGCTTAATGAACGTTTTGGCTGTGTCGTTGGTTTCGATATCCAGCCTTCGCACTATCGGGCAGTCATTCTGGACATAACCGGGGGTTTGCTCTATCAAAGCAAAGGTAAATTGCCGGAAGTTGGATTTGATGAAATACTTACTTTCTTGATGGATCTAGTTCTAAAGGAAATTAAAAGACTCTCCATTCCATTGCTTGCTGTTATTGCTGGAATTCCAGGTATTGTGAATGCTGAGGATGGCATTATCCTCTATGCAGAACCCTTTGGGCTTAAGAATTATGATTTCTACGATTTCTTTGCAAAACGCTATGATGTACTTGTGTTTGTAGAGAATGATGCAAACTGTACTGCTTGGCTGGAGATGACAATCAATAGAAACGTGAATCTTGGTGATTTCATGTGCATGATTGCAGATTACCATGAAGGTAACTACCAGTTTGGTGACCGTGCGGGTATCGGCGTTGGTATTGGACTCTCTATTGGGGGCAAAGTATACCACGGTTCGCATCATAGCAGTGGTGAGATTTGTACGCTGAGCTGGAGAGGGCACAACAAGGGGCAAACTGGTTTGCCTGAGGACCTCTTGATCAAGTCGGTCTCTGACGAAACAGCTTGGAAGACCTTCATGAAGGATCTTTTCAGCTCCCTCGTCCCCATTCTTTCTGTACTCGATCCTCGGGTCTTTTTCGTTCATGGAAAACCATTCAGTGATGAAACCAGGATCAGAGAATTTCTCAAGGAGGAGTGTCCGCAGTTCCTTGCTGTCATGGACAAGATTGGATGTAAACTGCTTTTCGATACGAAAGATGAATTTGTGGTGGCAAAAGGAGCTGCGACCATGTTCCTGCAGAAGTTGTTTGCAGTACCAGAGCTTTCAGAAATAGAGAGTCGTACTCATTTTGATTGGGAGGATGTCATCGACCAAGCCTATCCTATGAAAAAAACGTATGAAAAACCAAGAATGGAGGTTATACATGCCTAAAGCACATACGCTGGCAGATGCGAAACGGGAGCAGAGAAGGGCCTACTGGACCTTGGTGCTTCCTGGTTTTCTCGTCTACATTTCAGTTATGGCATTCCCCACGATTTTTTCAATTTTTCTTAGTTTGAGTGATTATAGCGGCGGTAAGCTTTTCGGTGGCAAACCGGTACATCTGGTAGGATTCAAGTGGTATCAGAACCTTTTCGCCGATGAATATTTCTATCTGGCATTGAAGAACAACATGTGGATTGTCCTGGTCTCTGTATTCGGCCAAATCCCCCTTGGATTCTTTCTTGCCTATGTATTATACCGTGGAATTGTGAAATTCGCGGATTTCTTCCAGACCATGATCTATCTGCCTACCGTCATATCGACTGTTGTCATTGGTATTCTCTGGAAATCCTTCTTTGCCCCCTATGGTGCATTCCCTGAACTGGTACGACTCTTCAATCCTCAGTATGAATATGGGATAAGCAACCATCCAATGCTACCGGTTCTCTTTGTGATACTCTGGATGTATACCGGTATGTACCTGATTATTTTTATTGCAAATCTTCAGAAAATTGATAGCGCAGTCATTGAAGCAGCTCGTATTGATGGTGCGACTGAAGGGCAGACGCTTCGTTACATTATTCTTCCTGCACTTTCAGGGGTATTGGTAACCACGGCAATTCTCGCAATCAGCGGATCGTTGAAGAGTTTCGATCTGATTTTCGTCATGACCGCTGGAGGGCCGGCCAACCGTACCAGTGTACTTTCCATCTACATGTTCGATAAAGCCTTCAAGGGAGCTCCGAGATATCCCTTGGCCAATGCGATCAGTACTGTGATGGTAATCATCAGTTTTGTTCTTATCGGCCTGACCAAGTGGGCTGAGAGTAAGTTTGGGGGGAGAGAATAATCATGCGAGATGTCAAAGATACCCGCTCAACCCGAGCTAAAATCAACTTGGGATTAACCTATGCCGTTATGATTTTCTTTACCGTCATGGCAATCTATCCCCTGCTTTGGCTGGCGATGAACTCCTTTAAAACCACTACCGAGTTCCAGTTGAACAAGCTAGGGATACCCAGGGATTGGGTCTTGGTCAACTACAAAGATGCCTGGGTCAGAGGAAAGTTTCCCATTTTGATTCTCAACAGCATCATCTACACCGGTATTACCACGGTGGCAACACTGATATTCTCCTTTATGGCTGGATTTGCCTTTGCAAAGATTCCCAACAAGGCAACCAAGTATATTCATGGTTCCTTTGTTATTGGGCTGTTGCTTACCCTGCAGTCCATCATGGTACCGCTCTTTTTGATCATCAACTGGGTGGGGTTATACAACTCTCGTCTTGGTGTTCTCATCCCCTATATTGGTATAGCGATGCCGATGGGCATTTATTTGGGGACTGAATATATTAAGGCCATTCCTACGGCATTGGTTGAGTCTGCACGTATCGATGGGGCAACCTACATGAAGATATTCATATCAATCATCGTTCCCATGGCGGCTCCGGTCGGTGTGACCGTTGCCATCCTCACGGTCACTGGAACTTGGAATGAGTTCATGTTGATCAACATCCTCACCAGCAGTGATGCGCTGAAGAGCCTGCCGGTTGGCGTACAGAAGTTTGCAGGAGCACTGAGCAGTGACTTTGGAAAGCAATTCGCTGCATTGATGATTGGATTGATTCCAATGTTGCTTTTCTATATGTTCTTCCGCAAGGAAATTACCAAAGGGGTAGCCGCAGGCGCGGTGAAAGGCTGACAGATGGATTTGTTTGACAGCTGTCGATAGTGATGGTACCATTAGTTTGTACAAAGTATGAACTAAAGAATAGTGGTTGCTCCACATCTAGATTATGGTGTGGTGAAACAAGAACCGAGCGGGAGGAGAGACCTGCCGCAGGAAAGTAGGAAAAGTCATTAGGAGGTAGAAATGACTGGTTTAAAGAAAATTTCCGTATTGGCGCTTGCGCTGCTGATGGTAGTAACATCAGTTTTTGCACAAGGTACCAGGGAAGATGCATCCGCATCTGGGAAAGTAGAGCTTACCGTATTGAACTACATTGACATGTCTGAACCAAACAGTGCCAATGAGATCAAGATGGTTTGGGACAAATTCGAGGAAGAGAATCCAGACATCAAATTGGTACGTGAGGATCTGTTCAACGAGCCTTTCCATCAGAAGACTGAGGCCTATGTTGCGAGTGGCCAACTTCCTGATGTTCTGTACATGTGGCCCAGTGGTCGTTCCACCAGCTTGCATACCACACACAGCGTGAAGGACTTGATGCCGTTCCTTGAGAAGGATGGTTTGGTTGACGATTACAACCCGGCAACTATTGCTCCCCAGTTCGCAGGATATCTTGCGGAGCTTCCCAACGGTATCACCACTACACACATGCTCTATGTGAATGCAAAGGTGCTTCGTGAGAATGGTTTTGATATTCCCAAGAGCTATGACGAGATGAAGGCAATGGTAAAGCCGTTGAAGGCAAAAGGTATCGATCTGATCGCCATGGACAACATGGATGCTTGGGTGATGCAGAGCTGTCTCTTCTCCATGGTAGTCGGACGCTATGGTGGTGTTGATTGGTATGATCAGCTCTCTTCGGGTAAAATCGATTTCACTGACGACTGGTTCGTAAAGTCTCTTGCATTGATTGACGATATGTACCGCTCTGGAATGATCAACAGAAACAGCTTGAGCAGCCCCTATGGCTCCTCACGTGGTAGTTTCGCAAGCGGAAAAGCTGCCTTCTACATTGATGGCGATTGGTCCACTGCATCCTTCCAGACTGATATCACCACTGGCAAGGCGCTTATCAGCCCAGAGTCCCAGCAGAAAGATTTTGAGCTCATGGTCATTCCCAACCTTCCTGGTGAAGTTATCAAGAACTCCAACAGTGGTGTTGTAGGAACTGGCTGGGGCATGAGTGCAAACATTCCTGCTGGCTCTGCCAAGGAAGCTGCCGCCTGGAGATTGATCAAATACTTGCAGGGTGAGTATGTCCAGACCTACCGCCTGACCACTGGTGCTTCCTTCCCCTCCAACCTTAAGGTTGATGTTGAAAAGGTTGTAGAAGAGAGGAATCTTGAACCGTTCATTGCCAAGAGAGCTGCGTACTATGCTGCATACACGCCGATTACCCCGGTTATCGATGGTGTCTTGCATAGTGATGTCTACAATGTTATCAATACTGGTTTGCAGGAAATCGGTCTTGGAGACAAGAGTCCTACACAGGTTGCATCTGAAGTCCAGAAGGCTTGGGACAGCTGGAAGAAAAACCAGTAAGTTTCTTAAGCATACAATGTAATGGGGGAGCCGTGAGGCTCCCCTGTTGTTACATCATCCCTGCTGTATTTTCTATGTGGCTCGAGTATGAATATGGTAGAGATCAACGGTGAAGTAAATCATACCCCTGCTTTTCAGCAGGGGTGAAAAGGGTTTTAGTGACTGCTGCTCCAGAGGTCATAGATTTTCAGTTTTTTCTTGAATTCTTCCAGAGTGACTTCACCCCGTGTCTTGAACGTTACAATCTTCTGTGCAGTAGGACGGATTGCGAACAGGTTGTCGCTGAATACACCGCTGATGCCCTCAGCCTCCAGGGCTACCTCGAAAGCAGGATAGGTGCAGCGTACCGTGACAGAAAAACCTCCAGCTGTTTTGGTTACTTCCTTCTTAATCTCAGGATTCCTCAGGTTGCTTCGTTTTGGCTTTTCTAGCATCAGTTGGTTTTCGATGTAAAGCTCATCGCTTTTGAGCTTGAGATAGATGAAGGTATTCTCCCTGTCTATATTCCGTTTTTTGTGGAGGTTGATGGTACACATATGCGTGCTGCTTTTTGCCTTGCAATCCATACGGTATTCCATCTTGCTCAGTTTCTTCCCTTCATAGGTACAGAACTTAACCGAGAGTTTTGCATCCTTGATCTCTTTCGGCCCATCATTTACCACGTAGACCTCTACTATGCCATCTTCCTTCATGAAGGCGATGGGGAGGGCAGGACTGTAGAATCGTTTTGCTGCATAGTGGAGCAGTTTCCAATTTCCCCAATAATCTATTGAGGACCAAGAGGCAACAGGCCAATTGTCATTCAGTTGCCAGTACAGCGCTCCCATGCAGTGGGGCATGGTGGTTCTCCAATACTCGATCGCCATCTTCATCGCTTTTGCCTGCTGTACCTGTGAGAGGTAGAGCATTTGGGCGAAGGAAGAAGGGAAGCGGTAGTACCTGGTGAAGTTTTCCATAATGATGGAGTTGCCCCGCGGGTTTTTCTGGTGGTGTTCCATTACCTTGCTGGTAAGATTACACATCTCTTCTGTGGCATAACTCTTTATGGTATCCAGGAGCGGGAAGCTCTGGAAGCCGAATTCACTTACAAAGCGTGGGTTGATGGAGTAGTACTCCTCAAAGCTTTTTCCTTCATGCCAAACTGACCAGAAGTGCATATCTCCCTTGCTGTCATCATGCCAATTGTCCGAGTAGTCATTTTCTCCTGCACTCGGACTGCTCGGCCACCACTGCCTCTGGGGATCGAGTTCTTTGATAACCCTTCCTACCACTCCCTCATTGAGGCGGTCGTAATCGATGACGTAGCGAACATGGTTCTTGCGGGACTCCTCGTACCAGGAGATGGCACCGAGGTCCTCATTGTTTCCACACCAGAGGGCAAGGCTTGGATGATCCTTCAGTCTTGGCACCTGATAGCGGAGCTCTGCTTCTACACTGGCAAGAAATTCCGGGTTAGAAGGGTACATCGAACAGCTGAACATGCAGTCCTGCCAAACAAGAAGTCCCTTCTCATCACAAAGGTTATAGAACACATCCTTTTCATACAGCCCTCCGCCCCAGACGCGGATCATGTTCATGTTTGCATCAACACAGGACTGCAACAAATACTCATAGCGGTCGGCTGTCAAACGGCTCGGAAGAGCATCGAGAGGAATCCAGTTGGTACCTTTAGCAAAGATATCGCGTCCGTTGACGTTGAATACCATTGGCTTGCCACCATCTCGTTCTGTTTCAGTCCTTACCTGCAAGGTTCTGAACCCAATTCGTTTTTCTACCTTTTGAGTCCCAATCTTCAATTGCAGGGGGTAAAGCGTTGCCTTCCCTTCACCATTAGGCCACCATTGTTTCACCTGCTTACATTGAAGGCGGAACTCTATCCTGTTGAGACCTTGCTTCATCTTGGCTTTCCCTGTTTGTTCCACACCAGCAAGCGTGGCACTGCATGGGAGGCTTTGCTCCTGTTTTGCGTTGTAGATGACTCTCACTACTGCGTCCCATTGGTCTGTTCCCCGTTTATTGGTTTCACAGTTCACCTGTTCGATGATTCCTTCATCAATGAAGGAGAGTTCAATCGGTTCGTAGACACCCATGGCAAGAATGCAAGGACCCCAGTCCCAACCACTGTGGCACTGACTCTTGCGTACCAGGTTTCGGTGCTTGGCACTGACCGGATACTCAGAGTAGGGAATTGGGTAGGGGAGTGTTTCTGCCACCTCCGTGGCTTTCTTCTCCGCACTGGTGAAGGTCAGATTAAGGGTGTTCTCTCCTGCCTTGAGTTTTCCTCCCAGATCAAAACGCCAACGACGGAACTGGTTGTCAGTGCTGCCGACTTCTTCCCCATTGAGATGAAGAGTGATGATGGTGTCTGCCATCTTGAGGGTAAGAATGGGACTTCCCTCAGCAAGTACTGACTTCTCTATGAAAAATGTCTTGCTCAGTACCCAGTCGTGTTGTCCAACCCACTGTATGTCCAGTTCCTGCTGGCCAACATAGGGGTCTGCTATTACATCAGCGTCCAGAAGGGCTGAGTGAATGTCGCCAGGGAGCGTACAAGGAATATATTCATGCTCTGTAAAATACGAGCAATGTGGGGCAATTGCTTTGCTATCCAAGGGGCTCAAACGCCAGATTCCATTCAAATTGAGTGTTTGCATGTTGGGTAAACCTCCAGAGCTGAGTATAGCACAGTCGTATTGTGAGTGGGGCGGAATTGTTGCCTTCTTCTCTTGTGGCTTGCAAATAAGGATCCTATACTGCAAGAAGAAATTCTAAGTTTGCCCAAGTGGAACGATTTCTTGAGGGAGTATGAATGCTGGATATGAAGGCTAATGCAAAGTTGCAATGGAGTTTAAAGGCTTTTGCACTGGCAGCTCTTCTGACCCTGCTCTTATTGCTTACTACCTATGGGCTCTACTCTAGTTGGAAGTCACAGTACATTGAAGAGCGAAAGCAACGTGCCCAGGCAGAACTTCTAAACCTACGTAAGAATTTGTTTCTGCTGCTTGGAAACCAGGAGATGTTCACTACCCTCTATGGTCTGCGACTTGAGGAGAGCTTGCGCGAGGGGACTGTGCCAAATCTGGAAGATTTTAGTTCGTATCTCACTGTATTGGAAGCAGAGAAACAGTCCTTTAGCTTTGCCACCCTCGCAATGGATGGTCTTATCATAGATCAATATCCAGAGGGAGGTGGGCGTCACGTTGGATTCGACCTGAAAACCCTTCCCCTGTATCGCCAGCATGTTGAACACCCCATGAGACAAGGCTCAGTTACCATAGACGGTCCCCTGTATCTGGATGATGGGAAACCCTATCTCGTATTTCGCTACCCACTCATGGTAGAGAACAAGCAAGCTTGGGGACTATTGAGCTTATATTTTGACATGGAGTCATTCCTCCTTGGTGCAGGTCTTGAAGACCTCTCTGAGCAATACCAATATCATTTCTCATTCTCCCACCTTGGAGGGGATGAGAATTACACATGGGGTGTTGAGAGCTTACAGGAGAACAATCCGGTTTCCATGATGTTCTCCTACTCGCTGTTGACTTGGAATATGGAAATTGCCCCTGTAGATTCATGGTACAGCGGTGAAACACTCCTTTTCCTGTATACGATTCTGGGTACCTTGGTTTCCCTGGGTGCAGGAGTATTGAGCTATCTCAGGCAAATCCGTCTGCAGACATTCATGCATCGTTCCCATACAGACAGCCTTACCGGTCTTCTGAACAAACGGGAGCTCCTCGTTCAATTGCAGAATGAATTGAAGGGGGGGAAACCCTTTGCACTTGCACTACTTGATATCGATAATTTCAAACAGCTCAATGATACCCATGGCCACCTCATTGGCGACAAGGCACTGCTTACCCTGGTTTCCAAGTTGAAAGAGCACCTGAGACGTGACGACCTGATAGGCCGTTTTGGAGGGGATGAGTTCATCATCATACTTAGGGGGTGCACCCAATATGAAACCTGTGTCCGCATGCATGAATCCATTTCCCATATTTCTGTTCCCTTGAACGATTGTAGTCTTGCCTTTGCCCTGAGTATGGGAGTCGCTTTCTCCCCTGATGATGGCATTACCAGCGAGGGATTGTTGGAAGCGGCAGACAAGCGACTTTACCAGGCAAAGAGTGAGGGGAAGGGAAGAATTCGTTGCATTGACTGAAAAGAAAAAAACCGGATCACCACATGGCAATCCGGGGTAACCTTGTATTGTTGGATAGGTTACCTAGTCTGTTCCAATGCGAGGGTAACCGTGGTGAGGTCGCAGACCTCTGCCGGGCCGAAGTACTGTACTGCACCTGGGTAGGTGTAACAGGTCTCGCGGGCCCACTTATCACGATGCTCAGCAAAGTACTGGAAAGGCTTACCGTCAAGTTCCACCAAGGCTTTCTTGATAACAGGCTTGTCCTCTCCATGACGTACTTCCATGTTCATCATCATGGTGATGGGGATACCACCGGCCTTCCATTCTTCGGCAGGTGCTGCAAGGTTGGTAACTGATGAGAGATACCCAGAGAGACCACTGCCGATCAACAGGAAAGCATTGTATCCAAGGCTGTAGCAGTAGTCTGCATCAAAGTTGGTCGGGAATGCGCAACGGCCTTCATATCCAAAGAAGTGGGTCATGGAACTGAATTTGCCTGTATAGGTGCCTTCCTTCTTCATGCCTGAAAGCTTCTCTTCCACCATTTGTGCAAGCAATTTGTCAGTCTCTATCCTGGAGACCTGTACGTTCCCATGCGGGTCTCGGTCCATCAAGAGCTGTTTCTGAATTTCTTCCGGAAGAATAGTGAATACCTTGGCTGTTTCCTTGCTGAGTCGCTCTGCAACAAAGGCAATGCGTTCACTGCCGTCAGCAATCTTGTTGAATGCTTTCTCTTCCTTTGCAAGGAGATTGTTGATCTGGCTGATCAGGACCTTGATCTCAGGAATGAATTCAATCAATCCCTCAGGAATAAGAGCCACACCAAAGTTGTTTCCATCTTCTGCACGCTCTGCAACAATCTTCGCAATGTAATCCACAATGCTCACAAGGCTCTGCTCCTTGGCCTCAACTTCCTCGCTAATCAAGCAGACGTTGGGCTGGGTCTCCAGCGCACACTCCAGGGCAATATGACTTGCAGAACGGCCCATAAGCTTTATAAAATGCCAGTACTTCTTTGCACTGTTGGCATCTCGCTCAATGTTGCCGATCAATTCGCTGTAGGTTTTGGTAGCGGTATCGAATCCAAAGGAAATTTCAATGGATTCGTTCTTCAGATCCCCGTCGATGGTCTTGGGACAGCCAATTACCTGGATGCCGTGGCCCTTTGCAAGGAAGTACTCAGCCAAGACTGCTGCATTGGTGTTTGAGTCATCTCCACCGATGATGACCAATGCATCAATCTCATGGTTTTTGCATACCTGTGCGCAGACTTCAAACTGCTCTTCAGTCTCAAGTTTGGTTCTCCCGCTTCCAATAATGTCAAACCCACCGGTGTTGCGGAATGCAGCAAGATATTCTTCATCGATAATACGGTAGGAGTCTTCCAGAATACCGGAAGGCCCACCCTTGAACCCATACAATGTGTTCTCCCTATTGGCTGCCTTCAGTGCATCGAAAATGCCACTGATGACATTATGTCCACCAGGAGCCTGCCCACCGCTGAGGATTACTCCCACGTTCCGCTTCTTGCTGATATCCGTATTCACTCCGGACAAGAACGAAACTCTGGGAAGTCCGTATGTGTTGGGAAAGAGTGCCTTGATCCGATCTGCATCAGACTGTGCACTGGTAGCTTCTCCCTTCTGGGGGGCTACCTTGGTGATGCTCTCCCTCAAAATTGCGGGTAGCTTGGGTTGATAGGCATAACGTACTCTCTGCAAAGGGGAAATATCCATGCTGAACTCCTCTCTCATTTGGTCTCTGGATTTCTTAACCATAGAACAAAAGGGCTCTCAGTTTCAAGCATTGGCGCTTGCTTGGGTCCATTTGCCCTGCTATGCAGAGGTGATGAGGCATAAAATGCATCAGGAATATCCCATCAATGAACGTTGGCTGTTTCATCAGAGCTTCAGTAACACGACAATCGCATAAAAATAGAAATGTCTGGTAGTACGCACAAAAAAAACTTGGGAAATAAGCGGCTTACGCATTGAGCTGATTTGCCTTGTGTTTGTTGCTGTAAACCAGGGGAAAGGAATCCCACGTTCTATTCTGACTACGAATTCCTTTTGAGCTCTTTGAAGATACGGGTATCCTGTGAGCGGCTAGCAGACATGGGTGGTACTTTTTTCAAACAGCAACCGTTTTACTGTGGTGGGTTTGGAGAAAAGCGGTATGGGGCATTGCCGTAAATTCTATTTTTTAAGGTTGACGATTAAAATTTCATGTCCTACAATAAAAACAGGAAGGTCGGTATGTTATGAAGAAGAAACAAAGCAAAACAAAGATTATTGTTACCGCTTTTGAATTGTTTGTAACTGAGGGTTATCGCGTTGGTATTAACCGTATCATCGATAAAGCCGGTGTTTCCCGTGGTGCGCTCTATCATTACTTCAATAGTAAAGAGGATTTGTTTGAGGAGGTGGTGAAAACCTATTTCTTCAAGCAATTCCAAGAGTTGCCGGATATTGTATCGGGTCCTGGAAATTTTCAATCAAAAATCCAGAAAATCATGTACCTTCCACTTTCACCACTGTATGAAGTGGATCAGTGCGGTAATTATCAGCATACTGGTGCTGAGGGATATCTGACTATTGTTTCTGCCATACATCAGAATAAGCGTCTGCTGCAACTTCAGGATGATTATAACAAGTTGTGGGTTGAATCCCTAAAAACAGTGGTGCAGCAAGGCATAAAAGAAGGACAATTAACTCCCCGCCAAACTATAGCGGGCTTGGTAGATGCAATTCGTCTTATTGTAGATGGTGCACTGCTTAATGCCTATAACACCTCGTTGGAAGAGGCAAAGCATAAGCTGCAGCGTTCTGTATCCTATCTTCTTTCCATTAATTTCAAACCTGAA
Source organism: Sphaerochaeta halotolerans (assembly GCF_003429665.1). Classification (GTDB taxonomy): domain Bacteria; phylum Spirochaetota; class Spirochaetia; order Sphaerochaetales; family Sphaerochaetaceae; genus Sphaerochaeta; species Sphaerochaeta halotolerans. The sequence continues at coordinate 200,821 of NZ_QUWK01000005.1, read as the reverse complement.
GTCGCTGTTATGAAGCAATAAATTTACTCTTAAGGAGGGTTTTATGAATAATTCAAGAGCTGCCAAAATGGTAACACGGTTGGCCGTTTCAAACAAAATTGTTCAAAAGCAGGTTGTTAAAAAGCTTGACAGCATGTTTTATGAGTCGATTGTAGCAAGCGGTGAAGATGACATTCCTGCTGTAGCGTACAAGAGATATGAGTGGGCTTCTTCATTGTTGTCTAGGGCAGTTGAGAACATCAACAAGGGGTATATCTCAAAGCATGTGATTGATCGTCTGTCTGTGGCTTTGATCGATGGTGCTTTCGCTACTGGACGAAGGGAAGCACGGGAGAAAAAAGTTGCCGAGTATCGAAAAACATATCAGACAAATCCACCAAGCTTTGCCGTCATTTCGCCGACTCAGCGTTGCAACCTGAACTGTGAAGGGTGTTATGCTTCCAGTAACGGAGCTTCTACTCCATCATTGCCGTTTGAGACTGTAGACCAAATTGTTACTGAGCTGGAACAAGATGCAGGCAATCGCTTCGTTGTTATCAGCGGAGGTGAGCCGTTGATGTATGAAGACAAGGGGAAGACGCTTCTCGATCTCTTCGAGAGTCATCCGGACACCTTCTTCATGTTCTACACAAACGGCGTACTTATTGATGATGAAATGGCAAAAAAACTAGAAAAGCTTGGAAATGGAGTACCTGCAATATCCGTCGAAGGATTTGAGAAAGAGACCGATGAGCGTCGAGGAAGAGGAGTATACAAGAAAATTCTTTCTGCCATGGAATCCCTGAGGAATGTGGGTATGCCGTTTATCGTCTCTGTCACCAGTACGAGCAAAAATGCTGATCTCCTTCTTACTGATGAGTTTTATGAAACCTATTTTGACAAGCTGGGAGCCTCATTTATGTGGCAGTTCCAGCTTATGCCGATAGGACGCGGAAAAGAGGTTTTCGAGCTTATGCCTGATCCGGAAACACGTGTCAAACTCTACCGCAAATGGGAATCCTTGATGGCGAAAAAACGCTATCCGATGGCCGATTTCTGGAATAGTGGAGTGCTCACACGGGGATGCATTGCGTACGGGCGAGAAGGCGGTTATCTCTACATTAATTGGAATGGAGATATCATGCCATGTGTTTTCGTACCCTATACCATTGACAACGTAAAACGACTTTTTGCTGAAGGTAAGCATGTCGGAGATGCCCTCATGTCTGACATGATGCGTCGCGGCAGATCCTGGCAAAAAGGTAGCCAGCTAACAGATGCAAAGAATGTTGATAACCTGCTCATGCCCTGTTCCATACGTGACCATTATGCAAATTTCCGAGCAAATATCCTAACCAGTGATGCGCATGGCGAGAATAAAACAGCAGAGGATATTCTCTCAGATGAAACCTATTATAGGGAACTTGTGGCATACGATGAACGGCTTAGTGAACTTACTGAGCCAATCTGGAGAAAGGAGTATATGGAGAGTGCAACTGAGCAACAGCCTCCTGAAAAGTTAGCCAGAGCAAAGTAGAACCTATAGTAATGAAGGCGTCCTTCTCGAGGACGTCTTCATTATGTTCGGTGTGCAAATCGAATTTCACCTAGAATACCAAGAACTGCCTTATTCCCCAACGGAGCGAGAGGAAAGGAATCAGCAGGAAGGTTCCTCTCTGGAGCGAGTGCCGGGAAAGCAAGGTGAGATACCTCGTCCCTTGGGGCGGAAAAGGAGGCAACGCCTCTTGAGTCCGGGGTATTGATACCTTTCATTGGAACTTTACCATGGCCTTGAGTAACCTTATGGGAGGCAAGGAGAACCTTCTGTCCACCTCCTTCCCGATTGTATGAGCATTAGCTTGGAGGAATCGACCTTCGATATGGTCATTGTTCGGGTGGAAGTGAAAAAGGAAGGCAACTGCTTCTCTTGCCTTATATATACGAATTCCTCTCTGTCTCTGTTTCCGGAGTTACACTCCTTCGCAGATGAACACCATAGCCTGTAGTGCAGGCGGGGTAGCTGTGACGGTTTCTTCTCCCGTGGGTGACAAAACCCTGCATTTTGCGGTAGGCTGGAGGCATGTTCACCCTTTATGTAGATGCAGACTCCTGTCCGCGAAACCTAAGACAGATTATTCTCAAGGCAGTAGTTCGACGAAACCTCTCGGTCTACTTTGTTGCAGACCGTGTACTCAAGGATGTGGAGCAAGCCTACCAACAGCACACCAATGCCTTGCGTTATGAGGCTAAGAAACAAGGATTAGATGATCAATCGTCTCTTAGGGAAATAAAGAGCTCCATCAACCAGGTACAGGTGGAGAAGGGTGATGATAGTGCAGATGACTGGATCGTCGACCATGCTGAACCACCCGCCATTGCCATTACCCACGACATTCCTCTTGCTGGTCGCTTGGTAGAGAAGGGCATTACTGTGCTTGATGACAGGGGGAACACCTATACCAAAGAGAATATGGCAGAGCGACTCTCCATCCGAAATACCATGACGGAGTTTAGGGAATTGGGTATTTTCAGTGAACAACACTCCAGAATGAATGGGAAGCAGACCAAGGCTTTCAGTGATTCGTTCGATGCATTGCTTACCAGTATGCTGAAGCAATATTCCTGATGTCTCTTCTTAGGAGAACATGAACCATGAAACAATCTTGCTCTACCATAATACGTTTGAACGGGAAAGAATGCTTAGTAGGCTCGCCAGTTATCCGCAGCTGAGACTGCAAGTGTACCATCTTGGTGCGGTCCCCGCAGGCAATGAGAGCAGAAACTATATTTGTTACTGCTCTGATCTTCCTTCAGCTGTACAAATGAAACGAAGACTTTCATCCCAGAATCTTCTTATCTTCTGTCCAAAACCGATGAAAATGATGTGTTCCTTGCTGGAGGACCAGAGTACAATTGTGCTCTCCCTTACTTGCAGTGAACCGCTCCTTGAGATGATGCTGGGCAGGTTTCTCTCTGGTCCGCATCCCAATGATGGAGTCAATGAACACCCTGTTGTTCTGACCAAGAGAGAAAATCAGGTGCTCACGTTGATGGTGAGTGGGCAGGACACCCGTCAGATTGCTTCTGTCTTGGGGATCAAAATGTCGACAGTCATCGCCCACAAGAAGCATCTGTTTCTCAAGAGTGGTGTCCACACCACCAGTCAATTGATCGTCTGGGCCTTGTTTTCTCTGTATCATTAGAAAAGGCGGCTTGAAGCCGCCTTGAGGTTAGAAGTCCGCCAGTTTGGGAGCCCTAGGATACGGAATGACGTCCCGTATGTTTGCAATACCGGTGACGTACTGTACCAAGCGCTCGAATCCAAGTCCGAAACCGGCGTGAGGCACGGTGCCAAATCTTCTCAGATCGAGATACCACCAATAATCATCAAGATTGAGGCCGAGCTCCTCCATTCGTTTGGTCAATGTGGCAAGATCGGATTCACGTTCACTACCGCCGATAATCTCCCCGAGGCGGGGAACCAGGACATCCATACCACGAACAGTCTTTCCATCCTCATTCAGTTTCATGTAGAAAGCCTTGATCTCCTTGGGGTAGTCAGTCACGATAACAGGTCTCTTGCATACCACTTCGGTAAGGAACTTCTCATGTTCACTCTGCAAGTCACTGCCCCATGAAACAGGAAATTCAAACGTGTCGTTGTGCTTTGAAAGTTCCTCAATCGCCTCAGTGTAGGTCAGGTGGGCAAACGGTGTTTCAACAATGGCCTTGAGTGTTTCCTGTACCCCTGATTGCACAAACTTACTGAAGAAAGCCATATCTTCTGCGCACTCCTCCAACACTGTTTTGAACAAGTATTTAAGGAACGCTTCAGCTACTTCCATATTGCCTTCAAGCGTACAGAATGCCATCTCAGGTTCTACCATCCAGAACTCAGAGAGGTGCCGTTTGGTATTGGAATTCTCTGCTCTGAAGGTAGGGCCGAAGGTATAGATGTTTTTCAGTGCCATTGCATAGGTTTCGCCTTCCAGCTGACCACTTACGGTAAGGAAGGCCTGGCGGCCAAAGAAATCCTTCGAGTAGTCAATCTGACCTTGTTCATTGCGAGGAATGTTGTCCAGATCAAGGGTGGTAACCAGAAATTGTTCGCCTGCTCCCTCACAATCACTTGCTCCGATGATCGGGGTGTTTACATAGGAGAACCCATGTTCCTGGAAAAACGTATGTACAGCATAGCTCAAGGTATTTCTCACACGTGCCACTGCGCCAAACAGGTTGGTTCTTGCCCTGAGGTGAGCAATTTCACGGAGATACTCAATGCTATGGCGTTTTTTCTGGAGCGGATAGGTATCCACCGGACAAGGACCTACTACCTGGACATCGGTGGTTGCCATCTCAACTGCTTGGTTTCCCCCGGCACTTGAAACGATGGGCCCTTTGCAGATGACTGAGCAACCGGTCGTAATCTCGTTGAGTATTGAGGCATCAGAGAGTTGTTCCTTGTCAATGACAACCTGCAGTCCTTTCAGACACGAACCATCATTGACCTCAAGGAAGCATACATTCTTACTATCTCGCTTGGTCCTTACCCAGCCTTCTGCCACAACAAATTCAGCCTGTGGTTCTCTCTTGAGCAATGTAGAAATTCGTTCTTTCATGGGAAAGTCTCTCCTTGTCATATTGCGCCATTATGATTTGTTTCCCCATAAAGAGTCAAGAATCATGACATTTCTGGTTGAATAGGCATCGTTGGGGTGAATTTCTCCACAATACAGGAGAAGGTCTTGTTTATATTTATTCTGACAGATTGACAAATTATGAAAATGTGTATATAAAATAACTAGTACCATACATGGAGGTCATTATGTATAAAACCATACCCCAGATATTTGCAGAGATTGTTACACAGTATCCTGCCTATACTGTCCAGATGAGCAAGGACAAGAACGGCATTTTTCAGTCGATTTCCTATTCTGACTTGTATAGCGAAGTGAACAGTCTTGCTGCCAGCTTGATGAAGCATGGTGTCAAACGCGGAGACTTGGTTGGTTTGATCAGTGACAACCGCCGTGAATGGCTTGCCAGTGACTTGGCCATTCTCAGCCTGGGTGCTGCTGATGTCCCTCGTGGGCGGGATGCAATGCCGTATGAAGTAAGCTTCATTCTCTCTGTAACAGAAGCATCGTTCTGTTTTGTTGAGAACACTGTACAGTTACGTAAGATTCTGAATATTTCCGAGAACCTACCCAAATTACAGCACTTGATCGTCATGGATCGTGAATTTACTCACATCCAACGCGATGAGGCAGCTGCTGCCACCAGGATTGAGATCCTCTGTTACCAGGACCTCGTGGATGAGGGTAGGGCACTGCTGAATAACCGAGCACTTGCCAAACAGGTGGAAAACGAACGAGAGAAAGGAAATAGTGAGGAGATTGCAACGATTATTTTCACCAGTGGTACCACCGGTGATCCAAAGGGAGTTATGCTTACCCATAGCAACTTTGCCTATCAGCTGGAGGCCGTCCCCAAGTTGATTAAGAAGTTAGCCCCTGGCCAGCGGTGGCTCAGTGTGCTTCCCGTTTGGCACTCCTTCGAACGAATCCTGCAGTATGTCATTATCGCCAATGCCTCAACGGTGGCTTACTCCAAACCACTGGGTTCAATCCTACTTGCCGACCTTGTGGTAGTGAATCCTCATTGGATGGGCTCCGTCCCCCGTATCTGGGAAGCCGTCAAGGGAGGAGTGTTTGCCAGCATGAAGAACAAAAGTCCTGTGGCAAAAGGGATGTTCTCCTTCTTTATCAAGATTGCCGGCATGTACAGTAGAAGCAGGGAACTCGTGATGGGCGAAGTTGCAACATTCAAGAAGCATAGCCGTTTCCTTGATGCAGCTGTCGGACTGCTGCCAATGTTGCTGCTCTATCCACTGTATAGGTTGGGAGATCATTTGGTATTTTCCAAAGTCAAACAGAAATTGGGCAAAAATTTCATCGCCGGTGTCAGCGGTGGTGGGTCGCTTAGTGCAGGTGTCGATACCTTCTTCGCTTCAATAGGCGTGAAGTTGCTTGATGGTTATGGATTGACCGAGAGTGCTCCTGTGGTAGCAGTACGTCACTTGATTCATGGGGTGAAACGCACCGTAAGTCCATTGGAAGGAACGGAAGTCCGCATTGTCACAGAACATGGACAGGAAGCCAAACCTGGAGAGAAGGGCGTGGTCATGGTTCGTGGTCCACAAGTGATGCAGGGATATTACAAGCGTCCCGACCTTACCCGGTTGGTGCTGGATGAAAACGGTTGGCTCAATACAGGAGACTTGGGTATCTGGACCCACCGTGGGGAGTTTGCTATCAGCGGAAGAGCGAAGGACACCATTGTCCTGGTAGGTGGAGAAAACCTTGAACCTGTGCCCATTGAAGCAAAACTCTGTGAAAGTGAGTACATTGAACAGGCCATCGTACTGGGACAGGATAAGAAATACTTGGGAGCCTTGATTGTGCTCAACAAGCAACGCATCGAGGAGTACCTCAAAGAGAAGGGCATTCCCTATCTTGCAGACAAAATGTACCAGATGCAGGAAGTCAAAAACCTCATTGAACAAACCATTGGCGATATCATAAACAGCAAGCAGGGGTTCAAGAGTTTCGAACATATTGTGCGCTTCAAACTCCTGGCAAAGAGTTTTGAGGTGGGGAAAGAGTTGAGTGCGAAACAGGAACTGAAGCGATTTGAGATCAACCGCCTCTATCGACGTGAAATCGATGAACTCTTTGTGAGTTGACATATTTCAGCAATCTGTCTGGTTTCTTGCCTTTTTACCCTGTCTACTATACTATGAAGATGTAGTGAGACAACAGGGGAAGGCATGATTCAGATTATCGGAACAAAAAAGTGCAAAGAGACAGCAAAGGCAATCAGGAGTTGCAAGGAGCGCAACCTTGCATTCCAGTTTGTTGACTTGGGACAACGTACACTCTCCGATGGAGAGTGGCGTTCGCTTTTTAGCGCGTATAGCGCAGAAGACCTGCTGGATGAAGCAAGTGCCTACTTTATTAAAGAAGGATATGCCTGGAGAAGTTATGATGCAGCTGAAGAGTTGGTGGCACATCCCCAGCTGTTGAAAACACCGGTGCTTCGATGCAAGGGCAAGGTGCACCTTGGGTATGATCCTGCGGTACTGACAGCATGGGGAGCACTCTGATGGTTCGTTATGCGGTTCTGGGCAGCGGATCCAATGGAAACAGTTATCTTTTTACCGATGGTACGGTCTCTCTCTTGATCGACCAGGGCTACAGCGTCATCGAACTCACCAGACGTCTCCAACGATTCTCTGTGCCACTCTCTTCAGTGCAGGCAGTATTTCTCACCCATCTCCATCCAGACCATGCACGGGGCGTTGGCGTACTCTCCAGAAGACTACCCATACCTGTTTACGCTCACGATGCTATGGTCTCAGAGCAATCTTTGTTGATGGAAAAGCTGGGTATTCCAATGGGAAGACTGCAAACAGTCTGTACCTCAGAGCTTGTTGAAGTCGGCTCCTTCTCCCTGTTCTGTTTTGAAACAAGCCACGACAGTGGGGGGTCTGTGGGGTGGTATATCATGCATCAGAATACCCATTATATGGTATTGACCGATACGGGTGTCACCAGTGAACAGCAAATGTTACTGGCCGGTGATGCCAATATTCTATTTTTAGAAGCAAATTATGATGAGCAGATGTTGAAAACCGGTCCCTATCCTGCAATGTTGAAGCGTAGGATTTCAGGAGATCAGGGACATCTGTCCAATGAACAAGCCTTGCAGTTTCTCTGTACGAGCGGCTTCAAGGGTGAACATGTCTATTTCATCCATCTCTCTGAATGTAACAACGATCCTGCAATCCTAGAGAAGGCAGTCCAGTCTAAAACTGACCTTCCCTTTACGGTGTGCAGGAAGAATCAGTGGTATGGACCAATAAACGAGGTGCAAGTATGAAAAAAAAACAAGCAGAAGTATGGTCCTTGAAGAGAATAAAAAAACTCAAACGCGAAGATGGGCTGACGATGAAGTCCGTTAATAAGTATACAATGGATGCAGTGGTTGATTGTACTGCCAGCCGCAATGGCGGCCGGATTGCCTTACGTACCTACCGTGAGGAAGGCAGTGAGATTACCTATGCCCAGCTGAAGATGATGAAGGATGCCATCTCCATCACGCTCCTGGAAGCGGGATTCTCCCGTGGAGACAAAATTGCGGTAATGGGGGAGAGCTGTCCCACCTGGATGGTTGCATACTTCGGTATTACTTCTATTGGGTGTGTTGCAGTTCCCATCCTCCCGGATTTCTCAACCAAGGAGACCACCCAGATTCTTGAACATGCTGGGGTGAAAGGTGTAGTGGTAAACATCAAGCATTTTGAAAAGGTACAGGGGTATGTCCAAGCCAATGATTCCTATCTGGTAAGGATGGAGGACCTCTTCCACATTCCCTCATATATCGTAAAGGGTCTTGAAGACAAAACGCAATTTGCCGCCGCGCCAGGTAAGGATATCAGCCACCGGAAAATTGATGAGAAAGGAAGGAAGCTACGTGAGGCTTCCCTTGCCCAGGAAGACGACTTGGCATCCCTGATTTATACCAGTGGCACGACTGGTAATAGCAAGGGAGTAATGCTTACACACAAAAACCTTGTATGGAATGCTGACATTTCCACTGATGTCTATGTTGACCTTAATCACAAGTCCAAGGTGCTCTCAATCCTACCGGTGAGCCATGTCTATGAGTTTACTACCGGGCAAATATTGGAGTTGCTCTGTGGTTGTGAGATTGTATTCCTTGGCAAACCCCCTGCCACGTCGATTCTTCTCCCCGCGCTTAAAGAGGTCAAGCCAACGATTGTCATGACTGTCCCCTTGCTTATTGAAAAGATATATCGTAGTGCCGTTCTTCCTGTTACCAAGGGTAATGAGAAGATAAAAAAATGGATGCGCTACTCCTTTACCCGTTCGTTGATCAGCAAGGCTATTGGACGGAAGCTGAAGTTGACCTTTGGTGGGCACCTGAAGTTCTTTGGTATTGGAGGTGCTCCTCTTGACCCAGAGGTTGAACTATTCCTCGCTGATGCAAAGTTCCCGTATGGACAAGGCTATGGGCTGACTGAAACAGCTCCCTTGATTGCGGGAGGCAAGCCCAAGAAGCATCACGTTGGAGTTATCGGGAAATTGGTGGAGCATGTCGATGTCAAACTTGCAGATCCAGATCCGGAAACTGGTGTCGGCGAGATCTTGGTGAAGGGGCCTAATGTCATGCAAGGATATTATGACAATCCTGAGCTGAACAAGGTAAGTTTCACCGAAGATGGTTATTTCAGGACAGGGGACCTTGGTTACCTTGACAAACACGGAAGACTCTCTATCAAGGGACGAATCAAGACCATGATCCTTGGCAGTGGAGGGGAGAATATCTACCCTGAGCTGATTGAGTCGGTAATAAACAATCAGGATTTTGTAACTGAATCGTTGGTCGTTCCAGAGCAAGGTAGCTTGGCTGCTTTGATCAAGATTGATATTGAGGCTTTTGCCACAAAGATGGCTCTGAATGTCAATGAGGCTAAGGATGAAGCCTTGAAATATATCGCAAAAATCCGCGAAGATGTGAATAAGGAATTGAGTGCTTTCAGCCGAATCAGCAGTGCCAAGTTGCAGGAAGAGCCGTTCCAGAGGACTCCAACCCAGAAGATCAAGCGGTTTCTGTACTCCAGAGGCAAGGATGATACGGTAAAGGAATCTGGAAAGGGTTGAGCCTTAACGCGGAGACGTGGTATACCTTCTGAAAGGAATAATCAACATGGCAAACGTAGATATCAGAATAAGGCAGGTTGAACCACTTGCTACGCCGCGGCAGGTCGTTTCCCTGCTGCCGGTTGATGAGAAAACCGCAGAATCCATTCGTCGAAGCCGCCAGACGGTCAACGATATCATCCAGGGAAGGGACCAACGATTGCTTGCAATCATCGGTCCCTGTTCTCTGCATGACCCCGATGCAGCGCTCGAATATGCACAGAAACTCAAGAAGCTTGCAAGCGAAATTGAGGATGAGATGTTTGTAGTGATGCGTACCTACTTTGAAAAACCACGGACTGTAGGTGGTTGGAAGGGATTGATCCTCGATCCAAAAATGGATGGTTCCTATGATATTGGTGGGGGCATTCTGGCTGCCAGATCTCTCTTGCTGGACATAGTCAAGTTGGGATTACCGGTAGGTTGTGAAGTCCTCGATCCCATTATTCCGCAGTATATTGATGAATTGATGAGTTGGTCCTCGATTGGAGCACGAACAACCGAGAGTCAAATCCATCGCAACCTTGCCAGTGGCTTGAGTGTAGCTGTAGGTTTCAAGAACAGCACCAGTGGTGATCTGAATAATGCAATCAACGCCATCAAGAGTGCCCTTCAGCCGGCTTCATTCATTGGTATGGATGGGGAAGGTGCCAGTGCTATTTTCCGGACAACCGGCAATGATTGTTGTCACTTGATTCTTCGTGGTGGGGACCAAAGCCCCAACTACTATGAGGATGATGTGGAGAATGCTAGGTTGTTTATGCAGAAGGAGGGGGTGAATCCTGCAATCATCATCGATTGCAGTCATGCAAACTCCAGGAAGCATTACGAACGACAGAAACGAGTTCTACGCTCGCTCATCGACCAGGTATCCTGGGGAGAAAAAGCAATTCGTGGCTTTATGTTGGAAAGCAATCTGGAACAGGGATGTCAGAAGATTCCTGAAGATTTATCAACCTTGAAATATGGTGTCTCAGTAACCGATGCATGTATCGGTTGGGATGAGACCGAACGAATAGTGCACCATGCTTGCGATCTACTTCGCAAGGCTCGCAGAGAAGGCGGTGTCATTCAACCGCTGTGAAGAATGGAGGTCTTATCATGGTTCCCTCAGTATTGGTAATTTTAGCAGAAGGGTTTGAGGAGGTGGAGGCTGTCACTCCGATTGACCTACTCAGACGGAGTGGTGCAAACGTCACGGTGGCATCCCTTGATACCCTTGCAGTGAAAGGTTCCCACGGTATCGTGGTAAAGGCAGATACCACCCTATCCGCATGCAAGAAGAAACCATTCGATTGCATTGTGCTTCCCGGCGGTGGCCAAGGAGCGAAGAACCTTGCAGCATCTTACGAAGTACTGGAAAAAGTAATTGAAACTGCACAAAGCGGGGTGGTCGGAGCCATCTGTGCAGCACCTGCAGTGGTACTTGGCAAGACCGGTCTGTTGGATGGTAAGCGAGTAACCGGTTACCCTGGGTCCGAAGCAGATTGTCCCGGACTGGTTCTTGAGAACGAGTCATTCATTATTGATGGGTCGTTGGTTACCGGTCAAGGACCTGGAGCTGCCATGCCGTTCTCATTGGCCCTTATTGGTGTACTTTTTGACCAACATACAAAAGAAACCATAGCAGAACAACTGCAATATAAGGGGTAATTAGCGTGCGTGCAATTGGATTTGACAACGAGAAGTATCTAGAGGAGCAACGTCACTATATCCTCGAGCGAGTGAAACAGAGTGATGGGAAGCTCTATCTGGAATGTGGGGGCAAGCTCCTGTTCGACTACCATGCATCGCGCGTGCTTCCCGGATTCGACCCTAATGTGAAGATGCGTGTATTTCAGTCGCTCAAGGAACAGATTGATGTCATTATCTGTATCCATAGTGGAGATATTGAGCGACGAAAAATGCGCAGTGATTTCGGTATCACCTATGATACTGATGTGTTCAAGATGATTGATGATTTCTCAAAGTGGGGATTGAAGGTCTCCCGTGTGGTGATAACCCGATTTGACGAGGAACCTGGCTCGGTCCACTTCAAGAACATTCTTGAGCAACGTGGCATCACCGTCTATACCCATCGCGCCACTCATGGATACCCGAATAATGTAGATCTGATTGTCAGTGATGAAGGATACGGTGCAAATCCCTACATTGAAACCGACCGACCAGTGGTTATCGTAACCGGTCCCGGACCAGGTTCAGGGAAGCTTGGCACCTGCCTCTCCCAGATGTACCATGACTACAGGGCTGGCCGACATAGTGGTTACTCAAAGTTTGAGACTTTTCCCATCTGGAATCTTCCGATTGACCATCCTGTGAATATTGCCTATGAGAGTGCAACTGCTGATATTGGAGACAAGAATCTTATCGACCACTTCCATGCAAGTGCCTACAACCAGATTACCGTCAACTATTCCAGGGATCTGGAAGCCTATCCCCTGCTCAATCGGATATTGAGCAAGATTACCGGCAAGGAGTGTCTCTATAAGAGCCCTACCGACATGGGGGTCAATCGTTGTGGATTTGGCATCATCGATGATGAGGTCGTCAGGAAAGCGGGCGAGCAGGAGATCATCAGACGTTACTATCGGGCGGCCTGTGAATATGTTCAGGGTATCGGTAGCAAGGTTACAGTCGAGCGGAGTCTCTCGATCATGGAGGGGGCCAAGCTGTCGAGTGAAAACCGTAACGTGGTGCCCGCAGCCAAGCATGCTCTCGAGAGAGGTATTGAACGAAACAAGGGCATAAACGGAATAGTTTGTGCTGCGGCTATAGAGTTGCCCGATGGACGGATTGTCACTGGTTGCAACTCACCGTTCCTCCACGCTTCATCAGCCTTGATTCTCAATGCTGTGAAGGTATTAGCGGATATTGATCACGAGATTGATCTCATTTCACCCGCTATTGTGCAATCTGTGACAGCAATGAAGCGTGATGTGCTTAAGGGAAGGGGTGTAAGTCTGAATCTCGATGAGGTGCTCATATGCCTTGCTATGAGCTGTGCAATCAGTGAGAACGCCAAGAAAGCAAGTGATGTACTTCCCCTCCTTCAAGGGTGTGAAGTGCACATGACGCATATTCCAAGTAGTGGGGACTCCTCGGGATTGAGAAAGCTGGTCCTCAATGTCACCAGTGAACCCAGATTTCCTACCTCATCCATGTATAATCCAGCCTAGATACCACCAAAAAGACCGGCTATCAAGGGAAGAACCCCCAGGACCGCCAGGATGCGAAATGTATGCATCAGGACGATTTTGGGGGTCTCTAGTCCCAACTCGTCACTGATTAACCCCATCTCCTGAATTCCTCCTGGAGTGGAAGAGAAGAGACTGGTCGCCCAGTCCAAGTGGCAAATCTTGTGTAGAATTGCCGCAGTGAAAAAAGCCATGAAAAAGAGCTCAATGGTGAGAATCACAGCAGGCAGTAGTAGAATCTTGATGTCAAACAATGTTTGAATGGTAATCCTACTTCCAATGTAGGACCCAGCGGCAATTTGTACCAACATTTTCAAAATTCTTGGGTAGGTTGCCTTGTCACTGGCTAGATTCAAGAGTGCCACCCCAACGATGGAACCGAGGATTGCACCGGCAGGGATTCCTGCAGCATTCAAGAGCAATCCCCCTGCAAATGCACAAGCAATGGTAACAAGGAACCAGTGACTTGGGACAGATTTGGATGATCCAGCACGTGATTTTTCTTTTGCAGGGGAAACTGTTTCATCAATCTTGAGCATCGCCCTGATCATAGGAGGGAATACGATGATTACAGAGACCAAACGGAAGAGTTGCAACAGTGCAACGTGTTCCATCACTGCCCCGAAATCAGTGGCAACAAGCGCCAAATCAGAGACGCCTCCAGGTGCACATGCAAAGAAACTTGTCATGAAACTCAAGCTGGTGAAATGATACATGATGAAGGCGAACAGGAGATTGGTTGTGAGGAGCGTCACCACAAGGATAATGACAGGGAAAACCATGGTTTTCAGCGTTTTGATATCTGCGCGGGTGAATCGGGTGCCTATCACCAATCCACTGAAAATCTGGACAAAGACCCGAAGGTCTTTGGGGTATGTAGTTGCAGTTGACTGAAAACTATTGAGGATCATTACTGCCACAAGGGCTCCGATCAGGGTCCCCGCAGGTATGCGTAACCGCCGTAAGAGTAGTGCTCCTGCCACCCCGGCACCATGCAATATGAGTAATGGAAGTAAATTCATAGGAAATCCTTGATGCATTGCTCCTGCATAGGAGTGTTGTATACCATCTAACTAATGATTATGAGAGCTATTGTAGCACAAATAGGGTGTTTGTTGAACTGTTTGTATACAATTATTGATACCTGTCAGATGCTTGACGTCACGATTACCTACTGATACCTTCTAGATATGAAATTATCGACTAAAGGTAGGTATTCGTTGCAGACCATGGTCTATCTGGCCACTTGCAAGGAGAACTGTAGCATACGCTCAATCAGTGAAGCGACTGGTATCAGCAGTGGATACCTGGAGCAGCTGATGATCCCTCTAAGACGGGCAAAACTCGTCGTTGCAGAACGAGGTGTCCAGGGTGGATACCGAATCGCTCGTAGTGGTATTACTTGCCACGATGTTCTCAGCGCCAGTGAAGGTGACTTTCATCCTGCACCTTGTCAGGATTGTGGGCGATCCGAAGCTTGCAAGACGCACCAGATTTGGTCGTTGCTACAAAATGCTGTAGTAGATTACTCAAAGCAGGTCTATATAGAAGACCTTGCCTCACACTTGGTTGAACAGGAAGTGGGGGGAGGAATATGAAAATATCCACGCGCGGCCGATACGGCTTGAGATTACTTGTAGACTTGGCTGAACATCGGAATGAAGGTCCTGTCGCCCTTTCCCAAGTTGCTCGTCGTCAAGAGCTCAGTGAGAAGTACTTGCAACAGGTGGCACTTATGCTTACTCGTGGTGGGTTCTTGACCTCAGTCAAAGGTTCTGGAGGCGGGTATCAATTGAAGGGCAACCCGGAGAAGATTGCCATCTACGATGTCCTCGATCTTCTGGAAGGAACTATTACCTTTGCAGAAACAGCACCAGGACAAGAATCTGCCATTGAAAGGGTTATCAGGTTGCACTTTTACCAGAATTTGGACCAGGAAGTACGAAAGGTATTTGAAAACATATCGTTAGCCGAAGTGACCAGGGCAGAATGGTTTACCTACATGATTTGATAGCTTGGCCTTGACAAAGGGTTGTGCTTTAAATACTATATAAACTATAATATTACTAGGATATATAGCTAAGGCAATGGAGGTTACCTGATGAGTGGACATATTTACCAGAACATTACAGAGAAAATTGGAAATACTCCTTTGGTCAAGATTCAACGACTGCATGATGGCGATGCAATTGTACTTGCCAAGTTGGAGAGCTTCAACCCGCTTTCCAGTGTCAAGGACCGAGTAGCCCTTGCCATGATTGAGGGAGCCGAACAGCGTGGTTTGCTTACTGCCGATTCCGTCATTATTGAACCCACCAGTGGTAACACCGGGGTAGGCCTTGCCTATGTTGCTGCAGTAAAAGGCTACCGGGTAATTATAACGATGCCTGATACAATGAGTGTTGAGAGAAGAAAACTGCTTTCGGCATTGGGTGCTGAGTTGGTCCTCACTGAAGGTACTCTTGGAATGAAAGGAGCCATTTTGAAGGCGGAAGAACTCGCAGAGCAAATCCCACACGCGTATATTCCAAGCCAGTTTGAGAATCCCGATAATCCAGCTGTCCATTACCGGACCACCGGTGTGGAAATCTGGGAAGATTCCGCGCACCACGTCGATTTGTTTGTTGCTGGTGTCGGTACAGGGGGAACCATTAGTGGGGTAGGAAAGTACCTTAAGGAACAGAATCCCCACGTTAAGATTGTTGCAGTTGAACCCTCCACC
This sequence comes from Sphaerochaeta halotolerans, assembly GCF_003429665.1. GTDB lineage: Bacteria > Spirochaetota > Spirochaetia > Sphaerochaetales > Sphaerochaetaceae > Sphaerochaeta > Sphaerochaeta halotolerans. The sequence continues at coordinate 185,141 of NZ_QUWK01000005.1, read as the reverse complement.
AGCCCAGTTTTGAGTGAAGGATATGGTGGCCCCCATAAGATCCAGGGCATTGGAGCAGGATTTGTTCCCAAGAATCTGGACCGCTCGGTTATTGACGAAATTGCGACGGTAGAGGATGCAAAGGCAGGAAAGACTGCACGTTCTCTCGCAAAACAAGAGGGCTTACTGGTTGGTATCTCCAGCGGAGCGGCAATGTATGTTGCACTCCAATATGCTGCAGACCCAGCGTGGAAGGGGAAGACCATTGTTGTACTCCTTCCTGATTCCGGCGAACGGTATCTCTCTACTTGGTTGTTTGAAGACAACTAGAAAAATCAGATGATTGTGGTATAATTACCTATGAGAGCATTGTTCCGATATCCACAAATTGAGGCAGCAAGAACAGCAGCTTCCTACAAGTTGCTCAGTGATGGTGCGCTGTATGCCATGGGGATTGCCTACGTTGAAGAGACCCTTCAGAAGATGGGGTATTCGGTTGTGTTCCGTAGTGGCAGCAGGAACCGATATCCACAGCTCAAGGCGAGAAAGCAAAATGGTAAACTTTGGTGGATTATTGTTGGAGTGGGTATGTACCCCAACCACCCTCACCTTGGTGAGGAGGTGATCAAACAGGTGCTCAAGCATGCACCCGAGGAACAGGCAAAGGTGTATTTTGCTCCTGTGATGTTCATCAACACTCGTTCCCAGAATCTTTCCCTACCGAGCCAAAATGGGTCATTTACGGCCTTGTTCAATGGTTTGGTAGCAGTGACTAACCATTCTCACCCATAAGATAGGTGGGAATGAATCTTCCCTGGCTGTCTCGCTCCAATCCCCAAGCAACTGTAAAAGGTACATCCAGTAGAATTGAAAAAAGATGAGAGAGAAAAAATTCCTCACTGCAGGCAATGCTATGGCATGCATACCGTTTGTCACTATGCTCTGCTTGCTGGAGAAACGGCCGGATATTCTGAAGAAGCTCCAAGAGTTCTTTCTCGGATGATTCATCAATCAATGTTTGTACCAAGGGATCTCCTATGTAGGAAAGCGCTCTTTGCATCAGGTCTTCCTGGGTTTTCCCCAAGGCTAGGATTGTCGTAAAACCGCTTTGATAGTCGATTGCAATCAATGCTTTGCAAATTCCTTTCTTTCCATATTCTATTGCACTATCGAGTACCTGACACTGCTGGGCAAAATCCAGTGTATTATAGACAGCCGATATCTCCGGATAGGCTTGAAGGTGTAGGTCAGCAAAGCTGAACGGGTAGTGCAGTGAAAATGAATCAGCTTCGAGCGTTGCCAGGACCTTTGCAACTGTCTTGATCTGTCCCAGGTCAAAATAAGAGAGAATCGTTCCCTTATTATGGACCATGAATCGATAGCGAGAGCTCAAAATTTCATCGCTTATAGTTGCTCGTATGCCCTGCATTGCTTGATTCATGGAAGGCAGTATAGCACAATGATGCCATAATGGCTAATAGAACTGATGCATACTTTACTTGCAAGATACAAAGAGCTTTGGTATTGTTGCGGCTATGAATGACACCCTCATCAATCTGGAAGCAACGTTGTTCTGCGGACAAACATTTGCCTGGACCAAGGAAGGCAACCGCTATGAAGCGGTGCTGGGAGGGCGTCATGTTATCTTTGAGGAACAGGATTTTTATGCCTTGGTAACTGAAGATGCCATGCTCTCTCACTATTTTGATATGGAATGGGAATACGACGAGGCTGAGCGAGTGCTCAGCGCACGTGATCCGCATCTTGCTGCACGTATCAAACAGTACCGGAGTATCCATATTCTCAATCAGGATCCATGGGAAGTATTGGTCAGCTTCTTGCTGAGCCAGAACAACAATATCAAGCGAATCAGGAGCATGTATCGCTCCCTTTCGGAAGCCTATGGTACCGAGGTTGCCCCTGGTGTGTTTGCCTTTCCCAGGCCCAGTCAGCTTGAAAGTGTCACTGAGGCGGAATTTAGAGCACTGGGAATGGGATTCAGGGCACCGTACCTAGTCAGTACCATCGCTCAATCTGAGTTGCTTGAATCCCTCAATACCTTGGATTATGTATCGGCAAAGGAACAGCTTATAGGTATCAGGGGGGTAGGAGAGAAGGTTGCTTCTTGTATCCTGTTGTTTGGCTACCATCACATGGAGGCATTTCCTCTTGATACCTGGATGCAGAAAGTGATGAAGAAATACTATCCCACAAAAGATAAGACATTTTTTGCACCGTATGCAGCACTGGCACAACAGTATCTGTTCCATGGGGAGCGCCTAGGAGGCAGACTATGATAAGCGTATCGGTTTTGGGAATCCGTTTTGATCAGTTCCCTCCTTCCATCCACACAAAGTTCTCATTCACTGAAGAACAGTTGGCCTCTATTACCATAAAACTCCGTAAGCAAACCCGTAGTGATGCAGTAATCGTACTCTCTACCTGTGACCGTGTGGAACTCTGGTGTGAAAATCCCAAGATTGCAGTCAAAGAACCGTTCTTGAGAGCACTCTCACTTCCAGTGCTCACTTGGTCAGAGCATACCTACAGCATCATAGGGGAGGATGCAATTGACCATCTCTTCTCTTTGACCTGTGGATTGCTCAGTCCACTTTATGGAGAAGATCAGATTATCTCTCAAGTACACACAAGCCTCTTGAGAAGTAGGATACACGGCTGTGCCTCTCCGAGTATGGAGTATCTCTTCAGGGAAGCTATTACCAGCGCCAAAGCGGTACACTCGACAGTGGATCTGCAGATTCCCGATGAGACGGTGGCTATGGCGGTGCTCACGCTCTTGGAGGAGAGGAAGGTGGATAAGCAGGTGCTGCTCATTGGAAGTAGTGCATTGGCACGTTTGGTGGCAAAAATCCTAGCTGAAAAGGGATACCAGGTGACCATGACCTTCAGGGATCTTGAAAAAGCAGATCTCCTGCTTCCAAAAGGTGTGCAGGCACTTGCCTATGAGGAGCGTTTTGATCATTTTGCTTCATTCAGTGTGGTGCTCAGTGCCACAAAGGGAATGGAGTATACCGTTGATCTGGACAGCCCCAGAGTCCCCCAACTTTTTATTGACCTCGCCCCGGTGAGGGATGTCAATCCGTTGCTGGCAGAGCGAAATGGAGTTGAAGTGTTCACCCTGGAAGATTTCTCCGTGCCACTACCCCGTAGGGAGGCAGCAACGGCACAAGCGAAGAGTATGGTCATGGAATACAGGAACCGGGCTGTGCACTATCTCACCTATCGTCATCAGGTGAAAGCAGTGCAGCGTATGGCTGACCAAGCTGCAAATGACCTGATTTTCCGACTCAATGACCTGTTGGCTTCCCAAGATTTACATCTTGATTTCCGTAGGACTCTCTTTGAGACAGCCAGGAAGGCTTTCAGTCATCAGCTCTACCAAGAGCGGAAGCGGGAAGCAACCATGCATCACTATGATCTCTCCAAGCGGTTGGAGAGTGGCCAGGCAAGTTATGCTGGAGACCCCGATACCATCTTGGAACAAGTTCATACCATCGAGAGAGAGGGGTGGAATCTGACAAGGCTCTCTCTTGGCTCCCATACAGGCACCCATATGGACAGTCCAGCCCATCTCTTGAAGACAGGCAAAACACTTGACCAGTACCCAGTATCCAGATTCATTGCCTTGGCGTTTGTGATGGACTGCCGGAATCTTGGAACAATGCAACCAGAAGACCTTCCCGATCTTGATCCTTCCTGTGATGCAGTGTTGTTCTATACTGCAGGAAGCGCCCAACTGAGTGTAGCTTGCGCAAACAGTTTGCTTTCCAGGGGAGTTCGTTTGTTTGGCTTTGACACACCAAACTGTGACCGTAGTGGGGACCTCTCTTTTCCCATACATCACGCACTTTTTGCCAAGGATGCCCTAATTATTGAGAACTTGGTTAATCTTGAAGCGATAGTCTCAACGAAGGTGCAGCTTACCTGTCTCCCCCTCTTCTTCAAGGATGCAGATGGTGCGCCCACGCGGGTAATAGCTACCACAAGGTAGCCTTTTCTCTTTCTTATTCGATGAGGTCACTACACACTTCTCCTTGATATGGTATACTCTAGGTAGTGGAGGAACCTCATATGAGCACAAACACCGTATTTACCATTGGGCGACAGTTTGGAAGCGGCGGACGGCAAGTAGGGAAGAATCTGGCGGAAAAACTGGGAATTCCCTTCTATGACAAAGAACTCATAGCCATCAGTGCACAGGACAGTGGCCTCAGTGAGGCACTCTTCTCCAATGCTGATGAGAAAGCGACCAGCAGTATCTTCTATTCCCTTGTAATGGGCAACTATCCTATGGCCAGCGGGGCCTTGGGTGTTACCGAGATGCCGCTGAATGACCAACTTTTCCTGATTCAGAACAAGACAATCAAGCGGCTTGCATCTGAAGGCCCCTGTGTGATAGTAGGCCGGTGTGCAGACTACGTACTCAGGGAAATGAAGAATACCATCAATATCTTCATTCATGCCGATCTGGAAAATCGAGTAGAACGTGCAATTCGTGTGTATGAGGTTGAAGAAAAGAAAGCTGAGGATGTGTGCCTGAAAACGGACAAGCAAAGAGCGAACTTCTACAACTACTACAGTGATCGCAAGTGGGGTATGTGTCGTACCTATGATTTGAGTCTTGACAGTGGAAAGCTGGGTATTGATGGGTGTGTTGAGCAGATCATCTACTACGAACAGCTTTGGCAGAAAAACAAAGGTAAGGCGATCTGATGCTTGTAGATCTCTTGGATAATCTCGAATGGTATCGTACCCTGCATCCTGCGATGCAGGGTATCATAACCATAATGGATCGCAGTATCCCCTACAATGATGAACCTGGTACCTATACGGTTGATGGCATTTCCTATCAAGTGATGGAGTATGAGAGTGTGCCGAGCGGAGTGTTAGATCAGGCTGAAGGCAACCAGATACACATCCTCTTGGAAGGGGAGGAGCTACTCAGTCTGCAGCGCGGGGCATCAGTAGAGGTGGTGACACAATGCACTACAGGCTTGTTTGTTATGCTTAGGAATGGCGAATCTTTCCGCCATAAGCAGCACCGAATCACACAGACAAAGGTCAAGAAAGTGGTTTTTACCCTTCCTGATCCTGTTTCTTGAATTGATTCCCTACCAAGCGAGTGGGAAGGAATCAGCATGATGGTTCTTGATAGCTGCAACCAGCATTGTATGTTCGTCCAGCCTCTGGATGAAGAGAAAGACCAGTTCCAGATGGAACCGATACTGTAAATCACTGAAAGCTTTTGTACCTGAAAGGGGCTGCGTAAGATATCAGACATGAGATCAATATATCCAAAGAGGGGATGAATACCTAGGGAGTAAAGAAAAGGGCCATGGAATAATTCCACGGCCCGATAAAATCAAAACAATGTACGTTACTTATCAATACCGACGAGTTCAATATCAAAGATAAGCAATGAATTGGGAAGAATGGTATCGGTTCCTGCCTCGCCATAGCCAAGGGATGGGTGGATCCAGGTTCTTACCACACTTCCTGTATTCATGGTCAGAAGCGCTTCAGTAAACCCGTCGATCAAACCATTTACAGGGAAGTGAGCAGTCTCTCCCGTATCATATGAACTTTCAATGACCGTTCCGTCAGCCATTTGCAGCTGGTAGTTAACCTCTACGGTATCGGCCATAGTAGGTTTCTTGCCTTCCGCTGGGGTCAATACCTGATATTGCAAGCCACTGGCTGTGGTGATGACACCATCATTGGTCTTGTTCTGTTCCAGGAAGGCATCAGCTTCTTCAAGATTCGTTACCGCAACTTCAGCAAGCCAAGCATCGTACTCTTTCTCAAGTTTCTGCTGGTACTCGATGAAGGCAGTCTGCATCTCAGCTTCATTCATCAACAACTGATTGCCACTTGCATAGTCCAAGGCTCCACTCGCATAGAGATCGCCATTGACATGGAGGCCTTGGCCGGCCATGTTCAGAGCCAACAGATAACCATAGGTATAGCTGAATGCTTCTGCAATGTTCTCCGGCTTTTTCAGATTTCTGACATCTTCGATGCTGTCATAGGATTTACCGTAATTGGTTTGGGCAAGACCGGTACTCCAGATTTCTGCCTGATACTGCTCAACGTTTGCATACAACTCTTCAAGTGTGTAATAACCGCTTAACGTATCGCTCTGGGAGTCATTATATCCATCCAGGGCGCCCTTTACATAGTATCCTGCATCAAAAAACAATCCCTGATTTGCAAAAGACTGGATCAACATGAATCCATAGGTGTAACTGAAACGATCCTCAAGGCTTTCCAGTGCTGTTGCCTGTGCAGTGCTGATGTTGTAGGGGAGTATACCGGTGGCAACCAAGGGGTTGATGTATCGGATATCTGATGCAATGCCATTATTGACAACTACCTCTAGATAATCCCCACGTGAAATGGATGCAACGGGATATGTTGACTCTGTCATGCTGTTGGTCATGAATACAAAATCCACGTTTTCTAATGTCCTGACAGTAAAAGCTCTCTGGCCTTGCTGGTCGAAAGAGGAAAGTACTCGCACGGTGACGGCATCAGGATGAGCTTCCTTTGCTCCAGCTGCAAACAATGCAGTCGAGATGAGCATCAACACTAACAATGTCACAATAATTCTTGTTCGATTAGGTTTGTTCATAGTAATTCCTTTTTGTATGTTCGTTGCTTTTTACAACTTACTATAATGTACGTGCTCTTTTAAGAAACGTCAATGCAAGAAGATTTCCTACACCATGAAAACCATGCCCTTAGCCATTGTAATGGCACTAGATATGCGTTTCATGAAGTTTTATGTACTTGCATCCGATTGCCAACCAAAGCCGCTCATGATAGGGTAGGAATACAACAAGAGAGGAGCTGAGATGCCTACAATCAAGAGAAGCAAACCCAATAAGCAGGATATAAAGCTGTTGTATGAGACAGTGAGAATTGCCCATCAGGCAAAAGAGAACGGTAATCATCCCTTTGGAGCCTTGCTGGCTGACAAGGATGGAGAGATTCTGCTTGAACAAATGAATGATTATGAGGAAGGCGGGTCTGCCATGCATGCAGAGACCCTGCTGCTCTTCAAGGCAAGCAAACTGTACGATCCAGAGCTCCTTGCAACATGTACGCTATACACCAATGCAGAGCCTTGTGTGATGTGTACCGGTGCAATGTACTGGACTAATGTAAGGAGGCTTGTCTTTGGCATCACGGAGAAGAAACTTCTCGAGTTGACCGGAGCCGACGAGCAGAATCCCACATTCAACCTTCCCAGTCACGATGTCCTCGCCCATGGGCAGAAGGACATGGAGGTGGTAGGGCCAGCAGAGGATGAAGCACTGCTCAAGGCTATCGTGGAAGATCATCGCTCCTTCTGGATACATTGATGATTTCCCTTCCTTATCTCTTGAGGAGTGAGAATATTGTCCGAATAGAGGGGAAACATCTCTTGATCGGGGACAGACGGGTCTACCCGTTTGAGAAACGCTTTGAGCGTTGTTCCTCTGTCCCTGAGATTGCCTCAGCCTTGAAGCGGATGGTTACCCAGGGTGGTGGGCCTTTGGATGTCGCTCTCACTGCCATGGAGTTTGTCTCTAAGCAGATGAAAGAGGGAATCATACAAGAAAATTTTGCTGAGCTCGAGCGTTCAGCTGCATTGCTTATTGCTTCACGGCCAACCAACACTACGATGAAACGGTCCTTGCTTGCGCTTCTTGAAGAGTTGCGAGGGGATCCTGACTTTGTCGCACAAGTGGAGCCTTTGGTGGAAGCCAAGAAAGCTGTTTTTGACCAGCTCTACCACCAGCTTGGGAAAGAAGGCAGTGCTCTCATCCCAGATAAGGCTGGAGTGCTGACCACTTGCTTTGCAGAGCATACCTTCCTCCTCTCCCTTGCGTATGCAAAAGAGGATGGAAAAGATATCACTGTTTTTGTCCCGGAAACAAGACCGTACTTACAAGGAAGCCGGCTTACTGCCCCCTCCCTAGAGGAGATGGGTATCGATGTTCGCGTAATCACCGATGGAATGGGAGCAACCTTCCTTAGTACCGGCGATGCGAATATCTACATGACTGCTGCAGACTTGGTCTGTATGGATGGAACAGTCGTGAACAAGGTGGGGACCCTTGGCAATGCCATTGCGGCACACCGCTACATGGTTCCCTACTATGCCTTCTCTGTCTCTCCTGACCCAACGAAACTGGATGCACGTGACATACAGATGGAGTGGCGTGACGCTGAGGAGGTGACCCAGTGCATGGGAAACCCTACCTCCTCTAATGGAATGCAGGCCCTCTACCCGGCCTTTGACATCATCCCTCCTGATTTGGTAACAGGGGTTGTCACTGGGAAAGGGGTACTAAAACCAGAAGAGATCAAGAGGAATTTTCAATGAAAGCAATTATTGGTGGTACTGGAGTCGATACCTTGGAAGGGATCGATTCAGAGAGACAGGTTGTGAATACTCCCTACGGGGATGTTGCGTTGTTTGTAGGAAAGGGTAAGGATGCTTCCTTGGTCTTTCTTCCCCGCCATGGGTCGGATCACTCCATTCTTCCTCATTTGATCAACTACCGTGCTAATGTGAAAGCGCTTGAGATACTTGGGGTAACTCATGCAATTGGAATATATGCGGTAGGCTCCATTACTGAGAAGCTGGCCCCGGGAAAGGTTGGCTTGGTCAGTGATTTTGTGGATCTTTCCTCCGGGAGGGAACATACCTTCTATACAGGAGGAGAGCGTGGGGTGGTGCACACATCCATGGATGAGGTCTTCGATGCTACGTTGAAAGCCAAAATCTTAAAAGAGGATGAATCCCTCCTCGATTCAGGGGTGTACATCTGTACCAACGGTCCCAGATTGGAAACCCCTGCCGAGATACGCTACCTGCGTTGTATCGGTGGCGATATTGTGGGTATGACCTTGGCAACAGAGGTTTCTCTGCTCCGCGAAGCCAACATATCCACGCTCGCCCTTGCCTACAGTATCAACTGGGCAGCAGGAATCGAGCATGAACACGTTACGTTCATCACCGATGAGCAGATTGCTTCATTGAAGGGAAGTATGACTGAGCTGTGTTGCAATGTACTTCAGTCAAGTTCCTCCAAGTGATAGGGAGTGTTCTGGTAGACATGGTAGTTCAGCCAGTTGTTGAACAAGAGATTTGCATGGCCTCTCCATGTTACCAATATTTCTTGCTCTGGATCATCTCCCTGAAAGTAGTTGACCGGAAGCTGGACATCGGCTCCGGCCGCAATGTCCCTGGTATACTCATCCAGGAGTGTTCTCTCGTCATACTCGCTATGTCCTGTGACAAAGACCTGTCTTCCATTCTGGCTTGCAGCCAAGTAGACTCCCGCTTCCTTGCTGGTGGCTAGGATTTGGATTTCCTTGTGTTTTGCAAGACGCGCTTCATCGAGCGTGGTATGCCGTGAGTGAGGAGCCCAGAATACGTCATCGAACCCTCGAACCAGTGGATGATTCCTGTCTCGCACGGTATGGCTGTAGATGCCTGAGAGTTTTTTGTCCAATACCTGTTTCCCAATGCCGTAGTAATAATAGAGGGCAGCCTGGGCAGCCCAACAGACAAAGAGCGAAGCGAATACATGCTTGTCTGCCCAACGGAGGATTGTCTCCAACTCCTGCCAATAGGCCACCTCTTCGAATGCAAGGGTCTCTACAGGACTCCCTGTGATGATGAGTGCATCATAGTGCTCCTCCTTCACGTGGTCAAAGGTCTTGTAGAATGCTTTCAGATAGGATGAAGGGGTGTTTTTGCTCTGATAGCTTGCAGTGGTCAGAAAGGTAATCTCAACCTGCAAGGCAGTATTGCCAAGTAAACGGAGAAACTGCTCCTCTGTTCTCATTTTGTTTGGCATCAGGTTGAGAATTGCAACCTTGAGCGGGCGGATATCCTGGTGGATTGCGCGCTCAGCAGTCATGAAGAAGATATTCTCTTGTTTGAGGACCTCCCCAGCAGGGAGGTCCTTGGGAATGGTTACTGGCATGATGGATCCTCCCCAAGAGCTTGCGCAAGATCAGCAAGCAGGTCGTCAATGTGTTCACATCCGATTGAAAGACGTACGGTGGTCTCTGTAATTCCCTGGCTTTCCAACTCCTCCCTGGTGAGTTGGGAGTGGGTGGTTGTTCCTGGGTGGATTACCAGCGATTTTACATCCGCTACATTGGCGAGAAGGCTGAAAATCTGCAGTCGGTCAATGAACGCCTTTGCATCTTCCCCAGTCCCCTTGATATCGAAGGTAAAAATCGAGACGCCCCCTTTGGGGAAGTAGTGCTGGTAGAGAGTGTGATAGGGGTTATCCTCCAGACTGGGATGCTGCACCTTGGCAACACGAGGATGACCAGAAAGGAACTCGACCACCTTCAATGTATTCTGAACATGTCTCTCTAGACGTAGGGGAAGGGTTTCCAGCCCTTGGAGGAACAGGAATGCATTCAGTGGGGCAATGCAAGGTCCTGTATCCCTGAGCAGGACCGTACGGGCCTTGGTAATCCAGGCAGCTTTTCCTGCTGCATCCAGAAAACTCAACCCATGGTAACTGTCGTTCGGTTCTGTTACTGAGGGGAACTTTCCGCTCTCTTTCCAATCAAAGTTCCCGCTGTCAATGATGATGCCACCAAGGGACGTGCCATGGCCGCCGATGAACTTTGTTGCCGAGTGAACCACGATATCAGCTCCATGCTCGATAGGACGGAGCAGGTAGGGGGTTGCGAAAGTATTGTCCACCACAAGTGGTATCTTGTGGCGATGAGCAAGTTCAGCCAAGACCTGCAGGTCACACAATGTTGCGTTTGGATTTCCTATGGACTCCACGAACAGGGCCTTGGTGTTTTCTTGGATAGCTTGTTCCACTTCGATGGTGTTTGTAGCATCCACAAAGGTGGTGGTAATCCCCCACTCAGGAAGCGTGTGAGCAAAAAGGTTGTAGGTTCCCCCGTAGATGGTCTTCGCTGAGACAATGTGGTCTTGGTTCTTGGCTAAGTTGAGTATGGTAAGGGTAATGGCAGCCGACCCACTGGCAACAGCCAATGCCCCAATTCCTCCCTCCAGACGAGCCATCCGATTCTCGAATACTTCTTGGGTTGGGTTCCCTAGTCTGGTATAAATGTTTCCGGCCTTGGAGAGGTTGAAAAGCGACTCAGCATCATCACAGTTGTCAAAGACGTAGCTGGTTGTCTGGTATATAGGTACTGCGCGGGATCCAGTTGCGCTATCGGCCTTTTCTTGTCCTGCGTGCAGGGCCAGGGTTTCAAAATGATATGTATTGTTGGTTTGCATGGTAAACTCCTGAATGACGATATTGACCTGGCTACGCCGGGTCTTCTATGTTCTGTTCAGAAGCCTCGCATGTGGTCGGTTACCGACCCACAACGTGGATGTTTAGCATGTTTCATGATGGTTCCTTGAAGGTCTTAGGCGAGTGCGTTTTGGCACATGTCAGATTCAATGCTGTCTTGCATGCTTTGCATCATTGATGTGCCTCCTTCAAGAAATTACCTACCGAATGGCTAGGGATTGAAACTAGTATAGGCAAACTCGGTCATGCGGTCAAGTGGTTATATACAAGAATCATGGAGAGCATAAGAAAACCGGGGGAGTACCCCGGTTTAGCCGCTTAGTCCTCGATGGCCATAAAGGCATCGAACTCCTTGAAAACCTCCTCATCAGGATGTTTCTCAAGCAGACTGAAGATAACCATGCACAGGGAAGCGATGATGAATCCGGGGAGTAACTCATAGACATCAAATAGGCCGCCTGAGAGTTGTTTCCATACAACGACGGTAATACCGCCACCAAGCATGGCTGCAACAGCTCCATTGCGGCTGGCGCGTCTCCAGAAGAGAGATGCAAGGATGACCGGACCAAAGGTCGCCCCGAATCCTGCCCACGCATAACTCACTACATCGAAGATGGAGGAATTTGGATCCAAAGCAAGGAAGATAGCTATGATTGTAATCGCAACTACGGTGATTCTGCTAACCAACAATGTCTCCTTGTCAGAGGCGTCCTTTCTCAGAACTGCCTTGTAGACATCCTTTGAGAAGGCAGAGGAGGCTACCAAGAGCTGGCTGTCAGCAGTGCTCATGCTTGCAGCAAGAATTGCACAGAGGAAGAAACCTGCTATGAAGGTTGGGAAGATTTTCTGCATACTGGCGATGAATACAGCTTCAGCAGCACTCTGGGAGCCATATGCGACTGGAAGCAGGAAGATTTTTCCGACAACACCAACAAGCAATGCTGCTGCCATAGCGATGATAACCCAGACCATTGCAATTCTCCGACTCGTCTTAACCTCATTGTTGCTCCTAATGGACATGAACCGGATGAGGATATGAGGCATGCCGAAGTACCCAAGTCCCCAGGCAAGGGCACTAAGGATTTGCAGGAATCCATAGCTGGTACCAGGAGGGGTAACAAACGGGTTTATGAAGTGCTGGCCGAATTGGCTGAGTTGTTCCAGGGTGTGAGCGGGTCCTCCAATGGTAAAAACTGCAATTATCCCGGTCGTTACCAATGCAAAGAACATCAGGCTTCCTTGCAGAAAGTCTGTTGCGACTACTGCAAGATATCCGCCAAGTAAGGTGTATCCAAGAATGACCAGTACGCCCAAGATGAGTGCAACGTAGTAGTTCATACCAAAAACGGCTGTGAACAGTTTCGCGGACGCTAGGAAGCCACTTGCTGTATATACAATGAAGAACACCAGGATGATAATGGAGCTGATGGTTTGCAACAGCTTGCTCTTATCATGGAAACGATTGGTGAGAAATTCAGGAATGGTAATGGAATCCTTAGCGTGAATGGAATATTTCCTCATCCGCTTTGCAACAAACAACCAGTTGAGGTAGGTGCCTACCAACAATCCAACAGCGGTCCAGAAAGCTTCCTGAAGCCCAGTGAAGTAGGCAAGGCCAGGAAGTCCCATCAGGAGCCATCCAGACATATCACTCGCCTCGGCGCTGAGTGCTGTGAACCATGGACCGATCGAGCGGCCACCGAGAAAGTAGTCACTGGTGGATTTTGTTTTTCTAAAGGTGAAAAACCCGATAGCTAGCATAAGACCCAGATAGAGTGCAAAAGCCAAGGCGGTGATGAGCTGATACCTGTTCATGATCACAATTCTCCCAACATTTAATACATGTTGATTCAGAATACCTGTTGGAAAACAGGGTGACAAGAGCAATAGAGAACATCCTGTAAAAAAATTGCATAAATATGCATAAATGTAGGTAAAAATAACACATCTGTTACAGGTTGGTCGTGCAATGGCACCAACTAACTGCTGGCAGCCACTGTCTTGAGAAATTTCCTGAAAAAGAAGGCGATCAACATTGTTCCCAAAATCATAACGAAGGTGAGTGCGTTGATCACCGGGGATACCCCATAGCGAATCATTGAGTAGACATAGAGGGGGAGTGTTCCTGAACCTGGACCAGAAACGAAGAAGGTGATGACAAAGTCTTCAAGAGACATGGTAATACACATCAGGAACCCAGAGAGAATCGCAGGGATGATGGATGGGACAATGACCTTGAGCAGGGTCTGCCGCTCATTGGCTCCCAGGTCTCGAGCTGCCTCAAGCGTTGAGTAGTCAAACTCATCCAGTCGAGCACTAACCATCATGAACACAAAGGGAAGGTTGAAGGTGGTGTGTGCTACAAAGATGGTGAATAGCCCGAGACGGATCTTTACCGCTGAGAAGAAAATCAACATGGAGATACCGATGATTACCTCAGGAAGGACCATGGGCAGGTAGCTGACCGTGGTAATGTAGCTTCTTCCTTTGAATCGATACCACTTGATGCCGATAGCTGCCAGACTTCCGAGGATGGTGGCAGAGATGGAACTAGTGAACGCTATGAGAAGGCTATTTCTAAAGGCAGCCCAAAGGGAAGGGCTTTCATAGATGAGCGTCTTGTACCAGATAAGGCTTGCACTTTCCCACTGCATTCCTTTCACGCTGTTGAAGGAGAAGAAGACCACGACAAACAGCGGGATGAAGAGGAATACGATGACCAGGGAGAGCATGGTATAGGAGAAGGAAAAGCTGGTTTTTAAGGTGTTCCTGTGGTGACTCATTTTTTCCCCCGTTGGCTATGGTGCGTCTTGATATTCTGTTCGAGGGCCTGTTGATTATTCTTCTCCTGGTGTAGTTCCTTCTTTCCACTGTACAGCATCCAGAACACTCCGATGAGGGAGATCAAGGTCAGTACCATGGAGAAGGCAGAGGCCAGTGGCCAGTTCCTCGTCTTTGAGACCTGGTCTACTATGATGTTTCCGATCATGGTCGAGTCCTTGCCACCAACCAAGAGTGGTACGGTGTATGCACCAAATATGGGAATGAAGGTGAATATGAATGCAGTACTCACTCCACTCTTGATATTGGGGATCATGACCTTGATGATTGACTCCAGCTTGGTTGCTCCCAGGTCCCTGGCAGCATCGAGCAGGGAGAAGTCGAACTTGTCTATGGTCGTGAAGAGAGGAAGGATTGCGAAGGGAAGATACATGTAGATCAGAACGACGATAACTGCCTGATTGTTGTAAATCAGGGAGAGGCTCTGATCGATCAGACCAAGGTTTTTCAGAAGTGTGTTGAGAAACCCTTCACTGGAGAGAATGGAGATCCATGCATAGATACGGATTAGGGAGTTGGTCCAGAAGGGTATGATGATCAAGAAGAGCAGGAATGTCTGATGCTTGCTTTTTGCCATTGCATAGCCACAGGGAAGGGCTATAAGGAGACAAAACAATGTTGAAATAATGCTGATCCACACTGTCCTGAACAGCACTTTTGCGAAGCTTGGATTGAACATCTGTCTGTAGGCGGAGAGGGAGAATTCCCACTCAACACCTCCATAGAGACCACGCTTGAGAAAGCTGTAAAGGATAATGATGCTAATGGGAATGGTAAAGAAGAGCGTGAACCAGAGTCCCATGGGAGCACTGTAGAGTGTACCAAGCATTCGCTCTCGTTCCCTTGGTTTGAGAATCCGCTTCATTGTTCAGTATCCTTCACCAGATACCCGTCGTTAGCACTCCAGCTCACATAGACAGTGTCTTTCCACTGAATCTCTGGACCTTCTTCCAAGAATACTGTGTGTTGCTTGAATACCTTCACCAAGGTCGAAGGTTCCTTCTCTAATTTGATGAAGAACTTTGACTGGAATCCTGAATAGATTGGTTCTTCTACGATGCCTTTGAAGGTGTTCATGGTTGCATTGTTGCTTCTTGGGGGGGTATGGGAAATTCTGATTTTTTCAGGACGGACGGTAAAGTCGAGTGAAGCTCCCACTTCCTGGGCCTCAAAGTCAGTAACGAATACTTCATCCTGTAGCTGAGGGACATCAAGGCGTAGAAGGAACTCCTCCCCATGTGCTTCACAAGAGAGTACGGTACAGGGGAATATATTGGTCTCCCCGATAAAGCTGGCAACAAATCTGGTTGCTGGAGCTTCATAAATTTCATAGGGAGTTCCTATTTGCAATATCTTGCCTTGGTTCATGACTGCAATACGGTCTGAAACCGAGAGTGCTTCACTCTGGTCGTGGGTTACATAGATGAAGGTGATGCCAACCTTATCGTGGATAAGGTCAAGTTCCACCAATAGATTCTGTCTTAGTTTTGCGTCCAATGCAGAGAGAGGCTCATCAAGCAACAGTACGCTTGGTTCATTGATCAAGGCACGGGCAATGGCAACACGTTGTTTTTGCCCTCCACTGAGCATGGAAGGTTTTTTGTTGATGTGCCCTTCCAGCTGCACCAATTTTACATATTCCATGACTTTCTGTTCTACGGTTGCCTTGTCAGTACGACGAAGACGCAGTGGGAAGGCTATGTTCTCATAGACAGTAAGATGGGGGAACAATGCATAGGTTTGGAAGACGGTATTTGCTTGACGTTTTTCAGGGGGGAGGGGGAGGATGTCCTTGTTGTCAAAGGCAACGCTTCCCGAGTCTGGAAAGTCGAATCCAGCGATAATCCTCAGAAGTGTGGTTTTGCCACATCCTGAAGGACCCAACAGTGAGAAGAATTCTCCCTTCTTGATTTGTACGCTGACATTATCAAGAGCCTTGAAATCACCATAGGAACGGGATACCCGTTGCGCAGTTACTTCAACACCTTTCAATCTTTTCCATTTCCTCCACTCGTTTCAGGCATAGAATTTCCAGAACAGGTGTTTTGGAGCCTTCACGATGGTAATGCGAATATCGAATATTTACCACCCACTGTCAAGCATTCATCCGATAAAATTACGGCTCAATCATAAATCTTATGGGATTCCTTCATATGCAGGGTCCTTGACATAGTCCTTCCTGCTGACATCAAAGAGCTGGAGGAAGAAATAGTAGGCATCGGGATGCCCTTGTCTATGATCTGCAAGACGACCTTGTTTCCTCGTCACAGACGACCGCCTCCACTCATCCCCAACATGCTTGATGAACCAGTGGACGCTAGCCTTCTTCTTACCGGGGGCAAGCCAGAAGATGTGGCCGTTCTCCATGCCATGCTTTAGGAATAACCTAGATTCGATGTTTGGAGAGAATATATTGAAAGTTCCCTGTTTGGATGATTTCCCCTTGCCCCCTACAATACAAATTACACTGTTGTTGGTATAGGTTATACCGATACAGATCTAGTTCCTTGACAGTACATGGTACTTTTTTTGCCGTCACCGTTTTTTCTGGATGTAGACCATCATCCAGTTCAATCTCCCTGGATAGCTTCAGGGAGTTTTGGTATTCCCTCAAGCTTTTGGGCTTACGAAGACCTTCTGCAACGAATACCCAGCATGTGAAAGGGCAGGGCTATCCGTGTTGCGCTAGAGAATCCAAAGAAGAAGCAAGCGTTTCATTCCCCAACGGAGCGAGAGGAAAGGAATCAGCAGGAAGGTTCCTCTCCCGAGCGAGTGCCGGGAAAGCAAGGTGAGATACCCCGTCCCTTGGGGCGGAAAAGGAGGCAACGCCTCCTGAGTCCAGGGCTTGCCCTGGGGTATTGATACCTTTCATTTTCAGTTTTTTGGTCTTCCCATCTTCACACCAACAAAGTTTTGTCATTCCCCAACGGAGCGAGAGGAAAGGAATCAGCAGGAAGGTTCCTCTCCCGAGAGAGTGCCGGGAAAGCAAGGTGAGATACCCCGTCCCTTGGAGCGGAAAAGGAGGCAATGCCTCCTGAGTCCAGGGCTTGCCCTGGGGTATTGATACCTTTCATTGCCCATATCCCCTGTTTTCCTGTTTTTATTAGCCAGAAACGACGCACCATGCTGTGTGGTGCAAAGAAATTCAGATACCCCGCGGCTGGGCGCGTGGCAACCCGATGCATCACTATAAGATACCTCATGATTTATGCAGGAAAGATTTTATCGTTTTTGGCCTTGAACGAGCCAATAGCATTTGCTACAATAGATAACGTAATATCTATTTAAAAAAGGAGAGTGTTTTATGGCAAGTTTTGAGAAGCTTTTTGAGCCCATCAAGATTGGGAGCGTAGATGTAAAGAACAGAATTGCGATGGCTCCAATGGGTATTCTTGGATTATCAACGGAGAGAGGTGGTTTTTCAAAGAGGGCGCAGGACTATTATGTGGCAAGGGCTAAAGGTGGTACAGGGCTAATCATCACCGGTGTTGCAAAAATAGAAAACGAAATAGAAAAATTCCATCCAGGAAGCCTGCTTTGTCCTACCATTGACCCGGGACATTTTATAAACACAGCAGGAGAGATGAATGAGAGGATACATGCATATGGCTCAAAGATATTCCTGCAACTTGGGATAGGTTTTGGCCGTGTGGCAGCCCCCATGATGCTTGTGGGACAACCTGTAGCTCCATCGGCTATACCAAACTACTGGACGCCGTCTGTAACATGCCGTGAACTTACCACAGAAGAGGTGGAGAAGCTTGTTAAAATGGCGGCGGAATCGGCGGCAATTGCCAAGATGGCAGGTTTTGATGGTGTTGAGATTCATGCTGTGCATGAGGGTTATCTGTTAGATCAGTTTACCATAGGCATGTTCAACAGAAGGACCGATAAGTACGGTGGAGACCTAATGGGGAGACTTGCCCTTCCTGTAGAGGTTGTAAAAGCCATAAAAAAAGTAAATGGGAATGACTTCACCGTTGGTTTGAGATTCAGCATAAAGAGCTATATCAAGGACTGGAACCAGGGAGGACTTGACGGAGAAGACTTTGTGGAAAAGGGGCGTGACACTCAGGAGGGGCTTACCATAGCGCCTATCCTTGAGAAAGCCGGTTATGATGCTTTTGATGCCGATGCAGGTTCGTATGATGCATGGTATTGGGCACATCCACCAATCTATCAGAAACATGGTCTGTATCTGCCCCTTACTGAGCAACTCAAGAAGGTAGTCAATGTACCGTTGATAATTGCAGGCAGGATGGAGGTACCTGAGCTTGCAGAGAAAACACTGGAAGAGGGCAAAGCAGCCGATATGATAAACCTTGGGAGAGGATTGTTAGCCGATCCTGATTGGGGTAATAAACTTAAGGAAGGCAGACCAGAGGATGTTCGTCCATGCATAGGTTGCCATGATGGCTGTTTAGGCAGAGGCTTCGAGGGTAAGTCGCTGTCTTGTGCCGTAAACCCCGCATGCGGTAGAGAAGAAGAATATGGTGTGCATCCTGCGGATACTGTTAAGAATGTCATGGTTATAGGCGGTGGAATGGCAGGCATGGAAGCTGCCAGGGTATCTGCCTTGAGAGGCCATAAGGTTACGCTTTATGAGAAGACCGGTGAACTTGGTGGACATGTCATAGCGGGCTCCGTAGATGAGTTTAAAAAAGATAATGAAAGACTCCTTGAATGGTATAAGACGCAGGTAAAGAAACTCGGTGTAGATGTAAAGCTCAACACAGAGATAAAGCCGAAAGATGTAAAGAAAGGCAATGCAGATGTAGTTCTAGTGGCAACCGGTTCAGTTCCTTCTATGCCCAATATTCCCGGTATAGATAGTGCTAATGTGGGTACGGCAACAGAGGTTCTGCTGAAGAAAAAGTCAGTCGGGCAAAAGGTGGTTGTGCTCGGAGGTGGACTGGTAGGCTGCGAAACAGCTATTAGCTTAGCAATGGACGGCAAGGATGTCACAATAGTGGAAATGCTTCCAGAGCTTATGGGAGCCGGTATGCCGGTCCCGCATTCCAACAAAATTATGGTGCTTGATATGCTCAAATTCCATAATATAAAAGCTGTCCTCAATACCAGCATGCAAAAGGTTAAGGACGGCGCCATAGAGGTTATGGATAGGAACTTTAAGAAGAGCACCATCCCTGCTGATACGGTGGTAATCTCCGCAGGCTTGAAATCTAATAATGCACTTTACAAGGATGTTGCTAGTACTGTTCCAGACACGTATGTAATAGGTGATGCCAGCAGTGCACGCAATATCATGTATGCCATTTGGGATGCATATGAGCTGGCAAGGAGCATATGAGTACATCAATAGTGTAATTAAAATTTCCTATCCTAATGGCGATTGCTCATAAAACAGTCGATGGAAAACAACATCATGTATGGGCAATCGTCATGCTGGATTAGGTGAACAAAATATGCTGGACATGGTTAATACAGCCCTGCCCAGTATATTTTTACGTTTCTTTTTTTGTTGTCTTTTCCCTCAGTCTCGGTTGCAAGGAGTGTAGCCGTGCATAGGTCACGTAAAGGGTCAACATTAGTCATGCAGAGCTTGCTTCGCGTTTTCATAGTTTGTGTGAATGGAAATCTGCTATGCTAGGAAATAAGAAGCAGCAAAGGGCCAAGAGAAATAAACGAAAGGAAGATGCAATTTACAGCATTGTTGGCCAGCTAGGCCTTGTTGGGATTACCCAGGAAGAATTGTTCAGGGAAGGGGGACTGGCCAGGGGCATTTTCCTGATTACCGACGGTCTTGTGAACATGAACGTGTCGAGAAAATCAATCAAGATGCAAATCAGTGGCCGTGTTCCATCCCTGAGATGACATTGAGAAAATAGAGTTCAACGCTGGAAATCGATTCGTACAACTTCACCGGTTCTGGGGTCTTTCCTGTAGACTGCTGGGCCTTCCTCATCATAGCCATACCAGATAAGGCGAGAGAAACGAAGTAGGTTCTGTTCTTTTGGCGGATCAAAGACTCTGCAATAATCAAACCTGAATATTGTTTGTACCCGCAAATCGTAGCCCAACATATAACACTCCTCAATAAGGCATCAATCACCGTCTTCTGGTTGATATGCTTATGACATAAGCGTAGATGAGCATTGGCGAGTCGTCAAGGGTATCGAAACCGACTGTAATAGTTTTGAGTCTCTGAAGATGAAACTACCGACCAACAAGTGGTCGGTAGTAAAGGTATATTACGCCAAAGAGGTCTCGAACCTCTGACCTACTGCTTAGAAGGCAGTTGCTCTATCCAACTGAGCTATTGGCGCATTACAGGTTTTTAGTCCCTGAAACCAGCAAACAGTACCGCAAAATGAAAAAAAGGTAAAGATGGTTAGAAAAAATAGTTTAATGTGTAAAATACAATCGCGTTCCATTGTATTTTGACTTGCCTAATGGAAGAAATATGTGTATACTCTTAAATACCTAGTTAAAGACTAGGAAATAGACATACGATACATAGGAGGTATTTCATGTTTAAGCAAGTTGAACTTTCCTACGGTTTTGATGCGTTGGAACCTCATATTGATGAATTAACCATGGTAACTCACTACACGAAGCACCATGCTGGATATACCAAGAATCTTAATGCTGCGATTGATAAAGACCCAAGCCTGAAAGACCGCTCCATTGAAGACATACTCAAGAATCTTGATTCGATTTCAGATGAGAAACTCCGTATCACTGTGAGAAACAATGGAGGAGGCTATGCAAACCATAATCTCTATTTCTCAATTCTTAGTCCTTCAGCATCCCCAACACCGAAAGGTTCATTATCGGATAGAATCAAGAAAGATTTCGGAACGCTTGATGCTTTGAAAGAAACACTCAACAGCCAGGCAGCGGGAAGGTTTGGTTCCGGATGGGCTTTCCTTGTTGCTCATTCTGATGGTTCTCTAGAAGTAGTGAATACTCCGAACCAGGATACCCCTTTGATGGATAAAAAGGGTGGAGTACCTATTCTTGGAATAGATGTATGGGAGCATGCATACTACTTGAAATATAAGAATCTTCGGGCCGACTACTTGAAAGCGATTTGGAATGTGATTGATTGGGCAAAGGTGGAGGAAAGCTATCTTAAGCTTCTTTCCTAGGCGTATTGTACTCTTCTCGGCCCCTCTGACCCAGAGGGGCCGTTTTGCAAAGATCTCCACCACTAAGACGTTTCAGATATAGATAAAGTATTACAATATGTATTAATAAGGACTGTAAAATACAAAAAGAAAGCGGAACAATTCAAATATATTAGTCTATCAGTACTTGATTATCGAATAGTAATTCACTAGACTATAGACATGAAACAGAAAGAAGATAAGGAGACCTATATGGATAACCATGATATAGAGAAAAGACAAAGCATTGAGTACATCATTAAAAATACAGACATGTTCCTGGACGCAGACTATGACCGTCTTGCTTCACACATCGAGGGGCATCGCTACTTCCTTGGAAAGGATCTTTCCATGCCGATTACTTGGGATGAGGCAACCTACTCCTGGATGAGTAATATCTACCAGCCAATTAGTCAGGTTATGGAAAACTGGGCAACTCTGTTGAGTTTTCCTGGAAGAAGGAAAGCAGACCTCTTCTTTGAGATCTGTGAACATCAGTACTTTCTCAGTCTGCAGCAGCAGAAGGAAGTCAATATGTACAATGCTGCACTTGACTACGATGTCTTGTTCGGCAGAACCATTGGAAAGATCATCGCAAAGATTCTCTCTTCCAACAATGCGGCATAAGGGCCAGAAGCAAAATATAGGAAGGCATACGGTCTAGCAACTGTATGCCTTTTTCATGCCCTTATCCATATAACAGAACAGGGCAATTATCATGATGTTTCTCTAATAGGTATTGAAGGGGAGAACCAAAGGAACAATATGTCAATTTGGAGAAACATTGTCATATGATTCTCTTGATTTTGTTCGAATGAATTGCGTCAATTGGGGAATTTCGACTCTCTATCTCTATATATATGAATCGCATTCTCGACTTTCAGGGAAACGGTTGATTCATTCCCCAACGGAGCGAGAGGAAAGGAATCAGCATGATGGTTCCTCTCCCGAGCGAGTGCCGGGAAAGCAAGGTGAGATACCCCGTCCCTTGGGGCGGAAAAGGAGGCAATTCCTCCTGAGTCCAGGGCTTGCCCTGGGGTATTGATACCTTTCATTCGTCCATGCTTATAATGCTGCACGTACATCCTATGAAAATAGGGAGCATTGGTTTCGTACTCCCTACCAATTGGAGTTCCTTGATCAGTGGATTCTGAGGCATTTGTAAGGAGGATGGATAGTATTATCTATTCCAAATACAGAAACGAATTGAATTGGATCATTCTCTGTAAAATTGATTGCTGTAGGCTCAGCGTTTAGTTGGCCACAAACCATAAAAAAGGACGAACTGAGAATCTCAATCCGTCCAATATAGATCGGGGCGAAAGGACTCGAACCTTCGATATCCTGCTCCCAAAGCAGGTGCCCTAGCCACTGGGCTACGCCCCGAAACTTTTTGGAGTATACGCACTTGAGCTTGGAAGCGTCAAGGGGGTAGTATGCAGAAATATGGATAAGAATACCTACGCAAACCTTATATATGAACGTTTGGATACCTTGCTCCCAAAAGATATACAGTTTCTGGATCAACGTGACCCCTTCAGATTTCTGATCAGTGTCATCCTTTCAGCCCAGACAACAGACCGAACTGTCAATGCAGTGGTAAGAACGTTGTTTGATGTCTATCCCGATGCTCCCTCTCTGGCAAAGGCAAAGAGGGAAGAAGTGGAAGAGATCATCTTCCCCACAGGTTTCTACCGAAACAAAGCAAAGAACATCATTGCCTGTGCCCAGGCACTTGGAGATGGAGGGCTTCCTGATACCATGGAGGAGTTGGTCAAACTACCTGGAGTGGGGAGAAAGACTGCCAGCTGTGTGCTGGGTGACATCTATGGGAAGCCGGCGATCATCGTTGATACGCATTTCGGCAGGGTCATGAACCGGCTTGGGTTGGTTGCAACCAAGGACCCGGAAAAAATTGAGAAAGCAGTAGCTTCTCTCTTGGAACCGAGATTCCATTATCGGTTCTCCATGACAGCCAACCTGTTTGGAAGGACTACCTGTCATGCAAAGAAACCGAGTTGTGAGGAGTGTCCGTTCAGTGATGTCTGCCCGAGTCGAGATGCTTTTCTAAAGAAACATTCCAAGTGATGAGTGCTCCCTCTCTCTGGATTGAAAGCATGGCAAGCGATAGATCCTTGATGATGATCGGGTCAACAGAGAGAGTAGTCTCTATCTCTCCTAGATATACACCGTCATAAGGATAGTCTGTTCCTAATTGCTTCCGAATTTGGGCAAACGGCGTACCTGGTATTGGGAGATGTAGATGTCCATTTTTGTAAGATGTTGTATCGAGTGTGGTAAGCGGTAGCGGTGGGCAGTCGACAAAAGGCAGGGTGTCCTGCTTGTCAACCGGGCCTAGAATAATGCATGCTTCCAGGGTAAGCAAACTTGGTTCCCCATACTGTTTGTACAAACCGTCCCTGAATAGTTTCAGGTTTCTTCTCAGCTCTTTGCCTAATCGAAGGATGTAATAGTTCTCCATGGGTGTAGCATACTGAAGGAGATAGGCCTCAGCAAGGGAAAAAACAGAAAAGATGATGCCTTTGTCTTTACACAAAAGCTGTTATCTGGTAATTTGGCTAAGGTTGAAGTCTATTTGTACGACACCCTTGTACTACTGCTCACGGGCAAGGGCTTGCCTGGACAAGGTGATGTGTGATTTCAACAGGCCCTGATTCGGCCAACGAATGAATTATTAAGGATAAGGTGGATATAGCTATGGCTCGTAGATGTGAGATTTGCGGAAAAGGAACGGTTGCCGGAAATAATGTTCCGAGAAAAGGACAAGCCAAGAAGCATGGCGGTGTTGGTCAGCACATTGGTGTTACCACAAAGCGCGTATTCCGCCCCAACATCGTGTCTGTAAAGACTTTGGTCAAGGGGACTCCCCGTACCATTAAAGTATGCACACGTTGCTTGCGGAGCGGTAAGATCGAGAAGCTCGTATAATTTACATACGTCATCTCGATTACCAGAAGAGCCCAACGTTGGGCTCTTTTTGTGTAATCATGCAAGACATATTTTCAGTGTTTTGTTCACTATGTTGAACTTTTCTCGGAGGGGGTGCTGATGAATGACATACGGGTACACGCAGTAGAAAGCATTAATCTTGTTTCACAGGATGGTTTGGAAAAGCTCATCCGTATTCTTCAATCCTCCGGAGAGGCACACCAAGTGGTGGTTCTTGCCCCATTTACAGATGTAAATTTGGAACTCAATAACCTTTTACACGTAGCTATGCAACGTGACGAACGACTTTGGTCTATGCAGGAACAACGCTTTACCCGTTGGACCGCCTTGGTTGAAGATTTGCTTGCAGTACCTGCCGGTACCAAAGTCCTGGATAGAATCAAGCAAGGGTTTGCAGACATGGAAGACATCCTTCGCTCAATCTGGTTGGTTCAGGAGATCAGCGAGGGTGCAAAACGCTACGCAGGGGCACTCTGTGATAGTTGGGTTGCTGACATTGCCTGCCATTGGGCCAATTTGCATGACCTTTCTTCCAATCTCCTTGGGTATGCCGATTCCCAGAAGAAACACAGTGTTGAGGAAGCAGTACTGTTTGTGTATGGAGCTGTAAAGGACGGACAAAGCGAGTATGCTGCAGCCTCCCTTGCTGCCCAGCTTGGAGCAGTTGGGGTTACCTTCTGGAACAACAGCTCCTTGCTTCATAATGCTGACCATAGAGAAGTCCCTTCTGCTTTGGTCATCCGCTCTCTTTCCTATGCAGAGGCAACCGAGCTCAGCTTCTTCGGTGCTCCCATCATTCACTCCCATGCACTCGTTCCTGCCATTGCAGCCTCCTTGGATGTGCAACTTCGCTGTTGGAAAGAGGAGCAGGATCCAGGGACTATCATCAGCAAGCACGGAGACCAGATAGAACCGAATAGGGTGAAGGGCTTTTCCATCATCCATGACATTGCATTAATAAATGTGGAAGGAGCTGGCATGAGTGGTGTCATCGGCATCGCGAGCCGGCTCTTCTCAGCTATGAGAAAAGCTTCTATTTCTGTTGTGCTTATCAGCCAGGCTTCCAGTGAGTACTCCATCTGTTTCGCTGTTCCCGAGCATGAGGCAGAGCGCGCCTGCGCTACCGCAAAGAAGGAGTTCGCTCCTGAGCTTGAGGCTGCCTCCATCCAGAGCATTGAAGCAGAGACTGGACTCGCAGTCCTTGCAGCAGTAGGGCAGCAGATGACAGGTCAGGCGGGAGTTGCCGGCAAGTTCTTCTCATCCTTGGGAAAGGCTGGGGTTAATGTCATTGCCATTGCCCAGGGGTCCAGCGAGACAAACATCAGTGCAGTAATCAAGGGTAGTGACAGTAAGAAGGCACTCAGGGCATTGCATGCACGGTTCTTTCTCTCCAAGCGTGCTATTTCAGTTGGTTTGCTTGGACCAGGGAATATCGGTGGTACGTTGTTGCAACAGATCTCCAAGGAGACCATTAGGCTGAAAGAACAGTTTGGGCTCGATATCCATATTCGAGGTATTGCCAACTCAAGAAAAATGTTGCTGGACCAAGATGGAATTGACCCAGGGGACTGGAAGGAACGCTTTGAGAATGAGGCTGTAGAACTGGACCAGGACCTCTTTACCCGCCACATAGGTGCAACGTATTTCCCGCACTCCCTGATCATAGACTGTACTACCAGCAGCCAGCTTGCTGAGCAGTATGTATCTTGGTTGGAGTCAGGGATCCATGTCATTACCCCGAACAAGAAGGCAGGGACGGCTCCCATGGAGTACTACCAGAGGTTGCTGGAGACTTCCATGCGTACTGGAAAGCGGTTTCTCTATGAGACCACCGTCGGTGCCGGCCTTCCCATTATCTGGACCTTGAAAGACTTGGTCCAGACAGGAGATACCGTACACCGCATCGAGGGGATAGTCAGTGGTACCCTTGCCTGGCTCTTCTCCAGCTATGATGGAAGTGTTCCCTTTAGTGCACTGGTGAGACAGGCAAAGGAGATGGGGTATACTGAACCAGATCCGAGAGATGACCTTTCAGGTATGGATGTAGGCCGGAAGACGGTCATTCTTGCCAGGGAGTTGGGATATTCCCTGGAAGTGGAAGACATCCCCATTCAAAGTCTGGTTCCTGAGTCTTTGGATGGTTGCTCACCAAGTGAGTTCATGGAAAGATTGGAAGCAATCGATCCAGTCATAGAAGCTGCCTACAAAGAGGCAGTAGCAAAGGGAGAGAAACTCCGTTATGTAGGGATTGTTGATGAGAGGGGCAACTGTAGTGCTTCCCTGAAGAGCTATGCAAGCGACCATCCATTTGCCCAGGCAAGTGGAACGGACAATGTGATCTGTTTTACCACCGACAGATACTTGAGCCAGCCTCTGGTGATCAAGGGACCGGGAGCAGGAAGGGAAGTCACTGCCGGTGGTGTATTCTCTGATATTCTTCGATTGGCAGCCTATCTTGGGGCCAGGATTTAGGAGGACGTAGCGATGAAGTTTGTATCAACACGGAAGAAAGCTCCAAAGGTGAGTGCCAGCGAGGCGATTCTGCAAGGGCTTGCACCCGATGGTGGACTCTATGTTCCCGAGTCATTTCCCTCTCTTTCCCATCTGAATGTGCATGAGATCTCCTCGTACCCGGAATTAGCCTATGAAGTGCTCGCTCCTTTCTTTGAGGATGATCCTCTGAAAGATGACCTTGCCCAGATTTGCATGGATGCGTTCAATTTCCCGGTTCCCTTGGTTCCCCTAAAAGGGGAAGAGATGGTTCTCGAGCTCTATCATGGTCCCACCGCTGCGTTCAAGGACTTCGGTGCGCGCTTCCTTGCTGCAAGTATGGAGAAGATCCTGGAGAAGCAAAGTCGGAACCTAACCATCCTGGTTGCAACCAGTGGCGATACCGGTGGGGCAGTGGCAGCCGCTTTTGCAGGGCGGAAGGGTATTGATGTAAAGGTGCTCTTTCCCAAGGGTAGGGTGAGCAAGCGTCAGCAGACCCAGCTCACATGTTGGGGTGGCAACATTGAGGCCTATGAGGTCGATGGCAATTTTGATGACTGTCAGAAGATGGTCAAGGATGCGTTCATGGATCAGGAGATTGCCACCAAGTGGGGACTCAGTAGCGCAAACAGCATTAACCTCGGAAGACTGCTTCCCCAGAGTGTTTACTATGTCTATGCATCCCATCTCTACTACCAGGCTATAGGGAAGAAACCAACATTCATCATTCCCAGCGGAAACGTGGGCAACAGTTGTGGTGCCTACTGGGCACTGAGTATGGGTGCTCCCATTGAAAGGATTGCACTCTCAGTAAATGAGAACAAGACAATTCCTGACTATCTTTTCTCAGGCAACTATGAAAAACGTCCCTCTGTAGCTACCTTGGCTAATGCGATGGATGTTGGTGCTCCGAGCAACATGGAGCGGCTCTTCGATCTGTATCCAGATATCGATACCATGCGAAAGATGGTGAGTGCTTGGTCAGTGGATGACGAGACTATCAAGAAGACGATCAAGGAAGTGTATGACGAGTCAGGGTATATCATGTGTCCCCATACAGCTACAGGAGAACGCGTAAGAAGAGACCAGTTCAGTGGCAAACCCACCATTGTTGTCTCTACTGCCCACCCCGCGAAGTTTGAGCAGGTGGTAGAACCACTGATTAATACAGAGATACCTATTCCAGAGAACTTGAAGCAACTCCTGGATAAAGAGACTTCCTTCAAGCAGGTAGGGAAGGAGTATCGGGAGTTGTTTGAGTAGGGAAGTTTTTCACTTTCTACTCAGCAATACAACAACTTTCTCTCTGTCGTACCGTGATGGGAGTAACACTTCCCTTTGAGAAGACCGCCTCCATCGCTTGTTTGTAGAACACATACTTGTCCAGGGGAATATAGGCTTGGATAGTTCCTGCAAAACCTCCTCCGTGGACGCGTACAGTTGTTTCACTTCCTAGGAGCATTTTGGTCATGGCAATAGCCAGGCTCAGACCCTGTTCCTGGGGGAAGCAGGAGGGGTAGAGGTTCTGCAGGAAGCAAAAGGAGCTCTCCCCACTGGATCTGACTTCCTTCAGATATGCCTCAATGTTTTGGTTCTCCAGGGCTTTGAGCATATTGGTAACTCGTTTGTTTTCTTCGAAGAAGTGAATGGAGCGGAGCAGCGCCCTGTCATTCTGAAGTGTCTTTCTGAGAAGGGGAAGCTGAGAGGCGAAGGTTGTCTCATCAATCTCCCTGAGGTGCTTTGCCCCAAAGTGAGCGGCAACTTCCCTCATCTCCTTGGGAACAGCAGCATACTCGGGGGTCAGGTCTGCATGGTTTCCCCCAGTGTCCACAATAACCAGCTGGTAGCCATGTTCACTGAAGGAGTATTGCACCGGTTCAATCTTAGGGTTTTCCTCATCAGCAAAATCAATCCCTATGATCCCACCATAGGCGCACGCCATCTGGTCCATCAAACCGGAAGGCTTGCCGAAGTAGTTGTTTTCGCTGAACTTCCCGATGATCGCAAGATCAACAGGGGAGAGTGCATTCTTATTGTAGAGGTGGTTGAAAATGGTTCCACACAACACTTCTACTGCGGCAGAGGAGGAGAGACCCGAACCTTTGAGTACCCGGCTGGTGGTGTTGGCCTGCCAACCGCCAATTGCAAGCCCACGTTGCTTGAACGCAAAAGCAATACCACGTACCAGTGCCTCGGTGGTGTTTTTCTCTGCTTCAATGATTTCAAGCTCATCAAGATGCACAATGACCTCAGGATAGCCTTCGCTCGTCAAGACAACAGTGTTGTCATCACGCTTGCTTACTGCGGCGATGGTGTCCAGGTTAATGGTGGCAGCAATGACTTTCCCCAGATTGTGGTCAGTATGGTTTCCTCCGAGTTCACTCCTTCCAGCGGTAGAGAAGAGACTGACATCCTGTTCCTTGAACAATTTGGTATGTGCTTCAACCAGGCTGATAAACCTTTTATCCATATCTTCAGCCTGGTAGGAATTTCCGTAGAGAGATTGGTACTGTGCATGCAGCAACCCTCTTTGTATCATTTCTGTTCTGGCCATTGTACTCTCCATTTGGTACGTATTACTTGCATTCTTGAATGTACACGTGTACACTACCCCTGTATCAAGCATTTGTCAACAAAAAAGAGGATGACCGATGGGAGCAACCAGAGACAGTGTCGCTAAGATGGCAGGAGTGAGTAGTGCAACTGTCTCTCGTGTGTACAACAACCCTGGACAGGTCTCTCCGTCGCTCGCTGAGCGGGTATTGGAAGCTGCTAGGGAGTTGGGCTATGAACCCAACAGTGCAGCTGCCACATTGCGAAGGAGTGGAACCGGAACAATCGCCTTCGTCCAATTCAGAAAAGAGGGGAGGCCCTATTACTGGGGAAACATGGATAGTTTTGACTGGTTCTTCGGCAGGGCCATCAAAGGTGTACAGGAAGTACTGGCAAAAAGTTCGTGGCAGATGCGGTTCTACACGGTGGGAACACAAAAGGAGTTGGAAGCTGTTGCAAAGCGCTGTGACGGCATCTTGGCCTATGATGTAGACACAGAGGCGGAGGAAGCACTCTTCTCTTCCATCCCCATCCCCTATGTTCTTGCCCACCACTTATCTGGAAGCGCAGAGATACAGAATTGTGTAAAGACTGACAATAGGTACGGGGGAACCCTGCAGGCAGAGTATCTTACAGAGTGTGGTGTTGAGAAACCTCTATACATCACCGGCTATCTTGAGAGTGTTACTCCCCATGCCCAGCGTCTATCTGGGTTCAGGGAACTCTATCCTGATGTTTTGGTACTCTCGACGACCATTGGGAAAACCAATGCCATGGAAGGCGTTGCCCGGCAGGTACAGAACCTCATTGATGCTGATGCTATTGATGGAATTGCAGCGGTGAATGATATTGCCTTGTTTTCTCTCTTGCTACGCATCAAAACCGCCCTACCAGAAGTAGGGTATGATGCATCCCCACTGTTCAGCGTATACCCCGCTCCTATTGCGAGCATTGCTATTCAGAGCGGAGAGCTCTACAGAAGGGCGGCAGAGAAGTTGTTAGGTCTACTGGCAGGGAATCGATCCGGTTGCACCACTGTATTGCCAAAATTAATACGTTCCCTTTCACAGCAGGAGGAAGAGTTTCTTCCATGAGAGGTTTTCTTCCCCTTGTTGCTTTTTATCCTGCGTCGTCTTGGAGCTTTGCATTTCCTTGACCGGGAGGAATGGACGAGGCATGGTAGGGTAGCTGGGGCCGGTTCTCTTCAGCCTTCTCTTTTGCACTCTCATATGTAAGCCTTAGCCATGAATGTAGAGTTGTCAAGAGTGTGGGTATTACTTTGTAATCTATATAAAGTCGACGTTTAGCCCGCGTGATACAGTGAAGCTTGCCTTCTTTTATCAAAAGCATGATTGCTTCTTGCACTTCCTGCATTCCCCATGAGGAAAGCGTTCCTCCATATGAATACCAGCATTTGGTGTTCTGAAGCATGGAAGCTAACGAAGATGGTGAGAAGCGGAGTGGATGTACAAGCACAGACTTCAGTATTGCTTCCTCTCCTTGCCGCTTCAGGGAAACATCATGGTTGCAAACATCACAACCACCACAATACTCAAATGGTTCGTTCATAGCTTCCAAGAGCCCTTTTCGGAAGCAACAGTCAGTACTGTATAGGATGGAAGCGAGGGGAGAAGGGGTTTCACTCCCATCAAGCAAGCTGATGGAAAGCGCTGGTTTCCCGTCCCTTCCAGCTCTTCCACTCTCCTGCAAAAAGGAGAGTACATCTTCACTGAGATCATGGTGGATGACACATCGAATTCCTTTCACGTCAATGCCCATCCCGAAGGCTTTCGTAGCAAAGAGCACTCCATATTCACTGTCATTGAACCATTTTTCCAGATAGCCTCGCTCATCCTTGGTGAGCCCTGCGTGGTAATAACGGACTGGTAAGTCGGGCAGCGCATAGAGAAGACGGTGAGCTGAGACCTGAGCCTGCTTTCGTGTACTGCAGAAGATAAGGGCGGGTAGGAGATTTTTCTGACATAACAAGCCAGCAATACTCTGATTCTTGCTCAAAGTCCTGATGACATGATACGTGATGTTCGTCCTGTTGCTACTGGCATGAATGAGATGTGGCTTGGCGTTCGGAAATATCAGACGGTTCAAGCCAAGGAGCACCCTTTCATCTGCTGTTGCAGTGAAGCAGAGAACTTGCCGTACTGGAAGGTATTGGATAATGGAACCGACAGCAGCAAGGGCAGGTCGAAAGCCCTCCCCCCAGCTCACGATGGTATGTGCTTCATCAAGGACCAACAGGCTGATAGTCACTTGAGATAGTACAGTAATGACAGATGGTAGGGAAAGACACTCAGCATTGGTCACCAGAATCTTTGCCTTTCCGGCGGTAAGCCTTGCAAGTAAAAGCTTTCGCTCTGCATGGCTCTGGCCGCCTTGTATACAGATATAGGGAATGGAGACTTCCTCCAATCGTCTGATCTGGTCATGCATGAGGGAGAGCAGTGGATAGACCAAGACCGTGATACCTTCCACCAGGAGGGAGGGAAGCATGAAGCAGAGGCTCTTGCCTCCACCGGTTGGAAGTACTACTACGGTCCCTGCGTGACTATTTTCTTTGCAGTCCTCTTCTATGATGTGCTGGATGACCAATTGCTGGAATGGGTAGAGGGAAGAGATGCTGAAACGTTCCCGGAGGAGCCGTTGGATTTGGCCCTCTTGGAAATGTGTATATATTTCGTCTTTCATACCCAAGAAAGAGGCATCTGTGCAACCTTGCTTCAAAAAGCTCCTATTGCTCCTCGCTTCTGTCTGTCGCTGGAGGAGGTGGTGGGCTGATTGCATCAATCGCCTTCATAAGCTCAGGATCGATGGTGATGGATGTAGCCTGCAGGGATTGCTTCAAGTGTTCAGTATTCGCCGCTCCAATGATCGGGGCAGTAACCTGCTTGTGTGCCATTATCCAAGCGACGGCAAGCGTTGCTTCGTGCAAACCCCACTTGCTGCAGAGTGTGGAATACTCACGGGCTATCTGCTCGTAGAACTGGCCCCCATAGCGCTTGTTGTAGTTTTGGTTTTCAACCAACCTACCGGAAGCATTTGCATAGCCATTCTTGTATCTGCCAGTGAGGAGCCCTCCGCCAAGTGGACTGTAGGTGATGACCCCAAGACCTTCACTTTCAGCCATGGGGAGCAACTCAACTTCCGCCATGCGCTTTGCAATGTTGAACATTGGCTGGATTACTGAGATAGGGGTGAACTGGTGCAGGCTGCTGATATGGAGCATTCTCTCCACTTGGTAGGCTGCAAAGTTGCTGACACCTAACGTGAGCACTTTCCCTTCCCTGACAAGTCGGTCAACAGCTCTCAATGTTTCCTCTTCTCCTACTGTTGCATCAAAATGGTGGAGAAACAATACATCGACATAGTCGGTGTTCAGACGTTTCAGGCTTGCCTCCACCCCAAGGCGGATATGTTTCGCATTCAGACCTTTCTCGTTGACATCATCTCCCATCGCTCCATAAGTCTTGGTGGTAATGACAACCTTGTCCCGCTCTTGGGCAATGAAGGCTCCAAGATAGCTCTCTGCTATCCCTTCCTGATAGACATCGGCACAGTCAAAGAAGTTGATCCCCGCCTCTCTACACATGTTGTACATCTTTTCTGATTCATTCTTGTCAGCTCTTCCTCCAAAGGACATGGTCCCAAAGCAGAGCTCTGATACCTTGATGCCGGTTCTTCCTAATGATTTGTACTTCATCGTTACCTCCCAAATACTGTAGCGTTCAGTAGTCTCTCACTCATGGTCAAGGCAAGCCTTTCCATCTTTATCGTCTCTCGTTTAAAAAGTGTCTGTTTTTTGATTGCCTGCTCAACTGCAGAAGAGGAAACCAGTTCGTCAATCCAATGATCAGGAAACAGATCTGGTCCCCTCAGTGCTCCTTGGAGCGCTCCATAGAGACCACCAGCGAGGCGTGCATCTCCACCCATTCTTGCGATGTCACTCATTCCTTGTTCGAAATTAGGAGCATGCAATACTGTATGAAACACCAAGAGCAGTGTTTCCTTCAATGTATGATTCCCCGAGAGGATAAGTTCAGGTTTTCTTGCTCTGGACAGGAGTGAGGTAAGCTGTTCATCCAGATTTTTCCCTCCACGTTGTGTGAGCAAGTCATGCACCAGTTTCTCTGCATCAAACACCTCCTCATTGATCAGAAGGTAGAGACAGTGGGAGAAGAATGCTACCGCCTCTTTTTCAAGAGAATCTTCACAGAAGAGCGAAGCAACATTGAGGGCTATATCCCTGACCTGTTTTTGTTTCAGCTCAATACCTGCTATTGCTACGACGACAGAGAGAGGAAGCGCTGCGCGGTATGCGTCGAGAGGGTAGCCCTCTTCACGCTCCTCGCGGTAGCGATTGACCAATGCATGGAAATGATCAGCATCCAGGCCTTGGTTGGACAACAGGCTCATGGAAAGCAGTAGCGCCAGGTCGCTTACCTCTCCTGAGATGCCGCAATCGCTGCGTAGGTGTTCGAGGGAAAATACCTCTTGAAGCGTATTGATACCTTCTTCTTGGAGTGTTTCCTTTGAGAGGCCGTCACACTGACTGCCAAAGCCATCGCCTACAAATAAACCAAGCAATGCGCCATTTGCACGTTCTTGTATACTCATGATTCCTACAATAGCGTAAGTGCCCGGAAAAGACGAGTCTCTTTGTGCTTCATTCCCCAACGGAGCGAGAGGAAAGGAATCAGCATGATGGTTCCTCTCTGGAGCGAGTGCCGGGAAAGCAAGGTAAGATACCCCGTCCCTTGGGGCGGAAAAGGAGGCAACGCCTCTTGAGTCCAGGGCTTGCCCTGAGGTATTGATACCTTTCATTTCCTCCAGATGCTCTACCATGGTCTTTCCTCCAATGGTAAGGCCTTCCAGCACAACTTTTGTTTCAGTGAGGGTAAGAGTATTCCATTCTATTGCATTTGAATGATAGGTCCACTCAACCAAAAGGTTTTCATGGAGGGTACGAGCGAGGGTAGCAGAGAAGGGTCTATGGTTGTCGATTGCTTGTTTCAATGCATCAACAGCCTGGAAGTCATAGACAATTCCTTTGTAATGCTTTTCTATATGTGTGCGTGCATCGATGGGTTTGTTTGCGTGATCAGGAATAATCCAGTTGCTCCCCATCTTGGTAGCCCCCTCTATTCTCCCTTCGTTGCAAAGCCGACGAACTCTTCTATCGCTGATTCCCATCTCTTACTTGCTGTACTTGTACTGAAATATTGCATGGTTTGCCTCATGCTGAGTATATATCGCTATCGGAATGAAGTAGAGAGAATCAAGGTGATGAACATTCCACCATAAAAAACCACGCTGGTTTATTAGCGTGGCTTCTTAAAGGGTAGGGTGCTATTACTTGTTATAATAGGCTACTCGTGCAGCTTCCAACTCCTCCTGCACCTGAGTCAAATCAGTAGGGATGTCGATATGCTGTGGGCAGAGAGGGATGCACTGACCACACTCCGTACAGGATGGTGGTCGCTTGTCCTCGTCGCTCTTCTGTTCCCACTGGTTCTTGACTACCTCATAATTGTCGAACATCCGGTATTTGTTCCAGAGTGCAAAGTTTCCTGGAATATCGACGCCGGAGGGGCAGGGCATGCAGTACTTGCAACCGGTACAATTATTACCGATACGGCTTCTCATGCTGTTTGCAATCTCTTGGAGAACTGCTCGCTCGTTTTCGTTCAACGGTTTGTAAGGAGAGAATGTCTGCAGGTTCTCTCTGACCTGTTCCTCAGTGGACATGCCGCTGAGAATCACCTTCACATTCGGATGGTCAGCTACCCAGCGTAGTGCATAGGATGCTGGAGTTGCATCAGCATCCAATGCTTTCAGTTTTGCTTCCAAGTCTGGTGAGAGACGGGTAAGCGAGCCTCCCTTGATCGGTTCCATCACAATGAGTGGAATGCCGAGCTCAGTGCACAGTTCATACCCCTTGTCCCCTGCCTGTTCCTCAGTATCCAGATAGTTGTATTGGATTTGGATGAAATCCCATGGCCGGAATCGGGTGATATATTCAAAATCCTCATAAATGGAGTGGAACGAGAAGCCCAGATGTTTGATACGGCCCTTCTTCTGTTCCTCTTCCAGGTAGGTAACCACTCCAAGGTCCACCATTCGGTCGAAGGCCTTCTTGTCGATGGAATGGATAAGATAAAAGTCGATATAGCTCTGTTGCAGTCTTGCAAGCTGTTCCTCAAATATCCGTTTTGCATCATCAATTGAATGTACCGACCATTGGGGGAGTTTTGTGGCTACGTAAAAGGTGCTCCTGTCCAAGCCAGAGAGGAATTCCCCTACCAATGGTTCGCTCTCCCCCCCATGATATGGGTAGGCGGTATCAAAATAATTCACCCCAGCTTCATAGGCTTCCCTCATCATTGCCAAGGCGCGTTTCCTGTCGATCTTGCCGTCAGGGGTAACGGGCAAGCGCATTGCGCCAAACCCAAGAAGGGATGCGTGAATGTCAAATGTTTCAAAATACCGTGTTTCCATGTCCAAAACTCCTTTCCTCGCAATGATATCATAAAATATTTTTTTTGTGTTGTCTCTAGGCCCAATTTTGTTAGAATTGCCTTAAGCTTATCCCGATGCAAGTCTAGTATGGATACGGTTTGGGGAGAGTAATAATGAAACAGAGAAGGTATAGAAGGAATATTCCACTATCCTACGGGTTCACTGCGTTGATGAACCTCTCCTTTACGCATGGGCTTTGGATGATGTATCTCGCATCGAAAGGCTTCTCGTTGGTACAGCTCGGAGCGCTTGAGGCAGTTTTCCATATTACCAGTTTCCTGATGGAAGTCCCCACCGGCTCAGTTGCTGACATCTGGGGAAGGAAGGTAAGCCGGCTCTCTGGCAGACTGTTCAGTGCCCTTAGCCTCACCATCATGTTCCTTGCCCCTACCTTCAGCCTGCAGGTGTTGGGATTCATCTGTAGTGCCTTGGGGTATAACCTTGAGTCTGGTGCAGGGGATGCCTTGCTCTATGATTCGCTGTTGCTTGATCAGGAAGAGTCCTCCTATCTAAAAGTCAAAGGACTCGATGAACTGCTCTATCAGGCATGTTCAGTGGTTGCCTTCCTTGTTGGAGGCTTGCTTGCCACCATCGATTACGGATATGCCTTCTCCCTCACTATACTCACCACGCTTCTTGCCTTCCTCTTGGCTTTGTTTTTCAAAGAGCCTGAGATTGAGAGGGAGCCAAGAAGCGGGCTGTTCTCTGGAATCATGGGCTCACTGAAAACCCAAATAGTTTCCAGCGTGAAAGTGTTCAGGGAAACACCTCATATTGCGTTCCTGATTGTTTTCAGTGAGTCCTTGTTTGCATTCATGATCAGCCTTTTCTTCTACCTGCAGAACTTCTGGACTGACCAAGGGTATCTCCCTGATGTCATCGGGATTGCCTATGCAGCCCACGCCTTGCTGGCGGCAATCTTTTCCTTGAATGCCCATCGCATTGAGCGAACGATCAATGAGAAAGGAATCCTGATCACCTGTCCCGTCTTTCTAGCACTCTGTCTCTGGGGGATAGCACTTACCCCCTATACCATGGTTTTCTATATCATCCTTGGTTGTATGGAAGGATTGCTAGCCCCTACCATCAGCACCTATCTGAACAAGCTCATTCCCTCCAAGTTCCGAGCTACCATCCTTAGCTTCCAGAGCATGGCCTATAGCCTGTTTATGATCATGATCTTTCCCTTGGTTGGATTGATCGGGAGCGCCCATTCTCTCTTGCTCTCTTTCACATTGATGGCCATCACTGCAACACTCTTGGTTTTTGCCTACATCTGGGCTCTGGTGCGAAGGCGATAAGCTTGGCAGTGGTCTCGCTCTCTGCTATTATGGACCAATGAAACTGAGTGAGCGAATAGTCAATGGCTTACTGCGTGCCTTTTTCCGCATTTGCTTCAAAATTGACCGCAGTGAGTTGAAGAACGTCCCCATGGAGGGGCCGCTTCTGATGATGGTGAACCATACCTCAAACCTTGAAGGTCCCATGCTCTATGAGTTCTTGCAACCAAGGAAACTCCATGCCATGGCCAAGCAAGAGCTCTGGGAGAATACATTCATGGCTTATTTGATGGAGACCTGGGGGAGCATTCCTGTGGACCGAGAGAACATGGGGCGCGCCACCATGGATGCTTGTTTCAAGGTGCTCGATCAAAACCACATCCTAGCCATTGCCCCAGAGGGTACCCGAAGCAAGGATGGGACCCTCCAGCAGGGGAAGGGTGGAGTTGCGTTCATTGCTCACAAGAAAAACGTACCAATGATTCCTGTAGCAGTCATGGGCTTCGAAAAGACCAAAGCAAATATGAAACGTCTGAGACGAACGGCTATTTCAATCAAGGTAGGTAAGCCCTTTGAGATCATCCAGAAGGGTGGACGCATTGATGCAGAAACAAGACAAAAGCTTGCTGATGAAATCATGCTGCACCTTGCTGTATTGATGAGCGAGGAGAAACGTGGATACTACCGAGGCAAACCGATTGAATTTACCCTAACCCAGAATATTACCTAACGGTTTGGCCCGACGCTTCCCTGCACAGCAATGAAACCAATTCGTGAGAATATCCTAGTAGCGTACATCATGTAGCACTGTGAAAGCATAAAATAAGCAAGGCAAACAAGGCAGGCCTGAAGAAGTCAAAGACAACTGAGAATAGGGGAAAAGCGTACGCAGGAAACTCCTTCCACCTTGATTCATCTCCTTATTCCACTATAATACTGAAGACCCACCTATAGGAGTATTATGGAAAACAAGGATCAGCCAGTTGCTGGAAGACAGGATTCGCACCGAGCAGGTCAGCTGACCGGCCGTGTCATTCTGCTCAGCCTCTTCTTGATTGTAATGCTCTCGATATTTTTCCAACAGTTCTATCGAAAGCTGGAACAGTCACTTTGGGAGGAAAAGCAAGGACAGCTCCAGTATCTGGCAGACCAGAGTGCCCAGTTGGTCATCCAGCAAATACATGAAGATCAAAGATTCCTGCAATCATTAGTGGATCAAATAGCATCCCTCGATAGGGAGAATGCACAAGCACTACTCGATAATGCCGGTATTCATTGGGAGGAAACAGGTCTCTATCCTCCCATCGCCCGGGTAGGTGGCTCTTTACGGTACTCTGCAAAAGTTGATCTCATAGACGGTACCTATCTCACCATATTCCATGCTATTCCTACGAAGGTCTATGATGCACTGTTTGATGGAAAACCTCTCACTGGATACTGGATCAATCCAGAAGGAACCATACTTTGGCAGACAGATGGGGGCCTGGACGGGCTTGATAGTCTTGCCACCAAAGCTGATGAGTCAATCCAGCTTTTTACGAGTGAGCTTGGAAATGGATTGGGACAGTTTGTCCTGGTTGCCGAACGAGGACTTGCTGATTCTGTCTCGTTAGCCATACTCCAATCCTTCCTTTCCATGGCAGTGATGGCGCTTGTCATTTTCTTTCTTTTCCTCGTGTACCTACTTTCCATGGATCATCGTTATGGAAGGACCTTATGGCGTCTTGCCTATGAGGATACGCTGACAAAACTCCCCAACAAGAATCTCTTCGAAAAAGAAGCGAAACAGCGCTTGCAGCATTCAAGAGACTCCTATGCGGTCATGATTCTGGATATCAGGAAATTCAAGTTGATCAATAACCATTTTGGCTATGGATTTGGTGATTCTCTGCTCTTGCACTGCGCTAAGGTCATTCCGCGTTATGTTACTCGTGATGGACTGTGTGCTCGATTTAGCGGTGATTCGTTCATCATGCTGGTAAGTTACCGCGAGAAGGCAGCTTTGCATCGGAGAATTGCCATTATTGGGGAGGAGTTGCGTCGGTTCGCTTTTCCCAAGGCATCCCAGTTCCAGTTGGAGATACTTATCGGTATATCGCTGGTTGATGAAACTAATCTGCAGATCAACTCCTATATTGACCGTGCCTTATTTGCGCTCTCAGCACTGAAGGAGACAAAGCAAGGCTGGTATCTCTTCTATGAGGAGGCTCTCAAGGACCAGTTGCTGGAAGAGAGTGAGTTGGAGAATGTGTTTGGCAAGGCGTTACGGTCTGGAGAGTTTTTCATCCAGATACAACCCAAATATTCCTTTGCTACAGGACGTCTAATCGGAGGAGAGGCTCTGGTAAGGTGGAAGCATCCCGAAAAAGGTCTCCTGACCCCTTCCCAATTCATTCCCTTGTTCGAAAAACACAATCTCCTCATTCCGTTGGACATGTACGTCTTGAAGCTAGTCTGTAAGTTGCTTAAGCGTTGGGAGGAAGAAGGCAAACCACTGCTACCTATCTCAGTCAATCAATCAAGGGCAC
Source organism: Sphaerochaeta halotolerans (assembly GCF_003429665.1). GTDB lineage: Bacteria > Spirochaetota > Spirochaetia > Sphaerochaetales > Sphaerochaetaceae > Sphaerochaeta > Sphaerochaeta halotolerans. The sequence continues at coordinate 145,524 of NZ_QUWK01000005.1, read as the reverse complement.
ATCTCCTCGTTACCGACTATGAGGAGAGTCTGGTAAGCTTGGTAGACCACTTTAACGTAGACCACCATCTCATGGAATTCGAATTGACAGAGACATTGTTTCTCCATGACATGACCCATCTAGCTTCTGTGTTGACCACATTGAGAAGTCAGGGCTTCTTGGTCTCCCTGGATGATTTTGGTTCAGGATACTCTTCTCTTACGATGCTCAAGGATGTACAGATTGATGTGATCAAGATGGACCAAGGATTTTTTACCGACCTTACCTCGAATGAGCAAGGAAGGGTGGTAATCCAACATGTCATTGCCATGGCAAAAGACCTGGGTATTACCACCATCGCTGAAGGTGTGGAAAGCGAAGAACAAGCCAGGATGCTCGCTTCTATGGGCTGTGACGGCGTGCAAGGGTATTTCTACAGCCAGCCCTTGGAGGTCTCAGAATATGAGCAGCTGCTTGCTGATGATACACCACGCTGTTTCCTCTAGAAGATGAGATACGTCAAGGTATACATGATCATTGTGTATTGATAGGCCAAGAATGAAGAACAAGCGAAGTATGCTCTCTTCCAAAATACCAACGTAGAGTAGTGTAAACAAGCTAAGAAGTAAAAAGGGAGGATTCTGCGGAGTTCTTTTTTGTTGTAAAGGGAGTGCTTGTTCACATCCATTACTACGCAGTGCGTAGCATGGATGGAAAGTATCTTGGGATTCAGGAGGTGAGGCAGATGCAATACACCTCAGATCCCTTAGCAGGAAGAAGTGGTTGCTTTAGATTCGAGATACCCCTTGATCAGGGTAGCATTGAAATTTTCTTCAACTTGCAATATACCCATCTCCCGTTGGGCATTTTCAGGGGAGTCGGACGCATGTGCTGCATTGACGCGGATATTGGAGCCGAATTCCCTACGGATGGTTCCAGCGGGCGCTTTGTTTGGGTCGGTTGGGCCAAGAATGGTTCTGATCTTCCCAATTGCATCAACGCCTTCATAGATCAGTACCATGCATTTAACCAAACCTGGTTTTTCCAAGTCCTCAGCCTTGCAATCGCTTGGTTTGATACCGGCCATGAACTCAACAATACGTTCGAACTGTTCTTCACTGTACATGTCTCCAAAGCTGTTGGTCAGGATGTTCTGGAGTTGGTCTCCAAGCAGTACATTGAACTCACTTTCTAGCAGTTCCCTTGCTTGCATACCGTAGATGGGAGCAAGTTTTGCTTTCAATCCTTCCTTGGTTGGGCCATAGAACTGCAGTGCCTGGGAGACAGACATCTTCAACACCTTGATGCCTACAATGCGGAGACCACTTCGGCTGAACATGTCTATGATCATTCCGGGGCGACTCGATGCATACTTCCAGTTGTCTGGTTTGATGATTACCAGTGTGCGTTGGGTTTTTTCGTAGTATTCAGGAGGTCTGTTCTTGACGATGTTGTTCTGTCCCGGCAACCAGGAACCAAAGAGGGCAAGCGTCTGGTCTGCCTCATTCTGGCTTTGGGCAGTGATGACCGCCGGCTCAAAATAGAGAATTTCACTCTCTTTCTCATCGGTGTAGATCAAATCGGCATAGGTGTCTCTAATTGACATACCGGTAACGTTTTCCACCAAACGGGCTTCTTTCTGGAAGGAGCCAACCACCTTGGTGAGTTCATCGCAAGGATGCTCGCCTTTGAACAGGAGCAATAGGGAACGGTGTTTTACTCCACCCGTGGGCCCAAGGTTTTGTTCTATGTAAGAAGAAAGAAGGTTTGAGGTGTTGACTCCCTCATCCTTCTCCCGCGTCCTGATAATCAATGCATATTCCTCGGTAATGGTCTGATCCATTGCAATCATCTGAGCACCAACAAGCTCGAGGGAAATGCGAGAAAGAAGTCTGGATAGCACCCCGCCGGTGCGACTTTTTGCTACGGTATATGGGGTTACCAGAACATACGATAAGGACTGTTCCATGAGCAGCCTCCTTAGTAAAGTGTCTGTACACCGTATCCTACAAGTCAGGGTGCTCTTTGTCTATGACCTGTTCAAGAAAAAACCTCGATTTGGCAAGAACGCATCGTCTGGAGTGCAGCCTCATGATTCAGGGTGGTGGTTCCTGCGCAACAACTTGCATCAACGAGGACGGAAAGCTCTGGTCGCATTGCCTTGATCAATAGGGCATTGGAGACAACACAGATGTCTGTGCATACACCGACCAACTCAACCGAAGAGATTGATTCATCTTGTGCAATGTATGTTGCAAGCTTAACAGAACCGAAAGTGGGTTTCTCAAAGACCAGTGCATCTCTCAGTGGCTTTTTGAGCGAATCGACCAGCTCGTGACCCTCCTCCCCCTTGATACAGTGAAGCACAGGGAGATGTTTTCCTTCGCTGGTCTCCAGATATTCTGGTCCATGGGTGTCCAAGGTGTAGGCAAGCTTTCCATCGTGCTTCGCTACTTTTGCTGCCACCTTCTCCACGATTGCCTGTGCTTCAGCAGTGCCAAGGCTACCGGAAACGAAATCTTTTTGCATGTCGATTACGACGAGCAACCTTCTAGAAAGAGGCTTTGAATAATCCTTCTTTATTGCAGTATGCATAGACATCTCCATGGTCAGTATCGCTGAATACCGCAGAGGCTGGTGTCCCTTTGCGGATGTCATGGCGCCGGGTATGATCTTTCGTTACGAGAAATAGAGTAGTAATCTGGTGTTCCTCACTCTGGGGGTGGGGCTTGCTCCCGACTTTCACGTAGAGCAAACCACTTCGGTGTGTGAGTACAATTTCATGGTTTGGATCACGCTCGTCAGCGGTTCTTGGTATCAAGAGTTGCATCTCGGTTTCGCAACAGTGCAAGGAGTGCCCCTCGTCATGAATTACATCAACCATTGAATGACAAATGGGGCAACGGTAGAAGTGAAGTTTCTTTGCCATAAGTCCTCCCTTTTCTTAAGGTACCAAGGTTCATTAAAAGAGGAAAGAGGAGGAGGGAAAATGATAACAGACTATTCATGGTATCCAAACACTTTTTTCACATATTAAAAGTATGGTATGGCCAACAATGTTTCTAAATATGGAGGAAACAATGAAAAGATTGAGTATTATCGTATTGATGGTTATTACCTTGGTTTCGCTCAGTGCAGCAGGCACAAGTGAATCAGGGAATGTTGCAACAACATCCTTCAACTGGATTGAAGGACCATCCGTTGATGGCCTCCCAGGAGTAAATCCCCTGAAGGTCAAGGGAAATATCATCACCGCTGGTAGTTCCACCGTCTATCCCCTTTCCGAACGAATGGCTGAACGCTTCAAGGAAGAGGGTTACAGTGGGGTCATTACCATTGATTCCATCGGAAGTGGAGCAGGATTTGAACGTTTTACGGTTTCCGGTGAGACAGACATCTCAAACGCAAGTCGCCGTATCAAGGCAAGTGAAATTGAGGATGCAAAGAAAATTGGAAGAAACCCAATTGAATTCAGGGTGGGTACCGATGCGCTTGCCGTTGTGGTAAGCAAGAAGAATACCTTCATCAAGAATGCCACCATGGAAGAGCTTGGAAAGATTTTCAGCACCGCTAAGACTTGGAAAGATGTGAATCCATCGTATCCTGATGAGCCGATTCAGCGATTCATTCCAGGAACCGACAGTGGTACATTTGACTACTTCGCTGAAGAAGTATTCAAAAAGAATCCTGAACCAATGCTTTCTGCCAGTCACCTGCAGCTAAGTGAGGATGACAACATCCTGGTACAGGGGATCAAGGGGAGCCCCTATGCAATCGGATTCTTTGGCTATGCATATTACAATGAGAATGCCGATTCGCTCAACATACTCAGCATCAATGGGATTGAAGCCAGCAAGGCGAATGTGGACAACAACTCCTATCCGCTCGCTCGACCACTCTTCCTCTACAGTGATGCAGAGATCATGAAGAGCAAGCCTCAGGTTGCAGCCTTCCTAGACTTCTACCTCAGCTATGTCAATGAAGAGATTACTAAAGTTGGCTACTTCCCTGCCAATGAGGATGAGCTGAATAAGGCTCGTCAGACTTGGTTAGAGGCCACCAAAGGTGCATATTAAAGCACAATGTAGTGAAGTTGGCCGCATTGTTTTGATGCGGCCAATTCCTATGAATAGAGGATATACAGTATGACACAAAGGCATATCACCCATCCTTTTGGGAAAAAGCACAGGTTGCACGAACAGGTTATTGAAACAATCCTGTTCCTTTGTGCACTTTTCTCTATCTTGATTACAGTTGGGATTGCGGTGATTCTCGTTCGGGAATCCTTTCTCTTTTTTTCAGATCAAAAGGTCACGCTCGTTGGCTTTCTTACTGGTAAGACGTGGCAACCCATGATCGACTTGTTCGGTTTTCTTCCCTTGTTGAATGCAACCATCATTACTAGTGTAATCGCCATGGTGTTTGCTATTCCCCTTGGGTTGTTTGTGGCAATTTACCTTGCCGAGTATGCGACTGACAAAGTCAGGGGAAGACTTAAGCCTATTCTGGAGGTATTAGCCGGGATTCCCACTATTGTTTATGGCTATTTTGCCCTTACATTCATGACCCCGTTGCTCCGCTCGATTTTTGGGCAGGGGACGGTTGAAATCTACAATACTGCCAGTGCAGGTCTGGTTATCGGTATTCTTGTGCTCCCCATGATAGCTACCATGGCTGAGGACGCCATCTCTGCTGTTCCCCAGGAGTTGCGCCTTGCAGGTCTTGCTCTTGGCGGTACGAGGATTGAGACCACGTTCCGTGTTGTCCTTCCTGCAGCTTTGAGTGGGCTTAGCGCAACCTTCCTTCTGGCTCTCTCTAGGGCTATTGGGGAGACCATGATCGTAGCCCTGGCGGCAGGGGCGGGACCAAATATGACATTCAACCCCTTCGAGGCAGCTGAAACGATTACTGGCTACATTGTGAGAATCAGTGGTGGGGATGTGAGCTATAACTCGGTTGATTACAACAGTATTTTTGCGCTTGGATTGGTGCTGTTTATCATCACCTTCACGTTGAATCTTATCTCAAGAAAGGTTTCGAGCCTTTTCTACCAGGAGTATGAATAATATGCAGACAGAATCGATGTTTGGCACCAGAGCAGAAAGCCTGCTCTTGTTACAAAAACGCTCTCGAGTATCGATGATCTGGAAAGTGATATTTATCTTTGCTACAGCAGTGGCAGTTTTGTTCTTACTTTTGTTGCTTATATCGGTGATTGATTCCGTTTTTGGATACATCGTTGTTCGCAATGAAGTAGAAGTTAGTGCATTGGTCAGTGGGGCTTCCTCCCTGGATGAGCTTTCACGTTCCCAATTGGAGGAAGCGGCAAAGAATAACCTGTCCAGCGGAATACTGAGAAGGGTGGAATCTGAGAAGCCGTTAGCAGAAAGAACCGATCGTGAACTCAGATCCTTGATCGAGCAATATATCATTAAGCCATCAGTTCTCAAGAGTTGGGGGCTCTGGGGCTCAATCACAAAACAGGATGAGATCGGTGCATTTATGGCTGATCAAGCAGATTCCTATCTCATTTTCAAAAGTTGGATAACCCCTGAGTTCCTCATCAATGATCAGTCTGCAAATCCTTTGAATGCAGGTATTCGTACTGCAATGTTGGGTTCACTTTGGATCATTGCCATTACCTTTTTGCTTGCTTTCCCCATTGGGGTGGGCTCGGCCATCTACCTGGAAGAGTATGCAGATGATACAAAACTGAATCGTCTGCTCCAGCTCAATATCTTCAATCTCAGTGCAGTGCCATCCATCATCTATGGGCTCCTGGGGTTGGCTGTATTCGTGCGAGCCTTGGAGGGGGTGACCAGTGGGGCAATCTTCTCCTCAGTTGCCGATACTACTGCAAATGGAAGGACGATTCTCAGTGGTGGCCTTACCTTGGGATTGTTGGTATTGCCGATCATCATCATCAACACCCAGGAAGCCCTCAAGGGCGTTCCTGACTCACTGAGGATGAGTAGTTACGGGGTGGGTGCCACAAAGTGGCAGACCATCTGGAGCCATGTGCTTCCTGCCAGCTTTGACAGGATTTTAACCGGGACGATTCTTGCCCTTTCCAGGGCATTGGGAGAGACTGCCCCTTTGGTGGTCATTGGAGCATCGACGTTCATCAGTGTGGACCCTGCAAGTATTTTCTCGAAGTTCACTACATTGCCAATCCAAATTTACCAATGGTCGGCACGTCCCCAGGGTTCTTACCGCAACATTGCAGCCGCAGCCATCATTGTACTGCTGGTACTTTTGCTTGTGTTGAACAGTGGGGCGATATATCTTCGGGACAAACTCTCCAAGAAAAAAAGGATGGCAGCATGAAAGTAATGCAAGCAACAGAAGTAGAAAATTTTGAATACTTAGGGAAGTCAGAAACAGTGGAGAAACAGAAAATCATAACATTGGAGGATGTAAATATCCATTACGGTAGTTTCCATGCAGTAAAGGATGCTTCCTTACCAATTTATGAGAAACAGGTTACCGCTTTTATTGGTCCCTCTGGTTGTGGAAAAAGCACTGTACTGAGAAGCATCAATAGGATGAATGATATGATTAGAGGGGCTACTATTGATGGCCAGGTCCTGTTTCATGGTCAGGATCTCTATGCAAAGGATGTTGACCCTGTTTTGATCAGGAGAAGCATCGGCATGGTGTTCCAGAAACCTAATCCGTTTCCAAAATCCATTTATGAAAATATTACCTGGGGTGCAAAAATCAATGGATTCAAAGGGGACTATGATGAGCTGGTGGAGACCAGCTTGCAGAAGGCTGCTCTCTGGGATGAGGTAAAGGACAAACTCAAGCAGAATGCACTACAACTCAGTGGAGGGCAACAACAACGTCTTTGCATCGCAAGGACCTTGGCGGTCCAACCTGAGGTCATCTTGATGGATGAACCGGCTTCTGCGCTTGATCCCATTGCAACAGGGCGCATTGAGGAGCTGATTCTTGAACTGAAGCAATACTACACAATTGTCATTGTCACCCATAACATGGGCCAAGCGTCGCGTGTTTCAGACAATACAGCGTTCTTCATGGTTGATGAGGGACGTACCGGTTATTTGGAGGAGTATGCTCCAACCGAGCAGCTGTTCCTCAACCCGGCACACAAAAAAACGGAAGAGTACATCTCCGGAAAATTCGGTTGATCCTGGGAGGGAATCATGGACCAAACTATCAGTAAGCTTGATGAGAAGATGCAATTCTTCCAAGAGATGCTCATTCAAATGGTAAACAGGGTGGAAGAAGCAATCTATCAAGCACAATATGCGTTTCGAAACCACGACGTGGAGTTGGCTAAGAAAGTCATTACAAATGACTGGTTCATCGATCAACTGCAGGAGATGGTGGAGAACGACGGGGTACGCCTCCTTGTAAGTGAAACCCCCTACGGTCATTACATGCGCCATATCATTGCAGGAATCAAGATTGTTTCCAGCTTGGAGCGAATGGGGGACCATGCCTCTCATATGGCCAAGATGGCAAGTAGTGAAGAGGAAGCAATGTTTATCCCGTTTGTCGAACGTATCAGCGAGATGGCGCTCCTTGGCGCTACCATGACGCGCAAGGTTGTTGAAGCATTCATTGACGTGAAAGCAGAGAAGGCTATAGAGGTGGCACTACTTGATGACAAGATGGATGCAGAGCGGGATGCCTTGAATGCTGACCTCTTCGCTCTCAGACCAGAAACGGAAGCAGAGATGGAGCGAATACTCAACCTCTTCTACCTGACAAAGGAGATGGAACGATATGGAGACCATGTGACCACCATCTGCCGCTGGATTGTGTACATGGACAAGGGCCAGCGCCCAAAGCTCAATGGACCAAAGAAGACTGAGTAGAAGACTCCACAGCCCAGATTGCTATCGATATCCTCCCGCAAGGGGGGATGTCTTTTAGTGCTTCCGGTAGAGCTCCTCACTACGTTTTTGCAGATCCTTCAGCTGCCCTCCCATTCTTGGTAACATGATGGTAAAGGTGCTTCCTTTTCCCACTTCGCTCTCAAGGGAGAGTCTGCCTCCATGCACCTGCACGATATGTTTCACGATGGATAGGCCAAGGCCTGTGCCACCTTGACTCCTGCTTCTTGCTGCATCGACTCGATAGAATCGTTCAAAGATTCTATCCTGGACATCCTTAGGAATTCCAATGCCATGGTCCTGGATACTGAAGGTAATGTGTTCTTCGCTTACGGTGGCAGAAAGAAGCACCTTTGATCCCGCCTCAGAGTAGTTCAAAGCGTTGATGACCAAGTTAGTCAGCGCTTGTGCGATCAAGTTCTCGTTGACGTAGAGCAGGAGATTTTCAGGATTACTGGAAGTAATCTGGAGGCTGCTGCCTCGTTCCTCAAAGCGATAGGTACAAGCTTCTTCAGTCTCTCCCACTATTTGCTCGAGGGTGGTCCAGCTCATGGATGCCTTGTGCTGTTCTTGCTCCAGGCTGCTGAGCAACAACAAATCCTCTACCAGCTGTCTCATCCGATTTGCTTGTCTACTGATGATCTTTGAGAAATGTTCAATCTCTTCCGGTTTCTTGGTTTCTGTCAGTGCCTCTGCGAATCCAGCGATTGAGGTGATGGGTGTCTTGAGCTCATGGCTTACATTTGCCACAAAATCTTTGCGAATTTGTTCTAGGTGTTTCAATTCTGTCATATCATTGATGGAAAGCACCACTGAGTCGATGAGACCTTCACCCGATCGTACAGCACAGGTGACCATTCTTAGTTCCCTGACCTGCTGTTTTCCCACAATCCGTGCTGTCTGCCCGAAGAGATGTCCATACTGTTCAATAGTGAGTTCCCTTTCTTCCCCATCCCGTAGGGTGGCATTGCAGAGTGAGCGTACTTCATTGGAACTGATAAGATGGGAAAGGTTTTTTCCGAGCACAGTGCCTTCCTGTTCGGTAAAGAGCAAGCGTGCTTCACTGTTTGCCACTTTTACGTTCAGATGACGGTCAAGAAGAAGTATTCCTTCGCTAAGGCTGTTGAGAATAGCCTCCACTTGATTTTTCCCAAACTCCACCTGGGAAATTTTTTCTTGGATCTCTTGGGCCATCTCTTCCATGGTGTGGGAAAGCTCAGCCAGTTCTTGCGGTGAGGTGAGATGTAGCCTTGCCTGTAGGTCTCCGTTTGCATACTTGCGGGCTAAGTCCTTCAAGCGGTCGAGTGGACGGGTGATCATGGAAATAACAAAGAACATGAGCAGTACGAAAAAGAGTACCAGGACTCCAATCCCTCTGAAAAAGAGGCTTTGGTAGGTTGCCTGATACCCTGCTAGCTGGTTGAGTGTCTTGGAGACTCGTAGTACTGCAATGGTGGGATGCTCTTCCAACGCTATAGCCCAATAGAGGACGGGTAGGTTTTGGGTGCTGCTTCTTCGTTCACTAAAAGCTTTCCCGTTCATCAATGCTGCCTGCACCTCTTCACGGTAGAGGTGGTTGTTTAATTCTGCGATGTCATAGTCGGAGTCAAACAGGACTACGCCCTCTTTATTGATAAGGGTGATCCTGGTTGCCGTAGAAGCTGCATAGGAGTCAAAATGTTCTAGCAACCAAGGCTCAGAAGAGTCCTTTACCAATGTTGCCAGATAGTCGGCCTTTGCAGAGAGTTCAGCATAGGTGGTCTCCCTAATGGTAGTGGAGAACGCACGATTCGCAATCCACATACTGCCCAAGAGCGAACAGACAAGAACGAGAAAGGTAGTCAACGCCAAACGCGCACGAATGCTTTTGTATTGCATAATTCTCCTCAGTTGATTCTACCAACGTTGGTTTGGGAAAGACAAGGGAATCGTATAGTATTCATACTTTCTTCATAGTTTCCGCCCCCTTTTCCCTTTTTTCTTTCTGTGGTACTGTTTCCTTTATTCCCCAACGGAGCGAGAGGAAAGGAATCAGCAGGAAGGTTCCTCCCCCGAGCGAGGGCCGGGAAAGCAAGGTGAGATACCCCGTGCCTTGGGGCGGAAAAGGAGGCAACGCCTCCTGAGTCCAGGGCTTGCCCTGGGGTATTGATACCTTTCATTATCAATGAATGGAGTTTGCAATGAATCTCACGGTGCAGGAAAAAGATCCTGCTGGTCTCTATGATACCCCTCTATTACATCAATCGTATTTCTGGTCCCAAGTAAAAGAGAACCAAGGATACCACACCAAAGCATTTGATATCAAAATACCACTTTCAGAACTCAAAGGGAAACCAGGATCTTCCTATATCCTGGATGACATCCTTGTGCAGTTGATCCCGGTAAATCGGCACCAGAGCATCGGATATGTTCCCTACGGGCCGGTGTTGAATCCAGATGAGGAAAAAATGGGGCCCTTCCTGGAAGAGCTCTCGATAAACCTTCGTGCAAAGCTGCCTTCCCACTGTCTTTTGCTGCGATACGACCTCCCTTGGCAGTCCATCTGGGAAGAGGATGAAGATGTCTCCCTCTCCCTGCAAAACCTTCGCCTCAATTGGGGGACGAGAGACAAACAACTCAGAAAAGCAGTATCAAATCAGCTCCCCAGCGATACCATGTTCGTGAATCTGCAAGGAAGCGAGGAGCAAATCCTCTCTGGAATGCATCACAAGACCCGTTACAATATCAGACTCGCACTTCGAAAAGGGGTAGAGGTCCGCCAAGTGGGAAGAGACCACCTTGAGATCTTCTATTCGCTGTATGAGGAAACCTGTGAACGGAACAGGATAACCTTGCATGACCGCTTCTTCTTTGATGCTCTCTACAATGCTGAGGATGAAGGAGCAGGAATTGTGCTCTTGATGGCATTCTTTGAAGGGCAACCACTCAGTGCCATGTTCCTCAGTCGTTCATCCCGTCGTGCGACCTATCTCTACGGAGCATCCTCATCCCAGAGGAGGAACTCCATGAGTACCTATGCCCTGCAATGGTATGCCATCCAGTTGGCTAAGCATTGGGGGTGTACCGAGTATGACCTTTTTGGTGTTTCTCCCTCTCAAGGAAAGCATCACCCGATGAGTGGCCTCTATACCTTCAAAAAAGGATTCGGAGGAACGGCCTTCCATCGAATGGGATGCTGGGACTTTGCCTATGATGAGGAACAAGCTTCCCAGCTCTTTGCCTATGAGATGGTGGGAGAAGGGTATCACCTGCGCTGAAAAAGCAGGGTAGCCACACCACCACAGATCATACCAATGTTACCAGCATGTTCATTGCTCAGATCGTAGGTAACTACATGGTCGTTCATTTGAGCATCCATGAGCATCCGCTGTGCTTCCTTGATTGCTCGTGCCTCAATCGCTCCACCCCCAACCGTTCCCATGAGAGTCCTGTCTGCAAACAGGGCAAGCTGGAAGCCGACTTCGCAAGGAGCCGATCCGTGCTTTTCCACTACCCGTACAAGAATATGGCTCTCTCCGGTAGCTTGTTTCGCAAGTATTCGTTCATCGAGCCTGACAGCTTGTTCGTTCTTGCGGTATTCACTGATGACTTGGGCAAGAATGGAGAGGGCAATCTCTGAAGAAGTCACGGCTCCAATATCCAACCCGATAGGAGCCTTTACGGTTGCGAGTTCTGCTTCACTGTAGTGTTCTTCCCGCAGTGCATCAAAGGTGTTGGCAACCTTCTTCTTGCTCCCGATCATCCCGATGTATGCGTGGGGCAGGCGAAGTGTTTTCTTCAGGCAGAGCCGGTCATAAGCATGGCCTCGCGTGGTGATGATGAAGTAAGGTCGGATCCACGATTGCTGTGTTCCCAGGACCTCTTCAAACGGGGCGCAAAGACAGGTGGCTTTAGGAAAGCGTTCCTGATTACAGAAATCAGGGCGATCATCAACAATCGTTACCTGCAGGGCGAGGTCCACTGCCAGATGGTAGAGATCAAGGGCAATGTGACCCCCTCCAAAGATAACCAAATGTACATCAGTGGCAAGTCGTTCCGTGAGATAGCTGGGATCATTCCAGTCATGATTCCTTCTAGAATGGGTTGCGATGACCGTATTGTGTTGCAGAAGTGCTTCATCACCGATATAAGGGCCCTGCAAGACAGTTCTTCTTTCAACGGTGTCAATCTTCAATGCTTCGAGTAATTGTTTATAGTACTGTTGTGAATCCATGGTCCCCCCTGGTAAAGGCTGTCATTTTGCTTAATACTACAATATCCATTGCTTATAGTAAAGAATAATGGAAGCGTGTAAGAAAAACACCTGGTGTTGTTTTTCTTATGCTCTGCTGAGGAAGCCGTCGATGGCCTCCAGCACTGCTCCCCCGATAGCCATGGCTTTTTCACTGACTGTTAAGTGGTCAGAACGTTCGCCCCGGGGGTCGATGTCAGCGATCTTGAAGTGCTGGGGCACCTTCAGCCCATTGTTCAGCAAGCCTCTGAGTTTTCCGTCGATGGTTGCGATGACATCTACATCACCCACCTTTGCAATGACCTCGCCTTGCTTTACCATGTCGCCAATCTGGTGGTCACTGTTGAAGATTCCTTCTGCAGGGCTGTGGATGACGCGCTCTTTACCAAACCCTTCTATGACTCCAGGGGTTCCTGTATTAGCCATTGCTGAACCTTCGCTAAGGATTCTGGCAAGGCTATGTCCTCGCATCGTTTCAATGACAAGGTCACAATCCTGTTTTGCCACAAAGCCAGGGCCAAGGGCGATAACCAGAGGAGCATCCGTGATTTTTGTACCGATATTCTTCTTTGCCATGATGGCATCTACCACACACACGGGTTTGATTCTCTTGATCTGTTCTCCCTTAGGGTCAACTAGGACAGGGATGATTCCTGCATCAAGCTTTGTATAGGCGTCCTTCAAATCATTGCAACGGGAGGCTTTCACCCCTTCTATCACCACTGTACCACTGTATATTGCCTGTGCAATACTGACTGTTCTCCTGATAACGGTAGGTTGCTCGGTTTCCAACACCAAGACATAATACCCCGCTCTAAAGAGACGGAGGATGACACCTGTAGCCAAATCTCCACCACCACGTACGACAATCATCTTGTTTGCCTGGTGCTTGAGACTTTGCCCACTGCGATTATTGAAGACCTTCATGACCTCACTCAGTACGGAAAGGGCAATCTCCTGGGGAGTCTCGGTACCGATATCCAGTCCAATTGGGCAATGCAACCGCTTGAGATCTTTCTGTTCGAGAGAAAGTGAAGCAAGCAGTTTTTTCGCCTTGTGCCTCGAACCAAGTACCCCGAGGTAGGCAATATTCCTTCTGAGCAACAGCTTGGTGGTTTCTGGGCCAAAGGCATGACTTGCGATGATACATGCTGTGTATTCGTTGGTTTCAATGTTGTTCAGCGCTTCTGCAAGTGTTGGTGCAACCTCCCTCTTCTTTGAAAAGGTAAAGAGGTCTTCGGTGGCAAAATCTTCACGAGTTTCAACTACCTGGGTAGGAATTCCAACGAAGTGGGCAAGTTCCGCGATTGCTTGGTTTACATGTCCACCACCGATTAAGAGAAGATTGTGGTAATTCACCGGGAGACTGAGATGACAGGTCCATGAACCGGTATCTATCAAGGTGGAAGTCTTTTTATTCAGTGCTTCCTGGGCATAACTGAGAAATGTAGGATGTACATCCCCGATGGTTGCCCCTCCTTCACAGAGTCCGAGCAATGTAACCGAAGGTTGCATCTGGAGGCCGAATACATGGTCAAGCTCATAGGACTCCCATCTTCTGAAGCCGATGAAGGCCTTCCAATCCTCCTCCCTGGTACAGTGGAGGAGAAAGAGATACACAACCCCAACACTTACTTCGTCCTCTGTCTGAACAGTGAAGTGGATGTATCGATATGCCTCATCAGCGCTGATCAGATTGAGGGACTGGCTGAGTACATACGCCTCAAGTTCTCCTCCCCCGACGGTCCCGGTAATCCTTCCCTTGGTATCAATAACCATCGATCCTTGACTTCTGCTGGTGGACCCCTCAGTCTTGATGATGGTTGCATACACAAATTCCTCTTTGTGTTCACTCAAGTATGCTGCTACTTCAAATACAGTGTGTTTCATATAATATTCCTTTCTATGAGAACATTTTGTTCAAGGGAACCAAAAAACAAAGGAAGATTCGGGAACTGAGTGCGGATGTTCTCAATCTTGGTTCGATCGGTTCTCTCTGCCTGGTTGAAAAGGATAGCACAAACGCCTTTCATACGTTTCTGCATTCCCTCGGGGTGGGTAAGCAACAAGGAATAGGTCTCCTCATCGATGAGACGGTCATCCAATGACTCACAGCCAAAACAATGCTCACTGAGACTCTGGCCGAACAGGGAAAAGGATGCAATTGCCAGAGTCGCTGTAGTAAAGCTGGGTACAACTGGGTCTTTCCCGCTGTGAAGTTTCAGTCCCCTTCCACGTGCACCATCCGCTTCAAGTATGAGAACGTCATAGTATTCTTTCAGTCGTTCTAGATCTTCAAGGGGAGGCGCTTCAGCCTTGATGGGGCCACGTTTTGCGTAGAAAACCCGCTCTCCCTTCTTGCATGGATAAGAAAAGACCGCCTCATCCCAAAAATAGTGGTCACAGTGGTAGTCTCTGTCTTCAGGGTGGCGTACCTTCGTGGTTGTGGAAACAAGTACCCGCTTCTGAAGTGCTGCATACGCCTCAGAGAGCTGAATCAGAGCAGTAGTCTTTCCCCCACTTCCGGTGATGCAGATGCAGCTCTCATTGCCAGAGAAGTGCTTTTGCAGGGATTCTATCAATGTCGCCATGCTTTACTGTAGCACCACAGCTGGTGTTCTTGCAACTATCGCCCTGATTTCTTTCTGCACTGGTTTCCTCGCTGTACCCGGTTACACTGGAACAATGAGCAACATTGAAACTGGGTTTGCAGGAGCCGATATTATTGGAAATCGTTATGTGTTATGTGTTATTGACCACGAAGGCAAGCATCCTCACTATGCACGAGGACGATGTGATACAGTAAAGGGAAGGGAGAAGTTCTTTGCCTCCATTCCACCCCATACACCACTTATGATAGTGGAGTCTGAACTTGCTGTTCTTTCCTTACACCTCCTTGGTGAGGCGAGTGTGTTCATACAGAAGGAACGGGAAGGCTATGCAGTCTGGGAGAAAGCGGGAGTACAGCGCGGGGAACGTATGGCCCATTTTGCGGCTAGCATCCTCCATACAACTTCCACTCAGATTCCACTTACAGAAAAACAGCAACTGCAACTGTTGGAGATGCAAGGAAGAGAGTTGGAAAGGATACAGCGCATTACCGATTCAAGTCTCTCCATCATAGGGAAAATCCAAGATGAGAGTGCAACTGATGCTGATGTTTCCCATGCCTTTGAAAACGAGTATCAAAGTAGGGTGGGACAGCTTATGGCTGAGACAGAGGAAAGTGAAGAGCCTTCCCCGTTTGCAGAGGATGATGCAAGTTTTCTTGCCGAACTCTACCGATTGCTTGAGAAGGTGCATTGAACTGGCTAGTGTTTGTAGGTGTACCCAATTCCCCAGATGGTTTTGATCCTTGTTCCATATGAGCCTAGTTTCTTTCTCAGCGTTGCAATCTGAACATCAATCGATCGGTCAGTTACCGGGTAATCATCCCCTTTGACTTTGGTGATTATCTGGTTTCTGGTGAAGACTTGTTCAGGGTTCGATGCCAGTAGATACAGCAATGCGAATTCAGTAGCAGTGAGCTCAATCTCATCCCCATTGATGAGGCATTGATGTTTCTGCTGGTCCATGCTCAGACCATCGGTTTGCACCATCCTGTGGGGTTGTTCAAGTTCCTGAGTTCGTCTGAGCACCGCACGAATCTTACTGGCAAGGACTTTTGCACTGAACGGTTTGCTTAGGTAGTCATCTGCGCCCAGTTCCAAGGCAGTAATGATGTCACTCTCTTCCCCTCGTGCTGAGACTACAATGATGGGTACTGGATTGTTGAGACTGTAGCGAACTGACTTGATAGTGGAAAGCCCATCAAGGATTGGCATCATGATATCAAGTACAATCAAGTCAACAGGGTGACTTTTCAATATATCCAAAGCGAAGGCACCATGTTCAGCTTCCAGGACTGTGTATCCGAGAGAAGCAAGCGTATACCGTTCCAATTCCCGAATATCAGCATCATCCTCAACAACCAAGATAGTTTCCATAGCCATACACTACTTGCAATGTACTGTGAAAGCAAGATTTCCCAAGTGAATTCATACATTTTTCATAGATCCGATGCACAAAAAACCACGCTGGAATGTCTCCTGCGTGGTTTGAATAAGAAAAATTGCAGATAGTTAGCGCTGCTTTACCAAAATTGTAGCTAATTCTGGGTCCTTTGCGATGTCCTTCTGAAGGGCTAGCTCCCTGCTCTTGTTTACATAATCCTTGTCTTCAAAGGTGTAATGGAAATTGGTATGCACATCATAGGTTCCAGTCATGAGTGCATATGCATCCTCAGTCATGACCAACTCCTCATCAGTTGGAATGACCAGAATCTTGACCTTTGAATCATCGGTATTGATCTCAAATTCTCCGTTTCTGCTGAAACAGACCTTGTTCTTATGCTCATCGAGCTTTGCCCCGATGGCTTCCAAGCCCTGGCAAGCACCAAGACGGATGTGGGGAGCCATCTCGCCTACACCTGCAGTGAAGATAATCGCATCCAAATTGCCACCAAAAAGGGTAGCATAGCCACCGATGTACTTTGTAATCCTACGGGTTTCCATCTTGATGGCAAGGGCTGCTTTCTTGTCCCCTTCCTTACTTGCTTTGAGTACGTCCCTACGGTCACTCTTGCCGCATAAGCCGATCAAGCCACTCTTCTTGTTGAGAACAGTGTCCATCTCTTTTGCACTCATGCCGGTGGTTTCCATCATGTAAGGAATGATTGCAGGGTCGATGTCTCCGCTTCGTGAACCCATGATAAGGCCCTCAAGTGGGGTAAGCCCCATGGAAGTGTCAATACATACGCCATTCTTAACAGCACTGATGGATGCTCCGTTACCGATATGGCAGATGATGACATTTGTATCTTCATTTTTCTTTCCCAGCAAGACCGCCGCTCGCTTTGCGCAGTAAAGGTGGCTGGTTCCATGGAAGCCGTAGCGGCGTACATTGTAATCAGTATACCACTCGTAGGGAACAGCATACATGAATGCTTCCTCAGGCATGGTCTGGTGCCATGCGGTGTCGAGGATAATGGCTTGTGGAACAGAAGGCATTGCTTTTCTGGCTGCTTCGATGCCCATGATATTGGCTGGCATGTGCAATGGTCCAAGATGTATGACCTTCTTCAATTGTTCAATGACTTCATCGGTTACCAATGCAGACTGCTTGAAAACCTCTCCACCGTGCAGCACACGGTGTCCAACAGCCCCAATTTCCTTCAGGTCACTGATGACTCCATACTCATCATCAAGAAGCATCCTTATGATCAATTCAATTGCTTCTTTGTGAGTAGGGGAGGAAAACTCTGCATGATATTCCTCTTTGCCATTTGCTTTATGCTCAATGGTGGAATATTCCAGCCCAATGCGTTCTACGACACCAACAGCAAGAATATCTTTGTTGACCCAATCGTACACCTGGTACTTGGCAGATGAACTGCCACAGTTCAAGGTTAAAATTACCATGAATGACTCCTATTATCTCTCTATAACACTTGGTTATTTGATTGTAAAAAGCGCCCTTCTATTAAAACACTATTGCACATAATAATCAACATGAAGCAAAAGAAGAAATGATAGTTCTTTTCACCTTATGAAGGTATTTCTCTTTCTATGTTTTTCCCTACTGCCGTTCCTCTTGCACGCTCAAACGACGTTACAAGGCTCTTTCTCTCCCTTACAAGAGAAGACCAACCTGGTATATCGAGTGCAGGAAGGAAGTGTAGATGTACGTTGCAAACTCTCACTTTCCTCTTCGGGAATATCGGCTGAACCGACTGGTTCCTACAAGGGAGATGGTTGGAACATTGTCTGGAAGCCGAAGCTCTTCTTGGGGAAAACGTGGTTCAGCAATACCTTAGAGACCAAAGACTTCAATCTCTCCTACCTCTACGATGATAAGCAACGCAAGGCTTTCCAGATATCAGGGAACCATGGTGCATTTGCCTATGTGCTTGCCAATTGGCAAGCTTCCATCCCCTCTGTGTATGCATGGCAGGGAAAGGGCGGGAGCGTGTTCTGTTTTTGGAATGCAGAGAGTTCCCATGCAAAGCTCAGTCTCGTTTGTGCTTGGGCGGATGGAGAACGGTTTTCCTTGTCCCACGACATCTCCTTAGCAGAGGGAACACTTACATTTGATTGGAAGTTCAGTGGGAATACACAACAACAAGCACGTGCGGTTGCCTTGGCAATGAAAAGTCAGAATCTAAGGATAGCGTGGCGAGCTGAGATACAGGCTGGCTCCCCTCCAGTTTTTGGAGGACAAAAGCAAGCAATGGAACGTTCTGTTCACTCCAAAATAAGCTATACGCCTGGTAATTTCACCTTGGAAGGCTCACTGCAGAGTAGGGTGCAGACCAAGATGCCTGGAGGACAAGAAGAGCGGACCAGTTGCCAATTGGCAGGCACATGGAAACACTATAGTATCAATGTTGTGTGGGACAGCATCGATGGGAAGGCTTTAGAACTGGAAGCCGAGCAGGGGAAACTGCAGATTAGCAAGGACGGTATCACTTTTTCTCTGCTGCTGAAAAAAGGCCCCCTGTCGCTTGCCATCAAGAGAGATACCAAAGAGAATCTTTCTCTTACATACTCATTTCGATTTACCAGTGGCCCAGATACTGAATCTCTTCTTCCAAGGTGATATGCAATTCCTTCTGCACGGTGGTCTTGATGTACTCGATTAAAGCACGTACGTCTGCGCTGGTAGCCTTCCCCTCCTTGTTGATAATGATATTGGCATGCGTTGGGGAGATGCTTGCACCTCCGATGGTATGTCCTTTGAGGGCACATGCATCAATGAGTGCAGCGGCTTTTTTTCCCGCAGGGTTTTTGAATATTGAACCAAGACTTGGATAGTCATACAGTCCTTTTTGTTTGCGATGTTTCTTGATTGTATCCTTGCGTTTTCTTATCTCACTGGTTTGTGTGGTGGGCTTCAAACGGAATCCAGCCTCATAGATAATCAAGTCATCTCTGCCTGTGAAAGGGGATTGCCGGTAGGAAAACTCATCATGATGGATCTGCATCCTATGGAGTTTCCCATCCAGTGTCATATAGTCGACATAGTAGAGCAGGTCTCCAATTTGTACACCGTTTGCGCCGCTGTTACCATAAATGGCCCCACCCACGGAGCCTGGAATACCCCCTAACATTTCCAGTCCTTCCAATCCATCTTCTATTGCCTGGGAGATGGCGTGTTCCAAAGGGCATCCGGATCGGACACAAAACATCTCACCCATTACGTGCCTGCTGGCAAGGTGGTTGGTGAGAATAACGAGGCCTTCAACACCGTTGTCACTGATCAAGGTATTGGTTGCCCCTCCTAGAATTGAAAGCGGTAAATCGTTATTTCTTGCATAGGTAATTAAGAACCTGAGTTCCTCAAAATTAGCGGGATAGGCAGCCCATTGGGCATTTCCCCCACATTGAATACTGCTGTGTGACCCGAGTTCCAGATTCTCTATGAGTAGGTGATCAAGGTTGATTTTTTCAACACGATTGCTTACATTGGTAGCCATGGAGACATCTTACCCCCTTTTTTTGGGGTGGGCAACCTAAAGGAGCTCTCAATGCCTGTCTTTCTCTATAATACCATGAGTCGTAGTTTGGAAGCATTTGAACCACTACACGATAAGGAGGTAGGCCTCTACTCCTGTGGGCCTACTGTATATAATTATGCACATATCGGGAATCTGAGGACTTTTCTGTTTGAAGATCTCCTCAAAAGAACGTTGCTGATTTCTGGTTTCAAGGTAAACCATGTCATGAACATCACCGATGTCGGGCACTTGACCGGAGATGGGGATGAGGGCGAGGACAAAATCGAGAAGATGGCAAACCAGAGTCATAAAAGTGTCTGGGATATTGCTCAGTTCTATACAGATGCATTTTTCAGGGATTATGACGATTTGCATATGATTCGACCCAATGTGGTCTGCAAGGCAACCGACCACATTCAACAGATGATTGATCTGATCAAGAGGCTGGAGGAAAAAGGCCATACCTATGTCAGCGGCGGCAATGTCTACTTCAGTATTGACTCAATACCCGACTATGGCAAACTGGCTCGATTGGATCTTGATTCACTCAAGACTGCTGTCCGTGATGATGTAAGCAGTGACGACAACAAGAAGAATCCCAAGGACTTTGTGCTCTGGTTCACCAAGAGCAAGCATGGGGAGCAAGCAATGATGTGGGACTCCCCATGGGGAAAGGGATTCCCCGGCTGGCATATTGAGTGTTCGGCAATGAGTATGCACTATCTTGGAGAGTCCTTTGACATCCATTGTGGTGGAATAGATGCAATCCCTGTTCACCATACCAATGAGATTGCTCAAAGTGAAGCAGCCACCGGCAAGCCGTGGGTAAAGTATTGGATGCATGGTGAATTTCTCCTTGATGAGACGGGGAAGATGAGCAAGAGCAAAGGGGAGTTCCTTACCCTTGATTTACTGAAGCGCAAAGGCTACGATGCAATGGATTACCGTTACTACTGTTTGGGAGGCCATTACCGTAGCCAGTTGAAGTTCAGCTTTGAAGCGCTTGATACTGCTCGTAAGGCCCGTAAGAATGTACAGGATCGTATCCAAAGTCTGCTGAGAGAGGGTGCCAAGAAGGTTCCTTTGACGAGTGAGAAAGCTCTGCAATACCAAGCGACATTCCTTGAACATGTGCAACATGACCTGGGAAGTCCAAGGGGGCTTGCTGACCTTTGGGGGGTGTTGAAGGATGAAGCGTTGGACTGTGATGAGCGGTACACCCTCATCATGTTCTTTGATCAGGTGTTTGGTCTGGGTTTCGCATCTGTTGAGCTTCCGGAGAGAGAAGATTTCCCATCCGAGGCACTCGCACTACTCGAGAAGCGACTGCAAGCTAAAAAGGAAAAGAACTGGCAGCTTGCAGACAGGTTGCGTTCCGAGTTGGATGCAATGGGCTACCGTGTCAAAGACACCCCAACGGGAAGTTCTTTGGAAAAAAAGATGTAACTTGGTTACTGGTGAGTTGTTAACGTTATGGAAATACAAAGCAACGATGAGCGAGCCTTTCGGCAAGTATATGAGCAGGTATTCCCGATACTGATGCGTGTTGTTTATCACGTTACCAATAATCAGGATCTTGCTGAGGAGATTTGTCAGGAAGCTTTCATCCGGTTCTTTGACAAAGGTATGGAGTTCGCTACCCTCAATGATGCCAAGTATTGGTTGATTAGGGTTTCGAAAAATCTTGCCATCAATCAAGTGAAGCGGAAAGCCCGTGAGATGAGCATGGTGGATAAATTGAAAAAATATCCAGCCACCGGGGCAAACCATTCCGATGGATCTCAGGTATTGATGGAGAAGGAGACCAGGAAACTTGTTCAGGAAGCAATCGATCAGCTGCCGGAAAAGTTTCGCCTAGTCATTGTGATGAAAGAGTACACCGATATGGACTACAAGCAGATCGCACAGGTGTTGCATATTTCTGAAAGTAACGTGAAGGTACGAGTCTATCGGGCACGAAAGATGCTTGAGTCGATTCTCAGCCAGGAGTGATGTGAATGTGTGTCGATGACGAATTGTTGAATACCTATCTTGATGGCGAATTACAGGAGCCTTGGAGAACGCAGGTCCAAGAACACCTGGGTTATTGCAATGCATGTCGTCAAAGGCTCGAGCAGCTTCGCGCCCTTCACCAGAAAGTTGCCGATGCTGTACTGCCGGATTCAGAAATTTCTGTTCGGCAGGAACGTGTGCTCCAATATTTTGAAAAAAACCGTTTTTCCTCTTCCAATAAGAAAATGCACATTTTTCGAAAGAAAATCCAGGTCAGGCTTGTTCCTGCCTTGATTACCTCTGCGGCAGCATTTGTCGTGGTCTTTATCGGAGCTTTTGTTCTCTTTGGGAACAACTCCCAGCAGGGACAGGAAATCCTTCCTGGAGTTGCATCCCAAATTGATAGTGCCCATATACGACAAGTAACAGAAGTGCAACAGCCTTCCCTTGATATGTTCAGTCTGGAACAAATTGTCCAGCATCTTGATGCAATGGGATATGCAGTTAAGCTGGAGGTGAAGGCGGTTACTCCTCTCGAATAACAGTCTATTTTTGTTCGCATGCCGAAGGCTCTACATTCACTTGTAGAGCCTTTCCTATTTTGGTACTATGGGGAGACTCATTTCCCCTGTAGGAGGCATATTGTGAAGGCTGTTGAGTTACCAAAGGCCTATGATCCCAAACAGTTTGAGGATCGAATTTACCAGCAATGGTTGGAAGAAGGGAAGTTCAAACCCGTACAAGGCAAAGAACCTCCGTTTACTATCGTCATGCCTCCCCCTAATGTTACGGGGATATTGCATATGGGACATGCCTTGAACAACTCCCTCCAGGATATCCTTACCCGTTACTACCGGATGAGTGGAAGAACAACCCTCTGGGTTCCCGGTACTGACCATGCAGGCATCGCAACCCAGAACGTGGTGGAACGACAGCTTGCGAAAGAAGGATTACGTCGCCAGGATTTAGGCCGCGATAAGTTTTTGGAGAGAACCTGGAAGGTGAAAGAGAAGCACCATGGCATTATCACAGACCAATTGAAGAAGATTGGTTGCAGTTGTGATTGGGACCATGAACGCTTCACAATGGATGAAGGACTGAGTCAGGCTGTACGGGAAAGCTTTGTCACGTTGTACGAGCGTGGCTTGATCTACAAAGGTGAGTACCTGGTCAATTACTGCCCCCACTGTGGTACAGCCCTTGCTGATGATGAGGTTGAATACCAAGAGGTTAGTGGTTTTCTCTATGACGTGCGATATCCCTATAGTGATGGAAGCGGCTACAGTACTGTTGCGACCACAAGACCGGAGACGATGTTCGGCGATGTGGCGATTGCAGTACATCCCGATGATGAACGCTATACCCATCTTGTTGGCAAGTTGGTTGATCTTCCCCTTACTGATAAGAAGATTCCCATCATTGCAGATAGTTTTGTAGAAATGGGGTTTGGCACCGGCATGGTGAAGATAACCCCTGCGCATGATCCGAATGACTGGCAATGTGGTATTCGGCATAATCTGGAGAAGGTCAATGTACTCAATCCTGATGGTACGCTCAACGAAAACTGCCCTGAAAAGTACCGGGGTATGAGTGCAGTCGATGCCCGCTCCGTGGTGGTTGAAGATCTCAAGGAGCAAGGGTATCTGGTCAAGGAAGTTGTGCACAACCATGATGTTGGCCACTGTTATCGTTGCCATACAGTAATCGAGCCATACCTTTCCAAGCAATGGTTTGTAAGAATGGAAGGAATGGCAAAGAAGGCTTTGCAGGCTTGGAAGGATGAAGAGATAGTTTTCTATCCCAAGCGTTGGGAACATACTTACACCCACTGGCTGGAGAACATCCATGACTGGTGTATAAGCCGCCAGCTCTGGTGGGGGCACCGCATCCCGGTTTGGGAGTGTCAGGATTGTAATGAAATTATTGTAAGCCGTGATGATCCCACTTCCTGTCCCAAGTGTGGTTCCACGAATCTCATTCAGGAGAGCGATGTACTCGATACTTGGTTCAGCTCATGGCTTTGGCCATTCAGTACTCTTGGTTGGCCTGAGAAAACTGCTGACCTGAAGCAGTTCTTCCCAACCAGTACCTTGGTTACCGGGTATGATATTATTTTCTTCTGGGTGAGTCGTATGATCATGGCTTCCTTGGAATTCCTTGGTGAGGTCCCGTTCAAGGACATCTATATTACCGGCTTGGTACGTGACAAGCAGGGAAGGAAAATGAGCAAGAGCCTCGGCAATGGTATCGATCCATTGGATGTCGTCTCCCAGTATGGTGCTGATGCAATGAAATTCACGCTTGCATATATGGCTACCCAGGGGCAGGATATTCTCATCGATATGGAAACCTTCAAACTAGGGAGCCGTTTTGCCAACAAGGTTTGGAATGCTGCTCGCTTCCTCTTGATGAATCTTGAAGGGGTCGAGCTGGGTGAGATAGCGAAGGTTGAGTTCAACACACTGGACAAGTGGATATATCATCAGCTCAATGAAGCAACAGTAACAATCAAGGGGGCCATTGAGAACTATAAGTTCAATGATGCTGCACAGGCTGTCTATGATTTTTTCTGGAATGACTTCTGCGACTGGTATGTAGAGAGTGCCAAACGTGGCTTGTATAGTGAAAATCTTGGGGAAAAACAGAGACAGGTGACCATTCTCCTCGACCTGCTTGCAGAATCGATGCGTTTGATGCACCCCTTTGTTTCTTTCATCAGTGAGGAGATTTACCAGAAGCTTCCCAATGTACATGACCAGCTGATCGAGAGTACCTATCCAGTATTCCAGGAAGAGAGGGAGCATAAAGCGGAGGCTGCGCTTGTGCAGCGGATGCAAGAAGCTGTTACCGGCCTTCGGGCGATGCGTTCTGAGTTGGGCATTCCCATTGAGCGAAAGATCAGGGTGGTAGTAACGTTTGACAAGGATTTCTTTGCTTCAGACTTCTTCACTGAACAGAAAGCATTGATGGCTACCTTTGCTGGGGCTTCCTCTATAGAAGTGGACAGCAGTGATGCTATTGATGTCAGTGGGGCATTCCCTGTGGCAGGTACTGGCTATGAGATGTATGTGTTTGTCAGGGAAGCAATCGATGTAGAGAAAGAGATTGCACGGCTTGAGAGTGATTTGGACAAACATACCAAGAACCTCGCCAAGGTCAGAGCCAAGCTCTCCAACGAGAAGTTTATCCAGAATGCAAAAGAGGAAGCTGTCGAGAAAGAGAAGGGCAAGGAAGCTGAGTTTGAAGAGAAGATTGAGAAAGGGCAGAAACACTTGGCCCTGCTCAAGAGTTTCCTGTAACAGAGAAACCGAGATAGTACTACAATGTCCCCCTGAAGCTAGAATGTTCAGGGGGATTTTGTGTCCGTTGGTTATGAATAAAGAAATAGACGCCCTGTCTGGGCGCCTGAAAAACGAGTAAGGACGTATTATTATTCGCCTTTCTCTGCCTGAATTTCTTTTCTGCGCTCTTTTGAAAGCTTTGCAATTTCAGCCAGAGCCTTGCGAGCTCTTGCAGCCGATACCTTGACTCCCTTCTCGGTGAACTTCTGGTTTTCTGCCAGGTAGGTCTCATACTGCGCAACAATCTGCTCGTGAATAGTCATGTATTCCTCCATGTGTCTAGGTTAATTCATTCTACCATGGATTCACTCTTACGCAAGGAAAAAACCTGTATTTAACGCGTTAAAACGCCATTTTTACGATATTTTGCGACCTTTCCATGTAAATCCCTTCCCGGTGAGCACCAAAAAGAGTCCATGGAAGTACATCAGCACTACAGAGAAAACGGTGACATGCGCCAAAAGAGCCGAAGAAAATGAAAATTTGAAGAACCGAGCATTGACTATCCAGGCAGATAGAAAGAGTAGGATACCGGCAAGGCTGGGCAGAATGATAATCATCGATGCACCAGTAAAAGCAAGGAAGAGGGAAATGAAAGGAGAGAAAGCGAGGAGGAGCAACACCAGTACAATTACCAGAATTAGGATGGTCCTAAGCCATCCTCGCTTGACTACACCGGTAATGGAACGTTCCAATCCATGGAATGCTTCTTTGCAAGTAGGAAACATTTCACAGGAGAGTGCATCACTCATCGGTGCGAATATCTGCTTCTCCTGAAATTTTGTACAACTCCTCGCTAGTTGGACGTCGTCACAGATTTCGCCCCTGATGTGAGAAAAACCTCCCATATGGTCAAGGGCAGAGCGTTTAAGAAACATATACTGCCCGATTGCCATGGCAAACAAGGAGAACTGGAACCGTTCCTGGAGTCTGAATGGGACGAAAAGTGTTGGATTGAACAGTATTGCACTTACCAGCAATTCAATACCCAGGTTCTTGGTAATCTGCTTAGGGTATCCACTCAACATTGATGCATTATGAGCTTGTAGGAGAGAGAACCCGTAGGTGATCGAGTCTGGGGTGTGTATTGTGTCGGCATCTGTGAAAAGCAGATAGTCACCTTTGCTTGCCTCATAGAGCTGTTGCATTGCGTAAATCTTCCCTCTCCATCCTTGTTTGAGTGGCTTTCCTGGAATGAGACGGATACGCTCATCATCGAGGCAAAGTGCCTGTACTACCTTGGATGTCCCATCTTCTGAATCATCGTCAAGGATGAGAATTTCAAGGTTCGTATGGTTTTGCTTCAACAGTGAACGCACACAAGGTCCAATGGTGCTCTCCTCATTCCTTGCCGGAATCAAGACACTCACCAATTCTGATGAAGACTCGATGCGTTTCGTACGCTGAAGGTCGGAAAGATAACGGATATTTGAGCGGGTGAGGATGAAAGCGTATATACCCAGGGCACCTATCAGTAGAGAGAAAACCATGCTCATAGTTGCTCCTCTGTTTCCCGGATGTATCCATCTAGGGTGGGGTCGAACGCATAGAGCGCTTTAGCTGCGGTAAAGTACCCCAGCGCATTGTCCCACTCTGTCCTCTCCATACAAATCCGCCCTATGCCTACATAGATGCTTGCGAGGTCCCAATTGCTGAGTTGGGAACCCCCTTCCTCTAGGAGGAAGAGAAGAAGCGAAAGTGCTTCTTCCTTGTCTCCCCCTGCAAAGGATGGCGCATAGAGAAGGCTGTTTGCTTTCATCAATATGGCATAGACCTGGCTTGGATACTGTGTGTAGGCTTTCTTGATCTTGGAATTACTACTGATCCCTTTTACAAGTCTTGATGGGTTGATAAGGTAATGGATGGAATCTATCTCTGCTTCACTCATCAGATGGAAAAAAGGGGTATCACTCAATACATTGAGGGATTTTTCAGCTTCGCTCAACAGCTCCTTTGCCCTCTGTATATCTGGTCTTTCCAACTCACTGTAGAGTCTCGCAAGCAGCGTCGAGCTCCGTATAACAAGTACAGCCTGTTTTTCTTTAGGAAGCAGCGGTGTAGAGAGAAGCTGTTGGCGCAATAGTTCTCCCTTTTCCGGATTTCCCTGTCCAATTACCGCATCGATGAATTGTACGAAGGGGGCGTGCTCACTGAGAAAGCCATAGTCATCAGAGAGAGAACCTGCAGCACCAAGTGAATACGAGAGAAGGCAAACTACATGTAAAGCGATACATATCCTCCGCATGGCTTTATTTAAGCATAGATTCCCTGCGGATGATATATCCTTTCTCAATCGGCTTGGTTGTTTTAAGGTATTGGACCTTGCCATGGTCTGCTTGGTGCACTGAGATGTAGTCAGCATCAAGCAATGTAAATCCTTCGTCCACAATCTTCGGTACATTTTTGCCGATATACTCAATCTTCATCGTGTCCTTGATCTGGTTTTTCAGGTCCAACGCATAGATACCCTCAGAGACTTTTTCTCCGATAAAACCACAGAACAGATAGGTCCTCTCGTAACCTTTCTCTGTGCTCTTGTCTATGGACTCTCCCATGACCGGATCAACTGGTCCATGACCAAAGAAAAATCCAGTAGAATACTCACGGTGACTGATGTTGAATAGGTCTTCACGGTACGCTTTCCAACTGTCATCCCCTGTACTCAGACTATCCAGGGCTTTTCGATACGCCCTTGTGACTACAGCAACATAGTAGCTGCTCTTCATCCTGCCTTCAATCTTCAGGGAATCTACACCGGCATCTATGAGTTCTCTTAAATGATCGATCATACATAGATCTTTGCTGGAGAGTATGGTGGTGTACCCATCTTCTTCAGCAATAGGGTAGTAGACACCACTTCGTTTCTCTTCCTCCAAGGCTAATGCTCCACTTTTTAGAACATCCTCGATTGCATCGGTGGTCGCCAGGCGATAGTTCCACCTACAGGTATGACTGCAGTCGCCTTGGTTAGCGCTTCTCCCTGACAAATGGCTGGAGAGCAGGCATCTTCCCGAATAGGCCATACACATGGCCCCATGTACGAACACTTCCAGTTGCAGGTCAGGATTTGCATCCTTGATGCGTTTGATGTCATCGAGCGGAGTCTCCCTGCCCAGTATTACACGAGAGAAGCCCAGTTTTTGATATACTGCTGCACTGCTTGAGTTAGTACAGCTTGCTTGTGTGGAGAGGTGCAATTCTACACGCTCACCCAATGCATTCTGCAGAATAGGGACCAGCGCCAAGTCACTGATGATGAAAGCATCGAAAGGCCAAGCCCTGATGCTCTCCATCTGCTCCTTGAGAGAGGAAAGCTTCTGCTCATTAAAAATCATGTTAAAGGTTCCATACAAGCGTTTCCCGCTCGATTGTTTCAAGCGGGAAACCTCCTGTAAGTCTTTTTCTGTAAAGTTTCTTGCATTGGCACGCAAGGAGAAATCGCTGAGTCCCATATAGGCTGCGTCCGCACCATATTCAAATGCAAGACGCAGCTTCTCAAGGTTCCCTGCAGGGCTGAGTAACTCAACGCTCACGCAATGCCTCCCGCACCGCAAGAGCTACCGCCTTGCTGATTGTTTCCGCCTCGCTGGTGTTGGGAGGACTGAGAATTGGTTGCATCGCTTCACGTTTCTCGTCGTTTGGAAACGCGAGTGCAAGAACCTCTTCAATGGTGCCAACCAGATGGAAGTTGATTCCTTTGGTGACTTGCTCATCCAACTTGTCCAGATCACGCTTGTTGAACTGCGGGATGATGATATCTTTGATCTTGTTCCGTTTGGCCGCAAGAACCTTCTCCTTCAACCCTCCGATCGGCATGACCTTTCCCTTCAGACTCAATTCACCGGTCATGGCCAAATTAGGTGCGATTACCTGGTTTGTGACCAAGGAGTACAGAGCTACAGTCATGGTAATTCCAGCCGATGGCCCATCCTTCGGAGTCGCTCCTTCAGGCACATGGAGATGGATTGAGTTGTGCTCAAACCAACTTGGATCAATCTTACGCTCCAAAGCGTGGGCTTTGACCCAGGTGTGGGCAATACTGACCGATTCCTGCATCACTTCCCCAAGCTGGCCAGTGAGTTTGATTTCTCCCTTGCCAGGGGTGTTCTGTGCTTCAATAATCAGGGTATCCCCTCCCATGCTCGTCCATGCAAGTCCGATGGCCATGCCTGGGCGATCTGCCTTGAGAATCTCATCCTCAACAAAGATGGGTTGCCCGAGCAACTCATACAACAATTTCTCGTTGATGGTTACCGGCAGGTTGGTTTCGGGGTTTTCTGTTAGCATAAGGGCAACCTTTCGGTTTATCTTATGCAAGGACTTCTCGAAGTTTCTTACCCCTGCTTCCCGTGCATACTCATCAGCAATCTTTCTGAGAATCTTGGATGGGTAGCGAATTTCGCTCTTGCTCAAACCGTGCTTGTCCAAGGATTTTGGTACTAGGTACTTCTTTCCAATGGCAAGTTTCTCATCACTGGTGTATCCAGCAAGCTGGATGATTTCCATACGGTCAAGCAAAGGACGAGGGATTGTCTCCAATGTATTTGCGGTAACAATGAACAGTACCTCGCTGACATCGAAGGGAATATCCAGATAGGTGTCCCTAAAAGCAGTATTCTGCTCAGGATCGAGTACCTCAAGCAGTGCACTGGCAGGGTCTCCTTGGTAGGAGACACCCATCTTGTCAATCTCATCGATAAGGAAGACCGGGTTCTTGCTCTTGGTGATTCTTAGGCCTTGGACGATTTTACCGGGCATTGCCCCAATGTACGTCCTCCGGTGTCCCTTGATCTCACTTTCGTCATTCATTCCACCGACGGAGAACCGGAAATACTCCTTCTTCAGAGCCCTGGCAATGGAAACACCCACGCTGGTCTTTCCGACGCCCGGAGGGCCAACAAGACAGATAATTGAACCCTTGGTGTCCTGCTTTTTCTTTCGTACTGCAAGGAATTCAAGGATTCGATCCTTTACATCCTTCATGCCATAATGGTCATGCTCAAGGATCTTTCGAGCACTTTCAATGCTGAAGTTTTCAGGTTTCGGCTCCTTCCAGGGAAGGTCACTGATGATTTCGAGATAGGTCCTGGTGAGGGAATATTCCGGACTGGATGGATCCATTCCTTCAAGTCGGTCCATTTCGCGGTCAACAGTCTCCTTCGCCTCCGCAGAGAGGGGAAGATTCTTGAACTTGTTTTTCAGTCGGTTGATCAAGTCAGTCTTGGGATTTGTAGAGATTCCCAATTCCTGCTGGATGGACTTCAGTTCTTCACGTAAGAAATATTCTCTTTGATTCTTCTCAATCTTCTGGTTCACCCGGGCTTGGATTTTTGCCTGCACCTGGGCGATATTTTGTTCGTTCTTGATAAATACCAAGACCTTTTCGATACGTCGCCGTACCACCAGGGTTTCAAGAATTTCCTGTTGTTGTTTGCGTTCAACATTCAAGATACTGGCAATGAAATCAGCCAATTTTCCCGGATGATCGATATTGACCATGTTCAACCGCATCTCTTCACTGAAGAGTTGGTTGTTCTTGGTCAGTTGTTTCATTTCTGTGAGCAGAAGACGCGTCCATGCGCGCAACTCTTCTTGCTCGTCCTCGATATCTTCAAGGTACTGAACCTCTGCGACCAGATAGGGCCCGCTCGGGTAGTACTGTTTGGTCTCAAACCGCTTCAGCGTTGAGATGAAGATACTGATTCCTCCATCGGGGAGTTTGATTTTCTTAACGATTTTGGCAACTGTCCCTATCGTATAGAGATTTTTCTCTGAGTACTCTTCTTCGTCATTGTCTTCTTTGACAAGCAAAAGTCCAAGGAAACCACCGTGCTTGATAGCCTGATTGACGATTTCGACATCTTGGTTGTCGGTAATCATCAACGGGGTGAATAGTCCTGGGAAAACCGGATTTCCAGTAACCGGGAGTATAAAAAGATTATTGGGAAGCAGTTGCTCAATCGGCATCAGTTCCTGTTCTGACATAGCGCCTCCAATATAGCAAATGTGTTCAGACGAGTGTGTAATTCGTCTGAATCAAAGGTACTCAATCTTTTTCTCAAAGGAAAGTCACTACTTTTGTTTTGCCATCCATTTTACCCCGAGGTAACAGAGAGGGGTGTCAAAGAGGGCAAAGAGTACCTTGAAAAGCCAATAGGGGATGATCAGAGAAAACACATAGGCAGCGGTAAATTTGGGTGTAAGATGGTAAAATGCGATGAACATGAAAATGACCGTATCGATGAATTGGCTGGTCATGGTACTCAAATTATTCCTGAGCCAAAGCATTTTCCCTTTGCTCAGCTTCTTAAATTGCAGGAAGATTGAGATGTCAATTGTCTGACTGATGGCAAAACTGATGAGGCTCGCTAAGCTCATACGCATGCTCATACCGAAAATCTGTTGGTACTGACTCTGCAAATCCCATGTCTCATGTGGCTTTACTTGTACAAAAATACCTGTTACCACAAACAGGATGATTAGCATGATAATGGAGTATCTTACGAAGAGGGAAGCATGTTGGTGACCTTTCACCTCTCCTATGATATCCGTAACCAAGAAGAGTACAGGCATGAAAAAGATGCCTACAGAAACTCGTACCCCAATGAGACTGATGATTTTGCTTCCAACTGTGTTGACTAGAATCATTCCTGTGATGTACAGGGCGAATAAAAAAAACTCTTTTTTGTCCAATGCTATTGTCTGTGTTTCCATGGGTTCCTCACTTAACGTTGCGCAAGTGTATCGGAAAGAATGCCCATGGGTCAAATCCCCATGAGAGGGAAATTACCGTGTAAAGTTGTTGCAATTTGTTGCACTCGTGCTATGATAAGGTGTGAACCATAGTTCCACATTAGAAGGAAGGATTGCATATGGAAAGTAAATTAATCGTCATCGCCATCGGGGGAAACTCCCTGATCGAGGACCCCAAGCATGTAACAGTAGCAGCCCAGTATGAGGCAGCACGTAAGACTGCCTCTCATATCGCGAAGTTGGTCAAGGCAGGCCACCGCGTTGTCATAGCGCATGGAAATGGACCACAAGTAGGTTTTATCCTGCTTCGTTCTGAATTCTCCCGCTCCATCCTCCATACCGTTCCTCTTGATAGCTGCGTTGCCGATACCCAGGGGTCAATTGGGTATCAGTTGCAAATGGCTTTGAAGAACGAATTCAACCGTATTCAAATGAATCCTCAGGTTGCTACCGTTGTCACGCAAGTAGAAGTATCGGATGACGATCCGTCATTCCAGAAACCGACCAAGCCAATTGGTTCCTTCATGAGCAAAGAAGATGCTCAATACCATATGGAGAAGGATGGTTGGATTTGCACAGAAGATGCAGGACGTGGCTACCGGCGTGTCGTTGCAAGCCCCAAACCAAAAGCCATTGTTGAGATTGACACTATTCGTACCATGCTGGAGAACCGCATTATTGTCATCGCGGGAGGTGGCGGTGGAATCCCAGTCGTGCGTGATGAGGATGGATATCTTTCTGGACGAGAAGCGGTCATCGACAAGGATCTGGCAGCAGCGCTGATGGCAAAGGAATTGAAGGCTGACCTATTCGTTATCTCTACTGCTGTGGAGAAAGTTTGTCTGAACTTCGGAAAACCCAACCAGAAGACACTCGACACTATTACTACCAAGGAAGCAGATCAGTACATCAGTGAAGGCCACTTCGCTCCTGGAAGTATGCTTCCCAAGGTGCAGGCAATCGTTGATTTTGTCCGTTCTACGGGCAATGAAGGGCTCATCACCGATCCAGAACATCTCTATGGTGCCCTATATGAGGGCAAGGGAACCAGGATTGTCCGCTAAGAAGCCCTATTTCAAAGACCGCCGCAGTGCTGTAATCAGTATTGCGGTGGTTGCATTTCTCCTAATACTTGCAGTCTTGGGCATTGACAACAACAATGTCAGACGGCTAAGCGGGTATCAGAAGCAGGCATCTCTTTCCCGAGCAACGGTAGAATCACAGATTTCCGAACGCTTCAGGTATGCAGCAACGCTTGCCTCATTGCTTGAGGAACGTGATTCCCTGCAACGTGTACTATCTGCTTTTGAGAATGCCGATACAGTTGAAAGACAGAGTGAGCTGTATCGTGAGCTGGAGAAGGAATTGGCAGTGTTGCAGAAGGAGCTCTATGCCGACCCTGCATACAACCTCTATTCGCCGTATTTCGAGAAGATGTATGAGATTGAACGTCAATTAATAGAATCGATAGCTGACTACAATCTCCAAGCAGATTTCTTTAACCGGCAAATCAAGGCATTCCCTGCCAATTTGGTTGCGAAAAGGCTTGCCCTAGTGGAACTATCGTCCTACGCTGTTTCGTCTGCTTTGAAAAGTCGACCCTGAGTAGAAGATTGGCAAGAGCAAGAGGATGATCCTCAGGTTATCCTGTACGAAGATTGCAGGAAGGATGAGTCTCCCCACTAAAAGAGTCACCATTACTAAGACTGAGAAGGAGAGTACCTTTGAGGTCTCTTTTTTATGAAAGAGAAAGGTGAATGCCGGAATGAAAAGCAACGGATGGACGAAGAGGATGTTTAGATTGTAGTAGGTCATGTCCATGTCTGAGAAACTCATCATAAACAGCAGGAGTGAACCCAAAACCGCCATAACAAACAGTATAAGAGCAAGGAGCAATCCTTTGAACTTGGGATGTTTTCTTCCGAGAGCCAAGAGAAGAACCCCAATGGCAAGTCCACTGAGTCCGTATGCCCAGTCATAGGATACTGGATTTTCAGGTACCGTAAACCTAATTCCAAGATCTTTCGTGTCCTGCAGAATTTCCTCAGTGATGGCAAGCTTCGTACCATCGGGATACGTGAAATCAAGTACCGACTGATGCAGTGCTTCAGGAAGATACATCTCATCATAGCGATTCAGTCTTTCGTCAATGGTCTTCCCCTGCAAGAAATCGAGCGCCCAAAAGATCAGGGGGTTGTGAATCATGTTCTGCATCGCAGAATCTCTCAATGTGGTGTCTGTAGGGCTGTTTTCTGCCCAGCTCTGGAAGGCTCCCCCCGTTGCAGCATTGATGATGTCACGAATACGCGTGGAACAGTTGTCATAGTAGAAATGATAGAGATACGTTGAATACTCACTTTGAATGTTCTTCTGCAAGAAGGAGATGAGAGCAAACTTTGCCTCCTTGGGGAAGGAGAGCTCGATCAACTTGACATCACGAACCTCATCGATTGCTTCTTGGATCCTCCAGGTAGCCTCACTCGCTACCACATAGTAGTACATTCTTCCTAAAGCAAAGTTAAGGTAGAAGTGTGGTTGATCAGGATCAAAAATGCCCCAATCATACATGACCTTGCTTCCCGATGGCTGTGTGATGACCAATGCACTATGGCCGAACCAAGCGTACAGTGGGTCTCCCGGCCCAATCGTGAGCAGGTGTATCGTTGTCTGGTCGATCCAGGCTTCCTGATTCGGAGCAAGTTCCTTGGAAAAATCGACACCAGACAACTCCTCGACACTGTCAAAGGGTTGTTCAATTTCCCTTGGATGGATGCTCAATGCCATAAGAGGAACCAGCAGCACCAGGAGTATGAGGCAGAGGATGATTCGTTTCACTCGACAAATATACCACAGAGTGCCGACTCTTCCAACCAGTTGATTTTTTACCTTGTTCACTCTACTCTTGCCGATGGAGGGCCCATGGAGCGCAATGTATCGTCTTTGGCCATTGTGTTGCACAGTCAACGGTACGGCCAGTTGAATAGGCGGCTGAAATTATTGACGGTGGACTTTGGTATTATCGATGTGTTGAGTTATGGAGCTCAGAAGTCTCTCAAATCGGTTAAGGCTGAAGTATTTACCGATGGGCAGTTTTTTTTGTACTACAATCCAGTCAAAAAGGACTATACGCTCAAGGATGTCACCGTCCTTGCTACCCACGATGAACTGAGGGAGTCCCTGCACCCTACCTATGCGGCCTTGTTTTTCTGTGAATTACTCCTGAGAGTGCATGGTGGGGAGAGTACTGATGAATATCGATTGCTCTCTCAGGCGTTGGACCATCTGAGCAGCATGCCCCAGAAGACAGACCTCGTTATTATCCAGTTCGTACATCAGCTTAGCGATTTGGTTGGATTGCGTGCAGACTTCTCGCGGTGCCCCATCTGTGACCGACCCTATGGAAGTAACGAGGTTGTGAGCTTTTCAACGAGTCTGCTTGCTCATTGCTGTGAAGCTTGTGCCAGTCTCGATGCAGATCTATTACTCCCTCCTGGAGCCCGCAGGTATCTTGAGGTGACCTCATCCATGGGCTTCGAACAGAGTCTGCAGGTTCCGCTCAGCGATGCTGCCACGCTACGGATCAAGCGATATCTTTTGCGGTACGCGCAGATGATTGGCCAGGGGGTGCTCAAAACACTTGCTTCTCCCATTTTGTGGGAGGCGTCAAGTACCTGAATGTGTATACTTATGTGAAAGGTTGTTATATATGGTTTGGAAAAAATCTCCTATTTTGTCTCAGGACATCCGCCGTCTACATGAGCAGTATGGCTTGGATGTCATTAGTTCCTCAATTCTTGCTAGACGAGGCTTGACCGGCCGAGAGCAGATTAAGTTTTATTTGGAGAGTGAGCTCTCCTATCTCCATAATCCGTTCCTTTTCGATGATATGGAAGAGGTGGTGGATCGAATCAATGAAGCGGTTACTGAAGGAGAGAAGGTCTGTGTATTCGGGGATCGTGATGTTGATGGCATCACCAGCACAGCTTTGTTGGTGCAGGAGCTTCGTGCTTTGTCACTGGATGTCAGCTATAAGCTTCCCGATGGTGATGAGCCGTATGGGCTTACCATGGAAGGTGTAGACCTTGTTTCGCAACAGAATGTCACTCTGATCATCACCGTGGATTGTGGTATTTCAAATTTTGATGAGATTGCGTACGCACATAGTCTGGGAATCGATACAATTGTCCTTGATCACCACATCAGTGGGGAGAGATTACCTCCCGCACTGGCCATCATTGACCCGAAAGTTCCCGGTAGTGAATATCCCTTCGAGCATCTTGCAGGATGTGGTGTTGTTGCAAAAGTAATCTGGGCACTTAGATTCAGCAAGACTGATTTCTACCGAGAGGAGTGTATCTTGTTGCATGCGCAGCCTGGCCATGACACCGTAATTATCCAGGCTGTGAGAATTGAGAACCTTCTGGTAGTAGATCGCGTGATCGAAGAGATCAATCCTGGTCTGATTGATGTGGGCAAGAGCAAAGCTCTTGCATTCCTCTCATCGGCTCTTCCCATTATGGTGCTCGATGCTGCAGCAGAACTTGCCCAGCTCCGGCTGGCCTTCGGCAAAAAAATAGATATCCATCTTGTTGATATGCGCAGTGAAATGGAAGCAGTCCTTCCGGTGGTAAAAGGGAAGGGGCTGTTTGCCCTTTCCAATATCAGCAGGGCTGTACGCTATTCACCCCATGGAAAGGATGAGTTGCAGGTTCTCTACACACTCTTCATCGCATACTGTATGAAGCGATATCCTTCCCTTGATGCTGAGTATGAATCGGTACTTGATTTGGTAGCCATAGGTACGGTTGCAGACTTAATGCCGATGGAGAATGAAAACCGTATTCTTGTGAAGCGTGGGCTCAAGGTACTTGCGCAAGGTCGCAGGAAGAACCTGCTTCCGCTTTTTTCCATGCAGAACCTGATGGGAAAACAGCTCTCAACGAGCGATATCTCATGGCAGATCAGCCCGGTAATCAATGCATCTGGAAGGATGGGGAAGCCGACGGTTGCTTTGGAAATGTTGCTTGCAGAAGATTTGTACGAAGCAGAATCCTTGGCAGGAGAATTGATCAAACTGAACAAGGAACGACAAAAACTAGGGGAAGATGCTTGGGAGCGGATGAAAAGCAGTGCACAAGAGAGCTTTGAAGCATCGGGAAGCAAGTTGGTCTTGGTTGAGGACAGCACCCTTTCAAGGGGCATTACTGGTTTGATGGCAAGTCGTTTGCTCAGGCAGTACAATGCGCCAGCCATCGTCCTTGCAACAGTGGATGAGACGAGGGTTTCCGCTTCGATGCGCAGCCCTGATCATTTTGATGCTCGTGAGTTCCTCTCTCGTTTCAGTGATCTATTTCAGGACTTTGGAGGGCATACCTGTGCAGGTGGGTTTTCTATGGATGTCGAACATCTTGTGGAATTCAAGAAGCGTGTCGCTGATGAGATCGATACCATGGATTGCATGAT
The DNA here is from genome assembly GCF_003429665.1 of Sphaerochaeta halotolerans. Classification (GTDB taxonomy): domain Bacteria; phylum Spirochaetota; class Spirochaetia; order Sphaerochaetales; family Sphaerochaetaceae; genus Sphaerochaeta; species Sphaerochaeta halotolerans. The sequence goes on along the minus strand of NZ_QUWK01000005.1, from coordinate 108,366 downwards.
CGATGAGACAGAAGATGAATTGGTCATCGATGTAACGCTACCAGATATCTATATGACACCCAATATCATCAAGGTAGTGGAATTCTTTGAGCCGTATGGCGAAAAGAACCCCCCACTGGTGTTGATGATGGAGGGAGCCCAAATAGAGGATATCCAATTCATGAACAACAAGGGTGGTAGTGTTCAGCATGTTAAGTTGACCCTGGCATTCGGGCAGTACAAATGGCCGGCATTGTTCTGGCGTGCTGGAGACCGTGTGGGAAGTGATTTCGACAAGGGAGACCGTGTCAATGTTGCGTTTCGATTGGGAAGAAATTATTTTCGAAATCAGGAAAGTCTGCAATTGACCATTTTGGACTTGAAGCGAACCGAATAATCTCTTGGGTGTACTTGACATGTACTGTATATTTATTGCAATCTACTCTACGTCAAGCTGAACCCAGTAATCGGGAAGGGGGGTGATTTTATATATGGCATTTGTAAAAGTAGATGACAATGAACCTCTTGAGAAATCCATCAAGCGTTTCAAGCGCATGGTTGAGAAAGAGGGGATTATCCGCGAATGGAAAAAGCGGGAGTACTTTGAGAAGCCCTCCACTATCCTCAACAGGAAAAAGAAAGCGCTTGCGCGCAAGCAGATGAAGAAGGTGCGGAAACTGCACGGCTCAAAGAACTACTAGAACACCAAACCGTCGGCATGCCCGGCGGTTTTTTCATATGACTATCGCTAATGAAAGGTATCAATACCCCAGGGCAAGCCCTGGACTCAGGAGGCGTTGCCTCCTTTACCGCCCCAAGGGACGGGGTATTTCACCTTGCTTTCCCGGCACTCGTTCGGGAGAGGGGCCATCATGCTGATTCCTTTCCTCTCGCTCCGTTGGGGAATAAAAACCTATATCAATTATAGAATTCTTTTAATTCTTCCTATTCAGAAAGATTTTATGGGAAATTTTCTTTATCCGTCAAAAAATGTAAATTAAATTAGACAAAATGGTGGTTTCTGGTGTACAATTCTTCTAGTAGAAAGTCACGGGGAGACGCAACCCCGAAAAATACGCTATAGAGAGAGGAACGTACAACTATGCTAATTCTCATTTCTGACGCCTTTGATGATGTGCTGGCAGAGAAACTGACCACATTTGGAGAGGTCACAACAGACAAGAGCCGCCTTGGAGAGGCGCATGTTGTTCTGGTACGGAGCAAGACCAAATGTACCAAGGACTATATTGATCAGGCACCTAACCTGAAGGTTATCATTCGCGGTGGTGTCGGTATAGACAACATCGACAAGGCATATGCAGAGAGCAAGGGCATTGTGGTTCGGAATACCCCAAAATCATCAGCAATTGCGGTTGCTGAATTGGCTTTTGCACTGATGCTCAGCACCCCCTGCAACCTTGTAGCCTATCATAATGGAATGAAGAATGGGCAATGGCTCAAGAGTATGAAGAGAACCGAGCTCTACGGAAAAACACTCTGTCTATTTGGTATCGGTAATATTGCTCGCAAGGTTGCTGAACGTGCGAAAGCATTCGGTATGAACGTAGTAGCCTATGACAAGTATGTAAAGGACAGCGACGCAGCGGAGATGAAAAAAACTCCCGAGGAAGCAGTGAAGGATGCTGATTACATCTCTCTGCATCTTCCTCTTACCGATGAGACTGAGGGCATGGTCTGCAGAACATTGCTAGCCCATTGTTCCAAAAAGCCAGTCATCATCAATACTGGCCGTGCAGGCTGTGTTCAGGAGGATGATATGGTTTCCATGCTTGAAGATGGAACGGTCAGTTGGTATTGCACAGATGTCTGGCCAACCGATCCTCCTGCAGAGGACTATCCCATTCTCAAGGCTGAACGTGTGACCCTTACCCCGCATGTCGGGGCCAATAGTGTGGAGAATCTTGCCCGTATTGGTGATGAAGCCTATGAAATTCTGGATGGATTGAAGAAGGAAGGAGTAATCTGATGGAACGGAAGAAAAACTATTTTGCAGGTCCCTCGGTAATGCCTGTAGAGGTATTGGAGAAACTCAAGGAAGATATGGTCGATTTCAAGGGACAAGGATTGTCTATGATCGAGGCCAGTCACCGTGGTGGTATGTTTGAAGAGATGTACGACCAGTGTCTTGCTCTTTTCAGGGAACTGCTGGGCATCAGTGATGAGTATGATGTGTATTTCCTGGGTGGTGGAGCTACCCTGCAGTTCACCATGATCCCCATGAACTTCCTGCGTCCAGGAAGTGTTGCCGATTACATCCGAAGTGGTACCTGGTCAAACAAGGCAGCTGATGATGCCGAGAAGCTTGGAAAGGTCAATTACTATTATGATGGAAAGGCTAACAATTATTCCAGTCTTCCTGATCCTAAAACAGTGAAGCCGAGCGAGAATTCCAGTTATCTCTATCTCTGCTCCAATGAGACGATTGGAGGAATTGAGTGGCAGGATTTCCCCGATACTGGTTCCGTACCCTTGATCGGCGATATGTCCAGCGATATTTTCAGTCGTCCAATTCCTGTTGATTCGTTTTCTATGATCTATGGAGGGGTGCAGAAGAATCTTGGTCCTGCAGGCGCTACCTTTATTATCATGAAAAAGTCCCTGCTGGAAAAGCAGAATTCCAACCTCACCGCATATATGGACTACAAACTGCATAGCAAGAACAAAGGGTTGTACAATACCCCTCCTGTGTTCTCCATCTGGGCAGTGAAGCTGGTTCTTGAGTGGATCAAGGCTAACGGTGGAACAGAAGGTATGTTGAAGCGTGCCATTGAAAAGAGCAGTATCATCTATGATACCATTGACAACTCCTCCTTCTTCCGTAGCCCTGTAGACGCTGCATACCGCTCCAGAATGAATATCGTTTTCCGTCTGCCCAATGAGGAGCTGGAAGCTAAGTTCGTCGAAGAATCAAAGAAGGAAGGCATGCTTGGCCTCAAGGGCCACCGTTCCGTTGGTGGGCTTAGGGCTAGTATTTACAATGCACTTCCTGTCGAAGATGTTGTGGCTCTTGCCCAGTTCATGAAGGAATTCGAAAGGAAAAACGGGTGACAGCATGAAAGTGAAAATGGATGAGACGAACAAAGCGATAATTAGACAGTTGCGTGATGGTAGAAAACCTTTTAGTGCTATTGCTGAAGAGTTGAGCATCACCGAGAATACGGTCCGTGCCCGTGTCAATAAGTTGATTGAAGAAGGGGTACTGGAGATTTCCGGCTTGGTGAATCCGGAAGTAATACCTGGGTTGCAGGTGGTCATGATGGGGGTGAAGCTAAAAACCCTTGACTTGGAGAGAAAAGCCAAAGAGTTTTCAGGCCTCCGAGGGATCATCTCTGCTTCTGTGGTTACCGGTCGCTATGATTTGATCGTCCATTTGGTACTGAGTGAGGATGAAGGATTGAGTCTCCTGGATTTCTTCAAGACTGAACTTGATAAGATTTCAGAGATTTCAGAGGTGGAGACCTTTGTGGTCTATCAGTCACATAATCTGAGAATCCCTTATATCCTGTAGTCCTTTGTGTAGAATACCTGTTGTAGGGTGCCTGAAAAGGCACCCTACAATATGTATGGCCAGTATTTACATACCCAACCTGTAGATGTTGATAAAACCCGTTGTAGGTTATAGAGAAACATGTTCTTTCATGCTATACTACCTCATGCTGTGTCAATGGCATGGATGATACGTACCACTTGAGGAGAGAAATAGTATGGCAGACCTGTCTACATCATATCTTGGATTGAAATTGAAGAACCCCTTGATTGCAGGGAGCAGCCCTCTTACATCATCATTGGATAACCTGAAACGTTGTGAAGATGCAGGATTGTCAGCAGTTGTTCTAAAATCCATATTCGAAGAACAGATAGACGTTGACAGTGAGTCAGCTGTAGATGAGTCAAATGCATATCTTACCCATGCTGATGCGTATGGGTTCATGAAACAAGCGAGCATGGAGCAGTCTATTGATGCGTATCTTACCCTGCTCGTGGATGCAAAACAGGCATTGGATATTCCTGTTATTGCCAGTATCAACTGCAGACAAAATGGAAGTTGGATTGAGTATGCAAAGCGTTTCATATCCTGTGGTGCTGATGCAATTGAGTTGAATCGCTATGTGGTCGCCGCAGACGTTGAGGTGGAGGGACCTGCCATTGAGAAGGAATATCTCTCTCTCGTGAAAAGTGCCAGAAAGCAACTCAAACTTCCAATCAGTTTGAAAATGGGGCCGGCATTCTCCTCATTGGCAAACATGCTCAGACGGCTTGATGAACTCTCCATTGATGGAGTAGTACTGTTCAACCGTTTCTATAGTCCTGACATTGACATCAACAAGCTTGCTTTGGTCCCTGCACAGATGATAAGTAGCAAGGACGAATATGCATTGAGTCTACGTTGGACTGCCTTGATGAGCGAGGAAGTCCGTTATGATATCTGTGCTGCTACCGGTATCCACAGTGGAAGCACTGTGGTGAAGCAGTTGCTTGCCGGAGCGAAGGCCGTCCAGTTGTGCTCCGTTTTGCTGAAGCAAGGACTCTCTTCAGTAGCAAAAATGGAGAAGGAGCTCTCCGATTGGATGGATTTACACGACTATTCCAGTATTCCTGACTTCAATGGCAAGTTGGCCCAAGAAAAGATGCCGGACCCCGCGAAATGGGAACGCGTCCAGTATATGAAGTCAATTCTGGAAGCTCAAAAGGGTTGAACCATGAATATAGAACAGTATAAAGACATAGCCCCCTATAGGGGGGAGGATGTTCGTAACGCAATCGATCGGGTTCTCAAGAATAAAGATGCTCTGTTGCGGATTCTCTCATCACTCGGACCTGTAGAGACGGAAGCAGAACGACAAAAGATTGAGACGTATGCAAAATCAATTTTTTCAAAGCTGGAAAAGGTAACGAGCTACAATGAATTCCAGGAGCATATTACCGCAGGTATATTCCTTCCTGCCATCATCGAGAAAAGTATAAACACCTTCTCCTTTGATGGGTTAGAGCAGATTGAAAAAGACAAAGCGTACTTGTTCATGAGTAATCATCGGGATATCGTGCTTGATTGCGCCTTGATTGACATTGCGCTCCAACGTGGAGGAAAGATGTTCTGTGAGATGGCAGTCGGAGATAATCTACTGACCGATCAGTTTGTCACCGATTTGTTCAAGCTTAATGGAGGGGTGACCGTCAAACGAACGCTTCCCATGCGAGAGAAATACTTGGAGTCCATTCGTCTTAGTGCCTATTTTGTTGAGTTGATCACTGAGGAAAACAAATCAATTTGGGTTGCTCAGAAGAGTGGAAGGGCAAAAGATGGAATCGATGTAACAACTCCAGCAATCATCAAGATGCTCCATCTCTCCCAGAAAAAGAAGGGAGTTACCTTCTCTGAAGTGGTGAACAGCTGTCGTATCGTTCCTGTTGCCATTAGCTATGAGTATGATCCCTGTGATTTGATCAAGGCAGGGGAGGAAGTGGCTCGTAAGGCAAAAGGCGAGCATTCCAAGAAACGATATGAAGATTTAATCTCCATCTCTCGTGGAATGAAAGGCTACAAGGGTAATGTGCATATCGCTTTTGGTACTCCGCTGGAAGGCGTGTGGGAGAATTCTGACCAGGTTGCCCAAGAGATAGACCGTCAGATTCATACCCTCTACAAGCTATGGCCAACCAATCTCTTTGCCTATGATTACCTTCATAACAGCACCCAGTTTCAGGAATCCTATAGAGATTTTGACAGCGAGGCTTTCCTGTATCGCTTCAAGGGTACCCGTGAGGAGGTACGTCAATTTGCACTCAACGCCTATGCGAATCCAGTTGTATCATACTTGGCTGCACAGAAAAAGTAGTATTCTTTGGCTCCTCTTCTGCATTCTGCTCCTTGCTTCCTGTAGCAAGGAGGAGATTGTTGTAGCCAATGTGGAGCATTCGATCAACCATGTAATTGACATCACTTCCGGGCAATTTTATGAGCATTTGTTGCTTTCATTCGACCTATTAGGGGAATCGCGACCGGTACAGGTGCGCCTCGCCTCATCAAACAATGTGTCCAGTTGGCTTGCCAGCGTACAAGGGGAAGGTACCGCTTCAGATACTGCACAGTATCAGGTGGGCCCGCTTACCATGGGAGAAGGAATTCCGCTTTCCTCCGGTATATATAATCTAACCATCATCAATGAGGATGGAATTATACGAAGTGAGCAACTCAAACTTTCCGCTTTCCCAAAAGAAAAATTACCGGTTGTAATACCACAGTATGAAAGTGAAACAGGAGTGCTTTCGTCACTCCCTGTTCCAAGTCAGATCCTTCGATATGACGAAACTGGCAAGTTGATATCCACAGTCTCCTTACGTGAGACATCCTATACGCTCCAGCAAGAGGATGCCTCACTGGCAATCCTTGCCGATGACATTACCTACCTCTTTCAGCGTTAGGTTCTCTGGACGGCCTTCATTAGTTCATCCTTGTTGAGCCTGATGACAAAGGTCCTTCCGTGCGGACAGGTCGGCTCTGCAAGAGCAAACACTTTTTCCAAAAGGGAGATGGCCATCATCCTGTCCATGGAATCCCCTGCCTTGATCGCCGCATGACATGCAACGATGGCGTATAATCCTTTTTCGACTTCTTCACTCTCCCCACTCATTGTCTGTATGAAGGAAACCAACTGTTTCTCGATCGAGCGATACATTGCAGGGATTGCATGGATTTCCCACAGGAGATCAGCACTGCGAACCAGTTTGATACCCAAGTTCAAATACACATCCAAATTTTGCTGCAGATAGGTATCGACATCTCGTTCAACCTCAAAGGAGAGAGGAATCATCAAGGATTGTACTTCCCTCTTCGCCCTCACCTCATCATACAGAATCCTTTCATGTGCAGCATGCTGGTCAACTAAGTAGAGATCATTCTCTTTCTCTGCAATGAGGAATAAGTTGAATGCTTGCCCTAGATAGGTAAAATTTTTGTTCTCGGCCTGCATATCCCAGATATTCTCTGTTTCCGTGGCTCTGGTTGTTTGCATACCATCGGATTGAAGAATCTCCTTCGCCTTTTGGAACCACTCAGGGTCGATGGGTTTTCTTGCTTCGCTCTGGTACTTTCCACTGTGTTCATGACTCGATGATTCCGCAGGTCTTTGATGAGTATACATTGCTTTAGGTGTTAATAACGGAGTCTGTTCGTCCTGGATTTCTTTTGCAACAATCCTTGGAATTGTGCGGCGAACTTGACTGGAAATCATTTCCACCACTTGATGATGTATCTCAGCTTTATTCCTGAGCTTTACCTCTCGTTTGGTTGGATGGATATTGAAATCGACCAGGGTAGGGTCAACATCAATGAAAAGATAGCAGTACGGAAAAGCTCCCCCATGCAACATCTCACCGTAGCCATAGGTTACTGCCTGTACCAAGGCGAACTCTTCGACCGGCCTGTTGTTCACGAAAATCTTGATATGCGATCGGTCACTCCTGTAAAGCGCTGGGGAAGAACACACAGCATACAGGTTGAAACGTCCCGCACTATCATAGAGCTCCAGCATTTCTGAGGGAACGATATTCTGGCTGATGGCCAGAACATCCAGAACGCGTTGCTTCTTGGTTGTGGCAGGGAGATCTACACGAACTTTACCGTCAGTGATGAACCGAAACGCCCGTTCAGGGAACGCAAGGGCCTTCTCTTGTAGGACATAACGACACATGGTTGCTTCAGTCGAAGGTCGTTTAAGGAATTGCCGTCTTGCTGGGAGTTCCTTGAACAGACCTTCTACCCTTACCGTTGTTCCTTCTCGCGGACCCCCCGGTTGTACCTGACCTTTACTTCCATTGTCCACGGTAATCTGATATGCATCCTGTCCTAGGTAACTGCTTGCAATGGTGACAGTAGAGACTGCGGCAATGCTATACAAGGCTTCGCCCCGGAAACCCATACTTTGTATGTGGAAAAGGTCTTCAAGGTCATGAACTTTGCTGGTAGCATGGCTTTCGCAAAGCAATGGAAGGTCTTCCTTCGCAATGCCCTCCCCATCATCGATCAACTTGATCGTTTCAAGTCCGCCGTCGGTAACACTGGCAACCAGTGTCTTGGCTCCTGCATCAAGTGCATTATCAAGCAATTCCCGAATGACCGAAGCTGGTCTATCAATAACCTCACCTGCAGCGATACGTTGCGCAACAAGCGGATCGAGCTTTTGTATTCTCATACCATGACTCTATCATAGAAGGCATAAAAGGGCAAAACCTCTCTCTAGAACTGTTTCTCAAGATTCAGGGAAACACTCACACTGAGTACAGGGTTGGTGTAGCTCGCCAACTGGGGAGGGTACTGAGCCTTCACAAGGAGTGTAAAGGGATCAAATGCATATTGGAGGGAGAGGAAACTCGTGCTGTACGGTCCTCTAAGTAAGGAGAGAGCATCCTCATTGCCTTCAAATACGTCAGTGATGTTGTTTATGAGGCCAAGCTGGGCAAATCCAAGGCTAAATTGAAGTCGTTCTTTTGTATAGGAAAGTGATAGCTGGCTGTAGTCAGCTTGGTGACTCCCTGAAACAGGCGATGTAAGATTTGTGATGGTAGTGACATCGGAGCTGAAGGGTATGTTGAACAACAACCTGGCTTGCAAGGCTTTTCCTTGGAAACGTACATCGCCGAGTACTTCAACGGTTGAAGTATAACTTGTAACTAGGAATGAGGCAAACTCATTGGCGATGAGCGGATGATTCTCACCTTTGGTCAGAGAGACCAGCACTTTAGAGAAGAACTGATCTCTCTTCAGTGAGAATCCACTTCCCAGTAGGTAGTTGGGGAAGAAGGTATCTACCGAAGTGTCTATAAAGGAGTCAGTATCGAGAGTGGGGTAGGTAGGAAGAAATCCACTTGCTTGCAAGAGGAACCTGAACTCGGTAGTCCTTGTGTTAATAACTGGGAACCCTAAACCAAGGAATGGATAGACATCAACACGCCAAGATGGAGAGCGGTCAACAACGGCAAGACCACCGAGTGCAACAGACATGCGATAACCACTGTTAGGGGTGAACTGGAGCAGGGAAGACCCAAATTGACGGTTGTTCTTGGAAAGTGCACCAAAATAGAGATCATCAAACGTAGTTACAAGGGTAACCGGCCCCGCTTTGACTTGATTCAATACCGCTAATTTCTGGTCAGAGATGAGCGATGGTGCATACAAACTGCTCAGTTCCGTAGTAATCGGGAATTTCCGATCCATAGTCAGATAGAACGTACTGCTGTTATAGCCGATTCTCAACTGATCAATGAATGAGAAAGCATAAGCCAGTTGTTCGAGATGGGGAGTTGGAACAGGGGAGAACGTGTTGCTGAATGAGGAAAAATCTTCGGTTTCCAGTGCGCCCTGCAACTTTATGCTGAACAATCCTTTTTCGAAATATGGCTTAAGGAAAAGTTGATGTTGCAATATATCTGCATTGCTTCCATCAAAGGTGAACCGATAGCCCAATTCCAGTCCAAAAGATCCCGTTGCTTTTGCCGCTTCTGCAGAGAACGTTAAGGCAGGTCGACTGGCTTCTGCTGGATAAGCAATGGTGCTCTCTCCCTCTTCAATGACTGGCTCCAGCACTGCTTCTTCCTCGGAAGTTACAGGGGCAGTTTCGATGGCTGGCTCTTGAATTCCTTGGATTTCCTCAGATTCCAACGCTTCCTCAACAACTGGAATCTGAGAGGAAACAGGTTCTTCATACTTTATCGCTGGTACCACATCTTCAATAATTTCCTCTGCTTCTATCGTCGCTTGAGGAGAAGAAGGATTGGTTGGAGTCTGAACATGCTGCGATACACGATAAATGGTGGGAACCTCCGGAATCATAGGACGAATAGTGATCTTGATCCTGTCCTTTGGTGGAGCAATGATGATGTTGCTGATCTGTTTCACATGCTCTGGAATCTTTAGTTCCTCAACTTCAACCTGAATGGTTTGCAAGGGTTTTGGAATAAACTCAGATTTCTCAGCTACAACAAGATTGGAAGGTTTCTCAGCCAAGGCATGGATGGTCACTCCTCCCATAAGGGGTGGGGTAAGTGTTATTCTGTCCACTTTTGCTTTCGGAGCAAGTGGTGTGGAGGGAGATGTCGTCTTTTCACTCAGTTCCTGTATGATCTGTTTTGCAAGCATCATATCAGGATACGTCGCATATGTAAGATAGTATCCTGCCTCGATATGCTTCAACCGTGCCATTCGTTCCTGCATGAACAATTTTTCAAAAGTCTTGACTTCCCGTTTAGCACCCGTAAGTACGTTATAAGAATCAACTGTACCAGTAAAGGTGGTGACACTCTCTTCTTCATCGGTGGTGATAACCAGCATTTCACCATTTCCATGTAATACAAAACGGGAGACAGGAGTAGTGACAGTAAGTGAACCGCCTTCCATATCATACGTATTGAAGGTAGCCTTTCCACTGACCAGATAGAGATCAGCTTCGCGGCCTACCAAGTCACCGGTAACCAACAGGGAATCCTCAAAGACATTGATGGTGCCACGAGGCGTAACGAGTAGAATTGGGGTATCAGGATTGTGTATAATCCATCCTTCTGCGATGTTCTGGGCTTGATCACTGGTTGCTTCAAGCCGGTTTCCCTGGCTATCATATAGATGTAGGGCGGCGATATCTCCATCACCGATAAATACCTCATCCTCTGCGAAGAGGGCTGTGGCGATTGTTAAAACCAACAGAAGGAGACCAATGCATCTCACCAATCGTTTCATAGAAACTCCCATCATGACGTTACAGTATTGATATCTTTACCAGTGTGTCCAGCGAATAGGTAGGTTCTGCATTTTCATCGAAGTGGACACGAAGGCCGATATCAAATGAATAGGGCTTGACCTTGATGACTGTTGTCGAAGAAAGCACCACATTTCGTAGTGTTTTCAAGCCTTCAAAGAAACCTTCTTCTGTATTCATAGGATAAAGCTTTTCATATTGCAAGTCCAGTGAAACAATATACATAAAGGGTTTATCGATTCTGGCATTTGCAACAAAACTGTAGTCGTGGAAATCACCATTTGTAAGATTGCTTTCCATATGGGTACTCAAGTAGAGACCACGGCGGGTAATGTTCAAGCCCATCATACCATCGAGATGAATCGTACCAAGCTCAAGACGGAGCTTTTCCGTCTCCTCAGGCTCTCTGGTTTCAAAATCAGAGGAGTAGTAATTTGTATAAAAACTCCCAAAAGTGGGAATGGTCAAGCTGGTGTTGAACACGAAGAAGCTTCTGGTGTGTCCCCATAATCCATACCGTAAGGCTGACCCAAACTGTTTGTTTTGTGTATCAGGAAACTGAAGCAGGAAATCGGTGAACACATCGAGACTCAGAAAATTACTTTCATATAACGGAAGAGAGAAATCGAGTGAAATCATCTCTTTGCCCAAGGGTGCCTGGTTTTCCTCTTGATAAGGGCTGCTTGCATGAGAGAGTCCAACTTCAAGTTTTGAGAATAAGGAAAGTTGCGGGTACTCATACAAGGGATGAGCATAGATGCGCCATGCACGTAATGTTGGTTCATAGAGGTCATTGGTTACGAATTCAAAACCAGCATTCGGGATGTTGAGCAAGGTACCATCGAGCATGACATCAAGTCCTGGTCGGCTCTCACGGTATCCGATACTGTAATCGAAATAACCATTGAGCAATGCACCATCTCCAAGGGTAATCCCCATCAGTTTTCCATACCGGATGTATAAGGACTCATAGCGCTGTCCCCACTGGATCGAGCGGATGAATGAACCATAATGCCTTGCTATCCTGAGCGCATAATCCTCAAAATTTTCTTCGTCTTCCCGCTGTGGTATCTCCCAGGGGGAGAAGTCGAGCGTGAGATTGAATGGGTCGAATGTGGCTTTGCCCTTAATTTTTAGGTCGAGTTGGAGGGAGAGGTTTCCAACGGAAAAGTCCGGTTTATAGGAGACGCTAAACGAACCATCTGAGGATGCTACACCTTCCAGCAGGCTGTCCGAGGTGCTTGGAGGATAGTATGTGGTATCACCAGGAGTAGTTTGTTCAAGGTCGGAGGGTGTGGACGAGTCAAGCAATCCATCAGGACTGCCTGTACTTTCCTCGTTCTGTGGTAGTGTGCTTGACTCCTCTGTGGCTGTAGCGTCATTCATTATTTGCACTTGTTGTACGGAAGAACTCAATTCCTCAGCAGAAAGTGGCAGTAAGACCGTCAGCAGCACCAAAAAGAAGAGCAAGCAGGCACGACAAAGCATTGTTTGCATCCCTCCTCCCTCACTACAATCATCACATGAACCCGGCATGGTTGTAAACAGGCTGGATGTGGACAAGTTACATTCTGGGCTCGAAGTGATGGGCTTTATACATGTGCTCTCGGCTTAGTTTATCTAGGAGCGACAATTCCTTGACGATTGGCTTGATGCGGGAGCGGATGTTCGTCTGGTCATAAGGGCAGACGGGCTTAACCACCGGAAGGTCGTATGCTTCTGCAAGTCTTTTGGTTACTGACTCGTGTACCTCTATCATTGGGCGTATCACATTGATCTTTCCATCGAAAAAGGGCTGTACTGGCTGCATGGTGGAAAAGTTGCCTCTCAGGCAGAGATTCATCAGGCTGGTCTCCACCAGATCATCGAGGTGGTGTCCCATAGCAACAAGATTCATCCCCTCTTCCTCACAACGGGTGAAGAGAATTCTCCTTCTATTCCTTGAGCAGAGATAGCAATTGAATTCACCCTTGAAAGATTCCGGGAATTGATGCTCATCCACTATTTGAAAATCGTACCCAAGGTCATTGAAGTAGGTGGCAAGCAATCCACGGAATTCCTCTGGAATCGGGTGTTCGATCCAGTTGATCATCAAGGCCTTTAGATTGTAGTGGATAGGTAGCCACTTCCTCCTGATAGAGAGGGCCAGGGCAAGGGCCAGGCTGTCCTTGCCCCCGCTTGCGGAGAGAAGCACGGTATCGTTCTCTCGAATCATAGAGTAGGTATTCACAGCCTTGCCGGTATGTTTGATAAAACGCATGACCCAAGGAGGGATATTTCCCTCAAGCAGTGTCCTATAGGATAATTTTTCCATGTAATCAGAACTCCAATGCTCTTCTCAATGCCTCTGAAGAGAGCGTATGTGGTGTGAAGATTCTGAATTTTCTCAAGCTTTTTGTAAAGACCCTCCCAATATCATTGGAGAATACGTAATCTACCTCGCCGAATCCGCTCAGTGATCCATTCTCGTGAAGGATGGGAAGGTTTGCCTCGAAGCTGATCGGTTCTGGAATATCCACAATAATTTCACTGGGATCACACCCAAGTTTTTTCGCAATGCTTCTCTCGAAGGAGAGCCGAGTGAAAAGATCATGGTTCATTTTCTCCAGCACACCTGCTTCTTCAAAGGGTTTCTCGAATTTTGCTGTGTACAGTTGATTATCACGCACCAAAGAGAAGAGGTTGCTGTAGGTGAAGTGCTTCTTTTGTGGCAGTGAGAAGAACTGCTCATCATCCAACCCATAGAGATCTTCTGCCAGCAACGATCCATCAGCCAAGGATGCAAGAACGGCTTTTTTGATCATTGCAGTGGCACTTCGGGTTGTGGTATGCCAATAGACATTGCGATACATCAGATACTTGCTGAACAGGAGGTGTTCCACCGAACCGAGAGCTTCCTCCTGCAAAGCCAGTCTGCCTTGTGCAATGACAAGTCGGTCAACGATGTAGGATACATCCTGGGTCCCATAGGGAACCCCACAGAAAAACGCATCCCGGTTGAGGTAGTCAAGCTTGTCTGGATCGAGTGTCCCAGAGAGGATGCTGCGATAAAGCAGGACCTCTTCATCATCACTCTCTTGGTGTTCATCGATGATGGAGCCAACTCGCTCAGGATCCAGTCCTGCCTGTTCAATCGCACTGTGTAAGATTTTGTCCTCCCTTATCATTGCAGAGGCAATTTCCTCATGACTGGTAAGAGGAAGTTCTTTGAGTGAATGGGCAAACGGGAAGTGTCCAATATCATGCAAGAGGCATGCACAGAGAAAGGTAAGGGCTCCCTCCTCTGTAATTGGAAGCTGTTGTTCGTGGCTACAGAGGCTTTGAAGGATGGAATACCCAAGATGATAGACACCAAGGCTATGGTCGAGCCGTGTATGCACAGCTCCTGGATAAAGGTGGAAGGTGGGTCCTAATTGTTTGATTCTTCCCAGTTTTTGTACTGTTGGAGTCAATACAATGGACTTGAAGGCTCTAGAAAGCTTTATATCCTTCCACAAGGGATCTCGAATCGTTGTTTCCTGTTGGCGATAGAGTGCAGCGAGCAACTCGGTATTGCGGTATTGCATACGGAGAGTGTAGAGCAGTGTTCACCTTGGTGTAAAGTACAAGATTATGGTAGAGTGAGAAGCCTTTCATCGGGTACACTGACAGAAAGCGAGGAATGTCCATGCATCATTACCTGATTATCGCCGATGATTTCACCGGTGCAAATGACAGTGGTCTACAACTCAAACGGAAAGGGCTCTCTACCCGTGTAACGATTGGTAGCTATTCCCCGAGAGATACGTTGGCTGATGCACTTGTGTTGGACACTGAGTCACGGAATACAAGCGAGCTAGAAGCCGCTTCCTTGGTTCATTCTGCACTACAAGGATTGGATGATAGAGCCTTTTCCGTAATCATGAAGAAAATTGATTCCACCCTGCGCGGCAATATTTGTACCGAAGTCATGGAGGTTGCAACGTTCTGTACTGCAGAACTGATCATAGTTTCTCCTGCTTTCCCAGATCAAGGAAGAACAGTACAGGGCGGAAGACTATTGGTTCATGGAAAACCGTTGCTGGAGAGTGATTATGGCAAGGATCCTAGAAAACCGGCAATGGAGGATGACCTGGTTTCTCTGTTTTCCCAGGGACAGAATACGTATAGAGTGGCGCACCATCTGAAGGGAACTGCATTCCCGGCCGTGGAAGGGAAAACCCTCCTAGTTTGTGATGCACTTACACAAGATGATCTGCTTCATCTTGCCAACTGGGCTGTCCAGCGGAAAGAACAGATATTGTATGTAGGGAGTGCGGGACTCGCTGATGCGCTCTGCAATGTACAATTTCCCTCTCGTGGAGTACTGGGAATGGTTGCAAGTCTTAGTGGGGTAACACGCGATCAGGTGATGTATGCAAAGAAACACGGTATAGTCACTGAAGAGGTTGCAGTGGAAACATTGCTTGAAGATGGGGATTTTTCCGTACTCATCCAACGAATTAAAGAGACAATACTAGGGCGAAAGCCGGTTCTGGTTGTTGTTTCCTCAGTTCTTGATGAGACTGCTTTCAATCGTTCTATTGAGAAAGGGGATAAAAAAGGCCTCTCTTCAGATGCAGTTGCTGCAAGGATCAGGGACTCCTTCAGCCTCTTGGGGAAGGATTTGGTTGAGCAGTGTGATGTGGGCGGTTTGTTGCTCACCGGTGGAGATACTGCGTTCGGCTTGTTGGAGGCTTTGGGAATCCATGAGGTGGAAATACTCAGGGAAGTACAAGGTGGTATTCCCCTCCTTGAGGTACCAACAGGGAATTATGCGTCGATGAGAATTGTCACCAAGGCAGGGGCTTTCGGAAATAAACAAGCAATTGCTTATGGAATGAGGGTTTTGCAAGAACGGTAGGAGCGTGTTATGGAAGGAAAGAAATTTGGGATTACACTTGGGGACCCCTGTGGTATTGGGCCTGAGATTACCCTCAAGGCTTTGCATGCCAAGATGGAGTACCAGAAGAGCGCATTGTTGTTTGGAACCCGTTCGCTTTTGGAGTATTACAACTCCCTTCTTGGATACGAAATGAGGTTCAATACAATCAAGAAGATTGAAGAGTGGGATGACTCAGCAATCAATGTGTATGACCCTCATCCGGTTGATATTTCCCAGATCCAGGTAGGAGTAGTAACCTCCCTTGGTGGTACCATAGCCTTTGAAAGCGTGCGTGCTGCAATCGAATTTGCATTGCGTAAGGATATTTCATCAGTGGTTACTGCTCCACTCAACAAGGAAGCACTCCACCTTGCAGGATTTCCCTACGCCGGCCATACCGAAATCTTTGGTGCATTTACCAAAGGGGAGCGGTATGCAATGTTGCTTTACAGTGAGAAATTGAAGGTCATCCATGTCTCAACCCATGTTTCGCTCAGAAAAGCCTGTGACCTCTGTAAGAAAAGCAGGGTCCTTGAAGTCATACATCTTGCACATGAGACACTCAAGAAGATTGGCTATGAGAATCCAAGGATTGCAGTGGCGGGCTTGAATCCACATGCAGGGGAAAATGGAATTTTTGGGGATGAGGAGATCAAGGAAATCATTCCCGCCATCGAGGAAGCGAAGGCAGAAGGATTGAATGTCAGTGGTCCAATCCCTCCTGATACGGTATTCTTGAAAGCGCTTCAAGGTTCTTGGGATATCGTGGTAGCAATGTACCATGATCAAGGGCATATTCCTTTGAAAATGCTCAGCTTCGAAAGCGGGGTTAACATCACTGTCGGTTTGGATGTCATCAGAACTTCCGTAGACCATGGCACTGCTTTTGATATCGCCGGTACATTGAAAGCAAGTGAAAAAAGCCTACTGAAAGCAATAGAGATCGGGGAAAAACTCTAGGAAAAGGAAAGAGGAGGCACTGCCTCCTCTTTCTCAATACTACATCCCTTATGGTTATCCTACATAGGGGATGGCATAGGGTCCATCACTCAGATAGAGAATCTTCAAGTCCTTTCTTTGCTCTCTCTTTTCTATATGCTGGATGACTTTCTTGACAACCTCGCTGTACTCAGTGCTATTGGTCAATGAGGAAGCATCGATTCCAGGGAGTCCGCTATTGTCCTCTCCCGCAATCTGGGGAGCATAGTAATAGTAGTGGTCCAAAGGAATCTTCTCAAATACGGAAGCCCATTTCTGTACCTGCCATTGGTCTGGCATGAACGGCCAATCCTTGCTGTGCAGGAGGGTCACCAGTTCTTGTGCGCTGGTAAGCGCCAAGATACTCAGTACAGTCTTGTACATCACCGAACCCACAACATCTTTCTTGTCCGTAAAGTTGGCAATGCTGATCAGATACCCGTCCTTCTTCAACGCACCGATTGCAGCAAAAGCTGCCTTCGCGCTCTGGTAGTGGTTAATCCCGACAAACCCAGCGTGCGTGATGACAATATCAGCCTCTTCGTTGATGGGAATCTTTGCATACCCTTTTACCATCTCAAAAGCTTTTTGATGTGCCACCTCCAAGTCTCCAGCAAACACTCCCGTGATGTTGAATGCATGGTCTAGGGTTACATTGATGATGAAATCCACTCCTGCCATCTTTGCGAATGCGAGAGATTCCTCGTGTACTGGATTACCATCCAAAAGCAGGTCACAGCTGTTTTGATGACCCATCAGGTCTGCTCCGTGGAACAGGAAGGTGCCATGTTCGCTGATTAGGCCTGGACAGACGGATTTGCGTCCACCACTGACCCCAGCCATAAAGTGGCTTTCCACCAATCCTGTGAGAATTTTCAAATCAGCCTTGCTATAGATGCTGTTGATCTTCACCTCGCTTCCCCGCTCGGTCCTGCCGAGGTAGGTGAGGTTGTCATCCTCTTTGCAATCATGATTTACGATGGCAATCTTATGTTCAAATACCCAAGGATCAATGATTCGTTCAATCTCATCATCGGTCATTGGACGGTGTGTACCAGTTGCAATAAGAACCGTAAGATTATCTTTTTCATACCCAGTTTCAAGAAGCACTTCCAGAAGAGGAACCAAGATGTTTCCTTCCCCCTTGTACGGTACTGGACGGGTATTGTCGGAGATGACAATTACGGCCTTTGCTTGTGGGTTTGCTGCAAGTTTGGCTTTCGCTATATGTTGGAAGCTATCGGATGCAATGGGATTGGCAAGTGCATCAGAAACCGCCTGTTTGGGATCACTGAGTGCCTTTGGCGCCTGCATTGCATACACTAGGGTATGTTCAGGTAATTCTAGTTTCTTTCCCTGGCTGTCTATTGGGTTATGTACCTGCATGGTTGACTCCTTGAGCAAAGAAAGACGAGCATGTGCCCGTCTTTCTTGATAATTGTATACAAAACGTGCATGTTCAGCTTATAGTTGCTGGCCTTTTGCGTCAACCGCAATTTCCGCGCTCGTGGTAGGATGCTCGTTCACAAGTCCACGCTTCAAATCCCACCTGTAGAAGAAATCAACCAGGAACGGGACAAGCAAGGCTGTCACAATGATGGAAGCAGCTACCTGTACGGTTGCTTTGTCTGCAAATGGAGCCCAAGCTGGGTCCACCAATGCAATAGCGGCTGGAGTGGCAATGGAGTTACCAGCAGAGGTACCGACAGCAGCACCTACGGCGGCAGTTCTTCTCGACTTCTTGGGAATCAGCCACTTGAAGATGAAGTAGGAAGGTACACCGGTGATGATAAGGGTCATGAGACCGAGGATGATACCAGGAATACCAGCTTCAATGATTGTCTGCAGACTCAGTCCTGCACCGAGTGGGAAGGCAAAGGTGAAGATTGCGATAAACATGCCAGGTTTGAGGAACTCTCTGATTCTCTCATCAAGGTTGCCCAGGATCATACCAACTATGATGGGCACGATGACAGCAACAAGACTCATGATAGGAATGTTTGCAACACCGGCAACACCCATGAAAGCCATCTCGAAGAAAGGACCATCATTGGAGGAGATAACTGCGATAGCTCCAACATCAGACTCATCACCATACTTGGAAGCCAGTGCGGTATAGAGTCCACCATTACTGTTGGACATTGCACTGATCATGGCAAGCGGTGTAACACCAAGGAATGCAGCTTCAGGTCCAGCAACCTTCGCAAAGATAACACCAAAAGCAACACCAAAGAGAACCTTGCTGAAATTGAGGACCACGCCTTTATAGAGCGACATACCAGCAGTTCTAAACTGAATCTGTGCTCCACTGCAGAAGAAGAGCAAGGCAATCAAGGTAAGTGAACCTGTCTTGAAAAATGCAGTGGTAAAACTGCCAATCATCAATGCTTCAGGAAAGAATGTGTTGGTCAATACCCCGAGTACCAAAGGCACTACCATCAATCCACCAGGAATCTTGTTGATTGTTTCGAGAATTGGAACTTTTCCCATCTTCATGTTGTGAGTCTCCTTTTGTTTGTTATAAACTTTTTAAACCTTACCATGGATGTACAGAAAGTCCAGAAAAAAAGAAATCATGTTGTAATACTTTGACATTGGGAAGAAAATGCATCATATACAAAGTATGAAAGAAATCTTTTTATTTCCGATTCTGCTATGTCTCTGCGTGGTTCCTCTTGCAGCTGATGAAACCAATTCGTTCCAAGAAGCATACGACGCACAACTTCCGACGGATGCAATGATTGGCCAAATTGTAAGAGGAGAGGCAGGGAGTGCTGAGGAGATAACCAAACAGGCTTTAAGAGAACCTTATGGGCCAGTATGGCTTGAACGCTATGTCAGTGAAATATTGAGAAAAGCGTTTGCCAATACCTATAACGAGCAATTGGTCTCCCTGCTTCCTGCAGAACAAGTGCAGGTGGGAAGAGCAATGGTTCGCTCTGGTCTCTATGAAGTGCCGTTCTGCTTCCATTCACCAATCTACCATTGGGGAACGATGGTTTGGACTTCTAATGAAAAAGATGAGTGGGAGCTTTTAGCTATAGAGGTAAAACCGTTACTCTGAATCAGTATCCACATCCTATTTCTTGATCACCAGGATATAGGAATCTTTTTCTTCTACGGTGAATGTCTGTTGTTGGGACTCTTGACCTCGAAGGTACTGCATCAGCACAGCAGAATCTACATCAAGATTCTCAAGATTGATGATATAGGCTTTCTGTTGGGGTTTTATGGTTATCTGGACATCTTCCATTTCTGTTCCATCAAGGAGTGGCCCTTCCCAGTGTTGCTCGTCAGGGTTTATGGCAGGAGTCTTGCTGTAGACACCACAACTGGAGACCAGTGTAATGGTACCCAAAAGCAAGCATATACATATAAACTGTACAATACGAGCGTGCAGTCTCATCAACCCCCTCCAGAGCAGAACCAGTGTATCCATAATAATAACAAAAGAAAAGGGTAAAGATTACAAAAGAATTCGAATGGAACATTTTGGGGAATGGTATAGAGTGCCTTCCAACATGGCATTGCACGAGCAGATCTGTACAGTAGCGCCTCTGGCAGTATCATTGTCTGCTACGATTGCAGTCTCAGTGAAGATAATCATCAGGTTTTCGAGGCTCTACGCGAAACCCATGACGTGGTCTATGACCAACACTCCGCTGGGCACACTTGGAAGTTCTGGGATAAAGCCTTGAAACGATTGCTTAGGTGGTTGTCTCTCTGATCAGGCTTTTTGTCCTACAATGGTAAAGGGTGTCTGGTAATCCACCCACCGGTCGTCCAAGGTGAATACGACGTCAGTGTCACAGAAGTTTGAGTAGGAGTACATCGCCTTTATCATCTCCAGCCGGATTGCATCCAGCTGTTTGACTGGTCGTTCTTCAGAGAGAAACACATAGATGACAACCATAAGGGAACGCCCACGTTTCAATGCATAGACTTCTGCCTTTCGAAATGCATGCTTTTTCACAAAACGATTGGTAATCTTCTCTAAAGAAGTCTGCACGGAAAGATTTGGTGCGGCTCCCAGCAGTTCCCGACTGTAGACCACCAAGTCCTTGATGAGCATAGGACTGAGACAAGCCAGGAAGAGAACAGTAAGTGCAGGATCAATGTAGGTGCTCAAGAAAGCAAAACGGGTTTGCTTGATCAAGCCGACCATCCCGATTGCAAGTACAGAGGCGAGGGAGAGGAAGGTGTCAAGCAACCATGCCTTACTCTCTGAGCGGAGGGTCGGACTGCTCAGTTTTTTAGCCTTTTTTGCAAGGGCAAGCCAAACAACAAAACAGACGACCAGTGAGAATACAGAGACGGGGAAAGCGATGGAGAAGGTGATGGCATAGCCACCTCGGGTCATTGCAATACCGGCCATAGTGCCAATGGTTACCACCATCGTAAGCAGGACCAGACTCCGCAAGACCAAAAAGAATGGTTCAAAGGCTCCGTACCCAAAGGGAAACCGGTCATCATCTTCTTTGAAGAGAAGGGTTACCACTCTCCCTGAGCCGATGATGAACATGCTCTGGATTAAGGAATACAGTCCATCGAGAAGCATTGAGTTTGAATTGGCTAGAATGGAGACAACCAAGCCGAGTATGCCGAATCCAAGGCAGACAAAGGTTGTCACCCGTAGTAACAGTAGTTCTTGTTTTTTATTACTCATATAAGATTATTTGTAATATCAATCATGGCGTTCATTCGCCCGGGACCACCGTTTATGGTCCTACGTATAGGACAGATACTGCGTATCAAATCAGGTGATATGTTGATATATATTGTAGTTAGTATACAGGAGTCCTGAAAAAACCGCAAGTAATCGCATTGCCTCACAATTATTCTAATCGAAACCCTTGCTAAGAATGCGCTAGCATCAGCAAAGAAAGTTTTAAAGCTTGCCTACGTAGAAGCCGAGGATACTGCAGCTTGCCGAGTATCAGTTACAAGAAGCCATACTTTCCAGTGAACGAATTAGATTCGATGCATCAATCACAGACCAGCTGTCGCTTGCGCAGAAGGAGCTGGATTGGTACCAAGCAGCGTTCACCGTAATCGGAACATCCTCTATCTGCAGATGAGCCTTCAGGGAATACTAGAATAGACTGCTCTCTTTGAGCAATCTCTTATGACGATACATTGCTTTGTCGGCAAGGGTGAATGCATCATCATAGGAAATGCCTTCATCATTGCTTGCAACTGCATACCCCCAAGCGACATCGAGGGGATGAGCAAGTTTTGTGTTGGTTTCCAATAACAGCATTTCAAAGTGTTCCATCTTGGGCCGCATCTTACTCTTCTTTGCCCTTGGAAGCAAGACACAGAACTCATCACCCCCAATCCTAAAAACATTCCCTTCAGGGGAGAATGCTTTGTTCAGCAAGTCTGCCAGGGTGGAGAGCAAGTAGTCTCCCTCCTGGTGTCCCCATGTATCATTGATTCTCTTTAGGTTGTTCATATCGAAGAGGATGAAGGCCAGATCTTGTCCTCTTTGTTGGGAGGATGCCAACATTCGCTCGAAAGCTATGCGGTTTCTTGCTTGGGTAGGCAAATCAAAATCAAATTTTGCTTCCTGCTCGATGAGATAGTACAGCAACAATGTTACAGCAATGGAACCGGTGATATAGGAATCCTCCAGATAGAAATACTGGAAGATGGTTGCAATGATCGGCAAGCAATAGACCAGAACAACTAGAAGCTTGCTTGGGGAAATCGTCACATGGCGCATTTTGAACAGTTGCATCAAGATAAGGACATAGTAGAAGTAGGAGACACCGGTGGTCAAATAGAAGAATGGTCCGCGGATATATTCATTGGAAGTATTGACTGAGAAGAACCAACCATTCTGTATGGAGAGGATTGTAAGGAGCGTGTTCAAGCCCAAAGGAATGAAGAGAATGCCCTTAACCATTGTCCCATATTCACTATACCCCAGGTACCAGAGGATGATGAGAGCAACTGCCGGAATAAGAATAAAATAGAGAGCATTTGCAAGCAGATGGGCTACAAAAGCAAAAGCAGTGGTTCGGCCTGCCATGCTGTAACCCAATACTTCCACTGCCAACAGCACAAGGGTTATGTAGGACGCAAGAATATAGTACCGATTCTGTTTGGATCCACTCAGATGTCGTTTAGCCAGATAGATAGTGAAGCACAATGGAACCATGCTGAAAATATCTATGATGATGAGTGGGTTCACAAATTGCTCCTTGGAACAGCCTTCACGCAAATGGTATACGTAAGAGAAGAATTTGCCTACAGAAAGCAGTAAGAAAACAAAAAAAAGTGCAGACATAAAAGCTCCTATGTAATAGAAGCAATATAGAAAGAAATTACATTTTTCCCGTTATACCTGCTGGTATGGATTCAAGCAACTATACCACAATCCAAATGTTTTGCTGCATAGAGCCCCAGAAGCATATAACAACTGGTAAGAATGAAGACCAGAGGAAAGCCTAGGTAGGGGAGTAAGAGACCTGCAAGCATAGGATAGAGAATATTCATCAAAGCACCAGCACCACCAATTCCAGTATAGATTGGTCGGTTCTCATCTGTGGAAATCTCTAGAAGAATTCCTACCGTAAGGATGTGATAGAGTGCGCTGGTGGCTCCTCCAAGCAGGAATGCGAGCGGATAGAGGGAAGGGATTGCTATCAGCAACAGGGCTACGAGCGGGGTGAATGCACCGAGGAAGATGAAGAAATAGAGCAGGGGACGATAGCGTTGCCCCTTGCTGAACAGGTTCGCCAAGATGGTTGCAATCAAGGATCCTGAAAGCTGGAACAGCAGGAAGGTTCCTGTTCTCCCCCCGTCCATTCCATAGTGTTGATTTGCCAGTACCACTAAAAAGGGCAGGGTAGAAAGAATAACGCCAGAGGTATTTACCAGCACAAGGTAGAGCATAACATTACGGTCCCCCTTGATGGCTTCGGCAAACATGCCAAGTTTATCAGCAAGACTTTGGCGCTTCCTCTCTGGAGGTTCTCCCTCCTTAAGCATCCAGAAGCCACTGGTTGCAAAGAGTAGCAACAGGCTTGCCATAAGGAACAGAAGGCTGTAGCTGTCTGGGTAGGAGAGGTAGGATAGAACAATCTTTACGACAACTGAACTGATAATCAAGCCAATACTGCTGATCAGTTGTTTCTGGGTAAGCAGCTTCTTTCTCAGAGGTTTTTCAATGGTGCTCCCAAGGATATCAGTGTATGCGATGTTTGCCCATGCACCGCTGAAGGAGAACACGGTTATCAAGAAGAGGATAAGCCAAATCTTCCAGGTAGCAGGCTCTCCAAGGTTGTGCAAGAATATTCCCAGGCTTGCAAGCGCTGCAACCCTGAAGTAGATACCCACCAAGAGAGCCGGTTTCTTATGCTTGAATCCCATGATGAAAGTCGCAAACAATAACTGCATGAAGCTGGCAAATCCCACCATGATTGCGGTAAGCAACCCGAGGTGGAACGTGGTAGCTCCACTCTCGGTGAGCATGGCAGGAGCAACGGTATTTACGTCTATGAAGCTCATGGTCAGCGAGAGGAACAGGGCATGGATCATGAAAGAACGATAGTTGGTGATGCGCATCAAAAACCTCCTCCTTACGTTGAATATAGCAACGTACCTCGGCTTTGGGTATCAAAATAATGAAGGAGGATTAAAGGTCAATCATGAAAAATACGATGAGAGGCTTGTAATACTTCCTCGGTTGCGGCATTGATTTTGGTGTACACCTCTTGATTGATTCTCTCATACAGTAGCACGTTTGCCTCATTAGGTTTGAAATTATCTCGAATTCTCACCATATGTTCGATAGCTGAAGACCTATCAGGATACACTCCCAAGGCAAGGGCAGTACAGATTGCAGCTCCCATACTGGCCGACTCATTTACCTCGTTCCGATGAGCAGGCACTCCAAATACATCGGCAAAGATCTGCATGAAAAGATCTCCATTGGACCCACCACCACTTACAATGAGATGATCTATTTTCTTGCCCATCTCATCGCACATCGCCTTCGCGTTATTCTTCATGGTCATTGCGATGCCTTCAAGTACGGAGCGAAACATATGCGGTCCCTTGTGTGAACCGTTGAACCCAATCATGATGCCTCGCTCCCATTGATGGGTGGGACGGGCAAGCCAGTGCAAGATAGTGTATAGTCCATCACATCCAGCAGGAACATCTTTTCCCAGTACATTCAAATATGCTTCCGGCGAAAGATTGTGGCCTTTTGCTTGTTCTTCCAAGCCAGAACCCATGAGGTCCTTGATCCAGGTAACGGTAGCCATCCCCCTACGAATCCCATTGCTCTCATAGAGAAATTCACCCGGTACAGCCCCAGGATTACTCCAATAGAACTCTGCATTTTCTTGGTATGTATCTCCTACCATCATGCTTGTGATGTATGTGCCTAGTGACACCAAGACGGTTCCAGAATCAGTCAAACCTGCACCTAGGCCTTCTACGGCTTTATCATTTGCAGTAGAAACAACGGGGATTCCTGCAGGAAGCCCGGTAGCTTTACTCGCTTGTTCTGTCACATAGCCCAGGACGGTAGCTGGGTCTACCAACTCAAAGAGCATGGACCGTGGTGTGGTATAGGAATCGAAGAGTTCACCATCCGGGTACCACTGTAATGTCTCCGGGTCGATAGGCCAGGGACCCACATAGTTTGATCGAGTATCCTTGGTCTCTCCTGTCAGTCGATGGGTCAGATACCCTGTAGCGGTGGTAACATACCTCACCTCAGCATCCTCATGTTCATAGGGATAGGAGAGACGGATATCCATCCAGCTTTGCACCGGGGAAGCCAAATTTCCATCTTCCTTGAGGAGGGCACGACAGCAACGGATGGAGCCCAAGCCGATGCCGATAATATCCTCTATGTTGCCTTGAAACGAACTAAGCATTCCTTTGCAAGCCTGTTGCAAAGTGTCCCACAGATCATCATCAGGGTGTTCAGCCCTTGAGTCTCCATACAGATGGATTTCCTTGAGCGGCACAGTATCTGAGCAAATCTCTCGGCCGAGGGTGTCAAATAGTGCCACTTTGGTACTCTGTGTACCACCATCGATTGCTACAATATACTTCTGTTTCATGGTTACTTCTTTATCTCTATGATTCCTATGATTTAGCGTATCAGGAATCCTCCATCAATAGTCAATACAGTTCCGTTCACATAGTTGGAAGCATCGCTGGACAGATACACGCAAGAACCCATCAAGTCGGTTGCTGTACCCCAACGATTTGCAGGAATATGAGATACAATTCCCTCATTCCGTTTCTGGTCGCTGCGGGTTTTCTCTGTCAACTTGGTTGCAAAGTACCCAGGGGCAATGGCATTGACCTGGATATTGAATTCTGCAAGCTCATCACTCATCGCCTTCGTCAATCCAACAATACCATGTTTTGATGCAGCATATGCTGGTGACCATCGCCCGCCGAGAAAAGCGTACAGCGATGCAATGTTGATGATTTTCCCACTTCTCTGTTTGAGCATGTGGGGGCTGGCTTCGTGTATCATCTCAAAGGCAGCGGTCAGGTTCACTGCAATCATCTTGTCCCAATCACTTCGATTGAATTCAGTAACATTCTCTTTGTTTATGCTGATACCTGCACAGTTGACCAGGATGTCAACGCTTCCCCAAGTATCGAGGCACGCATCTACGACACGTTTGCATTCACCCTCTTCGGTGATGTTGCTGTGGATATAGTGATACTCAACTCCACAATCTTCAACCCACTCTCTTGTCTGACCATCATCTTCCAAGATGCTCGCTACCATGACATTTGCTCCAGCCTTTGCCAATGCTACGGAGAACGGTTGCCCCAAACCGCTGTTCCCGCCGGTAACAATGGCGTTTTTCCCTTTCAAGGAAAAGAAGTCCATGGTGAAGTCAGGTATATTCATTTTCTCTCTCCTCTGTATTGATCGTGAATTGTTCCCTCATTTTCTAAGGCAATCCGTTGTAACAGCTTTTCTATAAAAATCTTTGCATCACCAACAACTACAACATCCGATATGCTGCAGATCGGCGCGTCTGAGTGGGTGTTCACTGAAAGTATCGTCTCTACATTACGTAATCCTTCCACATGTTGGATTGCCCCATCAATACCGATGGCAATATACAGTCTCGGGTTGACTATCTTCCCTGATTGTCCTACCTGGATGGTACGGTTGGCAATCCCTTGGTCAACAAGTTTCCGGCTTACAGAAACTTCGCCCCCCAAGGCTTTTGCCAGTGTTTCCAGGAGTGGATATGCTCTCTTTGCACCACCACCTCCGGAAACAAGCACTTTGCTGTCACGAATATCATAGGAAACAGAACGTTGCTTTCTTTTCAGACAGGTTAGGGACGATGGAGATTGTAGTTTCTTGGTATAGTTCTGGATTATGGTGTTCACTCCTGATTTTTGTTCCCAGGTAAATATTCCAGGTTTGATGCTCAGGATAATGGGAGGGCTACTTGTTATTGCAATACCGGAGAGAATATTCCCAGAGTAGGCTGTGCGTACAAACTCCAAGGCGTCATCACGTGTCTTCACATCATTTATTTCAGCGACCAATCCAACCTGTAACCGCTTTGCCAGTCGTGGTGCAACCATTCGTCCGATCCATGTACCAGGGATAAGGATGGCATCAAACGCATAGGTCGAGTGGAGATCCATAATGATTGCACAGATATATCGTGCATCTTCACAGATATTCCCCTCATCCTGGACTAGGATGATCCTCTCAAAGCCTTCTGGCAAGTTCTCTTGGTCAGGAGAGAAGGCAAGCAGCCAAGATTCATGCTTCTTCCCATCATAGATTCTATTGCTCACCTCAAGGAGATCATTGCTACGCTTGGGGAGTCCAGTGTCTCCAAGAATCAGGGTACGCTTCATGCTACACAAACCCCCTTTCCTTTAGATAGGAGAACACAAATTCAATTCCCTCATCATCTGCCTCCACCACCGTCTTTTCCCGTATGCGACTATTCGCTTCGTAGGTATGTACCACCTTGGTCAGGGAACCCTCCAAGCCGATATGTGTGGAATCTATTCCAAGTTCTTTGTTGGTGAGAATAGTAAGCTTGTCTGAGACGTCTTTCTGCAGATCTGCATAAGACGGATAGGGAAGTTTACAGGTGCTGCTCCTAGCAAGACTCAGTACTCCAGGAAGTTGCATGGACCAGGTGGTTGTTTCCTTCTCACCCTCAATGGAGAACACTGCATCTGTGCGAGAAGTCCTCCCAACATCAATATCGGTGATATCCAACATGTGATCAAAACCGAGCATCTGGGCAATCTGCCCGGGGATTTGGGATGTTGCTCCATCAAGCGATCGGCTTCCACTGAGAATTACATCAAACTCTTGGCTCTTGAGATAGGTGCCCAGCACCTCACTGGTTGCATAGGTGTCGCTCCCTGCAAAAAGAGGGTCAGAGATGAGCGTTCCCCTGTCCACAGGAAGCCTGAGAAGGTCATGCATGTGTGGTACTACAGAGGATGGAGCCATGGAGACTACATGGATCAAGGACTCAGGATGCTGCTCCTTCAGCTTGAAAGCGAAGGAGAGTGCACACTCATCATCTGGATTCAACACCATCCTGGTGTGTTCTCGTACCATGGCACTTGCATGATAATCATAGGTGAACCCAGTTATATCTGGAACGAATTTTACTAAGCAAATGATGTTCATAGGGACACCACTTTATTGGTACTTCTTACCTTCTTCCTGGGGGAAGATGGTACCAAAGTTCATGATGCCGTTCGGATCAAACGCTTCTTTCAGTTTCTCCAGCATGTAGTATGCGGAGCCATGTTCCATCTTGGTCCATTCATTACGGAACTTTCCAATTCCATGGTGGTGGCACATTGACCCCCCAAGTTTGAGGGTTTCCTCCACGATGATCCGTTGTAATGGGTGGTGGTACACCCTCATTTCATCCTCAGGAGCACAGTGGATGTCATAGTTGTACACGAAGTACATGTTGGTCCCATTGATATAACTATGAGAGGAGTGGCCTCCGAGCAGGGTCAAGTCATGGTAACGGGGATAGTCCTCTTTTATGCGCTTGATGACATTGTGGTAAATTTCTGTGATCGTGCTCCAATCGGCAGAAATTTCGGTGGTGAAGCCTGAGTGGCTGTCGTGCTCTTTCATTCCCTCAAATTCATCGTCAATGTCTTGCTGGGACCAATTGAGGTTGTTGAACCAGTTTTCTATATGCTTGCTGTCAACCTGTTCGATGATACCGTCCTTGAATTTCTCAACCGCCTGCTCGATTGCCTCACCTGTGGCTTTCACGATACCCTCAGGACCTTCTGCCATGAACAGCAGTACACACTTGTTCTTGTGGAAGTGATAGAAATGCTGTGCAGCATCCTCTTCACTGTAGGTACGGGCAACTGAGGGACGAAAACCGTTTACCATGACCTCTCGCAGGATCTTGATTCCTGTATCGATGTCCTTGATAAGGTATCCATAGAACGTATTGTTTTCAGGATAGATCTTGAATATCTTGACCGTTACTTCGGTGATGTAGCACAGCGTGCCTTCATTACCGATGACGATGTGTCGGATATCCGGTCCCCCTGAACGTCTTGGTACATTCTTGATTCTAGAAATATGTCCATCTGGAAAAACGCACTCCAGTCCGACAACCATATCTTCTATTGCCCCGTAGAGGGTGGAAAACTGCCCGATGCTCCGTGTTGCGACCAGTCCCCCAAGTTTTGCAACCGGTTTTGACTGAGGTGAATGCCCAGTGGTAAATCCATCTTTTCTCAAGGCATCTTCCAGCTCCTGTAAGGGAACACCGGCCTGTACGGTTGCTTGCATGTTGTAGGTATCAATGTTGATGATCCTGTCCAGATGCAGTGCATCTATGACGAGCGTCTGTTCCTTCCAGTTTTCAAGCCCACCCTCGGTAGCTGTTTTCCCCGCACGTGGGATTACGTTGACCTGGTTGGTGTTGCAGAACACAAGCAAATCCCGTACTTGCTCAGGGGAATCCGGGTAGACGATTGCTAACGGAGAAGGGACATCAAGTACCTTTCGTGCTTTAGCATATTTCTTGTATCTATCTGCTGATGCATCATAGAGATCTTCACTGTTGGTGTTGATCTGCGTTGGTTTCAGCACTGTTTTCAGTTGTTCAATAATCATTTCGTTGTTCACGGATTCCTCCAAAGTCTGGGTGACAAGTCCAAATAGGTATTTTACCCATTTGTCCTTATGGTAAGGGGCCATGTTTGTAATGTCAATAAATATGGAAAAATTTCTAAAAAAATAGAGTAATATAATTAAAATAGGAAAATTTTCCATTTTATGATTGCGTACCAAGCGATTTTACCTGTATACTTCCGTTGTCAGTGATTACACTGTCATCAGTTGCATGAATAAGGAAGGACATACTGTTTTGAATACCATTGATTTACGTACATTAAATCCCCTGGAGCGACATATCCATGAGGTTCTGCTTGCCCAAAAAGATACTTCTGGTACCTTGCGCATTACCCAGGCTGCTGAGGTATGCAATTGCTCAGTATCAAAGATTTCGAAGTTTGTGAGAAAGCTTGGGTTTCTTAATTATAAACAGTACAGAGCATTTTTGAATGGGAAGGATGTAATTGGATATACAGCAACAAATGAAATCCAACGTATACGAGCATTTCTTGATGCCTTTGATTCCCGCTTGGTGGATGACCTCTATGCCTTGATCGTGAACCACAAGAAGCTGGTTCTCTTCGGATATGGCCCGTCACTGCTTTGTGCTGAGTATTTTTCGTATCGGTTCAGGAATTGCACAGATATCACAACCATGGCCGTCTCAGACCCTGTGGCTGCAAAGAACATGGTTGACGAGGTGACTCTCTTGGTCATACTCACAGAAACCGGCCGTTTTCACTCCTTCCAGGATATCTATGCTTCAGCAAAGAAAAAGCAATGTGATGTGATTATCGTTTCAGAAGAGTTCAACACTGAGCTGGCCACCCAATGTGACAAGATTTTCTATCTGGCCCCACAACCGCAACCAAACCACTTACAGGCATATGAGAAGTCACGAACTACGTTCTTCATATTTCTGGAAGAAGTCATCCAGCGCTTTCTTAGTAAGAAGCCATGAATCCGATATTGATGCATTATCCCATCGATATTGGCAGGAGAAAGGTCCCATGCGTATGATACCCCCGATAATGAAAGCAGTAGTTACCACTGGAATGGGAGGCTATGAGCATTTGCAGTATCAAGATGTCCCGGTTCCAGAGGTGCTTCCTGGTACTGTGTTGTTGAAAGTGCTGTCTGCAGGAATAAATGCAACCGATATCAATACCCGTTTGGGATGGTATGATGCTTCGGTTACGAAAGGTACCCATGCAGTTTCCACCAATGATAGTAAGGCTATAACCGAAGGTGGATGGAACAAAAAGACTTCTTTCCCACTCATCCAAGGTACAGATTGTTGTGGATTGGTGGTTTCTGTTGGTTCCCCTGAAGATGAGGTTTTGCTTGCAAGGCGTGTGTTGGTACGTCCCTGCATGAGAACTTCTGGGTGGGGTTCTCTAGAGACTGCGTGGCTGGGTTCAGATTGTAATGGTGCATTTGCAGAGTATGTATGTGTTTCTTCTGGGGAAGTGTTCCCCATTGATTGTAATTGGAGTGATGTGGAGTTGGGCACTATTCCTTGTTCCTATGGTACCGCCGAGAATATGTTGCATCGATCATCAGTATCTGGGAACGATGTGGTGTTGGTACGAGGGGCTTCTGGTGGTGTTGGCTCTGCTGTGGTTCAGTTGGCCAAGCGCCGAGGTGCAAAGGTAATTGCAGTTACCAGTTGTGCTAAACAGAAAGATGTGGCCGCCCTTGGTGCAGACAGGGTGCTGACACGTGAAGAGGTTGTCTCTGGAGTTCTACCCGATACATCGGTAGATGTTGTAGTTGATACAGTGGCCGGTCCTGCATTTGGTGAAATGCTGAACCTTCTTAAGAGGGGCGGACGTTTGGTAACCTCCGGGGCTATCGCAGGAGCTCAGGTTTCCATTGATTTGCGCAGACTCTATCTCAAGGACTTGAAGCTCATAGGGTGCACTGCTTGGGATGAGCCTGTTTTCAGTAATCTTATATCATATATCGAACATGGGGAAATCCGACCTCTGCTTGCAGGGGTACATCCTTTGGAACATATCGTGGAAGCACAGAGAGCCTTTTCCCGCAAGCAACATATAGGGAAATTGGTATTGGTACCTCCCCAGGTAGGGTAATGCCAGTACAAAGCCAATGTTCTCTGCGTTCCCAAAAATCTTTACCAGGATGTATACACAGCCTTACTGTTGTTCATTGTTTGTTAAATCAGGTGTAGTAAGTGCCATTCAAGAAGATGATGGAGGATGCCTCATGAAACTAATCTGGGTTTTATTCCCGATCGAGCGGAGGGAAAGCAAGGTGAGATACCCCGTCCCTTGGGGTGGAAAAGGAGGCAACGCCTCCTGAGTCCAGGGCTTGCCATGAGGTATTGATACCTTTCATTGGCAGTTGCACTATTTTCCATTGTGTTTTTATGCTGTATTGAAGAATTGTGAACCAGCTGAATTTGCTACCAGACTCTCTATTGTAGATGCACTCAAGGCTATCGAGTCGGCTCTCAAAGAGCAAATTACCCCCTAACTACTTCACCTGTAACACTAAATCCCAGGCTGACCAGGAAAAAGATTGAGAATCGCTTTGGATTAGGGTATGCTTAAGTAAGAAAACAGTATATAGGTCCCTTCCTTGGGCAAGGATATGTAAATAGGAGAAGGTATGAATACAAACTCTGAGAAAGATCGTCTGAAAAAAACCACTATTATCTATCTAGTGGTCATGGTACTTATCGTTGTGTTGGTTCTGCTTGCTGTGCAGGATACACAGGTCAAGACTGTCGCCGTTATCCTGGTCCTGTTGGTGGGAGCAGCTGCAATCATTGTGCAATGGCTTTTACTGGGAAAGAAAGGTGAAGCAACAAAAGTGCAAGAGCCAGTGAAACCTGTACAGGAAAAGGTGAAACCAGCAAAGCCTACGCAGAAAGCTACGACCCCTATGCCTTCAAAACCGGAAGAGAAAAAGCAAGCAAAAGAAGAAGAGGTGGTCTCTACCCAAACCGGTGCCCAGTGTGAGACCGCCGGGGTCTATCACTGCTCAGAGCATCCTGACAAGACGGTTACCATGGAGGAGGGCAAGCGCTTTCCACCATGCAGAGGGGATGATAAAGGACATTCAGCTACCTGGGTTCTGGAATCATAACCAGTTTTTGCTAATACTAGATTACCGGAGAAATGTATGAACCCAATTCGCGCCGCATTATTGGGCGGAGGGAGCAGGGGTCGGTATGTGTATGCTGACTACGCAAAAAACCATCCGCAAGAGCTTCGTATAACTGCCATCGCAGAACCTGATACACGTAAGCGTTCTCTGATTGCTGAAGGACATGGCATACTCTCTTCGCTCGTAGTCTCAGATTGGAAGGAGTTGTTTCCCTCCTCTCATCAGGATTTTGATGTCGTCATCATTGCAACCCAGGATTCGATGCATCTGCAGCCGCTTCTCGCTGCAATTAATGGAGGTTATCCAGTGCTCTGCGAGAAGCCAGTAGTACCATCATTGGACGAATTGTCCCAAATTGCAGAGCGTGCCAAGCACACAAAGAGTCTGGTGAGCATTTCACACGTTTTGCGCCATACCCCATTCTTCACCAGGATTAAGCAACTCATCGATGATAGAACCATCGGAGATCTGGTTGGTCTCGAGCTTGATGAGAATGTAGGTCATATCCATATTTCCCACAGCTACGTTCGGGGAAACTGGAGCAAGAAGGAAACCTCCAGTCCTATGATTCTTGCCAAGAGTTGCCATGACATGGATATTCTGCATTATCTTGCAGGAAGCACCTGTGAGACGCTTTCCAGCTATGGTGATCTGTTTCATTTCAAACAAGAGAACGCTCCAAAGAATGCTCCATTACGCTGTACTGATGGTTGTCCTGCCTTTGATCAGTGTCCCTATGCAGCCCAGAAGATTTATCTGGGAGAAAACACGGGTTGGCCGGTGAACGTCATCACTACTGACCTCTCCTTTGAGGGGAGAGAGCGGGCGTTGAAAGAAGGCCCCTACGGAAGGTGCGTATATCACTGTGACAACAATGTGGTTGATCATCAGACAGTAAGTGCCCGGTTCTCCAATGGTGTCATCGCAAGCTTTACCATGTCAGGCTTTACCATGGAAACTCATAGGAATATTCGTGTGTTGGGCAGCAAGGCGGAGCTGAAAGGCGATATGGAGACAGGTGAGATTACCGTGGACTTTTTTGCGACGAAAGAACGAGTGACCTACCAACTTCATACAAAAAAGGATGGTCATGGGGGAGGGGACGAACACTTAATTGCTGATTTTATCAGCCGTGTTCGCTCCATGGATATACGCAGTACCAGTGACCTTTCATCATCGCTGGAAAGCCATTTCATGGCTCTGGCAGCTGAAGAAAGCCGTCTCTCTGGTGGCAAGGAAATAGACCTTGCCTCTTTTCAGGAACAAGGACGAATCCGTTTGCTCTCTTAAGCAATCTGTTTCTTGTGCTTCCCGTAGAACTGTAAGAGTACTACCAAAGAGAAACCGATTTTATCCTGTACCACGTCTGCGGAGATGAGGAGCATGGCTGGGATGGCATTCTCCTCTGATGGAACCAAGAGATCCGCTGGCACTGACTACTGCACTTGTGGGCCACCCATTTGAGCTTCCGGTGTAAAGATCACCAATGGCCAACCGAAAATTCATCTGCTTGTTTCCAATACCACCAGGATACAGATGGTTCCAGAGGCTCCCCTTCCGATTGATGAAATTGGAGTAATCCACCCACGTAGATGGCCAGGATTGCA
Organism: Sphaerochaeta halotolerans; assembly: GCF_003429665.1. GTDB lineage: Bacteria > Spirochaetota > Spirochaetia > Sphaerochaetales > Sphaerochaetaceae > Sphaerochaeta > Sphaerochaeta halotolerans. Next base: position 73,854 of record NZ_QUWK01000005.1, on the reverse strand, counting down.
TATCATGAGTATTCACATACAAAATCAGCATACCGAAGGGTAATGCAAAATCTCCCAGTAAAGGGGAAAGCATGGAAAACATCCCAGAAAATCACTATAATTTCCGCATGACAACACGCCAGTTCCTTAATATTGTAGAGATGCGAACGAAGGTCATCAGCATGGGTACCTTTGCCTGTGCTTCTCTCTATGCAGTAAATGTACTGGATAGCATACCAATTGTTCCTTGGGTAATCATGGGGTTTGCAACCCTGTTTGTAGATATGGGTACTACAGGATTCAACACCTTTTTTGACTACTATCATGGCACGGATAATCTTACGTATACCAAAGAGAAAGAGAAGGTATTGGTGCATGAACAAGTAAATCCTCTCTCTGTCTTGATTGTCTCGTTTACTTTGTTTGTACTTGCCGCGTTACTGGGCCTTGCATTGGCATCCATTACAAGCTGGTATCTCATCCCTGTGGGAGGGCTGTGCATGCTGGTTGGTTTCTTCTATACAGCAGGGCCTTTACCCATCAGCAGAACACCGCTTGGGGAGGTGTTTGCTGGAGGTTTTCTTGGCAGTGCCCTGTTTCTGATCACACTTTTTGTTCTGGGTGTACCGCTTGGAGGGGTGGAGGTGGCTGCAACAGTTCCTTTTCTGTTGCTCATTGGTATGATTCTCTCGGTAAACAATGGCTGTGACCGCTTGGGAGATGAAGCAAATGGAAGAAAGACGCTCTCCATTGTGCTAGGCAAACGAGGAAGCATGCGTTTGGTTGCAACTGAGGGCCTTGTTGCCTATCTAGTCAGTGCGGTATTTGTTTTCATTGGAATCTATCCAATCTATTTCCTGCCTCTATTGGTATTCCTGGCCATCCGTTTTACAAACCAGTTCAACAAGGTAAAGAGAGAGGGGATGGATGAGGCACACAAAGCCCAGCATATGGGCTTTGCTTCCTCCACCTTCATCTGGTTCTCTCTAGGTTTTCTGATTGCATTCCTGATTAATAGAGTGTTCGGTTCTCCGGCTTTTTGATGGTTGCTGCAAATACAGAATTAGCCAATCCCAAGACCGCGGAGAGTGAGAACAGTACTTCGATTCCTAGGGTCTTCCAGATATATCCACCAAGCAAGGCAATCATGACGCTGATCAGGTGATTGACAGAAATGCCGGTTGTCAGGGTAGCGGTGAGTTCTTCACGGGAAGAGGAGAGGTCTCTCACATATACATTGGTTGCCATACTTGCAAGGCTGATGATTGAATCGAGCACAAAATTGACACACACTACTATGTAGGCAATGTTCATGGGAAAGATTCGATGTGCAAAACCATAGAACAAGCAAACTACAACAAGGATGATTGTGTCTGCGACCATGATGGTCTTATACCCTAGCTTGTCCACCAGAATACCGATGGCTGGACTGAGCAACATACCAAAAACAGCGCAGATTGCAAGCAACATTGCTATTACCGAGGTATCGGCTCCATAAAAGAGAATCAGGACATACGGCGCAAAGGTGAGGAAGATTTGCTTTCTTGCTCCATAGAACACCTCAAGCATGTAGTACTTTCCGAACTTTCGGTTGAAGTACAATCGGCTCCGTTTCACCGGCTTGCCACGGTCCCTCATCGTAAGTACGATCAACGCTGCCGAGAAGAGCAAGGTAGCAGAAAGGAAGAATATTATACGAAACCCTACAATTGAATCTCTTGCATACCCAAGACGACCCAGTACAAGAAACAAGATGGAGACAAGTACAAAGCCTACGATGTTGCCTCCATGGCTGATGGCTGAAGTCATCCCAAGGCTTGCTCCTCCCTTTTCACTCTTGGCAAAGGAGAGGGACATTGAGCTCTTGATTGGCATGATGATGTGTTCCCCACTGCTGAACACAACCATGAAGAGAATGACAACTACTTTGGATGAGCCAAGGAACAATAAACCGAGCAACCCTAAGAGCATGATGAGCGTTCCAACTTTGTAGACAGTACTCTCGCTGAATCGATACATGGAAGCGAGAATGAAAATAAGCAGGAGCCCTGGTATTTCCCTGAAAAATTCAACAATTCCGCGTTCGAATTCGGATATCTTTACAATCTCTGCAAGATAGTTGTCCTGAATTCCACGATACAACCCGTAGGCTAGACCGGTAAGCAGGATGGTGGTCAGGAATACCCTCACACTCGTATCGCCCCGGTAGATCGATTCTTTCTCTCTCGGCATGGTAGAGACTCCACTTGGCTTGAATTACCTGTGACTATGATTTGAATTGTAGAGGTTGTCAACAACTGAGAGCGAGAAAAGCATCTTGACGGTATCCTTACCTCGTCGTAGGCTACAGAATGAGTAAGGAGATACAAGTATGGAAGGGAAACGGTTTGATTCTACCTTGGAAGGGAAACTGGTGGTAGTAACCGGTGCAAGCAAGGGCATTGGTAGGGGGTTGGCTGAGATCATTGCCACTGAAGGGGCAAGAGTCGCAGTTGCAGCACGTGATCAAGAAGCACTGGAACACGTTGCCGCTGGCATCAACGACCAAGGGGGCGAATGCAAAGCATTCAAGCTTGACCTGAGACGTGTGGAAACAATCAAGGACTGTTTCTCCCGTATTGAAGATGAAATGGGTCCCATTGATGTACTGGTGAACAATGCAGGAATGGGAAATCCAATTCCTGCTGAGGAGATTACCGAGGAAGATTGGGACTGGATGATGGACTTGAACCTGAAAGGAACCTTCTTTTGTTGCCAGGAAGCAGGAAAGCGAATGTTGTCCAGAAAAAAAGGACGCATCGTAAATATTTCCAGCCAAGCATCTGTGGTTGCCATACCCCATGAGGCTGTCTATTGTGCTTCAAAGGGTGGGTTGAATATGCTCACCAAAGTATTGGCCGCGGAGTGGTCTCCTCGTAACGTAACGGTCAATGCCGTAGGGCCGACATTTGTCTACACCCCCGGTACCGCTGAGAGGTTGGATGACCCAGCTTTCTTGGAAGGTGTGCTGGACAAGATTCCCCGTGGAAGGGTCGCTACCATTGATGATGTAGCCTCTGCAGTGCTCTATCTGGCGAGTGACAATGCCGACATGGTAACCGGAACGCTGTTGCTCGTTGATGGTGGCTGGACAGCTCTATAACATGAAGAGTAGGTAAAGAATGAGAGGAGTGTCTTGTTTTTTGGAACTTGGACTTCTATCATCTAGCCATGATATATGTTGTAGAGGACAATCCCGCAATTGCTGAGACCATCCAGGCATATTTGCAGTTGGCCGGATACACCACCGAAGTATTCGGTAGGTGTGAAGGGGTTATGGAAAGCCTGGAATATAAGTACCCCCGTCTTTGCATCCTTGATGTGATGCTTCCTGACGGGGATGGATTTCTCTTGGCCAAACAGATCCATGCCTATGATTCAAGCATTCCCTTCATCTTCCTTACCGCTCGTGAATCGGAGAGTGACCGCATCACCGGCCTCGAACTCGGATCTGAGGACTATATTATAAAACCCTTCAGTCCTAAAGAATTGGTTCTGCGGGTGCAGGCAATCCTCAGAAGAGTGGAGCAAGGGGGAAAGCAACAAACCGAAGGGGAGACGTATACTTTGGATGGGCATACCCTAGAGCTAAATGAACACACCCACGAGGTTATTCTTGATGGGAAGTTGCTCTCCCTGACCGCACTCGAATGGAAGATGCTCCTCCTGCTTGCGGAGAATAGCCCCCAGTTAATTACCAGACAACGGTTGTTGGGAGAATGTCTGGGATATGTGCATGACGGATCAGACAGGACAATCAATACCCATATGAAGAATCTCCGTTCAAAGCTTGGATCTGTTGAATGGATCAAGACGGTTCGAGGGTTTGGGTACGCCTTTGCCGGGAAACGCAAGGATACCTAGAATGAAGCGAACGATCTCCCTGTCAACGTTGAACTTCCTCTTGGTATTGCTTAGCCTCCTTGTATTCATCTCCTTGCTTTCCCTGATGCTCTTCTTTGGGCTGGAAGCTACCCAGAACGACTGGTATACACAACAAACTACGACCTTGCAGAAACAGATTGAAGAGCGAGTGATGGAAGTATACGCACAAGATGGAGTGCTCAGCGAAGGATCACTCTCCACAGCTCTCAATGACCTGATGCAACAGCCAACGTATCTGATAATAACCGATTCAAAAAGAAACACACTGTATGCATACCACAAAGCAGATCGAAGCGCAGGCCGGGCACGGGGGTTTCAGTTTGGACAACTGGAGAACCAAAAGTGGATTCCCATCACTAGTGAAGATGGAAAAAGTATTGCCTACTATGCAATGCACCTTCCTACCTTCTCGGAGGTAGAGGCCAATGCAATGCTTGTCTCTGCTGCAAAGAATGTGCTTATCTGGGCTTTGCTCATTGCTCTTCTGGTGGCTGTGGTGCTCGCTTTTCTCTTCTTTCTTCCACTCAAGAGGCGGAGTCGGGAACTTACTGAAGGATTGACCAATATGGCTAACCGCCAGAGGGATGTTGTCCTCAAACAGAGCATGGTCAGTGAATTTGCAGACATCAGTGAAGCAGCAAAAAAGCTGCAGGAAAATCTCTTGTACGAAGAGAAGCTCCGCCGTCAGTGGGCTGCTGATATCGCCCATGATCTGAGAAGCCCGGTGACCGTGCTGAAAGGTCAGCTGGAAGGGGTGGCTGATGGAGTTTTGAAACTGGATGAGCATCGTATAGCACTTTTCTTGGCAGAAACACAGAAGCTGACCTATATGATCAACGACCTCTCCCTCCTGACGCATTTGGAATCGCCAGGCTACCAAGTACATACCGAGACAGTCTGGGTCGATGAAGTTATAGTGAATCTGCTCTCTCGTTTTGAAGTACAAGCAAAGGAAAGAGGAATGCAATTCTCCTATAACCCAATGTCCCTGCGATTACAAGCTGATAAAAACCTTTTTACCAGGCTCTTGGACAATTTGATTTCCAATGCAGTGAGATATGGAGAAGCATCTTCCCCTATTGTCATCCACGTTGAGGGGGACTCGGCGGGTAATGCCCTACAGCTAAGCATAGAGAACGAAGGCATCATTGAAGAGGCCTTCCTCCCAAGACTTTTTGATAGACTGAGCAGGGCTGAAACCTCGCGTTCCAGTGAAGGCACAGGGCTGGGCCTTTCCATTGTGAAAGCCATTGCAGAGGCACATGGTTGGAACATTGCAGTGACAAGCGAGAAAAAAACCCGATTTACCCTCTCCTTTACATAATCTTTATCCAGTGTTGAAACACTCTGGATACTACAGTGCGAAACTCTAGTCAAGACAAACAAATTGACTGGAGGTCAAAGAATGAAGAACAAAAAACGTATCGGGATGGTAGCCATCCTCCTTATCGTCGGTATTGCAGCACTGAGCGCAGCTCCTGCATTTGCACAAGGAAGAGCAGGGGTTGCAACAGCACCAAGAGCAAGTGTCCAGCAGAACCAGGCAGTGCAGCAGCGTGTAATGCAGATGGATTGTGCTTTGGAAGAATGTGTGTTTGATGAACTCCCCGCTGAATTGCAGGCACAGATTGCAGAGAGAAGGGCCGAGGCTGAATTGAGACAGGCTGCAGGTGGTCAGTTCCAGAGCGGCATGGCCGGAGCCCATAGTCAGAGAAGCAGATCATCCCAAGGTGGATATGGTCGTCGCTAAAGCGTAAAATCGTAATCTCCAAGAGGGCCTTCGGGCCCTCTTTTATTACGCTCGCAAGAACAAAGCAAAATATGATTGGTCGTAATATATAATCATATGAACTATATAAATGTATATGTTATAAAGAAAAATAAAAATAATTACCTTGTAAAGCAAAACCTCTGAGTGCATACTAATCATAGTAAAAGCAAGGAGAGCATATGAGAATCATTGACGTGTTGGTAATTGGAGGAGGAGCCTCAGGATTGCAGGCTGCAATCACCACGAAGACTACCTATCCAGAGAAAGAAGTGGTTTTGGTCCGCAAGGAAGAGCAGGTTCTGATCCCTTGTGGAATTCCTTATATTTTCGGAACGCTTAGTGACAGCAGCAAGGATATTCTTCCTGACAAGTTGCTCACTTCAGTAGGAGTTGAGATTATTGTAGATGAAATGTCAGAGATTAAGGTACAAGAACGCCAGTGTGCATTTGCCAGTGGCGAGACTATACAATACTCCAAGTTAATCCTTGCCCTAGGGAGTATTCCTACCAAGCCGGGTTGGCTCAAAGGAGGAGACCTCGAGCGGGTATACACCATCCCAAAGAACAAAGTATATCTTGACCAGATGCTTGAAGAGCTCAAAGGCCTTAAGGAGATTATCGTCATAGGTGCCGGTTTCATTGGCGTTGAAGTTTCTGATGAATTGAACAAGAAAGGGTACCATGTCACTCTGCTGGAAATTGAGAAAGTAATCCTCAATCGTGCATTTGATGATGAGTTTGGTGTTCTTGCACAAGAGCATCTTGAGGAACGCGGGGTGAATGTCATTACCGGCAAAGGTGCCAGTGAAATAAAGGGAAAGGATGGAAAAGTTAATGAGGTAGTTCTTACTAGTGGTGAGCATATCAAAGCCGATGCGGTAATTCTTTCGATAGGGTATGCCCCCAATACTGCAATTGCGAAAGCAGCAGGCATTGAACTCAACGAATTTGATTTTATAAAAACTTGTGAATACATGCGAGTGTTGCCCTGTACAAGCGATATTGTTGCAGTAGGGGACTGTGCAGAGAAACGGGATTTCGTGACTAGGAAACTCGACCGTACCATGCTTGCTTCCACGGCATGTGCTGAGGCTCGGACAGCTGGAATGAACCTTTACTCCTTGAGTCCTTGTAAACCATTTACGGGAACCATTGCCATCTACTCCACAGCAATCGGAAATCATGCCTTTGGTACTGCAGGTATTACTGAGGCCCGTGCCACGGCAGAGAATTTCTCTGTCATTTGCGGTAGCTTCACTGGTATGGATACCCATCCAGGAAATCTTGAACACTCCCATAAACAAATGGTAAAGCTCATTGTTGCCAGTGATTGTGGTATGATACTCGGTGCTGAAGTGTATGGCGGCACAAGTGTTGGTGAGTTGACCAATGCCATTGGATTCCTCATTCAGAATCGTGTAATGGTCAAGCAACTCCTGACGATGCAGATCGGTACACAGCCCTTGCTTACCGGTTCCCCTGCTGGCTATCCTTTGATCAAGGCAGCAGAGGTAGTTGTAAAGAAGATGCGTTGTTAGGCAGTACCTTTCATTCCCCAACGGAGCGAGAGGAAAGGAATCAGCATGATGCTTCCTCTCCCGAGCGAGTGCCGGGAAAGCAAGGTGAGATACCCCGTCCCTTGGGGCGGAAAAGGAGGCAACGCCTTCTGAGTCCATGGCTTGCCCTGGGGTATTGATACCTTTCATTTTTCTTTTGCCCTGTGTATTGTATAGGAGGCAGGGCAAAGGGTGATGCCCATCATCTATGCAGCCTGTTATGGAACGACCGGAGCTTGTGCAAATCTACTCAGCGATGCATTGCAAGGGAAAGTCACGGTACAGAATCTTGCAGAAAATCCAGCTGGTGACCTCACTGGGTTGGAGACTGTTGTTATAAGGAGTTCCGTCTATGCGGGAAGATTGAACAAGCGTTTGGGGTTCTTTACCTGTAATAGGGAAGAGGGAAGGCTCAAACAGTTGCATGCAGTGATGAAAAAAACAGTTAGTGGTTGCCAGCTTACTCAACAGCTAGGCTGTTCTTTCTTCGTAGCTGCCTTTCGCAAACGGTTGTTGATTGCAACCCCGATACCCTGTTCTGGCAAAAGGGAACAGACCATGAATCGTAGCCCCATGCCATCAAGCTTCCTGATCGCCCAGTAGAGCCGCATTGCCGCTGTTTCACTATCCTTGTCTTCACTGATGTAGGCAACAGGGCCTTGGAACGAAATGCCGATATCCTCAAACAACAAGACACCCACATCTTTACAGCTTTGGTATTGCCTGACATCATCAACCAGGTAGAGCGGGGTTGTTGGAGCATAATGCGACTCCAGCAATCCTGGGCTTTCCAGCTTTGTATCGGTGGGACCAGCTTGTTTTGCCAAGGCTACCTCCCCTAGCAGAGGTGAGAGTTCCTGAACGCCAATCTTCCCCGGTCTGAGTATGGTAGGAATCTTCGTATGCAAGGCAAGCACTGTTGATTCAATACCCACAGTACATGCCCCTCCGTCTAGAATTGCTGCAATCCTACCAGAGAGTTGTTCTCGTACGTGCTCTGCTGTAGTGGGGCTTGTGTAACCGAAGCGGTTTGCACTTGGGGCTGCAATCGGCTTCCCACTTGCCTTGATCAGTGCTAGGGCCAACGGGTTTGCAGGCATTCTCACAGCAATGGTCTCGCTTCCTGCTGTAACGATGTCGGCTACCTGTGGATGCTTTTTCATTACCAAGGTCAGAGGGCCGGGCCAAAATTGCTGCATCAGAACGTTTGCTTGCTCGCTTACTTCAGCAACCAGTCCATCCAGTTGTGATAATTCAGCAATATGTACGATTAGTGGGTCAAAGAAGGGCCGTTCCTTGGCTGCAAATATCCCCTTGACCGCTTCTTCATTGGTAGCGTCCCCACCCAGTCCATACACGGTCTCAGTCGGAAAAGCTACCAGTTTTCCATCAGCAAGCAGCTTTGCATACTCCTTGATCAAGCGTGGGAGGTCTTGCGCAGGATTGGGATAGGAACGGGTATAGGTACATGCATCCTCCAAGGTGTGGAAGAGGAAGGTAAGAAAGGGAGAATCAACTCCGTCAAGCGGACAGTAGCAGGTAAGGGTAAGATCTCTTCCCAGCAGATAAGACGCTTTGCCTTCTTCCAAGAGTGTGAGAGGATTTTCGGTTTCGAGAAATGGAAAGGCTGGATATAGCTTTTGGTAGTACTCTGCTTCCCCTCGTTCTTCTGGAGGGTATACCACCAGCATGGTTGCAGAAGCAGATTCGTCTGCAGTACAGTGTACTAGCATGGAAACAGGTACCAGAGTGGTGTGCATGATGAAAAAGCCCTCCCGAGTGCTCTTAGGTGAGCGTATCGCAAAGCGAGGGTTTCTTGCAAGTGAAGGAGTGATGGATGGAGGTCAGAGCGTATAGGGAAACCGATATTTCTGGGATGAGAGCCATCTGGAATGAGGTGGTTGAGGAGGGGAGAGCATTCCCCCAGACAGGTTGCTTGAGCGATGAAGAAGCAACCATATTCTTTGCGAGTCAGAGTTACTGTGGGGTTGCTGAGGAGCAGGGAATCATCAAGGGACTGTATATCCTCCATCCCAACAACATTGGACGTGTTGGTCATATTGCCAATGCCTCTTACGCTGTGGAAAAGAGATATCAAGGGCAGGGAGTGGGAAGGGCCTTGGTTCAAGACTCCCTCTCCCAGCTGCCCCGATTTGGGTTCCATATTATGCAATTCAATGCGGTAGTAGCATCAAACCATGGGGCGCTCCATCTCTATGAATCGCTCGGATTCCAAAGGCTCGGTACAATCCACGGCGGTTTTCTCATGCCTGACGGATCCTATGAGGACATTATACCCATGGTCTATTATGTTGAATCCTCTGCCTCTTATTAAGCTCTAAGGTAAAGGATTATTAAGCAATCCAAAGCATAAAAAACTGCAGCGAAAGCTGCAGCTGGATATTCTATTAAGGAAACCATAATCCCACCGGCTATACCGGTTGGTTTTTGATTAACCCTCAGTAGCCCATTCTTCTCTTACTTTACTCTTGGCCTTATCCCAAGCGTCAGTAATTATCTTGTTCAGATTTTTTTCAAGCTCTAATCTTTCTTCATCTGATTCAGCTAACAATTTTTCTGACATGGTGTTGAACCATTCCTCTCGAATTTGAGGTAATGCTGCTTCCCATCTGTTATTGGCAGCCAGCTCTTCATCCTCAATGGTCATGAGCAGTGCTCTTCCCTCAGCAGCTTCTTGAGAGCCTGGTTGGTTTTCGAACAATGTCGTAAGTGTCAATTTAGCTTTGCTGTAATTGCCACTCTCTGATTGTGCTTTAGCATCCTCAAGCAGTCTTGGTGCTTCATATCTTGATGTATCAAGTGCCTTAGCAAGCTCTACGTTATCAGCTTTGAGGTTGTTGACCACGGTGAAACTCATGATGGCATACACCAATAATGCTCCAAGAAGGAAAATGCCTACGCTCTTTGCAATTTTTACTATTTTTTCTTTTTGTTCCATTGAAACTCCCTTTGTGTTGGTAGTATAGAACACTTATAAGTAATTATAACAAAAAGAAATAAATATTCTTAAAAGAAACAAGTAAAAGTAAGCTTTTCTGCCATTCAAGCATTGAATGGCATAGTATTGTCAGATAACGTGTAATGATATATTTGCATATTCCTATATAAAATTCATATGTATTGAATGATTGGTGTTCAGAGTGAGAGTATTTCGTAAGCTAGATCAGTGATGATACCTTAATTATTTGTGCAAATCGTAGGACGCTATCGTCCTACTCAATATTTATTATTGATACTGATAAGGGCATGTTTCTCTTTCCATCAAACTCAAAGTAGAAGATTTTCTAATGCCTTCAGCGACTCTCCTGTTGGTATTTTTAGGTATAGTTCTATAAACATGGAGTAATACAATAGATTGTGCCCACAAAATAAAAAAATATTCTGTACAGTATATATTATAAAGTATATACTACTAATGAGGGTGCACCATGGGACGTACGATAATCAGCGATGATGGATGTTTTGAATGGGATGAAGAAAAGGCCATAGTAAACAGGAAAAAGCATGGGATTCACTTCGAAAAAGCCATGTTAGTTTTCTTTGATCCAAAAAGAATTGAATTTTGTGATGAATCACATTCCATTTTTGAGGATCGGTACATCACGGTAGGCAATGCATCTAGGAATATTGTGTTATTGGTTGTCATCTGTTCGACAGAAAAAAATGGTAGGATACGGTTGATTTCAGCGCGTCGTGCATCAAAGATTGAAGAAGGATTATGGTATGGCAGATAGAGAAGATTGGACAGAAAAAGAAATAGAGGAATTTAAAACCCGTGGAATTGACTTTTCAGATATTCCCGAACTTACTCCTGAATACATCGCTACTTTGCATCGAGTTGTGCCTAGGGATCATTATAAGGTGGTTCCTGTTAAGAAGGCCATCAGCATCAAGCTGGATGCTGATGTGCTGGAGTATTTTAAGTCAAAAGGGAAAGGGTATCAGACTAGGATAAACAAAGTACTACGACAGGAGATGCTCAGGGAGACCGCGCCTGTCTATGGTAAGGAGAACAAATCTAGCAATACCAACGAAGATTCCTAAGACTTATTCACCTATGATTTTGATCAGGGCATGTTTCTCTCTCTTCCCATCAAATTCAAAGTAGAAGATTTGCTCCCACGTTCCAAAGTCGAGTCTTCCGTTTGTAATGGCACACACCGTCTCTCGTCCCATAATGGTTCTCTTCAAGTGGGCATCTGCATTATCCTCAAATCCATTGTGATTATACTGGCTGTAGGGTTTTTCTGGAGCTAGTTTCTCAAGCCAACGTTCATAGTCCTGATGCAAGCCACGCTCATCATCGTTGATGAAGATACTGGCGGTGATATTCATGGCATTAATCAATACCAAGCCCTCCTTGATACCACTCTCATTAATGGCATCCTGGACATCACTGGTAATGTTTACCAATCCTCTTCTGGTAGGGATATGGAAAAACAGTTCTTTTCTATAGTGTTTCATGCATTCCTCCTTGTTACAGCATATGTAAAAACCCAAGTGAAGGTCAAATAGAAGAGATTAAATTTTAATCTACCTAAATTCACATAAAAAAGCAAATAAAGTAAAATAATACTCTTTATTGCATTTTAGTCGTAAATAAAACACCTTGCTTTTAGAGATTTGCTGGTTTAGAATAAACATGATCTTCTGGAACTGCTACTGCCATATTTAATGGTATTTGCAATACAAAGGGTGTGTCCCGTGTTTTTTTCCCAAGGAGGTCCTCATGAATGATCGAGCGAATGAGATCGCGGCGATTGTTTCCAAGCATAGAGAGCGTCATGGTGCACTTCTCTCCATACTTGAAGCAGTGCAACGCACGAATGAGCACAACTATCTCCCCAAACAAGAGCTGGTAATGGTGGCCAAAGAGTTGGGTGTACCGCTATCCCAAATCTATTCAGTTGTCACCTTCTATGCTTTTTTCAATCTGAAAGCACAAGGTGAACATGTAATCACAGTCTGTCGTGGAACGGCCTGTCATACAAGGGGATCCAAACCTTTGCTAGACAATGTGTTGCATATGTTGGGCATTGAATTGGACGAAGATGGGATGGCCACCACCCCTGATTATCGTTTTACCGTACATACTGTGGCTTGTTTTGGGCAGTGTGCACTTGCTCCGGTCATTGCAATCGATGAAGTGATTCACTCCATGGTGACCGAAGAGAAACTCGCTACCATGATAGAAGCCCTCTCAGCGCGAAAGGAGGGAGCATGAGCAGTATATTGGATCGCTTAGACAATGAAGGAAGAAAGACCCTCTATCCAGACATACCAGCAATTGCTGTAGGAATGGGCACTTGCGGAATCGGCAGTGGTGCAGATGTGCTCTTTGAAGCATTTTCAGCTCTTCAAAAGAAAAAGAAAGATGGATTTTTTCTTCGCTCAGTTGGTTGTTTTGGTTGTTGCAGTGAAGAACCACTTGTGTTGATTTCCATCCCCGGAAAGCCTATGGTGCTCCTGCACAAGGTAGGGGAGGCTGATTGTGCACCGATTGTAAAGGCGCTTCTTGAAGGTACATATTATTCGGAAAAAGCCTTCTGCAAGATCAGCAGATGGGACCATCATCTCTCCTTTCATGAGTATGGTGATGGATTTCCCGAACTTTTAGAATGGAATGAGATACCCTTTTTCCATCCACAGCTAAAACTGGTGCTCCGTGATGCTGGGATCATCGACCCGACCAACATCGCTGAGTATGTTTCTGTTGGTGGATATAGAGCACTGGAAAAAGCGCTCTTTTCCATGAACAGGGATGCTGTACTCGATGAAGTCAAATCATCAAAGCTTAGAGGCCGTGGGGGAGCCGGGTTCCCCACCGGACTCAAGTGGGAGTTGATGAAGAAAGAAGAGTCAGCGCAGAAGTACTTGATCTGCAATGCCGATGAGGGAGACCCCGGGGCATACATGAACCGTAATGAGATGGAGAGCGACCCTCATATGCTTATAGAAGGCATGTTGCTAGCCTCCTACGTTACCGGGGCAGAAGAGGGAATCATCTATGTCCGTGCTGAATACCCTCTTGCAGTGGAGCGGTTGCAAAAAGCAATTGCAGATGCCTATGCTAACAATCTGTTAGGGAAAGACATTCTTGGTGCCAACATGCGCTTCGACCTACAGGTTGTAGAAGGTGCCGGGGCCTTTGTCTGTGGAGAGGAAACAGCCCTGATTGCATCGCTGGAAGGAAGAGCTGGTCGTCCTCGCTCGAAACCACCATTCCCCAGTCAGAAAGGGTATCTTGGCTACCCAACAACCATCAATAATCTGGAGACCTGGTGCAACATTCCCCTTATCATTGGGAAGGGGAGTGATTGGTTTTTGAAATATGGAATTCCTTCCTCACCCGGAACGAAAGTATTTTCCTTGGTAGGTAAAGTAAAGCACACCGGACTGGTAGAACTCCCCTTGGGAGAGAAGCTAACCACCTTGGTGTATGGGGCAGGAGGAGGATCAGTCTCGAAGACCAAACGTATCAAGGCGGTACAGAGTGGAGGACCCTCAGGAGGCTGCATTCCCGCCCGTCTCTTTGACAAGAGCATCGATTATGAGAGCTTAGCTGCCCTCGGATCCATCATGGGGTCTGGAGGTATGGTTGTCATGGACAATGATAACTGCATGGTGGACTCTGCACGCTATTTCGTTGAATTTACCACCAAGGAGTCCTGTGGAAACTGTACCCCCTGTAGGGAAGGCCTCTCACAAGTATTTTCTATTCTTGACAGAATTACCAAAGGGGAAGGAAAGAAAGACGATCTGCAGATGTTGGAAACCTTGGGAGCCCATATCAGCGATACAGCAATGTGCGGGCTCGGGCAGTCTGCAACCAATCCAGTACTCACGACATTACGATATTTCCCTGAAGAATATGAAAGCCATATTTTAAGAAAGCGTTGTACAGCTGGAACGTGTGAAGCTTTGGTAGATGAGCTTTGTTCCAACTCCTGTCCACTTTCCATGCGGATTCCCACCTATATTGCACTGCTTAGGGAAAATCGTCTGGTAGAGGCATTTACCTCCACACTGGAAGACAATCCTCTCCCAGGTACCCTTGGGAGAATATGCCACTTCCACTGTCAGATGCGTTGCAGAAGGGATACCTTGGACGCTCCTGTCCATCAGGGTGAACTGCATCGCTATCTTGCAGATACGCTCTATAAGATGGGCAACGAACACGAAGTGTACCAAGAGATGGTTTCTAAGATTCCTGCTTCAACAGGCAAGAAGATTGGGATTGTCGGTGCAGGCCCAGCTGGTCTGAGTGCAGCATTCTATCTCGTACGTCTTGGGCATGAAGTGACCATCTACGATGAGCATAGTGAAGCTGGTGGTGTACTTCGCTATGGCATCCCAAGCTATAGACTACCGAGAGAAGTGCTTGCAAAGGAGTTGGAGCTCTTTGAACAGCTTCCCATCACCTTTGCTTTCAACAAGCGGCTTGGTAAGGACATGCAAATAGCTGATCTCAAGAGTGACTATGATGAAGTCATTCTTGCTCTTGGCTCTTACCATCATGCAACCCTACAGCTCGATGGTGCTGAGGGAGGGCAAGTGGTGCAGGGTACCGATGTACTCAATGCACTGGCCGAAGGAGAATCCCTTCCCGTTGGAAAGCGTGTTGTTATCATCGGGGGTGGTAATGTCGCCATCGATGTTGCCAGATCTCTCTGGCGAATGGGAATTGAAGTAACCATAGCCTATAGAAGAGATAAAGAGGACATGCCGGCCAATGAGAGTGAGATCGAGGAAGCTTTCAGTGAAGGTATCCCCTGTATCTTCAATGTAGCTCCCAAAAAGGTAACCAGAGATAAAAAGGGCCGACTGGAGGCTCTTGAGGTGGAGGAGCTAGAAATCGGGGAATATGATCTCAGCGGAAGAAGAATTCGACGGGGAACCGGCACTATCCGCTCTCTCGCTTGTGACACGGTCATTGTAGCCATAGGAGAGCGAGTTGATACAGAACTTCTGGAAACAGAAAAGCTTGCAGTTTCCAAGCGAGGCCATCTGGAGGTGAAACCATACCTGTATGAGACCAACCAGGAACATGTCTGGGCAATCGGGGATGTCATCAACGGTCCTTCCACAGCAGCCGAGGCGATGGGGCAGGGCAAGGAAGTTGCCCGCTTGATCGACCGCAGGTTGAGTGGAGAAGACCGGTTTGCACAGCTCTTTACTACCTTTAGCTATGAACAGACAGTGGGTAAAACCCTGTATGAAGGGAAAGCAATCAATGCTGAAAAACTTCCTGTCGCAGCAAGAAGTGGATCCTTTGAAGAGGTGAACAAGGGCTATACCGGGCGTCAGGCAAGAATGGAGGCAGGAAGATGTCTCAGGTGCGATGTCAAGTGTGAACAGGAGGTGCTCTATGGATAGGAAGATGATCACACTCTCCGTTGATGGAAAAACTGTCACAGTTCCAGAAGGGACGAGAATCTTGGATGCATGCAACGTTGCAGGAATCAAGGTTCCCTCTCTCTGTTACCTCGAAGATGTATCAGCACATGGGTCCTGCGGTATCTGCGTGGTTGAAATAGATGGGTACAAACGCTTGGTTCGCTCATGCTTGCATACCGTCAAGCAGGATATGGTCATCCATACTCATAGTAATCGTGTCATGAGCGCAAGGAAATTGAACCTTGAGTTGTTGCTTGCCAACCATCCACTGCTTTGCACCACCTGTGAGAGAAATCTCAACTGCGAATTGCAGGCACTTGCCCTGCAACTGGGAGTGAGAGAATCACGATTCGAAAGAACGAAGAAATCGATACGGCCAATCGACGACTCTTCTCCATCAATTGTTCGCGACCCTAATGCTTGCATTCTCTGCAATCGTTGCGTTGAGGTATGTGCAAATGTCCAAGAAGTGCATGCAATCGAGATGATGCAACGGGGACTCCGCACTACGGTGTCAACGTTCTTCGATGAGGGGCTAGCTTCCTCCGTATGCACGAACTGCGGGCAGTGTTCTCTCGTGTGTCCGACCGGTGCCATTACCGAGAAGAGTCATGAGAGCGCAGTCTTTGATGCAATTGCTGACCCAAATCTTGTGGTGCTGGTACAGACAGCCCCTGCAATTAGAGTAGGACTCGGAGAGGCAATGGGTTTGGGTGAGGGATCCCTCGTGACCGGAAAGATGGTCAGCGCGCTCCGGACCCTGGGATTCGACAGAGTATTCGATACCCAGTTCAGTGCAGATCTGACCATCATGGAAGAGTCTCATGAGTTGATTCAACGCTTAACCAACGGTGGGACGCTCCCCATGATCACCAGCTGTTCACCTGGATGGATCAAGTTCATCGAGACCTTCTATCCCGATCAACTGGAACATCTCTCATCTTGCAAGTCTCCACAGCAAATGTTTGGTTCCATTGCCAAGACCTATTATGCGGAGCAGGCAGGAATAGACCCCCGCAACATACGGGTGGTTTCAATCATGCCATGTACAGCAAAGAAGTTTGAAGCAGGAAGAAGTGAGATTGACAGTGCATTCTCCTACTGGAGGGACAAGGGCTCGTTCACCGATGATGAGTACTTCTGTGATGTCGATTATGTGCTGACCACACGGGAACTGGCAAGAATGCTGAAGAGAATCGGGATAGATTTTGCCCATCTGGAAGATGGTAAGTTTGACGATCCTCTAGGGCAGTCCACCGGTTCAGCGGTATTGTTTGGTGCCACTGGAGGAGTTATGGAGGCAGCCCTCAGGACCGCCTATGAGACCATTACCAAAACCAAGCTGGATGCATTGGAGTTTGAACAAATTCGCATAGGAGCAGGTATTAGGGAGGCGACCATCATGATTGGGGAAACCCCGCTGAAGGTTGCCGTAGCCAATACACTGGCGAACGCCCGAGTCCTCTTGGACCAGATTCAGGAAGGCAAGAGTCCCTACGCATTTATAGAAGTAATGACCTGTCCCGACGGATGCCTCGGTGGAGGAGGACAACCTATTCCTACAAACAAGGAAATTAGGAGAAAACGTGCCATGTCGATCTATGAGGAAGACCGTGGTATGCCGATACGCAAATCCCATGAGAATCCGTCCATCCAGGAACTCTATACCTCGTTCCTAAAGCAACCCTTGGGGCATTTGAGCCACCAGCTGTTACATACCACGTATGTAAAGCGTGGTGCCTACCCGGAATGATGTGTAGGTTGTGGCTTCTTTGGAGGTGGGTGTCTGCCCACCTCTTTCTGCGTAAAAACCCTTCAACTATGGTATACTCCACTCAAGGAGAGGCAGAATGAGAATTCTTGCATGTGCAGACATTCATATGGGGCGAAAGCCTGAGCTTGCACAATCCGGTCATGCTGCCTGGGACGCTATCATCCAGAAAGCGATTGAGCTTGCCGTGGATGTAGTGGCACTGTCCGGAGATGTCGTGGAACATGAACGAACGTGGCTTTCCGTCTATGGTCCCCTGCTCTCCGGGCTTGAAAAACTCAAGCGTGCAGGAATCCACGTTGTTGGAGTAGGAGGAAACCATGACTGGTCGGTATTCCCCCGGTTGGCTGAAGACAGTGATGCAATCAAAATTCTCGGTTTGAAAGGAACCTGGGAATCATATAATATACAAGATGTCCGCTTCATTGGTTGGTCCTTTCCCCATTCTCACGTCGATAACTCCCCTTTGGATTCATTTGATTCAAGTCTTGTTGACCCTTCCCACCTCTCTCTGGGGCTTCTGCATGCAGACTTTGGGCAACGCACCTCCTCCTATGCTCCTATCGATGAATATGCTCTTCTGCATACCGGCATTCCCCTCTGGATGCTCGGGCATATCCATAAAGGGGGCAGCGTGAGTGGTTCCACAGCCTACTACTGTGGTTCTCCCTTCGCACTCGATGTGCAGGAAACCGGAGCCCATGGGGTGTATCTCCTGGAAACAGAACAAGGGCGTACTTGGAAAGAACCGCTGTTCATACCAATCTGTCCATATCGCTATGAAATCTGCAAAGTGAATATTACCGGCATACAAGACCTTGAATCATTGCGTAGGGCAGTTACCCAATCCGTACGTGCATACATCGACCAGTTGTCTCCGAGTGGAACAGTTGCAGTAAGCCTGGTCTACACAGGGTATCTACACCCCTCATTGGATCTCCACCAGGTATTTTCTTTCGAGAGTGGTGATAGCGAACTGCTCTTCCAAGAGCAGGACTTGGAAGTATTGCTCCTGAACCGCCAGGAAGATGCGACAGAACTGGAAGTAGACCTTGATCAATTAGCGAAGGGGAACGGGCCTCAAGCGTTGCTTGCCAGGATGCTTGGCGATAGCAAGGCATTGGAGCAACTGGGAGCTACCTATCAAAGATTGGAAGCAGAGAGTTTCAACACTCGTGGGTTCAACCTCCTGCACCGGACTTCTCTTAGTCATGAAGAGGCAGTAAACCGAGGGAAGCGGGCTGCTTTGCAGTTACTCAGGGCAATGGAAATCCAGCGGAGGGAGCATGGAGCATAACACCACCTGTCGATTTACTCGTTTTACCCTTTCCAAGGCTCCTGGATTTGCAGTGCGATCCTTCGGTGAGCTTACCACGCTACATGCAGGGCTCAACATCCTTACCGGGGCAAACGGGGTAGGGAAGACGACCATTATCAAGGCACTTTGGTCACTCCTCTATGCACCAGCCAAGCACCCGTCTCTGGAAGCAGAGGGAGTATTGCAACTGGGAGATGCAGAGTGGTTCCTCTCACTCTCTTCCCGACATTTGGAACAGAAACGGATCTCAGACGGCTTAATTACAGCCCTACCGGGAAGAAACGATGCGTTTGCAGATGCATACTGGTTTCCCTTGCATGAACTCTTGACGAAAGAAGGAGTGGGAGAACCGTTCCTAGAGGCTATACGCAAGGAAATGCAGGGCGGAATTGATCTGGAGCAAGCACTCAGGGATGCAGGAGGTATCGAAACCTTTTCCGGGAAACGCCATGCATTGGCACGAACACTGAAAGAGAAGCAGGGATTGGTCAATGATCAGGAAAAAACAATCCTGGATAATCTTGATCTTCAGAAGAACATAACGAACTTACAGAATGAGCTTGAAAAAAATAAGGACCAAGAAACTGAGAAAGTCCATCTGGAAACCTTGCTTGAGTATCTCTCCACGAAAGAAACAGTAGAAGAGATTTCCTCTCAGCTGAAATCATACCATCCAGTTCTGAATGTCATGACTCCCCATAGCCTTGAGGAAGCTAGGACTCGTGAACATGAGTATAAAGCTGCTGAATCTGCAATGCAGCAAGCAAAAGATGAGCTAAGGGAGACTGAAGAAAACCTTGCTTCATGCAACGTTGAGCAGACAGATATTGATAACCAAAACATGCCAAGACTGATCGAACAGCGTAGCGAAGCACTCAATGCAGCCAAGAGAGCACTTGAGGCAGCGCACAAGGAAGCGTTACGGGCACAAGAGGGAAGAAGAACATGGGAGGAAGCCCACCGTTGGCTTATGGATGGACCACCGGACGAGCAAACCCTGAAGAACATGGTCAAGCGATTACATTCGCTTGCCTATGCTTGTGAACCACTGAGATGCCAGCTTGCAAGCAGTGAGTATGTTGTTCGTGCCTTAGGGGAGGAAGAACCTTTTGATGAAGGGTTGGTTGAACAACTGAGGAGTATAAAACAACAACTCACCTCCTTGGTTTTTGTAGCTGCAAGGAAAGAGTCGTTGCAGCCAACAACCCCGATGAAGCTATCACTCGTGAGTATTCTCTCTCTCATAATCGCATCAACAGGCGCAATCCTAGGGTATACCTTGCATACAGGGTTTTCATTGGCAGCCATCCCTCTCTTGGTACTGCTCTTCATTGTTGCAGGGAGAAAAAGGCCAAATCCACTCTTCAGAGACATTGAAATACAATTGCAGAAGCGCTTTGAACAAGTAAATACACAGCTTGAAAAGAATGGGCAGCCACCGATGGATTCCTCTGATGCAGAGAGTATTACCAACTCACTGGCAGTAGTGACAAGCAAGATCGCCAATCTGGAACATAAGGGTGCTGAGAATGAGAGAAGACGAAGCGCACAGAAAACCTATGATGATGCGTTGAGCCAATGGAA
The DNA here is from genome assembly GCF_003429665.1 of Sphaerochaeta halotolerans. GTDB lineage: Bacteria > Spirochaetota > Spirochaetia > Sphaerochaetales > Sphaerochaetaceae > Sphaerochaeta > Sphaerochaeta halotolerans. The sequence goes on along the minus strand of NZ_QUWK01000005.1, from coordinate 53,533 downwards.
TGTTTGGTTGCATCAGTGGGAGGAAGCTGCCGCCGATCTCAATCTTACAGTTGAACCGGCCCTTGAAGGAGCTCAGTTCTTTCACTTTGCTGAACATTTGCAGGAGTGGGTACATCGTAACGCTGCTGAAAAAGAAGCGTTGGCATTACTCAAGGATGCAGAGAAATCGTTCAAGGAAGCCTTGGAAGCACTGCAGAAACTCTGCAATACGACAACCTCTGATGTGGTGGAACTTCTCAGTGCTGCAGCAACCCTCGTCTCCTCGATTAATGACGCCCGCAGGTATACAGAACAACACAAGAAGGATGCTCAACGACTTGAGAGATCCGTCGTTCGATTTGAGAATGCAGAAGCAGCAAGAAGTTCATTGTATACTAGCCTTGGACTCGCAGTCGGCGATATGCATACCTTGGAGAGACTCGATCCCCAGGTAGCGGAGTATCAGGAGATTGTGATGAACCATCAGCTGGCAAAAACCCAATTGGAAAGGTTTTCCCCTCAAATCCGTGAAGAAGCGGAAGCGGGAAGTGCTGGAGTCTTTTCGAACTTGCTGGCAGAGACAAAAACAAAATTGGAAAAGAGCAAGGAACAAGAGAGAACGCTTTGGGAATGGGAGCATACCTATCAGGAGCTTTGTAATGATACCGCCTTGGAGAATGCGGAGCTGGATTACATAAAGGCAGAACACGCTCTGGAGGCTAATCGTCAGGATGAGGTCGACAAACGTATGGTTTACTTCCTCTATGAACAGATCAAGGAGCAGAGCGAACGTACCTACCAACCACAGGTGGTGCAAAAGGCCAGCAAATGGTTGCAGAGGATTACCCAGAATCGCTATCTGCTTACAGTCGGCGATGCTGGTTTTCTTGCGCAGGATAGTGTGACCATGCGTCCCTATGCTTTGGACCAACTCTCCAGTGGCACCCGAATCCAGCTTCTGTTCTCCCTGAGGATGGCATTCCTTGAGATGCTGGAAGGAGCGGGAGCATATCATTTCCCGATCTTTTTTGATGAATTGATGGCAAACAGCGACGATGAACGGTCCCTTGCCATAGCAGAATCAATTGTCGAGATAGCAAAACAGCGGCAGGTATTCTACTGTACTGCCCAGAGAGACGAGGTAAGAAAGCTCGACCAGGTTGCAGAGGGGGAGTACCTTCTCATCGATCTCGAGGATGAGCAGAGAGACTATCGAGTCCTGCAACACCCGTTTGAGGAAGCAGCGCTAAACAAGGAGTCTCTCCCGCCATTTGAAGAGGATTACCTCTCCTATGCAGCAGCATGCAAGGTAGCCAAGGCAGAGCTTTGGGAACCAATTGGGGCTCTGTCCAGCTGGTACCTCTGCACCTCAAGTAAAGAATTGGAAGCTTTGCTTGTTCGTGGATTTGCTTCAGCCGGGCAGGCCAGGGGTGCTTCAGAGGTATATGCAAAACGGTTCTTCTTGCTCTCCTTGGCCCAGAAATTGGCAAGGAGGGGTAGGCCTAAGTTGCTCGTTCCTCAAGATCTGGATGATGAAGGATTAATTTTGAACAAAAAAGCAAATTACTATAAAGCATTGGTTAGGTTCCTGGAGGAACAACCCAAAAGTGGCAATGATGTTCTTGAGGCTATTGCAGGAAAAGTTTTGAAAGGATTTCGGGAACCTACCCTTACAGCGTTTGATGCTTGGCTGCACGAAAAAAAATATGCAAGTGAAGAGACCCCTTACACATATTCTGAAATTCTGGACAGGATTCGCTTGGAAGAGGAAACGCTTACAGTCATCTCAGATGAATATATGATTGTACAACGGTATCTGAAAAGTCTTAGCCTTACACCATAACATCGGGAGAAAACCGGTAGTATACAACTACTTGATAATGATTTCTTGTACAAAAACTAAACAAATTCCTGAAAATGACGGGTGCCACCGTTGAATTGTCATACTAGGTACGCTAAAAAGAAAACAAGTATATCGCTGTAAGTTACGAATCCAAGGAGTCAGTATGAAGAAATCGGTAGTGCTTTTCGTTGTCATACTCATGGTAAGCTTGTTGTTCATGAGTTGTGGTACCGTGTTTACAAAGGGAGGGAGTGATTATCGTAGCGGGGTTTCAGCGTATGAAAAAAAGGAGTACGTTTCTTCCCTCAGGTATCTTAATCAAGCACTTTCCGTCAATCCAGAGTTTGTAGAAGCTGCCCAGCTCTTCCCTGTTGTTTTCAGTGAAGGTACTTCGTACTACAAGGCACAGATTTCCAACAATGCAGCAATGCAGGACCGACAGGCAGCAGATGTGGTGTATCGTTCCTATACTAATCTCCAGGAATTGCATGAAATCGCCAGAATCTCCGGGCGCAGTGGCTTGATGATCGAGGATTTTACCAGCAAGCTTGAAGAAGCACGTCTGAAATCTGGAGATCTCTGGTTCAGCTATGCACAGAGTCTCCAGGCTAAAGGTGACCGTGAAAGCTTGAAGCAGGCAGTTGCAGCCTATGAGACAGCAAGAGATCGAAATCCAAACCTGGAGAATATTGACACAATCATCGCAGCACTTATTGAAGAGGCTACCGTTACCGTAGCGGTTATAGGCCATGGACCTTCGAATGAGAGCTTTTCACAGAAAGTGCTCGCTGATGTAACGAAGATTCTTGGCTCTGATCGTTTCATCGAGGTAATCCAACGCGAAGACTTCAACCCTGGACCAGATTCCATGGTTGGTCCACTTGACATTGCCGTTATGACCGCAATGGGTGAGGGTTGGGATTACGTATTGGAAGTATATGCAAGTACAAGTTTCGAGGAAATAAGTAAGGAGGAACCAGTGTCACTGCCTTCTGGTAATCCTCTCTTTCCTGGAGTAAAACGGTCAATAGGGTATCAGACAAGAACGTACCTCTCCTATCGTTTGTTTAAAATCAAGAACGGCGTATCAGTTGTAGCTGGGGACACCATTAATGAGCTTTCCGGCCCGTATGAATATACGTTCAGCTATGTGCAAGCTGAGGGACTTCGTGAGTTGAATCTTGGAGGGACTGGAAAGAAAAATCTTCGCTACGTCACTAGCAAGGCTGATGATATGACCACAAATAATGCCATCAATGCCCTTCGCATGGATTATGAGTATATTTCCATACCCGCAGAAGTCTCCGACCCTACTGATCAAACGCAATGGATTGCATATTACAAGAATCAATACAATGATTTCGAAGAGTTTGCTGAGCAGGAGAGTGGTCGTGAACTCTTCTATGCCATAGAGGTGGTTCACCATGCTCCGACTGATACCTACTTCACGATTGGTGAAAGCTTGGATGCTGCAATCCAACGTTCCAAGATCAACAGCGCCATCATGAATGCTTTAAGCTATACAGCCCGTACATTGGCTGCTGCAGAAAAAGAGCGAACAGCGTATGCCATTTGGGATGCAGGAGAGATTGCAGCCAAGGGGGTCAAGGACCTGTTATAAGGATTATACTGAATAAAACTGACAAAGGGAGTGCCAAGGTAGGTGCTCTCTTTGTTGGTTCTAGTTTGACTAAGCGCTTTGCCATTGGAGAACTATTCGATATCTCCGAACAGTTGCCACCGATGGAAAGACATACAACGATCCTAGTATCGCTATGGGCTTCAAAGTTAATTCCGAAAGAGCAGTGAGTTTGCGTGCATGGAAGGCAAACATTCTTGCCAACTTCTCGATGAAAGGCTATGTACTCGATAAGGAACGACTGGATTGAGAGAACTGAAAACGCTCAATAATCCGGAAAGACTGCTCATCAGATAATTTGGCATGGAAGGATGCTTTGGAAGGTTGAAGAACGAGATGTTCCTAATCGTTTTTGACAGGGAATATCCATTGTAAAGTTTTGTGTACAACTCGATGATTACATCAATAGATGCACGAAGAACGGATCAACATGTCATTGGTGGGAAGAAGCCCTATTGAGTATCGTAGGAGTCTTGGGTTAGCGTCATAAAAAATCCAACTTTTTGTCTGTACCCCCACTTTTTTATTTCAATTTTTCTGTACCAGTAGTATACTCAGCCACATGTACAAACGCACTATCCGAGCTTGTTATCTGGGTAATTTCATAGGAGCCTTGACCTGCAACTTGGCTCCGCTGTTGTATGTAACGTTCATGAGTGAGCTTGGGCTCTCCTTTGAACAAGTGGGACGTCTTACATTGCTCAATTTCTTTACCCAGATTGTTGCTGATCTTGCCTTCAGCCGACCTGTGGACCGATACGGGGTCAGACCGTTTATCACACTGGGGCATTTCCTTGCATTTGTTGGGTTTCTGTTTCTTGCCTTTGCACCATGCCTCTTTCCTGAAAATCCCTATGTCGGCTTGATGGTTGCAACCATCATCTACTCTCTAGGGGGCGGTCTTTTTGAGTTGCTCCTCAGCGCCATAGTTCAGGCAATTCCTGGAGATGCAAAAGAGAGTGCAATGAGCCTGTTGCACTCGTTTTATGCTTGGGGTTTCATTGTTGTTGTCATTGGAACGACCTTGATGATCAAATACTTTGGCCGTAGTAACTGGGTATTTGTTGTCTTGATCTGGTCAGTCTTCCCCCTGCTGAATTTTATAAATTTCCTATTTGTTCCGCTTGCTCCTGCTGTCCATGAGGACCATCGGACAAAGATTCGTGAGTTGCTCACATCCAGGTACTTCCTCTTTGTGGTGCTGGGTATTGCCGTCGGTGGTGCTACCGAGGTTTCCATGAGCCAGTGGACCAGTACTTTTGCAGAAACTGCACTCGGATTGCCTAAGGAAGTAGGGGATTTGGTGGGACTCTGCTTGTTTGCGTTGCTCCTAGGAACCATACGTGCCGTATACGGTGCCTGGGGTGCACGGTTTCCGTTGTACAAGGCTATGATGATGGGATCAATACTTTGTGTGGTTTGTTATCTGGTGGCGGCGTTGAGTCCGTTGCCAATTATCAGCTTGATAGCCTGTATTTTTGCAGGATTGGGTGCAGGTCTGCTTTGGCCTGGTTCCGTGGTAAACGGTGCAAACCGGTTTCCCCTTGCCGGTTCCTCCCTGTTTGCCTTCCTAGCAGCAGGTGGAGATGCAGGAGCTGCCTTCGGTCCCTGGCTAATCGGTTTGACTGCAGATGTAGTGCCAAATTTGGTAACCAAGGCTCCCTGGCTACGAGGACTCCCTGAATCTGATGCTGCACTGAGAAGTGGAATGCTCGTAGGCACCCTGTTTCCCTTGCTGATGGTACTGTTTCTTATACGGATGCATCGCTTTGAGAAGCAGGAGTAGGCATGGTCGCACGGTTCTTTACCATAGCTAGCATTTCATCAGCTCCACGGAGCCTTCGAGAGATGTCTCTCGCAAGGTTGAGAATAAGCATGGTATAGGTCTTCAGATCAACCAATGAAATCTTGTAGAGATCTTTGTTTGAGAGCGTAATGATACGACTGGGAGCAAGGGTAACCACTGAAGCTGCACAATTCTGTATGTCAATGAGTTCCATCTCTCCAAAACTATCTCCATTATGCAGGGTGGTGATAATTCTGCTCTGCTTCTTATTGGTCTCCGATTGCCTGACTATTGCTACCTCACCCTCGACAATGAAATGCACTCGGTTGTTGGGCTCTCCCTGCTTGAGGATTGTGACATTCTCTTCATAGGTATGTTCCTCAAGATATGGCTTGATCAAGGAAAGAGAAGCATCATTGAGTCCCCCGAACATACTATGCTTGCAGAGAAATTCATTGTCAATCGTGCTTTTGTTCATACTTCATCCTACATTCATATATTCCATAACGCAAGCTTTTACCCCATGCCGTTCAAGGGGAATATGGGACAAAAATACCAGTGATACACCAATTGGGCATTACAGTAATGGTGTGTTATTGTAAAAAAAATCTCGTAGATTGATTGCCGATTTGTATGAGATTGAGTATTGTTTCGGTGTTACAACGTAAGGAAACGCTATGAATAGAAAGTTACTATTACTACTTGTCCTACTTATAGTGGGCATATTCAGTTTGGGTGCAAATCCCCTCACATTGGACGATGCTTTGGAGCGTGCACGTGTGCACAATCTCTCACTCCAGAGTAATGCCATCGATGTCAATGCAGCAAAGCGCGATGTTGACACTTCTTGGAACCTCTTTCTTCCCAGTCTCAACCTCTCGCTTTCCCATTCAGGTTCTGGTCCGGTATTCAATGCTGCAGAACAGACAGTGATGGGTCCTACTGGTAGTTTTATTACTGTTCCTAATTCTTTCAAAGATACCGGTCTTGCCTTGGGACTCTCCATGCAATTCACCTTGAATGCAGCGGTCAAGGAACAGCTTGAGAGCTATAACTTGGGCTACCAGATCCAGAAGGTGACCTATGAACAAGCAAAAGCTGAAGTCCAAAGGAATGTGACCCAACTGTTCTACTACCTTTTGATGGAGAAGCAGAACATTGAGGTGCAGGAAGCGAATCTGGAACTAGCCCGTCAGCAGTGGGAGGACGTGAAGAAGAAATATGAGGAAGGATTTGCCAGTGAAGTTGAATTACTTACCTCTGAGCTTTCCTATGAGCAGATGAAACCTCCTTTGCAACAGTCAAGGAACCAATATGAATCAAATTTGCTCTCCTTGAAGGCACTGCTTGGAATGGACCTTTCTGAACCATTGGAATTAGAAGGAGAAATTCCTTCCCTCATGAAGAACTTGGAAGTCGCAGAGTTGAAGGAGTACCTCGCAAAGAGTTATTCCATAACACTTCTGGACTTGAACCTTGCACAGATAGAGAAGCAGAAAGAGCTGAACAGGAAACAAGCATTTACCCCTTCTCTGAGTCTGCAAGGAAAATATGACGTTTCTGCATGGAATGATTTATACAGCAATTCATTCAGTGACAGTTTTTCTTATTCTGTAAGTGTTGTACTTCCTCTTGATGGATTTATACCTAACTCACGTACCCAGGTAGGACTGGCTTCCATGGAGGACTCTCTGAATAAGCTGGCCCTACAGCGAAAGCAGGCACTAAGGCAGATGGAAGCTCGTGTCATTTCTCAGGTTCAGAACCTGAACATGCTTTCCCTGCAGGCAGACCTTGCTGAGCAAAGTATTGCAGTCAGTGAACGTCTCTATGAAGCGCAAGAAATTCAATATAACAGTGGATACCTTGATTTTGTGACCCTTGAAGGAGCCAGGAACAATCTTATGCGTGCAAAACAGGGATTGCTTGGAGTGCAGTATCAATATATCAGTGCTCTTATCGATCTTTTCTACGACCTGAATATCCAAATGAAGGAGTTGAATTCATCCTATGAATCCTAATACATCGAAAAGCCGTATTATCGAAGTAAGTATTTTAGTTCTCCTAATCCTTGCAGCCGTTGCTGTAATTGTCATTAATCCCTTTGCTTCACTTACCCAGAAGCAGAATGCAAGTGAAGAAACCGCAGTGGTGGAAGATGCAACAGTGTCTGTCGCTGTGCAGAAGCTTGAGCTTACGAACCTCCAAAACGTAATCCAAGGAAATGGTAATGTGATCGATCCCAGTTCGATTAATGTCTATCCTGACGTTGCAGGTACCCTTACCTCACTTCAGGTAAAAGTTGGAGAACAGGTAGAAAAAGACCAAGTATTGGGGACGGTTGATCCTTCCCGTGCGGGTATGGTCTATAAAGAGAGCATTATCAAAGCCCCTGCTTCAGGTACTGTGCTTGCGCTTCCTTTCGTTCAGGGTGCTATGGTTACCCCTCAGGCTCCTGTTGCTCGCATTGGGATGCTTGAGGATTTGGAAGTTGTCATGGCTATTGCTGAGCGACATATAGGATCAGTATCGCTTGGTACGAAAGCCAATCTTTCCTTCAAAGCATTTCCCGGTAAGCTGTTCACAGGTACGGTGACCCGCATCAGTCCTGTGCTTAATCCTGCAAGCAGGACTTTAGAGGTAGGGATAACCGTTGATGACAGCAAAGGGCAGATCAAGAGTGGTATGTTCCCGACTGTGGAACTCTTGACTGAATATCATGAGGGTGTGCTGGCTGTTCCTCGTTCTTCTCTTCTGTATGCTGGAGCACAGAGTTATGTGTATGTTGTTGATGAAGGCAATGTGGCACACAGACGGAATGTGGATATCGGCATGCAGGTAGCAGATATGGTACAGATTGTCTCAGGCTTGGAGCCGGGTGAGCGTTTGGTCGTTCAAGGGCAGAGTCTCCTCGCCGACGGCGCAGCTGTGCGCATTGTCCAATAGGGGAGTATATTCATGAGTCTAACCGATACCGTTGTACGACGGCCGACTACTATCATTGTCATCTTTGTACTGCTGACAGCGCTTGCGTTGTTTATCTTTCCCAATCTTGCAGTAGAATTGTTTCCAGAGATGGACCTTCCCATGGTGATTGTCTACTCCTCATATAGAGGGGCAAGTCCGCAGACGATGGAGAGCAGGGTCACCAAGCCCATCGAAAGTGCTGTTTCCAATGTTGGGGGGATAAAGAACATCAGTTCAACCTCCTCTGAAGGAATAAGCATGATCATGCTTGAGTTTGCTTATGGAACTGACTTGGACAAGGCGAGCCAATCGATCAATGACAACCTCAACTTGGTTGCAGATCTCTTACCGAATGATGCCAGTCAGCCTACGATCTTCAAGCTTAATACCAACATGGTTCCTGTGATGAACATTACACTTCGCAGCAACAGTGGCAAGGATTCCAATGAGTTGCGCGCATTGATGGAGGATGTCATCCAAAACCAGATTGATCGAGTCAATGGAGTTTCCACTACCTCGATCAACGGTGGTCAGGATGACATTGTTCAAGTTGCAGTTGATCAGAATAGGTTGGAAGCTTATGGATTGACCCTTAGTCAGGTTTCCTATGCATTGAATCCACAAAATGTACAGGTTGGTGCCGGTGCCATGGTAGAGGGAAATCTCTCCTATCTGCTCAGGACTGATGCAGAGTTCTCTTCTTTGGAAGAGATTGAGAATGTGATGATTATGAGCATCCCCAGCTATGACAGCTCGGGGAATGTGACTGGAACGAGTGTAATCCGCCTCAAAGATTTGGCAACAGTCTCCTATGCATTCCGTGATGCAACAAGCCAGGTTTACATTAATGGGGAACCTGGGGTGTACCTCTCTGTTTCGAAGGAGTCTGATGCCAATACGGTACAGGTTGCCAAACGGGTACATGAAGTTATTGATCAGTTGAACACTGAGCTTCCCGATGATTTGAGTCTGGAAGTAATTGTGGATACCTCTACAATGGTGGAGTCCACCATTAATGCAGTTTATCAATCGTTGCTCTTTGGTGTGATCCTGGTCATGGTGGTGCTCTTCATATTCCTTAGAAGTATTAAATCAACTCTGATCGTTGGTGTAGCCATACCTGTATCCATGCTTCTGACCGTACTCTCAATGTTCTTTTTTGGATACTCTCTGAACCTGATGACCTTAACCGGTCTTATCCTTGGGTTGGGGATGACTGTAGACGGCTCCATCGTTGTTTTGGAAAACATATTCCGTTACCGAGAAAGAGGAGCAAAACTGGATGCAGCAGCAATCCTTGGAACCAAGGAAATGATTGTTTCCATCACCGCATCTACCTTGACGACGGTGTGTGTATTTGTTCCAATGGTGCTACTCAGAAGCAACCTGGAGATGCTCGGTGAAATGATTACCCCGATGGCGGGTACCATCATCATCTCTTTGCTCGCTTCCTTGATTGTCGCCATTACCTTGGTCCCTGTGCTCACCAGTAGTTATGTAAAAATCTATACTCGTAAACAAAAGCCACTTCGCTGGAAAGTGCTTCGCTTCATCGACGACAAGGCAGAGGATGCATTTGAAGCCTTGGATCGTGGTTACAAACGGGTACTTTCACTTCTAATCGATTATCGGTGGCTTACCCTGCTGTTGGTTGTGTTGATCATGGCCTTGACCTTACAAGCCTACGGGGCGATGCATCAGAGTCTGTATCCCACTATGAGCGAAACTTCAGTAACGGTGAGTGTAACCCTACCTGAAGGGACTACACTGGAAACGACTGAGAACGTTCTTCGTGATCTGGAGGCAAAGGCTAAACAGGATATTGTCGGCTACAAGGATTTGATCGTGACCGCTGGAGGTGGAGGCTTGTTGGGTGGCATGATGGGCAGTGGTACCAATAGTGGCTCCCTGCAGATTGTTCTCAACGATGATGAGGGTGCCGATAGCATGCAGATTGTCCAGGATAAGGTCCGTCAGTATTTCCCCCTCTATCCTTCTGCATCATTCTCATTCAGCCAGATGTCCATGGGCCTAGGAAATCTCAATCCAGTTGATGTTGTGGTGAAAAGCGACAATCTGGAACTAGCAGCCTCTACTGCGGAGCAAATTCGTGACTTGATCAAAGAGAATCTGCCAGGGATAACGGAGGTTCGTACTGACTTTACCCAAGGCTTGCCTGAATTCAGGGTAGTGATAGATCGTGAGCGTGCGTATGCGTACAACCTTACCATGCAAAGCATCGCCAATGAAATCAGTTACAGTGTGAATGGTCTTACCGCAACCCAGTTGAAGCGTAACGGAAGTGAGACAGACGTCGTAGTCATTCTACAGGATGAAGACCGTTCTAGCGAGTTCGACCTTAGACGTATCTTTGTACGGAACCCCATGGGAGAGAAGATCAGTCTTGATAATATTGCCACCATAGAACGAGCTACGGGACCAGTTTCCATCAATCGTGAAAATGAGATGCGTACGGTTCATGTAGTGGGAGGATTGAAAGGCTCCTACGCTGTGAGCCAAGCTGAGACAGACATTAAGGCATTGATAGATGAAAATCTGCAACTTTCAGATGACGTATTCATTGAATATGGTGGTGATTTCGCCGATTTGACGCAGATGTTCAGCCAAGTTTGGTTGATTCTGGCCCTTGCAGTGATATTGGTATTCGGTGTTATGGCATCATTGTTTGAGTCCTTCCGTAATCCATTCATTGTCCTGCTTTCCATGCCGCTCATGCTCATTGGTGTAGTGGGAATGTATCTGATAACCGGCGAGACCTTCAGCTTGATCAGTGCCATAGGTATGGTAATCCTGGCTGGTATCGTGGTAAACAACGGTATTGTCTTGATTCAGTACATCAACCTGCTGAGAAGTCGGGGGCTGGGTATCAAGGAGGCTTGTATTGAGGGAGGTGGTAATCGCCTTAAGCCGATTCTGATGACCAGTTTCACCACTATTTTCGGTATGATCCCCCTTGCCTTTTTTGGAGGACAAGGAGCGGAGCAGATTCAACCGATTGGGCAAACCATCATTGGAGGAATGGCCATCAGTACGTTGATGACGATTTTCTTCACACCGGTACTCTATGCACTCTTCAATCGAGAGAAGCGTAAAAAAGATGTAGAGAGTATTGAAAACTTTGCAGAGGGGGAGTGATATGAGAAGAGTTGAAATCATGGCAGCTCAGGCAATCTTGGAAGATGTCCTTGAGGCACTTGAGCACTATGCAGTACCAATGCATTACACCATTATCCCCACTGCCCATGGAAAAGGAAACACCATCCCCAAACTTGGGGATGATGTGTGGCCGGAAGAAAACTTTGTCTTGATCATCTACTGTGATGATGCAATCCTCGAGAAAATTGAGATGGCCGTGCACCTTGTGAAAAAGAAGTATGACCATGAGGGAATTGGTTACTTTGTAATCTGAGGAGGAGGAGGCACCACCTCTGTTTCTACAGAGCTGGTTGCTCCTGACTTGGTGTAGACCAATTGTGTTGGGTAGGCAAACCCAATACCTTCTTTTTTAAATGCTCTAAAGAGCTTCTGGTAAATTTCTTGTTGCGTGTCCATATAGATGGCATAATCACTGCTTGGTACATAGTAGACAGTTTCAAAGTTGAGTGAGAAGTCCCCGAAAGCAGAGAAGTGTGACCGGTCGCAGATGACGCCTTCAATGGTTTGTACCGAGGCAATGATATCCTTGATGATGGTAGGAATCTTTTCCACCTTGTCTGCAGGTGTTTCGTAGACCACTCCAACCTTGAAGACTACCCTACGTCTGAGCATCTGCTTGTAGTTGTGGACACGGGCAGAGGTTAGGTCGGAGTTGGCCATGATCAGCAATTCACCGGAAAGAACCCTAATGCGGGTTGATTTTATTCCAATCCGTTCAATTACACCCGCCTTATCACCGAAGACGATGAAGTCACCCAACGCAAAAGGTTTGTCAAAGAAAATGACAAAGTAGCTGAAAAGGTCCCCAAGGATTCCTTGAGCGGCTATAGCTACGGCAATACCACCAACGCCAAGCCCTGCAAGAGCGGCTGTGACATCGATGCCAAGGTTTGCCATCAGGAATATGATGCCGATGATCCAGAAGATGAATTTGACCAGCGACAGGAGCGGCTTGAGATTTTTCTCCCGGTCATGGTTTGCCCAATCATGTTCAAAGTACCGTGAAAATGCCAACTCCATAGTTTTATTGAGTGAACGGACAATGATAAAGGTCATGATGATGGAAAGTCCAATCTTCACAATGTTTTGAATCTGCTCATTGAATGCCACCATATCTATAGCGATGGTCAGCAAACCAAGGAAGGCTAAGGGAACGGCAATTCGCTGAAAGAACCGCAAGAAATTCAGATGAGAGATTCTTTTTCCTGCCTGCTCCTGTTTTGCTTCCAGTTTCTTGATGCGTCGTTTCAAGATGAAGTTCACCAACAACAAGATGAGTGAACCAATGACAATTACCAATAGTGCTTTCAGATATTCTGATTCCAATAGTGTTTGCATACTCCCTAGTATAGACAGATTTTTCTTTCCACACAAATGAAAAAAGAAATCTTGCTGTATTGGGGTCTTCTTGTAGGGTATACTTATTAGAAACTAAGGAGTATGTGAGATGAAACTGAACGAGATTCAGATGCGTGACCCTTTTGTGCTTGCAGACAAGAAAACCCTGACATATTACCTCTACGGGACCACTGACAAAGATCCTTGGAAAGCTCCCGGCGTGAGCTTCGGTATGTATCGAAGCAAAGACCTCCATGAATGGGATGGTCCCTCTACAGTGTTTACCCCTGCAGAGGAATTCTGGGGCACCCATAACTTTTGGGCTCCTGAGGTACACACCTATGAAGAGAAGTACTATCTCTTTGCCACCTTTACAGCTGCTAATCACTGTCGAGGCACCCAGATTCTCGTCAGTGATTCTCCCATGGGTCCTTTCCTGCCCGTTTCAGATGAACCGGCTACGCCTCTTGATTGGGAGTGTCTTGACGGTACCTTCTTTCTCGATGAGGATGCACAACCTTGGATTATTTTTTGCCATGAGTGGGTGCAGATCAATGATGGCGAGATATGTGCCAGGAAACTGAGTAAGGATCTCAGTACACCGCTTGGAGATCCAATCTTGCTTTTCAAGGCTTCTGAGGCTTCTTGGCCGAAAGCACTTCCAAGGAGAGACGGAACAGGATTGGTGGACGCTAAGGTTACAGACGGTCCTTTCTTGCACAGGAATAGGGAGGGGACACTGGTGATGCTTTGGTCCAGCGTATCTCCCTCTGGTTATGCAATGGGATATGCGACCAGCGAGAGTGGAGCCATCCTTGGTCCTTGGAAACAGCAAGACCAACCACTGGTACAAAGTGATGGTGGTCATGGTATGATTTTCGAGACATTTGATTGCAAACTCTATCTCACCTACCACAGTCCGAACAAGACCCCTGATGAACGGCCTTTCTTCGTTCCTCTCATAGAGACAGCAGGAGGTCTTGCATGCCGATAGAGAGAAAGCGTCTTGTAAACGAGATGAATCCCAAAGTACATGCTTGGGATCCTGATTCATTTCTCACAGTGGGCAACGGTAATTTTGCCTATACCGTTGACTGTAGCGGAACACAGAGCCAGATTGCCTACACAAAAGGAAAGACTCCGTTATGCACTATGTCCACCTGGGGTATGCACGACTACCCCGGAAAAGAAGAAAAGCACTATGAGCGGCTCACCTTGAGGCAGTATAAGCATGCAGGCAGGTCAATCGGCTACATGAGTGATGATACTGGACAGGAGACGCTCTTTGGTGACCTCAGGGTGAACCCACATCGGTTCAATCTCGCCCATATTGGCTTACAAACAAGAAATCCATATGCTATGAAAAGCATGGAATCCATCAACCAGGAGTTGGACCTATGGAGCGGAACTATCACCAGTTCCTTCTGTATTGATGATGTACCTATTCATGTTGAAACGCTCTGTCATCCGAAGCAGGATCAGCTTTCTTTTCGCATACAGTCATCCCTACTTGAGATGGGAGTATTGCATCTCGCCTTAGACTTTCCCTATCCGTCACATGCTATAACCGCCAGCGATTACGCAAAGCCCGATGCCCACATAAGTGAACTCAATAGCTACGGAAATGGCCGATACTGCATCAAACGAACCATTGATGCGGTGACCTATGATGTACATTTATTGCTCAGTGAACATGCCTGTCTCAAACAAACAGCTGCCCATGAATTCATACTCTCTTCCAGTGAAAAAATCATGGAGGTAAATGTGTTGTTCCTACCCCAAGGGGGAAAACAAGAGAACGTGGTGACGTTCAACCAGGCTCGTACTGCATGTGGGCTCTATTGGAGTTCCTTTTGGCAGGATGGCGCTTTCATAGATGTTTCATCCTCAATTGATCAGCGGGCATGGGAGCTGCAACGGCGTATGATCCTCTCACGGTATCTGCTGGCCATCCAGTGCAGTGGAAACATGCCTCCTCCTGAGACCGGACTTACCTGCAACAGCTGGTACGGAAAGTTCCACCTGGAGATGCACCTCCTGCATGCAGCTCACTTTGCTCTGTTCGGTCAGCCTGAGTTGTTGGAGCGTTCGCTCTCATATTATCTGGATATTCTTCCCGGTGCATATGAGCGTGCTCAAAGTCAAGGGTACCAGGGTGCCCGATGGCCAAAGATGACCGACCCGAGTGGAAATGACAGTCCTTCTGCTATTGGAACCTTGCTCTGCTGGCAACAGCCTCATCCCATTTTCTATGGTTCGCTTGTACGAAAAACACATCCGGATTCTGCATTGTTGCCTGCTTGGATTCCTGTCATTAAGGCAACGGCTAACTTCATGGTGGATTATGTCACCTGGGATCAGAGCCGGAACGCGTATGTACTTGGCCCGCCGGTGGTTCCTGTACAGGAGAACCATGATCCTGAGCATACGCTTAATCCCACCTTCGAGCTCTCATATTGGAGATGGGCCCTCTCTGAAGCAATTGCTTTCCTGGAAAACCTTGGTGAGCCAAGCAACCCAAAATGGAAACAAGTACTGGACAACCTAGCCCCTCTACCAACGAAAGATGGTCTCTACCTTGCCCATGAGAACTGCCCTGATACGTACGGTGCTTATGCCTACGATCATCCTTCGTTTTTATTCAGCCTTGGTTTGCTCGATGGACGAGATGTCGATCAGACAGTCATGGAGCGATCCCTGCAAATGGTCATGGAGAGGTGGCAGCTGAATGAACTTTGGGGTTGGGATTTTCCCTTGATGGCTATGACCGCGGCTAGATTGGGAAAGACTGACCTGGCTATCGACCTCTTGTTGATGGACTCACCGAAAAACACCTATACTCCAAATGGGCACAATGCCCAGAGACCGAAAGAAGACCTTCCTGTGTACCTTCCCGGAAATGGGGCGCTGCTTCTTGCTGTCGCCCTGCTTGCAGGAGGCTGGAAAGGAAGCAATACCCCGTATCCTGGTTTCCCAAAAAACGGGTGGTGTGTGCAGGCAGAGGGGTTGAAACGGTTTTGGTAGGAGTACCATGAAAAGAGAAGTGGGACGCTTGGTGCGTCTGTTCATAGGTTTGTTCACCTATGCAATAGGTATTGTCCTGACGATGCAGGCTCACATTGGGTACAGTCCATGGGATGTGTTTCATGCCGGACTGTCAGCTCTATTCTCTGTGAAGATTGGCAGTATGACGGTTATCGTTGGTCTCCTGGTTGGTCTCATCGTACTCTTGGGTGGCGAGAAGATTGGGGTGGGAACCATTAGCAACATGGTGGTCATTGGTCTTTTCATCAATGTTCTGCTGGACAGTGGACTGTTTCCTGAGCGTGTTCATCCCGTTTCTGGTGCCATACAGATGATTGGTGGTCTCTTTGTTATCTCGTTTGCATCCTATCTCTATATTTCTTCAGGGTATGGGGCTGGTCCCCGCGACTCCTTGATGGTGTTCCTTTCCAGGAAAACCGGATGGTCAGCCGGTACGTGTCGTGGTCTTTTGGAGGTTGCAGTCTCTTTCATCGGATTTCTTTTTGGGGGTATGCTGGGGTGGGGTACCCTTCTCAGTGCAGTCTTGATCGGGTTCTGTATCCAGATTACCTTTCGTGTTATGCGTTTTGACCCAAAGAAAGTCCACCATGAAACTATGGTGGACAGTTATCGGCGACTACGACGCTATTTTACGCGAGTACGTTGACTATTGTTGCAATTCATTCGCCAATGTGTCGATCAACGCAATGAGCTCTGAAAGGTGCTCCTTGGTAATTGTTGGGTTAAGCAACGTGAACTTCAAATAGGTCTGATGTTTGTATACGGTCTGCCCGATAACCACTTGATGATGGTGCAGTAGTTCCTTTCTGATGCGCTTGTTCAGCTCACTAGTGCCGATGTGACGGAATACTACACTGCTGAGCTCTGGTTCAATGGCAAGCGTGAAAGAAGGATGAGCCAGGAGAGCCTTTGCCAGAAAGGTTGCATTCTCTATGCAGGTGTCGACAATCTTTTCATAGCCATCCTTCCCCCTGCACTGGAAGGCCATCCAGACCTTCAAGGCATCAGCGCGCCGAGTAGTCTGTAGGCTCTTTCCTACCAGATTGGTATAACCTTCCTCTTCATCTTCCTCTCTGTTCAGATAGTCTGCATGAAGGGTGAAAACAGAAAAGTGTTCTTTGTTCTTCACGAGGATTGCTCCACAGCTGATGGGGAGGAGAAACATCTTATGGAAATCGACGGTAATGGAGTCACAGAGAGAGAGGTCTCCAAGTCTGGTTCGATAGGTAGGGGAGAGTTGCAGTCCGCTTCCGTATGCGGCATCTGCGTGAAGGAACATACCTTCCTCGTCACAAACCGTTCGTATTGCTTCTACCCGGTCGATAGAGCCATAGTCTGTGGTTCCTATGGTCGCTACCACGCAGAAGGGAAGAAGGCCCGCTTGCTTGTCCGATTCGATCATCCCACGAAGTTCCTGTACATCCATCCTACACAGGTCATCCACTGGTACTTTGCGTACTGCATCATAACCCAGTCCAAGGAGATGGGCACTTTTTTCCATAGAGAAATGGGAGACTTCACTCGTATAGAGCCTCAGCTTGTGATAAGAAGCTGGGAGGCCTTCCTTCTTTACATCATGGTTGAGCTTGCTGGAGCAGTACCAGTCACGGGCCATGGTGATTGCACTTAGGTTTGACTGGCTCCCCCCGGAGGTGAAGACACCGTCACTCTCCTTTCCGTAGCCATACAGGTTACACAGCTGCTGAACCACTGCTACTTCCACCTCAGTTGCAATAGGACTCTGATCCCAGCTGTCCATCGACTGATTAAAGGTTGCGATGATCAGCTCACTGGCAATCGATTCCAAGAGAGCCGGGCTATGCAGGTGAGCCATGTAGTTTGGTGACCAGGTCCTAAGAAAGTGAGGAAGAATTGTCTGTTTAACTTCTTCCAAAAGCGCTTCCCAACCAATACCATGGGAAGGAAGAAGGGAAAACTGTGAAAGCGTTTGTTGTAAAGCTTCAACCGAAGCTCCTTGGTAGGCTCCCTCATCCTTCACCGAGGCTGTGATCGCCTCAATGGTCTCAGTCAACACTCGCTTGTATTCATCCTTCTGTTCCTTCTCTGGCCCGAGAAAGTAGGGAAGGGCCTTAGTTGGCTTTGACATCTGCATCTACCTTGCGTATAGCTTGTTCAGTAATTTGAAGCATGGTCTCAATTTCTTCATAGGTTACGTTGAGTGCACAGAGACAGCGCATGACCGATCCATGTCTGCCTCCTTTTTCCATGATAAGATAATTCTTGAAGCATTCCTGCTGGACGAGACTTGCAATGTCTCCACTACTGGGAAGAGAGCCTAGTCGGTCTTTCTCACCATTTGGGTCAACGAACTCGATTCCAAGCATCAAGCCTTTTGCACGAATATCTCCAATGATTGATACTTCTCCTTTCAGCTTCAGAAGCTCTGCTTCTATGCGTGCTCCCTTCTCCTGCACCTCAGTGAGGAAGGCAGGGTCACTGACTCGGTTCATGACTACCGTACCGGCTACCATTGCAATCTGGTTTCCCCTGAAGGTGCCTGCATGGGCCCCTGGTTGCCAGGCATCAAGCTTTTCGTGGTAGATGACCACAGCCAGTGGCTGACTTCCGCCAATTGCCTTGGAGGTGAGAATGACATCAGGGGTAATGTCAGCGTGCTCGAATGCGAAGAACTTACCGGAACGCCCGACTCCACACTGGATTTCATCGACGATCATAGGAATATTGAGTTCCTCAGTAACCCTCCTGATAGTCTGAAGGAATTTTATTGGAGCAGGGATAACACCCCCCTCTCCCTGGATGGGTTCGATGATAACCGCAGCTGGTTTGGTGATTCCACTCTCTGGGTCCTTGAGGGTGTGTTCAAAGTATGCACATGCTGCATCCACACCGGCTTCTCCCCCAAGACCAAATGGGCATCGGTAGGAGTATGGGTATGGGAAGAAGTGTACGTCACTCATGAGTCCGTTGACGTTGGTTTTTGCGTTGAGGTTTCCCGTCAACGCAAGTGCTCCGTGTCCCATTCCGTGGTAGCCGCCACTGAAGGCAATGACCGAAGAGCGACCGGTGGCTGTTTTGCAAAGCTTGATTGCGGCGTCGACTGCGTCAGTACCACTTGGGCTGCAAAACTGGAGTTTTCCATGTTCCTTTAGTACTTCAGGAAGCAAGGAAAGAAGGGTGTGAACGAAGGTATCCTTGACCGGTGTGGTAAGATCGAGTGAATGTAGTGGTGCTCCACTTTGCAGAAGCTCGATCATGGCTTGATTGATTTCTGGATCGTTGTGACCTAGGGCTAGGGTTCCAGCTCCGCAGAGGAAATCAAGATAGGTGTTTCCTTCTACATCGGTTATTACAGAACCTTTTGCCTTTTTGATGGCAATGGGGAATTTTCTGGGGTAGGTGCGTGCGTTTGATTCTGTTTGATTTTGGCGGTCAAGATAGAATTGGTTGGTATTTTCAGTCATTACCGGATTCCTTCTATTTCATGATTGGGTATGTACTAAATGTAGTATTTAGTCCTTTCCTATGAAGTGTGGTTCATCCCTTCTCAAGAAGGGGAAGTGTGAAATGTCCGCGTTGTATATGCATAGAACGCGCAAGAATGGATAGTATCAATTTCCAGTGTATTTTGCTAGTAATTGGGTAGTATTTGCACGGAATTTTGGAAGATATTTCTCTGTTGCATTGCACTATTTAAAAAAAGTAAGGAAATGTTTGGGAAAGGGGCTTTACAATGCTAGAATATTGGTGTATTAGTTAGCTAGTACAGTAAGAAACTAGGAGGCATGCATGGAACAAGCAATGCAAGAGAATGCGCTTGCCGTTCAGGACGGGCAAGAGGTGGTAGTGCACATGCAGGATATCGGGTTCTCATATACTGAGAATCGTCTATTCAATCATCTTGACCTTGAGATCAGGAGAGGGAACATCTATGGGTTGCTGGGCAAGAATGGAGCAGGGAAGACTACGTTGCTGAAGATTCTCAGCGGGCAACTCTTCATTGAAGAGGGAGAGACTAAGGTATTGGGGGAGAACCCTCAGAAAAGGTCTCCGTCTCTGCTGAGTGAGATTTTCTATCTTCCCGAGGAGTTTCCTTTGCCGAAGATGAAGGCTAGTGAATATCTTGCAATGCGCTCTCCATTTTATCCGAGGTTCGACCATGGAATGTTTGCCCAGTATTGCAGAGAGTTTGATATTGATCTGAATCAGCGACTCGACCAGATGTCGCTGGGACAGAAGAAAAAGGTATTGCTCTCCTTTGGGCTTGCTTCCAATACTGCGCTCTTGATCCTTGATGAACCGACCAATGGATTGGATATTCCTAGCAAGAAGCAATTCAGGCAGACTGTGGCTTCTGCAATGACCGAACAGAGAACATTCATTATCTCGACACACCAAGTTCGGGATATGGAGAATCTGATCGACCCGATCATCATCCTGCATGATGGCAAGGTGATATTCAATGACACGGTCGAATCGGTCAATGAGAAGTATGTACTCACCCTTACTACAGAACAGCCAAAGGCTGATGAGGTGATGTACACGGAGAAGGTCCTTGGGGGTTGGATGGTGCTCAGTGAACGCACTGACGATAGTGAAGGAAAGCCCTTGGACCTGGAGACATTGTTCAATGTGATCATCGAGCAATCGAAGGGTAGTGCAGGAGGTGTGAGATGAATCGATTTTCAGCTTTGGTGAAGCGAGAGGTGAAGACCAGTCAGAAGGACTTATTTACCTATGGATTGGTAATCGTTCTCTTGCTGTTTGTATCTGAGACACTGCGGAGTGTATATGCTCGATATGCCGGGGTTTCGTTCCCTGCTGAATCATACAACGAGATGTTCCCTTCATTCCTGTTGCTTGGGGGGTTTATCATGAGCAGTCTGATATTCAGTGAGGATATGTTCGGAAAAGATACCCAGCATGATTGGCTGATGCTTCCTGCAACGAACCTTGAGAAGTTCCTCTCCAAGGCGCTGCTGATGATAGTGGCATACCCAATTGTTCTCATTGTGTTGTTCTTCCTTACCAGTGTGGTAACTGAGCCAATCCAGCTGATTATCTTCGGGAATCCGATGGCTATGTTCAATCCATTCAGGAATGGTAATTTTGGCTTTCTGCTTGCGCAGTACTGGGTTTGGACTTCAGTGTTCCTCCTTGGTGGCACGTACTTTAGAAAAGCACATTTCATCAAGACAGTGTTGGCCATCGGGATAATTTCCTTAGTGCTTGGAGCCCTCGGTCTGTTGTTTGCCAGGATTGTGTTCGCGATTAGATTTGGTTCTTCCTTGCAGGTATTTGATGCAATGTTCTATCTCAGTCCAGTAAATTTAAACAGGGCGTTGAGTCCACTGAAAGTCTTTAGTGTCATTGGCCAGATTTTCTACTACGTTGTGTTGCCGATCTTCTGCTTGGTAACAGCGTACTTCAGGGTTGAGGAGGTCCAAGCCACCGATGCAGTTTAATACATATTCTCCAATCTATATGCAAATTGCCGAGTATATTCATGACTTGATCCTCAGCAAAGTCTGGGAGGATGGTCAGAGAATTCCCTCGGTACGCGATATGGCAATGGAACTGGAGGTGAATCCCAATACTGTTATCAGAACATACTCCCTTCTTCAGGAAGAGGGGACGCTTGAGAACCAACGCGGGATTGGGTACTTCACCGCTAAGGATGCACGGACGTTGGTCCTGCAAAAACGACGTGAGCACTTCATCAAACGAGAGCTTCCTGCTCTCTTTGAAACCATGAATCGCTTGGGTCTGACTATGAAAGATTTGCAACAATACGCTGAAAAGAAGGAGAAGGACGATGAAATCGAGCCACAAGAAGAGTAATAGAATGTTGATAGGGGCAGGGATCTTTTTGGTTGTCTATCTCCTTGCCAGTGTAATTTTTGGGTCATTTCTCATTGACCGGTTCTCAACGCAAACTACACCCAATAGGTCTGTCACGCATGTGACGGTTTGGCGGAATTGGTAAGCGTTGTGTATACGTACATCTTTGGAGGGTCGGAGTTTCCGGCCCTCCTTCACTGGTATCCAAGAAAGTTCAAACAGACTGGCTGTTCTATGGCGATTCGATGATTGGAAGGGACACATAGCCCTGTCCTGCGATCGATAGGGTAGCTGGTTACTGAGTTGCTGCTACCGTTTGCAACCACGAGATGAGCTCCGGATGGCGAGAAGATGAAGTTGCGGGGTTCCTTCTCAGTCATGCAATGCCCCTGGAAACTGAGGGTTCCGTTGTGTTTATCGCATCGGAAGATGGCAATACTGTCATGTCCACGGTTGGAACAGTAGAGAAAGCGGTACTCAGAGTCAAAATGAAGGTCGGCAACCGTATTTTCTCCCTTAAATCCTGCTTCAAGCGTGCTGATTCGTTGAATCAAAATAGGTTCACTGGAAAGTTTGTAGACCAATACTTCTGATGAGAGTTCAGTAGCTACATAGAGAAACGTTTCGTCTTTGGATAGTTCAAGATGTCTGGGCCCACTGCCGGGTGGAGTTTTGATGATTGTCTTCTCACTCAGGTCACTGTTGTACCAAAGTACGCTGTCCAATCCAAGATCGGCTACGAAGAATGAGCTGCCATCCTTGGTGAATCGGCTGCTATGGATATGGGACCGTTCTTGCCGGGTAGGGTGGATACTCTTACCTAAAAAGGATTTCTGAAAAAGTAGTGAAGGGGTTTCCCAAACAGAATAGACAGTAAGTACTCCATCTGCATAATTGGAAATGACAAGCATAGTATGATCGGGGCTTAGTGAGAGATGGCAAGGAGAGCCGCCACCTGTTGGAAGGATGTAGAGCAGTTTACAGCTGTGGTCAGGGTAGACTTGTATGGCGTATACGTGTCCGTCTGTTTCGGTTTCGCTGACGCTGTAGAGAATATGTCGCTCATCATCAAAACACTGGAAGGTAGGTTGTTCAATTTTCATTGAACCTGAGTGATAGGTCATAATTCCCATTCGTTCATCAAAGAGAAAGCAGTTCAGTCCATCAACATCTGCAGATACTCTACTACCAATTACCAGTGTTTCCATGGTTATTCCCTCAATCTATACAGAGTATAGAATATATATAAAAAATTATCTACAATACCAACCCAGAGAAACCCAAAATACCCTCTGGACAGCAAGAGGATATTTCCGTATTATAGTCAGAGTAATTCGGGCGCGTAACTCAGTGGGAGAGTGCTACCTTCACACGGTAGAAGTCGTTGGTTCAAACCCAATCGCGCCCATAAAGCAACTGGTTCTAGAATATAGAATTAGTTGCTTTTTTTATGGTCTTATGATATACTCTAAATGTCTATTGTGAAGAGAATTGTGAAGAAATCCGTGCACTCCCGATGATTATTTTTGAGGAATCGTTTGAAAAAATCTTATGCATTCTACCTCCACAAACGTGTGGTTACAAAGGGTAGTTATTGGTACGTATATTATCTTGATCCGATTACAGGAAAACAAAAAACAGCAATCAGTATAAATACATTAAGGAAAAAACTTGGTATTTATGATCGTAGCTCCATTACAAGAAGAAGGGAAGTTGAGTATATTGCTCAAAAAGCTCTTGACGATGGGATTATCACCTTTGGGAAAAAGGACCCAAATTTCATTGAGTATGTGATGGAGTTCTGGGACTTCGAACATAGTGATTACATCAGGAGAAGGAATCTCAAAAATCCGAATTCCCTGGGGCATGACTATACGAGGAATATGCGTAACTATTTCAAGAAGCATGCTCTCCCATTACTTCCTTCAAACTTGAAGCTGAGTTGTGTCACTACAAATCACGTTGAGCTCATTGTGAATACCCTGTTCGATGATGGGCTATTGGCAAATGCAACAATACTGAAAGTAGTGCAATCGATGTCCGTACCTCTGAATGAAGCGAAACGTTTGAGGATGATATCACACAATCCCGTTGAGAATCTTGAATCTATATCAACCAAGCCAAAGAGAAGAGGAATCCTTACGAGTTCAGAACTGCATCAAATAATTCTGATAATGAGAAGGAAATCGAGAGAGAATGCTTTTGATCCACGTGTATATCTTGCCACAGTTCTGTCTGCATTTACTGGCATGAGGCAAGGGGAGATTCGAGCATTGAAGGCTGGAGCAATCACTCTCATTAACAGTGAGCAGGGTATCATTACAGTAAGCCAGTCAATTGCTGTATACGCAGGAATGAAGTCTACAAAAGGAAAAAGAGAACGATTTGTTCCCTGCCCACGCTGGCTCTGTGAGGACTTGCTACAACTTGCTTCACGCAACCCATATGGTACAGAGCTTGTGTTCTGGTCCGATACTACACAAAAGAACCCAATTTCATCGTCTTTTATTACATTGGATTTCAATAAGACCGTTGCAGACCTACTGGAAGAACAGAATAATTGTGTAGGAGAGATGGTCGAAGTTAGCACAAGGAAGCTTGGTGAGAAGAAGTCTATCACCAAAGGGGAATTCTTAAGAAGGGAAAGAAACATCGTTTTTCACAGTTTGCGCCACTACTATGTCACGTTCATGCGTGGAAAAGTAGGAGACAATCTTTTGCAAAGTGTGGTAGGTCATCAGAGTACTGCAATGACAAACAACTATACACACGAAACAGAAGAGAGGCTACTTGAGGTTGGTAGGGTAAGCTGCAATATTCTGCCATCTCCGTGAACGTATGATTCAAGCAACCTGAAAAGATTACAATCCCTGAAGGCAATAATTGCATTTCCTTCAGGGTCTTCATATCTTTGAAGAATTATCCTCTGACCACAAGAAACATCTCTTAAATAATGCGTATCTCATGATCCTGTTGGAGTTGTTGTTTTAAAGTAGATTTTAATGACTTAAAACAGTATTATAAAGATATCAAAGGAATTCAGTGTTCTCGATTTGGAAACGTGTTAAAAATTTCCGGAATGTAGTTCTGAGTTCGTAAAAAAGAGAACCTAAAATTGCCCATCACCAATTATCGTATTGGTTTCTATTAAAATAAGGGCACCAGCAAAATCTCTCCTACAAAAAAACATAGGTAACTTATGTCAAGTCCTTAGGGAATTTACATGGTATTAGCGTGTCAAAAGTATATATTTATATACTTGTAATGTAACACTATATATCTCGTTACCTCCCCACAACATCATGATGGAATTAGGCGGTAATGTATGTGTAAGAACAATATATTTGAGGAGAGAAGCAATGATTAACAAACGATTCATCAAGATTGATGAGGCATCGGAACTTACGAGACTTAAACCTAAGACAATTCGTGAGTATTGTTCAAGAAGATTAATACCCCACATCAAATTGCGCGGTGCTGTCCTTTTTGATACTGAAGATCTGGAAGCTTGGCTGGAAGATTCAAAGGTGAAGCCTATCCGTCAATTGTCCAAAAAGTAAGGAGAGTTGACAGAATGAGAGTAGTCCCCCAATTTTTAAGGCTCTGTTTTCGGAGTGTATTGAATCTCTACCCCGCAGCAGGAAATGGCAATGGTGGCTTATGGAATACCTCCAGATAGGTGGAGCATCTTCCGATTGCTTGCATCCTGTCCAGTAACATTTCCTTCAGATCAAGACGGCCCACACCCGGGTTCTCAGCCTCAAAGCCATTCCATGCGAGATAGTTGTCGAGGTATTTCGTCGAGACACCCCTGAAGGGAGCCAGCAACCCCTTCAGGCGGCTGTGCAGGTTGTTGATCTTCTGCAGGTTGTACCGTCCCCGCACTTCACATCCCTTGATGCCTGCCTTGAGCTGCACCACAGGCAGGCTGTTCAGGTCACAGAATTCCTGGCTTGCACGGCTCTTGTCCGTCACCATCACCACATCATCATCCAGATGCGAGGATAAGGCGAATGAAAGATGGGCGGGTTGTACCATCCCCCTGCCGGCAGCCTTTGACAGCGTTCTGCCCTGCTCGTCGATGGCGCAGGGAATGCAGATCTTCTGTTTGCTCAACCCCCTTGTATGGGTGGCTTTCCCCCTCTTGTGGCGATGACCCGTCACCCTATGGGTCTTGTATGCCGGGCTTCGCTCCTGTTTTTGTCTGGTGGCCAAGTTGTTTTCAGCATTGCAATTGCCCTTGAAGTTGTCCTGGATGTATGTCTCGTCTTCCTGTACCTGCCCGCTGAGCAGCAATCCATTCTTCCCGTTGGAGAGGGCATCCAGTATCTTGTGCCTCCAGAAGAATGCAGTGCTCAGTGCTATGCCGCACCTGCCGGCGGCATCCCGCAAGGGAAGTCGCAATGCAAATGCCTCCAGGTAGGTTTCCCAGGTCTCCTTGCTGTGTTTGCTCTTGTATCTCACCGACCCGGTGGTCTGTCCGAACGTGCGTCCGCACTCCTGGCAGAGGTACCGTTGCTTGCCCCTGACGAAGCCGTTGCGATGGACATGGTTGCTGGAACAATGCGGGCAACAGGGTGTTCCCTCATCGATCTGTGGGTCCTCATTGAGGGGTACTGGTGATTGCTCAACAAGTTCCATGACCAGTTGGAAATCCTCTTGTGTAAGATTCCTGAGCATTTCCGCCATTGCCTCAAGATTGCTGGATTTTTGTTTGTTGCTTAACATATATTAAGTATACAGCAAGCTTCTCTCCACTTCAAGGTGTTTATCCCTACACTCCAAAAACAGAGCCATTTTTAATGTTTCAAAGAAAAGCAATTGTATTCGCAAATGGTTATGTAAGGAAACCCAGAGAATATATTGGCTCTCAATATTTCGCGACATCGCTAGGATTGAGATGCCCTCGAACGCTAGAAGCTTTAACAAATAATGAACAAGAAATTTAGTCAACAAGGAGAGACTGATAATGAAAACGAGCACTAATAATCCGGTTGTATTTTACTTTAGGCATGATATTTCAGAGTCCCAAAGAGCCGAAGTCATGCAAATGAGAGTCGATTACAAGGCGAAGGGATATGGATATTACAATTTGATTCGTGAGTTTCTTGCAAGTCGTGGAGGAATCGCAGAATACAACCCAAAACTAGTGGCCAAAGCAATTAGTGAAGATCCACGAAGTATTGCAAAGTTTCTTGATGATTGTATCAATATGTATGAGATTTTTAAGAGCGATGGTTTGAATTTCTGGTCAGAGGAGCTAATGGAACATGCGAATTTTGTAAGAGACAAATCAAAGAAAAATAGCGATAATGCCAAGAAAAGATCAAATAAAGATGGAAGTAAAACTATAACAGAAAAGGATAAAGTAATATATGAGAAGGAGAATAGACTCAGCGATTGCTCAACGAACGCTGAACGAAAATCGAGCGATAGCATAGCGGTTGCTGAGCAAACGTTAAGCGATAGTTCAACCATATTAAATGAAAAATATAAAGACAAAGAAATTAATATATGTTCAACACTTGCTTGTGATAGTGAGAAAAATGCATATGGTGAGTATCGCAATGTTTTTCTTTCAGGTAATGAATTCAAGGTCTTGCTCAACTTGCTCGGAGAAACGAAGTTGCTTGATTTGATAATCAGAGTATCTGTGTACAAGCATTCGAATAATAAATCATATGACTCTGATTTTCTAACAATTAAGCACTGGGCTGAAAATGACAAGAAGAATGTGAAGAGAAATTATCAGGAACTAAGGATTGAACAAGAATTCAAACCGAAACTGGCTGTAAGCATTTGGGATGACGAAGAGGTGACCGCATGAGTGTAGACGCAGAAAAATACTTCTTGGGTCAATGCCTGTGGAGTCCTTCGATAATTCTTGATGCCAAATGTAGCCCATCAGATTTTGAAATGGACTTACACCAACGCCTTTTCCAAGCAATGGTTGAATTAACCAATGAGGGCCAGATTTTTGATGAGAGGATGTTGTCAGTACATACTGGTTTGCCTTTGGAGGTAATTTGTCCATTCAAGGCAACCAACATCATGTTTACGAACTGGCCTTTCTATGACTCTCAGATTCGAAGAGCTTGCAAGATTCGGAAGTTCAAGAAAGTTGCACAGGAGATTATGGATAGTGTTGGAGAAAAACCAGAGGAGCTATCTGCAAGAATGCAGAAGGTAATTGATGATACTATAAATCAAGTTGATGGTTTTGAAATATCTACTGTTCAAGAAACAGTGAATGCATCTGTAAGTCGAATCGATGAGAGAAGGAAGAATGGTCTGAAATGCATAGGTATACCTAGTGGAATACAGGGACTTGATCGCCAATGTTTAGGATTTCAACCACGACAGTTGTACTATTTGGGGGCACGCCCTAGTCAAGGGAAAACCGCACTCATGCTTAACTGTGCACAAAACTGCAAAGAGGCTGTCGGTATACTGTCTGCTGAGAGTGCAAAGGAAGAGCTGACTAATAGGATGCTCTCAAGCAGTTCTAAAATTAATAACCAAAGATTGGTAATGGGAATTTTTAAGGAAGGCGAGATGGAACGACTTACACAAGCAGCATCTGACATATATTCAAGGGGAATTTTTATCTACGATGAACCGAATATGAGCATCGATACAGCTGTGATGATGGCTCGTCAGATGAAGCGTAGATTTGATATTAAGATTCTCTTCGTTGACTATCTACAATGCTTGAATCCTTCAAGAGCCGTAATTAAGCAGGAACGCAGAGAGCAGGTAGCATATGCATCAAAGCAATTGAAACAATTGGCAAGGACCCTTGAGATACCTGTTGTAGTGACAGCCCAGTTACGTCGTGATGCTGAAGGAAACCGACCCAAGCTCAACGATTTCTCTGATTCAACACAAATTGAACGAGATGCTGATGTGGCGGTCATGATACACAATATTTACAATGAAGGAATGTTACAAGAAAGCTGGTTACTAGTGGAAAAGAACAGAGAGGGCAGAACAGGAGATATCCCTGTTGTTTTCAACCAGGAATATCTGAAATTCACAGACAAGTGAACACCTAAAAAACAGCCATTAGTTTATATTCTTCTGCGATTGGCTTTATTTGATTTGAGTTTTGTATCAAATAGTCGTAAAGTGAGATAATTAACAATTATTCCAATGGAGTGTGTTATGCATGCACAAGCAAAGCAACTGATTGAGATTATCTCAAGCCAAACTCAGTTCTTGATACCGATATATCAGAGAACCTATAGCTGGACTGAAAAAGAGTGTAAGTGTTTATGGGATGATATCCTCCGAGCAGGGAGGAGCTCCCATATTCCTTCGCATTTCATCGGTTCAGTGGTGTATGTGTTGGATGAGTCCAATGGATTAGGGTCGATACATAAGGCAGTTGTGATAGATGGTCAGCAGCGGATAACAACCATCTTGCTCATGCTTAAGGCAATTTCTGATCAGATGGGAGACATAGGTTATGGAGAGTTCTCATCAGCGATGATTCGTGATGTGTATTTATCTAATCGATATGGGAAACCTGAGTATAGGTCAAAACTTGTACTGACCCAGTCTGATAAAGAGACATTTGAGGCAATCGTTGAAAATAAACCCTTTCCCTCAGTTGTGAGTTCTTCAGTTCTAGCAATGTATCAGTACATACGTCGTTTGGTGACAACGCTGAGCAATCCAAAAGATTTCTTTCATGGGTTGGTTAAACTCCGATTGGTTGATATCAGCTTGGGAACCCAAGATAATCCTCAGTTGATTTTTGAGAGTCTCAATTCTACCGGGAAACCTCTTGGACAGGCTGATCTTATCAGGAATTTCCTTTTGATGGGGCTACCAAAGGAGTTGCAAGACGAACTCTATACTGGTTATTGGAGAAAACTTGAGCAACTGTTCGCAGACACCAGGCAGAAAGATTTTGATGTCTTTATGCGCCACTACCTCCTCTATAAAACAAAACAACCATTAAAGATTGGGAATATATATGCAAGATTCAAAAACCATGTTTATGCAACAGATGATGGTAGTGAAAACATTCATCGAACAATAGTCTCTGATATTTATCGGTTTGCAAAATTCTACTGCAATATGGCCTATAGCATGGAGCCAGAGAAGCAGCTTAGGGATGCTTTCGATGATCTGATGACATTACGAGTGGAAACGGCATTTCCTTTACTATTGGAGATGTATCAAGACTATAGTGAAGGTCTGTTATCGACCGACGAGTTTGTCAAATTGGTCCGATTAATAGAATCATATGTGTATAGACGCTATGCCTGTGATCTTCCTACGAATAGTCTCGATAAGACATTCCTGACATTTACTAAGTCATTACGCAAGAGAGACTATGTACGAAGCTTCAATAAGATTATGGCTTCATTTGATTCTTATAGGCGTTTCCCTTCAGATAATGAGTTTCTTGATAAGATCCAGATAAAAGAGCTTTATAGCAGCAACCAAATAGCCAGATGTAAATATGGATTGAGCAAGCTGGAAAAATATGGTTGGAAAGAGCATGTAAACCTAGACAATCTTACGATTGAACATGTGATGCCCCAAACTCTGGACGAGCAATGGAAATCGTATCTTGGAGAATCATACGATGAAATCTATCGTACCTGGCTCAACAGGTTGGGCAACCTTACACTTTCTGGATATAACTCTGAATACCAGAACTACAGCTTCCTCACGAAGAGAGACATGGATGGTGGGTACAAGGATAGCGCAGTTCATTTGAATCAAAGTTTGGCAAGAGAGGATGAATGGACTGAGTCAACAATGGCAGCACGAGGGAAAATTCTTGCTGCAAAGGCAATCCAGGTATGGCCTAATCATGAGATATCTCCTCTAGAAATTGAAGCACTGAGAATTGAATTGAATAGCCCAAAAGTCTTTACTTTGGATGATTATCCAAATTTTGCAGAAGGAAGTCTTTCTAGGCAATTATTTGATGCTTTACATGCAGCATTATCCTACGCAACTGTAACCTGTTTGAAGTATTATATTGCCTTGAAGTATAAAGGTACTAATCTTGTTTCGATCACTCCCTCTGGAAATGGATTAAAATGTTGGTTATCTCTTGAATATTCGGAACTACACGATAGCTCTGGGTTTAAGGATGTAAAGAGTATTGGTCATTGGGGTACAGGTAATGTTGAATTCAATCTTATTAGCCAAACCCAGATTGAATCCTTATTGAAAGAAATTACCCAGGTTAAGGCAAAGATTGAACAACAGGTAAGTGAGAGCAAGGAACTCACTCCATACAAGATTTGGCAACGAAATTACTGGGATGAGTTTAGGAATTATTGTTTAGAGAAGCAATTTTCAATGAACCCTTCAGCTACATTACGCCCAGCGAAGCCCAATTCCGATTATCGATTGCTTACAGAGGTTGCACATACAGTATCGTATGTGGCCAAGTTACATGACAAGAAGAGTCTAGCATGTGGTCTTATCTTCAAGACGAAAACTCATGATCTCTATGAAATTGCGCTTCGCCATAAAACAGAGGTTGAGCAAATATTCGAGGATCAGATACTGTTTCAAAGCTATGACAAATCGGATTATCTCTATATCTATGGTCAATCACATGGGCAGTTGCCTGATAGTGACAAAATAAAAGAATTTGAGTGGTACATTTCTTCATTGGCCAAGTTCAAGGAAGTATTGAACAAGATTAAAGCTAAAGAATGGGTATGATTGAAATGTTGAGTAGCAGAGCAATGGTTATTGAGAAGTATATACAACACGCAATGATTTAGGTTCAGTAACATGGAGATTTAATTGGAGAGTTAGCCCTGCTAGGTTTGAACGATTTAAAAGCACAGTCTTCTAGTGAATTGAAGAAGATGCTATTAGGAAAATGATGAGCATATAAGGAAAGAGAGTACGTGAATAACAACAAGAAAGAACAGGAACGATCTGAATTACATCGAACCATCTGGGCAATAGCTAATGATCTCAGAGGTAGTGTAGATGGTTGGGATTTTAAGCAATATGTATTGGGAATGCTGTTCTAGCGTTATTTCTTTTAGAACTTTGCCCAGTATATCAATATTGGTGAGCATGAACCGGTAATCATAGATTTTAGTTTTGCATGTCTGGAAGAGGGCCAAGCAGAATTGATTAGAGAAGAATTTGAAGAGGGAGTTCCATTATGGTCAGAAGGGCAAGTAATATCGATAGAGATAGAATCTATGAGGACTTGAGGAATATTGTAGCTCGGGGTAATAGTGGTCATTTCCTTGAAGATTTTATGGGTGCGTACTACTATTCCTCGGCAGCTCTAGCAAAGATGAATAAATCTTCCTTAAACCCTACCTCATATGGCTGCTATATCCAAAAAGGTGATTTTCTTTTCCAAGAGGTGCCATATGAGCAATCTGTCGAAGAAGTATTTGTTGAGACTATAAACAAGGCATCTACAAAAGAGCGATTCTTTATCGTCACAAATTTCAAGCAATTTATGGCCAGAGATAATAAAAACAAGATGAGTATTGATATTCCATTTTCTAAGCTTTCTGACCATTATGATTTTTTCCTCCCTTTAATTGGTATTGAGAGACATCAAGCCGTAGTTGAGAATGTAGCTGATGTAAAGGCTGCTCAGAAAATGGCTATGCTCTTTGATGAAATCAAGAGAGATAATCTCGACGATGAGCGTTTTACCCCTCATGTTTACTCTTCTTTTCTGACTAGGCTTCTTTTCTGTATGTTTGCTGATGATACCAAGATCTTCGAAGATAATCAGTTTGAGAATTCGATTGAAATCCAGACCGATGAAGATGGAAAAAACCTAGCTTCTTGGTTAGAAGGTTTGTTTGAAGTATTGGATCTGACGCAGAACAAGCGATTGGGCGTAGGTCCTAGCTACCGGAAGTTCCCATATGTAAATGGCGCGCTGTTCAAAGATAAATTATCAGTACCGAGATTTACCTACAAGTCAAGACAGCGGCTTCTTGAATGTTGCACAAGTGACTGGTCAAAAATTAATCCAGATATTTTCGGTTCTATGTTCCAAGGTGCGATAGATGAAAAAACCAGAAGCGAGCTTGGTCAGCACTATACATCAATTTCAAACATCATGAAGGTGATTAAGCCGCTGTTTCTTGATGACCTTTATGATGAATTAAACTCAATAAAGGGCTATGACAAGAAGCTTGATGCTTTCAGATTGAAGCTTTCCAAGATAAAGATTTTTGATCCAGCATGTGGTAGCGGAAACTTCTTGATTATTGCTTATAAGGAAATGTGTAGATTGGAGATGGAAGCCTGGGATTTATATGTGAATACACCACTTCCTTTTTTAAGTATCCAGCTTGAGAACTTCTATGGTGTCGAAATTGACGACTTCCCTTGTGAAATTGCCAGATTATCACTCTGGTTGGCTCAGCACCAGATCAACAGTGAGTGTTATGAAAAGTATGGGAATAGTAATCCTACTCTTCCGCTGAGTCCTACTGGAAATATTGTTTGTGGAAATGCTTGTAGACTTGATTGGGAGAAAGTCTGCCCTTGCAATGAAGGGGATATTGTTTACATCTGTGGTAATCCTCCATATGCTGGGGGTGGAGGTGATACGATTACACCATTGCAGAAAGAGGACAGCTTAATAGTCTTTAATAGTAATTTGGTGAATGGGAGAATTGATTACATCTCAAATTGGTTTGTGCTCGCCTCACGTTACATAAAAAACAATCAACAATCTATGGCAGCATTTGTTACTACTAACTCGATTTGTCAAGGTATTCAAGTCCCTGTATGGGAGAATATCTTAGATAATACAGTTGACATCTTTTTTGGATACGAATCTTTCAAATGGCGAAATAATGCTGTAAAAAATGCTGGCGTTACAGTCACCATCATTGGAATAAAGCATTTTAATAATTCTCATCTCAAGTATCTTTTCTCTGAATCATCGAAAAAGCTTGTTTCAAATATCAGTCCTTATCTCACGGAAGGTGATAATATAATAGTCCATCCCTCAAATAAAATTCCATCCTATAAAATGGCATACGGTAATAAATTTGTAGATGGTGGATTTCTTATATTAGATGAGCAGGAAAAGAACACTTTTATAGAAGCATATCCTGAGGATAGCTCATTTATTCATACTTACATTGGTTCTGAAGAATTCATCAACGGTAAAAAGAGATACTGTATTTGGATTACTGAAAGTACTAAAGAAACTGCACTAAAGAACCCCGAAATTGCGAGGAGAGTTGATCAAGTCAGATTATTGAGATTAAGCAGTAAAGCTTCATCAACAAGAGATTATGCTGCAGTTTCATGGAGAAGTGCACAAGTTTGTTATAAAGATGGTCCAGCAATCATTGTTCCAAGGGTATCGTCTGAAAAAAGAGAATATACTCCTATTGGATATCTCGAGAAAGGTACTGTAATCAATGATAGCGCTTTTGTAATCTATAATGCTCCACTTTGGCTATTTGCAATGCTTACTTCAAAAATGCATATGGTATGGTTGCGAGCAGTATGCGGTAGGTTGAAAACTGATTTTAGGTATTCTGCAACTTTATGCTACAACACCTTTCCATTTCCAAACTTAACAGAATCACAAAAATCGCAACTTGATACAACAGCAATGGGAATCCTTATGGCAAGAGAAAAATATTACGATATGACTCTAGCGCAGCAATATGATCCAGATAATATGCCTGAGGAATTGAGAGAGGCCCATAATGCCAATGATCTTCTTGTTGATAGCCTCTACAGGAAAAGCGGCTTCGAGAGTGATAAAGAACGTCTTGCAGAGCTCTTCAAGCGATACAAGAAATTGCTAAAGGAGGCAAAATAATGGGTGAGATTGCCAAGATAACTTATGCACAGACCAAACAAAGCGTCATTGTTGATGAGCTTGGAATGAGACAGATGCAGAAAAGAGTCTATGAGAGACGAGATTCCCAGTACCTCCTACTTAAAGCACCACCAGCATCAGGCAAATCAAGAGCCTTCATGTTTATTGCCCTCGATAAGCTTTATAAGCAGGGATTGGACAAGGTAATCATTGCTGTTCCCGAAATGAGTATTGGGGGTTCTTTCAAGAAGACAAACCTCATGGTTAACGGTTTCTTTTCGAACTGGGATCCTTCCGACCAATACAACCTATGTACGCCCGGGTCCGATATTAATCAGGGAAAAGTGGATGCTTTTATCAGGTTCCTCAAGCAAGAGAATCAGGACCGGATTCTCATCTGCACTCATGCTACTCTTCGTTTTGCATATGACAAACTTATAGACAAAGACTTTGATGGAATATTTCTTGGCATTGATGAGTTCCACCATGCTTCTGCTAATACAGATGAAAATAGACTCGGTGAACTAGTTAAGGGTATCACGGAGAAGTCATCTGCTCATATTATGGCCCTTACAGGTTCCTATTTCCGAGGAGATGGTATTGCTGTCCTTGACCCGGAAGTAGAGAACAAGTTTGACAGTGTAACCTTTTCCTACTATGATCAGCTCTCAGGCTACAAATATCTCCACTCTATTACTCTATCCTATGAGTTCTATTCTGGGGTCTACTATGAATCACTCGAAAAATCCTTACACCTTGATAGAAAAACTATCATTCATATTCCTAATGTTAATTCTCAGGAAAGCACAGGCAACAAGTATGAGGAAGTAAACCACATAATAGACATCATCGGCACAATCGACCATGAAGATACTATTACAGGTGTTCTATACGTCAAAGCAAAAAATAGTCGCATGATGAAGATAATTGACCTTGTTGATGATAGATACCCTGAGGATAGAGTCAAACGCCAGCAATACCTCAAGGAGCATTCTGAAGATAAAAATGCCGTAGATATTATCATAGCGCTTAATTTGGCTCGGGAAGGTTTCGATTGGCCACCTTGTGAACAGATGCTTACCATTGGATATCGTGGATCGCTTACCGAAGTTGTTCAGATTATTGGAAGAGCTACTAGAGACTATGAGGGTAAATCTGATGCTTTCTTTACTAACATCATCGTAGAGCCAGATGCAACCAGAGGAGAAGTCATCACCGCAGTAAACAATCTCCTCAAGGCCATCACAGCTTCTCTGCTTATGGAACAGGTTCTGACACCTAAGTGGGATTTCAAGGCAAAAGCTCCTAAATTACAAATACTTGATCCAGAAAGTGATGAAGGGAAACTAATTATTTCAGATGAGAATACGTATGAGGCCTTGTTGGACTCAATTCGCACTGATGTAGATGTCATTAAGGCAAACCTGCATAAAAACAATGCTCAGCTGATTAACAAGTATCTTATACCAAGCATCATCATGGACAAGCATCCTGAGTTGAGTACCCATGATGTTGAGGCAATCAGACAGCATATGGTTACTGACTTAGTTCTTGGGAGTGCAAAGCCTAGTGATGATAACAAGGAGAAGGGTGACAATGGTTCCCAGGATAACGACTCTGGATTGGACCTTGGCGGAGAAGACTCTGGTGATGGCACCTCTAATCATGGTACTGGTACAAAGTTCCTCAAGTTTGCCAATGGGATTGTTCTGGACATTAAGGAACTCGAGATCAATCTAATCGACAAAATAAACCCATTTGAGAAGGCTTACCAAATTCTATCCAAGGACATTGATAAGCCTACGCTAAGAGCTATCAAAGATGCCATAGACAAAAAGAAAGGTAGAATGAAAATTTATACAGATAAGGAATGCCTATTCTACTGGCCGAACATCAAGACATTTGTAAAAGTCCATCAAAGGAACCCTGATAGATTCTCAGAGGATGAGTATGAAGCTGTTCTTGGGGCAATTCTTTATAACATAAAGATAAAACAAGAGGCTAGAAAGAATGAAAGATGAATTCGATTACCTTGAAGTTATCCTTGAAGACGAAGCAGCTGAATCTATTTTGAGGAGTATTGAGATCAAGAAACCTTCTCCTAAAACTATCTATGACTTTAAAGATGCAAAGGAGAAGGAGATTCAGTACTTCATTGATAAGAATGGACGGGAACCTTCATTAGACTCCAAGGAAACTTTCGAGAAAACCCTGGCTATGAGAGCAAAGGTAATAAAGGATAGACAAGCCAAAGTCCAACAGGATAGAAGCATTTCGGAAGAGGAAGAATTGCCTTGGAATACACCAGAAGGTATGGATATCCTTGACAGTGTTGATTTGGGGAACACTTCTATCAATGACTTCTCTGACTCAGAAATCATTAAAAAACCTCAGAAGGAGAGAGAAGAAGCTGAATTTGTTGCCTCAGCAACACCATGTAAGGAGTTTAATGAGAGGTTTCAGCCTCTTTTCAATGAAGCGGAAAAAGCAATTCAGTCAGGTCGGAGGAAATTGGTTCCTTATCAGAGAGGAGAGCTTCGTGTCGGGCAGTTTTATGTAAGGCGTGGTCTTTTATTCTATATCAATGAAATCTATGAGACCCAAAGAAACCCTAGAACTGGAGACTTTGATGGAAGAACCCATTGTGTTTTTGCTAATGGCACCGAAAGTTATCTTCTTTCCCAGTCAATCAGACGTTCTATGTATCATGGATATGTCGTAACAGAGGATGACAAGGTTTCTCCTGAAGGATTGAAACTTGAAAAGGAAAAGAATGTTCCAAAGTTTGATGTTGGCTATATATATATTCTCAAGACCCTGTCTGCAGAGCCAGAGGTAAAAAAGTTTCGAGATCTCCACAAGATAGGGTTCACAAGAGGTACTGTTGAAGAGCGTATCAAGAATGCCAGCAAGGAAAAGACCTATCTCTGTACTGAGGTGGAAGTTATCGATAGGTGGGCGTGTCAGAACCTGAATATCTCCAAGCTTGAAACACTTGTCCATCATTTTTTCTCAGCTGCAAAGGTAAGTATACGAGTCAGAGATGACAAAGGTCATCTTGCTGTTTCCAATGAGTGGTATGACGTTCCTTTGGCTGAAATCAGGAAGATTGTACCTCTTATCCTTAATGGTACTTTAAGTAAGTACAGGTATGATAAGAAACTAAGAAGAGTTCTACCAATCAGTCCTCAGGATTAGTTATTCGAGGAATCCATTTCAGATTTCTCTCTATTAATGCCATTCGATTGTTAACGCTCAAATCAATCTTAAGTTATTTCATATACACTAATTACCCCAATCTTCTACCTTGCCTAATATGTGATATTTTTATCCTGTCTTTAATACAGTATCGACTTTAGGCAAGGAAATGGACTGATCACTGCATGTTTGGATAAGTGCATGACCGACGAGGTATATACCATCAGGATCTTGGATACGTATGGCATTGGTAGGTACGGTCTCTTGTTCCTCAACTGATTGTACATACCAGTTTTTACTCTGTTTCTGACTCTTGAGCTTCTTGATGTTGTCGATTTTTCGTTGTACGCGGAAAGGAACCAAATCTATCGAAGATATTGAGAATGAGATATAGTGAGCAAGTTTCGTTTTACAAATGCCAGCTCTGAATCCTAATGAATTGGCAAGTGCAAGAACATCTAGAGACAATCGTTCGCCTTTTTGTACGAATGTGGCCCCATTCCCATATGTCTTGGACATATTGCCATCAGTGTCCATTAATCCTTGCAGTAAAGCCAACCGTTGCTTAACAGATGAAGTGAAATAAATCGGTGGGATATGCTTGTTATGGAGAAGATTTTGCTTTCTTAGGTCCTTGACCAAATTGTAGACTGTTCTTGTCTGAAACGGTGCCCGAGAAGGGCAATGGCTATCAGATAATTCGTAACCATCTTTTCTGATTGATTCAAATACTTCATTATCAGGACCACATACACGACCACAACTATTATCACCATCACCAAGCCATGCTCCGAGAGTATAGGGTTCAATAGGTAGATCAACCATTGGCATTTCTGAAAAGCCTGTAACAGGGATATATGGATTCTTATAACTAGACATCAAATCAGATGTTTTGGATATCTTACTTTCCCATCCGATACGCTTTTCTCCTTTCAACCTTGCTGAGTTCCATTTCAGAGCTCTCCATAAATGTCCGGAACTACAGACAATTTCTTGATTGCCCCTGAACACTACTTTCATACATTGAGAATCAGAATAGTGTTTTGTTGCTATGACTCTGGATAATCCTTTTGGAGTGTACACAGAATCTCCAACCTGTAGAGCACCATGCTTTTTCCATCCATCTTGTGTGAGTACAGGAGTGTCACAAGCCAACGCATTGTTCCTTCTGGTTGGCATTGGTCCAATGTGCGCTTCAAGAGCCTTTACTGCAGGTTTTTCTGCTATCTGATTTTTTAGATTATTGCTTTCCATCTCAATCCCCTTTCCCTAACCATAAAGAAAATTCCCTCATGAAAAGGGGATGGAGGTAACGAGATATTATGTGGACGTATACAGCAAATGGAGTTAGAATGTAGCGGTGAGTGATTATGCAACCGAGTCACTTAATCAATCTTGAAAGGGGCTTAATATGAAGGGATTGGCAATAATTGGGATGATCATCAGCTTGTTGTTCGTTATGTATGTAGTCGTACTGAATATAGATGCCTATGCATATACATATTCACTTTCAGGTCTGACCATCATAGGGATTACTGAATCTCTATCAGGTGGGCTTATTGTATTTTTCCTCTCTGCAATATTGTGGTCGTTATGTACATTGAAAGATTCAATTGATAGCCTCAATCCGTACAACGATAACAAGAGAAGCGAACAGGATTAGAACCTATTTAATTGGTCAATCATGGTTAATTACAGCCCCTATACCGAATATTTTAGCAATGTATGGAGGTAGAGGCAGTATCAAACGTGCGGTTACCCTTTCATCCACAGTCTCTACCTCGATGAGATTCACTTTTACAAGCTTCCTATGCCTTTTCTAAATCTCTTCATGTAACTAAGGTACGTTGAGCTTGGCTACGCTGCTGGTCACTGTGGAGCGTTTACCCTTGCCCTTGTAACCGGCATTGAGCATCGCCTGACGCTTGTTTCCACACTTCATGTATTCATCGATGAACCTCAACTGGTATGCAGTCAGCTCAGTCAGATTTACATCTTCATGGTCTTCCATCTTGCCCTCCTGGATAAACCATACTAGGTTTCCACTCATGAGAAGGGCTGTGAGGTAACGAGCAGGATACTGAAACTTCATTGTGTTGTTTATGTTTTTAATTCATACTAAAAATAGCTATTATGAATTATTTTTTTTTGGGGGGGGTATATTAATGAATATTAGTGATTTGCAAACTATTCAAAGAATTCGTTTCGATTATTCAAATATTGACAAGCTCGATTTTCCTCGCCTGTACCGTTTTTTCTCAAAAAATGAATATGCAGAATCTTTCTTTAAAGGCAAAATACTTCTATCAAATATTAACAAATACAAAGAAATTGAAGGGGTAAGAAAAGACAAGTCAGAAGGTTTAGCTGAATACAAACAAAAGGTTCTAAATAGACAAGGAATTAAAATAACTGGCGATGGAAAATTCGGAGAATCTGTATTTAATTCTGGAACTATAGATTGTAGTAGTTTTATTTTGAATCAGTACTATATTCTTTGTTTTTCTCAAGCTGAAACAGAAGAAGAAATAGCTTACCTCCATAAAAAGTTCTCCTGCCAATCTAAATATATAGCAATTACAGACGTCAAGTTGTTTACGCAAAAGGTATTGGATGCCCTCGAGGAGGCTCATTTTGAGAGCTGTATATCAAGTGGAAAATGGTATAGAGTGGAATACACAAAAGGGAATGAATTAGATTATGAAAGTCCTCCGTTTGAATTGAGTATTTTCCAAAAGGATCAATCCTACAGTGATGAGAAGGAATGGAGACTTGGATTCTGTATGAAGGATAGAGACTGTATAAATTCTCATGATAGTTTAGTTATTGACAATAATGAATATGCAGTTTTCAAAAAGATTGCAGAAAAATT
Organism: Sphaerochaeta halotolerans; assembly: GCF_003429665.1. GTDB lineage: Bacteria > Spirochaetota > Spirochaetia > Sphaerochaetales > Sphaerochaetaceae > Sphaerochaeta > Sphaerochaeta halotolerans. The sequence goes on along the minus strand of NZ_QUWK01000005.1, from coordinate 13,055 downwards.
TCAATTAACAAAGCACTATTTCCAGGACAAGCCAAATCATAGGGATGAATTTAAAAACGAGTTCTGGGAAGCTGAATGGAAAACAGACCTATCAATTTCACTGAAAGGCATGGAAGAATGTTGTGAACTTCTTTTTAAATAAATTCAATCTTTCATATCCCCAAACAAATCATTGAATAGCTAATCCTCAATTCAACCAGAAATAGATTTCTCAACAATCATACTAATTTTCTCTGGAATAACATGGTCCTCTTTTTTGGCAAGCTTCTGATATCTCTTTGCTATGATAACTTTTGTTCGACCCCTAGCAAGCTTCTGTGAGAAGTATCTTTCAAGTATCTCAATTTCAGCTGCTGAGTTTTTTGTTTTTGGCTCATTTCGTGTAGTAAAGTGTTTTTAGTATTTTCACTATTGATTAGAAAAGGAAGTGTTTTCCGAAATCACTAAATCCGAAAAGTGTTTAGAATAGCTGTTTTTTGCATTCAGATTGCGTTCTAAGTGCATTGTTTTTGGGTTCATCCACCCGAAGAGTACACTACTTTCGCATATGCTCGAATTGAGCTAATCACTTATATTGACAAAAAAAGCCTTGTTTTTTAAGTATAACTTCGCTAATTCTAAATATGGGGCTGGCGATACACCCCATTTTTCTCTTCTAGATTCCTCCTCCGCTTCTTCGATAAGTGTCATTTCTATTGAAATAGCCTTATCATACCTTTTTGCTTTTTTGAGTTCTTTGAGTTCTTCATATGTATTCATATACTTACCTTTTTCTTAAATCCCTTAGAGTTATACTTCTGTATATTGCCGATTGCTTAATATTCGACTTTTACCTATTGAGGAATGCTTTAATATTGCTTATTGCTTCAGCATCCATCGTGAATGGATCAACATAATATTGCAGGATCAGAGTCGAACAGTTTTTTAGCTTCTCAACTATTTCAGCACTCAGTGTAAATCCGGCCCTTTCCTCAACGCCTCCATTGAGCACAAGGCGTGAAGGATCTTTATCAGTCAGAGTAAAGAACTCATCGTCGATTTTAAGTTGTAATTTTTCAATGAATTTCCAGTAGCCGCCAGTATAGTCTACATACAGTACGAAAGTCTCTTCACCTACCATTTCGAGGTATGTAAGAATTACAAAATTGCTGCCTATGCCCATTCCAACATCTTTATGTATGATCATTTCCTCAACATTTATGTCACCCTTGATATTTGGAACTACATGGCTTTTTACCTTGTATAAAGGAGTCAGCTCCAACTTATCGGCTGTTGTACATGAACTTGCAAGAAGAATAACAACTACCGATATGATAACAAACAATCTTTTCTTTATCATAACAATCCTCTCTTTTTATATGTGTTAATATTGTCACCTATGGTTATATCGTTTGCAAGGAAAATCACCGGGGGAAAGCCTGATTATAAAAACAACATGCTAATGTAATGTAAAAGCCATCTTGTCGCCATTAGTCAATAATGGTTTATTATACCCCTATTCCAAAACTTTTGAGCAATGTATTGAGGTAGAGGAGGGGATGGGGTAATAATTATGAACAGGATTGTTTTTATAGACTGTCAATCTTTGGAGTGGTATAGTTTATTCATGGTTATTTATACGATAATTACTATAGCCGTGATTCTTTGTATAGCCTTTATAGTGTATGTTGCTAAACTCGATAATAAGCAGGAATCAGCTAAGCCGAAGCAGAAATCAGCTAAGCCCGAGTATCTTCCCCCTGAAACTATTTATTGTCCTGCTTGCGGAAAAGAAGTTAGTAAAACAGCAAAGAGGTGTCCCAATTGTGGACATGATCTCGTCCCAGTCTCTACGAAAATACTGACTGTGCTTGCAATCATTAGTGTCGTGTTGGTTGTAATAAAGAAAATCCTGCCATTGTTTACACTCAGTTTCACCGTCAGCGTTCAATAGTCCATATCCCGAAACTTTCAAGCAATATACAGAGGTAGAGGAGAGATTCCCCACCCCCTTTAGCTTCCATCCGCCGCCCCCCCTGCCTTAATTTTGACCCCTCCCCCCTCATTGCTGTGAATATGCACCAAATATGCAATTTAGAACTGTTTATGCAGTCAGTATGCAATTATGATGGTGTTTTGTCGGGGATTTAGGATACCTTAATTGCATAAAAATACTATAACTATCGCGCGTGAGAGGGCCCAGTGAGGTGGTTTGGTATGTTTTGAGTCGTATAGAATATTATCTATGTTCTTATTCTGTAGCTAATTGAATTGATTTCCTCTGTCTTCTACATAATTAAGTTGTGCTGGGGTGTTTTGGTGAAATCTCGTGTTAGCTGCTAGTTCACTTGTATAGGTGCAGGGGTAAAGAATAGGCAGGATATACCCCCCGATTGGGGTTGCCCTATGCCAATCCTGTTAGCACTGTTAGTTATTATAATCCTGTATGTCTATACCAGCTTGTTCTTGTTCCATTAATAACCTTAAGCCCCTTTTTAAAACCGTTCCCTTTGGTATTCCTTGTTTCTGTTTTTTCTCTAAGTAATCAATCAAATCAGCTTCAGTATTTTTCATGAAGTTAATAGAGAATCGGCTTTTATTTTCCTTCTCCCATATCTTTCTTGCTTCTGTCATTTAACCACCTCAAAATATTTTTTTTATATCTAATTCATTATACCATAAAGTGGTACACACCCACAATACCTAATGATGTGAAATTTTGTATAAAAACAGCTTGACAAGTGGTACACACCCCTTGTAGTATGCCAAGTGTCAAGTGGGACACACCCACTGATAGCAACCACGTTCTGGTGGGTATCGCAAGGTACAGAGAACCTTCTCTGGTTCGAATGCCTACTGATTTTTAACAGGATGGTAGCCAACCTACCTTGAAGCTCAATTCTCTTTCCCTACCTTGCGGGGTAGCAAGAAAGAAGCACCTGCATTCCATAATCCTCGAGGGGAGCATGGGCAGCAGAGAGTGGATAGACAAGGCACAACATAGAGAGGTGATACACCACCAAACTATGACAGTTTTTTGACATCAGACTTGTGTATAAGCGTACCAGTACGAACGGTTTAGGCTTGTCGTATATGGAATTGAAAGGGATATACCGTAACACTTTGGGACTAACTGCTGTGCATTAGAGGCCGAGGACATACAGAGTAGGTATAATCCGATAGCGAAGCCAATACTAGGGACAAAACACCAACATGTCTAGTTTCCTAGGGGACATGCCCGAAAGGGTTACAGGGTGGGACTGAAAGCGTAGGCATACGCAAGTAAACCAGCTGGCTAAAACCAGCCCATAGCATAAATTTATTCGTTCGAACATTGCATTATTGCGTACCAGGTAGGCAATAGTGGAACGCTTGAGCGTCCATAAAATCAATAACGGGTAAAAATACCCTAGGAGTCAATCATGTCAAAGAAAAACGCAACCACCAAGACCACAGAGAACGTAGCAGCTGCAGCACCCGAGAAGACCGAGAAAGAGTTGGCCGCAGAAAAGAGAAAGGCCATTGCCGATGCTCTTGCTCTTATCCAGAAAGAGGCAAACAGCGATATCATGTTGGTAGCAGGTCAAGCCGGTCATTTACTTGCTGAGCTTGACAAAACCCTTGCTAAAATTGCTTCCGATGTAGCCGAAACCGACAAAGAGTCCGAGCTTTGGAAGCTGGAGTTGCACCCTGTAACCATCATCAAGGACAAGAAAACCTTCAAATGGGTAGAGGTATCCGGTCTTGATAGAAACGCTCGTGTCCAGATTGTAGACAACAATGGCAAGGCTGAAGTGCTGGTTTCCCCAACCAATTGCAAGAGCATGGAGCAACAGGCCTATATCAACGCTCTTGTTGAGGCAGGAAAGGACTTGACCAAGGCAGTAGCTTTGAGAAAAGCGGTAGCAGGGAAGACCTTCAGACAGGTATTTGCAATAGCTGAAGCCCAAGAATGTAAAAGAGTTGAAAAGAAGTATTCCAAGATTATTCCCCCGATGGCGGAAGAAAAGTCTGAAGTAAGAATCATTAAGAAATCAGCATGAAAGCTTTTGGCCTAAACGTTGATTCATTGCGTGAAATTGTTCTTCGAAATCCAAGACTTCCTATCCGTATGGATGGGTATTTTTTTACAGGAGTCATATAGATGCTAAACAGTGTTCTTCTTGAAGGAGTGGTAGAGGGTACACCGATACGAACCAATCATGATGCCGTGAATTTTAATATCAGGCATACTGAGGATTTTTCACTGCCAGTGATTGCAACAGGAGTGCTTGGATCAGAATCTCTTATGTATCTGAGGAATGGAATGTTTATACGTATCGTTGGGAAGCTGGGAATGACAGGTTTGGAACTACAACATCTGGAATTCAAGGGTAGGGGGCTCTCATGAAAACAGGAACTATGTATATCGTTGACGGAAAATTCACAGACCAATATGCATTGGGTAAAATAGATAGTACCCATGTTTTTTTGAAAAGGTACAAAGGGGAAAGACCAAGTGAAAATGATATATCCAATGGCCATGTGTTCCATATAGCGCAGCTCAAAGGTATGGCTGATGGGTTATATGAAATCGTAGCAGAATGGTTGTCGGGAGGCAGGCAGATGATAAACATAGGCTTTGAAGCCTGAAGGAAACAGTAATGGAGAATCAGAGATTAATAGAAAGTGGGATGCTTCATGTCACACTACCCATGCATGTTTCTGCAAGACACGGTGACTGGGCTTTGTGTCAGTATCTCAATGATCCTTGGACACAATCATTCATATACAACACACGGCGTGATGAAGTGTATTCAGGGTATCCAAGCCTTGATGACGACGACTTGATTGATGACTGGTATGCGCTGACAGGAGAAGGAGGTGATTCATGAACTATCAGTATTGGCAAGAAGAGGAAGATGTCCTGCAGACAGTTAGAAGTACAGGCTCTATCGGAGGAACAAGACTATAAAAACGGTGACTATCAAAGACAGCCACCGTCATGCAAAAATTCTGAGGAAGGCTCATCACTGATACTGGTGAGTCTTCTGTGGTTAAGGATAACAATGATGATAAAGAAAGACAAGGATAATAAAAAATCTGCTCTCGATTTTGGAGGAGATGTGCGCTCATTAATTCTCACGCTGGTGAATGCAGCCATAAACGAAGAGGTCAATAGATGGAATAAAGATAGACATGTATTCAGAACGCCAATCGATCAGTTTGCTCTGATTCAATCCATGATGAGGCAAGTGACAGCATACATTGATGCCCCTGAGGAATGTGTTGAAACACAAGTATGTTCCAATTGTGGTAGCCCAATGGCCAAAGGATTTGTCATCAATGATGGAGAAGAGAATTACTGTTCAGAAGAATGCCTTCATAAGAGATATTCGAAATTGGAGTACCTGGCGCTGTATGCAGGGCTTGACCACACTGATGAAAATGTCCTTATGAGCGTAGAACAATTGACAGACAAGGAACTTGATGCATTGAGCGAGATAAACGATTCTGGGACGTTTATGACTGAATGGGAGGTGATTATATGACTCAACATGAGGCGTACAGCCAATTCGCAAAATATACAAAACAACAGCTAATTCATATGTTGGCAAGCGAGACCGCAATTCAGATTCGTACAGCATCTGATGTATATTCGCCAATCATGGATAGACTGGAAAAATATCGTTACAAGGAACAAGAGCATTTTTTCTGTATAACTTTGAACAGTGCACATGAAGTCATTAACATCCATCTCGTCTCTTTGGGCCTATTGAATAGAACGCTGGTTCATCCAAGGGAAGTTTTCAAACATGCAATCAAGGATAATTCTGCAGCAATAATTATCGGTCACAACCACCCAAGCGGAAGTCTTGATCCAAGTGCAGAAGATAAAGATATAACACGCAGAATGAAAATTGCTGGCGGAATTCTTGGAATTAAGGTATTGGACCATATCATAGTTTCTCCCACTAAGGGGTACTTAAGCATGCTAGAAATGAATTTACTATGAATACCTATGGTACAGAGATTTAGAGCTGTATTTACAGCAATAATATTAATTATGTTAGAAGGAGATGCTAGAAATGGGAAAGATTGATGGTTACATAATCCCAGCGGTGGAGTATGACAGGTTCAAAGAGATAGAGGTGAAATATAAGGAATTGACAAACCTCCTTGAGTTCAATGATCCAGTCTTTGTTACTGTTAACATGATTGGAAACACATTTGGGATGACTAGACAAGAAGTGATCAACAAACCTTGGTTGATGCCAAATTTCGGTCATCGAGACAATCCTGCCCAGAAGGGGAAAAAGCGATTCTGGCATTATGGAGAATACCTAGATTGGGTAGCTATCCCTATAGATGAAAGAATGAAGATGTATAGGGACTATAGCCGTAAGCAGAATAGAGAATGAAAATATTAGCCTGCAAAAATGTGCCTCTCGAGAGAGAGGTTTTTTCATGTCTAATATTGTGTAAGGAGTGAATTATGTTAACGAATTATGAGCAGCATCTATACGAAATCATGGACAAGACTCAGAACGAACTAAAACAAGTTGTTGATGAAAACAATAGTCTGAAAACAAGGAACCAGGAGCTCCAAGAAGAACGTGATAAATTCCGTGACTACTGGTTTGAATACTCTGCAAAGGCCAGCAAATTGGAGAAGCAAATACAGGATTTATTGGAAAAAGGAGAGGAGCAAGGCGTTGCAGCACCAAGCTCCTCTAATGATCTCACCGACACCCTTAAGGAGGTAATCTAATGAGAATCACAAACAAATTTAATCTACCTGAACCTTACTATAGAAGTTGTCTGATAAACAATCATCCTCGATTTGATTGGGATACCTTTTCGGTCACAGAACTCATGAAAGGTACGAAAGAAATAATCCTTACAAGAAGGCATTGGGAGGAGCTTGAACAAGATTGTTCTTCGATGATTTGGGCTGTATTTGGTTCAGCTGTGCATTCCATTATGGAAGGCTATGAGGAAGAACATGAGTTGGCTGAAGAACGGATCTCTATCGACGTACCATGTGGAGAGTATGGAAATCGAAAGGTATCGGGTGGATTTGATCTCTATAACGCTGAGACACAATTGATTACTGATTACAAGACCACAGGAGTATATTCGTATCAAATGAAAGTAAGGGAAGGTGCTACAAGTGATTGGGCAAAACAATTAAGGATTTATTGGCTCTTGCTCAGTAAGGCAGGTTTTCCAGTCAGAGATGTGCGTAATACGGTGTTCTTGAAAGATTGGAGCAAGACGCAGGCAAGAAGAGACAGTTCTTATCCACAACGGCCGATTGTCAATATTGATTATCACTTCAAAGGCAAGTTCAATAGTGAAGAAGCAGCTTATATGCAAGCTGATCTTTCTGAGAAAATCATGGAGGTTCTAAGGTACAAGGATCTACCAGAGAATCAGATCCCTGATTGTACCAGTGAAGAACGGTGGGAGAGAGATGAGTGTTGGGCTGTTATGAAACATGGTCGAAAGAATGCTGTGAAAAGGCACTATTCTGAATTCAATGCAGAACGGCACCTTGCTGAATTGGGTAAAGGACATTACTTGGAACATCGCCTTGGGACACCAGTAAAATGCATCGATTATTGCACGTGTGCTTCCAAATGTTCTTTTTATCAGAAGTTTGGTTTTCTTGGTAATTCACAGAAGGAGGTGGTTAATGGCTAATATATATGAAGCTATGTCAGCCATACTCGTTGATGTTGATGCCATTGGCAAAAACCAGAAGAACCAACAACAGGGTTTCCGTTTTCGAGGAATCGATGATGTGTACAATACCGTACATCCTATCTTTGCGAGGCATGGTGTATTCACTGTGCCAACAGTGATAGCAGAGAGGAGTGAAGAGCGTACGACAAATAGGGGCTCGAATTTGATTTATAGGATTCTTACCATCAAATATACTTTCTATGCGACAGATGGATCCTGTTTCGAATCCGTGGTAATAGGCGAGGGTATGGATAGTGGTGACAAGGCAGCCAATAAGGCAATGGCAGTTGCTCACAAATATGCTTTGTTACAAGCATTATGCATACCCACAATTGATATGGTTGACCCAGATAGTGAATCGCATCAGGTCAGGAAGAAACAAGGACCTCAAGAGCCAAATTCGAGTGATAAGGCTAGACCAGGAGTGACAACAAAGGTCGAATCTGTCCCGATACTATCAGTCGGGAATTTCAATGTTAGGTTAGCATGGAATGAGATTCTTGAGCTTTGTGATGGTCATACTGAAAACACTAAAAAGGTCTTTGAGAGGTTTGGTGCTACTTCATCAAGGGATATCACATACTCGGTATATAAGAAGGTCCATGATTTCCTGGTAGACCAGAAGAGTTCAATGAAGAATATTGATATTGCGTAAGGGGTAGAGCCTACGTATTATTATGAAATGGGGCACAGGTGAGGTTAGTCCTTGGTGTGCCTCATTCGTTAGGAGGAAAGGTGGTGATAAGGAGGCGTTAAGATACAAAATTTGTCATTGGAATAACTCCAATTTTTGTGAAGAAAATTGTGAAGAATTCTTGATAGAACTAGACAGGATGAGCCGGTGCTTAGTGGATAGAATATTAGTGTAATTTACTGAGCAATAGAACCCTACGGAAGTGTGCGTATCTCTATGTATTGTAACAAAACACCTTCACACGGTAGAAGTCGTTGGTTCAAACCCAATCGCGCCCATAAAAGACCAGTCTTCGGACTGGGTTTTGGTTTTTCTGGGTGCTGGTATGTGTGTTCAAGTGTTACCGTGTGACGGTAGAGTTCGAATATATATAACGACAAAAACAATTGTACTTTAAATTATTGAAGGGAGGTAGTATACTGTTCTTGTAGGAGTATACCGCCATGCACACAAGAGTAATTGACAACAAAGCATCTTTGATTATCGAAGGGAAAATGATTGTCCATTCCACAGACGATGCAAAATACCAGCATAAAGTGGAACTTGTCCTTCTGGTCCTTGCAGGCCTTACTCCGTCATTTCTCAGCGAGTACTGCTCAGAGAGCAAGAACACGATAACAAGCTGGGTCAAGGCGGTTACCGAAAAAGGCTACGAGTCCCTTGCAATAAGGAAACCCACAGGGCGTCCCCCGAAATTGAGCCACGCACAGCTTGAAGCGTTGAAATCCATGCTAGAGGGTGACCCTTCGGCCTATGGCTACGATGTCTGGGAGGGGAAAAGCGTAAGCCATCTTGTGGAAACTAAATTTGGTGTAAAGATGAGCGTCCGCCAATGCCAAAGGCTCTTTCACACACTCGGGTTCTCCCTGCAGCGCCCGCAGACTCTGCCTAGCAAGGGCGATGGCCAGGCTTTGCGCGAAGACTTTAAAAAAAATGATGGAGAGGGGAAAGGATCCCAATCTGGAGATCATCTACCAGGATGAGGTCCATTTCCAGGTCACCACCTCCGTCACCAGGAAATGGGCACCCATAGGGAAGCAGCCCAAGATAAAGTCCAAACCTGGCAAGTCGAATATCTCTTACAGTGGGTACCTCAGCCCTCGTACGGGCAGGTTGGTCGTCACAGAAGTCAACTGGTTCAATTTCGAAACCGTAATCGGCTCAATCCGTGACTATATCAAAGAGATAGATGATTCGTTCGAAAGGCATCTCCTTATCCTTGACAATGCCCCATGGCACCGGAAAGCAGCAAGGCTCATCCGCGAATCGGATGAGTACCAGGACATCAGGGATGTCCTGGAAATTGAATTCCTTCCTCCCTATTCCCCTGACCTGAATCCAATCGAAAGGGTCTGGAGAATCACATGAAGGGAAAAAACGCACAACAAATACTTCTCTTCCAAGGAAGACCTCAAGGCCACTCTCGATGATTTCTTTGCAGGTTTCTCTGTGCCAAACCAAAAGCTTAGTTCCTTGTGTCAATCAAAGCACAAATGATATTGACGTTCCATATAAATGCGTCTAGAAGTGAGATCGGAGGACTAGAAAAGTGTCTCCAAAGCGCGCGCCATCACTTACATAAGTGTAAACTAGAGAGTAACCATATCAACGCTTTCAGGGGGCCTAAAATCCCGGTTTCTGTGGAAAATATGCAACAATTGTACTTTCTACTGATAATAAAGTAGAAAGTAAGTGAAATATATGAAGTAATCATCTATAATTTTCCTTAATGATATTATTTGAATGGTTTATTTTAAAAGGAGTATACATTGAACAATGTTTTAGAACTAAAGATAGTAAATGAGCTCAATCCATATTCATTTTTTATACCATCATATCAACGAGGTTATAAATGGACACCAAAAGAAGTTATTGATTTACTGAATGATATAAATGAATTTACTCCTAGAATGATAGATTCTACGAATGAAAAAACATGGTATTGCTTACAACCTATTGTAATTAAAAATAGGAATGGAGCTGATTATGAAGTAATAGATGGTCAACAGAGATTAACAACCATCTACTTAATCCTATATTATCTAAATCAGGATTTTGTAGAAAATAAACGTGATAGGTTATTTTCCCTTGATTATGAAACAAGAACAAATACCAAAATATTTCTAGAAAAAATTGAAGACGAAAAAAATTATGAAAATATAGATTTTTATCATATTAATGAAGCGTTTAAAGCTATTTCAGAATGGTTTGATAAACAAGATAGTCGATTTGATAAAGGCGAATTCAGATCAAAATTAAAATATAATTCAAAAATCATCTGGTATGAAAGCACAGAGGAAGATTCAATTTCAATTTTTACTCGTATAAATATTGGAAAAATTCCCTTAACAAATGCAGAACTTATTAAGGCCTTATTTCTAAATAGTTCTAATTTTGACAAAGAACAAATTGATAAATTAAGATTAAAGCAATTAGAGATTGCATCTGAATGGGATAACATTGAAAATAGTCTTCAAGATGATCGGTTTTGGTATTTCTTAACGGGTAATGAAGTTTCAACTAACCGGATAGAGTTTATATTTAATATAATGAATGAAGAAAATGATGAAACAGATACTTATTCTACATTTAGATATTTTAATAATAAATTTAAAATTAAAAGCCAAAGTAATATAGAAAAGAATTGGAAAGAAGTCAAGGATTATTTTCAAAGGTTCAATGAATGGTTTTCTGAGAGAGATCTGTACCATAAAATTGGTTATTTGATCTGTACAGAACAAACTACAATAAAAGAACTATATATAACATCTAATAAATCATCTAAATCAAGTTTTAAAAATTATCTTGACGTACTCATTAAAAATGGGGTTTCTGGAGTTCAGTTAGATAATCTACAATATGGCGATAAACATGTAAGGAATATTTTACTCTTATATAATATTCTTACAATGTTAAACAATGAAAAGGATAACTCCCGCTTCCCATTTGATCTCTATAAAAACGAAAGCTGGGATATTGAGCATATAACCTCAGTAAAAGATAGTCTTCCAGATAAAAATAGAGATGCGTGGTTGAAAGATGCCATTGTCTTTATTGATTCAGAAAAAGAAGATGCAGAACAATTAATAAAGAGGGCAAAAGAATGTGATACGTCTAATGACACTCAATTCAAATCGGTTTTTGAGGACATTGTATTACATTTTAATTCAGAAATTGATGATGAAGATATAAATGATATTTCGAATCTATCCCTATTAGACTCTGAAACAAATAGGGGTTATAAAAATGCGATTTTCCCTATTAAGAGAAAAACAATTATTAATCGAGATAAAGCAGGTACTTTCATCCCGTTATGTACAAAAAATGTTTTTCTAAAGTATTTTAGTGAGTATCCACCGAAAATATCTTTCTGGACTCAAGATGACAGAAATAAGTACGAAGAAGATTTATACAATGTATTACACAATTTCATTTCTTCAGGAGACTCAAATGGATAATATATGCTACTCCGGTGAGGTTTTTACTTTCTTAGATTTAATTAAAAGGTATGAAGTTGAAATTCCAATTATTCAAAGGGATTATGCTCAAGGGAGGATTGACAAAAAAGAATTAAGAAGAAATTTCTTAGAGGCATTGAGAGACTCACTAGTTAGTGGCAAAAAAATTAGACTTGATTTTATTTATGGTAGCTTCGTGAATAGTTCATTCCAGCCTCTTGATGGACAACAACGATTAACAACTTTGTTTTTATTGCATTGGTATGCTTTGATTAAAATAGTAAAAGATAATAAAGAAAGAAGAAAATTATTAAATAAGTTCACCTATGAGACGCGAATATCTTCAAGAGAGTTTTGTCAGAGCCTTGTTAATAATTTTTTTCACATTCCAATGAAGGATATGACTTTAAGTGAAGTCATTATTGATTCAAATTGGTTTTTCTTATCTTGGAAAAGAGATCCAACAATTGATTCTATGTTAAGAACAATTGATGATATTCATGAACTATTTTTCGATATAGAAGGATTGTGGGATCTATTGGAAAAAGAGAACTTAATATCATTCTATTTTGTTGAATTAGAGAATATCGGTTTAACTGACGATTTATATATTAAGATGAATGCAAGAGGCATGCTATTGACTGCCTTTGAAAATTTTAAAGCCAGTCTTTTAAAACTATCTATAGAGAATGACTTCGAACCAGGTATAGATCCAAGAGATTCTTTTTTTACAAGAGTAGACACTGTTTGGACCGATTATTTCTGGACCAATTTTCGAAGAGATAATAGTATCGATAAAGCTTTTCTTAGATTTATATCTACAATAATCATGATAAGATTAGCAATAGAGAGAGATAAATATAAAGCAGAAGAGCGAAACCCTTTAATACAAGAGCTGCAAGACAAACCCGACTCAATAAAGTCAAAATATTTTTCTCAGGAAGGGTTTAAATATTTATATGATTGTTTTCATTTATATAGTAATCTATCAGATGATATAGACCTGACATTAGATTTCCCTTTATGGAGACATCAGCCAGTAGATTCGATAATTTCTGAAGTTGTATATGAAGAAGGTCAGTATTCTACTGCTCAATTTTATCGATCATCATATAGCATGGCCTTTCGCTGTTCATGGTGGGTAAGGGCCAATAGAATATTCAAAACAGAGGGGTTATCTGCTATGGTGTCTGCAA
>NZ_QUWK01000047.1 GCF_003429665.1 Sphaerochaeta halotolerans | reverse complement strand
GAACGCCTCAACCGAACACTCCAAGGCCGGCTGCCGGTGGAGTTCACCCGCCATGGGATTGCCTCCATGGAGGAGGCGAATGCCTTCCTGTGGGACTATCTTCCCCGGTTCAATGCACAGTTCTCGCTCAAGGATGAGAAGGATCTCGACACCAGCACCTTTCTTGAGGCTCCTGAAGAGCAGGACATCAATGCAATCCTGGCGGTGGTTTCCCGGCGGGTGATCGATGGAGGCAACAGCATCAAGTACCACAATGCGTACTACCAGCCCTGTTTCCAGTATTCCAACGGCCTGAGGCCCAGGCTCTTTATGAAGGGAACGAAGGCTTTGGTCATCAGGGCATTCGACGGCACGCTGCTTGCGAGCATCAAGGAGGAGACCTACATCCTCAGGGAAGTGGAGAAGCGAAGCTCCCACAGCAAGGAGTTCGACCCACAGCCCATCCCCAAGCAGAGGAAGCCATACAAGCCAGCCCCGGACCATCCCTGGAAGACGAGGTTCCTCTCTCCAAGGGTGCTTGAGACCCATATCGCCGAATCCCCCAAGGGGTACGAGCTATGAGAAACCGGACCGGATACAAGGACCTGGACTCGCTGCGGGAAGACGCTGTTTTCTCCAGCGAGGAGCTTGAGCTGCTCCTCATGCGCATAAATGAGGAGCTTGAATATGCTTCATCCGACATCCTTCGGACCTGGGAGAAACATGCCACCAATGCGCACAAGACTGACACCTGGCGGTTTTAGGAGGAGGAAAAAATCATTTACGGGTTACAG
>NZ_QUWK01000046.1 GCF_003429665.1 Sphaerochaeta halotolerans | reverse complement strand
ACCTTCGGCTTCGGGGTTGCTCCAATCATCGATACAATGGCCGGATCCTCAGGTACGCTTACCTGCAGCGTGTAGCCCATCGCTCTTGCAAACGGCTCGTAGGCCTTGGCAATTGCGCTCTTCGCAGGGTCAAGCACGTCTGCTGCGGGAAGAATCATCGGGTAGACACTCTTCACTTTCCCGTTCGCTACGCTCACCTGCACGCCGCCAACGCTTCTCAGCATCTCGTCCGCTCTTACTATCAGGGTGCCGTTCACCGTCTTGGCCATCGCTGAGCCATTGCCGTCGACAATCAAGTCGATGCCGTCAATGTTCCGCGCCACCATCTCGCTGGTCAGATCGCCCTTGCTGCCAAGGTCGCTGAGCACCACGATGAAGTCAACATAATCCCGGGCCATGTCCACAGCGTACTGTGCATTGTCCAGAATCACGTCACTGGTGAAGCTTACTCCCTGGATCGGCTTCGGGGCCACCAGACCTACCACACCGACCTTGAAGCCATTGTAGTTGTACACCTGATATGGCTGGGCAACCAGATACCCGTTCGCATCCAGTGCATTCGCACTCAGGGGAAGGGCCTTCTTCGTCCCGGCTATACCGGTAGCCAGCTGCACTGCCTGTGGGGTGTAGGCATCGTAGCCAAGCTCATCAACCACCTCGGCGGCCAGCATCGCAGCCTCAGCCGGTATCTCACCGACATTGCCGCTGTTCAACAGCAACCAGTTGTCGGTCAGTGCACGGCCAGCCTTCAGAGCAGTGGACAGCCTTGCAAGCCCAAGTCCGCCGTTCTCGCTGTAAATGTTACCGTTCAGGTCGTTGGTATGCACAATAAACAGATCGAATACCTTCGCTCCATCATCATTCTTCACGATCTCCTGCACACCATAGGGGTAGACCAGTTCCTTGGGCTCCTCTACTACCGGTGCCGGGGCTGGTGCCGGGGCTGGT
>NZ_QUWK01000045.1 GCF_003429665.1 Sphaerochaeta halotolerans | reverse complement strand
GTCGCATCGGTGGCGGCCAACAGCTTGTGCAGGGATGGCAGGATCCCTACGAAGGAAGACCTGATTGTACTGTGCAACCGGATGGTGTCGTTCCCGCTTGAGGCAAGCGACAATCCCACCAATGTGAATCTGGGTGTATATGATGCACTGTTGGGCAAATCGGGGGAGGTTGCTCTATGAAGGCCAAGCAAGCGCAAAAGGAACTGTTCAACTCCTCATTCACCAATAAGCTGAGACAGTTCTTCTTCTCCCAGGAAGGAGTCCGTCAGGCACTTGAGAATGGGACACCAAAGCAGATTGAGTACCTGAATGAGCTGCTGGATTGTGAGCTGGCTCGCAGGACGGAATCCCGTAAGGCCAGGATGATCAAGCATGCCGGTTTTCCTTCCATCAAGAGCATTGATGAATATGATTTCTCCAATGTGCGTTTCCCTGCCCTGATGAGCAAGGAGGAAGTGCTCTCGCTCGAATTCATCAACCAGAAGAGAACCCTAATTTTTTATGGGATTTGTGGTAGTGGGAAGACAATGCTTTCCATTGCTCTGGGCATCAGGGCTTGCAATGAAGGCCACAAGGTGAAGTTCATGACCATGAGCCAGTTGATTGCACGACTGGCGAAAGCACGCTCTGAGGAACTCCTGGAGAGAACCCTTCTGGATCTCAAGAAGCTTGACCTGTTGATAATTGATGAATGGGGCTATTGCCAGGTAAGCAGGGATGATGCTCAGCTCCTATTCAGGGTGATTGCAGACAGTTACGAGAACAAGTCCTTGATTGTGACCACCAATCTACCATTCAGCGAATGGGGGAAGCTCATGACTGATGAGCAATTGGCAACCGCAATCATCGACCGATTGGTACACTACGGTCATCTAATCGATACAGGTTCGAAGGATTGGAGACTGGAACACTCATTGATGAGGGACCAGGTGGTAACGGTTAAGAAAGGGAGGGAGGATACTGGAAAATAGACAATAGTGAGTATTTTCGAACAGTACCAGAATAGGGAATTCCCACTACCATTTTATCCAATTTCTCTTGACAAAACACA
>NZ_QUWK01000044.1 GCF_003429665.1 Sphaerochaeta halotolerans | reverse complement strand
ATGATTTCTCACCAGGATGACGGAGAGAATCACCCCCAAAGCAAATCGATAGACGCGTCAAGGCATCCCTTCTTCATTGGAGGGGTGTTTTCAATTCCATTTGGCTGTGGCTAGGATACCCTGTGTGCCTTGCGTTGCTCATACAGGATAAGCACATTCCGCACCTTCCTCATGGTGGTGAGGAGAATGGCCAGCCCAATCTCATACCGGGCGTGCGAACCTCGCTTGTAGATGGTGTCGGGAAGGAACCCGTCCTTGAGCTCGCTGTTGGTCCTCTCCACGGTGGTCCTGGCAGCATACCTCCTCTGGGAAGCGGGATCCAGGGGGTCGGCGACCACCCCCTTGTAGGCCCTGCGGTCGATGATCGCCTTCCTTCCTATCATGTCGACATAGTCGTTGATCACAGGGCTGATGTACCCCTTGTCGAGCAGTACATACAAGAAATCAGTGGTCTCCCTTGCCTTTTTCATGAGGGGAACCGCAACCTTGCTGTCATGGACCGAGGCCCCGGTCACCGCGAAGCTCACGGGCACCCCATAATCATCAGTGGCAAGATGGGCCTTGTAGCCGATGAACCATTGTTTCTTCCCTTTGGAATTCTGTTTCGCGGTAATGGAACAGCGCATTTCCAGTTTTGCCATCGACTCCCCGAAGGATTCCTGCAGACAGGCAATCCGTTCTTGCTCCAGCCTGGCCTGACGCTCACGATACTGTTGTTCCTCCAGCGATCCCTTCGCCTTGCGTCCTCTCTTCTTGTTGGCCTTGGCTTCCTGTGCCCTGGTCTTGATGGGCTTCTCCCGTGCTCCGATGGTAGTGCTGTCTATGCTCAGGTGTCCGATAGCCAGCCGGTCCATTGATGATGTATACGCCTGTATCACCCGATCGTGGAGGACCGAGGGGTCAACGATCCTCTCTACTTCCCTGGAAAGCCTGCTCACGGTCGCCTCACTGGGTACCCTGGTGATTCCAAGCATATCCTTCAGGTTCCCGTTCTCACAAAGGAGAGCCAGTGTCCCCTTCACCGTCCGTACCTGGTAGTGAAGCTTGAGCAGCATGAT
>NZ_QUWK01000004.1:166523-222549 GCF_003429665.1 Sphaerochaeta halotolerans | reverse complement strand
TTTGAGGGAAACCCCTACAATGCAATTATCAGTGGGATCCTTGAAGAAACATTTGGTGTTAGTTTTATCCGGTTTTCACTGCGTTGACCAACGAGGCCCTTACCGTCTACAGTGACAATCGAGGTAGTTTCCAGCATGCAAATTTCCAGCTTTACAGATGTAATTCGCTTCACCGAACGGTTTACCAACCTCGAGAAGCAAACAACCCACTACACCACTCGTACATATAGACTTGATAGGATGCATTGCCTATTGGAACACTTGGGCAATCCTGAGAGGTCCTTCAAGAAAATTCATCTTGCAGGTTCAAAAGGCAAAGGCTCAACAGCAAGCTACCTGGCAAGTGCTCTGACCGCCATAGGCTATAAAACAGGTCTTTACCTCTCCCCGCATTTGGTCGACTACCGTGAGCGGTTCACGTTGAGTGGGACGTTCTTTGAGGAAGCCTTGCTCGTATCAACAGGACAGGAGTTAGTAGACAGTATTGAAGGATTCTCTTTCAGGGATGAGTGGGGAGAGACCAATCCTACCACGTTTGAACTCTTCACTGCCTATGCCTATCTGCTTTTCAAGAACAGTGGCTGTAGTTGGGCGGTTATCGAGACAGGCCTCGGAGGTCGTCTTGATGCAACCAATACCATCATCCCCGAGGCTAGTGTTCTCTGTCCCATTGAGCTGGAACATACCAAGATTCTGGGCTCCACCATTAGGGAAATTGCCTCTGAGAAGAGTAAAATCATCAAACAACGGGTCCCTGTATTTATCGGACTCGAAGAAGGAGAAGCATTGGAAGTGTTCCTGGCTGAAGCAAAAACCCAGCAAAGCACACCCTACCTGCTCAAAGACTATCTGAGTTCACTGACAAGTAGCACCACCGGCGACGGGGAACACGTTCACTACCGGTGGATGAATGGGGAGGAAGAACACCTCTGCCTTTCCATGCGGGGACTGGTCCAGGCACAGAACAGTGCACTTGCAATGTTGGTCTTGAAAACACTGGGTCTCTTTGACAAATCCATGCTTCCTGCCATTGAAGCAAACCAGATACCAGGTCGATTCCAACAGCTCTCAAAATCCCCCTGCATCTATATAGATGGTGCACATACCACTCGTTCCCTGCAAGCTCTGCTCTCCTCGTTCTCAAGCCTTCACCCAACCAAGGAGAATACGGTCATTTTCGGTGCATTGGAGGACAAGGATCATACCCACATGCTCTCTCTATTGCTTGACCACTTCCAGAGAATCATCATCAGCAAGCCAGGTACCTTCAAGAAGAGTGACATCAAGCAATTGCATGAGCTTCTCTTGCAACTTGCTGATGAGCGAAACGAGCACTATGAGATTCTCTTGATTGAAGACAATCTTGAAGCATTGAAAGAAGCACTTTCTCTTACGGCAAAGGAAGGAGCAATTCTTACCTGTGGATCCTTCTACCTTGCCGGAGGTATAAAATCTGCCTATGAGCAGGTCAGGAGTTCCTATGAGTCTCAACTGGCGTGAGATAGCGCTCATTCTAGAGGAGCTACCCCTAGTGGGCAGTTCGCTGCAACACACAACACAGCATGATTTTCACTCTCTCAGTTGGCACTTCTATCATCCAGAAGCAGGGAGATGGACGTTGTATACCGAGGTAGGGACTCCCTTCAGCCGACTCCATGAGCTCAAAAAACCCATCAGTGCAAACCAGATGGGAAAGACCGCAAAGCTCCAACGTTTCATTCAGTTCTGTCGTGCAAACCTGGAGGGAGCGAAGGTGGAATCGGTCTACCAACAGCCCTACGACCGTATCGTGCGCTTACGCATGGACAACCATGGCACCATACTGAATCTCTACCTACGGTTCTACAGCGGACCAGGTGCAAACATTCTGGTTACCGATGCACAGGACATCCTACTCGATCTGCTCTACAGACGTCCTGGACGAGAAGAACAGAGTGGGCAGCCTTTCGTGCTTCCTGAACCGCGTAAAGAAGAAGGAAAACCATTTCTTGTCAGGCAGAGGACCGGCGGTTCCTTTAATGAACAGATCGAGGAAGCCTATGGGGAACAGAGCAACACCATAACCAGGGAAGAACTGGTCAAACGAGTGGAACGTACAATGGAACGGGAGCTCAAGAGCCTGAATACCACACTCAACAGTCTCATCCGCACCAGTGCCGCAACCCAGGATTTCTTGCATTTCAAGAAGTTTGGAGACCTACTCAGTGCCAACCAGCATATGCTCGAGGGTACGATGGAAGAGATAACGGTGGAAGATTGGGAGACTGGAGAACCGCTAACCATACCTATGGATGAGAAGATTCTCGCTCGAGAGAATATCTCTCTCTATTATGAGAAGTATCAAAAAGCAAAAAAAACCCATGAGAATGCCATACAAGAGGTTGAGAAGACCAAAGCACTTATTGCCCAAAGAGAAAGACACTTTTTAGCATTGCTTGATCCCAACCGTGACCAGTTGCAGGCAATAAAAAGCCTGAAAAAGGAACTTGAAGCGAGCGCTGAAAGTGAACAACAAAAGAAACAAAGTCCGGGCCTTACCATTCAAAGTGGTGCGTTCACCCTTCTTGTCGGCCGTAATGCAAAGGAAAACGACGAACTGCTTCGTCATTATGTAAAAGGAAATGACTACTGGATGCACACCCGTGATGTCCCAGGAGGGTATGTGTTCATCAAATACATCAGAGGGAAGAGTGTGCCTCTAGACGTTTTGCTCGACGCAGCAAACCTTGCGGTAGTATTCAGCAAAGCAAAAAACCAAGGTCGTGCAGATCTGTATTATACTCAGGTAAAACATCTGAGGAGGGCTAAGGGAGGGAAAACCGGTTTGGTTCTCCCAACCCAGGAGAAAAACTTGACCGTTACACTGGACGAAGGGAGACTTTCACGATTACTTTTAGGGCATGAGCATGCTTGACAGTCACCACCACATGATTTTCTATCCGGAAGACAGAGAAGTACTCTCCCAAGCAACGGAAAAACGTACAGCAGAGACATATCTCCTCTCCCTTCCCTCTGCTATTCTCATCCCACATGCAGCCTACCAGTTTTCTCTGGAAGCCTTGCATAGAAGTTTCTCAGTTGCAGGAAACCTGAAACCTTCCTTGATTGTCTTTCTTGGTCCTTTACATCAAGAAATACTGGATGCGGATGCACCGGCTTTTCTTTTTACCAGTGAACAGGAAGGGATAACCATAGCAGGGAGAGATCATCCTTTTGCAACCACTATGATCAAGGACCTCACTGTAGCCTATGCCCCCTATTTTACTCAGGAAGACAGTTACCTGATTGAGGAACCTGCCCTTGAACTGACTCTGCCCATGGTACACAGCTACTTTGGTGATGTTCCCGTGCTTCCCATTCTTGCTTCCTCATGTACCAATGAACAAATGAAAACGTATCATAAGCTTCTTGAATCGGTTCTAGAGCAAGAGAAGCACGTGCTGTTCATCGTTTCAGCAAATGCAAATGCGCTGCTGCCTTCTCCGCAGGCGGAAGAGGATGCTAAGACTTTCATTTCCCGCTTACAAACAGGTACTAGCCTGCTGGAGAACAGGAAAGGAGAGAGGATAAGCAGTTGCAACATTTCGAGCTTGGAAGCTCTCCGCCAACTCGGTTCCCTCCCTGGGAAATGGAGCATTGGTGGGTACTTTGACAAGATGGGCGAACAACCTGAACTCAGCAACCAAAACGTTACGAAGGAAAAACATGTTTGGCACATCAGTGCATACCAAGGAGCTATACATGTATAAGGTGAGTCGAACCTTTCCCTGTGAAATTGATGGACAGATGATGCAGTGCATCATAATTGGTCCCCAATCGATGGATCTTCCATCCTACCTCCTACAAGGAGAAAAAGCATGTGGTTACATCTATGAGGATGGAACACTTACCAAATGGTATTGGAAAGGCCTAAGCGTAGTGGAAGGTGAACGTTGTCTCTACTTTGATCCACTGCCATTGTTCCCCTTTTCAGACATTGCCACCAGAAAGCGCGCCCAAGCCCTCACGTTGGTACGGGATCTCGCACGTGCATTAGAAGCCCTGCCCTACTCGTTCTTGGATTTATCAAGTGGTATTCTCCCTCTCTGGAGAGTCTGGGGCATAGAAGATGGTCGATTGTTGATCCTTCCACAGGATTTGGCAGACCTGTTTGCTTCCTGCAGTGATGAAGAGACACGCTACTTCCATAGCTCTTCATGGGTGCATCATGGACTGCATCAACCTTTCACTCTCTGTGACCAGATGACAAGTCTTCTCTACTATGCAGCACTGGGTTTTCCCCCATTCTATGATAAAGACAGCAGGGAGGACTCTTTCAGAGCCCTCCCCTTGGCCTATACAGGAATAGCGCTCCCGCAATCTACGGTACAGTTCATCGACCGCACCCTTTCCCTGAGTTTGACAAAACAGCGGGATGCAGTCTTAAACAAGGAGCCGCAGAAGGCGTTGTCCTGGTTCCTTTCCCAGACAGAATCCTTGCAATGGACACTGGATGCTACTGAAACGGTACAAAGCAGGGAGTCTCTCACAGCCATCGAAGCTTGTGCTTCATTTTTGAACGGACAGCACAAACGGGCAAAACGACGAATTTTTTGGAGAAAGAAAGGTTGGCTGGTCATTACGATTGCAGCTGTGGTCATCTCTGTAAGCTGGTTTACCACCACCCGAATACAGGAATCACGTAAACCTCCCTATACCGCAGGCATGGGACCGACGCAGATCATTGAAGCGTATTATGACAGCATGAATGAGCTGAGTTTGGAGAAAATGGAGGCATCTCTTGCAAAAGGAGTGAAGAATCCATCATCGATGGAAGTCACCAACCTCTATGTAACCCGTCAGACCAGACAAGCATATGAGGGTATCAATACGCAGGTTGATCCCAATGACTGGATTGCAGAGGGTAAACCTCCAATTCTGAGGGGAACCTTCATCTATGGGATTACCAATCTATCCATTGAGCAGATAGGACATAACAGGTATCGTGCAACGGGGATAATGTACACTCCCTATGCATATACCGATGAGGAACCTGAGCAGAATATAACGGCTACTCCGGTCTATACCTATGAGCTGCAGCAGGAATTCTCTGTTGAAATGGGAGAGAAAGGATGGTATGAAATTACCGATATAGGGAACGCCTCGGTTCAACCACTGGAAAAGCTGATGGTGGAAACCTATGTCAAGAACAGCAATACTGCGCTATCTCAGTGAGTATTGCTTGCTTATCTGCAGGATCCATCCACTTGACTTCAGAAAAACTCTTAAAAAACGTCATCTGCCGCTTCGCATAGAAGCGGCTGTTTCTTTCTATCTGGTCTGCAATAATGGAACGAGACCACTCACCGTGCTCCATCGCCTGAAAGAACTCTTTGTATCCGATTCCTTGCAACCCAGGCCAGGAGCTCTCGGCGCCCATTCTCAGGAGCCCCTGAATCTCATTTTCCAATCCTTCATCGAACATCTTCTTGATCCTAAGGCCAATCCTGCTACGGAGTAGAGCACTATCGTGCGCCAAACCGATGACCAACGGGTGCATACCATACCGTGGCTCGGCAGGAAGTGAAAAACTACTCAAGGGTTTACCACTTGCCTCATAGACTTCCAAAGCTCTGCTTACCCGGTACATGTCACTGGGATGAATTCGCTCAGCTGAGACGGGGTCCACCTCAGAGAGACGCCGAAACGCCCACTCGTTTCCATGTAACTCAATCAGCGCAGAAACCTGTGCACGAACAGCCTCATCACTTGGAGGGGCTTCACTGAGACCATAGAGGAAATGTTTGAAGTAATAGGCGGTTCCCCCGCTGATGATGGGGATTTTTCCTTCCTGATGAATTTTTTCACATGCCTTGTCTGCATAGGAGATGAAATCACCTACGCTAAACTGCTCCCATGGGTCCTGAACATCAATGAGATAGTGAGTAATGGTATTCTGCACCTCTTTCGATGCCTTGGCAGAACCAATGTCCAGATGTCTGTAAACTTGGATGGAGTCGGCATTGATAACAGAAAACCTCTGCGGATCGAGATCCAGCAGAAGTTCTGTTTTTCCGACCCCAGTGGGACCGAAGAGAAAAATAATATGGCTGAAAGCTCCGCTACTCGTCAGACTCTTCGAAATGTATTTCACCTTTGAGCGCTCTTGTGAGGACTTCGCTGACAATCTTGCCATTGTTCTTCTCAATTTCTTCGCCGCCACATCCTGGGTTGCTCAGGATATTGGCTTCTTTGATTGCTACACAGGTAATCTGGTAGATATTATCCTCATAATCGATAAGACTGTTGAGTGGAATGCTCACCTCGTAACTCCTTGATTGTAAAAGGTCACTTTGCTACAATTACATTATCATAGAGATTTCTATCAATAATGTACAGCCCTTAGAACGCCCTGCGATACCCCAAGCGCATATATTGTTTGAGTTGCTTCTCACCCAAATTTGTTGAGAGGGTTCCTTGGGTTGTCACCCAAGGGAGGTACGAACCCTCCAAGAAAAACACCCCTCCCTTTCCGATGAATTCATACGAGAGGGCAAGAGCCCCTCCCAGTCCAAGGATATATCCTTTTGTGGATTCCCAACTGATTTGGCTCTTGATACCACCAGAGAGTACCAATGGCTGGAATCGTAGGCTTCTTACGGAAACAGATGCACCAAGAACTGGTGCCTTCCAATATTCTTCCACGGATCCATTGATGGTAGGAAGGCTGAAAGCGAGGTGTTGCTCAGCTCGTCGCCCAAGGATACCCACTTCAAGCGTAGTCGATTCCATTCCTTGGCTTGCTCCCAAGAACACTCCAGCAAACAGGAGGGATGGAGCAAAGGAAATGAGAATCACAAGTGAGAGTACAAGCTTACTGATTTTCACGCTTCCTTGCCTCTTCTATGATTATTTTTGCTACTTCATCTGATTGTAATTCAGTGGTATCGATCACCAAGTCGGCAACCGATGTGTCGCTGTTGTTAATCCCATACAACCTGAGATAGCGCGCGCTGTCATTGGCATCCCGCATTTTGGTCTGCTTGAGGCGTTTTTCAAAGGAGCCGCCTTCACGCTCGGTAATTCGTCTTGCCCGCTCTTCTGTGGTGGCTCTAAGGTACACTTTCAAATCAGCTTCCTTGAGCATCCAGATGGCTAGCCGACTACCCAAAACGCAATTTTCACTTGCAAGAGCCATTTCTACCTGTCTGCGGTCAACCTCCAGATCATACTCGTCAGTCTCTTCTGCAAGCTTGCAGAACGTCCAGAAATCAATCCCTTTCTCCTCACTGAGGGTACGGAACGTAACGTTGATCATCTCATACCCCAAAGCTTGGGCTACCTTGCTGGAAACTGTAGTATTTCCGCAGCCACTCTTTCCACTGATTGCTATACGCACCGTTTCCCCCGTTACTCGATATTACGAACCTGTTCCCTGATGTTTTCCAATCCGTCTTTCATTTTGACCACTTGGATATTCAGTTCCACCATCTGGCTCTTACTCCCAATGGTATTGATTTCTCTGTTCATCTCCTGGCAGAGAAAATCAAGGCGCTTGCCTACTGGCTCTCGCTCCTCAAGGAGCGAGAAGTACTCCTTCAGATGAATTGCCATGCGCTTGATCTCTTCACTCACGGAATACTTGACCAACATGACCGCAACCTCACTGAGAATTCTGTTCTCATCATAGTTCTGGTCTCCGAGCATCTCTTCAAAACGACTTCTGAGATTGGTTTTAACCAACTGTTCGAGTTCATCTGCATGACTGCCCACGATATCCAGTCCAGCTTGAATGACCTCTCCCAACCGCCTCAGGTCTACTTTGGTAGATTCACCTTCGCGTTGCTTGCTCTCAGCAAGTTGACTCAAAGCCTCTTCCAAGGTAGAGAAAAGCAGGAGGCGATATTGCTCACTATCGCTCTCACTTATACTGGAGAGCACTCCTTCACTTCCGAGATAATCAGAAAGCTGTGGTTTGAGTGCTTTCCCGGAAAGTGCAGCAATCTGGGCAAAAGCTTCACTGTACCGGCGTACCGCAGTAGGGTCGACCGTAAGTTGTACATCACTGACCAGATTCTTGACTCGAATATTCACTTCAACATGTCCACGTTTTGCAACGGCTTTCACCCGTTTATCAATCTCTATCTCAAAGGGAGAGAGGTAGTAAGGTATATTGTGGTTGATATCGAGATACCGGTTGTTGTATGACTTCACTTCAACCGCGAGTTGGAATTTTTCGCATACGGATTCTGAGAATCCGTACCCTGTCATGCTGTTCATTGGAAACTCCTTCGGATTTCGGCAATTTGCGGCCCAAGGGATCGATTATTACCAGCACCCATGGTAATACACAACCAACGCTCTTGCAACCAAGTAGAGGCAATCTCCGTAGCTGATTCGTCACTGGGTGCGAAAGCTACCCTGTCACCCATGGTCTCTCTGAGCAAGGAGAACAACCGTAAGGAGGACTCATCATCGGCTGAACCATCATTACGAGCGGAGGCATAGGTATTTTGCACGATGAGACGGTCACAGGTGGCAAGCACTTCGGCAAACTGATGCAACAATGCATTGGTCCTGCTGGCAGTATGGGCTGAGAAGACCACCAAAAGGGGGTACCCAGGATAGCGGAGATGAATCTCTTCCAATGAGGTTCTGATCTCACTTGGATGATGTGCATAATCATCCAAGTAGATGACCCGGCCTGCTCTGAACAGCTCCTCTGTCCTGCCCTTGCACCCTTGATACTTTGCAAGATGGGGTAAAAAGAGCGAGACAAGCGTGGGAAGTACTTCATCTGTTATCAGACCCTTATTTTCAACATAAAGTTTGGGCTCCGGTCGGTCCAACACCATGGCAAGGGAAAGCACCAATGCCCCGACATGGTCATCCACCAATGCCCTCGCGTGGCTGGTTACCGTAAAAGGAAGGTCCTTCAGGAGATCAAGCGTGTACCGGCCACCTGCTACCTCTTTAATGCTAAACGGTCCGTCCGATGAGAATCCATAGCTGAGAACACTGAGATCAGGACGTGTATGCTTTGCATACGAACCAAGTGCCTTTGCTCCAGAATCATCACTGCAATAGATCAGAAATCCCCCACCCTGCAGGTTGTCCACCAGTGTCTCAAAGCTCTTCATCACTTGTGCTTCGGAAGAAAAATAGTCAGGATGGTCGTATTCCACCGAGGTAACCAATACCCCCCGCAGTGAATAGGAATGAAAGTGATCCTGGTACTCACACGCTTCAAAGAGCGCACACTCCCTTCCCCCGGCAGTCTCCTTCTGCGGTGCACCATAGATTGCATAGAACGGAAACTGACCTTCACAGGCTTGCTGCAACAGATGCGTAGCAACAGAACACGTGGTGGTCTTGCCATGCGTTCCTGCAACAGCGTAACTATCCTGCTGTTTGCTGAGATAAGCTAGATACTGTGGATAGGTAGAAAGAGGGAGGGAACGCTTACGGGCTTCCTGGAGGATAGGCAACGCCTCACTGTAGGCGCTGCTGTAGATTACCTCTTTCGCATCAAGGGGAAGCACTGACGCTTCAAACCCCTCAAATACAGCAATGCCTGCTTCCTGTAGGACAGCATCACTGCTAAATATCTCGGCCGTATCGCATCCACAGACAGAGAACCCCCAACGTTGAAGCAACAGTGCCAGACTGGACATGCCAGTTCCTTTGATGCCTACCAAGAAAACGTGAGTTCCAATTGTCTGCATTCCGCCCTCCAACAAAAAAAAGACTGCCGCAAAAGACAGTCTCAGCTTCAAGGATGGTACCTTATTTGGAGGCTACAGCCTTGAGGTGGGCGTTACAAGGCTTGCAAACCTTGGCTTTTTCACCGTCAATTGTTACCTCATAGAGCACCTTTACACCGGTTCTCTTACAAACGGGACACTCGCCTCGGCCACCTTTTACCTCTTCATTGCGAATACCACTACCTCTATGTGCTTTGGACATATACATTACTCCTTACAGGTTCAAACGTTCACTCATCTGACTATACTGGTGGTCGACGCTGTATGTCAAGTACGAACTATTATTACAAGCTTACTGCAAGGGAAACCAAGAAGAGAGGATTGATATCGGTAGAAGAACCCAGGTACCAGGCTGTAGGATACCCGTACCCGATGGCAATGGTAAGGGTATCGAGCTGTGCATCCAGAGCTATGGTTTGTAACCCTCTGCTAAAACTAAAAGACAAGAGGTCTGAAGGGGTTGGTTTTTCTTCTTGGTATCCTACCAGCAGGCTTACAGACCAGTTGGGAAGCAGCTGTAACTTTGTCGAAATCCCAAGACGAAGTTGTCTCTCCTCATCACTGCCAATATTCAAGAAGTCAAAGGCACCCTGTACCTTTATAAGATGCAATTGATTGGATGCATCATACGTCGGGGAGCTGACAGAGACCCCCCAATCGAGGGTCTTTAGCACTGAGTCCCCACTGATAATCAAGGTATCATCAGCCCTGGCATAGGCAAACTGGTTGCTCACCACCCCCATCTTGAACCAATGATAATCAAGAAGAAGTCCCATACCGAAAGCAACATTGGAACTGCTGTTCAAGGATTCATACCGTCCAATCGTAGTCTCCACAATATAGTCCAGAAAGGTCTGTTCATTGCGAATCTCAATCATCGGTCGATTGCTCTCAGCAGAAGCCCGTACGGAAACCCCAAAATAAAGAGGAGCTCTCCCGGAAGCCCAGTCAAACTGAAACATCGTAATCTTGTGGCCATCATATGTACTCTGGCTGGAAGCTATCTTGCGATCCGACAAACTATTACGATTCTGGACTGTAAAGGCAAGACTCCCTGCACTGAAACTGATGGCCCAGTCAGCGACGGGCTGCACAAGCATTGGATTCGGTTCATTGTTCGCTACATATGTGGACTCAATCTGATCTTGATACCTAAAAGCAGCTAGCAGATGGGTCTCCTCCCGACCAGGAAGTGCCAACAAGGCGGGATTCGCAACAAATGAGTCTGATGCATAGTCCAACGCGAGACCGGCATTCCCCATTCCCCATGAAGCGGTGGATGCAAAATCTAGGGGAAAAGCCTGCAGGAAAGCAAGCGGTAATACGGCGAGCATTCCAGCTAATATCCAGCGTTTCATCAGATTATATTCTCCTTCTTTCCCAGCATACCAAAAAAACACAAATAAGGACACCAATACTTGCTGAACCTTTCTATTGTGATTACACCCTCACTACTGTTACCATAGAGACATGAAAACGTTACGAACACTTTTAAGCGCCATCGGCATCAACGATACGAGCGTTCCCGATACCCAGACCATCGAACAAATTTGCCAGCACTCACAGAGGTGCAAGCCCTTCTCAGTCTTCTTTGCCTTCAAGGGTCTGAGGACCGATGGAAGCCATTACATCAACGACGCAATTGAGCATGGTGCCATCTGCATCATAGCAGAGGAATCGACGCTCCGACCAAGGCTCCCTGCTTCTGTTCACTACTATACGGTGAAACACCCTCACACAGCATTTGCGTTGATGTGTTCTGCCTTCTATGATTACCCGCAGAGGCAACTCGTCATTGTTGGGGTCAGCGGCACAGATGGGAAAAGTACCACAAGTGATTACCTTTACCAGATTCTTCAGCGCCAAGGCATCAAGACAGGATTGCTGACTACCGTCAATATGGACGATGGATCAGGAAAACAGGAATCTCCCTTTCGTCAGAGCACTCCAGAGGCAGACCAACTGCAGGAATTTCTCTATCGATGTACCCAAAATGGCGCAACGCATGTCATCTTGGAGTGCACCAGTCATGCACTGAGCAAAACATTCGACCGACTTGGGGGAATAGAATTCAGTGCTGCCATTATTACCAAGGTAACCAGTGAGCATCTTGAATTCCACCATAGTCTGGAGGAATATACAAATGCAAAGGTAAATCTTGTGCGTGCACTGAAAGAGAACGGGATCCTGGTAACCAGTACGGACAATCCCAGGATTAGCGCATTTAGTGAAGCTCTCACCCCTACACAAAAAGCAATCATCCTTGGCTTGGATGTCCCGATGCGTATCGAATTCATGGGATACCAAGGGGTGGTAGTGGAAATCCTGGGCAAAAGGATACACACACCATTACTCCTTCCCAGCTTGGCAACAAACGCACTGCTTGCCGTGTTCTGTGCTGCAGATCTTCTCCATAAACCTGCAGAAGACCTGCTCCCACTCATTGAACAGATTGAACCGGTCAAGGGACGGATGCAACTGATTGAAAACGCCTTGGGAGTGCGGGCAATCATTGATTTCGCACACACTGTTGATGCATATGAAGGAATATTTTTCTTCGCAAATCGTACCAGTGAGGGAGGGAACTTAATTGCTGTCTTTGGTTCAGCAGGTGAGCGCGATACTACCAAACGTTCCCCCATGGGAAAGATTGCCAACAGGTACTGCTCGACCATCATTCTCACGGAAGAGGATCCAAGATATGAAGGAAATCAGGTGATTTTCAGTGACCTTCGTTTCTTGATGCACAATAGCGCCTGTACCGTGCTAGAGATTGAGGACCGCAGAGAGGCAATCAAGAAAGCAGTTTCCATCGCGCAAACCGGGGATACCATCCTGTTCTTGGGGAAAGGGCATGAAAAGACCATTGAGCGGGAATCAGAAAAAATCCCTTGGGATGAAATCACTGAAGTCAAGCATGCCCTCAGAGCAGAGGAACAAAGAAGACAATGCAAGTAGCGCTACTCTATGGGGGACGCTCAGCTGAGCATGAGGTGTCCATCAACAGTGCATTTACAATTCACCAAGCGCTTCTGCAAGCTGGGTATTCAGTGCTTCTCATTGCTATCACCATCAAGGGGAGATGGTTTTTGCAACAGGAATTGAATCACCAGTTTGATACTTCCCAACCACTGAATCTCAGGCCCGGAATGGGTATCTTCAAGGGGGAAGAGAAACTTTCCATCGATGCAGCCTTCGCTACCACCCATGGGTATCAAGGAGAGGATGGGAATCTACAGGGAGCCTGTCTGCTCTGCAACATTCCTCTTTGTGGTTGTGATACGGTTAGCAGTGCCATCGGTATGCATAAGGCAATCGCCTCTGAATTGTTTTCCGCCCACGGAATTCCTATTGTTCCTTCCTCCACGATTGACTCCTACCAGCTTGCAACACTCACCCGGGAGCTTTTTCATACAATGTGTGCCACCCATGGGCAGGACCTGTTCATCAAACCAGAGAATGCAGGCTCCTCAGTGGGGGTGGTAGCCCTGCCCAATGCGACCTATCATGAGTTCTTGGAAGCAGTCGAGGATGCAGCTCGCTACAGTGAACGAGTATTGGTACAGCCATACAAGAAATCCATCATGGAGGTAGAGTGTGCCATACTCAGGACAGAAGACGGGACCTTGCATGTGGCCGGACCTGGACGAGTCATAGACCCTGCAAAAGAAAGAGAAGGATTTCTGAGCTATGCCCACAAATACGGGCAGATTGACACAGCTCATATCCGAGTCCCAGCCGAGTTGCCACCCGCCATGGAAAACCGGATCAAGGACTACGCTCGCAGGGCATTTCTTGCAATCAAAGCCGACGGATATGCCAGAGTGGATTTTTTTGTCCACGGTGACACCATCTTCCTCAACGAGATCAATACCAGTCCAGGAATGACAGAGAAAAGTCACTACCCTGTACTGATGGCTTCCATTGGATTCGATTTACCCTGTGTGGTAACAAGCCTGATACATCATGCAATACAACGAGGAAAAGAGGAGCGAGGGCGTTGTTTCACGCCGCCAAAACCATGATGGAGTTGGAACCTGTCATTTTTCATGTTGATATGGATGCTTTCTATGCAGCAATCGAGGTCCTCGACAACCCCTCATATGCTGGTACCTGCCTACTCATCGGCGGCAACAGTTCCAGAGGTGTGGTTGCTACGGCAAGCTACGAGGCAAGGAAGTATGGCATCCACTCTGCTATGCCGATGGTACAAGCTCTTCGCCTGTGTCCTCATGCAGTGGTGGTCAAACCCCGCATGGCACGCTACAGCCAAGTAAGTTCACAGGTCATGGATATTCTCAGGCAGTTCTCTTCCGATTTGCAACAGATATCAATTGATGAAGCTTTTCTCGACATGACAGGGACCAGAAGATTGTTCGGCATTCCCCGCCAGGCGGGAAAAATACTGAAGGAACGGGTCAAGAAAGAGACAGGTTTGACCATTTCAGTGGGTATCGGAGCCAGTCGCTTTATAGCCAAGATGGCAAGTGACTATGATAAGCCCGATGGGCTATGCAGGGTATCCCAAGGCAAGGAGATTGCCTTCATCGATGCTGTAGGCTTGCAAAAACTCTGGGGGGTGGGGAAAGTTACCCAATCCTTGCTCGCAAAACACCACATACAAACGACAAAGGAACTACGCTCCTACACAATGGATTCTCTGCAGTCACTTTTTGGGAAGAGCATGGGGCAATTTCTCTATCTTGCATGCAGAGGCATTGATCCAGGAATCTTCTCTGGTGAAGCAAAAAGCCATTCCATCTCAACCGAGACAACCTTTGAGCATGATGTCACTTCTCTCTCCATTCTCGAGCAAACGCTGCTCTCAATGAGTCATGAGGTGATGTTCCGTGCACTGGAAGAAAAACAGATAGGACGGACGGTTGGGATTAAGGTACGGTTGCCTGACTTTACCACCTACACACTCCAGGCAACCCCACAGGGCACCATCTACAGTGCAGAGCAGATTTACCATCTGGCAAAACAGTTGCTGTTGCAGAAATGGCATGATGGAACCCCTATCAGACTGATCGGGGTTGGGCTCTATCAGCTGTATGAAGGGAGTCGGCCCTTGCAAGAGGAGCTCTTTGAGGATCCGTATCAAAAGAAACGGAAGATTGAACAAGTAGTGCTTGCCCTGCAGAAACAGGGCAAGCAGGTATTCAAGGCCAAGAATCTGGAAACACCTACTCCATCAGAGAAGTAAGTTCCTGAACACTCCGCCTGCGCTTGAAAAGCGGCGTATCCTCTTTCTGATAGGCTGGATGCATTTCTGTAAGGGTGGGTTGTCTCTCTGGGTTCTCATACAGGACGCCCAAGGGGAACGGATCACTCTCCATGGACTTTACAAGTGACTGGATCTTGTCTGAGGCGTTCCAATCATCACCAAGGACATAGCTGTGTTCCTTGTACCAGGCAAAGGTGTTCACCTTGTTGAAGGAGACACAGGGATCAAAGATATCAACCAAGGCATATCCCTTATGGATGACAGCTTGCTTGATGACCTCTTTGGTCAACTCACGGTTTCCTACAAAAGTACGGGCAACAAACCCAGCTCCCAAGCTGATGGCGAGCGCCAACGGATTCAGCGGCTCTGAGATTACTCCTTCACTCTGCAGCGGAGTCTTGAATCCCCTTTGGCTGGTAGGGCTGGCCTGACCTTTGGTCAAACCATACACCATATTGTTGTGTACCAAGTGCACAATATTTGGGTTTCTTCTGATAGTGTGGATAAAGTGGTTTCCCCCTTCTCCGTACATGTCACCATCCCCACCTTCGGCAATAACCAACAGCTCAGGATTGGTCAGCGAAATTGCCGTTGCCACAGGAAGTCCACGTCCGTGGAGACCATTAAAGAAGGAGGTATTCACATACTGAGGCATCTTGGCCGCCTGGCCGATACCACTGGAGATGACAACGTTTGTAGGATCAACATCCAACTCATCAAGACTCTCCTTGAGCAGTTGGAGCAATAAGAAGTTTCCACAACCAGGGCACCATGCTATTTCAGTGTTTATGTCAAATTGAGTTTGTTTCATGCCAGTACCTCCCCGATACGTTCGACCAACTGTTCAACGCTGAATGGACTTCCGTTGTACTTCAGGATGGTCGTATCAAAAATAATTCCCAAATCACGCCTGATCAACTGACCGAATTGGGCTGAAGCATTGTTCTCTACAAGAATCAGGTGCTCTGCTTTCTCCAGTATCTCCCTTGTACCGGAAGGGAGTGGATATACCTGGGGAAAGAATGCAAAAGCAACACCCTCATCATCGAGGGTGGCTATCGCCTCTTCAATTGCACCGTAGGTTGAACCCCAGCCTACCACCAAGGTAGTGTAATGCTTCGCACCTATAACTCTGGGTTCAATATCCTTGTATGCCGAAAGCTTCCTCATCCGTTTGTCCATCATGGCTTGTCGTACTGCAGCGCTTTCAGTTATACGTCCTTCCTCGGTATGTTCATCACTATCAACACAGACATAACCTTTCCCCTGGCCAGGTATGGCACGCTCAGAGATTCCTGAATCGGTAATCTTGTACCGCTTGTAGGAAGCGTCACTCTCGATTACATGATTCGTTCTTTCAAGCTTGGAGAAATCAATTTTCTCCATGACTCCCTCTCCATCCAGATAATACTGGTCAGTCAAGATAAAGACCGGGACCTGGTAGGCATCCGCTATTTCGAAAGCCTGATGAGAAAGCAACACTCCATCCTCCCAGGTACCTGGGGCAAGAATGACCCGGGGGAAATCTCCATGCCCGGCATAGAGTGCAAGGTTCAAATCGCCTTGCTCAGTTCGTGTAGGCAATCCTGTTCCCGGGCCAGGGCGCTGTGCGAGATGCACAACCACAGGGGTCTCGGTAATCCCCGAGAGACTGATTCCTTCTGTCATCAGGGCGAACCCTCCTCCACTGGTGGTAACCATCGCTCTTGCTCCTGCATACCAGGCACCGAGTGCCATGTTGATGGCGGCGATTTCATCTTCGGCCTGTTCGACCAGGACAGAGTGGGACCGTTCATGCGATGCAAGATAGACCAGGACACTGGTCGAAGGTGACATTGGATATGAGGCAACAAAGTTGCATCCTCCACTGAGGGCTCCGATACCGATGGTTTCAAATCCCTTGATGGCCTTCATCTTGGTAACAGAAACATCGCGTTGTATCGAGAAATGATAGTCACTCTTTTTAGCTGCTTCCTTTCCAAAATCAAACGCCTTGAGGTTGTTCTCAACCACGCTCTCTCCTTTGCTGGAGAACCGATCGGAAAGCAGGGACCGTGCAATTTCCTCTTCACAGGAAAACAGTGTACTCAACACCCCGACAAAAAACGTGTTGGCATAAATCTGACTGCCAACTTTCTGCATCTGCTCCTTGACATTCACTGGGTACAAGCGGGCACCAGTCTTACGTGCCTGTATGTAGTCTTTTTCCCCAATGATGAGGGTTTTCTCATCAATCCGGTCAAGCAATCGATCAAGGCCATCCTTGCTCAGGACGATGAGTACATCAATACGATCAACGAATGCCTGTACACGGCTCGATGAGATTCTGATCTCTGAGGTATTGTTCCCTCCACGGACCCGGCTCATGAGCTCCTTCGCAATAAACGCATGATATCCACTTTTTTGCAACAAGGAGATAACCAGGGATTCGATTGTTTGGAGCCCCTGCCCAGCTTCTCCGGAAAGGACAATACTGTATGATTGTCGTTCCATATAGACCTCCTAATCTATGAGAAAGGAATCATACAATTCCTAGCTCTTTACTTGTCTTTTATAGATGTTTATCTTATCACAGTATCGAAAAAACTCAATGAGCAAAGAACCAAACGCTTGGTAAGCTAAAGGCCCTTTTATATCTCATACGTTGATGAGAACCCTTCAAGTAAGCGCGTATCCATACTCACACTGATTAGATAATGCCTCTCTATATTCACAACATATAGTGAAAAGGAGCAACAATCAATCGTACCAAAAGGATAGTCAACCGCTTTATGAATGGAACCTTTTGCGACTCTGGAGGGGGAAGAGATGCCTCCATGTAGCATTCCAGCATTTCCTCGAGCTGTGAGGCCAGACGTTCACTTTCCATGAAAACCATGGTCTCTGTACTAAGGAAAGAACTTCTCGGATCCATATTGAATGTCCCGATTCCCACGGTAGTTCCATCTATGAGTATCGTTTTCCCATGCAAGGACCCTGGCCCCTGATACTCAAAGATATCGGAGGAACGCAATAATCGTTTCCGATTGTTCAGGTACCCAGCTATCGCCAAGTAGTTGGGACTGACAGCTTCGGAATTGGTAAGGAATATTCTTTCGGCTTCACCGGTAAATTCTGCATGCTTTCTCATCGCCCCATTGATGATGATGTATGGGCTCTGTAGCACGATTCGCTCTTTTGCCGAATTGCTATAGTCTCTCATCGCATAGAGCACTGCAGGATCCTTTGATCCTCTATCAAGTGGATTATGTACCATATGAATCATTGCTACCGGCACACATGCAGGGAGGTCAGAACTCGTTTCATACTTGCTTGCTGCCTCCATATAGGTATTGGTTGCATCCACTACTTTGCGTTCGGTTATCCGAGAAGGTTCTTGCAATTCCGCATATGGTGCGTGCCATAGCGTTTCAAAATAGGAACGCGCAGCATGTAACCCACTGGTAGATACATCTGCATCACCTCGTATCAGCACATCCATATCAAACACCGGTTTGTACTGCTCATTATCAAAGTAATACTGATCTCCGATATTCCTTCCGCCTAGTATCCCATACCTCCCGTCCACCAAGAGCATCTTGTCATGGAGACGGTGTTGCCATGTCCATGGCTTGAATGGGTTGAACGGCTCCCAATACCGTAGCTCTATGTTCTGGTGATGTGTCAGCGCATGAAACACACTTCGCAAGGAAAATCGAAGATTATGAAATATTCCATCAAGGAGAATGCGCACATGAACGCCCCTATCAGCAGCAGAGAGCACCTCACCGAAGAAAATATCTGCAGCCTCCCCAGGATAGATAGTATAGTATGCAATATCGATATAGTCTGTCGCATCCTGCAGTAAGTGTATGCGAGCATCAAAACTTTTCAGCCGATCATTGAGCAATGCTGCGCCATCATTGCCATGCAAGGGCTGAGAAGATTCATGCAAGTCTTCAGAAACTTGAGGAGAAATAGCAAACATGAGTATGCCACCTACCAAGGCATAGACTAGATAGCAGAGAATCACTTTCCTCAAAAACTTGGATACCCTTCTCATAGCTATATTTATAATAGTAACATACTGTAGATGCAAATCCCATAGCCAAAAAGAGCAGTCGGTTGATAATCAGGAGTGGAGAATCATCATCAAACCACAACAGGGTGCTTCCTAGACTGAGAATTCCTTATTCCGTGTAAGCAGAACCAATGTAATACTACTCGCAACTAACAACATCAGGATTCCCCCTTGTAGTAAAGGCATCCATTGCAACCCTATAAAAGAACCAACCAATCCAAACAGTGGCGGGGTCACCGTACTTCCTACATAGGCACTGGCCATTTGAAGACCGATGATGCGTTGGCTCGATTCAGGCCCAAAATTCCGTGGAGTCTGATGGATTAAGCTCGGAAAGATTGGAGCACAGCCCAAACCAAGCAAGAGGAGAGAGAACCCTGCAAAGGTCAAGGAAGAAAGGAACAGTGCTATAATGCTGATAAGACAGAGCAGCAAACCCAGAAAAATCATCTGGACATTACCCAAGCGGTAACTGATGAAACCACTTGCCATTCTCCCTGCAGTAATCCCTAGGAAGAACAGCGACCCATAGAATGCCGCATCAGAGGGGAGCAATTGCTTCACCTGTACCAAGTAACTTACCGCCCATAATCCTGTGGACACCTCCAAGGCACAATAGAGAAAAAATGAAAGCAAAGCAAAAGGAAGTGCCTTATGGCGAAGCGTTCCTTTCTGCTGTGAGGGATAGTCCTGTGCAGTTCGCTTCCCTTTTGGGTCAGTCCAGAGGGCAAGAGAGGCTATCAATACGATAACCTGGAGTGTTTGCATCAAGCCCAGCACCCGGTAGCCGTTGCGATATCCCCATTGCAAGGTGAGGGAAAGTCCCATGACCGCAGGACCTGCACTTGCACCCAATCCCCAAAAAGAGTGCAACCAGTTCATGTGGCGTGCCTCATAGTGCAGTGCAACATAGTTGTTGAGGGCTGAGTCAACTGAACCCGCACCCAGTCCGAGGGGAACTGCCCAAAGCATCAGGACAGGAAGTGTAGAGGCAAAGGAAAAGCCAAACAGGGCAATTGCTGTCATTGCCACGCTGACAAGGGTCACTCTTCCCGTGCCAAAGCGTTGGGTCATGCGATAGCTGGAGAGAGCAGACGCAACAGTACCGATGGAAGAGGTTGCCCCTATGAGTCCTGCACTCCAAAATGGGAGCCCAAGTGATTGTTGCATAACCGGCCATACACTGCCCAGTACACCATCAGGCAAACCAAGACTGATGAATGCGAGATAGATGACAATCAGGAGAGCCACCTCAGGCAACTCCCCAAGTGAGGAAGTAGACCGTTACCAGAACCGCAAGAACGATACGGTAAAAACCGAAGGCAGAGAAGTCGTGACGACGGACATAAGCCACCAACGCCTTGATACAGAGCAGTGAGACCAGGAAGGAGGAGACAGATCCTATAGCAATCAAGAGATATTCTTCCCGGCTATAGCTGAGTCCCAGCTTAATCAATTTCAACAAAGAAGCACCCGCCATGACAGGAATAGCCATAAAGAATGAGAATTTTGCTGCAACAGATCGTTCCAAACCAATGATGATTCCTCCAAGTATGGTGGAGCCACTTCTGCTGGTTCCAGGAATCAGGGCAAGCATCTGGAAGAGCCCAAGGTATAAGGCATCACGATAGGTAATTTCGGAAAGTTCTCTTACACGGCGTTCCCTTTTTCCCCATGTTCCCTTCTCAAGTACAATATACAACAACCCGTAGACAAAGAGAGCAATGGCAACGACTTCCCAACGATAGAGATATGTGTTCATCAAATCATCAATCAAGATGCCTATCACCCCAGCAGGGATGGTTGCAATGAGTACCTTCACCCAGAGGATGTAGGTCTCGGTCTTCTCCTTGGCATCCTTTGCTTTGGAAAAAGGGTTCAGTGTAGAAAAATAAAGAATAACCACGGCAAGAATTGATGCAAGCTGAATGATGATGAGAAAGAGTTCTCTTGCTTCTGCTCCAAGGCTAAGATGCATCACTTCATCCAACAGCAACAGATGACCCGTTGAACTGATGGGAAGCCATTCGGTAATCCCCTGCACAATTCCCAAAAGCAGTGATTTTAGACCTTCCTGAACCATATGCTCCTCCAATCTTCAGCAAGTCTAAAGCAAAGCGTTCCGCTTTACAAGCTGGATTAATCGTTCACGCATAAGTTCTCCCACCTTGTGTTGATTCCCTGCAAATGATAGATTTGCCGTGTAAGGGAGAGGAGCATGGCACTGCATATTGTTTTGTTTGAACCAGAGATACCACAAAACACTGGAAATATCGCGCGAACATGCGCAGCAGTTGGTGCAACCTTGCACCTTGTGCATCCTCTTGGTTTCAGCCTGGAAGAGAAGTACCTCAAACGTGCCGGCCTTGATTATTGGCCACTGCTCACGATGGTAGAGCATCCAAGCATTGAAGCCTTCCTTGAAGCACACCAACACAATATGTTGTATTACTTCACCACAAAAGCTCCTCAGACCTATAGTGAGGTAACCTACCCCGAGGAAACTTATCTTGTCTTCGGCAAGGAGAGCGCTGGCATCGATGAATCGCTGCTCGTCAAGAATGCAAAACGGTGTGTAAGAATCCCGATGAGGAAAGAAGCACGAAGCTTGAATCTCTCGAACAGCGTGGCAATTGGCGCATACGAATACCTACGACAACAATCCTTCCCATCTCTGCAAGGGAAAGGGATATTACATAGACTTACATGGGAGGCCTGAGCATGGATACAATCGGCATCATTGGATGTGGAAATATGGGTGGCGCTATCGCGGGAAGCCTGCAGATGAAAGTCATTGTCTATGACAGTGATTCACGCAAAGCTGAACAACTTGCGACAAACAAGGCAACCATTACCGTGGTAGACTCGCTTCAAGCACTCTTCAAGGAATGCTCAACCATGCTCATTGCAGTAAAACCGCAGATTCTCTCCACTCTTTACCCAGAATTACAAGCATTGGGAAGCAACAGTAAGCGTTGGATTTCCATCGCAGCTGGGATTCCCCTCTCTGTTCTCACCGAGAAACTGGGAACTCATGAGATTGTTCGATTCATGCCGAACATAGCTGCTCAGTATGGCCGTGCTGTTACCGCAGTAGCTCCAGCGGAGGGTTGTTCCGCATCCCTACGTGAAGATTCCCTGCAGGTTGCGTCCTCCTTTGGATCGGCCTTTCTCCTGCCCGAATCACAGTTCTCAGCCTTCATCGGAATCAGTGGATCGGCCATCGCCTATGTGTTCTCCTTCTTGCATGCTCTTGCTATGGGAGGGGTTGCACAAGGGATTGCCTATCCACAAGCTCTGCAGATAGCAAACGACACCCTTAAAAGCGCTACCTCCCTGATTGACGCAACAAAGGCAAATCCAGTGGAACTTGCCACTCGTGTCTGCTCTGCTGGGGGCACTACGATTGAAGGAATGAAAGCTCTCGCCCAAGGAGGGTTTGAGGGGCTTGTCATGCGTGCTGTGGAGGCATCAAGCGAGAAATCAAAAGTACTTGAAGAACAAGCAGCCAAACAGGGGAAATAAGTATTTCTGAAAGGAAAGAAGGGATCAGTATGATAGATTTGAAAGAAATCAAAAGCAGACGAGATGAAATTGCAGAGAATATCAGGGTGAGAAACATGCAGGTGGATATTGATGCCATCATTGACTTGCAGGAAAAGCGCTCAGCACTGTTGAGGCAGGTTGAGGAACTTCGCTCCAAAAGAAACGAGAATGCCAAAAAAATGAAGGGCAAACTCGATTCAGAGTCGCGTAGCACCCTGATTGCCGAAGGCAAGTCCTTGAAAGAATCAATTGCAGAGATTGAGAGTAGCCTCTCCCATATTGAGGAGGAGTTCCAGAAACTCGCGAGGACAATTCCCAACTATGCCCACCCCGCCGCCCCGGTGGGAAAGGAAGACAAGGACAACACCGCAATCAAGTTTGTCGGTACTCCACCCCAGTTTTCCTTCAAACCCTTGGACCATGTCCAGCTTGCTGAACGACTCGACTTGATTGATTTCGATACTGCTACCAGGGTCAGCGGCCCCAAGTTCTATTACCTCAAGCGAGAGGCTGTCATTCTACAGATGGCCTTGGAACGATATGCAATGGATATCGTAATAAAGAAAGGATTCACACCCTTCATCACACCTGATATCGCCAAGGAGGAGATTCTCCAGGGCATTGGGTTCAACCCCAGGGGGGAAGAGAGCAACATTTATACGATTGAGAATACCGATACCTGCCTGGTTGGAACTGCCGAGATAACCCTTGGAGGCTACTATGCAAACCAAATTCTCTCAAAAGACCAGCTCCCGATAAAGATGGCAGGTCTCTCCCATTGTTTCCGCAGAGAAGCTGGAGGTGCTGGACAGTATTCCAAGGGGCTTTACCGGGTTCACCAGTTCTCGAAACTCGAGATGTTCATCTACTGCACGAGTGAGGAATCTGAAGCATTTCATGATGAGATCCTCTCTATCGAGGAAGAGATTTTCAGTGGTCTTGGCGTAGCCTACCGGGTAGTAGATACCTGTACCGGTGATCTCGGTGCCCCGGCCTATCGAAAATTCGATATTGAAGCATGGATGCCAGGTCGTGGAGAAGACGGTGAGTATGGCGAGGTTACCTCCACCAGCAACTGCACCGATTACCAGGCACGTTCCTTGGCGATCCGCTATAAGGACGACGAAGGAAAGATCCAGTTCCCTCATATGCTTAATGGGACAGCCATCGCTCTGAGTAGGGCAATGGTTGCCGTCTTGGAAAATTTCCAGAATGAAGATGGATCCATAACAATCCCCCCCATCTTGGTTCCCTATACGGGTTTCTCCAAGATAGAGGCACGCTCGTAAGGATGGAAGAATGCAAATCAGCGCACTCACAACCGACTTCTATGAATTGACCATGATGCAGGGCTACTTCTTGAACAAGCACAACCCGAATGTAGTCTTCGATATGTTTTACCGTACAAACCCATTCGAGGGAGGGTATGTGATTTTCGCTGGTCTTCATGAACTGATCGACAAGCTTGAATCACTATGCTTCAGCGAAGAAGATATTGCATATTTGAAGAGCTTGGGAAAGTTTACCCCTGAATTTCTCTCCTATTTGGCTGATTATCACTTCAGTGGTGATTTGTATGCCATGGAAGAAGGTACGGTGGTTTTCCCAGGGGAGCCGTTGCTTCGCATCCATACCAGCTTGATCGAAGCCCAGTTGATCGAGGGATTGTTGCTCAACACCATCAATTTCCAGAGCCTTATTGCAACAAAAGCCTCCAGGATGTTACTTGCAAGCAAACAGGGCCTCCTCATGGAGTTCGGGCTCAGAAGAGCACAGGGAAGTGATGGAGCACTCTCTGCCAGCAGGGCTGCTTTCATAGGAGGCTGCCAAGTCACCAGTAATACCCTTGCGGGCAAGGAGTACAATATTCCTGTTGCAGGTACCATGGCCCACTCTTGGATCATGAGTTTCCAGAGTGAATTGGAGTCCTTTCGTGCCTATGCCAATCTCTACCCTGACAACACGGTTCTCTTGATCGACACCTATGATACACTCGGTTCTGGAATTGACAATGCAATCATTGTCGGACTCGAACAGAAACAGAAAGGAAAGAAAATTGGAGTGAGAATCGACAGCGGAGACCTCTCCTACCTTCCTCGTGTCATCAGGAAACGCTTGGATGCAGCCGGGCTTGAAGATGCAACCATCGTGGTCTCGAACGACCTGACTGAAGCAATCGTACAAACCCTGGTCCTTGACGGAGTTCCCATTGACAGTTGGGGCATTGGGACACATTTGGTTACCGGTGGATCGCAATCCTCCTTGAACGGGGTGTATAAGCTAGCCGCAAAGGAAGGAGATGATGGACATTTTATTCCAACTATGAAAATTTCCAACAGCTTCGAGAAAACCACCAACCCCGGCATCAAACAGGTCTACCGGTTCAGTGACGATGATGCAGGGTCGATTGCTGACTTGATTACCCTGGAGAAGGAGAAAATAACCCCGGGAAGAACGTTTGTTTTCTATCATCCATTTGCAGAGGCTGATTTCTTCGAGATGCAAAGCAGCCGCTACACCCATCTGAAGCCTTTGATCAACAAGCAGATGGAAGGTGGCAAGAGAATTGGGAAGAAGCCAAACCTTCAGGAAATCCAGAACTATGTACAAATGGAACTTAATACGTTCCACAAGAGCTACTTGAGACAAATCAATCCTCACATCTACAAGGTCAGCCTCTCCTCCAAGCTTAAGAAGTTGAAGATGGAGCTCCTGGCTGCACAGAGAAAAAAGACAAAGGAAGGACTATAGTTGCTGTACGGGAAGGCGGAGGATGGTCTTCAAATCATCCTTGCTCTTCCGCTTTGGATGGTCCAGATAAATCTCCCGATGTGACCTGCCGAGACGGACCAGATGATGTTCTTTGCAATATGTTTCCATCATTTGGAAGCTCTTTCCCTCGAAGCTGAAAGGACCGGTGTGCAGGAGCGTGACACAAAGTCCATCCTCAATGCTGGAACGATAGATATCCAAGGTAGGGATGCCCTCCTTAAAAGCTAACTCGTCCCTGACTTCCGTGAACAAGGAGTCTGTTATGTCCTCCGGTTCAGCAATCATTGCCGACCAACTCCATGGCTCCCGATTCTCAACTTCCCTTGCCGTCCAGACGCACTCCAAGAGAGGCGGCTCCATTGCTCCGGTACGTTCACAGAGGAGGTCATGCAAGGAAAAAAGCAACTCTGTGGCAAGGCTGTACTCCTCTTCGTTCGAATTCCCCTCTCCATCGATTATAAAATAAGGAACTGAGGGAACCGTACACAAGGAAGGAGTCTCTTTTGCTTTGTAGAGAGACTTCCGTAATGTTTCGACACCCATGATTACCTCCTACATGCATTGCTCGATTGCTTGAGCCAAAATCTGAGCCATCCGTTGTCTCCACTGCGGTGAAACCAAGTTTCTGGCATCCCCTTCATTGGAAAGAAATCCAACCTCCACCAATACAGCAGGCATTCTGGATCCATTGAGCACCCATAGATCACGTTCCTTCACCCCACGATTTCTGCTGGTCACCAATGAGCCATCCATGGCTTCCTCGAAAATGGTAGCCACCACGAGATTCCGCTGATTGAGCAATCGGTTCAAGGAGAGTTGAGAGTGAGCAGCATAGAGCGGAATATTCTCAATCGGAGTGAATGCATCAAGCAAAGTCACCCGCTTATCTTGTGTTTTGGTCAGTATTTCAAATCCTGAAGCTTCATCTGTCATAGCACTGTTTACATGAATGGAAACAAACAGAGCACTTGTGTGTGGTTGGAGTGGAGTCTGGTAAGCGATACTGCAACGCTCCTCAAGAGACAGGAATACGTCATCAGATCGAGTCATGACAAGTTGCAAATGGGGATGGGAGACCGCAAGCAAAGCGTGCAGGCGTTTGGCAATATCCAAGGTAAATTCTTTTTCATAGATAGTACCACCTGCAAAACTCCATGCGTTGGTAGCTCCTGGGTCATGCCCCCCATGACCAGCGTCGATAATCACCGTTCCCAAGGGATAGGAGAACGGATCTTCTGCGCCAAACACATTCAGTCCACAGACCACCATAACAAGGATGGCAATTATCAGCCTTTTCACGCATTCTCCTTGGGCCACTGGCTGCACAAGGTGTTAAAATCACGCTTCTGCAACCATATCATCCGTTTCTTTACCTCGTCGTTATACACTTCCTTGTCGAAATATCCCTTGTATCGTTTGGCTACGTTCTTCCCCCTGATTTGCTGCACGCTTAGCGCTTTGGTATAGCAACGTGTGAACCCCTGCACCTCACTGCGGTCTTCAATTACACTCTCCCGGTCAGGAACCTGCATCAGCAAATTGCTGTTGAGGGCTAGGTCATATCCATAGAGGTGACAGCGCACACCCCAATCCAGGGCTTGCCAGTATTCACTGTGAATTTCCTCATCAAATCCTCGTAAACGCTGAAACAGTGCCCGGTCATAGAGTCCCAGACAAAAAACCGGATAGAGCGTCGAGCGGATAACTGAGGGGTCAGGAGAGGGAAAATCTGAATCAGGATCCAGCTCGCGTCCTGTGAGACGGGGTATTCTTAGACACGGTATGATTTCTCGGTTGGCATTGGCAATTACCGCACCAAACGCTGCTGGATGTTCCCCCTCGCTCATTG
The DNA here is from genome assembly GCF_003429665.1 of Sphaerochaeta halotolerans. Classification (GTDB taxonomy): domain Bacteria; phylum Spirochaetota; class Spirochaetia; order Sphaerochaetales; family Sphaerochaetaceae; genus Sphaerochaeta; species Sphaerochaeta halotolerans. The sequence goes on along the minus strand of NZ_QUWK01000004.1, from coordinate 195,352 downwards.
CAGAGAAGAGGAAGGTACCATCAAATTTCACAAGCAACAGGTCACTGCGAACGATGAGAAATAGATTTGCCTGGCATTCATTGGCTACAGCATTTATCTTTTCACCCGTAAATGCATGGGTGGCAAATACCAAAAAGGTGACATCTTTAAACTCCTGCTGCATTGCAAGCATATCGAACCTACCCTCTTGGGTTACCACATGCAGGCTGTAATTCATCTCCCTCACATACCAATCCAATGCCTCCCGCAATTGTTCAGGAGTACCGGTATCGAGAATCCCTATGGCAAGTTGCTCAATGTTGTGCAATTGATTAATCCGCTTACCAATCTCTTGTTTTCTTCGATATATCCGATAGTTAGTCATCATCGCTCAACAACACCAAGTCCTCAGGGCGAAAGATAACACCCTTATGTCCTTCTTTGATAATCTTTTGGATATCCTTGCTGCTATGGCCTGCTACTGCAGTTATTTCAGTACTGTTGTAGTAAGGAACCGCTTTAGCAAACGGTTTGTCATCAATCGTACAAATCTGCACTACATCACCGGCGTCAAACACCCCATTCACCGACACGATGCCCTTGGGAAGCAGACTCTTCTTTGCTATCAGGGCCTTTTTTGCCCCTTCATCGACCACAATGGAACCGAGATGGGAGTTATAGAGAATCCAACGTTGCCGCTGACTCAAACGTTTCACACTGTGTATGCACGTTCCCACTACTTCCCCGCTAAGCAAACGAGGAAGCACCTCTTTTTCATACCCACTGGCAATAATGGTGGTGCAACCTGCCATTCTTGCTATCTTTGCAGCAAGCAGTTTTGTTTTCATACCTCCGGTAGCATGCGTGGACCCTGCACCTCCAGCATAGGACAGGATGGTCGCATCAAGTGAGGTGATGTCACTGAGCAATACCGCTTCCTTATCTTTCTTGGGATCAGCAGTAAACAGCCCAGTAATGTCGGTGAGGATGACTAGGAGATCCGCATCAATCTTGCTTGCCACCATGGCACTCATACGGTCGTTGTCAACGAAGGCCGTTCCGATCTCAGAGGTACTTACTACATCGTTCTCGTTAAAGATGGGAATAACGCCAAGGTCCAACAATGTAAATATACTGTTTCTTAGGTTCACATACGTAAGACGGTTATTCAGATCATTGCGAGTCAACAATATCTGAGAACAGACCAAGCCATGACGTTTGAAAGAACGACGATAACTGGACATAAGCAATGGCTGTCCTATGGACGCACAAGCCTGACGCATTGGGACCTGTTTTACTGGACCCTTGAGTGAAAGCTCCTTGGCACCCATGCCGATGGCTCCACTGGAGACCAGGAGCACTTGGTACCCATGTGATTGCAGGTGAGCAAGCTGATCGACTATCACATCGATGTAATGCTCATCGATGCCCCGCTCACTACTGAGCAAATTGGTTCCAACTTTTACCACTACCCTGCGTACCGATGAAAGATCCCTCATCATAGAACCTCATTACCAAGCAATGAAGGTTTGTCTAGAGGCAAGTCATGATGCAAAAAACTCCGCCCTCCATCCTTGGTATAGGAGGAGACGACCTGTCCAGTTCCCATAACGAGATATTTGGTTGTCATCAGCCCTTCCAGACCAACGGGCCCACGTGCGTGAATCTTTGCAGTACTGATACCCACCTCTGACCCAAGGCCGAAGCGGAATCCATCGGCAAACCTGGTTGAACAATTGGCAAAGACATCTGCAGAATCCACCTCAGTAAAGAATTTTCTTACCGAGTCTGAATCCTCACTCACGATGGCATCGCTATGATGGGAACCGTAGGTCTCAATATGGTTAATCGCCTCAGAGAGAGATTCCACAACATGTATGTTTATCTCGAGGGCAAGATATTCCTTTTTCCAATCCCCCTCCTGATAGGGGATACAGTCGATGATCTTACAGACTTGCTCATCCCCATGGATGATGACTCCTGCCTCAGAGAAGCGCTCCGCAAGCAGGGGAAGGACGTCAGGAGCAATTTGCTTATGTACCAGAAGCGTCTCTATTGCATTGCAGGCTGCAGGGTATTGTGTCTTGGAGTCAAACGCAATTTCTATTGCTTTGGAGATATCAGCCTTGGCATCGAGGTAGAGATGGCAAATTCCATCTGCATGTCCCAGCACAGGGATGGAGGTATGGTCCATGACATAGCGAACGAAGGCATTGGATCCTCGTGGGATCAAGAGATCAATATCCCCTTCCATCCTCAGCATGGTATCGACATCACTATGGCTTTCAAGCAACAACAGCCAAGCAGAGCCAAGCGAAGAATCCTTACAGCTTTTCTGGATTGATGCTACCAGGGCGCTATTGGTCTGGAATGCTTCCTTTCCACCCTTGAGAATAATGCCATTGCCACTCTTGAGACAGAGGGAAACAATCTGGATCAAAGCATCAGGCCGCGCTTCAAAAATCATACCGATAACCCCAATGGGTACGGCAATCTGTTCAAGCAAAAGCCCTTCATCCAGCTCTCTCCGTTGCTTGATGGTACCAATAGGATCCGGCAGGGAAGCTACCTGCTCCAACCCAAGCAGGGAGGCATGCAGCTTCTCTTCATTGAACACCAACCGTTTTATCAAGGCTTCTTTCTGCCCTGATTCCTTTGCCTGAGCTATATCTCTTTCGTTCGCAACCTTGATGGTTTCCCAGTCACGACGCAGTCCCTCCCCAATCAAATGAAGGAGTTGGTTGCGTTCCGTTTCACTACTGGATGCAAGGCGTTTGGCACGCTTTCTCAGCGAACGAATGCTCTGTTGCAATGCTGTTGATTCCATATTCAGCCCCTTATATACAGTAAGTATACACTAAACTGAATACCGGAAGGTATCAAGGTGGTAAAGAGGGAAGAGCTTCTGTTTTACGATTGCCTTTTAAAATGTATAATGGTAAAATGCAACCATTCGCAACATAGGAGATACCATATGAAATTTCGAAGCATAGTCTTACTACTCTGCATCATTCCGGCCTTGCTTTTTGCGCAGGGTGCCCCTGAACAAGCGATACAGGAACGTGATTACTATCAGGCAGTCGATGCCAACGGGAGAACACTCAAGCTACAGGAAAAACCCTCAAAGGTGTTGATTGCAGGGAAAGCAGGCAATATGCCGGCAAATGCGTTATTCCTCTTCCCTGAAGTCACCACCATGGAGCTGACCATCCCCAAGACAGACCAGGGCCTTGGAGACTTTTTCTCCTTTATCAGGCCATCTCTGGATGACAACCCACGTATCAGCCAGAATGCCAGTGTTGAAGAGATTGCCAGCTACCAAAGTGATTTGGTACTGACCAAGGCAACCCACTTTGAATCAATCGCACGAAAGCTTGATCAACTTGGAGTGGCAAACTTCACGATGAACCTTGAATCCTATGAGGATTGGAAGCGAGAAATTGTTGAACTGGGGAAATTGTTGCAAAACAACTCCCGTGCTACAGAGATCCTCAATCTCTATGAAGAACGGCTCAACCCAATCAAACAGACAGCAGCCTCAATCAAAGCCCAGGATAAAAAACGGGTACTGCTGCTACAGGCAAATACGACAGAAAACACCTATTCCTATAAAATTGCCCCAGATACCTGGATGCAGACCTGGATGGTAGAAACCATCGGGGCTGAAGCGGTATGGAAAGGATCCAACAAGGCGGCAAACGGTTGGTCGACGGTAAGTTTTGAACAAATTGCTGCTTGGGATCCTGACATCATCATCGTAGTGAGCTATCGCACCCCAACTGACCAGTACATAGAGGCAATCTATGCGTCTGAAATCTGGTCATCCCTTAGAGCAGTTAAAACCAAGCAGGTAAAAGCTAGTCCTTATGATATGATGAATTATATTCAACCCGTTGCCTCATGGATCCTTGGCCTGCAGTGGATGGCCAGTGAGGTATATCCTGAACGCTTTCCTGATTTGGATATGAGAGAGGAAGTGGCTTCCTTCTACCTGGATTTTTATAATCTCACCGATGAGGACAAGCTTGGGATGATGGTTGATCGCTACAGCAAATCTGTTGCCATAAACTTGCGATGAACGCCCGCCAACACTACCAAGCAGAACGGAAACGAAGAACAGGACTCCTTCTAGGGATGCTGGGAGCAACACTGCTCTTTGCTTTCCTATTTCTGTTTGCTGGAAGGTATCCCACAGCAGGATTTAGATTTCCAACAGACTGGGCAACCAATGAAATGACACGAAGCATCTTCCTACGCATCCGTCTTCCCCGCATTGTACTTGCCCTGCTTGCCGGGGCAATGCTTAGTGCAAGCGGATTCACCTTCCAGATGCTTTTTTCAAATCCCTTGGTTGAACCAGGTTTTCTTGGTGTAAGCCAAGGCTCTGCCTTTGGAGCTGCATTGATGATTGTCCTAGGAGTCGGTTCCACACTCCTTGTTCAACTGAGTGCAACATTCTTTGGGCTATTGGCCTTGCTTGCATCGTATTTGATTGCTACTCGGTTTCGGTTTGGCGGATGGTTGTTACGGTTGGTTCTCAGTGGAATAGCAGTTTCTGCTCTCTTTTCCAGTGCTCTTGGCGTGGTAAAATTGGTGGCAGAACCTACGAAGGACCTACAGGACATTACCTTCTGGATGATGGGTGGGCTCTGGAATGCATCATGGAGCCAAATCCTTTCAATTTTATGGGTGGTCATCCTCAGTATGGGAATACTGCTCGGGTATCGCTGGAAACTGAATTTGCTCAGCCTTCAGGAAAAAACATCTTTTTCAGTCGGGATGAATCCCAAGCGGGACAGAATCATTCTCCTGATTGTTGCAACAGTGGGAACAACCGTTACCATTTCCATCACGGGTCTCATTGGGTGGGTTGGTTTGATCACTCCACATCTGGGTCGCAAGCTGTTTGGTTCTGATAGTTCCACCAGTCTTCCTGGTTCCATGATTCTCGGATCTTTCTTCCTTTTGGTCTGTGATACCATCGGAAGGACAGTTCTCGCTACAGAGATTCCCATCGGTTTACTCACCAGTTTCCTTGGAGCCATTATCTTCATGATTATCCTTTCACTCAAGCACCAGGAGGGCAAAGCATGAATGCTTTGACAGTGAACCATCTGAGTTTTACTTACCCAAGCGGCACCAAAGCGCTTGATGACATCTCTCTTTCCGTGCAGGAAGGCCAGAGTGTAGCAATCCTGGGTTCCAATGGAGCGGGTAAATCAACGCTTCTCGACGTCCTATTGGGATGGCAGAAGAGCACAGAAGTTTCGTTGTATGACAAACCACTTTCCTCCTATGGACGAAAGGAGCTTGGAAGAACGTTAGCCCTGGTTCCCCAATTTGAGCAATACAACTTTTCTTTTTCTTTGCTGGATTATGTTTTGTTTGGACGCTCACCCTATCTTTCAGGGCTGGGAACCCCCAGCGAAGAGGATGCAGAGATAGCCTATCAGGCACTCTGTGATGTGGGTTTGGAGAGCTATGCGGAACGACATATCACTACCTTGAGCGGAGGAGAACACCAGTTATTGCTCCTTGCTCGAGCTATTGCACAGCAAAGTTCTATGCTGTTGCTCGATGAACCAACGAGTGCCTTGGACCCTGCCAACCGAAAACGGGTTATTACCATCTTGAAGCAGTTGCATACGAAGGGTAAAACCCTCCTGTTCACAACTCATGATGCAAATCTTGCCTACGACCTGGCTAGCCATGTGGCCATGGTCAAGAAGGGAAGATTACTTTGTTATGGGTCAAAAGAGGAGGTGGTCACTACCGCTATGCTGACCACCCTCTATGACACGGACCTAACTGTCGCTCAAGTCGGCACTAAGACGCTCATTTATTGAGTTCCAGAGGAACAAAGCTGAAGCTTCTTACATCAAACAATCCCATATCTGTAAGCTTGTAGGCAGGAATAACCGGTAATGACATAAAGCAGAGTGTCATGAACGGATCAATCTTCTTGCCTATATGCAGTGCATCCTGTGCAATATGATGAAGGTTGTCCAACTGTTTAGCGATTACAGAACCTGGTTCGTAGCTCATCAAACCCGCTACCTGTTGGGCAAAGGATGCAAGTATTTTTTTACCTTTCACAATGACCATGCCACCACCGATGGATACCAAATGTTCGACTGCCATGGCCATGTCTTCATCGTCATCCCCTGCGACAATGATGTTGTGTGAATCATGGGCTACGGATGTAGCCATCGCTCCACCCTGTAAGCCATACCCACGCAGGAGCGCGAGAGCAACATTTCCCGTACCGTTGTGTCGCTCAACAACAGCAAGCTTGACGATATCCTGATTCTCATCATGAACCCACTTTCCATTCTCTACCCGTACGGTAGCTTCCCCTGCTCCGGTAACTACCCCTCCTGGAATAATGTCAATTACGCGTACATGTGGACTGGAAAGAGACAAGCGAAGACGCTCCACAGAGAAACTTTTGACATTCATCTTCCCGGAGACGCGGTTATCGCGTCCAGCCTGCGAAGCTTCACAGATGATGCCATCTTCAGCTACAAGACTTCCCTTCACATAGACCTGGTGCATGGTGAACTCATTCAGGTCATTACAGAGCAAGAAGTCTGCCCGTTTGCCAGGAGCAATTGCACCTCGGTCAGTAAGATGATAGCAATCAGCGCTATTGATGGTTGCCATGCAGATGGCTTCAATAGGATCAAGACCATCCTGCACTGCGATGCGAACGTTGTTGTTGATATGTCCATCGGTGAGAATGCTTTTCGGCTGCCTATCATCAGTACAGAAGATACAGCGTCTGCTGTTTCTTGCCGTCACTCCTCCCAGGAGCATCAGCACATTCTTGCATGCTGAACCCTCACGGAGCATGACATACATACCTCGACGGATACGATCGTGTAATTCTTGTTCATTTTCGCACTCATGGTCGGTAAGGATTCCCGTGCTTGCATAGGCATCCAGCTCTGCACCACTGATCGCCGGGCTATGGCCATCGATCACCTTATGCAGACGTTTGGCCTCCATAATCTTATCCAGAACCAAATCTGTTGCAGCCACTACCCCGGGGAAATCCATCATCTCACCCAAGCCAAGAATCCGGTCATGGTTCAATGCTTCCTTGATATCCTCAGCTTTAAGGACAGCCCCACTATGCTCGAACGCGGTAGCAGGAACACAGGAGGGGACCATGAAGAACGCTTGAAGGGCGGTATTCTTGGATGCTTCCAACATATAGGAGAGCCCATCAAGACCACAGACGTTGCAGATTTCATGGGGGTCTGCAACCACTGTGGTAGTCCCACAGGGGACGACTATATTGGAAAACTCCTCAGGAGTGGCGTGGCTGGACTCAATGTGCACATGACTGTCAATGAAGCCTGGCAAGAGATATCGTCCCCCTGCGTCAACCATTGTTTCTGCCTCTCCCTGGCCACTAGCAGCAAATCCGGCAATATATCCGTCTTGAACGAGGAGGTCTGCCTCAAACCACTCCTTGTTATATACATCCAATATATGGGCACCAGTGATACACAATTGTGCTTTTTGCCTTCTTGCCGCAGTTTCTATCACTTCCTGCACTATTTTCTTGGTAACCATGCGCGCTCCTTCTGCAACATTCTGCAACGTCTTTCTAGTAGTGTATCACTTCACGATAATTCTTCAAGGACTAATTTGCTTCGTATTTATACAATATAAATGAAAGGTATCAATACCTCAGGGCAAGCCATGGACTCAGGAGGCGTTGCCTCCTTTTCCACCCCAAGGGACGAGGTATCTCACCTTGCTTTCCCGGCTCTCGCTCGGCAGAGGAACCATTATGCTGATTCCTTTCCTCTCGCTCCGCTGGGGAATAAGAATTTGTATTGATAGTGATATACATATTATTCGCTATATAGCAAAATTTTTTCTAATAATTTAGCAACATTCCTAAAATTATACCCAATAATTTGGTTATATAACAATTGTAACGATTTTTCTGTACGATTTACCATAGATAGGGTAGAATGGTATCAACCTAAACATCTGCAAGGAGTGCATCGATGGAAAAGTTTTTCAAGCTCAAAGAACGAAACACGACCGTCAAGACTGAAGTTATGGCAGGTATTACTACCTTTTTGACCATGGCTTACATTCTTGCCGTCAACCCAGGCATCCTTTCCGAAGCCGGAATGGATTTCTCCAAAGTATTTGCTGCAACTGCAATTGCTGCATCACTCGCAACCTTGGTAATGGCTCTCTTGGCCAATCTACCATTCGCGCTCGCCCCCGGAATGGGCCTGAACGCCTTCCTTACCTACACCGTTGTTCTCGGTATGGGTTACACTTGGCAGTTCGCCCTTACGGCAGTATTCGTTGAAGGTATCATTTTCTTGATCCTTACCGCTGCCAATATCCGTGAGGCAATAGTCAACAGCATCCCAGCAAACCTTAAACGCGCGATTGGCGTTGGTATCGGCCTCTTCATTGCCTTCATTGGTATGCAGAACGCCGGAATCATCGTTGGAGGTGCCACCTTGGTTTCCTTGAATCCTGACTGGTTCAGTGGAGCTTCCGGCCTCGCCATGGTTGGTCTGGTCATTACCGGCATCCTCTTGGCTCACAAGGTAAATGGAGCACTCTTGATTGGTATCATTGTAACCACTATCATCGGCATTCCTTTTGGAATCACCAAGTATGCTGGCGGTTCCTTCCTCCCTCCAGCCCCCTACTTCTTCCCGTTCGAGTTCTCAAACATCTTGAGCATTGACTTCGTAGTCGTTGTCTTCACGTTCTTGTTTGTGGACATGTTCGATACGGTTGGAACCTTGATCGGTTGTGCCACCAAGGCTGACATGATCCAGGAAGATGGATCCATCCCCAATTGTAAGGAAGCTCTCTTCGCTGATGCAATCGGAACTACCGCAGGTGCAATCCTCGGAACATCCACCGTCACCACATTTGTTGAATCTTCCAGTGGTGTTGTTGAAGGCGGAAGAACCGGTTTGACCGCTTTGACGGTTTCTGTTCTTTTTGCACTTTCCTTGTTCCTCGCACCGTTGTTCGGCTCTATTCCTAGTGCAGCTACTGCACCTGCCCTGATCATCGTCGGTGTTATGATGATGAGCCCGGTAAAGGATATCGAGTGGGACGATATGACTGAAGCCATCCCGGCATTCCTGACCATGATCTTTATGATCGTAGCCTACAGTATTGCCGATGGTATCATGTTCGGTATTCTTTCCTTCGTATTGCTTAAGCTGTTCACCAAGAAGACCAAAGACATTTCAAAGATGACTTGGGTTGTTTTCGCGCTGTTCGTGATAAAGATTATCTTCGGCGCCCTCTAAGAGCATCTGCTCTGTTCCTATGGACCTCCTTTTCTCGGGAGGTCCAATTTTTTATCCCCTACCCATCATCTTCTTTCTGCGGTACAATAACACTCATTGAGGAGAATTATATGCGCCCTAACATGATGCGGTTGGATACTGATGCAATATATTTGGTTACCGGTGCTGCCGGTTTTATCGGCTTCCATCTCACCAAACGATTGCTAGGCCTTGGGTGCACCGTCATTGGGGTAGACAATCTGAATGACTACTATGAGGTCACGCTCAAGGAAGACCGACTTAGGCTGCTGGCTTGTGAACAGTTCTTCTTCTACAAAGTCGATCTTGCAGACAGGAAAGAGATCGATACTATTTTCACCCGTCATCAGGTAACCCATGTCATTAACCTTGCTGCTCAAGCAGGGGTGAGGCACAGTATCGACAATCCTTATGTGTACCTTCAGTCAAACCTTGTAGGATTCCTCAATATCCTGGAATGTTGTCGCCATCATGCTGTAAAACATCTGGTGTATGCCAGCAGCAGTTCCGTTTACGGTTTGAACAGCAAGATTCCCTACTCCACGAACGATAAAGTTGACAATCCTGTAAGCCTCTATGCTGCTACCAAGAAATCCAATGAGCTGATGGCCCACGCGTATACGCATCTTTATCATATACCAACTACAGGACTCAGGTTTTTCACGGTCTATGGCCCCTATGGAAGACCGGATATGGCATACTTTTCATTCAGCAAACGGATTATGGAAGGGAAGAGCATTACAGTATTCAACCACGGGGACATGTGGCGTGATTTCACCTATATTGATGACATTATCACAGCACTGGAACACATCATTCCCAACCCACCAGAAGAGAATGAGGCAAAGGATCGATACAAGATCTACAACATAGGCAACAACAAACCGGTGAGGTTAAGGCAGTTCATCGAAACATTGGAACAGTGCCTGGGAAAGACCGCTGAGAAGGAGTACCTTCCGATGCAACCAGGGGATGTGTACCAAACCTATGCCGATGTTACTGACTTGATGGAAGATTTTGATTTCAGACCCAATACACCGCTTGAACAAGGGCTTGAGGCATTTGTCTCCTGGTTCAAGCCATACTATGGATATTTAAGTCACCATGTATGATGTAGTGATCATCGGAGGAGGGGCAGCGGGCTTGTTTCTTGCGGCAAATCTTCCCACTTCCAATGCATTGTTGCTCGAACACAGGGAAACTGCAGGCAAGAAGCTCCTGATAACCGGTGGTGGTATGTGTAATCTTACCAATACGCAATCGATTGAAGCGTTCCTGCAGCATTTTGGGAGCAGAGCCCAACGTAATTTTCTGCTCCCTTCTTTCCAGGCTTTTCCCCCCTCGGCACTCATGCAATGGTTTGAGACCAGGGGGGTACCCTTAACAGTCAGGGAAGATGGGAAAGTATTCCCGGCTTCGTTGGATGCCCACGAGGTCAGGGATATGTTGGTCAGGGAAAGCAAAGCCAAAATCCAGTACAACTCCAAGATTACTTCAGTCATTCGAGACGGAGATCATTTTAGTGTGCAAACCGAAGGTGGAGTTATTACCAGCAGGAATCTCGTGTTGGCTACTGGAGGAATGAGTTATCCGATAACAGGCAGTGATGGAAGTGGCTATGCTATTGCTAAGGCACTTGGTCACTCCATCATTCCCCCAAAGCCAGCACTTGCCGCCATCATGGTGGAAGCGTATCATTGGACACACCTCGCGGGAAATGCAGTCCGCTCTGCCTATGCAGAATTTCATCACGCTGGTGAAAAGAAACGCTTCCTGCAAGCAACAGGGGATATCCTTTTTACCCACGATGGACTTTCTGGCCCTTTGATTCTTACATCCAGCCGTGAGCTCAAGGCTGGGGATTCCATTACGTTTTCCTTGGTGCCTCTTGAACACAAGGTGCACGTTCCCGAACAGCTACTTGTTCTACTGACCTCACAACCCAAGAAGCAGATCACTACCATCCTCAAGGAATTCGGCCTAGCAGCATCCCTTGCTCAGCAAGTAGTTGAGGAACTGGATTTTGAAGCCACCATTACTCCTGCCAATCTAAACAAACGGCAGCGACAGAATCTTATAAGAGCGATTACAGAGAGAAGGTTCATCATCAAAGGCATCAAAGGTTTCAATGCTGCAATGGTTACCTCTGGTGGAGTATGCCTCAAAGAGGTAGAGAGGGGAAGCATGGAGTCAAAGGTAATGGACCACCTCCACTTCTGTGGTGAAATCTTGGATGTTGATGGACAGAGTGGTGGCTACAACCTTCAAGCAGCGTTTTCTACAGCATATTGTACAGCTAATCATATACAACCATAGGAGGAAAATATGGAATATCTTTGGACAACGATAACGGTAAAGAGTATGGAAGAAAGCTTGGAATTCTACCAGAATGTACTTTCACTCCCGATAAACAACAGGATGAAAATGCCTTCTGGTGAGATTGTGTTCTTGGGAGATGGGGAAACAAAGATTGAGTTGATCTATCACGAAGGGGAAGAGTCCTTTTCGAGCGGGAAAAACATCAGCATCGGATTGTCTGTAGAAAATCTCGATGCGTTCATGGAAATGCTCAAGGAAAAAGGAATTCCCATAGCGGAAGGCCCCTTTGCCCCAAATCCTTCACTTCGTTTTTGTTTTGTACATGACCCTAATGGAGTCCGTGTACAGCTTGTGGAACGTACCTGAAATAGCTTGAGCCGGGAGTTAATCCCGGCTCAATAACCCTAGACAATTTTGAAACACAGATTATTTGATGCGCTTTACAGCAGCCTCAAGCAACTCTTCCAGCTTTGCAGAAGGATTCTGGAACTTTGCAAGGAAGATCATAGCAGCAATAATGTACGGCTTGTAACTGGCTTCCTTATACAGAGGTACCAAATACCGGTCAAACACTGAAGCCTCGACTTCGCCTTCCTTACAGGAGAGACCAGTGATGTCAGCGGGTAGGCAGTGCATGTAGAGAGCCTTTCCGTCCTTGGTGGTCTTCATTAAGTCTTCAGTACAAGTCCAATCCTTGAATTTGGCGTTGTTTGCCAAGCAGCGCTTCTCCAGTGCCTTCAAAGCCTCCTGGTCACCCTGCTCAACAATCTTGGTTCTCTCTTCCATGACAGCAAAGGGAGCCCAGCTCTTGGGATAGACAATATCTGCGTCCTTGAATGCTTCAGCCATGGAATCTACGCGCTTGTAGGAACCACCACTCTTCTTTGCGTTCTCTGCAGCGACCTCTTCCACATCAGCCATTACATTGTACCCTTCTGGGTGGGCAAGTACGACATCCATGCCAAAACGGGTGAACAGTCCAATAATGCCCTGGGGGACAGAAAGCGGTTTGCCATAGGAAGGACTGTAAGCCCATGTCATGGCAACTTTCTTACCCTTGAGGTTCTCAACACCACCAAAGTGGTTGATGACATGCAGCATGTCAGCCATGCTCTGGGTTGGGTGGTCGATATCGCACTGAAGGTTGACCAAGGTAGGTCTCTGTTCAAGGACACCGTCGTCGTAACCATCCTGCACAGCCTCGGCAACCGTCTTCATGTAGGTGTGACCCTTGCCGATGTACATGTCATCACGTATACCGATGACATCAGCCATGAAGCTGATCATGTTGGCAGTCTCACGAACGGTCTCACCGTGTGCAATCTGACTGGTCTTTTCATCAAGGTCCTGAACCTCGAGACCAAGCAGGTTACAGGCACTTGCAAAGCTGAACCGTGTTCTTGTGGAGTTGTCACGGAATACGGAGATACCAAGTCCACTGTCGAACACCTTGGTGGAAATATTGTTCTCGCGCAATGCACGTAGTACTTCTGCTACCTGAAATACAGCAGCAATTTCGTCATCACTCTCTTTCCAAGTGTGGAAAAAGTCATTGAGATACATGTTGTCAGTCTTGAGGGTTTTCAGTTCCTCGATCATCTGTTTAATTGTGGCTTTGTCCTTCATGTGGGGAAACCTCCGTACGTTTTGAATCATAAAAAATCCAGACAATGGCACTATACCATGGCAGTGCACCATTGTCTAGATTTATGTTGCAGTTTGTTGCAAGCTTCCGTTACATCTTGCCAAGCTCCTTCAAGATTTTCTCCGGTGAGAAGGGCCAACTCCGCATCCAAACACCTACTGCATCGTGTATTGCAATGGCAAGTGCGGGAGCTGCTCCGTTGGTTGCAATCTCACTGATGGATTTAGCACCATAGGGACCTACCTCATCATTGATATCGATCAAAATGGCTTTGAAATCCTCGGGTTGTTCGGCAATCATAGGGACACCGTATTCACTGAATGTGGGATTGATACATACACCATTTTCATCCAACAACATTTGCTCATAGAGTGAATGTCCGATGGACTTCAGGGATGCACCATACATCTGGCAGAGTGCCAACTCCGGATTAATCGGGGTACCGGCATCCTGCAATGCGTAGTACTTCTGCACCTTCACCTGTCCGGTTCTAACGTTTACAGCAACTTGTACAAAGTGAGCACCATAGGGGATGGAGTTGTGGTTGGTTGTGAAGGAACCCTTCCCCATTACCTGACCACGACCCGTACCGGTAAGCGCATCATGACTGAGTGTTGCATAGTCAAGTGTCTTACCACTCTTGGTGCTGTACACCTCACCGGGAGAACGGAGGATTAAGTCCTCTGCTTTCTCTCCCATCTGGTAGGCAGCCTCATCAAGCAGGTTTTTCTTCAAGTCCTGTGCAGCTTTATAGCTGGCACCACCACTGAAGTAGGTGCCACTGGACGCATAAGCACCAGTATCGAAGGTACAGCTGTCAGTATCACCACTGGTAACGGTTACCTTGTCCAAAGGTACGCAGAATGCCTCACTGATCATCTTCGCACTGATGGTATCCAGCCCCGTACCCAAATCGGCACCGCCACTGAAGATCTGGAACGTTCCATCTGTCAGCAGTTTTGCCCAAGCATTGGAGTGATCGAGTCCAGGGAGGCCGCTTCCCTGCTGAATCATTGCAAAACCCTTGCCTACCTTCCAGTCGGGGTCCTTGGAGTCAACCTTCTTACCCCACTCGATCATCTTCGCACCCTGGGTGAGCGCCTGTTCCAAACCACAGGAGCCGACAGGAACCACATTTCCTTCACGACCTTCTCCAAGGCCTTTAAGAATCTCAAGCATATAGCCTGGTTCCACCTTGTTCTTCATGGCCATGTCGTAGTAATCGATTCCCAGCTTGTCTGCCAACTCTGCCATACAAACCATCAGAGCGTATGTACCCTTAGGGGCACCATAGCCCTGATAAGCTCCCGTAGGAGGAATGTTCGTGTAATACGTAGTCACATCAAACTTCATGTTGTCACACTTGAGCAAAGGCAAGGTTTTACTACAGGCATTCATCGGAACGGTAAGACAATGGTTTCCATATGGACCGGTATTGGCCCTCACGTCCATGTAAACGGCTGTGATGGTACCATCCTTTTTCCCGCCCATCTTGACCGTCATACGCATGGGGTGACGGGTAGAGTTCGCGATAAACTCTTCCTCACGTGTATTGCGATAGTAGATTGGTTTACCAGTAATCCATGTGGCATAGCCAACCAAATCCTCAACCAGGATATCCTGCTTGCTTCCATACCCACCACCGACACGTTCCTTGATGATTCGAATCTTGTTCTCAGGAATCTGGCAGACCCAAGAGACTATTCTCCTTACATGATAAGGAACCTGGGTGGAGGCATTCATGACCAATCGTCCTCCATCAATCCTTGCATAGGCAAGGTGTGGTTCAAGTGGAGTACACTGAATCTGACTGGTCTGGTAGGTTTCCTCCACCACTACATCAGCTTCCTTGAAACCTTTTTCCACATCCCCTATCTGGCCATGTGCGGCAGCAGCAATGTTTCTTCTGATGTCACCATGGAGCGGGAACTGGTAGACAACCTTTCCATCCCTGGGATCAGCATCCTTGTTGTACTCTTCCAAATTCTCAGGAGCACCACTGCGGTACTCCACGACCCCATTATGGACACGAGGAGCACCCTTTTCCATTGCTTCCTCTACAGTGAATACCGGTTTGAGAACCTCATACTCCACCTTGATTGCATCACGAGCAGCGATTGCCTGCTCATAGGTTTCTGCTACGATTGCTGCTACACGGTCACCAACATGGCGGACCTTTCTATTGAGCAACCTGCGGTCATGTGGACTGGGCTCGGGGTTCCCCTGTCCTGCCTGCATATAAAATACATCGGGACAGTTCTCATGAGTTATGATGGTAACCACACCTTCCATTGCTAATGCTTCCTTGGTATCGATTTTTTTGATGTAGGCATGAGCATATGGACTGCGAAGGATTACCATTGAGTGATATCCCGGTAATACTCTATCTTCAACAAAGCTGGCTTCGCCTGCAACCAATTGTGGCCCATCAACCTTCCCTTTGGGCTTCCCGACATAGGTCAGTTCATCTCTGAAAGAAGGAGAAATCTCGCTCTTGTAGGATCCACTCTGCATTTTCTCCAACGCGAGCTTCACTGCCAGATAGTAATGTTCATACCCCGCATCACGGATGAAGATACCACTGAGTACCTGCTTGATCTGTTCCTTGCTAGGATTACTCTCATGTTCAAGCAACCAGGTAAGGAGCAAGGCTGCAGCAGGGGCATTGTAGGCACTCTGCACTACACCTGCGTCAATCATTGCCTGCTGGATAACATTCAGATTCCGGCTCGTACCCATTGATTCAGCCGTCTTAATCTCAGCTCCATCAGCCTGGACAGCGAGCATTAGATTGGCATAGACAGGAACGTCATTGTAAATGACGGTATCACTGCCGGCAAAGCCTTCCCTATCATCACTGTCACGGACGCTGGTATATCCCAATCGAACAAGCAATTCACGCAAGCTTTCCGACTGCTTGCAAGTCACTGTATGTTTCTTACCATTTACAGTACAGACAATTGTGTTCATTGTGCACCTCCTTTGAGAAATGCAGAGAAGAGTTGTCCCACCCCTTCACTTGCGATGTAGCGCTTGTAATCGGAGCTGCCTGTCATATCATCCACAACTTCAACAGTATGTCGAACTGCAAGTTGTACATCTTCTCTTGAAGTCAGTTCACCGTTCTCGATAGCATTTTCCACCTTCTCGAGTCGTTGGACACCTTTTCCGTGTACAGCGACAAACACTCGTACATGATCAATAACCTGCTCATTGTCTTTGGTTGCACTGAATCCAACCGTAACCGCCGCACGATTCTGACTACTCAATGCATAGCGCAGAGTCCCCACAAACCGGTCATCCTTGGAGAGACTGACTGCCAACAACAATGTACCTGCGAATTGTTTGTGATAGGCATGGTACTCACGGATTGGGATGTTGTCCTCACTGTATACACCCTTCTCAGTCAGATTGGCTGTAAGCAACCGTGCACGGCTTGCAATCAATGCTGGAGCAAGATAGGAGTGATCGCTCATGATGGCAAGGTTGCCCCCAATGGTGGCCATGTTCCTTTTGGTGAAGGATCCGCAAAATCGAGCTGCATCCTTTAGCCATGTAGGAATCAGTGGTGAGTCGATCAACTGCTGAAGGCTCACCATGCTACCAATCTTGATGGTGGATCCCTCATCAGTGATGGTATCCAAACCAAGCTTGGAAAGGCTGATAGCAGTCTGTCCTTCAACGGTTGAGTGAAGACGGTTGATCTCCGTCCCCCCGGCATAAAATATACTTTTTGCATTGGAGCGCTTCTTGTTCAAAGCGTCTTCAGTAGTATTCGCTATGAGATATTCCTGTATCATACAGCCTCCTCATTGGCAGCCTGTTCCATCATACGCTTGCTGATGGCATTTGCCTTTTCAGCAAGTTCCTGCTCGTCATATCCGACCAGCTGCCCGTGGTCGACTACAACCTTTCCGTTGATAATTGTGTAATCTGTGTTGTGGTTGGTTCCACAGAAAAGCAAACTTGCAACAGGATCACTCTGACTTCCTGCGTATGGCAATGTAGAAACATCAAAGATTGCCAGATCCGCAGCCCAACTTTCTTCCAGACGGCCAACGTTGGAGAAGTTCAGTGCTTTTGCACCATTCTCTGTTGCCATGGTGAAGGCCTCATCTGCACTCAGTGCATCCGAGCCATACCGCACACGCTGGAGGAGCATCGCCTGGCGGACCTCTGCGAGCATATCGGAACTGTCATTGCTTGCACTTCCATCTACTGCAACCGCTACATTGATCCCCATCGGCAACATCTCCTTCACACGGCAGATACCACTCCCCAGACGCATGTTCGAGGAAGGACAATGAGCAATATGAGATCCAGTCTTTGCGAGGATTTCCAGTTCTTCATCATTGAAGTGGATGCCATGGGCATAAAAGACATCGTCCCCGATAAGGTTACACTCCTGCATCAGAGCAAGAGGACGCATCCCATACATCTCCTGGCAGAAATCAGCTTCATCATAGGTCTCACAGAGGTGGGTATGCAAACGTACTCCATACTTCCTTGCAAGTTCAGCGGTCTTTGTCATCAAGTCCTTGGTGACACTGAAGGGGCTGCAAGGAGCCAGGGCTATCTTGTGCATAGCATCCGGAGCGCTGTCATGATAGGTCTTGATGCACCGCTCACTATCTGCAAGGATCTCATCCTCAGTCTGGACAACGCTGTCAGGAGGAAGTCCCCCATCCTTTTTGCTCAAACTCATGGAACCTCGTGTGGGACTGAAACGCATTCCCAAGGTATCTGCAGCCTCAAATTGCAGACCCATAAGATCTCCCTTGAAGGAGCGTGGATAGAGGTAGTGGTGGTCAGTGGTAAGTGTACATCCAGTCTTCATCAGCTCGGCCATTGCAAGCATCGATGAGTAGTAGACTGCTTCTTCATCCACATATTTCCACACCTCGTAGAGGAACGTCAGCCAATCAAAGAGCTTTGCATTCTGCACAGCTGGATGATTTCTGGTCAGTGTTTGATAAAAATGGTGGTGGGTGTTGACCAAACCTGGGATAACCACATGGTTAGAACAGTCGATCGTGCGACCCTTTGCTGGAGCAGCAAGTCCACCCTCGGGAGCAATTTTGGCAACCTTGTTGTTTTCAATCAACAAATCGGCGCCCCAATATTTCTTGCCATCGAATGTAGGTTGTAGACAGTAAATGTTCTTCAAAAGAAGCAAGGAACTCATGCCTGTATATCTCCTTCTTCCTGCAAGGACACGACAAATGGTCGTCGATGCTACACTTGCAATACTTTATGAGGACGGCATGCGGGTAGTTCCGCAAGGAAGGAGTGGAGAAGGAAGGGGGCAACTCCACAACCTTGGTTCTTTCTGGATACCCTGCAGGCAGAGCCCCTTTTGCACCTGCCGGGCTAGTTCTTATGTTTCACCATTATCTTATATCATAAACAATGAAACATCATATGCTCCAAACAGCCACAAGGCTTCTTACCCTGTGGCTGTAGTATACCATATTCATCGAGTATTATTCTACGTACTACTTCTCCAATGAGTAGGGAAGCATTGCATAGAATGCAGCACAAATCTCAAGATCATCTACACGGTTGATTTCATTTGGCGCATGAGCCTGGGACTCATCACCAGGGCCGAAACCAATAGCAGGGATCTTATGACGGCCAGTGGTAGCAACCAAGTTGGTGGAGAATGTCCACTTATCTACTACGGGCTTCTTTCCAAAGAGAGCTTCATGGCTGGCAACACCAGCTTCTACCAGAGGGTGGTCTGCATCAATCTTCCAAGTGGGGAAGTACAGCTCTTGCGAGTACTCTTTCTTGGTCCAACCAATCTTCTCATAGTTGGGCATCTCAACGACGATAGACTCTGGATCATCACCGGTTGCCTTGCTGATATACTCACGTACCTGTCCAATAGCAAGCTCAGCATCCTCCCCCCAAGTAAGACGGCGGTCAAGATAGAGCATTGCGTAGTCAGCGACAGCACATTGGCTTGGTCCCTTTACATCCATCTGACTGACGGTGACGGTTCCCTTACCAAGGAAGTTCTCTGCATCCGGCTTGAGGTCTTTGTTCAACTGCTCAATGGCAAGAGCGGCTTTGGCTGCCTTGTAGGCTGCACTCACACCACGCTCAGGTGCACTGCCATGACAGGAGATACCCTTGAGGATTACCCTGATTTCCATACGCCCACGGTGACCACGATAGAGGCGGCAGGTGGTAGGTTCTGTGGACACTACCAAATCGGGCTTGAAGTTTTCTTCCTCAATGAGGTACTTCCAGCACATGCCATCACAATCTTCTTCCATGACGGTAAAAGTGAAGTATGCAGTATACTCTCCACTATAGCCAAGCTCCTTAAGAATCCTACCGGCTGTGATCATGGAAGCTGCACCACCCTTTTGATCGCTTGAACCACGACCCCAGACCTTACCATCCTTGATCTCACCACTGAAGGGATCGAAATCCCAGTTCTTCAGATTTCCAACCTCAACTGTATCAATATGGGCATCAAAGGCAAGCTTCTTGGGACCATTGCCAACGCGGCCGATTACTGAGCCCAATCCATCAATATACACTTCATCGAAACCAGCTTCTTCACAAAGGGTGACGATGAGACGGCAAACATCCTCTTCCTGGGAGCTGTAGCTCTTGGTTTGCACCATCTTTGAGAGATTCAATGCCGTGTAATCGCGATACTCAGCAGCCTTTGCCCTAATTTGTTCCTGAATTGTCATGTTATTTTACCTCTTTCTTCCTCTATTCTCTTGTGCGTCGTAATCAGACCGTTACGGAGCAATTGTATTAACTTTTTCCCAAACACGCCCTGCAACTTTTGCTGCCTCATCGTAAATTTTCTGTACATCAAGACCAGGGAATTGATGGTTTTCCATCACCAGTTTTCCGCCGACCATGACGCTTTCCACACAGTTGCTGCTCATACCCCATACAAAATGGGTTGCAGCATTGTCTGCCACCAGTGGGGTTGGTGCATGGTAGTCACAGATGTTCAAATCAGCTTTATAACCTGCAGCAATCTTCCCGTACTTTCCATCAAAATATTTCTCAACCAACTGGTTGCCACGACTCATGGCGGTCACAAAATCGGCAGGCCACCAAGAACCACCCTGATCTTTATGCTTGAAGAAGGCTATCTTGAGCTCTTCGAACATATTTCCACCGCAGCCATCTGTTCCAATCACCAAATTGTCAACCTTCTGGATTTGTTTGAAGTAACCAACGTTGTTGTTCATGTTGCTGCGGCCATTGTGCGCAAGGAACGTACCATGTGCGTTGATCTTTTCTACCTCGGCTTCATTCAACCAAAGGCCATGCACCAAGAGAGTGTTATCAGTCAAAAGCCCAAATTTTTCCAATCGGTCTACGATATCTAGATTGTACATATGATGACTGTGCAAAACATCATACCTGTCTTCTGCAACATGGAGATGCAGGCCTGCACCTGTTTCAGTCATTGCCTCACTCATTAGCTTCAATCCGGCATCAGGAATGGTGAATGGGGCGTGTCCCCCGATCATTCCACGAACCAATGAACTACTTTTTGCAGCCATGGCAAATCGAACGTTCTCCTCGATGCCGGCTTCAACTTCTTTCATTCCACCATTTCTGTCGGTGACTTCGTAGCAGGTAGCTCCGCGTACCCCAACCTCTTCCATACCTTTGGCAATGGTGTCCAAGGATCCGGCAATGTAAGATGGGCTTGCATGGTGGTCAATGCAGGTAGTGGTTCCACTTGCAATGGCATCAATCGAGCTGATCAAGGAGCTGTAGTAACAAGCCTCCTCATCCAATGCACGATCGATACGCCACCACCACTCCTTTAGGATCTGAATGAAGTCGGTCTGCGGGCCTGCAGAGGCAAGCATGCCTCTGGAAAGCCCTGAATAATAGTGATGATGGGAACAAACATTGCCTGGGATTACCGTCTTGCCTCTTCCATCAATAACTTTGTCTGCCTGTATGTTCTCTGCTACACCCTTGCCTACCTTGGTGATGACATCATCAACGATGACGATGTCTACACCTTGTTGCACCTCAAAAGGCGGCTGGGTCTGCATGATCCGAGTTTGTTTGATTACCGTAGTAGCCACATGTTCCTCCTTACGCTTGTACGTACCCAAGCAGGTAGTTGTATGAGGTGTAAACCTCTTCAATCAAGGCTGCAACTTCGTCAGTAATGCCTTCCTCTTCTCCTACCAGGATACCGTCTCCATCTATCTCGCACTCGTAGATTTTTCCATCAAGGCGAACCAGGATATCTTCATCCTCAACAACAAAACCACTGTTCTCTGAGCTCTCAAAATCATCCTTTCGGCTAAAGAGCGTAAACTTCTTTCGATAAGGACCTCCATCATAAGGGCAGAATGTTTCACAGTTGCCGCACTCGTTGCAGTATGCATCGAGGTGAAGAATCTGGAATGGGTCTGCAAACAAACCAATGTTTCTTACATCGATTGCTACATTTGCACGGTTAGGACATACATCCACACACTTATTACAGAGATAGGAGCATTCCATGCATCTAGCAGCTTCAGTGGCTGCAAATTCCTTATCGGTGAACTCCTTAGAAGTGAGTATATGGCTCTTTTTATCAGTCACTTCAGCAAAGAACTCATTTTCATCCTGTTCGAGTTGTACCCTGTCCTCGTCGCTCATCTCTTCTTCTTCTTCGAATGCATCATCATCGTCTTCATGGTCGTGATCACAATGCTCATCGTGCACATGTTCATGTTCATCCTCTTCAGGACCAAGCACCTTGTCGATGGCTGCCTCAACGGCTGCTCGGGCACTTGCAATACACCTGACAACAGTGGAAGGACCACTCTGGGCGTCACCAATGATGTACACATCGGAAACTTCTGATTCCTTGGTCTCTTCATCTGCCTTAACCCAACCTTTTTCGTTGACAGGCACTCCGTACCAAGTAAGTTTCTCTGCATCGGCATGCTCACCAATTGCAGTAATCATGGTGTCAGCTTCAATGGTGAACGTCTCGTCAGTTGCTACAGGTCTTCGTCTCCCACTGGAATCCTTTTCACCAAGTTTCATCTTGCGTACGGTAAGCATGTTTCCATCGAAACGTTCAGGATTTGCCAAGAAGATGAATTCAACATTTTCTTCCTTTGCCATACCATACTCTTCAAGGTCGGCCGGCATCTCCTTCTCTGTTCTACGGTAGATTACGGAAACTTTCTCAACTCCCTTGATTCTGGTCGCGGCGCGTGCGCTGTCCATCGCGGTGTTACCCCCACCGACAACCACGACATGTTTGCCGAGTGAGAGTGTTGAGGGGTCTTTCCTGAATGCAGAGAGGAATGCGAGAGAGGGTCTTACCCTGCTTCGGTCACCCTGCAGGGGGATGTCATTGTCAACTTCGCTTCCGATCGCATAGAAGATATAGGTATAGCCTTGCGAACGCAGCGCCTCTACCGTCATTTTCTCTGAATCGACTCCATAGTTGAACTGTACTCCATGCGCCTTGATGAACTCGACATCACTCTCAATAGCTTCCACAGGAAGACGGAATCCAGGAATGACATGGCGTACCACACCACCTGCACTCTCTTCCCTTTCAAAAACTGCAGTATCAAAACCAGCTCGAGCGAGGAAATATGCTGCAGAAAGCCCTGCAGGACCTGCACCAACAACTGCTGCCTTGATGTCAGCCTTATCGGTCGGGCCTTCCCACAGTTGCTTGTACTCTTCAAATCCGTTTTCTACAGCTATCCGCTTCATATCACGAATACGTACGGCGCCTTCATAATCCATACGGGTACAGTGCAGCTGGCACTGGTGGTCACAGATGTGGCCGGTGATAGCAGGAAGGGCATTCTTGTCATAGATGACTGCCAAGGCTTCGCCATAGCGGCCCTGTCCAACAAGCTGTACATACTCTGGTACGTCCTGATGAATAGGGCATGCTGTTTGGCAAGGAGCAACATAACAATCAAAGAGGGGGAGCTTCTCCCCAATCTTTACGGTATCAGTTCCCCTGAAGTCTTTTTCAGTCACCGCATACTTTCCATCTCGTGCATCTTCAGAGAGCTTCTCAAGTTTCTTGACATCAATACCATCCATTTCCCAGGCGTCACTCGTTTCCAAGATTTCCACGAGTTGCTTCATGCGGGTATATCCACCGGGCTTGAGCATATCGGTTGCCAAGGTAATGGGTCTGATACCACTCTCGAACAGGGCTTTAATGGTAAAGGCATTGGCTCCACCGCTGTAACTGATGGGAAGTTTGCCGTCAAATTCCTTGCTGAGCTTGAGTCCCACCGTTGTGGAGATGGGAAGCAAGGCACGACCCGACATGTACATCTCACCACCGGGAAGTACGCCCTGGTCATTGACTGACCCAAGAGTGTTGGTCAGTTTTACACCAAAACCCTTTCCTTCTTTCTTTGCAAGATCCACCAAGCGATGCAACATCGCAATGGCATCAGGATACTGCAGGTCATGTTCAAAGCTCTCTCTGCTAATGGTAAGGTAGTCAAACCCTAGATCATCAAGGATTTTGCGGACAGTATCAAATCCGAGCAATGTTGGATTAAGTTTCACGAAGGTGTCGACTTTCTTTTCAGTAAGCATATAGGTACAGATTGCTTCAATCTCTTTTGGAGGGCATCCATGCATGGTGCTGAGGGTGGTCGATGGGCTGATATTCCAGCTGATCTTTTTGCTGATGCCTTCGACCTTCTTCTCAAGGCCTTCCCAGGGAGTGCCTTCGAACAAACCTTCTTCTAAAAGTGCTTCCAACTCATTCAAGTATTCTACGAAACGTTCGTCCTTGCGTGCATCAATCATGGAATCGATGAATTTCTGCATCTTATCCGTCTTGATACCTTCTAGGTTATAGCCTACAGACATGTTAAAGATAAAGGAAGGTTTCTCAAATTTCCCGTTCTGCATGACTGCTTCAAGCAGATGAAGGATAATCCAAGCCTTCGCATATTCATCCCATGCTTTAGAGAGGGTGAATTCACTGGACCACTCTACGTTGTATCCTTCATCTCGTGCATCAATACAGGGCTTCTCAATTTCCAATGTATCGAGCACCTGTACTGTTTTCAACTCCATGAATCGGCCACCGACAAGATAGCTTGCAATGATATTCTGGGCCAACTGGGTATGGGGGCCTGCAGCTGGTCCGCAGGGGGTGGCACAACTCTGGGAGAATACGTTCAAGCTGTGCTTTCCGCTCTCATGATAAAATTGTTCTTCGGCAATGCCGAATATTGCATGGTGATTTCTGTACTCACCAACGATACGGCTAATAAGTTCCGTGAAGGGAACCGGGCGCATAATGTCTCCCATTACTCACTCCTATAAAAAGGTGTCGCCGGGTTCACTACCCGACCCTTTCTCATTCTAATGCAGTTTGAAGAGAAGTCAATATTTTTTGCAACATTTCGCAACAAATATAAAAACTCGCTCTCTTTCTCTGATTGCATTACTCCAGATGCATTTTGTTCATAAAAAGAACCATACGGTAATGAGTATAGCATTAATGTCCTTTTAAAAAAACGCACTTTTCGCTAGTATTTGCGTTTTTAAATACCGCTTAACGCAAATAAGTTTTCAAAAATTCAACTTTCACGAATATTCTCTTTACTTTTTTTCTCTTTACGGTATACTTGACTAGTCAAAAAAAAAGTAACCAAGTGTCACCACGGAGGAATAGGCATGCTAATTAATTTGAATGTCAATGAAGAAGTACGGAAGAAGAATATCCAACGTTGTAGGGAGAAAAATGTCTTGCTTCCTACCTTTAAGCAGATGATGGATCCTACAACCGTACCCGCTGATATTAAAGAAAAACTGAGCCATGTAGGGCTTTGGGACGTCGACCCCTTGAACCTCTTCAGGATCACATGGAAGAACGAACCTACCAAACAGGGCGGAACCTTCGGGGGTGTGAACTATATTGAAGTTCCTCGAGAAATCACCGGTGTAAAAGCAAGAATTCTTGCATTAGTCGGCAAATGGTTCCCAACCGGTGCACACAAAGTTGGTGCAACGTATGGTTGTCTCGCCCCTGCTTTGGTTTCTGGAAACTTCGATTCCGTTAATCAGCAGGCTGTCTGGCCTTCCACTGGCAACTACTGTCGTGGTGGTGCATACAACAGTGCACTGCTGAACTGTGACTCCATTGCAATTCTCCCTGAAGAGATGAGCCAGGAACGTTTCAACTGGCTTAAGGAAGTTGCAGGCGAAGTCATTGCCACTCCTGGTTGTGAATCCAACGTAAAGGAAATCTTTGACAAATGTCACGAGCTCGATGCAGAACGTGGAAACCATATTGTTATTTTCAACCAGTTCGACCAGTTCGGCAACTACCTCTGGCACTACAAGGTGACTGGTGCTGCTATCCTCGAAGCACTCAAGCAAGAGAATGTTGCACCTGAGAATGTCCGCGGTTATGTTTCAGCTACCGGTAGTGGTGGCACCTTGGCAGCAGGCGATTTCCTTAAGGAACATTTTCCTAGTCTGAAGATTGTTGCTGCTGAAGCGCTGCAGTGTCCCACACTTCTGCGCAATGGATTTGGTGGCCACCGCATTGAAGGTATTGGCGACAAGCACGTTCCTTGGGTACACAATGTAAAGAATACTGATATGATCGCAGCTATTGACGACCAGGATTGTATCGATCTCTACCGACTGTTCAATGAACCTGCTGGTATCGAGTATCTCAAGAAGATAGGCTTGGATTCCAAGGCTATCGATGAGTTGCAACTCTATGGTATCAGTGGTATCGGCAATGTCCTGGCAGCTATGAAGGTGGCAAAGTACTACGAGCTGACAGAAGAGGATGTTATATTCACAGTCCTTACTGACAGCTCGGAGATGTATACCTCCCGCTTGAAGGAACAGGATGAGATCCAGGGCAAGTTTGACGAGAGTGCTGCAATACGCGCACTTGCAGCTTGTGCTCATGCTCAAGGTATCGACAACTTGAAGGAACTCACTTACTACGATCGTCTGGCTGTACACAACCTGAAGTACTATACTTGGGTTGAGCAGCAGGGCAAGACCTATGAGGAAATTAATGCACAGTGGTATGATAAAAACTACTGGAAGGATATTCCTGCAATGGCTGACCAGATCGATGAGTTGATCGAGTCGTTCAACAAGGAAATCTTGGCCAAATAGGTCAAGCAAAGCAATAAATGCCGGGCCTTGTGTCCGGCATTTTCTGTATGATGAGGAGGAACCATGCGTTTTACCTATGAATGTTGTGACTGCGGTACAGTCTATGAGACGGATGAGGTATTCTATCAATGCCCTTCCTGTGCCAAGGAAAATGACGGCACTTCATTTCCAAAAGGGAATGTCATTGTTAAATTGAATAAGGAAGATGTGGAAAAGCTGGCAAAGCAGGACCATGTGACTATGTATGATTTCTTTCCCTACCCTGTCCCGGATAAGGATGCCTACCCTGTGGGAGGAACTCCTGTTGCAAAGCCAAAACGGCTTGCCTCCAAGTACGGTTTGAAAAATTTGGTTTGTAAGCTTGACAGTGCACTCCCGTCAGGGTCCTTTAAGGATCGTGCAAGCCAGTTAATCGCTGCGCAGGCTCTGTATCACAACCAACACAAGATTGCCTTGGCCTCAACGGGGAATGCCGGAGCTGCAATGAGTTGCGCCGGGGCTGCCTATGGTCTAGAAATTGTGCTCTTTGTTCCTGCAACGGCTCCGGTCAACAAGTTGATGCAGAGTGTTCTGTATGGGGCTACAGTTGTTCCGGTAAAGGGTAGTTATGATGATGCCTTTGCTCTCTCTATTGCATATACTGATGAGTTCGGGGGAATCAACAGGAATACTGCTTACAACCCGATGACTATCGAAGGAAAGAAGAGTGTTTCCATCGAGCTTTTTGAGCAATTGGGACGCAAGATACCCGATGTAGTATATGTCCCTGTTGGTGATGGCTGTATCTTTGCTGGTGTATATAAGGGCTTCTATGACCTTAAGGAAGCTGGTTTGATTGAGAAGGTTCCTAAGCTTGTTTGTGCACAGAGTAAGCAGAGTAATGCGATCAGCAATGCTTGGAAGAGCGGTGGCTTCACCAACCTTCCTAAGGCCACCACCCGTGCCGACTCAATCAGTGTGGAGAGCCCTGCCAACGGTAGAATGGCAGTGAGGTACATCAAAGAGAGTAATGGCTGGGCAACAGAGGTGGATGACGGGGAGATTCTTGATGCACAGTTCGAGCTTGCCAAGGAAGCAGGTATTTTTGTAGAGCCTGCAGCGGCTTGTGCATGGGCAGCGCTCCGTAGTGACAGTGAAATGCTTAGAGAAAAGTTTGGTGAAGAAGTAGAGGTATGCTGCTTGCTTACTGGCACAGGTTTCAAGGATATGGCAGTTTTTGAGGGAAAAGTTTCCATTCCAGAGGCTATTGATAACAGCAAAGAGGCTGTAAGGAAGCGTTTCAGCTAAAAATATTGAGAAAAGCGGTGTCAAATGGCACCGCAGTCTCCTTTCTCCTTTGACAAAATAGCCCGCTTACAGTACCTTTTGTCCTGTGATGAGGAGTTTCGTATGCAGAACTTTCTAATCGGTCTTGGTATTGGAGTAGTACTTGCTATCGTCCTCTTGGTTAGCATGTCGGTCAAACGACATAAGGAGATCCTTGAAACAAACAAGGAGACCGAACGTCTGAAGCGGATGTTGACTGACCGAATGGACTTGGAAAGTGAAGGTCTGTCCAAGCTGAAGGAACAGAATGAAGAGCTGAAGAAGCAGAATGAGAATCTCCGCATCACGCTGAACACATATTCACAGAAACCAGGAAGAAAGGAGCTCGCTCGTTTGCAGGTCTACCAACTTGCTGTCGACCGACTTACGATCAATAGTCCTGGCTTTGGTGCTGCTTGGCAGGCAGCGCTCAAGGAGAGTGAGAATGAGTTCCAAAAGACCTATGTCGGGGTACAGCCATTTATCAAGCGTCTGATTCCGACCAAGACAGAGGCAAATGTTCTCCCCCGTACTATTGATACGGAGGATGATAAGTAAACAACAGCCGAAATGGTGGAATTGGTAGACACAAGGGACTTAAAATCCCTTGCTCGCAAGGGCGTACGGGTTCGATCCCCGTTTTCGGCAAAATAATCATATTATAATTAAGACAACAAAGCCGATAATTCCTTCCAGTTTGAGGAAATACCGGCTCTGTTATTGACACCTATCTCAAACAACAAGCCGTCCTTCCCTATTACAACGACCGGTCAGCTACCCTATGAGATAACACCTATCTCAAACCAAGTCATGTACCGCTAACTATCATGCAGGGGTCAGCTACCCTATGAGATAACACCTATCTCAAACTCTATGGTCGTATTTACGAATACAATGGGAGGTCAGCTACCCTATGAGATAACACCTATCTCAAACGCAAGAGCGCAGAGCCAAAAATGCAAGGCTAGTCAGCTACCCTATGAGATAACACCTATCTCAAACCAGCCTGTGCGCAAACAGCTTTCTTCAAGAAGTCAGCTACCCTATGAGATAACACCTATCTCAAACAACGGGTAATATCAACAGGCCGTGAAATGGAGTCAGCTACC
>NZ_QUWK01000004.1:110664-166308 GCF_003429665.1 Sphaerochaeta halotolerans | reverse complement strand
TCTCAAACAAGGATTGGGATTAAGTGAACCATTCTCATAGTCAGCTACCCTATGAGATAACACCTATCTCAAACAACCTCTGTGTCACCAAAGAGAGTAGACACAGTCAGCTACCCTATGAGATAACACCTATCTCAAACAGCATGTACAAGTAAGGCAGGCAACTGTAAGGTCAGCTACCCTATGAGATAACACCTATCTCAAACCAAAGGGTCCCTTTGCTGTTTCAGGCTCTGGGTCAGCTACCCTATGAGATAACACCTATCTCAAACATAGGGATGAGAATTTGAT
This sequence comes from Sphaerochaeta halotolerans, assembly GCF_003429665.1. Taxonomy (GTDB): domain Bacteria; phylum Spirochaetota; class Spirochaetia; order Sphaerochaetales; family Sphaerochaetaceae; genus Sphaerochaeta; species Sphaerochaeta halotolerans. The sequence continues at coordinate 166,017 of NZ_QUWK01000004.1, read as the reverse complement.
TGAAGAAAAAAGGTCAGCTACCCTATGAGATAACACCTATCTCAAACTGTACATGACGGCCAAGGCCGGCGGGATGCGGTCAGCTACCCTATGAGATAACACCTATCTCAAACTGCTGATAACTGGTAGCGCTGTCAATCTGTGGTCAGCTACCCTATGAGATAACACCTATCTCAAACCCAAGAACCATCGGACGGGAAGGTATCAGTGGTCAGCTACCCTATGAGATAACACCTATCTCAAACATATCGCAGGTTGGGATATGCCGGTGTCAAAGTCAGCTACCCTATGAGATAACACCTATCTCAAACGTGTATGGTTGCAGAAGAACGTGAACGACAAGTCAGCTACCCTATGAGATAACACCTATCTCAAACCGATACCTTGTACATTTTTACAACTTTCGGAGTCAGCTACCCTATGAGATAACACCTATCTCAAACCAAGCAAAGAGTATACTGTCTCACCATAGAGGTCAGCTACCCTATGAGATAACACCTATCTCAAACTCAGAGAGATATCATTTCTCCCTGTTTATCGGTCAGCTACCCTATGAGATAACACCTATCTCAAACCGATCAACTGCTTTGCAGCATGGACTCCCTGGTCAGCTACCCTATGAGATAACACCTATCTCAAACAGAAACAAAACGATACAAAGATTGGTTTAAGGTCAGCTACCCTATGAGATAACACCTATCTCAAACGAGATTTCATCACACTGCTTGGTGATAATTGGTCAGCTACCCTATGAGATAACACCTATCTCAAACGATAAGCACGTTTATAGTTTTTAAGACCCGGGTCAGCTACCCTATGAGATAACACCTATCTCAAACCTCATTGCTCCTGAAAGGATTGTACCTATTGGTCAGCTACCCTATGAGATAACACCTATCTCAAACTGAAAGGCCCTGTTTTGTGCGTCTGTACCCGGTCAGCTACCCTATGAGATAACACCTATCTCAAACCATGGGACAAGCTCATTCCCACAATAAGGGGGTCAGCTACCCTATGAGATAACACCTATCTCAAACAGAAGATTTTCGCACAGTCAGCTTCGGAGGGGTCAGCTACCCTATGAGATAACACCTATCTCAAACCCCATTGTCCTGTCTCCTATTTGCCGTAGGGGTCAGCTACCCTATGAGATAACACCTATCTCAAACATCGGCACTCGGCATCATCACCGTAAGTGGGGTCAGCTACCCTATGAGATAACACCTATCTCAAACAGAAACAAAAAGATACAAAGATTGGTTTAAGGTCAGCTACCCTATGAGATAACACCTATCTCAAACGCAAGGAGGAGTAAAGATGCCTACTATTTTGGTCAGCTACCCTATGAGATAACACCTATCTCAAACACAACATGCTGACCCTCATCGGCAGGCAGGGGTCAGCTACCCTATGAGATAACACCTATCTCAAACTGCCTTGGCGCATCTCGCAATCTACGCGACGGTCAGCTACCCTATGAGATAACACCTATCTCAAACTCCTGGAGAAGGCGATGGACCTTGGCATCAGGTCAGCTACCCTATGAGATAACACCTATCTCAAACCTATGTGCATGTAATCAGAAACGAAGTCGTGGTCAGCTACCCTATGAGATAACACCTATCTCAAACTTACCTTGTTACCTTGTTACCTTTGGAGGTGGTCAGCTACCCTATGAGATAACACCTATCTCAAACTCCATGTTCCCCTCCTATACGACGAGCTGTGGTCAGCTACCCTATGAGATAACACCTATCTCAAACTCAAGACTGGACAAATAAAAGCAACGACAAGGTCAGCTACCCTATGAGATAACACCTATCTCAAACATCAACAACGTGCGTATTTTGATGTTTTACAACAGATGCCTGATTTATGTAAACATACGTTAGCTGTTTCAGTTTGAGCATTTTCAACCTTTCCTTCTCTAGAAAATCTCACATTGATCTATATCTATTATACTATATTTTTCCTTATTATCAAAGGGTTTATGGTAATAACTCTCCAAAAAAAGAACATTACACTTCATTCCATGTATAGTATCAACAAGATAGCTGAGCTCTTCATCAGTAAAAAAACTCTTCACGTTCACTAAAACAAAAAGGTTCTTTTCCAAGTACTTATTTGCAACTTTAACGTAGGTAACGAGATTTTCAATTGGGCTGGGATCATCAAAATCAAACATAAAACTAAAAACCTTCAGCAATGTACCGGTATCTATCTCATCCTTATATGTGAGAGATTCATCGCAATCCTGCATGATTGTCAAAGCATACTGCAACAAAGCAGATTTTATCTGAGCTGTTCGTTCAAAGAAGTCCTCCTGATTGGCAACCATTTTTAAAGATTGTAATAATTTGGAGGCGAATTTCTTGTTGTCGTCTGCAGACACAAACGGATCTATAATCAGTTCACATTCAGCAGCAATATCTACTTCTTTAAGATTATTCTCTGAATATACAAACCCGCCTTCTTCACCCCGAATTTGTGATTTTAGATCAGATACAAGCCTGTTCATGACAATGGGCGATTCAACAACTAGCGTATAGGACGTTTCACAATCGAAGTATATCTGTGTTTCAATTTGGTTATGAATAAGTTTCACAGAATTACAAGCCTCCTCATATCCGAAAGGGTATCAGACTGAACTTCCCCTACAATGAACTCTATGTTCTCATATTGCTTTTCGCTAATCACCATGACCTGAACGATTCCTTCTTTGACTTCTTGACTACGTATTTGTGCTTTCAAGAATTGCGCTGCAGTTGGATTCAATACCAGCTTTGAATAGATTGACTCCTGCAACATAACAAATCCGGCACCAACTAGCCATTTTCGGAACTTCCGATATGCTTTCCGTTGAGCACTGGTCAAAACTGGGAGGTCGAACATTACAATCACTCTCATAAAACGGTACCTATTCATATTCCATACACTGAATCAAATCGAGATTCTGTTCACTTAAGGATTCCAAGACACTACGACAATATATTCCCAGTGCATTCACGAATTGCATACGTTTATCAGCCATATTTACCTGACAATTCATAACATCCACTAGGCGCATCTTTTGATTACTAGTAAATTCTTCAAAGGATCCCCATGAGACAACCTCCTTGTCTATAAGCGATCGCAATGGCTCAATAAGGTCACTTGAAAGATTGAATTGATTAAAAGCATTGTCATGGAATATTCCTAGTTGGGTAAGATATCCATTTATGACAATCTCCCTGTTGATGGCAGATAAGAGAATTGTATACCCATAATTCAATGCAGCGTTGATCGGCGAATCCTTATGCCTAGAAAATTCATTACCAAAGAGTGCATTAAAATATACCTTTGCTGCATGCGCTTCACGGTTTGTCCTATCTCCTGCTGTTATTGAGCTTGCATACCCTGTAAGCTTCTCAGCTAAGTCAGGACGTGTCTGCTTTAATACATTTGCTTGATTTGTAATTTTCTCGTAAATTATTCGTGTCCATACCTGATCTTTGATCTCTCTCTTCCAAGCAATCTGACTTTTCACCTTTTCTGTGGCATTATGGCAACCATACAAAGGAAGAACATTACTCAATGGATTACGATGGTTGTCACAAAAAATGATATTAATCTTGCGCTCCTGTAATTGCGCAACCAACATAGCAGTTAGAGATACTGCTGTTGACTCTATGATCAACGTATGGATCTCACTCAAATGAATCCGAAGCATTTCAGTATCTCTGACCACGAGATAATTCATCTTATACTCAAGCTTTGCACGCTTTGATATAACAACTATTCGCCAACTCATATCTCATATACACGTCTTGACTTAGTAAAAATACCAGTGGGAGATTGATGAATCAACCTAGCTTCTTTATCAGTAATCTGAGACTGGAATTTCACAATACCGGAACTTGACCCTCCTCCTAGTTTCGTTAAGTTTGCACTTTCCGGGGTGCAGGTAAAAAGATTGATGATCTGAACTAATACCTCACACTGTCCCTTTATATCCAAAGACTCAAATATAGATCTTTTTTCTTCCAGAAATTTTGCTTGGTTCGCAGGACGATACCTGTAAATAGAACCTCGTTCCTTGGCTAACAGTAGTTCATACAAAGTGAGATTATCCTGCTTGCAGATATGGAGACTCTCGGCAAGAATCTCAGCATTCTCTTGTACTTCGGGATCCTTCACCTTCTTCAATAGAGAAAGGTATTTTTCTATTTGGGCTACATAGTCATAATCCTCATCTGAAAGTACAAGTTGAATCTCATTATTCGCAACAGTCTGAGGTCCAGTAATACCACTTAAGCTCATAGTATATCCTTTCAATTGCACAAGTTCGTGAAGCAAAATCTGAGGAATTACTATCTTAGCATTAATCAAATCAAGTTCTTCCTCACAGTATTTCAAAAGAGTTCCAGGGTTCTGCTTGAACAGTTCAGCATAAAGGATGGGCACAGGAACAAATTGCCTCACTTCCTTACCTTTCTTTTCATGTTGAACTAATGCGAAGTAGGCCGTCGCAGGCGCATTATATCCTCCATACTTAGTAGTGTCTTGTAGAGTTTGACTTGAACCTTTTAAAGGAAGCAAATTCTTTTTCTTCCTTAGTGGCTGCAACTTGAACAGAGCTCCTGATACCTCCACCGCTTGCCTTGTCACCAAGACCTGATGGTTACGTAACATTTTTCTGATTGTCGCAATGGTACCGGTCTCTTGCTTTTCGCTTTTAGGTCTACCTTTATTAGCGTCATACCTTTCATCAGCAATCCAGGCTAATCTTCCATTACGTTGAATAGAGCGTGAGAAAATGTTACTGGCATTGTAATACTGATCCCCTCTTTTTAGCTCCTTGATGAAATTACGCGCATCCCCTGTAAACTTGGTATGGTATGCATTTCCAACAACAATATTCAGATACGCATCATGTGCATGGTGATGATCATTTACCAATCTTGATTTCTTAATTTCAAAGTCGGTTCTGAAACTTGAAACATTCCTTGCCTTCACATACACAATTTCAGTCCCCTCGTCCTGGAACAGATTCTTCAAGATACTCGCAACAACCTTAGTACTTTGCCGAGTTTCTACTAATTGCCTATTGATGAACGCAAAAAGCTCTTCGTCACTTAGAGGAGTTGTGCGGGTAAGACGAGCATATTTTTCCTTGGAAATAAGACTACGGTCTAGCAACACTTTCCAAAATCCAATCATCGTATTCTGCCACTGTGGATTGATTGGATAGCTATTACCTTTCTCGCCATTACATGCCTTATGCGCTAGTACCCTATTTTTCAAAGAGTCGTCTTTAATAAGCGATTGAGGATAAATATGATCGATATCGTAGAGCTGAGTATTATTCATCTGATCAAGTTCGATTTTACCACCACAATAGGGACATCGTCCCATCTGTGTGTAATAAAAATAGAGTCTGTCATTCCTCAACTCAGTATCAGTCTTTGTATCAAGACTTTCCAGCAATGCTTTATTGAAGGAGATATCATTCTTACAACGATCATAGAGTATGCGAAGACTCTCCTTCCTGCTTGTGGTTCGTTTTTTCTCACGTTCTTCACGAGCCATCTCGATAAACACTCTCTTAGGCGCTTTTCCCATTACTTTTTTCAACTCATGTACGATGAGAAGCGTCTGCCAGATCTGTCGCTTGACAGGAGGAGAGACAGAAAGTGGTCTGACCAATGATTCGTAGGAAAATTTCTTGTTGATAAGTGTTTCATTATTAATTCTCTGAATCTCATCCAGATAGTCGTATTTACTGCTCAGCAACTCCATGAGATTCTCATTCGTTTCCCACATCATATGGATAATTGAGTATCCTTCGCCGGTTGCACGATCTACATGATAGATATCTTCAAGAAAAGCCCGTGACAAACGCCCCCACCCCTTATAATTCCTAACTAGTTTGGTAATATCATCAATTTGTTCTGATGTAAGCTTTTCATGAAGCTCTTGTGTAATTTTCTCTTTTAAAATTGTTGCATCATCAACGTAGTAGGCTTTCCATTCGATAATCTTCTCAACATCTTCTACAGAAAGTATATTCGCCTCAAGATATGGTGCAAAATCAATGTGGCTTTTTAAGGAATTTGCAAAACCGTTATCAATTCCTTCGATCGTTGTAACATCTCCCTTATTAACAATATTATTAACCACCAGGAATTTCTGTAACATCTTCAAAGTAATTGTTTTCTTGCCAGAATGCAGAAACAGCTCATTGTAAATCTTCTGTTTCAACTCAACCGATATGGGTTCGCCATTTACCTTAAGATTATTCAACTCATTCAGAACCATATAACGGTTATATAGCAGTGAGAATTTTGGTAATACTTCCTCGTTGAAGAGATAGGTACAAGAATTAGTCATTCTTGTGATAAATTTCTCTGCCGAAGCATTTTTATCGACCACCTCAGTCCAGTTCCAAGGAAAGATTGGCACATCTTCCTTTCCCTGTTGTCTAACCATCCAGCAGAATCCTTCCTTCCCCTCTTTCTCCATATGAGAGGTATTTAGAGGCCCTACATAGTAAGGAATGCGAAAGGTCATCATGCTGATAATTTTCTGTGTTGGTGTGTATCCATCATCATCTGGAATTGTCAAAAATGGGTAATATGCTTTTGCATTTTCAAGGATGATCTGCAGTTCTTTCAAATGTAGCTGGTGGGGTATCACCCTGTTGTCTCTTACTCGCTGTTTTGGAAGAGCGCTCTTCTGCTCTAGCTTTTCCAGCATATTATCCAAGTCTCTATCCTCATCATTCTGATAGGGCTTCAGGAGATTGTGAAAATATTTATTTACATCCTCTTGCAAACATTTACCCTTGTGAGCAACCTGAACCTTCTTTCCGGATTTATTCCCTGTTCCAATATAGTGGGCGTAGTTGTTTTGTATAGAAGGATCCTTGAACGCCTTGTAGTATGCACTCCCTGCATATTTTTTTACCAATAGCTTTAGCTGCTTCAAGTCATCTTTATGATTTCTGTAGGAAGCTACTTTTGCATCACTGATAAACTTCTCTCCGTTTAAGATATCTGACAAAAGTGTCCAGTTATATATTCCTTCAAGAGTCTCTATCAGGGCGTATTCTTCCGGCTCAAGCAACACCTCAATGGACTCTTTCAAGTCTTCAAAACCTTCTTTATCAAACTCAATCTTGTCTTGTTCACTATCTTTATAACTATCGTTTTCGAAAAGCATAGAAAGTAAAAACGGAGTCCCTGAGAGCGCTTTTATCAACTCTGATGTAAGTTTCTTTGGTGTTTCCTCTATCTCTTCCTCTGTTGTACGGGTGAGTGTTAGAACTTCCTGCAAATCATTCTTTTTATCTGTCCTTCTTTTCTTTTTCAGTATTGTTCCGAAGGTCTCGGGCGTACATGAAACATGAAGTGTGCATTGTAGTGAGGTTTCAATGTTCTTCAGTAACTCGTCAAAAAGGAGGCTGAATGAAGAAATACTCTCCAGAGACTCCCCTGGGAATAAGAAATGACCACGATGCTTCAAGATGCTATGAATAGCCAGATAGAGAATTCTAATGTCAGGTCTTTCCTCAGGATGATGAATAAGATGACTTCTCAAATGGAAGATTGTTGGGAACTTCGCAAAATAGTCAGTATCTTTGAATGATTCATCATTGAACAGAGTAGAAAGGAAGTTTCCACTTCGGTCTTCTCTATGATAAGAACTCTCCTTCAATCGTTCAAAAAAATGAGGGTCTACTTCACTAATTTTATCTTCAAAAATCTCTTTCAAAAGCCTTTGTCGTTGCAGTCTTCTCTGATGCCTACGACGTGCTGCTCGGTGAAGCCTTCTTTCAGCAGCAGTATCTGCAGTATCAAAGAGTCTTACCCCCCAGAGATATTTCCTATGCTCCTTTACCAGCTCATAATCTGTATTTGCCACGGCCCAACCAACAGAGGCTGTTCCAATATCGAGTCCTAGGTAATAATCAGACCCACGGGAATCTTTGCTGACAGCTGTATTCATCCTTGACATCTCCTATCTATTGGTGTAAGACTAACTCAACACCTAGTGTTCAAATAAAAATTTATTCAAACCGTCCTTCGGGACCACGCAATGTGCGTACAGGGAGCTTGCTTTTGCAGGCTTCTTTGTTTGTTAGCCAAATTATACCACTCAAAGTATTGGTTTACCAGTTTAATCACAAATAGCTATATGAACTATTATCTATTACTTTCCTCATTGCATTTGCGTAGATTAGGTAGTATAATCTACGCAAATATTGCGGAGGTTATATATGTATATCTATGAAAATCCAACATGGCCACATTTTACCTGGGAAAAAGAAGCCTTACTTGAACCTCTAGCAAACACCACCTTTTTGCAGGGAGAAGTTCTGGGTCGCATGAAAAGTCTTGGATTTGAACTGCAGAGAGAATCGAATTGGCATGTAGTCTCAGAGAACATCATCAGCTCCAGTGCCATTGAAGGCGAACACTTGAATTATGGACAAGTGCGTTCTTCGGTAGCCAGACATCTGAATATTCCATACGCTCAATCAGAAATTTCTGACCATCATATCGATGGTATTGTATCCATGATGTTCGATGCCATAGAGAACTACAATAGTCCACTTACGCTTGAGAGACTCTTTGGTTGGCATGCCTCCTTATTCCCCACAGGGTTTAGTGGAATAAGAAGGATACACGTCGGGCAACTCAGAGGTGATGAAGAAGGACGTATGCAAGTAGTTTCAAGAAGTCAGGGGCCTATGGAAATCGTACACTTCCAGGCTCCTAAGGCAGTACAACTCCCCTATGAACTTTCTCAATTCTTGTCGTGGATCAATGCTCCATCAGAGGAACACCCTATCGTAAGATCTGCAATTGCACACCTTTGGTTCATCACACTCCACCCATTCGAGGATGGGAACGGAAGACTTGCAAGAGCCATCACTGATATGATGCTTTCCAGATCTGATGGTACAGGAAAACGCTTTTATAGTATGTCAGCACAAATCCAGAAGGAAAAAGATGGCTACTATGCAATCCTTGAGAAAACACAAAAGGGCACACTCGATATCACAGGATGGCTTCTCTGGTTCCTCGATTGCCTTTCACATGCAATAAAGGCATCAACAAGTACTGTAGACAGTGTCCTGATAAAAGCAAGATTGTGGCAGAAAGCAGCGCAATACACTGTTACGGATACCCAAAGGAAAATGCTTTCATTGCTCTTAGAAGATTTCAAGGGTAATCTGTCATCATCAAAATGGGCAAAGATCTGTAAGGTGTCACAAGATACAGCAATACGAGAGATCAAGGATTTGGTGCAAAAGGGACTTCTAGAACAGAAAGGACAGGGACGAAGCACCCACTATGTTTTGAAACATCCGTCTGAAGTGCTGTGAGTGTTAAAGGTAAAGAGTACATAGTTGAGTTGATATCAGGAACTTCTATGTAGATTTTTTCTAAGATTTCAGAATTACTGTAATTGGAGAGGAACGACTGACTACTATAAAGTCTCATATATGCATATCCCTTCACATTCAAAGTAATAATCTTAGAAAAAGCGTTGTCATCAGCTGTAATTATCCTCAGGTTTGCTAATAACCAATTTCTTACCTTTTCCATATCTGACCAACCCGAGTGTTTTTGTCGAAACCGTTATTGATTTGTTGAAGGCATTTTCAAATAGGAATGAAATCAGATTATCAGGCACTTTCCAACTTTCCTTATAGAATAATTTAGGAGTACTCATAATTACTCTACCAGTGAAGAGATGAGACCTCTCTTTCCCATAGAGAGATTGACCGTTCCTCTTTCTTGGTGCAAGCTCATCCCATGGACAGTAATGCATTTGGATTAGACACAGGCCAGCTTCGTGCTATTGAGGATTTCCTGCAATCAAATACGTTAGGCAGAGACCATGCTAAAAGGGTTGCAGATCTCTCTGCTTCCATCTCATACAGAGACACCGGCAAGACAGCAACCATACTAAACGATGCACTACAAAGCTTTGGCGTGCTCTATCCGCTCGTATTAATCCGAGAGACTGAAGATGCAGTCATATCTGTGTACGAAAAGGCTGGAATTGACGATGCTGTCAGGGATGCAACATTGAGTGATGTTCGCCTCTGGGTGGACCAGTATGCATCCCAGCATAATGGAGCTATTGGATTAGACCAAGTGTTCTGGATCTGCAGACATCTCTGTGCAAATATCCTCCGCCTTGGCCGATTGCAGTTTGAGCCAAAGGTATTTGGATATCCGTATCAAATCTTCCTGAACCTCAAAGATGATATGATGATTATGTTTGCCAACAGAGGACTCTTCTGTGATGAGGACGGGTATCTCACAAGTGATCAGAATGCAGTATTTCGTACTACATTACTCGAGGATACAAATCACATTACAGGTCATCTGGTGGATACCAAGCTTGGCATAATCGAGAAGGAGGAAACGCAAAAGATCAAGACAGAACTGTTGCGTATTCTAGGCCCCGAAACCTCAGTATTGCATCTGCACATCCCCTCCGGTAGCCCTCTCACCCCGTCATCTGTTGACGACTCACTAACACTAGCCAAGGCATATTTCCCTTCAATTTCAATAGTAGCTTGCTCCTCTTGGCTCCTGGATCCTGCTCTGGATTTGGTAGCCAGCCAAGAGAGCAATACCAGAGATTTCATGCATCGTTTCAAGAAATTCCCGGTTTCTTATACAGTCCCACAGATTTATGAGCGGGTCTTCGGCTTTGGGCTTGGTGAAACTGAGGTGTTGACATACAATGCAACCACCAGCTTACAGAAGAAAGTGCAGCAAGCGCTGAAAAATGGAGTAAAGTTCCATACTACTGGTGGATATCTCATAAATCTTTGATTAATCATCTTCATGTACGTACACACCATATCAATATCGACAGCTTCTTCCCTGATACAGGAAGACTCAAGTGCTTTGTACTCATCCGTATTTGTCGTAGCTATCCACTGGTTGTTACAGTCGGGGTTCCGGTTCCCCCCATAATTGTGGACGCACCACAACAAAAGAGATTGGGAAATTCAGTTTTGATGTGGAGTCGCTTGAACATGCGGTTTCCCAGCATCTATTTTGGACCGGCTACTGCCCCACCATTTTTCATTGTATACCGTTCAATGGTTCTATTAGTATCAATCTCTACATGTCTTATTATAATTCCTAATCTCTGGCAAATGCTTCTTCCAGACAGTGAGCAATCGTTCTGTTTCCTTCATTTTCCGCTTCTATTTGGTCTTGTCATCCACACGTGGGAGGTAGTCAATCACTTCTGTTTCATTAATCATCATACCCCCATTCTCTTAGCAAGCAAGGTAGCAGCGCTCAGACAACCCCAAACTACCAGTACCTCAGAGTTCATGCACTTCCCCCCTTACTCACTTAGCTATGCTCTTGTACCACACTACATATCGATTCAATCTGTGCTTCATCCCGCTCCTGCGTTTGTTCACTTGGATGTACAAATCTTTCTTCACCCAGAATAGATGCTCCTTTGGCGGTTTTTCGCATTCGCTCGAAGCAACGCTTGGTAGAACCTCCTCTACAGGTGGCAATGAGGAAAAGCTTCTTGGAAGAGAGATCTGTCTGCTTAAGAAAGGAGTACACCGGTGCGCTTGTTGTTCCAGCCCAAACCGGTGTACAGAGCACCACAGTATCGTAGCTTTCAAGTTCGGGAAGCGGTTGTTGTAGTGCAATGTTCCATTTAAGGATGGCATCCCTTCCTGCACAGAAAAATTTCGCGAATCCTTTGGTAGGATACGTTTTTTTTGGTTGAATCGGAACAAGGTCAGCACCTAGCCTCTCAGCAAGCTGCTCTGCCAAATACTTTGTATGACCTTCCAGTGAATAGAAAACAACTGCAACGGTATTCATGTAGTGAGTGTACCATGAGTTATGCTGGCGGACCATGGGATATTTTACTCCCTTGCAACAAAGTTTGGGCTGCGTTATAACAGTGCATATGCAGACACTACCCCTTCATATGATTGATTCTCACTTCCATCTGTTGTCCATTGAGCGTAAAGGCATTGAAGTGGATTCCCTTCTTAACACCATGCAGGAACACTCCATGGAAGGCATCGACATCGGGCTCGAAGCCGATGACCTGACTGCGCGAGCAAAGCGTTTTGCCGCCTATCCTTTTGTGCATCTGAGCGGTGGGATCGGGCCATGGGGAGTGAAAGAAGGAGAAATGCCAGTAGAGAGTCAGCTGGAAACACTGCAAAAACAGCTCGATGAAACCCACGCGGTCGCCATTGGCGAGATTGGGCTGGATAACCACTGGGACTACGGGACCAAAACTGTACAGGAAGGGCTGCTCCTCTCGCAAATTGACCTTGCAGAACAGAGAAACCTTCCCGTTATTTTCCACAATCGCGAAGCAGACGAGCAATTCTTAACACTGCTTAGAAGTCGTGGTTTCTCCAGAGAGGGAGTCTTCCACTGTTTCCAGGGCAGCGAAGAGCTTGCAAAGCTCGCCATCCATAAAGGATTCTTCCTCTCCTTTGCAGGGCCTCTAACCTACAAGGCAAACAAAGGGATGCAGGAACTCTTTGTAAAGATACCTGCCGAGCGCATCCTCTTGGAAACTGACAGCCCTTATCTCAGCCCAAATCCCATGAGGGGGAGACCCAATACTCCCTTGAACATGGAGCATATCTATCGATTTGCTGCTGAATTACGGGGTATGGAGCTAGCTGATCTGATCAGGCAGGTACAAAGCAACTTCCATTCCTTTCTTAGAGGCTGATCATCCTCCACGTAAGTACGTGGATCTCATCTTTGCCTGAGAACAATGCATGTACCCCAGCTACAAGATCTGGTACCAATACCCCACTTTGTTGTTTCTGAGGGATCATGGAGAGATATTCTGCAGGAACCACCCATTGTATGGATTCATCCTTCAGCAACGGGATTGCCCAAGGACCGAGAGACGGGGCTACTATCGTAATCACTTGACGTTCCTTCAACATCCGACTCACACGATCAGCGAAAATACTATCTTGTTCATCTTTCCCTTTGAGGAATACTAAATCACTTGGGAAAAAAGCAGCAAAGCGTTCCGCATCTGCCTCGCCTACCAAGGCAGTGAGCAGGTCGGGATATTGCATAGTATCTAGCATGACTTCTTCGTCAATTTGCCAAAAGTGTTCAAAAAAAGAAGCATACTCTGTACTTCTTCCTTGCCCAACCAGCATTGCCGGAACATTCGTATTTTTCAGCTTCATACTCACCAAGGGGGAAGCAATGATGAATCGGCTTCGTTTATTCACTGAATCAAGCAACTGGTCCGCATCCAATGTGAGAGAGACTTCCTCAACATCGAGCAAATAGCCAGATTGCAACTGCGTGAAAAAGAGTTCGCGTTTTTGGACTGCTAGCACTGTATCACTGTAAGGGACATCCACAAGAAAGGTTACCCGGGGCAAGAAGAGGGGAAACACGAAGAATGTTGCAACAAGCAACAATACAAGGGACAAGGGCAACACAATCCTTCTATTCATGCCAAAAACTGTACCAATCGCGTTGCCTACAGTCAAGAAACAAACGGATACTGGTTGACCAGTTTTGCCATATTGGCTACATTTGTAGCGAAAAGAACCTACCATCATACAAGGAGTAACTAATGACATCCTATAAGGAACTCGGTCTGGTAAACACCAAGGACATGTTCGCAAAAGCTATCAAGGGTGGGTATGCAATTCCTGCCTACAATTTCAACAACATGGAACAGCTGCAAGCTATTATTCAGGCTTGTGTTGAGACCAAATCCCCAGTAATTCTTCAGGTTTCCAAGGGCGCTCGAGACTACGCCAATATTAATCTGCTGAGAAATATGGCCCGCGGTGCTGGTGAATACGCTAAGGAACTCGGTTGTGAGATTCCCATCGTCCTGCACCTTGACCACGGCGACAGCTTCGAAACCTGTAAGGAATGTATCGACAATGGTTTCTCCTCTGTCATGATTGATGGTTCCCACCTCCCTTATGAAGAAAACATTGCAGTCACCAAGAAAGTGGTTGAGTATGCACACAAGCATGATGTAACAGTTGAAGGTGAATTGGGCGTGCTCGCCGGCATTGAAGATGAGGTGGTGGCTGAAGTCAGCCACTATACCAAACCGGAGGAAGTCGTCGACTTCGTCAACCGCACCGGTTGTGACTCACTTGCTATCTCCATTGGAACGAGCCATGGCGCAAACAAGTTTGGGCCTAGCCAGTGCACCCGTAATGAGGAAGGAGTACTTATTCCACCTCCACTTCGTTTCGACATCCTTGAAGAGGTCGAGAAACAGCTTCCTGGATTCCCCATCGTCCTTCACGGTTCTTCCTCTGTTCCCATGCAGTATGTAAACATGATTCTGCAGTACGGTGGGCAGCTTAAGGACAGCGTCGGTATTCCTGAGGAACAGCTTCGCAAGGCTGCCAAGAGTGCTGTTTGCAAGATCAATATCGACAGCGATGGAAGACTTGCAATGACCGCTATTATCCGCAAGACCCTGGCCGAGAAACCCGGAGAGTTCGACCCTCGTAAGTATCTTGGGCCCGCTCGTGATGAGCTTAAGAAGATGTACATTCACAAAAACATCAACGTGCTTGGCTCAGCTAATCACGCATAAGTTTCTATAGATCGAGAAAGGCCACTGGATACCCTAGTGGCCGTTTTCGCATATTCCCTAGGGGAGATACTTTGACATAGTTCCTAGGCATGTGTTATATTGTTTTGCGTCGGCCCTTTAGGCTGACTTACCTTCAACGAAATGGTTTTCACCGAAAACAAAGGAGCTCGATTGGCTACAAAGGATTTGAGGATCAATAAACAGATCCGTGCACGAGAAGTATTCGTCATTGATGCAGATGGCAATCAAAAAGGTATCATGAGCGTCTATGACGCTGTCGCATTTGCAGATGAACAGGGATTGGACTTGGTAGAGGTTTCTCCAAATGCAAGACCACCGGTTTGCAAAATTCTTGATTATGGTAAGTATCGCTATGAGCAAGAAAAGCGCATGAGAGAAGCCAAAAAGAACCAGAACATCATAAAGATGAAGGAAATCCGGATGCAGCCCAAGATCGAAAAACACGATCTTGAGACCAAATCAAAGTTCATCGGTGACTTCCTTGACGAAGGGAACAAGGTCAAGGTAAGCATACGCTTCCGCGGCCGTGAACTTGCCCATACTGAATTGGGTAAGGTTGTCCTGGACAAGATACTTGCCCAGCTCACCGAAAATGGTGTAGGGTACAACCTTGATCGAGGAGCGGTGATGGAAGGAAGGATGATGAGTATGATTGTCAGTCCATCCAAGAGCAACGCCGGATCGACCAAGAAAAAGAATTAGCAACAGTATCCCGCATGGGATGGTGAATATGCAGCTCCAAGGGGTTCTTGTTCCTTGCGAGCGCAACAATGGAAGGTGCAAAACAATGCCCAAGATGAAAACAAGAAAATCCGCTGCAAAGCGGTACCGTGTGACTGGAACAGGAAAGGTCCGCTTTAAAAAGCAGGGTCTTCGCCATATCCTCACCAAAAAGAGCAGCAAGCGCAAGGCTAACCTGCGTGCAACTGGAATCCTAGCAAACATGGAAGCAAAACGAGCGAAATCGATGCTTCCTTACGCGTAAGGAAGGTGGGATATGCCTAGAGCAGTAGACGGAACGAAACACAAAGACAGAAGAAAGAAGATTCTTGAGTTAGCAAAAGGCTATTATGGTCGCAGAAGCACGAACAACCGAGTTGCAAAAGACGCTGTTGCAAAGGCTGGGCAGTATGCCTATCGTGGCCGTAAAGAGAGAAAGCGGGATTTCCGCAAACTCTGGATTGCAAGAATCAATGCGGCTGTGCACGCTGAGGGTCTCAACTACTCCCAGTTTATGCATGGTATGAAACTTGCCAACATTGAGATCAACAGAAAAGCCCTCTCCAATATGGCTATTGAAGATAAGGCTGCATTCTCTGCTCTTGTTGCACAGGTCAAGGTTGCCTTGGAGAATTAGCTCCTGGCAAATCGTTCAAATGCCGTAAGGAGGAACCATGTCAGTTGTCGATTCGGTAAAATTGCTTGAACTGCGAACCAAGAAGGCTGCAGGCCTGATTGCAATGCTCCGCAAGGAGAAGGAAGAGTTGCAGGAAAAGTTTGATTTGGTACATGCACACAATGCTGAACTTGAAGAGTACGTTGAGAGTTTCCAGACGAGCAACAAACTTATTGAAGATAGTATTGCAAACGCCATGGACAATTTGTCTGCCATCGAAGGACTGGATGACGTTCCCCTCCTAGATGATGCTCAGATTGAGTTGGAAGCCGCAGATGGATTTACCAGTGGTGATGCCCTTATTGATGAGGAAGTCGATCTGGATGCCCTTCTAGAGGACAGTCCCTCTTTCTGATCCTTGTCCAAGTGTTTGGACACTGTCGTAAACGGGACCTACGGGTCCCGTTTTATTATCTATGCCCCCTTTTACAAAGTGGGTTCTTATTGTACGATGTAGGTGCAGCAGTCACCTGCTCTGATATTTGACAAGTTATTTTCCTGCGGTGTGCACTTGGAGCCATAGTCTCTTGGCTCAACATACACAAACGGGATGCGGTATAGCTGATTTGCATTGATCCAACTTCCTTGGGAGTTTAACGGAACAGAATTTTCAGCCAAACTAGTTTCCCCCTTGAACCACAGGTTCAAGAGCAATCTCCGGGTACGACACCGCAGGTTTTCACTTGCTTACAGGAATATAAAATCCATGCCAGAACAACAAAACCCTTTGAAGCATTGTATCTTCATTTCCCTTCCCCCCTCCATGGAACGAGACATTGGTGATTTCCATGTCGATAGCTCCATTCAAATCCCAGTCCAACTTCCCGATGGGAAGACCCAGATAGATTCAAAGACCGAAATTTCTTTTGAATTGATCGTTGCGGGAATGTTGAAAGTAATCGCCTTCAACTGGGAACACGAGCATGCCTCATATTACCGGGATTTCGTACTTGCAGTACAACCTGATGCGCCACAAGAACTTACCTTGGCAGCAATTGCCCAGGAAAAAAAAGGCAACTATACCTTTGCTGAAGAACTCTTTCTTTCGGTGATTCGACTTGCACCACAGAGTGCTTCGTTCATCAACCTCGCGACACTCTACAGCAGTATGGCTACCCAAGATAGCAATAAAGGAGAGGTCTACGACTTATACCAGCAGAAGATGATCAACATCCTTCAGGAAGGTTTGGAAGTAGTGGGGGAAGATGCCACTCTCTATAGTGAAATAGGGTTCTTCCACCTCTATCAAGGCAATGTTGAACTAGCCAAAGAGTATCTCGATCACTATCTGGAACTCGCAGAAGATGGTGAGAAAAAGAAGCATGTGCAGAATATTATGAAAGACATCAATACCAAACTGAATGATGATGCAAATCTCATGCAAGCGTATGATGCCATCCAAATGAATGATGAAGAAAAAGCATTGGTGCTCTTGGCTTCCTATATCAAGGACAACCCAAAGGTCTGGAATGCATGGTTCCTCAAAGGTTGGGCACTACGCAGACTCACTCGCTTTCAGGAAGCTGAAGAGGCATTGGTACAGGCCCTTGCCTTGTCTAAGGGAAGCAGCGACATTTACAACGAACTCGCTCTTTGCAGCCTTGAAACCGGTAAGACGGAACTGGCGAAGACCTATCTCAATACAGCCGTTGATCTCGATGATGAAAACATTACCTTGGTAAGCAATCTCGCCTACCTCCATCTGAAAGACGGGGAATTCGATGAAGCACGCAAGTTTCTCGAAATGGCACGCGTCATCGACCCGAAAGATCCTGTGATTATCCAGCTGATGAAAGACTACCAGAACCAGAGCGGAGAAACACTCTCCTCCCCTGTAGTGGAAGAACTTGTCAGCACAGAAGAAGTCATCACACAAAGCAAGGAAGAACACCCCTTCTTTATTCAGGGAAAAGAAGAAACCGACGACATAGAGGCATCCTTTTCTCTGGAGGATGTGGAGCGATGACCGTAACTACCCGCTGTGAAGAGGAGACAAGGAAACTTGGAAGAAGCATTGCAAAGCAATGCAAACCAGGCACTGTCATTTCCTTACGCGGTAGTCTAGGATCAGGAAAAACCGTCTTCGCCAAGGGCTTGGCAGAAGGACTTGGAATCGTGGAATCTATTGTCAGCCCTACCTTCACTCTAATCCAGGAATATAAAGGCTCATTCCCCCTCTATCATATGGACCTCTACCGCATCGAAGGCATCGAAGAGTTTGAAATGATTGGCGGAGAAGAGCTCCTCTATGGCAATGGAGTCACCATCATTGAGTGGAGTGAAAAGATTGAGGAGTTACTTCCCGATTCAACAATTTTTGTGCATATTAACATTATGCCAAATCAAGAGAGAATCATTACCCTTGAAGGGGTCCAGGTATGAACGTCCTCGCTTGTGACACTGCAACAGCAGTGATGCACCTAGCTCTTGTACGCTTTGAAGAAGATACACCTGTTTTCTATGAGACGAGCGCGACTACATTGGGTACCAAACACTCAGAGTTGCTGATTCCCCGGATTCTTGAATTGTGTGCTCGCTGTAACATTGACATGAAGAATCTGGACTTGCTTGTATGTACCAGCGGACCTGGTTCCTTCACTGGACTCAGAATAGCCATGAGCACCCTTAAAGGAATTTCTCTCGCGACTGGCATACCCTTGGTTTCCGTCCCAACCTTGGATGTATACCAAGGGTGTGTCAAAATGTACCCAGGAGCAGTACTTGCAACCATCGATGCAAAAAAACAGAGATTTTACGTAGCCTTGTTTGTAGATGGGAAACGTACAAGTGAAGATCTTGATGTCAGTGTTGAGCAGATTGAACAACTGCTTGCCGGATATCCTACTGCACTGCTTACGGGAATCGATGCACCCCTCCTTGCACAAAAACTCAGCAATGAAACTCAAGATAAAATACGCGTCGATGCCTATGCGGGAACCAATCTTGCTTTGGTGCTCGCAGATATGGGAAGGGCGCAGTATTTGTCACAAGGGAGTGATGATATTGGAAAAGGTCCTTCCTATGTGCGTAAAAGTGACGCTGAAATTGCATTACAAAAAATAATCCATTCATTGGAGGTTTCACATGATTGAACAAGATATACTGATCATCGGATCAGGGGTTGCGGGAATGACTGCAGCCCAATATGCAGCACGTGCTGGTCGCTCAGTTACCCTATTGGAGTCAATTGCTCCAGGTGGACAGACCATGTACATCGATATGATCGAGAACTATCCCGGTATCGATAAGCCGATCAGCGGCTATGAAATCGGTATGAAGTTTCATACCCAGGCAGAGGCTTTTGGCGCCAACCTTGTCTATGCAACGGTTTCCTCGCTCAAAAAAAAGGGAGATATCTTCACTGCAGAGACGGCTGATGGAGAAACCTATCAGGCAAAAGCTGTTATTTTTGCTACAGGAGCAAAACATCACCATTTGGGAGTTGAGGGTGAAGAGAGGTACAACGGCAAGGGAGTCTCCTATTGCGGAACGTGTGACGGGCCTTTCTTCAAAGGAAAAAAAATCTTGGTCGTTGGTGGCGGTGATACCGCACTTACCGATGCCATATACCTTTCTAAACTCAGTGAACATGTCACCCTGATCCACCGTAAGGATCGCTTCAGAGCGCAGGAACATCTCGTTAAGCAAATTGAACGCAATAAGAATATTGAAAGGGTGATGCAGCATACGGTCGAGAGGATTAACGGAGATGGAAATAAAGTCACCTCTGTATTACTCAATGATCTTGCAAATAATAAGCAGTACGAACGTGAATTTGATGCTGTCTTTATCTTTGTCGGAATGATCCCCCAGACGGAACTCCTTGACAAGAGTGTGCTCAATGAAAGCGGATATATTCTTACCAACGAACGGATGGAGACAGCTATTCCCGGCCTTTATGCTGCAGGGGATGTGAGAGACACTGTGTTCAGACAGTTGGTCACTGCAGCCAGTGATGGTGCCATTGCAGCCCACTGTGCAAGTGAATATATTGACGAATTGGAGGGAAATGCATACCGTTAGGGTGCATTTCCTAACTCATATATCACACAAATCTCCTTGACGATGGCATTACGTTAGTGTTCTAATTAAGCCATGAATATATGTATGGTATCAAGTGAATCTGTACCCTTCTCTAAATCAGGTGGGCTTGCAGACGTAGTTGGGGCACTATCGGGCGCCCTCGCCATAATCGGCGAAGAAGTGCGAGTAGTGCTTCCTCTCTATGGAAGTGTTGATAGAACTTCTTTCACTGATTTGCCCTTTCAAGGAGAAGTCTCCCTCTTGGGGAGCATAGAAACAGTCACTTTTTGTGAGACTCGTTTGGGAAAGGTTACCTATTACTTTGTCCAACATCCTTTTTTCACTGACAGAAAAGGAATATATGGAGATACTTCATTCACTCCGTATCACGACAACCTCAAACGTTTCACTATTCTGAACAAAGCCGCTTTAGTCCTTTGCAAGCTTCTTGACTGGAAGGTTGACATCATGCATTGCCATGATTGGACGTGCGGATTTCTTCCCTATCTCCTCTCTCTACATGATGATCCCTTCTTCCAGAAAACAAAAAGTGTAATTACCATTCACAACCTTGCCTACCAAGGGGAGTTCTCTCGACTGGATTTGCTCTGTGCTGACATCATGCCAGACAAGCGGATGTTCAATGGGGAAATACCCTCCAAACGAACCAACCTGTTGAAAACTGGTTTGGAATTTGCAGATCGTATTACCACGGTCAGCCCAACCTATGCGCAGGAGATTCAGAGCAAAACGTATGGTTGCTCTTTGGATGGGTTGCTCGCGGAACGAGCTTCAGTCTTGGAAGGGATCATCAATGGGATTGATCCAGAAGAGTGGAATCCGGAGACAGATCCCTTCATTGATCACCATTTTTCTGCACACTCACAAACAGGAAAGCAAGCCATCAAAGAAGAGCTGCAAGAGGAGTTCAGTCTTCCCAAGGATACCACAGTACCCCTATTTGCCATGATTAGCCGTCTCGCTGAACAAAAGGGATTCGTTGAATTACTCGAGGGTTCTCCCTGTGCCTTGGAACTGATGCTGCAAAACCACACCATGCAGATGATTATTATAGGAACCGGAGACTCCACAATGGAGAGAAAACTAAGGGAACTTGGCGAACGGTATGACAATCTTTCTGTAAATATTCTCTTCAGCAATAAGGCTGCCCACCGTATCGAGGCTGGTGCAGACTTTTTCCTGATGCCCAGCCGTTATGAGCCATGTGGACTCAACCAATTGTACAGCCTTCGCTACGGTACCTTGCCGGTTGCTCGTAAAACAGGAGGTCTTGCTGATAGTATCATCGACCTGGATGAGAGACCAGATGAGGGAACCGGTATTCTCTTTGAGAGTATGAGCTCTCATGGTATACTTGAGGCAGTTGAAAGAGCAATTCATTGGTGGAAGAAGGGACCTGAAACACTTCGAACCATCCGGAAACGATGCATGCTTTGGGACAGTTCATGGGAACGGTCGGCTAAGGCATATCAAACAGTATACAGATCCAGCTTAAGGGGGAAATGACATGCGTACTAGAGAAAAAACGATTGCGATTGTACTTGGCGGGGGCAAAGGTACCCGGTTATATCCTCTCACCATGGATCGTGCAAAACCTGCAGTCCCCTTTGCTGGGAAATATCGGTTGGTAGATATTCCAATCTCAAACTGTATCAACAGTGAAATCAGGCAGATTTACATCTTGACCCAGTTCAATTCGGCTTCCCTTCATAACCACATTTCCAACACGTATATCTTTGACACCTTCTCCAACGGATTTGTTGAGGTTCTTGCTGCTGAGCAGACCCATCAAACCGATACATGGTACCAAGGAACCGCTGATGCCGTTCGTAAGAACATGAAGCACTTCCATGACCAGAATGCTGACTACTATATCATTCTTAGCGGAGACCAGCTCTATCGAATGGATCTTGGACTCATGCTCGAACGACACATCAAGAGTGGTGCTGAACTGACTATTGCGGCCAAGCCCATAAGCAGGGAGCAGGCAACAGGTCTGGGTATCATCAGCTGTGACAAGGAAGGCATGATTACTAATTTCTATGAAAAACCAGCCATCGATCTGGACATCTGTGAATACAAGGTTGATGATGAATTCATGTTCTCTTCCTTGGGGGTGCATGCCGATTCGAGTAATGAGTACCTTGCAAGCATGGGTATCTACATCTTCAATACCAAGACGATGGAAGAGGTACTGAACAACGACAAGACTGATTTCGGGAAGGAAATCATACCTGATGTCATCAAACAGAGAAAAGTAGCCACCTACCTCTTTGATGGTTTCTGGGAAGATATTGGAACAATCAAGGCATTCTATGAGACCAATCTCGATCTTGCCTCGATTAACCCACAGTTCAATTTCTACGATGAGAGGATGCCGATTTACACTCACCGCCGACACTTGCCTGCAACAAAGGTCAATTTCTGCAATATCTCAAACTCACTTACCAGTGAAGGATCAATCATCACCAATGCCTACATAGTGAACTCAATCATCGGTGTACGAACCATCATTGAGTCAGGGGCATCCCTCGATGGCGTTTACTGTATGGGTGCTTCCTTCTACGAAACCCAGGAACAGAAGGCAGAAAATGCAAAGAAAGGTATTCCTAACATAGGTATTGGGCGAGGAACCATTATTCGCAAGGCCATTATCGATCAGAATGCCCGTATTGGAGATGGATGCCGCATCGGAATTGACGACATCCCCCGCCAGGAAGGAGATTTTGCCATGTATTCCATTCATGACGGGATTATTATCATCAACAAGAATGCAATCATTAAAAATGGAACAGTAATGTAATAGCACGTAGGTGTTCCTACTAAGCGGAAGAGATTATTCTTCCGCTGTTTCTTTGTTTGAATACTTTTCATAATCTGCTGTACAGGCTATAATTACCAAAAGGAGTAGCACATGCTGAAGAATACAATCACACAAGAGATTGTCAATGGCCAGACAATGCTCGGTATTGAACTTGGTTCCACGAGAATCAAGACAGTTTTGATCAACTCAGAAAACCAGCCAATCGCCCAAGGGGGACATGACTGGGAAAACACCCTGCTCGATGGTATTTGGACATACAGCCTTGAGGATGTCTGGAGAGGCATCTCCCTAAGCTTTTCTAATTTACAGGAAGCAGTCCAGAGCACCTATGGGGTCCCTTTGAAAAAACTGAAAGCAATGGGAGTCAGTGCTATGATGCACGGCTATCTTGCGTTCGACAACCAAGACAAATTGCTTGTACCATTCAGAACTTGGAGAAATACCATTACGGCCAAAGCGGCAGAAGAATTGAGTGACCTGTTTGCCTATCCGGTTCCTGAACGCTGGTCGATCAGCCATCTCTATCATGCCATACTAAGTGGGGAGGACCATGTCAAAGACATTTCATTCCTCACTACCCTCGCGGGGTATGTACATTGGCGATTGACCGGTGAAAAAGTACTGGGAATCGGAGATGCTTCAGGCATGTTCCCCATTGATACTGAAACAAAGAAATATAACGCAAAGATGCTTGAAAGCTTTGCGAAACAGGTTGAAAGCTACCATTTTCCATGGAATCTACCCAGTATTCTTCCCTCCATCTTACTTGCAGGAGAACCGGCCGGAATATTGAACGAACAGGGCGCAAGACTCCTCGATCCCAGTGGCGTGCTGGAAGCAGGAGTTCCTCTCTGCCCACCGGAAGGAGATGCAGGTACCGGGATGGTTGCAACCAATTCCGTTGCAAAGCGCACAGGAAATGTATCAGCAGGAACTTCAGTATTTGCCATGATTGTGCTTGAGAAACCTCTTTCCAAGAGCTACAACAAGTTCATTGACCTGGTTACTACTCCCGATGGATCCTTGGTGGCAATGAGTCACGGCAACAACTGTACCGGTGAATATGATGCTTGGATGCGATTGTTCAATGAAGTGGTACAGACACTTGGATTCTCAGTCCCCAAAGGTGAGTTCTACGACAAGCTCCTCTTCAAGGCCCTTGAAGGAGACAAGGATTGTGGAGGACTCCTACCCTATAACTACATCAGCGGAGAAACCATGACCGGCATCAGTGAAGGGCGTCCTCTCTTTGTCAGAGAGACCAAGAATTCCTTTACACTTGCAAATTTCATGCGTTCCCAGCTCTTTACTGCACTTGGCGTACTACGCATCGGTATGGATATTCTTTTTGAAGAGGAACATGTTGCAATCGATACTATCAACGGGCATGGGGGATTCTTCAAAACTGCTGAAGTCGGACAGAAGATGATGGCAAGTGCTCTGCATACACCCATTTCAGTGTTAAAAACTGCCGGAGAAGGTGGTGCTTGGGGTATTGCACTGCTTGCTGCCTATATGGCACGAAAGAGTGATGAAACGCTCTCTGAATATCTTAATGAAAAGGTATTTGCCTCTGCCGAAGTTACTACGATAGAGCCAACTGAAGAGGATATTGCCGGTTTCAACGCATTCCTTGCTCGCTACAAGCAGGGTCTTCCTGTTGAAAAAGCGGCAGTAGCACATCTCAAGTAAGACGGAAAGAGGTCGACTCCGCGAGGAATCGGCCTCTTCACTATTATGCAAATTACTTGAGTTTCCAAGCAAGATCAGAAAGGAACAACTGCTGCTTCATGGAAGCAACGGTTACATCCTTATGGATATGCACAAACTCAATATTCATGATCTCGCACCAGTCTTCCAGCATCTCTGCTGTGGCATCATAACTCAGCACTGCATGGTGAGCACCACCTGCGAGCATCCATAGATGTGCTGCCTGGTACAAATCGGGCTCGGGTTTCCACATGACCCTTGCTACCGGGAGATTGGGCATCTTGTAGATTGGCTTTACCACCTCGATTTCATTCACGATAAGACGCAAACGCCCTCCCATGTCGATCAGGGAAGCAAGTATTGCTCTCCCTGGATGACCCTCGAACACAAGACGAGCTGGAGGTTCTTTTCCCCCGATACCTAGTTCATGTACCTCAATTCGTGCTTTCTCATTGGTGATGGAAGGACAGATTTCGAGCATGTGCGCCCCAAGTGAAAGCTCATTACCTTTTTCCATGTGATAGGTATAGTCCTCCATGAAGGTAGTTCCCCCTTCCATACCTTCGGTCATTCTTTTGACCAGACTGGTCATGGCAGAAACCTTCCAGTCGCCTTCACCGCCATAGCCGTACCCTTCAGCCATCAAATCCTGGCTTGCCAGACCTGGTAGCTGACGCATTGCTTGAAGGTCTTCAAACGTGTTCGAAAAGGCAGAAATGCCTTCTCGTTCAAAGAAATGTCGCATGGCGACCTCTTCCCGAGCCTGATAGCGAACTGTTTCCAGATCATTGGTGGAAAATGCATACTTTTTTCGGTAGGATTCCATCTGTGCATCAACTTCTGCATCGGTGACTGCCTCAATCTCCTTGATCAAGTCCCCTACACCCCACGTATTCACCTGCCAGCCAAGCTGCATCTGCACCCCGACCTTATCTCCTTCAGTAACTGCTACATTCCGCATATTGTCGCCGAATCGCATCACTTTCAGCTTCCTGCTCTCTACAGCTCCAATGGCTGAGCGCATCCAGGAGCCAAGTTTTTTTTGCACATCATCATCCTCCCAGAAACCAGTGATGATCTTGCGGCCCATACGCATCCTGGCAGCAATGAACCCATGTTCACGGTCCCCATGTGCCGACTGATTCAAATTCATGAAATCCATGTCAATTTCGGTATCCGGGATCATGCGATTGAACTGGGTATGGAGATGGCAATAGGGTTTCTGCAACAAGGAAAAACCATTGATCCACATCTTGGAAGGCGAGAAGGTATGCATCCAGGTAATAATACCAGCACAAGAATCATTATAATTTGCATCCTTTATGCATTGCTCAATCTCTTCGGGGGTCTTGAGTGTCGCTTTGTACACGACCCTGCAAGGAAGCTTTCCAGAACCATTCAACCCCTCCACCATCTTTTGTGCATGGCGCGCTACTTCATCGAGAGTCTCTGGCCCATAGAGAAATTGTGATCCTACCAAAAACCAGAACTCATACCTATCAATTGTTTTTCTTTGCATGGTTGCCCCCTTAAGCTCATTGCACAAGAATGAAATAGTACTGTGCGTTAACGTAAACGCAAATATAATTCCATTGTTGTCCCTGGATATAATTCTGTCAAGTAAGAATGAAAAAAACCTATAATATCGCTGAATGAAGGGAAATATGGCAAACCATTTCTCTGTACCTACACTGTGATATGGTATACTATAGTTGCGTTATCGTTACCTAATAATAGTACAACAAACATGTAGATGTGCAGGGGATTTATGACTATAGCTGAGATTGCCAAACTTGCAAACGTATCAATTGGGACTGTCGACAGGGTACTCCATGAACGAGGGCGGGTAGCTCCTAAAACTGTCGAGAAAGTGATGAGTATCATTGAGGAACATGGGTACCAACCAAATGCGTATGCCAGAAACCTCAAGTTGAGCAAGCAATTCACTATTGGAGTACTGCTTCCTCTTCTCCACAGCGAATACGGCTACTGGAATTTGATGTATGAGGGAATACTGAAAGCAGCAAAAGAGCTCTCACCCCTCGCTGTATCTATAGATATGCTTGAGTTTGACAGGACGAAGGGAGGATCCTTATTAACACAAGGGAGACGACTTCTGGAAAAGTCAGTGGATGCATTGCTGCTTGCTCCTGTCGTTCCTGCTGAGGCAAAAGCCTTGCTCGCTGACTACCCTTCGCTCGATTACGCATTCATCGACAGCCCACTCCCTGATACAATTCCTGTATGCAGCGTCATACAGAACCCCTATCAAGGGGGGTACCTTGCAGGCAGAATGATGCATCTTCTCCAACCAGGAGGAGGCACACTGCTTGCGATACAGACCCACCGTACTGCATACAACTCATCAGAACGTGTACGGGGTTTTCTCAGCTATTTCGCAGATAAGCCTGGCTACCAAACGTATGACATGGAAATCCATTTCGCAGGGGAAAATCCTCTTGGCGACCTGGATACATTTTATAGGAACCATCCTGACATGAGTGGTATTTTCGTGGTCAGCGATGCAATCCATAGAGTAGCAGAACTCGTTGTCCAGCTTGGCCGAAAAAGTCAGACTGTCATGATAGGGTATGATGCAATTGCACAGAATTGCAAAGCCATGAGAAACAAACAGGTAGATTGCTTGATCAGCCAGCGCCCTGAGTTCCAGGGATATACGGCTATCTATCAGCTGTATCGCAAAGGATTGCTGAATCAGCTTCCTGAAACGACCATCTGTGTTCCTATTGATATCATTCTCCCTGAAAACTTGATGGAAGAACCTGATACCTATCTAAAACCCTGAACCTTGTTATAACCCAAGGCTTGAAATGTTTTATAAGAAAGAGCACGAGAAGACTCCCGACTTTAGGCGGGAGAGTTGTCACGGTTCTTCGTTTTTCTTCGCTTCACGCTTTGTAATCTCTGCTTGCAATCCTTCGATCTGCTTCTCCAGTTTCTCTTTTGCTGTCTTACTGGCTTCCCCGAGTTTCTTGGTGGATTTTTCCAGCTGTTGCTTCAGATCTTCAATCGACTGCGCTTCATCTGCCTTGTCGAAGGCAACCTTCTCAGCAGCAATTGTCTCTTTTGCTGATTTCTCTTTCTTTGTCGAAGCCTTGGGGAGGTATATACTGTCCTTATCCAACTCCCTTCTATCATTCAGGGAAGGAGAGGCAATTTCTATTCTACGCTCATAGAACACATCCAGCACTGTCTTGTGGAGCTCACTGAGCTTGCTCAACCGCTCTCCAGACTCTTTGAGAAGTCCGTACAGACGATAGGAAACTGCATGGTCGAGAAAAGCTTCGATGAAGACAAACCCATCAGTGAGGCCACAACGATTTGAAGCCTCCAATAGAGCATCCTCTACTTCAGTTCTGCTTACCGTGTACCCGATGGAGACTGCAAGGTTGATAAAGGTGCCATCTCTTCGTGTTACATGCACTGATTGCTGGACCAGAAAAAGATTGGGGAGACTTACTACATCACGGTTGATCAATTGGATTTCGGTATGGAAGATTGCCAAATCTGTCACTCTGCCCACCCAAGAGCCGACCTCAATAAAATCACCACCCCGGAATTCACCTGTAACCCGGAGCATTAGGCCAGCCATCGCATTACTTACCAAGGTTGTGGAGGAAAGGGCAATGATTGCACTCAGTAAAATTCCTAGAACACTGAGTATCTGATTCTTGACATCATTGTGGATGGGGAGGAATGCAATAGACAAGAACAACCCCACAAGTACGATCAAGAACACCAAAAATTGACGTTGATATGGCCAACGCTTTGAGCTTTCCACCGTTTTCTTGAATAGGAAATGGATTACCGTCACCAAGATGATGGTAGCGAAAACTACAAGAATCGTACTGGTATAAGAACCTAAAACGTTCATGGCAACCTCCTCAAGGTCAGTCTTGGTTGTTCCTGGCGGCAAGTAGCGTCTTTACAATCTCCTGGTCACTTGGAGCGAAATCATAAGATGACAGATCTTCCAGAGCGACCCAGCGGAACTCACTATGAACCAATAGATCAAGATGTTCTATCATCGGAGCTGAAACCAAGTATGCCTTCAGGTGATACCGTGTATCCTTGTTGGTGAAATCATGGGTATGAATGAGTGGCCCTACAGATATGGAAAGCCCGAGTTCCTCCTGGAACTCACGTTTGAGCGTCTCCTCCTCGGTTTCTGTATAACGGTTTTTCCCACCAGGAAATTCCCAAAGCCCCCCAATAGATCCCTTCTCTTCCCTTTTTGCAACAAGATACTTTCCATTTTGAATCAATATTCCTGCTGTTGTTATCCGCTCTTGCATATCACGCTTCCTCCTAGAGTAGAACCAATTGAGGTGCCAAAAAATGTACTGATGCTACCACAACTGTCAAGACTCCAACGTTCCGTTTGTTCCGTTCCATATAGCGACCGGTTGCATCCAACACTGAATCCCCATCATTGGTTTTCTCCTCTTCCAGTCCTCTCATGGATCTAAATATATAATACAGCATCAGTGAGAAGATGTTGAACATGGGAACAAAATCCCCAAGGAAAACAGGACCTGGGTCCATGGGGAAAAAACACAAACCAAGTGTTATCAGTATTCCCAGGATAATCAGGACTATTCTCAATCCCCTCTTGGTTCTAAATGCATAACGCATTGAGAGCAACAACGCAAAGGAAAGGCCATAGCTATCAGCAAGCAAGAGCCCTGCCCCAAAAAGCAGATAGGCAATGGACAGTACATAGAGCTGCATCAAACCTCAGCCTCCTGGGTTGCTCGCCCTACAAAAGAGATGAGTGTTTCACTGTCATAATACCCGTATTGTGCCGCAGCAAGACTCCCCGCCCGCTGATGGATCAAGGTACCTTCCAGTGCAGCCTGGTCACAATCCTTCAGTTTTGCAAGTAATGCAACAAGAATACCGGAGAGAACGTCTCCACTTCCAGCAACACCCAAGGAGGGGTTGTTTCCCTCCACAACCACAGTCTGCTTTCCTACAGAGGCTATATACACCAACTGACTTTTCACCACCAGCGTAGCCTGCAGATGAGTAGCAATACGCTCCAATACCTGGAAGAACGTAGAAGGGGTATCGCTCTTGGCTACATCGTGTGCATCTTCAGGGAAAAGCGATTGAGCTAGAAGGCGTAGTTCACCGATGTGCGGCGTGAGGATCAAGGGGCCATGCACTGGGGGTTTCCCTCCTTTCAACAGAGATGCATATGCTCTGATTCCATCAGCATCAAGAACTACAGGTAGTTTGGAAGCAAAGAGCGTCTCAAGGAGAGCTTCTCTTCCCTCTCCCCACCCAGGACCTGCAAGAATTGCATCAAAACGACTCAAGGTTTGGCCTGCATACACCTGGACCATGACTGACGGTGATTCAGCTGAAGCCACCGGGTACACCTCTTTATCACAAAACATGGTTACCAATCCTGCTCGTGAGGCAAAAGCAGAACGGGAAGAAAGACGTCCAGCTCCACTGTACAGGCTGCTTCCTCCAAAAATCGCCACATGGCCTCTACTATTCTTGTATTCATGCTCTGCAAGTGAGGGCAGTGATGGACTCACACGCTCACAAAGCTGGGCAGCGGCAGTACACTGGTCCAAGAGAAAAGGAGGAAAGGATGGATTCACCAAGACAATGCGACCGCAGGAAGCACGACTGATGGGGTGGTACATTGCCAACTTTTCGTGGCCCATTGTGACTGTCATATCTGCATGGATATGGACAGAAGAGACAGGAACATCATCGCCTATGGCACTGGGAATGTCGATGGCCAATCGTTTTGCAGGACTCATATTCGCTTGTGAAACCAAGACCTGCATGGATTCCTTCAGAGGTCCTCTCAATCCTGTACCGACCAACCCATCTACAATCCAGGAAGCATGCTCAAACAAGGCATGACGACCAGATTCATCGACAGTATCCCAGTCAACTTGGGGAATCTTGTAGGCTTTGGCGATACTCCGTTGCACTTCACAAGATGGGGAAAGGTGAGAGCTGGTATAGACTAATACCATGTTCCGAAATCCATCATTGTAGGCATATCGGGCGACCACCAAAGCATCTCCTCCGTTATTGCCCCCACCACACAGAAAGACCAAACGGTTGCTGGTATCCAGCTGTGATTTCCACTTCTGGTAGATCTGCAACCCTGCACTCTCCATCAAGCAGAGAGCGGGAATCTTTGCCACACTTTGAGCCTTTGCATCAATGGCTGCAACATCAAGGGAACGAACAAGTCTTTTCATAATCATCACTGTACATGAGCGAACGACAGCGGTCAACAGAACGTATATTGACAGTTTCCCCTCATCCCGTTAGGCTAGGGTTGTCCTGGGGTGGCCTCTTGGCCTGAGATTACACCCGTTAACCTGATCTGGATAATACCAGCGTAGGGAGACAGTCATATCTTACAAAATCAATCCCCATGGCAAACTAAATTATATGGAGGTGCTTATGAAAAAGCATCAGTTCGTATGTGTATTGGTTGCCATCCTTTCACTTTTCATCCCGCTTACAGCACAAGGGGTGCAGGAACAGCAGGAGCTCGTAGTCTATGCCTATGACTCCTTCACTGGAGACTGGGGCCCTGGCCCTGTCTTGGCCGAGCAATTTGAAGAAGAGACCGGCATCAAGGTCAACTTGGTGAGCTCGGGTGATGGTATGGAGATGATGAACAAACTCATCTCGGAAGCAAACAACCCATGGGCAGATGTAGTGGTGGGTATCAGTGACGACATGGCCTCAAAAATCTATAAGGCAGGGTTGTTGGAACCTTATAAGAGCGAGGCCCTCTCAGAAATCCCATCCTTCCTGCATTTTGATCCTACCTATCAGTTGCTCCCCTTCGACTATGGCAACTTTGCCTTTGTAGTGGATACAGAGGCCATGGACAGTGACATGGTCCCGACCTCTCTTGCTAGCTTGACCGACCCAATTTATCGGGACAAGGTTATCCTAATCGATCCCAGAACGAGTTCTGTCGGTCTTGGTTTGTTACTTTGGACAATCGAGGTCTTTGGGGAAGAGGGATACCTCTCATGGTGGGAGATCATGAAGGATCAGGCACTGACCATCACCGATGGTTGGTCAAGCGCCTATGGTCTGTTCACTGAGGGAGAAGCTCCCTTGGTGCTCAGCTATACGACCAGTCCTGTGTATCATGTGACCTACGAGGATACTACCCGCTACCAGGTAGCACTCTTTGAAGAAGGACACAGCACTACCATTGAGGGAGTTGGCCTGCTTGCATCAAGCAATAAGAAGGATGAAGCCCGGCAGTTCATTGACTTCATCTTGACCAAGGGGCAATTGACCATTGCAATAGCAAACTCAATGTATCCGGTCAACAGCAAGACAGAACTTCCTGATGCTTTCAATTACGCTCCTAAACCGGAAAAGAACCTCTCCATGGACAGCGAAACTCTTGCAAAAAACCTGGATAGGTGGCTTACTGAATGGACACAGGTAATGAGTAAATGAGAGAGAACAACAGCATTCAGTACAGACGTTTCTATCGTACCATGCCCATTCCTTCGATGGTTGTCTTGCTGATGCTGTTCTTTGTTCCTCTCTTTTTCACGCTCTCCTCAGCTTTTATCACCGAGGAGGGCTTTTCATTTTCCCGGATTATCAGTGTTTTCAGTGACCCGTATACCCAGAGGATCATGGGGTTCACGCTGTTGCAGGCTACACTCTCTACACTTGCCTCTCTTGCCGTAGCACTGCCTGGAGCCTACTTGATTGCAACATACTCATTCAAAGGCAAACGTATGATTCTTGCCCTGAGTACCATTCCTTTTGTCATCCCTTCCATTTTGGTAGTACTCGGTTTTGTCATCTTCTTCGGCAACAACGGCTTCCTCAATCGTGCATTGATGGCTCTTTTTCAGCTTGAGGAACCACCCCTGAAAATTCTTTACTCATTTCCTGCTATCATCCTCGCACATACATTTTACAACTTTCCGATCATCATGAACCTTGTATCTTCCTATTGGGAGCATATGGATGAAAATTGCGAGGCAGCAAGCTGGACATTGGGAGCAAACAAGGTACGGACCTTTTTCTCCATTACACTCCCCAGGCTTATTCCTGCAATTGTCTCCTCTGCCAGCCTGGTGTTCTTGTTCTGCTTCAACAGTTTTGCCATCATTTTGGTACTCGGAGGTGGCCCTCAGTTCACGACGATGGAAGTGGAAATCTACCGGCAGGCCAGAATGATGGGAAACCCCGCTGCGGCAAGTGCCCTATCTCTGTTCTCCATACTCATAACCAGCCTCTTATTGCTTTGGTACAATGCAACCCAGAAGAAGTTGGGACAGAGCGAAACCTATAGCACTTCCCACCGTAAGGCAGAGAAGAGACCGGCAACACTGGTTGGAAGCGTGCTCGCATTCTTGTACACCATTATCTCGTTCCTTTTTATTCTCGGTCCTATTGTATCGGTAGTGGTACGATCCTTCATGGCAGCTCCATCCCGTTCAGCACAGGAAGTTTTCAGCCTCAAGTGGTATCGTCAGTTACTCAGCTTGGAACATGCAACAGGCCATATGGGATCTGCCCTGGGTGCATTGACGAACAGCCTGCTTATCGCACTTGCGGTTGCCGTTCTAACGGTTCCTCTTGCTCTCACGCTCTCACTAGCCATCAGGAGAAAGAAACATACCAACTCCTTCTTGGAATTGGCAGGGATGCTTCCCATGACCGTCAGTTCCGTAATCATAGGTTTGGGATATTACTTGATTGCAAGTAGGCTCAGGGGAGGTCTTGCATTGAGTTATACCTTGGTTGTATTGGCGCATCTTGTGATAGCAATCCCCTTTGTACTGAGGACCATTCTCCCTGAGTATCGTAAGATTCCCCTCACCTACATGCATAGTTCATTGACGCTTGGAGCTGGACCTTTCAGGACTTTTCTTTCCATAGAACTCCCTTTGCTGAAGGGTGCCATGTTCACAGGGGCGATTTTTGCCTTTGCCTTAAGTATGGGAGAGTTCAATGCAACCCTGACGTTGGCAAACAGTTCAATCATTACCCTGCCCGTGGTTATGTATCGGCTCATTGGAAGTTATAATTTCCAAGGCGCCTGTGCACTGGGAACCATCTTGATTGCTGTCAGTGTACTGGTATTTATTGTGAGTGAATTTGCGAGAGGAGGGACATATGGCCGCTGAGGGTCTGAGTTGTGTACTGAAGGCATTCTATAAGGATTTTTCACTGGATGTGTCATTTTCCGTGCAGGCAGGGGAACTCGCCTGTATCATAGGTCCTTCAGGATGTGGGAAGAGCACATCACTCCAGTTGATCGCCGGTTTACTCCCTCTACACTCAGGGTCCTTGGTCCTCAACGGAAAGGATCTTTCCCAAACCCCGGTCCATCAACGCCAGATCGCCATGGTATTCCAGGATTATGCGCTTTTCCCCCATATGAGCGTGGAACAAAATATAGCCTATCCCTTGAAGCTCCGTAAACTCTCAAAAACAAAACGGGCGGAGCGGATCAACCGCCTCCTTTCATTGGTGGCCCTCGAGGGATATCAAAAAAGACGGAGCCAAGAACTCAGTGGTGGGGAAAGGCAACGGGTTGCCTTGGCAAGGGCGCTTGCTTCACAGCCCCAGCTCTTGTTGCTGGATGAACCACTCTCTGCCCTGGATGCAAAACTCCGCAAGCATCTTCGTGAGGAAATACGAAGAATCCATGATGAAACGGGTATCACGACCATATATGTGACCCATGACCAAGAAGAGGCACTCTCAATAGCTGACCGAATCATCGTGATGAATGAGGGGAAGGTGATGCAGGAGGGACCTGGGGAAGCCATCTACTCCAATCCAGCGAATCTCTTTGTTGCCACCTTCATGGGAGAAGGAAATATACTTCCCTATAGCGTTATTCCCAAGACTTTAGTCAAGATTGGGTCATTCGAACCGTTTGTCTTCAAACCTCAGGAGGGTCAACATACCATTTTCTTCAGACCAGAAGAGGTATCGGTCCAAGATGATGCGAGTCTACCACTGGCTGAATACCTTCCACATCTCAAATTCAAGGATGCAGAACTAGTCAGTTGTGAATTCCAAGGAGACCACTATCGACTCACGTGTAGTTGGGAAGGTCATACGATCATCGCCCATGCGTCTCACCGTCCTATTGCTGACCATGTAACGCTAGGGGTTAGAATCAAGGCAGTCAGTGAATATCTTGATGGGGCACTCATGACAAAATGAAAACTTCCCATGGTTGGGCAATAGGCATGTCCTAGGATTTCTGTATACTAAGAATATGAAAGGCAAACGACTGTATCTTATCGTTCTTCTGATTCTCGTTACAGCCGGCCTGCCTGCTGCAAGTGGAGAGCAATATTATGCTGCGTCTTCCTCACTCTCCTACTACCTTGGCATCCCCCACTTCGAGGATGAGATACCAGCTCGGTCCTCCTTGGCCGTTTCCACTACCGTCGGGTTTCTTGGATATCAGGGAAGCAACTGGGAAACAGTACTTCAGGCACATATCTACTCTGTCTCCGACTCTCTCCCCTTTGGGAACTATCGTGCGCGTGGATTCAACTCCCTCGGGCTCAGTATCCTTGCAAGCTGGTCACTGAGTGATAGATTCTCACTTTTCATCCAGGGTGGGAGTGAAGTAAACTTCTACAAGCAGATTGAAGAAGTATTCGCCTCCTTCTCATTTAAACTAGGCCCCCAATTCCTCATTGCTGAGGAACCTACTTACCAGATGCACCTTATAGTTCCACTCTCAGTGCATCTCAGGAAGGAGATTACTGCACTACAGGCAGGTATTGGTATACGCTACCTGCTCTTCCCTTTTAAAAGAGGTGATACATGAGACGAGTATTCCTTCTGTTACCCATCCTAATACTCCTCATGGCATCCTGTGAGTTGTACTACGAGGAGCCAGTACAGACAGGAACCGTTCACATTGTCTCGATAGGAATCACGTATGAGAATGAACCTGATGGGCATGACTACCTGGGAGACCTCCCTGGTACTGTCTTTGATGCAAGGGAACTTTCAGATGCACTCAGTCAACAGGCTATGAGAGCTGGCTGGGATAGTACAGATATTGAAGTAACCCTGCTCCTTCAGGAAGGGACTGATCATACCCAAAAAACCTTTGATGACCTAGGATATGCCTCCAGGAATCATCTGGAGAACACGCTTGCTACCATTGCAGGAGTGGCAACAGCAGATGATCTGACCATCATTACCTACAGTGGTCACGGAATTGAAGGGACAGGGGAACTCCTGATGGCACATACTCAGACCTCTGGACCAGTGGACATATCAGAAGACTCTCCAATTGTGGTAACCCCAGAGTGGTTGCATGCTCGTATAAGTCCTATCAAGGGGAAAAAACTCCTAATCCTCGATAGCTGCTACAGTGGCGTCTTTGTCCCTGAGTCCCCTTCGAGTTCAAGCTGGGTCTATGATAATGGTATCGATGATTGGTATGGCAAGTACTTCTCGGATGAAGAGTATCAGATACCTTCGTTTGTAGTATTTACCGCCAGTGCTGATTCTGATTCGTATGAAATACAATTCGGTGACCATAATCATGGCGTGTTTACCTCAGCACTGCTTGCAGCATTGGGATGGAACCATACTACCAAAAAGATTGCAAACGGTGCCCCACCTGCAGCGCAAAATGAATTACTGAGTATTGACTCCCTCTACAAATATATCAAGAAGCATCAAGCGTTCCCAGTACGCTGGTCGTTGTTTACCATCGGGGAGAATGTACAACACCCCATGATTACCGGTGGAGCCATGGATATGGTACTCTTCAGCTACTGAAGCAAAGGAACAGAGAATTGAACTTTAGAAATATGAAACTCCATTTTCTGATGCTTCTGTCCCTATCACTTTTTTTGGGTTGTGAGTTGATAACCCCGTCACCTACAGAAGGGAAAACCCATCACCTTGCCATTGCGCTCAGCTATGTAGGTACAAATATCAGAAGCGACGATTACCTTGACGGTACACTTCCTGATGCCATAGAACTGGAGAAAGCATTTGATGCTCTGTTTGCAGGAAAGGAACATACATCCACCCTTATGCTCCAAGATGGCAATGATGATTTGGATGACCTTTTGCTTCCTACCAAAGCCCATGTAATCGAGAAAATTGAGTCTTTATCAGATGCAATGGACGAGCAAGACATCCTCATCATCAGCTACAGTGGTCATGGAATGGAAGATGGTTCGTTGGTGTTGTATCCCCCACGTAATGATGGGTCCATCTTCTCCAAATCAGGCTCTATGTACACAGATGTGCTTCTGACCGTTGAAGAACTCTATGATGCCCTTGATTCCGCTAAAGGGAGTGTTCTCTTACTAATGGACAGCTGCTATAGCGGAAACTTTGTGCTGGAGAGTGAAACCTCCTACTCTCTCATTGAGAGAAATGCGTACTTACAGAAAATATATGACCAATACTTCACTGAAGGTTCATATACCCGTCCTGTATTTGTACTGGCTGCTACTACGTATGACAACACGGCTAGTGAAACAGCATCACACGGTCATTTCACACAAGCTCTACTTGAAGGACTCGGCTGGGATGAAGAAAACCAAAGGCAGCGAGAAGTTGACCAAACCATTTCTGTGGACTACCTCTACCAATATGTGTACTACCATCAGGATATTGCACTAAACAGTGTGAATTCATGGGAGTACCAGCACCCCACCATCACTGGGGGGCCGCTGGATCTGATCCTCCGCTAGCTGGTGAATTTGCCTGCCTTTACGTCCTGAATCTCATCACGAATGACTGCTGCACGTTCGAACTCCAGATTCTTTGCTGCTTCTAGCATCTCTTTCTCCAGTGCCTTGATGTAGTTCTTTCTATCCGTTGCACTAAGCAGGTTGTAACCGCCTTTAAGAAGCTCGAGATCGTGTTTCTGGATCTCATGCTGTTCATGCTGTTCACGTTCCAGCATATCATGAATTGCTTTGACGATGGTCGTAGGAGTAATATTATGCTCCTCATTGTAAGCCATCTGGATTGCACGGCGTCGGTTGGTTTCTCTGATTGCCTCTTCCATTGCTGGACTCATACGGTCTGCATACATGATAACCCGTCCCTCTGCATTACGGGCAGCACGGCCTATGGTCTGGATCAGGGAAGTAGCAGAGCGAAGGAAGCCGATTTTGTCTGCATCAAGAATGGCGATCAAGGCAACCTCAGGAAGGTCCAGGCCCTCTCTGAGTAGGTTGATTCCAACCAACACATCATAAACACCCAGGCGCAGATCCCTGAGGATCTCCACCCGTTCAATGGTCTCTATCTCGGAGTGCAGATAGCGAACTTTCAAACCGAGGGAGGCAAAGTAATCGGTAAGATCCTCGCTCATCTTCTTGGTCAACGTTGTAACCAGTACTCTCTGTTTTTTCTTGATAACAGAGCGAATCTCTCCGTACAGGTTCTCCATCTGGCCTTCGGTGGGACGAACATCGATTTCTGGGTCAAGCAAGCCGGTGGGCCGAATAATCTGTTCTACTACACGTGTACTCTCTTCCACTTCCTTCTGATTCGGTGTTGCTGAAACATAGATTCGTTGTTTCACGACCTGTTCAAACTCGGAGGCCTTTAAAGGGCGGTTGTCCAACGCTGAGGGCAGTCTGAACCCAAAGTTCACCAGATTCAATTTCCGTGAGCGGTCTCCCTCATACATCGCCCCTACTTGAGGAAGCGTAACGTGTGACTCATCGATGAAGGTGATGAAGTCTGGGGGAAAGTAATCCAACAAAACAGCCGGTCTCTCACCTGCCTTCCGGTCAGAGAGTGGACGTGAATAGTTCTCGATGCCTGAACAGTACCCGATCTCCTCAAGCATCTCCAAATCATATTCTACTCTGGTCTTGATTCGTTCGGCCTCCAGCGGCTTACCCATGGAGGTGAAATACTCAACCTGATCTTCCATTTCACTCCGGATTTTCGAAATGGCTGCCTTGACCTGCTCATGCGGCATAACAAATTGTTTAGCGGGGTATAGGGAATAGCTATCGACTATCTCCTGCTTTTCCCCACTTACTGGATCAAACCATTGAATGGAGGCAATTTCGTCCCAATCGATGGAGATCCTTACTGCAT
This sequence comes from Sphaerochaeta halotolerans, assembly GCF_003429665.1. Lineage (GTDB taxonomy): Bacteria > Spirochaetota > Spirochaetia > Sphaerochaetales > Sphaerochaetaceae > Sphaerochaeta > Sphaerochaeta halotolerans. The sequence goes on along the minus strand of NZ_QUWK01000004.1, from coordinate 127,297 downwards.
TTTCCAGGTAGGATGGGCAAATCTCCACTACATCTCCACGAACTCGGAATGAGCCTCGCTGGAGAATAGCATCATTTCGTTCATATTGCATACGCACCAACTGTTCAAGTACTTCACGATGGTTGAAGGCATCCCCGGTGTGAAAGGTGTATACCATATCACGGACTGACACCGGATTTGCCAGTCCATAAATGCAGGAAACTGTAGAGACTACGATGACATCACGACGCTCCATCAAGGAGAATGTGGCAGAAAGCCGAAGCCTGTCAATCTCCTGGTTGATCGAGGCATCCTTCTCGATATACAAATCTTTCCCTGGAACATATGCTTCAGGTTGATAGTAGTCATACGTTGAAACAAAGTACTCTACCGCATTCTCCGGGAAGAAGGTCTTGAACTCCCGATACAATTGTGCTGCGAGTGTCTTGTTGTGCGAGAGCACCAAGGTAGGTTTCTGCACTTGTTCAATGATTTTCGCCATCGTGTAGGTCTTACCACTGCCGGTAACACCCTTGAGGGTCTGAGAGCGGTCCCCAGCAAGCAAGCCAGCACTCAGTGCCTTGATTGCTTCTCCCTGATCCCCTGCAGGTTCATAGGACGATACTACCTTGAAAGGTTTACTTTGGTAGGAAACCTGTCCATGGATATTGGAAACGGCTTCACCTCCCCATTTTTCATCAACATATACTGTATCTTTCATCTTATCGTACCAATGCGCTCACATGTTGCGCTGTTCGTTCAATCAGCTGCACTTCCATCTTCTTTACATTTCCGTCACGATTGATTGTCACCGAGACTTTTTCCCCACTTCTCATCGGGAGTAATGCCAGATAGAGATCGTTGAGATCTTCAATCGTCTCACCATTGATAGCGGTGATCACATCACCTCCTAGATTGATAACCGAGGATCCATACTGGACCTTTCGGCTCCCACCCTGTATGCCTGCTTTCTCAGCAAACCCTCCACTGGTGACTTCACTGACCAGAACACCTTTTTCAACAGGAAGTTTTGCATAGGCAACCAGCTGGGGAGTAAGTTGTACTGCAGCAAGGTCGAGCCATCCCCGGCTGATCTTTCCTTGCTTGATCAGATCCGGTATGACTGCAATGGCAGTATCAACAGGAATTGCAAAGTTTAACCCCTGTGAGCTCCCTGAAGTAGTGAATATTGCAGAGTTTATCCCTATGACTTCCCCACGGGTATTGAGCAAGGGCCCACCGCTGTTTCCAGGATGGATTGCGGCATCGGTCTGGATTGCGTTCATAATCACCTTGCCTTCGCTGGTTCTTACCGGACGATTCAACCCACTTACCACACCTACACTCATCGTACGGTCATACCCGAAAGGATTTCCAATTGCAATTACCCGTTGCCCAATCTGCAAATCCTCACTGGTCCCTAAGGAGGCAGGATACAACACAACATCCTTGGCTGAAACTAACTTGATTACTGCTAGATCATCCTCACTATCCATACCAACCAAAGTTGCAGCATAGGATTGGTTGTTATACAAACCAACCTGCAGGCTTGCACTTTTCTCTACCACATGGGCATTGGTAAGGATGTACCCATCCTTGGAAAGAATGATGCCACTGCCAGTCCCTTTAGCGGGGAGGACATCCATGAAAGCGCTCACCGCTGTCTCTCCCACCGTAGTGATATGTACAACGCTCTTGTTCACGTTTTCATAGACACTCATCTGTTGTTTCTCTGTAGCACTATAATAGATGGCGTCATTTTCTTCAAATAATATCAAGCCATCTTCTCCTGAGAGAATGTCTGCCACATGCAATCCAGAAAGTGCAAGCACTCCTTCTGGTCCCTGTTCCTCGGCAATGGTATGGAGCACTTTTGAGAGTTCTTTTCTTTGCTTATCTTCCGCAATACTGTCTGTCCAACGGAATAGCAACAAGCCGATGAATACACAAAACACACCCCCTACAATCAGGAGCAATGTGCGTATAATTCTGTTACGGGTATTCTTCAGCATAAGGCTTAGTGTACTTCCAAAGAAGATGCTAAGGCAACCTAGAGGCTGGAGAGCAAGGAACGTATCTCCTCGGACCGAGGAGGATCACACCCCCTCCTGGAGCAGGTGATGGCACTGGAGGCTGTCGCCCAAACCAACGCATCCTTGATTAGATCAAGTGATAGGTTTTTTAGTTGTGGGATTTCCCCATCCTTGCCGAAACAGTCCCTCTCATAGAGATAGGAGAGGAGACCTCCACTGAAGGTGTCCCCAGCCCCCACCGTATCGACAACCGGAAGGTCAATAATCTCCATGGAAGCTGATTCCCCTTCAGGGGTGTACCAAATGCTTCCTTTCCTGCCAAGAGTAAGAATGATATGAGCCTGCTTCTCCCTGGCAAGGGACTGAGCCATTTTCTTTGCATCCTTTCCTTCGTAGAGCAACAGAAGATCCTCATCACTAATCTTGACCAAGGATGCCAAGTCCATTGCTTCTTCAATCCTACTTCTCAATGCATTCATATCGGTAATAACATCTGGCCTGACATTGGGATCGAGGAATATCACAGGTTTTGGTTCATAGGATTGCAAAGCCGAGATGATTACCTCAGAGAGAGGCTCCAGAGCCAAGGACACTGAACCGATGTGTACCACTTTCAAATCGGTATGTTCCTGGAGGGCAGCTAGCAATTCTGCTTTGGTCATACTGGCCACTGCTGTTCCTTCTGTATAAAAGGTGTAATTTGCTTTCCCTTCTGCATCAAGGCTTGCCATGGCAAGTAAAGATGGCTGGGGTGCAGCACAGAGACTTGGATCGAATAACACCTCACTCTCGATGAGATGGTTGAGCATTCGCTGCCCGAAAATGTCTCCCGAGATTTTCCCTATATACACAACAGGAGAATTCTGCCTAGAGGTAGCAACGGCCGTATTCAAGGCACATCCGCCAACCACCGAGTCATAGGGAACCGATGGTCCCAGCGTTCCCTTGGCAATAAAGTCTATCAATGCTTCTCCAATTACACCTATCATGATTCCTCCTACAAGTACTTCTTTCGCTCTTTTCCGATTACCCCAGCATGAACCTGTACATATACCTTGGCAGGGCTCATTGAAATCTTGGGTAGCAATACTTCTTCAACTTGGAAAAATCCTACATCACTACTCATGGCGATATCGATGAGGATGGGGACCGAATCACCTTTTGTAATCGTCACCTTCTCAATTGCATTGGAAGAGTATTTATGGATATCACCAACCTTTGCATGGCTCATGATACTCATAGGAATTCTAGCTCTTCCCTTTTCCATGTCACATCCATCAGCAACCAGAAGCATTCCTGCCTCCAAGGAGTGTACTCTCCTATTTGCCATATGCCCGAGCACTCCTTCACTGGCAACCGAAATAATGGCTATCTTACGGGTCAACTGGTCGCCGAGAAGCTGGGTGAGAATACGATTCATGATAGGACGTGCAATCACCAAGCCAGTCAATTCATGATCACTTCGCCCAATACTCATACCAAGATCGTGTACGAATGACGCAAGCAATAAAGCAAGCATACTATCTTCGAAACTGCCACTCTCCTCTTGTTCCAAGGACGTCTTGATACCTGCATCCTTGAGGAGGGTGAGCATCTTGACTCCGTTGATGGCCACTTGGCGCATATGTACCGGACCGTGGTCATTGTAGTTCAGCCGCTTGATTGAAACACTGTTCGCATACTCTTGCAATGCCTCGATCTCAGGGTCCTGTACGAGCAGTGTTGCCAGACGATAGCTGTCAGAATCCCTATCCAGCTGTGACAGTAAATACTTTTCCAATGCGTATTCTTTTGGTGACTTCATACACTATAAGGTACAACAACTTCTTCCGAACATAAAGTGGTTATGGATAAAATGAAGCAACTCTCCTATACTGCGTATATGAGAAAGATTACGATGCGCGATTTTAGATGGATGGGAAAACCCAGATCATGGGATAAAGACCATCGAACGGTTTCCCTCTCTGTTGAACCTCAGATGCACTTGCCTGATGGGCCTCTGTTGCTTGCAGTTTCTGATGATGACTTTTCTTGCAACATGACACTCTCCAGCTCTGGGAATCATGTCTTTGCAGGAGTTTGCTTCTACCATCTGGATACCGATTACATAGGCATTGGAATAAGCACAGAATCCTTGGAAATACACGTGATGATCAATGGTTTCCTCAACTATAGTAGAATTCCCTTAAAGGAAGGAAGCAACCAAGCAATATGGAGTATGAAACGCAGAGGTTCCCATCTATCGATCGGATACAGGAGACAGAGTTCAGACTCTGTAACCTGGGTAGGCAGTTACACGCTTCCAGGGATCCAGAAATCCGTAAGTTTCGGTCCCTATTTTGCTAACGAAGGGAGTGAGGATGCAAAGGCATCCATGAGCGCATTGGATTATAAGAAAGAAATCTGATAGCCACTCGCACAACCACTAGGGTTGTGCTACTATGTGCTATCCTCAGAGAAGCCCCTTTGAAAGGGTATAAGGAAGGACCATGATGGAAGAGAACAATGAAGTGGGGATGAAAGAAAAAACACCCCTTAATTTTTTGGAACGAATCATCGAAGATGACCTGGCGAGCGGCCGGGTTCCTAATAACACCATTGTAACCAGGTTCCCCCCTGAACCCAATGGATACCTGCATATCGGACACATCAAGTCGATTTGCATCAATTTCGGGCTTGCTGAAAAATACCAAGGCCGCTGCCACCTCCGTTTTGACGACACCAATCCCGAGAAGGAAGATATGGAGTACATCAACTCCATCAAGCGTGACATCAAATGGCTTGGCTACGACTGGGGTGAATACGAGTACCATGCTTCAGATTATTATCAGCAATTATATGAGATAGCATTGGAGTTGATAAAACAAGGCAAGGCGTATGTGGACAGTCTGACAGCCGAGCAGATGAAGGAGTACCGGGGAACGTTGAAGGAACCCGGGAAAAACAGTCCCGACAGAGAGCGGAGTATTGAAGAAAATCTGAGATTGTTCCATGAGATGCATGAAGGCAAACACCCAGAGGGGAAGTACATTCTCCGAGCAAAAATTGATATGTCCAGTCCCAATCTCAACTTGCGAGACCCGGCACTCTACCGTATCAAGTTTGCTTCACATCCACGAACCGGGGACACCTGGTGCATCTATCCTATGTATGATTTCACCCATCCCATCAGTGATGCCATTGAAGGCGTGACCCACTCTATCTGTACACTGGAATTCGAAGATCACCGACCTGCTTATGATTGGGCAACCAGCATTGATGGTATTGAGCATACTCCACATCAGTATGAATTTGCCCGCTTGAACATCAACTATTTTGTGATGAGCAAAAGGAAACTTCTCAACTTGGTTAAGCTGGGAATCGTGGATGGATGGGATGACCCTAGAATGCCTACCATCAGCGGTATCAGAAGACGAGGATACTCTCCTGAATCGATGAAAGATTTCATCAGCCGCGTTGGAGTGGCAAAGGTTGAGGGCGTTGTTGACTTCTCCTTGTTGGAGTTCTGTGTTCGGGAAGATTTGAATAAACGTGCACAGCGCTTGATGGTGGTACTGGACCCTCTAAAACTGGTCATCGACAACTATCCTGAAGATAAGGTCGAATACTTTGAGGCTGTGGACAATCCTGAAGACCCAAGCAGCGAAACACACCTGATACCTTTTTCACGGGAGCTGTACATCGAAAGGGAAGACTTTATGGAAGATCCTCCGAAGAAATACCACAGACTCTATCCCGGCAATGAGATCAGACTTAAGTATGCTTACTATGTGACGGCTCATTCAGTAGTAAAAGATGACGAGGGAACCATCGTTGAAGTCCATTGCACCTATGACCCTGAATCAAGAGGGGGTTCCACTCCTGATGGGAGAAAGGTCAAGGGAACCAGTCACTGGGTCAGTGCCTCTGAAGGGGTCACCATCGAGGCTCGCCTCTATGACAAGCTCTTCCTCACTGAGTATCCAGGGAAGGAAACAGGCAACTATTTGGATGACTTAAACCCCGATTCCTTGCAGATTATAAGCAATGCAAAAGCAGAGCCATATATCAGGCAAGCACGGGAAGGGGATTATCTGCAGTTCATCCGTAATGGATACTTCTGTGTTGATAGCAAGGCAAGTAGTGAAGACCATCTCGTTTTCAACAGGACAGTAACACTCAAGGATTCTTGGGCAAAGTTGAAAAAGAAGATGGGTATGTGATTCCTTGAGGGGTCGTATAACCCCCCCATTACCTTCTGAGGAGGGTGGTATGCATTACTTCTTTGACCAGCATTTTCATGTGATGAATATCGTGCATCCAAATTTGCTGTCGTTCTTTTCCTCATTGGAGGGAGGTATCGGGGACTTGGTGACCAGCGGGACCCTTTCCCCGAGCTATATCTTGACCAACAAGAATCGTAAGAGCGCAGCCCTGCTCAACCGCATCACCAATACATTGACCACATTTGAACAGACCATCGGAGAGACCCTGGTAATGATGGAAGATGATCTCATGGGGAAATTTTCCAGTCATGATGAAGAAGCCATCCGACCTGAAAAGCCCTATATCCACGATGGGAAAATGCACATGCGTTCCCGTACTTACGACAAGATGGCAATGTGCCCACTCTTGATGGACTTCTCCAGCAGCAAAATTAGGAACGACTCGCTCTACTATCCTGCCCCCAAAGAAGAAAAAATCCTTGATTATGTGAAAGACACCCTAGAGGGTTTTGATTATTATCGGACAACCCATCCAGATGGATTGTTCGAGTTCTTTCCCTTTTTAGGCATCAACCCACAGGTTCATTCCCCTTCCTTCATTGAAGGACTACTGAATACCTATATTCGTACAGGTAATGAGAAGAAACAATTCTACGGAGTCAAGCTCTATCCCCCACTGGGTTATGACCCGTGGCCAACAGACCCAGAACAGCGTGACAAAGTCATCATGATCTATGAGTTTTGTACGAAACACGACATCCCTATTATGACCCATTGTGACGATCAAGGGTTCAGAGGAGTACCAGCGAAGGAGGCATGGAAATACACTGCCCCATCCTCCTACAAGCCGGTACTTGCACGTTACCCTATGCTTAGGATTGATTTTGCCCATTATGGTTGGCAGTACAACCAACTGCAAAAAAATCCCTTGTCACTACTATCTAGCTTAACAAGCAGAGTACCCGACTCTCCGTGGTTTTATGATCTTGTTGAACTCATGCTACTCTATCCAAATGTGTATGCAGATGTCTCTTTCAGTGGCAGCAATCCTGATTTCTACGTGTTGCTTTCCAATTACATGAAAACACTGGATGTAGAAAAAAAGCAGACGGTACTTTCCAGGAGCCTGTTTGGTACTGACTTTTCGGTTAACCTTGTGAAGGTGGAATCATACACATCCTATTATCGGATCTTTGAGGAGTCACCTTTCAGTGATGACGATATTCATGAGATGGTTCATAGCAATCCACTCCGGTTCATGCATCTAGACACCGATGGGTAGGAAAAGAGCAGGCACTGCGGCCTGCTCTTTTCTAAAAACTACCAAAAGTTTAATAGTTTTTTGCTACAATCTCGAAATATGCCTGGGGATGGTTACATACGGGGCAAATGCCAGGAGCCTTCTTGCCAATAACGATATGGCCACAGTTGGAACATTTCCACATCTGGTCTCCATCACGACTGAATACCAAGCCACCATCAATATTCTTCAAGAGATCAAGGTAGCGCTGTTCATGATGTTTCTCGATGGCAGCAACCATTTCAAACAAGGTAGCAATCTTGGTGAAGCCTTCTTCCCGAGCTTCCTTTGCAAAGTTTATATACATGTCGGTCCATTCATAGTGCTCTCCTGCTGCAGCATCCTTTAGGTTGGAAGTTGTAGTAGGGATTTCACCAGCTTCCTGCAGAAGTTTGAACCAGATTTTTGCATGTTCCTTCTCATTTGAAGCAGTTTCTTCGAAGAGATTTCCAATCTGTACATACCCTTCTTTCTTTGCCTTGGAAGCATAATAGGTATACTTATTCCGAGCCATTGACTCGCCGGCAAAAGCCTGATGCAAGTTCTTCTCTGTTTTTGATCCTTTCAATTCCATTCATTGCTCCTTTCAGTAGCTGCCTATTGAGCAGCACGCTTATTTTTACATTCGGGACAGATCCCGTTGAAGACTATTTCATATGATTCCAGAGTATATCCAGAGGTGTCGATATTCTGTTCGGATAGATTGATATCCTCAAATAACTCTATATCGTCTACACGTTTACAATGAATGCATTGTATATGGTAATGGTTCCGCAACGTGTGATCAAAATGGTCAGGACCGCCAAGTACCCTAACACGCTTTACCTTACCTTCTTCAACAAGTGAGTTTAGATTTCGATAGACTGTAGCTCTACTAATCGATGGATGTTTCTCAACAATACGCTCGTAGATTTGTTCAGCATTTGGATGGTTGGTAGTGTTGGTTACGGCATCCCACACCAGTCCCTTTTGTATTGTTTGTCGCTTATCTTTCATGGGTTTTTCCTAAATGATATTTTATCTCAATAGTTATCTTACTCCAAGTGAACTACACTGTCAATATGATACAATCTGAAGAAAATAATCTTTCATGTAATCAGCATAGAACCCCCAAAACGGGGGTTCTAAACATATTTACACTATAGGTAACAAAATCATTCAGAGAGGAACGGATCGTCTTCGTTTTCTCCTCTGGTCTTGGTCTGCCGGAAAGAGTCAAACCCATAAGGCTTCGGACCAGATTTACGTTGACGACGTTCATCACTGCCACCATCTCTCCCACTTTTTTCCTTGGAGAATGGGGGGCGTCTGTCATCCCTGTCGCGGAAGGAAGGTCGGTCACCACTTGGGCGTCTGTCATCCCTGTCGCGGTAGGAAGGACGATCACCGCTTGGGCGTCTGTCGTCTCTGTCTCGGAAGGACGGGCGGTCACCGCTTGGGCGTCTGTCGTCTCTGTCTCGGAAGGACGGGCGGTCACCGCTTGGGCGTCTGTCATCCCTGTCGCGGTAGGACGGACGGTCACCACTTGGGCGTCTGTCATCCCTGTCGCGGAAGGACGGACGGTCGCCACTTGGGCGTCTGTCGTTTCTGTCATGGTAGGACGGGCGGTCACCACTTGGGCGTCTGTCATCCCTGTCACGGTAGGACGGGCGGTCACCACTTGGGCGTCTGTCATCCCTGTCACGATAGGATGGGCGGTCACCACTTGGGCGTCTGTCATCCCTGTCACGATAGGAAGGGCGGTCACCGCTTGGGCGTCTGTCATCTCTGTCATGGTAGGACGGACGGTCACCACTTGGGCGTCTATCATCTCTGTCTCTGTGGGAAGGCCGGTCACCGCTTGGGCGTCTGTCGTTTCTGTCATGGTAGGACGGACGGTCGCCGCTTGGACGTCTGTCATCCCTGTCACGATAGGACGGACGGTCGCCGCTTGGACGTCTGTCATCCCTGTCACGATAGGACGGACGGTCACCACTTGGGCGTCTGTCATCTCTGTCTCTGAAGGACGGACGGTCGCCACTTGGGCGTCTGTCGTTTCTATCTCGGTAGGACGGGCGGTCACCACTTGGGCGTCTGTCGTTTCTATCTCGGTAGGAAGGACGGTCACTGCTTGGGCGGTCATCTCTACGAGGTTCCCGATTTTCAGTCTCTCTTTTCTCAGAGGACTCTTCAGATGGAGCTTTCTGCATGAAAGGGACAAACTCATGGTCATCCCAACTAAGCGTTAGAAGGTCATCCTCAACTTCATTTGGTTCAACCACAGGGGTTTCTTCATCATTAGAATTGTCAGTTTCTGTTTCAACTTCTTCATCATCAGATTGTGCTAATTCTGCGTTCTCATCTTTGAGATCTTCAACTGCCTGGTCTGCTTCATCATTGAGAAGCACCATATCTTCTTCTGCCTGTTCGGGTTCTGCTACAGTTGTGTTTGCTGCTTCTTCCTCTACGGTTTTTTCTTCTGTTTCCAGTTCTACTGGTTCTTTCTTTTCTTCTTTCATAATCTTTTCTTCTTTGTTTAGTATACGGGCTTCTTGCCCATTCTCATCGTGCTGGTCATTTTTACCAGCTTTTTCTTGTACGGTAACTACCCAACTTTCTGGTATCCGTATATCTTCGTGTTTCGTCAGCAACCACGTCCTCGCAGTTCCCAGACGGCGGGTGAAGCCCGGTGCTGCAACTCGTCTGGTAATTTCTTTGATCTCAAATCCACGTATTGCTTTCTCATCCATCTTGAATGTTCCCAAGTTTGTTGAAAACACCAATTTTCCACCCATCGCAAGTAGTGCATTCAGCACCTTCATCCATCGCAAATAGTCCCTTTGGACATCAAAATCATGATCCATTTTTCGACTGTTCGAAAAACTCGGAGGGTCGAAAATGATCAGGTCATACTTCTTGCCTAGTACATATGCTTCCATCACATATGTCCATGCATCGGCAGCAATGCAAGGGAACACTGTCAGGGGGAATCCGTTGTCGGCAAGATTTTTTTCTGCCCATGCAGTATAGGTACTGGACAAGTCCACCGATTCTACACGTTCAGCTCCACCACGGGCAGCATATACCGAGAAGGATCCTGTGTAGGAGAACAAGTTCAACACCTTGCACCCCCGACTCATTCCTTCAACCACCATTCTCGTAAGCATGTGATCCAAGAATAAGCCGGTATCAATCCGTTTGGTCAGGTCAACAGTAAACAAAAGTCCATTTTCATTGACCTGCACTTCCAGGGATTGTTCGCTCTGCAAGCTGTGCTGTTCCTTCCCTGTCCGCTTTGAACGTCGGTGGAACACCACATGGTTGGTCTGTACGTAGAGCATTCGTGAGACGATATCGCAGCAAATCCTCTCATCCTCTTCATCCAACCCATCATCGCTGTAATCGGTGATTCTTGCATAGGGACCATAGAGATCAACAGTTACAGGAAAACGTTCCAGGTTTCGATCATACACCCTCATACAGGTCGTGTTGCTTTGCAACATCATCCGACGCATCTTGAGAGCATTTTGCTTTAAAATCTTTCCAAAATCCTTTTCTGTATAATCCATGACAATCCCAATAGCTCTTTCTGCAACGCAGTGTATATGGTACTATAGAAAAAAGCTAGAGAAGCAAAGGAAAAATTCATGGAAGATGATGCACAGGCTTTTATTGAAAATCTTGAGAAACGGCACGAAGCTCCTATTACCTGGAGAACCTATGCTACATGGTATGGTAATAACAAGGAAATCATGCGGGAATTTGGAGTATTTCTCTATAGAGTAAGAAACACATTGTATTTTGAAGATTTTGAGCGAACTCCATCAATGTTTGGAATCAGTCTCAAACCAAAAAAGAAAAAGGAACCATTCAGCAAGTACGAGGGTTCTTTTGCTGTAGATGAGGTTGCTACCACCCGTCCCATTCCCAAAGCTATAGCATATAAGGTTTCGCAGGGAACAGTTTCGGTGGACCGAGTCCGTCAAGCAACATCTCTGGATAGACTATTCAGACAGATGGTAGAGATGGTAGTACTCAAAAACGGAACGGTTCACTTTTTTGAACTTATGGATCGTAAGCAATTTATCAAAGAGCTGGAAGCTATCAGCAAGGAGGACTAATGCATGGGCGCATTCAAGGCGTATGATATCAGAGGAATCTATAACAAGGATTTCAATAAAGAAACTGTCTACAAGATTGGGTACTTTCTTCCCAAACTATTGAAAAGCAAGGTGGTTCTTGTAGGTCGTGATGTAAGGACCAGCAGTGAGGAAATATTCGAGTCTTTGTGCAATGGAATCACCGACAGCGGAGCTGATGTATATGATATTGGACTTGCAACCACTCCCATGGTGTACTTCTCCACGGTACATTTCAACGTTGATGCATCTGTTCAGATTACCGCAAGCCACAACCCTGCAATCTACAACGGATTGAAGATCAGTAGGGCAAAGGCCGTTCCCGTTGGTTCTGACAGTGGGTTGAAAGAACTGGAAATGATGGTGAACAATGACCCAGTGGTTATTTCTGAACAGAAGGGGTCGATACAAAAAAAGGATGCAAAAGAACCTTATCTTGCCTTCCTAAAGCAATACGTTCCAGACACCAGTGGGTTGAACCTCTCAATCGACTGTTCTCATGGGATGGCTAATCTCTTGGTCAAGGACCTCCTTGGTAGTGATCATCACTATCTGTACGACCATTTCGACGGCACCTTTCCGGCCCATGAACCCAATCCTCTTGAAATAGAGAATTGCGAGGATTTGCAGAATGCGGTCCTGCAGAACAAGAGCGATATTGGAGTTATTTATGACGGTGATGCCGACCGAGTTATGTTCCTTGATGAGAAAGGCAGGTTCCTCCAACCCGATTATATAACCGCCGTACTGGGATATTACTATCTACGCAAGGAAAAAGGGAATGTCCTTGTCGATATTCGCACCAGTCGTTCAACCACTGAATACTTGACAAACCTTGGTGCTACGGTACATGTCTGGAAGGTAGGCCATGCATTTGCCAAGACAAAACTCCGCGACCTCAGGGCAATTTTCGGAGGAGAACTTGCAGGACATTACTACTTCAGGGACTTTTATAACTGTGACAGTGGTTTCCTAGCCTCCCTCTTGGTATTGCAAGTGGTCGCAGAGCTCAAGAAACAGGGAATGACTATCGGAGAATTCATTGATACTGTTATCGTCTACGCGAATAGTGGTGAGATGAATTTCAAATTGGAACAAAAAGATGAGGCCATGCAGGCCCTCTTTGATCGCTATGTCACCAATGACAAGCCGGAAAAGGTGATGGACTTTGATGGGTATCGCATTGAATTCTCTTCTTGGTGGTTCAATGTTAGAAAGAGCAATACAGAACCCTATCTACGCTTGGTGGTAGAGGCAAAAACGAAGGAAGAACTCCAGGAAAGAACAAAAGAACTTTCCACGATTATCAAACAATTCAACTAAGTAAGGAAGATACACAATGAAAGTATTACTATTCGGAGGTGCCGGTTATATTGGCACCCATGTAGCTCTAGAGTTCCTTGACCGCAAGGATACTGTTGGTATTTTTGATAATCTTTCCAGTGGCCTCAAGAGCAATGTCGATGACCGGGCTTTGTTCTATGAAGGTGACGTCATGAATAAAAAAAGGGTCGTTGAAGTACTGCAGGAAGGATGGGATGTCGTTATTCACCTTGCTGCTTTCAAGGCAGCCGGAGAATCGATGATAAAGCCCATCAAGTATTCAGAGAACAATATTACAGGTTCATTGAACTTGATCACCGGTTGTATAGAAACTGGAGTGAAGTATTTCATCCTCTCCTCCTCTGCCGCAGTATATGGAGAGCCTTCATACCTACCCGTGGATGAGAAACACCCAAAAAATCCTACTAATTATTATGGATATACAAAGCTTTGTATTGAAGAAAATCTAAGGTGGTACAGTGAACTCAAGGGACTCCGATATGTCTCTCTACGATACTTCAATGCTGCTGGTTATGACGGTGAAGGACGTATGCTTGGATTGGAAAATAACCCAGCCAATCTCATCCCAGTTGTTATGGAGGTTGCCAGTGGTATCCGCCCCAACCTATTGGTCTTCGGCAATGACTATGACACAGTGGATGGGACCGGTGTTCGTGATTACGTTCATGTTACTGATTTAGCAAAAGGCCATGTGCTCGCGGCTGAACATCTTTTGGCAGGAAGCGATAGCTTGGTGGTGAATCTGGGTAGTGAGGAAGGACTGAGCGTGCAACAAATTATTGATACTGCAAGAGAGATAACCGGTAAACCGATTGAAGCACAGTATGTCGATCGTCGCCCAGGGGACCCAGCAAAACTTGTAGCTTCCTCTAAGATGGCCTATAAGGCCCTCGGATGGAAGGCTGAGCATTCTTCTTTGGAGAATATCATCAAGACTACATGGATGGTCTATGAGGCCAACCAGAAGCATGTATATAGATAGACTTCACTAGAAATTCCTCACTTTCAGAAACGACAGTTTGTTGGCTGTCGTTTTTTATTTGATGAAGGGCTAGTCCTGAGGCAAACATACCAGAGGAGCACAGTATAACATTCATATTCCAACCTGCCATTAAAAACCTCAATCGGGAAAAGCGAACTACCGCAATACAACAACAGCAATTTCTGTAGGGACTATGTCATTCTTAGCTGTTATCTCTATCTTCTTGGGAGCACTACTGAAATCTAAGAAAAACTTTCGGTGGTATAAAACTGCCTCACGTAATTCTACCCGTGAAAGTGCTTAAAGATACTTACCTCCAACTAAACTGTTAGCGCTATACAGAAAGACGACAGAGATTGGAATGATGTGTGGCAGTGGTTATACATGAACATCATCTATATTACTCCTACTCATTGAAGCTGGGGGTATTGGCATCCTAGGCTTTCTGTTTGGCAGTACTCCTTGATGTCTGAGACAGGAATCAATTTCGGATTCATGTTCAGAGACATGGATTTTGCACATTTGGTTTAAAGTATTATGCGTATTGCCTGAAGTATCACAACAACATCCAAGGCCTTTCTTAGTGGCATTCTGCTTTCAATGATCGTTACATTCTCTTCAATACTACAATCTCATGGCTATACTTTCAGTAAAAGTAGATGTCTAAACAAGCGAAAAGGTTTGATTTCTTCATGATTTTTGGTTCTGGATTTATCCATAAACGCATTGATGTGAAAAAAGACAACCCTATTAGGATTGTCTTTTTTCCTTGCTCGCCCGGAGGGATTTGAACCCCCGACAGGGTGGTTAACAGCCACCTGCTCTACCGACTGAGCTACAGGCGAATAACGTTTCGAACGATAGGAACATTACCCGATAGTACTAGTTATGTCAAGCATTTTGAAATAAGTTATACCAAAAAATCCATGTAGTACTGGAGCATGTTACTTTGTCTACCTAAATAGAGCGGCTATCCAAAGATAGCCGCTCTTGAACTTGTAATTCTACCTTACTTTGCGGGGTAGTTCTCCGAGAGGAACTCGATGAACACATCGCTTAGCAAGGAACCTTCAGAAAGGACCTTACCGAACATGGTATATCCATCACCACCGGCAGCCATAAAGTCATTAGTTGCGACCTTATAGGTTGCATTCTTATCAATCGGCTTACCGTTGAGGAGGACTCGCAGGATACGACTACCGGGCTTACCATAACGGTTGTAAACAACCTGTAGGTCAGTCTGGGAGAACGCCCCGTTGGTCTCTGGCAACATGCTGTAGCCATGCTCAAGTGCGGCATAGACATCTGCTCCGGTTGCCTCGACAACAGTGATGATGTTAGTGAACGGCAGAACATTAATCACTTCGCCGATCGTAACCTCTCCAGCATCTATGGATGCACGGATACCACCACCATTGGTAATGGTGAAGTCTGCACCACTCGCAGCAGTCATTGCTCTGGTAATCAACCTGGAAAGGTTGGTCGGCTTGGTACGAACGTTTGCACGCTCACCATCAAGCTTTTCCGGTACCGTTGCGATAACTGTATTGAGCTTAGAATCGAGCTTCGCGGTCATATAACCGAGGTACTCATCAACTTCAGCATCGTTTGGTACTTCAGCAATACCATACTGTTTGGCCAGATCAGAATCCTTGGCATTCCATACATCTGCAGCAGGAATCACCATCGGATAAACAGCAGTCACCTCATCGTTCTTGACATGGATTTGGACTAAGCCAAGATTTTCCATGTATCCACCGGTTGAGACAACCATTGTATCACCAATCTTCATCCCCTGCTTCAGCAAGGTGTGGCTATGACCGTCAACAAACAGGTCGATACCCTTAATGTTGTTAACAATCTTATCCGTTGTCAAACCACTTGCACCATCAGGATCCATACCAATATGACCGAGTACGATGATGTAATCAACATACTGCTTAGCAATATCAATTGCCTGCTGGCCAATCTCAAAGATTTCTTCGTTGGCGAAATACACGCCTTCAACATTCTTCGGATGGGTCTTGGTAGCAGTGTCTGGGGTGGTCAAGCCAACAACTCCAACAGTAAAGTCGTTGAAATTATAGACCTGATAAGGCTGGAACAACATATAGCCGTTCTCATCCAATACGTTGGCACTCAGAACCTTGATGTCAGTATATTTCTCTGCAAGCTCAGCAGCTTCAAGCAGACGATCTACGCCATAGTTGAAGTCATGATTGCCTGGAGCTACTGCATCATACCCAAGCATATCAAGTAAGACGCCTACTGTTTCACCTTCAAACATATTGACAACATTGGTGCCATGAGTCACGTCACCTGCATCAAGCAATAGGATATTGTCGGTAATACCGCGTCCAACCTTCAGCATGGTAGCAAGTTTTGAATACCCAACGCTGTTTTCACTGGAATACACACGACCATGAACATCGTTGGTGTGGACTACAAAGAGGTCAAACTCATTTGCGCCATCAGCGTTTTTCATAATCTCAAATACACCAAGTGGGTATTCAACAGGTTTGGGCTCCTCTACTACTGGTGCTGGTGCTGGTGCCGGGGCTGGTGCCTCTGCCTTTGCAGGGACCGCTGCCTTTACCTTCGGCTTCGGGGTTGCTCCAATCATCGATACAATGGCCGGATCCTCAGGTACGCTTACCTGCAGCGTGTAGCCC
>NZ_QUWK01000004.1:0-109871 GCF_003429665.1 Sphaerochaeta halotolerans | reverse complement strand
TCTCCTGCACACCATAGGGGTAGACCAGTTCCTTGGGCTCCTCTACTACCGGTGCCGGGGCTGGTGCCGGGGCTGGTACCGCTACGAGCTCTGGAGCTGGTTCTACTGGGGGTACCGGCTCAGGAGCGGGTTCAACAGGAGCTGGGGGAATTGGTTCTACCTTTGCAGTGCTCTTACAGCCAACAAGGGAAAAAGCCAACAAAGCTACCAGCATTGCTGTCATAATTGTTCTTGAAAGACGTTTCACGTGTTTCCTCCTCATGACGTTCTCATGTGTCGTTGTATACGTACTCATCAACACTATAACACACACTACTTGAAACGGATACATTAAAAATGCTTGAAAAACGTTGATTTTCCGGAAGAATTAGAAAAAAAAGCAGCCTGCGATAGTATTAATCACAGGCTAATGGTTATTTTTCTTGATGCTAATTCCTTACATCAAATCTTTGGGCTTGCGAGCAGTATTACCTGATTTCTCGCAATATGCCACATGCCGAAGTTTTCCATTCTCGAAAACTGCTTTCATCTTGATAGCGCCACCCCAACGGCTGGTCATTGCCTTTGCACCTTCACGGCGTGCGTTTTTGGATACATTACCTGCCATATACCTATTCCTCCATACTTATTGCTCAATTTTTTATTATCATAACGATTATCACGTTACAAGTCAAATGTCTACCTAATCAGTGTAGCTACTTGTTGCAACTTTGACAATCGCTCAATAAAATGTTCTCATGAAAAAAATACTTTGGCTGTTAAGGCAGATATTTCTCATTCCAGTGTACCTATACAAAGGGATCCTGTCACCTTTTTTTGGTGGGGGGAGCTGCCTATACCATCCTACCTGTTCCTCATATATGGTAGATGCCGTGACAAAGCATGGAATTGTGAAAGGTTTTATCATGGGATTTGCCCGAGTTATCCGTTGCAGCCGATGGTTTTATGGAGGGGACGATCCAGTCCCAGAATCGTGGTCTTGGAAATCAATCAAAGAGGGTTTTATCATCTTTCGCAAGCGTTGATCACCCGGCAAGCTCCTTCACAAAGGGTATAAGCACCGAAAGTGCATTCTCATTATACCCACCTTCAGGGATGATTAAATCAGCAAACGCCTTGGTAGGCTCAATAAAATTGAAATGTCCAGGCCTCACGACCTCTAGATACTGTGTGCACACACTTTCAACGGTTCTCCCACGCTCTGCAATATCACGCTTCAACCGTCTAATGAAGCGTATATCATCAGGGGTATCAACATATAGCTTCAAATCCAACAAATCTCGAATATTGCTATCATATAAAATCATCAACCCTTCAATAATCACCAGGCTTTTTGCTGCTACCGACACTGTTTCTTCTTTTCTACGATGATGTACGAAATCATACTGAGGCATTTCAATAGGTTTACCCTCCTTGAGTGTCTTCAGATGTTCATGAAGTAGTTCCATATCAAATGCATCAGGATGATCAAAATTAAAAGCAGTGATATTTGCATTGCTTATAAAAGTAGCTGAGCGATAATAGTTGTCCTGTGGAATGAATACAAAATCCGTGCAGACCTCACTGATTTTCTTCACAATTGTGGATTTCCCGGAACCAGATCCCCCGGTAATCCCTATAATTTTCACCTCTTTCATACTAATGCTCCCTTCAGCAGATTTTTACTCTTTCTACTACAGCGATACCATTTATTACAAGTAGGTACCGTTACTATCGTCCTTATAAGAAAGAGCACGAGAAGACTCCCGACTTTGGGCGGGAGAGTTGTCACTTTACGCCAAAGGAGAACACCGTTGTATGCTTATAAGGTCGCTCCTTACTAAAAATACAGGAAGGAAACGCTTCATGATTCGGTGCATCTGGATAGTATTGAGTCTCAAAACAGACTCCACCATGCTTGGGGTAGGCTACTCCACCCTTCCCAATCTCTTTACCTTCAAGAAAATTCCCACTGTACAGCTGCACAGCTGGCATGGTTGTCTTGATTTTCATGGTTCGACCGGAGACCGGCTCATAAATCCACGCGAATTCTACAGGTTTTGCCACGGGTGTCTGTTCAAGAATAAAACAGTGGTCATACCCCCCTGCTTCTTGCATATCCCTTCCCAATGCTTTTCCCTTGGTAAAGTCAAAGGCAGTACCTTGAACTGGCACCACTTTTCCAGTGGGAATCAGTTGCTCATCAACCTTCAGATATCGGTCACAAGCAAGTTTCACCTCATGTGCAGTAATTTCACCACTGCCAGCGCCTCGTAAATTGAAATAGCTATGATTGGTCAAGTTGATCGGTGTAGGAGCAGAGGCAGTCGCTTCATACTCAATATGTAGTTCCCCGTTTTTGGTAAGCACATAGGAGACCGTACAATTCACATTGCCGGGAAAGCCACCATCACCATCAGGACTGAAGAGACTCAACACCACTCCAGGATTGCCATGCAATTCGAAGGGCTCTACGTGCCAGTTCCGCCATCCCCAATTACTCTTTCCACTATGAAGGGAGTTCCCCCCTTCATTTGTTTCAAGGGTATACTGTTTTCCTCCCAGAGAGAACGTACCTTTTGCTATACGATTCGCGAATCGACCCACAATTTGCCCGAAGTAGGTTGTGGATCTCAAGTTATCCAAAGGGTTGTCAAAACCAAGTACTATATCTACTACCTTCTTGTTCCGGTCCGGAGTCTTTAGTGTCTTAAGATTAGCCCCTAGACTCAAAATCTCAGCGGAATAATCACCAATGGAAAGTGTTATCACATAAATGGGTTCCCCATCATTGGTTTGGGCGACAACTTGTTTGGTCAACATATTACACTCCTGTGAAGCTATACTTTCTTGCAACGAGTATACACCCAGCCACAATCGAGAACAACAATGAATTAGGCAAATACGTTATTTAGAACTGTCATCACTCTTCAAAACAGCGAGGAATGCACTCTGAGGAATCTCCACATTCCCTACCATTTTCATGCGCTTCTTTCCCTCTTTCTGTTTCTCAAGCAATTTGCGTTTTCTGCTGATATCACCACCATAACATTTGGCTGTCACATCCTTGCGGAAGGCGTTGATGGTCTCCCTGCTGACAATGGTACCTCCAATAGCTGCTTGGATTGCTATCTTGTACTGCTGACGGGGAATTTCCCCCTTCAACCGTTCACAAACCTGTTTCCCACGCAATTGACTGCTTCCCCTAAAGACGAGTTGGCTCAAAGCATCAACCGGCTCCCCATTCACGAGGATATCCATCCTCACCAGATCGGTACGTTTGTAACCAATCAATTGGTAGTCGAATGAAGCATACCCCCGGCTAACCGACTTCATACGGTCATAAAACTCAAAGAGCACCTCACTCAAAGGCATCTCATACAGTAACTCCACACGCTTCTCATCAAGATAATTCATCCCAACCTGAACTCCACGTTTTTCCATGCAGAGCGTAATCAGGGAGCCAACGAACTGAGAGGGAGTTATGATATTTGCCTGGATGAAAGGCTCCTCTGCATATTCAACCCGCATTGGATCAGGATACTCAAGTGGATTGTCAATATTGATAACATCACCATTCTTCATATGTACGATGTATTTGACCGAAGGGCTGGTAAAGACGATAGACAGTCCGAATTCTCGTTCAATACGTTCCTGGACCACCTCAAGATGCAACATTCCCAAGAATCCACATCGGAATCCAAATCCCAAAGCAGCTGAACTATCCTTCTCATAGATTAAGGAAGCATCGTTGAGCTTAAGTCGCTCAATTGCACTAACCAGTTCTTCATAATCATTGGTATCTACCGGATAAATAGAACTGAACACGACCGGTTTCACATCTTTGAATCCCGGAAGAGGGTTTTTTGCTGCATTCTTTACAGTGGTAATGGTATCGCCGACTCTTACGTCGCTGATTGTCTTTACGCCCGTGATGACATACCCAACATCTCCTGCGTGCAGTGCATCTGTTTTCACCAAACCAAGCTGGAAGAAACCGACCTCCTCAACCTTGTAGGGGGTATCAGTATGCATGAAGCGAACTTCAGATCCAACCTCCAAGATTCCATTGAAAACACGACAATGGACAATGACTCCTCGATATGCATCATAGTGAGAGTCAAAGATTAAGGCCTGAAGAGGCAAGGAGTCCTTCCCTTCAGGGGGATTAATCTGTTTGACGATTGCCTCAAAAAGTTCATCTACTCCTGCTCCCGTTTTTGCACTCACCAAAACTGTTTCTTCAGGCTCCAGGCCCAAATCATGGTCAATCTGGTGCAAACATGCATCAATATCTGCTGAAGGCAGATCAATCTTGTTGATGACAGGAATGATAGTGAGGTTGTGTTCCATTGCCATGTACAAGTTAGCCAAAGTCTGGGCTTCAACACCCTGTGAGGCATCTATAACGAGCAGGGCTCCTTCACATGAGCTGATTGCACGACTCACCTCATACGAGAAGTCAACATGTCCCGGGGTATCAACGAGGTTCAGCTCATAGGTCTTGCCATCCTTGGCCGTGTAGGGAATGGTTACCGCTTGGCTCTTTATGGTAATTCCCCTCTCTCTCTCAATATCCATAGTATCGAGAATTTGATCCTGCGCAGGACCACGAGACACATACAGTTTTGCTTTCTCAATGAAGCGGTCGGCAAGCGTCGACTTGCCGTGGTCAATGTGCGCAATGATGCAAAAATTACGTGTCAGTGTTGAATCAGCTGGCATACTGTTCCTTATTCATGTATAGGTTCTTCCTGCGTGCCAGGAGAAGCCTCCTCATTCGTTGAGGGTTCTCCCTGGAAATCATCGATGGCTTCGAAGCCCAGGAGAATCCTGATCTGTGCATCGTCCAGGGTCTCCTTCTCGATCAGCTCAGTGGTAAGGGCATCCAATTTGTCACGGTGCGTTGAAAGAAGCTGACGAGTCTCTTCCATTGCCTTGTCAAGAATCTTATGGATTTCCGCATCAATCCGTTTTGCTGTCTCTTCGCTGTAGTCCTTGTGCTGAGTAATCTCCCTACCCAGGAACAGCGGCTCTGCCTCATCTGCAAAATTTACAAAGCCCAATCCACTCATTCCCCACTCAGTAACCATCCTATGTGCTAGGTCGGTTGCTTGCTTGATATCGTTGCTGGTACCGGTCGTGGTTTCCCCATAGACCAATTCCTCTGCAACATATCCACCCATGCAAACCTTGATCCAGTCATCTAGCATGGAATGGGTCTTGGTGTAGGGATCACGCTCTGGAAGACTGACCGTAAGGCCAAGTGCACGTCCGTGCGGAATGATGGTCACCTTGTGCAATGGGTCAAGATGCTTGAGGTAGTAATGCAGCAAGGCATGCCCTGCTTCATGATACGCAGTAGCACGTTTTTCTTCATCAGTCATTGCACGACTCTTTCGCGCAACTCCGAGAAGAATCTTATCCCGTGCATCTTCCATCTCCTCCATCCCAACAGTGCTCTTGTTTTTCCGAGCAGCAAACAAGGCAGCCTCATTGACCAGATTTGCTAGATCTGCTCCGCTGGTGCCAGCTGACCCTCGGGCAAGACGCTTGAGGTCTACATCCTTTTCCAACTTGATCTTTCTGCAGTGAATCCTGAGAATCTCCTCGCGCTCCTTGATATCCGGAAGATCAACAACGACCTGCCGGTCGAAACGTCCAGGACGGAGCAAAGCAGGGTCTAGAACATCAGGGCGGTTGGTAGCTGCCATAACAATAACGCCTGTTGTGGTACCAAAACCATCCATTTCCACAAGGATTTGGTTCAAGGTCTGTTCCCGTTCATCATTTCCTCCACCAAGGCCACCTCCACGGGTACGTCCTACAGCATCAAGCTCATCAATAAACAGAATACAGGGAGAGTGTTTACGGGCTTGTTCAAACAAGTCACGTACACGGGCAGCACCCATTCCTACAAACATCTCTACAAAGTCGGAGCCACTGGTATGAAAGAAAGAGACACCACTCTCCCCAGCAACCGCTTTTGCAAGCAGTGTCTTGCCGGTTCCTGGAGGACCTACCAATAAAACGCCACGGGGGATTTTTGCCCCAACCTTGGTAAAGTGATCAGGATTCTTGAGGAAGGAGACTACCTCCTCCAATTCATACTTCGCCTCAACCTGACCAGCAACATCCTTGAAGGTAGTCTTCGTATCAGTCTCCATATACTCTTTTGCTTTACTCTTCCCCAACGTTGACATCATCTTCCCATTCAATCCACTGGACTGCCGGTACAGCATAATGGTAAAACCAATAAAAATTATCCAGGGAAGCAACTGCAACAGCACTTGCAGGAATGAAATTTCCTGTACAGAACCAGTGACAGAGACACCCTGTTGCTTCAATGTTTTGAGCAACATATCATCAAAGTATGGTATTCTGGTCTGCGCTGTGAGCCCATTTTTCAAAGAAAATCGAATCAAAGATTGTTCCTTGATCTCTACTTGCGTTACCTGACCAGACTCAACATAGGAGATGAATGTGGTGTAAGGTACCGACTGCTCAACACCTGCGGCACTACTAAAAAACATATACGCAAATAGAATTGCCAAGGTTGCAAATACAATCAAGGCAAACCGATTCTTTGGATTATTCGGAGGCATGAAAGGAGGCTTTTTGTCATTCTTGGGAGGACCCTGCCAGTACTGGTTTGGATCCTGGTTTTCCGAATGTTTGTCCGGTCCGTTCTCTTGGCTATCTTTTCTCAATTTCACTGTCATTGTTCCTTTATTCTACTACTATATATATTTGTCAATCTTCGGGCAAGGGGAGCCTTGAAACGACGAGCCAACCTATCCTTTCCCCCATACATACGTGCAAAAACCGCCACAACACCACTGCGGTCACACAAAAGAGGAACCGCAGGGTGTTTGCTCTTGGGAATATGGTAGGAAGAGAGCAGTTTTGACACTGAAACACTTCCTGCCTCCAGCTCAATGCAATCTCCTACTTCTGCAGATCGGATAACCGCATTCTTCAAGGAATCTGCATCAATCATAAGCAATTGGGAATCCATTTCCTCTTGCATTTCATCGATACGAAACAAGATTCCACCGGGAAAGGAAATTTCCTGTACCTTGCCAGGATTATCCAAAGGAAAAAGAAAATGAGGGTATTGCGTGACTTGGCTCCAGATTACCTGTCCATCAGAGATCAATACACTGCAGCCTCCTGTCTCAATATGCAACCGGGTAGCAGAGGTACTACCATCAAGGTGCGCTCGTAACCCTGCAACCATTACCTGACGGAGGCGTTGTGTTTCACAAGCGCATACTTCCGCGTACAAGCGAAACAATAATCGCTCACGCATTTCTTCCATCGTACCCTGGTACCATGCAAGAGAAAATCGCACCTCTCCTTTGCCCACCTCTACGTGAGAGAGGGCATCATCTTCCCAAGCCTGCAACATACTAGCAATTTCGGAAAACCGTTGGGACATAATGGAAACTGCATGGTAAGCCTTTGGGAAAAGAGCAAGAATCTGGGGTTTGACCTTATGGCGTAACTGGTTTCGTAAGTACGTATCTTGTGCATTGGAGGAATCCTCAGCCCACAGGAATCCTTCAGCCTCTACATACTCCCGCAGTGTTCTATGAGGAATCGTCAGCAATGGCCTGATCAGTACGGGATTACCCGCTGATTCACTCCATGCAGCAATCCCTTTAAGAGAAGAAACCGAGGCAGCCTGAAACAGACGCATCAGCAGGGTTTCCATCTGGTCATCCGCATTATGGGCAGTGGCAAGGTAAGTGCAGCCATGATTACGGCATGCAGCAAACAGGGCTTCATAACGAAGTGTTCTTGCGGCAGCTTCCACACCTTCCCCACACTTTTTCGCTTGTGCCTCAACGCTTCCTTTCCCCAAATCAAGAACCTCGAGAGAAAATCCCAATCTTTGGCAATTCGAATGACAAAGCTGTAATTCAAGGGACAACTCCGGCTCTGGACGTAGATGATGATTGACATAAAAGACGGAGACTTGCGCACTCTCCAACAAGCAGGAGAGACCCAACAGGAGCGCTAGGGAGTCACTTCCACCTGAAAAAGCTACAGCAATCTGTGCATCGTTGTCTATGTGGTGAGCAACCAGAAATTCATGGATTGTCTTAGGAACGATTGCGTCTGTTGTAGGCAAGCATTACCTCCTCCAGGGACTTTCCCTGAATAAGATCCTGTAGTGCAGAAGAAGCAAGCATGATTCCATCCTGCAATGCAGGGGAAGGATCATGAGAAAGTACATGATCCACTACCGACACCCCTTTAGCAGGTCTGCCTATACCAATATAGACACGAGTAAATTCACTACTATCCAGAGCACTGATAAGACTTTTAAGCCCATTATGGCCGGCACTGCTTCCTCCTCTACGGATTCTGATCAATCCAGGAGGCAAGTCCATCTGGTCACAGACTACCACGATATCTTCTGCTTTCACATCTGGAAAGTACCGCATGACTTCTCCACTATTGTTCATATAGGTTAGTGGCTCTACCAAGGATACAAAACTCCCCACCTTAGCCTGTCGGTAAAGACGAAAACAGCGCTTTCTCAGGCGAGCCTGAAAAAACGCTGCACAAGCTTCCACTGCATCGAATCCGACATTGTGGCGGGTGTTTGCATACTTGGCACCAGGATTACCCAGCCCAAGAATCAACTGCATTGTTTCCCCTACTCTTCCTCAGAAACAGCTGCTTCCTCTGCCTCTTCCTCAGTAGATTCCACAACTTCGGCCTTCACACCCTTGACGGAAGCAACGGTCTTGGACAGGTCCTCAAGAACTTTGATGGTTTCAGGGAATTTCACATCTCTCAAGTGCAATGCCTGGTTGATCTCCAAGTGGCTCACATCAGCTTCGATTGCTTCGGGGAGGTCCTTAGGAAGACATTCAATTTCAATTTCATGAAGAACCTGGTCAAGGATACCACCTTCACGAGTCCCGATGGGGCTTCCCTTGAGAACGATAGATACCAAAGCACGCAGGGTATGTCCATGAGTAACCTCATAGAAATCAACATGCTTGATCATTCCACGCATCAAGTCTTCCTGGTAGTCCTTCAACAAGACCTCATAGTGTTTTCTTCCTACAGCAATCTTCAACAGCGCACTCTCTGAAAAGTGACGCATCTTGTTAGTAAATTCCTGGGCATCAAGAGCGATGTGTACTGGATCCTTCTTTCCATAGATAACGGCAGGAATCTGGCCACTTCTAAGCAGGCGACGTGCACCGGCACTACCGAAATCCTCGGTTCTTGGTTTAGCTTTTAAGCTTCTATTGATGTCAGACATACATACTCCTTGTACTCTCATTGGTGCATCTTCTTTATGCGATGCCCAATTACCATAACATTCGGATATTTAGAATACCACTAGGGTGGGAGTATAGAATGTTTTGGCACACCAACACAAGTACTCCATACCACGAAAAAACGAGCAGCCCTAACGACAGGACTGCTCACTACTGGGAAGGAGGGATTCGAACCCCCGATGCCGGCACCAAAAACCAGAGCCTTAACCGCTTGGCGACTTCCCAACAACGGAAATGACAGTATACCATATTCCCAAGTTTGTCCAGCGGATTGTTATAATTCCTTTTTTTCCGCTGCCTGTGGGGCTTCTTGTGCTTCTTCTGAGTCATAAGCATCCATCACCACTTGCTGGAGATGATCTCTGAAGTCACTACTGATGGGGTGGGCTACATCCTTGAATTCACCATTGGCCAACTGTCTACTCGGCATAGCAATGAAGTCACCTTCCCTGCCCTCGATAATCTTGATATTGTGTACCACAAATTGATTGTCAAACGTTACGGTCACATAAGCCTTCAATTTGCCTGCTTGACTGACTTTTCGTACTCGAACCTCTGAAATGTCCACAAGAACCTCCAAACAAACAGTATCTTATTCTATAATACTAAACCGGTTTTCCAACTCATCACTTCAGTCCCAAACCGCGAAACAACCTCATCAAAAACAATTTGTACTTGCCTCTGGTCATCGCTGACGAAAAACCAACAAGCGCCACTACCTGTAAGCCCACTATACCCATTGCAAGCGCTGCGTAGTTGTTCAAGTTGGCTATAGAATGCTTGATGCTCCACACCTTGCTGAAAATCATTATACAACAAACTATTCCATACTGCAGGTGATTTCTTGAAAACTTCTGCAATCTCATCACCTGTTGGTCCCATTGTAACAAAATCACCGCCACGAATCTCATCAAGCCTGAAATAAGCAGATGACGTAGAGGTAGCAAATGAAATCGGCATCACCAAACACACCGCAAGATTTCTTGTCTCGACGGGGGTAATACCTTCACCTCTTCCCGTAACAATCGCGCAGCAATGCGAGGAGAGAAAAAAAGGCACATCACTGCCAACCTGCAGAGCAATATCTGCCAAGTTATTTTCATCAAGCGCATCATCTGAAGCATATTCCTGCAAAAGGTGGAGCACTGTAGCAGCATCGCTGGAACCACCTCCTAAACCAGCCTGGGCAGGAATTCGTTTCTTGCAATCTATATGCAAGGATAACGGTACATGTGCCCGTTCACACCAGAGTCGGGCAGCCTTGGTTAAGGTATCCTCTCCATTGAGCTGAAACGCTTCCAATCCAGTTACTTCTACCTTGAACCTACGACTCCCTGTTACCGTTATGGCAATATCATCGAAGAGATCCACCAAGGCAAAAAGTGAGCGGATGGGATGATACCCATCAGGAAACGGTTGACCGACGGCCAGATGCAGATTTACCTTGGCATAAGCAGGACGCGCAAGTATGGTATCCATGTTCTACAGAGTACCAAAGCCAAAGTTGATTGTCTAGTAAGATTTTTTCATACTTGTAAGCTATAAGCCATTTTTTTCAAGAAATACAATTCTAAAAGTGATATATTCATCAAAGATAGAAAACAAATCTAGAATACAAGCTTATGCATTTTCCCAGACACCCAACGCAACAAGTTGCTGCTGGGTTTTTTCTTGCCAGTTCCGATTGGCTTGAGGATTGGCAGGACTGGGGTGAATGATGGAGCCGAGTATGTATCTATCATCGCCGGAAACCACCTGTTGCAACTTCTTTAGTGCATACGTACCTACCCCGATTAAATAGGTTGGCTTCAGCAACAGAATCAGGTCAAGAAGGTAGCGGTCACAGATGGCTTCCAATGCCATCCGCTCACCTTTGGGGAGCTTGTCCGGAGTAATATTCTTTGCGTGTTTGGTTTGTTCCATAAATGCCAATGGGCAATAATTGGTAATGGCAATCTCCTGTGAAAACGCATCGGCATTCTCGTAATGTTCTGCCATCAGTGCCCAGAGTCGCTTACCACTGACCTCACTTCGCTGTACAGATAGCCCAAGCACTGGACGTGATGGATGTTCGATAGCGGGTTTTTTGATAGGTTCGTCAAGCTTGAGGAACTCCCTCACGGCACCCACTTCACCAAAGGGGATGCCGTTCTGGGCCATGCCGAAAGGCCCTGGATTCATCCCGAGCATCAGTGTATTCACTGGATGAGCAAGATACTTCCTTATGTATGCTTCATGCATGTTCCAAGCATATTGTAATGGATTATAGATGTAAAAATCTCCACTGAATCGCAGTTGCTCCACCTGCCAAGCAAACAGCTCTGTACGTTGTACGATCTCTTGTGAGCAATTCTGCACCACTGTACCCCTAGCATTAAATTCGGTTTGTACCGTATGATACCACAACATGGCACAAAAGGTTGAGAAACTCAAGGGAATCATTTTTGACAAGGATGGGACGTTGTTTGACTATGCTCAGGTCTGGGAGACTATCCTTAAAGAAGGTATTGAACTGACCTTCAATTCCATGCGAAAACAGCACAAACAGAGCGCGAGTCAGGCAATGCTTAGCCTGATGGGCATAGATGAAGACGGTCAGTGCATTCCAAGGGGTTTGATGTTTACCCATCGTAGGGCCCAAATTTTCAGAAGATTCCTACTCTATTGCATTCGTTACCGTGTCAATCCAATCCAAGCATTCAAAGGCTATCAGAGAAGTATAAAACATAGTGAAGTCTTGCTCAACGAAAAGCTCAAGCAGATGGACTTCTCTATACAGCAAAGCTTGTTCAAAAGACTGAAAGAGGAAGGGTATCACATTGGAGTCATCACCAGTGACAATGCTTCTTCAACCAATCTGTTTCTCTCCTTGATGGGCTTGGAAAAAATGGTGGATTTCATAGCAAGCCGTGACAGCAACTACCGCAGGAAACCCCATAGTGAAGCATTCGATGCATTTTGCAAACAGACTGGGATTGAACCCTCTCAGGTAGCAATGGTAGGTGACACATTCACCGACATGCTGTTTGCAAAGCGAGCTCATGCAGGATACCGGGTTGCTCTTCTAAGCGGAAGCAATGACAGAAGAAGGCTAGAACGGTTAAGTGATGTTGTCTACGAGGATATTTCTTCCCTTCATACTGATACACGACTGTTTCCAGCCAAATAGTACGTTTTAACTAAGTGTCCAATCATTTTCATTGAAAGAATTTATGCTTTTTCTTGACAAATGAGTACCTTTCTGTGAGAATAGCTGTTAGGTATTCAAATCGGTATCTAGTAGATTTCTATCATTCGTATTTTTTTTGGAGATTTCCCTATCATGAAACATTCTTGGGATGAACTGGACCAATATCGTGGCATACAGTTTGAAGGCCAGTGGCCTACCATTATAGATCTCTTATGCATTACAGAGCAAAAATTTGGGAAGAGAAACGGGTTCACTGTATTCAAGCCCGAGCGGAAAACGCTGACCTTCTCCGAAATCCTCCAAGAAGTTAGGCGAGTCAGTTCTTATCTTCAGCAGTGTGGCATAGAAAAGGAAGATCGAATCATTGTCAACGGGAAAAACAGTCCTGCATGGGCTATTGCTTATTTGGCAACCTTGTATACCGGCGCAATTGTTGTTCCCTTGGACAACCAGATGAATACTGAACGTGTTGAAACACTCAGCAGTTTTGTGGAAGCATCCTTTATCTTCGCCGACAAGAACGTTCTCGAAGCACTGGATACTGAAAAAGATTGGTTCAAAGAACTCAAGGGTCATGCTACTCTCCTCGGATCAAGTGAGCTCTACCCAAGTATCACCACTGTGCACGCTGAAAAGGAATATGAACGTGTACAGAGCTCTGAACATGACATTGCATCCATTCTCTTTACCAGTGGAACCACAGGCAACGAAAAAGGAGCCATACTTACTCATGCAAACATCGTGAGCGACCTCTACCAGGCATGTGATGGCACGTTCCTCAGCCTTGATGAGACTGATGTGCTCTATGCCCTACTCCCTCTCCACCACAGCTATTGCTGTACGGCTGTATTGCTTGAATCCATCAAGCATGGGGCGGAATGTGTCTTCGGACAAGATATCGTGGTGAGCAGGATGATTACGGACATGAGAGAAGGAAAGGTCACTATTTTTATGGGGATACCCCTGCTGTATAACAAGCTGCTTGCAGGAATGATGAAGGAGGTAAAGAAAAAAGGGTTTCTGGTCAACTCATTGGTGCATACCATGATGGTGATCAACGGATTCGCCAAACAACACTTACATTGGAATCCTTTCAGAAAGACCTTCAATACATTGCTGCTCAGCAAGATAGGTCTGGACAGAAACAATTTTTTGATCTGTGGGGCCGGCCCTCTAGCTCCAAAGGTTTTCAAACAATATCAGCAACTTGGCCTTGATTTCATTCAAGGCTATGGTCTCACCGAGACAAGTCCAATCTTGACACTCAATCCGATCAGTCACTTCAAAGTGGACTCGGTGGGCATGGTATTCCCCTTGGTTGAGATGAAGATAGCCGATCCTGACGAAAATGGAGTAGGTGAAATCCGGGTGAAGGGCCCAAACATCACCCAAGGCTACTACAACGATCCAATCCACACCGCTGAACTGTTTGATGAAGAAGGGTACCTAAAAACAGGAGACCTTGGATATCTGGACAAGGAAAACTACCTCTATCTCAAGGGACGGGCAAAGAACATCATCGTTACTGAAGGTGGCAAGAATGTGTACCCTGAGGAGATTGAAGATCTCTTCCAGCTCTACGATCAGGTTGAACAGATACTTATTCGAGGATATCAAGAGAAGAAAGATATCCCCAGCGAGCTTATAGAAGCTGTCATATACCCCAATCCAGATTACTACACGGAACATAGGGTTCCCTTGCAGGAAGACATGGAACGGGTGATCAAGGAAGTCAACCAACGGGTATCCGGCTACAAGAAAATCACACGTCTTACCATACTTGACGAACCGATGGATATGACAAGCACCAAAAAGATTAAGCGTAACAAGGTGACTGCCTAACGACTTCATGGTACTATAGCTTCATGAAACTACTCATAGCAAACGCACTCATCATACCAATGACCAAAGAGGGTCTCTACCTCCGTGGTGATATTGGTATCGATGGGAAACATATTGTATTTGTCGGAACGGGAGACCCTTCATTCAGGGCGGACCGTATCATTGATGGATCTTCATTCCTTGTAATGCCTTCCTTGGTGAATGCCCATACCCATTTGAGCATGGGCCTTATGCGCAACTACAAGGACTCACTTCCTACCCTACAGGCATGGCTAGCTGAGATTTTCCCGATCGAAGACAAACTCACCGCAGAGGATGTACTGCTTGCCAGCCGTCTTGGTATCATTGAACTGATCCAGGGCGGCTGCACCCTGTTCACTGACATGTACTTCGAACCCCAGGCAACGGCCCAGGCTGTCATCGAGGGAGGGATCAGGGGAAATATAGGAGTGACATTGTTCGGCGCACTTGAAGAGAACAAAGCACGGGTCGAAGAGAGGGAGACCCTTCTTGCTCCCTATCTTGCAGAAGCTGAAGGGCGTCTTACGTTGAATGTTGCCCCTCACGCAATCTATACCTGTACGCAGGAAACCTACCAGTATGCAGCCTCTTGGGCACGTGAGCATGGCAGAGTACTGCACACGCATCTTAGTGAGACCAAGAAAGAAGTGGATGATTGCATCAAAGAAACAGGAATGACTCCCCCTTCCTACTTGGCAAAGACAGGTGTACTACAGGACGTTAAGAGCATGCTTGCCCATTGTGTTCACTTGAGTGAAGAGGATATCAAGCTTCTGGAAACCTTTGACACCACCATCGTACACAACCCCAGCAGCAATCTCAAACTTTCCAGTGGCATTGCTCCTATCGCATCCTACCTGAAAGCAGGAATTCCTGTAGCGTTGGGCACCGATGGGGCAAGCAGCAACAACAATCTGAACATGTTCGAAGAGATGCACATCGCCAGCCTTCTGGGAAGAGTCGTGGAAACCGACGCTGAGAAACTAACACCTTACCAGGTGTTGGAAATGGCCACCAAACGAGGAGCAGAAGCCATGGGAGTTGGTGACAAGGTGGGAACATTGGAAGCAGGTAAGGAAGCAGATCTTCTTTTGATTGATCTGAAGAAAAGCCACCTCACCCCACTCAATGACCCATTCAGTGCATTGGTGTATGCAGCCCAGAGCTCTGATATCGACACCGTTTTCTGTCAGGGAAAGATTCTAATGGAACAACGCAAGGTACGTACATTGGATGAAAACAAAGTAATGGATGATGTACAGAAAAGCTGGGCAAATATACTCAAGCGCTAACGAGGAGATAAGCATGGATGAATCATTTGCAACACTTATATTCAAGGATGATACGCTTACGTTGATCGATCAACGTATCTTGCCGGCTGAGGTTTCCTATGTAACTTGTAAAACCTTTGAGGATGTCGAGTTTGCCATCCGGGACATGATTGTTCGAGGCGCTCCAGCCATCGGCTCTGCTGCAGCGTACGGAGTATATCTTGCTGCACTCCAGTGCCCTGATGATGCAGACTTCAAGAAAGCTTGTAAGTTTCTTAGTCTGGCAAGGCCTACTGCGGTCAACCTTGGTTGGGCTATCAACCGAATGCTGGCAACGTATGAGCACAATATAAAACAGCCAAGAGCAGAGCTCCTCAATTTATTGCTCGCTGAGGCTGATTCCATCAGGGAAGAGGATATCAAAACCAACAAGCTGATGTCCCGTATCGGTGCTGCAGTGGTTCCTCAGAAGGCAACAATTCTTACCCACTGCAATACTGGTGCACTGGCAACAGCAGGTTGGGGAACAGCGCTTGGTGTCATCAAGACAGCGTTCTATGACAAGAAAGACATCTTTGTCTATGCTGATGAAACTCGACCAAGGTTCCAGGGAGCTCGCCTTACTGCTTGGGAATTGATGGAAGCTAAGATTCCCTCGAAGCTCATCCCAGATAGTGCAGCAGCGACGCTTATCAGAGATGGAAAGATAGACCTGGTTCTCCTTGGAGGGGATCGGGTCGCTGCTAACGGTGATGTTGCAAACAAACTGGGGACCTTTGCACTTTCGGTCATATGCAAAGCCTATGGGATACCCTTCTACAGTGTTGTTCCCGTTTCAACAATAGATTTTTCCATTCCAGATGGCTCTGCCATTCCCATCGAAGAGAGGGATGCAGAGGAAGTTACCCATGTGCAGGGAGTTCAGGTAGCACCAAAAGGTATGGATGTGTACAATCCTGCTTTTGACGTTACCCCACACCAGAACCTTACGGGGATCATTACAGAAAAGGGTATCATCTACCCTCCATTCAAGGAAAACATTGAACGGCTCGAGCGGGGTGAAACGCTCTAGGCAAACTTTGGCAGTGGAAGCAACTTTCACTGCCATTTTTTTTGGATTTTTTCTTGCAAGAAGGATATTGTGGATATGGCAAATTGCGTGGCTATCCATTGCGGTCCTCCTCAGTCATTCTTGTCTGTGATATGTCTTTTACGCATACCTCAAAATCCCCTACCCCTTTTTTCGGTTTTACGAAAGGCTTTACCCTTTTCTCCATTTTCTATACCATCATATACAGATTATGTATATTTATACAAACAGAGGAGTAGTATCCAAATGCACGAAGCAACACAACAAATTCTTGATCACGTAGTACAAGTCGATCCGAATCAACCGGAATTCATCCAGGCTGTAACCTCATTCATGGCATCAATTGACCATTTGGTGGATGATCTCCCTCAGATTGTATATCATAAGGTCCTTGATAGAATGGTAGAACCTGAACGTGTCATCATGTTCCGCGTTCCATGGATTGATGACGATGGACAGCTGCAGATCAACCGCGCATTTCGTGTCCAGATGAATAGTGCAATCGGTCCGTATAAAGGTGGTTTGAGATTCCATCCATCGGTTAACCTTTCAATCTTGAAATTCCTTGCATTCGAACAGACCTTCAAAAACAGTCTTACCGGTCTTGCAATGGGTGGTGGTAAAGGTGGAAGCGACTTCAACCCCAAAGGGAAGAGCGATAATGAGGTAATGCGCTTCTGCCAGAGCATGATGACAGAACTTTCACGCCATATTGGTGAGGATACCGACATTCCAGCTGGTGATATCGGCGTCGGGTCCAGGGAGATTGGATACTTGTATGGCCAATACAGAAGAATGAAAAACCGTTCAGTCGGAATATTGACCGGTAAAGGCCCCTCCTACGGTGGTTCCTTTATCCGCCCAGAGGCAACTGGTTACGGTTTGGTATACCTCTCAGCAGCCATTCTGGAAGCAAAGGGAAAAAGCCTTCAAGGAAAGACCTGTCTTGTCAGTGGTAGCGGAAATGTCGCGCAGTACACCGCTGAGAAGCTGTTGCACATGGGGGCAACACCCATCAGTTTCAGCGATTCCTCCGGCATACTCATTGACCCATCCGGAATTGATGAGAAGAAGCTTGCCTTTGTAAAGACACTGAAGAATGTAAGAAGAGGAAGAATAAGCGAATATGCCCAGCAGTTCAAGGAAGCTACCTACATTCCTCACAATGACTCGGAGGATGCCAATCCACTGTGGGATGTGAAAGCTGATTATGCTTTCCCTTGTGCAACCCAGAATGAAATCAACGCAAATGATGCCAAGAACTTGGTAGCCAATGGAATTTCTCTGGTAGGAGAAGGGGCAAACATGCCTACCACCTTGGAAGCCGATGCTATTTTCAAGGAGGCAGGCGTGTTGCATGCTCCTGGAAAAGCGGCCAATGCAGGAGGTGTTGCTGTATCTGGGTTGGAAATGGCACAGAACAGTCAGAAGCTCCAGTGGACCGCTGAACAAGTCGATACGCAGTTGCAACAAATCATGAGGAACATCTACACATCCATCAGCCAAGCGGCTGAGAAGTACAGCACCAAGGACAACTTTGTCGATGGTGCGAACATCGCAGGATTCCTGAAAGTAAGTGATGCTATGATTGCTCAAGGGTATGTTTGATACACCCTGTAATTCAATGCTGAGGCAGGCTGAAAAGCCTGCCTTAATTTTAACTCCACCCTATTAGGAATAATACCCACTGTACTACTGGCAAAATCTAGGGTATAATGAGAGCTAAGGAGAATAGCTATGAAAGATCAGATTTTCTACATTTGTAAGCACTGTGGCAACATTGCAGCCAAGGTTGTCGACAGAGGGCCAAAGCTTTCTTGCTGTGGTGAGGAGATGGCTCCCCTGAAGGCAAACACTGTTGATGCAGCAAAGGAGAAGCATGTTCCTGTGGTAAGTGTTGAAGGGAACAAGCTGAGTGTGAATGTAGGTTCCGTGGATCATCCCATGACCCAGGAACACCACATCGAATTCATCTATGTCCAGACTGAAAAGGGTGGTATGAGAAAGGCTCTTCCTATTGACGGCAAACCGCACGCCACTTTTGCACTTGATGATGACAAGGCTGTAGCTGTCTATGAGTACTGCAATCTGCACGGTCTCTGGAAGGTTGACCTCTAGGATCGTACCAACGTTTCTACCAGATCGGCTTCCAAAGCCAATAGTGATGCATCACCGATATTCCTCGCTTTGCGGGGAATATGTATTTTTTGGTACAACAATGGTTGTTTTGGATCACCAAGACAGCACACAGCATCTCCAAGCAGGATAGCTTCCTTCGGGTCGTGTGTAACAAACAGGGTGGTCTTTGGGTTCTCTTCCCACAGCCTAATGAAAGCATGTACCAACGCATACTTCAGTTTAATATCCAAGCTCTGGAATGGCTCATCGAGCAACATGAGATTGCACTGATGGGCAAACGCCCTTGCAATTGCAACACGCTGCCTCATTCCCCCCGAAAGCTGATGGGGATAGAGAGGAAGGCTTTCTTGCAGACCAACAAGGTCAAGATAGTGCAAAGTACGTTCCTCTCGTTCATTTCTCTCCTTGTAGGAGGAACGAAGAGCAAGCTCAACGTTTTCATATACTGTACTGGCGGGTAGAAGTCGTGGCTCTTGGAAAAGATAACTGATACCTCCCTGCTCCCCTTCTTCCTTCTCGATAAAACCTTCATCAGGTGACAAGAGGCCGGCGGCCATCTGCAACAAGGTGGTCTTTCCTTCCCCTGAAGGGCCAACTACCGAGAGTATAGTGGAAGGAGGCACTTCTAGGTTGAAGTGATCGAACACCTGGTTGTCTCCGTATCGCTTGGTGATATTCAGGAAACGCATGGGACCCTCCTTGCGTCAAGTCGATGCTTCAGAGCACCTACGCCCTCCACTATCAAAGCAAACACCAAGTCCCCAAAGGCGGTAAGGAAAATAGCAATCAAAGTCCAAGAGAGCACCTTGTCAGTCTCCAGTTGCATTTGGGCTAGCTGCATCCTCGACCCCACCCCGTACTGTGGCACCGTCAACACCTCAGCAGCAATGACCACTTTCCAGACCATGGAGAGCGCTGTCTTGGCACCAGTGACAAAATAAGGAACCAGGGAAGGTACAATGAAATGTACAAGCTTTGTCTTTTTTGAGAATCCATAAAGGTCACACATTTCATCCAAATTGGAATCGAGCTGTTTAACTCCCATCTCCATCTGCACAAACATGACAGGGAATCCCATAAGAAACGCTGAGAAAAGCGGCACTGTGCCACTGGAGAACCAGATGAAAGCAAGCAGGATGATACTCATCACTGGCACAGCCTTCAACGTGGTGACAAAGGGACGTAAAAAGGTGGAAAGCAAGGAATACCTACCAGCAAGTACCCCAAGGATCGAAGCACTTACAAGAATGATCAAGAAACTTTCCAATGCCCTGAGGACAGTAAACAGAACATTGGAAGTAAAGACCGGCTCACGGGCCAAGCCAAGCAAGGTAGTGAAAACCGGTCCAAGACTAGGAAGCAAAATCTGACTATCAAGCCAGATAGAGGCAACCTGCCAGATAATGAGCAGGATAGCCGAAGCGAGAAGAAGTACCAGATTCCGCTTCACTGACCGCATGTACTACCCCTTACAGATAGAAATTGTCTGCAGGAACCGCACCTCCGATCGATGCTGGGCTGAAGGAATGAAGAAACCTGTAGTAGGCCTGTACTTCCTCCTTG
This sequence comes from Sphaerochaeta halotolerans, assembly GCF_003429665.1. Lineage (GTDB taxonomy): Bacteria > Spirochaetota > Spirochaetia > Sphaerochaetales > Sphaerochaetaceae > Sphaerochaeta > Sphaerochaeta halotolerans. The sequence continues at coordinate 89,471 of NZ_QUWK01000004.1, read as the reverse complement.
GCTTCCTGGCTGGGTACAAACACCAAGTTACAGAAAGGGATGGAAGGAGTTGCCAAGGCAGCCTTCATGATTCCAGCTTCCTCAATTGCCTCTCCCGCTGCTTGAGGTTCTGCGTTGACCCAAGCAACAGAGTCCTCATAGGCCTTGAGTATTTGCGCAAGTGCACGGGGGTGGTTCTTTGCAAACTGCTCTCGTACCACCATAACACTCATTGGATAGTTTGCAACACCGGAAAGATCTTCATACAGAACCTGTATATCGACAACTTCTGTGGCGTTCTTGCTCCCATTCAAAATCATGGAAACAAACGGCTGTGGCAACATGGCCAAGGAAACCTTCCCTGCTATGGTCAGTTGTGCAAGCTGCGCAGGGCTGGCGACTGAATAGTCAAGGATTACATCCTTCCCTGCTGCAAGCCCTGCTTCCTTGAGCAACAGCTGAGCCATTTGGTCAGGGGTGGAACCAGCTCCCGGTACATGTATCGTTTTCCCAAGGAGGTCACCCACACCTTGTACAGAGCCATCACTGGACACTACGCTGAGCATCCCATTCCCGATGACTGCTGCCAGTTTGATCTTTACTCCCTTATTGTAGATATTTGCAGCAAGGTTGGAAGGAAGACAGGCAAAATCGAGCTCCCCATTGGCCAAGCGGGCTACCACTTCATTGGGTGAAGGGAACACCTGCATCGCAATCTGAATGTCATCTGCAATTCTCCCTTCATTTTTATTCAGTGCAACAGATGAAAATCCGGTAGGTCCGGCCATAACAGCGAAATGGACTTCCAATGGCGAATCAACCGATTTTTCAGCAACCGGCTGTGCCCCAATCGCCACCATGGCGAGCAAGGCTACGAAAACAAGACTGATTTTATGCTTCATCACATATCTCCCTATGAAGAGAGGGGGAAATCCCCCCCTCTTCGTTTATTCTACAATGATGCGGAAATACCGCTTCTTTCCAGCACGAAGGATCAATTCCCCATACTCATCCAGATAGGAGGAATCAATGAGTGTCTTGGGATTATCAACACGACGATCCCCAATCCAGGCACCACCACCTGCTACCAAGCGTCGAGCATCACTGTTTGTTGCTGCCAGGTCAGTCCGGCTGAACAAATCCAACACACCGATACCCGTCTCCAACTCTTGTTTTCCGATAACTAGAGACGGCATGCCTTCACGACCAACAAGCCCCAGGTTTGCACCATTGAACATGGCTTTTGCTGCAGTCCTGGCTTTCTCGGCTTCTTCTTCCCCATGGATGATCTTTGTCTGTTCATAGGCAAGACGATCCTTGGCCTCATTGATATTGACATCTTCTCGCTCATACTGAGCAATTTCTTCAAGTGGAAGGAAGGTAAAAAGCTTGAGAAACCTTACAACATCTGCGTCGTTGACATTACGCCAGTACTGGTAGAAATCGTACGGACTGAAAAGTTCGGGATCAAGGAAAACCGCTCCCTTCTCACTCTTACCCATTTTATGTCCATCAGAGCGGGTGATCAGGTTGAACGTCAGGCCATAGCATTCCGGTCCACCAAGTTTTCTGATCAATTCAATACCACTGACAATATTTCCCCACTGATCATCTCCACCAATCTGCAGACGGCAACCATGATCACGGTTGAGAATATAGAAATCGTAGGACTGTAGAAGTTGGTAGTTGAACTCAATGAAAGAAAGCCCACGCTCAAGGCGCTGCTTGTATGATTCAAAGGTAAGCATCCTGTTCACCGAGAAATGCTTTCCAATCTCCCTGAGGAAGGTAATATAGTTCAATCCATTGAGCCAGTCTGCATTATTCAATGCAACTGCCTTTCCTTTTCCACCTTCTGGATGTTCACTAAAGTCTACAACAGTTCCCAGCTGTTCCTTGATGGAAGCACAATTTTTCTTAATTTGTTCAACAGTAAGCATCCTTCGCATCTCTGTCTTTCCAGAAGGATCTCCGATCATCGCGGTTCCCCCTCCTACAAGCGCAATAGGATTATGGCCTGCGTTCTGTAGATGGTGCATGGCAAAAAATGGAACCATATGACCGATGTGAAGGCTCTTCCCGGTTGGGTCTGCACCCACATAGAATGTAACAGGACCAGCATTCATCAGGTCACTAAGTGCATCATAATCAGTACAGGCTTTGACGAATCCTCTATCAACCAGGGTTTGTAGGGCTTTATTCATTGTGCTACTCCACTCGTTTGTATGCTTTGTTTGCTTCCTTGATTGTTGCAACCAATGTTGCAATGCTCACCCGGCTCTGCTCCATACTATCCCTATATCGCAGGGTAACCGTATTATCCTCCAGTGTCTGGTAGTCAACGGTAACACAGTAAGGAGTACCAATTTCGTCCATTCTGCGATATCTGCGCCCAATGGCACCACTGACATCAAAGAAGGTTGAGAAGTCCTCTCGCAATTCCTTCTCAAGCTTGGAAGTAAATTCTGCAATTCCATCCTTCTTAACCAACGGAAGGACTGCAACAGTGATTGGTGCAATGTTTGGATGGAAATGCAGGACTGTCCTCACATCGCCGCCATCCAAAGTCTCTTCCTCATATGCATCACTCAGAGCCATCAATACATTACGGGTCAACCCAGCTGAGGTCTCCACAACATAGGGGAGGTAACGCTGGTTATCCTCTGGATCAAGATAGGTCAAATCTTTCCCACTGAACTTCTGATGCTGCCCAAGGTCGTAATCGGTTCGGTTATGGACCCCCTCAAGCTCCTGCCAGCCCATGGGAAAGAGAAACTGGATGTCATAGGCGTCCTTTGCGTAGAATGCCAATTCGTCCGGACCATGCTGATGCCACCTGAGGCTGCTCGGCTTGATTCCCATCTTATGATAGAAAGCCATCCTCTGCTCGCGCCAATACCCGAACCATGACTCATCTGTTCCAGGCTTACAGAACCATTGCATCTCCATCTGCTCGAATTCACACGAACGGAAGATGAAGTTCTTCGTGGTAATTTCATTTCTGAAGGACTTACCAACCTGGGCAATTCCAAAGGGAACCTTTACACGGCTTGAGGAGACCACATTCTTGAAATCCGCATAGATACCTTGGGCAGTCTCAGGTCGCAGGTAAATCGTGGAACCTGCGTCCTGATTTGCTCCGATATGAGTGGCAAACATCAGATTGAAATTTCTTGGTTCGGTAAAACTATCGCGGGTGCCACAGGTAGGACAAGCTCCACCGAGATCTATCTGGTCTGCACGGAATCGGGATTTACACTGTTTGCAGTCAACCATGGGATCACTGAAGTTGGATACATGCCCGCTTGCTTCCCAGACCCGAGGGTGCATGAGGATAGAGGCATCCAATCCAACGATGTTATCATGAATTTGGGTCATCTCTTTCCACCAGAAATCGCGGATGTTGTTTTTCAGCTGCACTCCCAGTGGACCGTAGTCATAGGCACCGTTCAAGCCACCATAGATTTCACTCGACTGGAAAATGAACCCACGCCGCTTACACAAGGAGACAATCTTATCCATCGTTACTTCTGCCATTTACTTATACCTCTCTCTTCAGCACATCCAACGCTGTTTCAATTCTTTTATAGGTTTCTTCTTGGCCCAACAGCTTGATTGAGTCAAACAAGGGAAGGCTCACCGTACTGCCGGTGATGGCCACCCTGAGGGGCATGAACACCCCATTCACCTTTATTTCCATCGCTTCGGCCAAGGAAGCAAGCTCTCCTTCAATCTCCTCTTGTTCTTTGCCTGCAGCAAACCCTTCCTTAAGCTTGTCATATGCACGCTCCAAGGCCAAGGTTGCAGTGGCCAGATCAACCTTCTTGGCAGCAAATACATGTACATCCTCATAGGTTGGTGTTTCAAAGAGAAACCTGCTCAGGTCAACGATGTCACTCAGTACCTTCAACCGTTCCTTGCTCACTGCGGTAAGTGTAAGCATATCACGCTTTTCTTGTTCCTGCAGGGGGAGGGTGACAAACCCTGCTCTCTCCAAATAGGGAAGTAGCAGTTCCATGAGTTCCTCATCCCCTTTCTGACGGATGTATTGTCCGTTGAACCAGTCAAGCTTCTTGTAGTCGAATATCCCGGGAGCCTTGTTGATCTTTTCCAAGGTGAAGAGCTGTTCAAGCTCTTCCTTGCTGAAAAACTCCCTCTGTCCATCGTAGGACCAACCTACCAGACTGATATAGTTCGTCAAGGCTTCGGGAAGATAGCCCTTCTCACGAAATTCCCTCACTGCAGTGGAGCCATGGCGCTTGCTGAGCTTCTGTCCATCCTTACCCATTACCATTGGTAGATGGCAATACAAGGGAGGTTCCCAACCGAATGCTTCATAGAGAATAATGTGCAGAGGGCCGGAGGGTATCCACTCTTGAGCTCTCATGATGTGGGTAATACCCATCATATGGTCATCAATGACGTTTGCAAGATGATAGGTGGGAAACCCATCACTTTTGAGCAACACAGGATCGGGACTTACATCCTTGTTCTTTCTGGAAATATCACCCATGAGCACATCATGAAAAGTCGTCTTTCCTTCGGTTGGCACCTTGAGACGAATGACAGGTTTGATGCCTTCTTTCTCATAGGCTTTACGCTGCTCTTCAGTGAGATGTTGGCAGTGCCGATCGTACCCTTGTTGTTTACTCTTCTCTTTCTGTTGTTGTTCCCGTAGGGCTTCCAACCTTTGGGGAGTACAGTAGCAGTAATACGCCTTGCCTTCAGATACCAGCTGCTCGGCATACTGTTTGTACAGGTCGAATCGTTCGCTTTGGATATAGGGGCCTCTATCACCCCCCACAATAGGACCTTCATCCCATTTGATTCCCAACCACTCGAGCGTGTCATACAAGTCCTGCAAAGATTCATCGCTGTATCGCTCACGATCGGTGTCTTCCACTCGCAAAATGAATTTACCCCCGTTTGCGCGGGCAAAGAAATAGTTGAATAATGCAGTCCTTACTCCACCGATATGTTGCAAACCGGTTGGAGAAGGTGCATACCGTACTCGTACTTCCATTAGGATACACTCCTCTCAATGCTACTGTTGTACCGTAAATCAAAGATTATAGCAACACAGATGACAGAACAGGGGAACAGGTTTTACACACGTGTATAAATCGCAGGTCTCCCTGTTGACCTTCGTTGTGTATTTCGATACGGTACACTCAATTGAACGGAGGAACACACTACTGATCAACCCAACGATTCCGGTCTTTTTTGCAGGGGGAAATACCTCCCTGACTACCTTATTTAGGTTTCCTGTTGCGCTATTTACTACGCTGTATACATCCAAATCTTTCGCCCCATTCCAACAGTTTTCCAGCTTTCCAACTGAACTGTTGTTTCTTCTCTTTTCGCTTATCAGCTTTCTGCTCGCCTACAACATCCAACGAACGTACAGACCGCGGTATATACGCGAACATGAGCTGTTGATTAGTGATATTCTTGCTCATGAGGAATTTCTTAAACTGAAAGAATACCATCATCATGCAGGCCATATCTATGACCACGCCACCAGAGTAAGTTATATCTCGTACCGTATCAGCAAAGCTTTAGGATTGGACTACCGCGCAGCAGCTCGTGGAGGTTTGCTCCATGACTTCTTCCTCTATGACTGGCGGGAACGAAAAAGAGTGGATGAGAAGCGATCATCTCACGGGAAGGAACACCCTTTCATTGCCTTGGAGAATGCGCAGAAATACTTCTCGGTAAATGCAAAGGAAGCTGACATCATCGTCAAACATATGTTCCCCAAGACATGCTCGCTTCCAAGATATCGAGAGAGCTTCATCGTAAATCTCAGCGATAAAATTGCTGCATTCTATGAATATTCCCTGCACCTCAGACGCTCCTAACGATTCCCTTCAATCCAAGACACTACTTCAGCCATTGCCCTGTCCTGGGCCTTCTGGTTCTTGTCATAGGGCATGAGATGTCCAATATCCTCAATATGCAGATGCTTGTTGACGCCCTTGCTCTTGCTGGTCACCAGGGTACAGGCTTCCGGTGGTATGGCCGAGTCCATCCCCCCACTGATGGCCAAAGTATCTGAGGCAAGGTGATCAATGCAAGCTACTGCTTGCTTGCGTACCCGTTCCAATTCCCAAATCCCTGAGGGGAACTGATAAGACCAATACTGAGATCCAAGATATGCATCATCATCTGGATCACCCTCATAGTAGAAATGGTACTCGCTGTCGCTCTGCCAGGAAATCTTCCGCTTCTTGATGAAATGCTTTAAAACCCAAATGGTCTTCCTTGGAATTGCAGGAATCACCAGTGCTGGAGCAAGCAAAACCAGGGTGTCAACAGAGAATGCATCAGCGATGATTGTGGCAACTGCTCCACCCATGGAATGACCAACCACGGAGACAGTATCATACTCACGAGAAAGATGAGCATATGCATCATAGGCAGTACCAATCCAATCCTCTGCCTTGGAAGCAAGAAAATCTGTATTGCTGGTTCCGTGCCCGGGATAGCGGGGACAATAAACATCATAGCCCTTATCAAAGAGATCAACCCCTGGTCGGATCAACTCCCCAGGATATCCTTTGTAGCCATGGCAGAGGAGAACAGCCTCTTTGGCTGGCTCTTCATGAACCATCGCCCAAGCCCTGGCACTTTTTCTCACAGGTGCCTGGTCCTGATAGTGCTTGGCCGAAAAATCAGGTACTTCATAGGCTATATGCATCGTTCCTCCTACCAACTCTGTTTCAACAGATTCAACAAGTCAATACGGCTCCTTACCTGGGTTTTTCCATAGATATTAGCCACGTGGTTGTTCACTGTATTTGCACTGATTCCCAGTTCACTGGCAATTTCCTTGTTGGTCAGACCTTTGCTGATCAACTGAATGACCGAAAACTCCCGCTCAGTAATATGATACTCCCCAAGATCTTCCAGACACAACTCAGCCTTGGGTTTCTGTGACCCATCATCCCGTCCGATACGCACGAACGTAATGAACAGGAACGTCATGATTGTAATTGAAAGGGCAATAAAATAGACTCCAAACAGGAATGGCTTGAGGGCGGGAAAGAAGAGAGCCAGCAAAATTACCGGCACCATTGATGCACTGACAATGATAATAGCTAGTGCTGAAGCCCTGGCTGTTTTGTTCTCAATGGTCTTGATGTTCTTCAACATGACAATCAAGCTAAAGCCCACGACGAAGACAAACAAAAAGAGCATTACCTGGTCCAATATCACCTTTCCCGTTATTTCCCGTGCAATTCCCAATCCAAGATAGAGGGCAGATAGGAAAAAAAACAATCCTTTGTACGGTTGTCTCCACGGATGGGCGATTACCCAAGTAGTAAAATACGGGATAAAGACAATGAGAAATGCAAGATCAGCCAGGAATACTGAAGTGATGATAATCGAGACAATCGTGTAAGCAAGCCCACTGAGGAACATTTGGCTGAGTACCTGCAGTGCCAACAACATCATACATCCCAGAAGGGATGCATGACAGACAATGAAATATGTAGCCCAACGTTTTGCGTTCGATAAGCGGTACACGATGGCCAAAGCCAATGTCATGCACCCCAATCCGAACGCAAGCATGTAAACCAGCAGCAGGATTCCGCTCACCTTTCTATCCTTTGTTCTTGTTCAGGCCCAGCCGCTTCTGATTGTGTGTCAGGTCTGCCAATCCACAGATGTCAGTGATATCATTCAACAAAGCCACCATATTTGTCGGAGCTAGCCCTACCTGCGACGCTGTCAATGCGTTGTAGGAGGAGGCATTCACTGCAGCTTTCGATTTCGCTGAATAGAGCTTGAGATGTAGGTCGAGGCCTTCATCCAAGAGATATGCAGCATCACTACTGAAGCCGGGGAATTGACCAGCAAGAGCGCTTTCAATCATAGCTGGATCTTTGACAAAACCTTTTGGAGCCTGGAGATGAAGAAGATACCAAAGAGGTAAGGATGGATTGTTCCATGCCAAATTCACCTTCTTCTTTTCTGCATGCGGCATCAACTCCTTCACTTCCTGTACAGAAACATCCAGGTCAGCAAACCCGAAGACCAGCCAGACACTGCTGTACTGTTCCTTGGTCCGCATTCTACCAGCTAATGTAATCAAATTTGCAAGGTCCTTGTAATCTGGTTCCCATACCACCGTCATATTTGCATAGCGGCAGTCCTTTCGCATTTGGGAAAAGTAGAGGGCTTCCGCCTCGGTTGCCGTCACCACCAGTATGGTTCTGCGTGGTTTTTGGGAAATACGTTTGCGTGCCATTATTACTCCTCCTTATCCTTACTTGTGTCCACAAAACAGAACTCCGAGAGAATCGGAAGAGCTCCGAATGCTCCATTCATGTACTGACTTTGCGTTTTGTCTTTGCTTCTTGAATACTTGAAGTTGGCCAGACTGAAGTACACAGTGGCACTCTCACTGTTCTTCTCGGCAAAGTAAACGCCATCACGCCTAAGCAATCCCGGTTTGAGTAGGGATGGGTTGCAATCGACCAAAAGCATTTGCGAACCATATCCTATATTACTTGCCTCGAAAATTTCCACAATATGACAGAGAACATTGGGATGCAATAGCATGCCAAAATCATCGATCACCAGCGTCTGATTCCGTATGAATGCATCGAAGAAGGCAACTCCCATCAAGCATAGTCGCCTGAGGCTCAAACTCTCCAAAGAGAAATAGGAAGCATAGTGCTGGGTTACGTTGGTGTGGACGAAGATTATTCGCTCATCCTTGACCCTGATGTCACGAATATCGGTGATATCGACACTCCATAGGAAATTAATCAATTGCTGGACCCACTCAGGATGTTCACTCAGGCGATTGATAAGATATTTCTCACTGATGTTTGAAACCCCCATCGGGAGCAGATGTAGGCTGTCACTCAACCATGAATACAGCAAACCTGTGGTTTCACTGCCTTTTTGGGCAGAGGCTGCCAGGAAGGAATGCTTTTCATCTACTTTCCCCACCAGGCGCTTCTTATCCCCACGATACATCTTGCCCCATCGATACGTATAGGTCAGCGCCTGTTGATCGAGCAGAAGGCTGTTCTCGTCCACCTTCCGTTCAAACATCATTCGCTTTGAACGACCTTGGAGATGGTACAGAGTTTCCTCGAAAATCTTTTCCCGGTCGCTGACCAAGGTGTATTGGGCAATGGTTGGTTCGCCACTCTCTTCATCACGATCAACCAGTACTCTGATGATGATGGTCGCAGGCTGTCCCTTTTCCTCGGAATAGGCGAAGGAAGTACCACTGAGAATCTGTAGGGGATTCTCCGTCTCCTCCGTAGCACACACAATGCCTTTCAGTGCCTCAAGTGCTCGTACGAATGTGCTCTTCCCAGCTCCATTGGGACCGATAATGGCTGCTGTCTTGATCAGCTTCAATTTCTCAGTGACCTCAACAACTTTCGACTCAGGGAACCGGTTGTCCCTGACAGCTTCAAACGAAATGGTTTGCGCAGACTTTACGGACCTGAAGTTCGCAATAGTCATATCCAGCAGCATACGCTACCTCCTCATACCCATAGGTGAATTCACCAAAGATTTTGCATACTTCGCCCCACCGATGGCCATTTTTCGAGTGCATCCATCAAACGGGCCGGAAGCGTTTCATCGCCATGATTGTCTGTGGCGATCACATCAATCAAGCCAAGTTCCAGATAGGGAAGCGAAAGGTTGTTCTCCACAGCTTCAACGTTCGTCTGTAGTAAACAACCGAGAGAGCGTAAACGTTGCAACATTGTGCTCTTTGGGCTCAGCCAAAGATACCGTTCCACATGGGCTATGAGCGGGCGATAGTGCATCTGGACCAATTGTTGCAACCGTTCCAAAACCTTGGGGGGGGGCAAGGAGAGCCCGAACTCCACCAAGGCAAACCTCCCATTGATGGGAATAGTTTTCAAGGTTTCTTGGTCCCCAACAAATAACTCACTCCCCAAATAGGTCTGCAACCCCAAGGATTCTGCCTCCCCTCTCGCCCACTGGTAGGTCTCTCTCAGTTCGGAAATATTAGTAGTCACATAAGGATTGAAAATATGGGGTGTGAATGCAATTGCCGTGACACCAGAGAGCTGATAAAGATTGAGCATACGGATGAATTGTTCCCGTGAGAGATAGCCATCATCAATCTCAGGGAGAAGATGACTGTGCATGTCACAGATACCCATAGACAAAACTCCTTGACGTGATTATATCCGGAAACTTGAAAATGTGAAAGAAGAAAAGGAGCAGTGCAAGGAAATAGGCTATCAAATAGTGCCTAAAATTCAATCATAGGTTGTGCTGCACAGTTCGCATTAGAAAGATGATGCTTCACTTCTTTCAATTCGCTCACCATATCTGCAACCCCAAGTAGTTGGCTAGAAGCATTTCTCCCTGTGATGACAATATGGGGAAAGCCTTCCTTGCCCTTATGGTCTGCTAGCCAGGAGCAGACTTCCTCACCGTCAAGATATCCTAGGGAGAGTGTATAGGTGAATTCATCAAGGACAATAAGGTCATAGGAAGCAGAAGAAATCCAACGCTTCACCTGCTGCCAACCTTTCTTTGCCAATTCTGCATTCTTGGCATCATTGTCTCCTTCCCAGGAGAATCCGGAACCAAACTGTTTCCAAGGCACTCCAAGTTGCTTGAGGAGACGGTACTCACCACTGTCCAGAAGCGCAGGGTCTTTCTTGATAAACTGGGCAACCGCACAACGTGCATCGTGCCCTAAGGCACGAATCAACTGGCCTACCGCAGCGGAGGTCTTTCCTTTTCCGTCACCCGTATAAATCAAGATCAAAGAGGATTGTGTTGCTTTCATGTACTACTCCATCACCATGTACTGGGTCATCGTGACTCCCTGCCCGTCATCCACAGAATCACCACTGATCTGCCTTTGGGCGAGCTGGTCTTGGCTCAAGGCTTGTTGCAGAATCAAAAGGGTATCATAGACACGTTCGTCACCCGTGGAATTGTAGACTTCATTCATAAGATCAACAGAGGCATGGAGTTCTCCCAAAGTTGCAAGCATCAAGGATGCGTTGTATCCACTGCTCAATTGTCGTGATTGTTGCCAGATTGACAGGAACTGCTGATACGCTCTCCTATACTCGCCATTCTTTGCAAACTCATGTGCTATTTCTGCAGAAGCAAGCTTCTCCTTGTTTTTCATCAGGGGGAAATGCTCCGTCTCCCAAGAAGGTGCTAGATTGAGCACCATCTTGTCTGTAATGCGTTCAATAATCTGGGAAAAGAGGGTGCCAAAAGAGGGTGCCAATCCACTGCTGTAGTTTCGCTCATCACGATAAGAGCCATCTTCAGCATAGTAGCGTGTTCCTATTTTGGTTCGCTTCTCTTCCTTGTCAGTAACGGTTTCACGTACCAAAATTCCGCCATCATGTAACCTGGTGATGGTATACGATATGCCAAGGGTGGCTTCCTGTATGAGGTAATACTCCCGTTTGGTGACTTGTTCGCTGCTAATACCGCTACTGTTGGTAACAAACTCCCTAAGATCTGTTCCCTCTACACGTTCCTCCACGTCCATATAGGAGATTTCACTACTCATAAGTAGGTCAAATCCCTTCTCACGCATCAAACGCACACCGTCTTTTCCTGTCCTGGAGAGGCTGAGGTAGGCATCGGTAGCCTCAGGGACAAGAATTGAGAAATATCGGGTGTCACTCACGGCCTGCACAATCTTCCGGGTTGCAAGGGAAGCAACACGCTCTGACAGGTTTGTCTCGAAGCCAGTGGAGAGCGTAAAGTCAGTTCCCTGCAGACCACTGACCCATGGACTCAGCGGCCTGCCATAGGGAAACCTATAGCTGGACGTTGAAGCGATGGCAAGACTCCTTTCTCCCCCGAGATCTACTTCCCCTGGAACCAGATGGCGCACCTTCACCGTGGTTGCACAGCCGCTTAGGAAAACCATCAGGGCAAAAACCAGAACCACCTTTACAAAACGCTTCATTGGTTCTCTCCTTCCGCCAGGAGGTAGCCAGCTGCTGCCTCCAATGCACGTACCATGCCTGTTGCATCTGCCAGATTCTTTCCTGCAATGTCAAAAGCAGTCCCATGGTCAACACTGGTTCTTAGGAACGGAAGATTCCATGTGATTGAAATTGTCTGGTTGAAATCATAGGTCTTTGCAGCAATGTGCCCCTGATCATGGTAAAGGGAGATTACTGCCCGATATTTCCCTATTCTCGCTTGATAGAAGACCGAATCGGCTCCAATTGGACCTACAACATTCACCCCACGCCTTCGAGCCTCATTGATGGCAGGCTCTATGGCGCGTTCTTCCTCATCCCCGAAGAGACCATGCTCTCCGCAGTGAGGGTTCAACCCCGCTACTGCCAGGCTGAGCTCATTCTTGAATACCCCACCATGGTTCTGCGTAATAGCGTCACATTCAAGGATGGTTGCAAGTAAGGACTCCTTTGTTACTGCATCGCAGGCCTGACGCAAGGAGAGATGCCTGGTATGAAAGAATATCTTCAACCCAAGCGTGTCAAACATCGTTATTGCCCGCTGGGTTCCGCTCAGTGCACTGAGTATTTCGGTGTACCCGATATGCTCTACTCCTGAGGCTTTCAGAGCTTCCTTATGAAGAGGTGGTGTGACCAGAGCATCAGCATACCCACATTGAATCAGACGTACTGCCTGTTTGACTGCAAGATAGGCAGATCGGCCACACATTGCCTGAATTTCACCATAGTTGAATCGATGCATATCCAAGACATTCTGAGCATAGAGAATTGAGCAGCTTCCACCTTCAATTGCACGGGCCAAGGAGAAGTCATCCACTACCACTGCATCAAAATCTGAAGGAATACCCAAATCAGCAGAAACCTTATTAAAGAGAGGCACATCACCAATTACCACAATACCTAGGGAAGGTGGGAGTGAAGCTCGTTGCATTGCCTTCAACACAATCTCAGGACCAATCCCTGCTGGATCTCCAAAAGGGACTGCCAGATACCTACGTTTTGTTTCCATATTCGCATCATATCAGTGTGATTCTCACCTGTCCAGATAGACAAACCGATGCAACCAATTGACAACCTGATTACCTTCACTTATGTTGGAGATGTGGGATTTGATTCTGATTTCAAGGAGTAACGACATGGCTAAATACCGTGACGAAGAAGATGAGCTCGATGATGAGGAAGATCGTTATTTCAGCAGACTTGAGGATGAGGAAGATGCATATCTTGCCGATCTATTCGATGCTCCTGAGGTAATTGATTTCGGTGATGATGATGACGAAATGCTCGATGAGGATGAAGAAGACGATGATTTGCTTGATGATGGCTTCATGGTCGATGGAGATGAATCCTACGAGGATGAGTTTTACGACGAGAGAGACGATTTCGGTGATACCGACGCATTTGAAGAAGAAGACTTTACCTGATCCAGCGCAACTATGAAACACACACTCCCCGATTACCCCGGGGAGTTTCTTATGCAGGTTCCATAAAAAAATTCATGTTTCTACAAATAGATACTTGCACTCCTTTTGGTTTCTATGTATAGTAACACCATCACGAAGGAGAATACCCATGAAACGAACCATTGCACTGCTAGCAACGTTCTTGCTTGTCGGATCCTACTTGGTTGCGCAACCTACCAGCGAAACACTACCAAGCGAGGGTACGGAAAAGATCTATACCATCGGCATTTCAAAGCTGGTCAGCCATCCAGCTCTCGATGCAATTGAACAGGGAGTCATGGACTATCTCGAGTCAAGAGAATTCACTGTTTCCTTTGACAACCAGAACTGCAACGGAGAAATAGCAACAGCAATTGCCATTGCACAGAAATTCAAGAGTGATGACAAGGATATCGTAGTAGGCATTGCTACTCCTGCCGCCCAAGCCCTTGCTCAGATCATCAAGGAGAAACCTGTAGTATTCGGTGCTATCACTGACCCGCTTGCTGCAGGATTGGTTGCCGACTATACCAGGAAAGAAGAGACCAATATCGCCGGAGTCTCAGACCTGAACCCGATTGAGCTACAACTCGAGACGTACTTCTCCATCGTCAAGCCAAAGACCCTTGGGATGATTTATACCAGTAGTGAAGCCAATGGTGTTGTGCAGATGGAGATGGCAAGAGAAATCTGTGAAGCGAATGGAATCAAGTTCGTGGCAGCGGCCATCAGCAATTCAAGCGAGGTAAAGATGGCTGCCCAGTCCATCATCGACCGCATAGATGCCATGTATGTGGCGATCGACAACACAGTTGTCAGCGCCATCCCCAGTGTGAGTGAAGTCTGCATGAAGGCTGGGATACCACTCTTCAATACGGATACCACCAGTAGTGAAAACATCGACTTCCTGATGAGCTGGGGGTTCAACTACTATACCGTCGGTACAGAGACGGGGAAAGTAGTGGAAAGAATCATCAAGGGAGAAAATCCAAAGGATATTGGAGCCATCTTCTTTGATGACCCTGCACAATTTGAACTCTGGTTCAATCTTGATACCGCTAAGAAACTCGGTATCACGATTGATGAATCATTGCTCGCCAACGCAAAAGTGATCATCAAGGACGGGCAAAAACAAGTACAACCATGACATTGATTCTCCTTGTTCTGCAGACCTGCTTCTTCGGGAGCAGGTCCCTTTATGCTAAATCTCGCTAATACTTGTATATTATATGAATTATTATTCATTATTTTGTATATTCGGATTTACAATTCTTGAAATTCCAGCTATAGTTTTGCAAACGAAAAGGATTATCCGCTTGGAGGAATGATTATGAAAAAACTACAGCATCCGATGCTCTTCGCTCTCTCTCTTTTGCTCTGTGTTGCCCTCCCGCTCTTCAGCGCCGGGCAGGCAGAACAAACCGGCCCACAACCATACAAGATTGGAATTTCCAAACTGGTCACCCACGCTGCCCTTGATGCAGCTGAGCAGGGAATGATGGATTACCTGGCAACCACCGACCTTCTGGTGACCTATGACCATCAGAATGCAAATGGAGATATTTCGACCGCTTCCTCCATTGCCCAGAAGTTCAAGAGTGACAAGGTTGATGTGGCAGTCGGTATCGCCACCCCTGCCGCCCAGGCTCTTGCCCAAGTGTTTAATGAGAATTCTGGTACCCCTGTCGTATTCAGTGCCGTTACCGACTCAACCGAAGCTGGCCTTGTAGCTGCTAACATTGCCGGAGTATCTGACAAGAACCCGGTCGATGAACAGATCAAGCTGTTGATTGATATCACCGGTGCAAAAACCATCGGCAATATCTACGCTTCCGGTGAAGCCAATGGGGTGCTACTCATGGAGATGGCAAAGGCTGCCTGTGAGAAGTATGGAGTGGAATTTGTATCTGCTGCCATCTCCAACTCCAGTGAGGTCAAGATGGCTACACAGTCCATCATCGATCGTGTTGATGCGCTCTACATCGCAACAGACAACACGGTCATCAGTGCAATAGCCTCTGTTGATGATGTTGCCAAGAAGGCAGGCAAGCCGCTGTTCAGTTCTGATGCAAGCGGTATTGAGGGTTTGAATATTATGATCAGCCTCGGCTTCGATTACTACAACATTGGTGTTGAAACCGGCAAGGTTGTAGAACAGGTCCTCAAAGGCGCTAAAGCCGGAGACATCGGAACGGTCTACATCACCGATCCTACAAAATTCCAGTTGTGGTTCAATCTTGATGTAGCCGAGAAGCTTGGGTATACTATTCCGCAGTCGTTGCAGGATGCAGCTGCAGTACTCATCAAGGATGGTGTGAAAATCACCCAGTAACTGGGCCGATTGCAATCCCGCCGGACTTGTATTGAGCCGGCGGTTTTTTTCTGTGTAAGGGGTATTACATGCTTGAAGGAATTTTTGTTGATGGCCTGATCTTTTCCCTGATGGTCATTGGAATCTTAATCTCATATCGAATCCTCGATATAGCTGACCTGACCTGCGATGGATCAGTCGCCACCGGGGCAGCAGTCGCAACCATGGCCATTGTAGCCGGCCTTCCCATCTTTGTTGCATTGCTGCTTTCATTCTTAGCAGGAGTGGTTGCTGGTATGATAACTGCCGCTATCCATAATAAATTGAAAATTCCTGGTTTGCTTGCAGGTATCCTTACCATGACTATGCTGTACTCAATCAACCTGAGGATTCTGGGCAACAAGGCAAACGTTCCCTTGCTTCGTGTGGAGACCTTGTACTCCAAGCTCCCCGACGCATTCCAGTTCCTACCCCCTGAATGGGCAAGCCTTGTGGGTACCCTTTTGGTAGTACTCTTCGTGAAGGTCCTTATTGATATCTTTTTCCGTACCGACCTAGGCGTCTCACTTGGAGCAATGGGGGGCAACGAACAGATGGTCATCAGCCAAGGGATAAACCCGGAGGTACTGAAGCTGATCGGTCTCGGGCTCTCCAATGGTTTGATTGCTCTCTCTGGTGGGCTCCTCGCCCAGTACCAGGGCTTTGCAGATGCAAACCTGGGCATCGGCATGGTCGTCCAAGGACTGGCGGCAATCATGCTCGGGGAGTTCCTCTTCTCCACAAACAGGATATCTTTGTTGACCCTTCGTGCCATCTTCGGAGCCATTATCTATAAAGCGTTGATGTTCTTTGGCAGAAAGTACGGCTATTTGGTCAACATCACGCCGAACGACTTCAAACTCCTCACGGGTATTTTGGTAATCGTCAGCTTGTTCGTTGCCCAGACCCGCAGCGCTGCCAGTACTGCCGGGGCGAAAAAGAAAGCCATTGCACGCTCCCAGGCTAAAACCATGAGCAATAAGGAGGATGCAACCAATGCTTGATTTGAGTAATATTACAAAAGTATTCAATCCTGGAACCGTTAATGAAAAGATTGCATTGGAAAACATCAATCTCCATGTTAATAGAGGGGACGTCATCTGTATCATCGGCTCGAATGGCAGTGGCAAATCCACGCTTTTCAATATAATCAGCGGTACCTACCCAGTCACTAATGGAAAGATCATCTTTGATGAAGTGGACATCACCAGCAGTCCAGAGTATCGCAGGGCTATGACCGTAGGCCGCATATTCCAGGACCCCACCAAGGGAACAGCTGCAAACATGTCCATTGAGGACAACATGATTACAGCAATGACAAAAGGGATGAAGGGGCTGCGCATAAGCTTGAACAATGAGAAGCGGAAAATGTTCAGTGAACTGCTCAAACCCATCGGTTTGGAGAACAGGCTCAAAGACAACGTTGGACTGCTTAGTGGAGGGCAGAGACAAGCGCTCACCTTGTTGATGACGGTTATGAGCAAGCCGAAGATGATCTTGCTTGATGAGCATACTGCCGCCCTTGATCCGAGAAATGCACAGATTGTCATGGATTTGACCGAACGGTACATCAAGGAGTATGAGCTCACTGCACTGACGGTTACCCATAATATGCAGTTTGCTATTGACTTCGGCAACCGTCTGATCATGATGGATGAAGGATCTATCATCCTCGATGTTTCTGGTGAACAAAAGGCAAACCTGACTGTGGATGAACTGGTACGCAGATTCAAAGACCTGCGCAAGAAAAACTTTGACGATGACGAAGGCCTGCTTACCGATTAACAGGTTGTCAGCATTGCCCTCACAATTTGTTATGGGCATATGAGGTAGTATTGTGAAATCCACCCTCCAGGATACGGCGATGGAGAACATGTTCTCCCGCCGTTTTCTGTATAGCCTCATTGTTCCCCTCATCATCGAACAAGTGCTTATGGTCTCCATAGGAATGGCTGACACGGTCATGATTGCTTCCGCTGGGGAAAGTGCTGTCAGCGCCATCAGTTTGGTAGACTCGATCACCATTTTGATTGTCCAGCTTTTTGCTGCGTTCGCCACCGGTGGGGCAGTTGTCGCAAGCCAGTACCTGGGAAGAAAGGACAATGCCTCTGCAAATGAGGCAGCCAAGCAACTGATTTTGCTCTCGCTAATCGTCTCGGTTGCTTTTATGCTTCTCTGCATGCCGTTTAGGAGCCAGATTATCAGCTTTATCTTTGGATCCATTGAGACATCGGTCCTTGAAGGTGGAGCAACCTACTTCATATATATACTTCTCTCACTCCCTTTTCTTGCCACCTATAACGCATCGGCAGCCCTGTTCCGCTCCATGGGAAACAGCAAGGTCTCATTGTGGGTAAGTGTTGTTATGAATCTGGTCAATATCGCAGGAAATGCCTACTTTATCTTTGCCCTACATTTGGGGGTAATCGGAGCAGGGCTGGGAACGCTGCTCAGTCGTATTATCGGAAGTACAATCATCCTCGTGTTGTTGACAAATCCCTCCAACCAGATAGTAGTGCGCAACTATCGTGACTGGTCCCTTCGCTGGGAGATGATCAAGCGGATCATGCATATCGGTATCCCCAATGGGATTGAGGGCAGCGTCTTCCAAATCGGAAAATTACTTGTTCAAGGATTTATTGCTGCTTTCGGTACTGCATCCATCGCCGCAAATGCAATTGCCAATTCAGTTGCTTCTTTTGTAAATATTCCAGGGGGAGCTATCGGCTTGGCTTCAATCACTGTCATTGGTCAAGCAATCGGTGCTAAGAGACCCGATCAGGCTGTCTTCTATGGAAAGAGGCTTCTTTTGGCTGCCTATCTTGCCATGACAATCGTGGCAATCCCGGTCTTCATCTTCGCACCAAAGATAGTGATGGTCTTCAACCTCTCCGCTGAGGCAACTGAACTTGCATCCAATGTCATCCGTTCTGCCATGATTTTCAGCTCCCTGCTCTGGCCAGCTGCATTTTCACTGCCCAATTTTCTGAGGGCAGCTGGAGATGTAAAGTTCACCATGGTTGTATCAATGGTGAGCATGTGGGCAAGTAGAGTAGGCATGAGCTACCTCCTTGCAATAGTCTTTGGATGGGGCATCTATGGTGTTTGGTTCGGCATGTATATTGACTGGATTTTCAGAAGCACCTTTTTCATTACCAGGTTTGCTCGTGGGAAGTGGAAAACCAAGCGGGTAATTTGATAAAACAGTTTCAGATGTTGTAAAAATCTTTGTACATACCGTATTTTTCTCTTTACAAATACCCAAATGGTACTATCATGATACATGAACGTGCCCGGGCACTACGCAGGAAATTATATATTTTGCTTGTAACCCCTGCTTCAGTACTACGTATACCCTCCATAGCTCATGCATATCACTGGAGTAATCCAGAAAAAAGGAGTCGTATATGAAAAAGTGTATCAGTGTGCTCATGATGGTGTTGCTGGTTGCAACATCTCTCTTCGCCACCGGAACAAAGGAAGAAAGTGGAATCGCCAAGATTGGTGTCTCGATGCCCACACAAAGCCTCCAACGTTGGAACCAGGATGGTGCCAACATGAAGAAGCAACTCGAAGCAGCAGGCTACCAGGTAGATCTGCAGTATGCAGGGGATAATGACATCCCTACCCAGGTAGCGCAGCTCGAGAACATGATCGTCACAGGTTGTGATGTATTGGTCATCGCCTCCATTGATGGCTCGGCGCTCACTGAGGTACTCAAGCAAGCCAAGGAAAATGACATTGAAGTCATCGCCTATGACCGCTTGATCATGAACAGTGATGCAGTAACCTATTATGCAACCTTTGATAATTTCAAGGTTGGAACAATTCAGGGTGAGTTCATTCGTGATGCTCTCAAGCTGGACAGCACTCCTGGTCCCTACTACATTGAGCTGTTCACTGGTTCCCCTGATGACAACAACATCAATTTCTTCTTTGGTGGTGCCATGTCAATTCTGGAACCATACATCAAGAGCGGAAAACTGGTAGTACCTTCTGGCCAGACCAGCAAAGCTCAGGTAGCAACATTGAACTGGTCTACAGAGGAAGCTCAGAAGAGAATGGAAAATCTCATCACTGCTAATGGATACGGTCCGAATGGGAATCGCCTTGATGCTGTCTATTCTTCCAATGACTCAGTAGCAAACGGAATCACCAATGCCTTGGTAGCTGCCGGCTACACTAAGGACAACTTCCCGATCATCACCGGTCAGGATTGTGACAAACCAGCGGTCAAGAACATGTTGCAAGGCCTTCAGGCCATGTCCATCTTCAAGGATACCCGCACCTTGGCCAGCAAGGTTGTGGAAATGGTCAATGCCATTGTGAAGGGTGAGGAAGTCGTGGTTAACGACACCAAAACCTATGACAACGGTACTGGGATTATCCCGTCCTACCTCTGCGAACCAGTATTCGCAACAGTGGACAACTACAAAGAACTGTTAATCGACAGCGGTTACTATACCGAAGCTGACATACAGGTCTGATCTGTTTCGAAAGAAGGCGGGCAACACTTGTTGCCCGCCACCTTTCTTGGAGGTTTATTTTGGATACCCTACTCTTAGAGATGAAACACATCACCAAAACCTTTCCCGGGGTCAAGGCATTGGATGACGTTACTCTTGATGTCAGGCAAGGTGAAATCCATGCAATTGTAGGAGAAAACGGGGCTGGCAAATCCACTCTGATGAATATCCTCAGTGGTGTGTACCCTGCTGGTTCCTTTGAAGGAGAAATTATCATTCATGGGGAATCCTGTCACTTCCATACCATCAAGGAGAGTGAACAGAAGGGAATCGCCATCATTCACCAGGAACTTGCCTTGGTCCCTTACCTCACCATCGGCGAGAATATGTTTCTGGGGAATGAACGTGGCTCATACTTTCGCATCGATTGGGATAAGACGTACAACAGGGCAGATGAACTGCTTTCCATGGTCGGGCTTGAGGAGTCTTCCAAAATTGCAATCAAGGATATTGGGGTTGGCAAGCAACAGCTGGTAGAGATTGCCAAAGCACTCGCAAAGAACGTCAAAGTGTTAATCCTAGACGAACCAACTGCTTCCCTCAATGATTCAGAAGCAAAAAAATTACTGGACCTCTTGCTGGAATTCAAAAGCAAGGGAATGACCAGCATCCTTATCTCACATAAACTCAATGAGGTCTCCTATGTTGCCGATAGGATCACCGTCATCCGTGACGGCCAGGTCATCACCACCATGGACAAGGAACAAAAAGCTTTTGCTGAGGATGAGATTATCAAGGCAATGGTTGGGCGTAGTATTGAAGACCGGTTCCCCAAGCGGAATATAAAAATTGGGGAAGTAAGTCTTGAGGTTGAGCATTGGACGGTATACAACCCAATCAACCAAGGAAAGAAAATTTGTGATGACATTACAATCAATCTCCACAAAGGGGAAGTGGTGGGCATCAGCGGCTTGATGGGTGCAGGCCGAACAGAATTTGTCATGAGCTTGTTTGGAAAGAGTTACGGTCAGGACATCAGTGGAACTGTTCGCATCAATGGAAAGGAAGTACATCTGAATACCGTACAACAGGCAATTGACAACAAAATTGCCTATGTCACAGAGGATCGCAAGACCAATGGCCTGATCCTCTCCAAGCCTATTATGGAGAACACCACCCTCGCAAACCTGAAGGCGATCAGCAACCATCAGATTATTGATCCTGACTTGGAGATGCAGGTATCCAAGGACATGGTGGCAAAGATGGGAACAAAATGTTCCTCTGTGCTCGAAGATGTCAACAATCTATCGGGAGGCAACCAACAGAAAGTGCTGTTGGGCAAGTGGATCTTTACGGAACCAGAAATCCTCCTGCTTGATGAACCAACGAGAGGCATTGATGTTGGTGCAAAATATGAAATTTATACCATCATCAATCAATTGGCTGAAGAAGGGAAATCCATTCTTGTCATCTCTTCCGAAATGCCTGAGATCCTCGGCATTTGTGACCGAATCTATGTGCTCAGTGAAGGAAGAATTGTTGGAGAAATGCTTGGCTCTGAAGCAAGCCAAGAAGCAATTATGACATGTATTATTCAGAATCAGAAAGGAGCAAAAACATCATGAGACATAGCCTCGGGATCAAGGATTCTATGAAGAAGAATTCCATGCTTTTAGTCCTCATCGCAACAATGATTCTCTTCAACGGCTTGATCAGCGCCAGTGGACGAGGTTCTCTTTTCGTCCCAGCGAACATCTCAAACCTCATTAGCCAGAACTCCTATGTGGTTATCCTTGCCACAGGAATGTTGCTTTGTATTCTTACCGGTGGAAACATTGACCTCTCAGTCGGCTCTGTTGTCGCCTTGGTTGGTGCTTTGGCAGGAACGTTGATCGTGAACCTCGGTTGGAATATATATTTTTCGATTTTCATCTGTTTGCTCACAGGGTTGGCAATCGGTGCCTGGCAAGGCTTTTGGATTGCCTATGTACGCATCCCTCCCTTTATTACCACCTTGGCAGGGATGCTTCTGTGGAGAGGGGTTGCGCTCATCATTCTTAATGGGCTCACCATCTCTCCTTTCCCAGAAGAGTACCTCAGGTATTTCAATAGCTTCCTGCCAAACACTGATGACAAGGCGAGGGTGTTTACCATCACATTCGTCCTTGGGGTGATTATCTGCTTGGTTGTAATAGCCTATACACTGTTCAATCGACAAACAAAGAAGAAAAAAGGGTATCAGATTGAACCATTGGCTTACACCATTGCACGAATCGTTTTCCTTTCAGCCGCCATTCTCTTGGTGGCAAGCTTACTTGGTCAGCACAAAGGAATCCCTGTTGTACTGATACTTCTTGCCGTAATCGTCCTTGGATACAGTTATTTCACTTCACGCAGTGTTCCAGGAAGGCATCTCTACGCATTGGGTGGTAACGAAAAGGCAGCAAAACTCTCAGGTATCAACACCAATCGGGTACTCTTCTTTGCCTATGCAAATATGGGGTTTCTGGCCGGAGTAGCAGCACTGGTGGGAGTAGCCCGCTTCAACTCTGCTGCCCCTACTGCAGGAACCAACTATGAACTGGATGCCATCGGTGCCTGCTTCATAGGAGGAGCTTCAGCTTACGGTGGAACTGGTACCGTTGGAGGAGCAATTATCGGAGCCATCTTCATGGGTGTCCTAAACAATGGCATGTCAATACTCGGAATTGATGCGAACTGGCAGAAGGCAGTCAAGGGTATTGTTGTCCTTGCTGCAGTGGTATTTGATGTTTTGAGCAAAAAGCGGGTAAAATCCAACTGAGGACACTTGCGCATGCAACGTTGTCAGCATTATCCTCAAGCAAAAGGACTACCATGGCTGTTACAATTAGAGACATCGCAAAAGAGGCAGGAGTTTCGCGTGGGACCGTCGACCGGGTTCTCCATAAACGAAAAGGGGTGAATGAAGAGGTTGCCAAACGAGTACAGGCTATCGCTGATGAAATGGGATTCACCCCCAACCTTGCTGGGAAAGTGCTTGCAAGAAGAAAACAACCTCTCCGGATTGGATGTCTCTTACCCAGTATTGGGAACCCTTTCTTCGATGATGTCATCGCAGGCTTCCGCCAAGCAGAACGTGAGTTGAGTGACTTTGGAGTAATCCTTGATATAACCCAGATCAAATCTTTCGACCTAAATGCACACCTGAAGGAAATCAAGCATCTGGAAGCAAAGCATTATGATGGAGTATGCGTAACAACACTTGATGTGCAACCAGTTATTGATGCCATCGACAGGATTGCAGAAAGTGGCACAACTGTGGTGACGGTGAATACAGATATTGACAGTTCACACCGCCTTTTTTATGTAGGACCTGACTACTATCTTGAAGGGAAAACTGCCAGTGGTCTCTTACAGTTGTGTAGCAAGACACAAAAACGTGTTCTCATCGTTACCGGTTCCTTTAACATGAAAGGTCACCAAGAACGCATCCGAGGTTTCATCGAGGGGTTGCAAGAACACGGAGCAGACTATGTTGTGATTGATACTGTAGAAAGCCTTGATGATGACACCATTGGCTATGAGAGAACCCGTGCTTGCCTTGAGCAACATGAAGATATCAACTGCATCTATCTGACAGCTGCAGGTGTTCAAGGAGCATGTCAGGCAGTGAAGGACCTTGGCAGACAGGATTCACTGAGAATATTCAGTTTTGATGATGTTCCAATAACCAGATCACTGGTAAAAGAAGGGGTTATTACGTTTACCATCTGCCAACAACCCAAGAGGCAGGGGTATGATGCCATCCAGAAGCTGTTCACCCACTTGATGAACCAGCAGGACCCCATTGTTGACACCATCACCCAGACCATCATCAAGATACGGGAGAATATTGAGGAGTAGCCTACTCTTCTTCTTCTCTCTTCTGCCAGAGCCTCTCAAGGGAATAGAAATCCCTGAGCTCACTACTCATCAAATGGATGATGATATCACCACAATCGATGAGTTCCCAACCATCACCCGCCGGTTTCTTGTGCCGGTTGCTCACTTCCAAACCAAGGTCGTTCAAAGCACCCCACAGTTCATGGGCTACACCCCTCAGGTGCCCCACACTGCTTACCGTTGCAATGATGAAGCAGTCCGCCCATGAGCACTCCTGCGATACATCAAGGATATTTACATCCTTGCACTTATGGTCTTCCAGAAACTGGCCGATAGCATTTGCATTGGCCTGTACCAAATCATTCATTCCTACAAACTCCTACGTTTCTTTCTTTACGTTTCTTCATCGTGTATTCCGTATCTGCTTAAGATACAGAGTCATATGGCTTTTCAATTGCTGCCAATCAACAACTGTGTCTTCTTTAAATACACTTCTCAGATCGTACACACGAAATTGCTCTATTTGTTGCAACAATGAGAATGCATCCAAGCCTGGACAGGTGTGGGAAAGTGTATCTGCCAAACCAGTTTTCCTCAAGTAGGGAGCGCCCGCTTTAAGCGCCTCCAAACGTGCCTGACCATCCACCTCCCGGAGTGTACGATCAGTTGTATCAACGGCAAGGGTGGTCAGGAGATCACGAATCCTTACGAGCTCTCTCCCCTCTCCTTCAACAACCAGCTGGGGTTCCATCCCTCCCAGCTCTTGCAACACCTCAGCAGGGCTGCAATCTGTCTGCTCAGCGTGTTTTGAGATCAATGACCACGGCAAGACAACCATAAACAGGGTGTCTCCTGCCTCGAAAGCAATTATGGCTGCCTCATCCTCAAACAATCCGTAATATGCAGTGGACGGATCATGAGCACATCCAACAAACAAGAGTACTCCCAGAATCATGAGAAGCAATCCCGTTCTTCTCACAGCCTGCCACCTTCCTTGAGCAACGTACGCAGCGCCAACCCTGAATGTGTAATCTCTTTCCCCTTGGAACGCAAATGCATACTTTCAGCTTCCAAGATTCTGATACACAACGCCTCAAGCGTCGGCTCGCCAAGCAAGGATGCTCGATCCCCATCATCAAGATGCATCCTATTCGGTTCGATATAATCGGCAATGTAGAGTACCAAGCCCATTCTCCCCATGTGGATGCTCCCGATCGTGTGATAACGGACTGCAATACAAAGTTGTTTGGGAAAACCCCGCTCCTCAAGCAAAGCAGCACCCACTGGAGCATGCAGCAGAACAGCAAAATCCCTCTCTTCCTTTTCCAACGATAGATGGTGTTCTTCAGCAAACTGGGTAAGCGCAGAGACTTTCCAATCTCGTGCAATGTCATGCATCAAACCACATTGATAGAGCTCTTGCTCATCAAATTTCTCCTGGTATTGATGCTGTAGACGCACACAGGTCTCACCCACAGCTACACTATGCTGATATCGCTGGGGAGGTAAAATCTTTGCAAGCTCTTGCTCAAGTGCGGTAGAGTCGAAATGACTCGACATAGTGAGCTACCTCCTCAGGCATCAATGTTGCAATATCTTTGGGTAGTGAATCCTCTGCACCGAGCATCCGTACCCCCTCCCGTATCTGCGTTGAACTGTCTTCAACACATGGATTCTCTAGATACACAAGATCTGCTGCGAGATCACTGAAGGGAGTGTTTTCCCCCTCTCGCTTTATGACAACAAAAGTCACCAACTCCTTGAGATCCTCATAGGCATGCCATTGCTGCAGATTGCCGAGCAAATCATCACCCATGACCACTGCAAGCCGTCCCTTGATGTTGTACTTGAGATAGAGGTGCTTAACGGTATCATAGGTGTAGGATATTCCACCACGATTTACCTCGCAGTCGTCAACGATAAATTCCATATCAGGATCTTGAGGATAAAGTCTCGGGTAGGCAGCGAAACCCAAGTTGAGCATTCGCATCCTATGCTCAGCTGAAGCCAGATTAGCATCCCGCTTGAAGTTGTTCCGGGCTACCGGGACAAAGATAAATCGTCTATATGAGGTGGAGGAAGCCACCGTATGTACCAAGTGCAGATGGCCGAGATGAACCGGGTCAAAACTGCCTCCCACAAGGGCAGTGGGTACTGCTTCTGCCAAGGTCTCCTCCTATAGCTCTTTCAGTTCCTCTGGATAATAAGCATCATGATCAACGGTAGTAGTAAAACCACCTTCGTCAGCAACAGATACTTCTTTTGCTGATTCCTGCCTCTCTACCATCCGGATGAATGCATGCTTAACGTCATCAACTCCTTGATCCAGATACACACAGAGGCCGATAACCTCTTTGTCTGCATACTTCTGCTTCAGTTCTTCCAGATGCGGTCCAGTTCCTGGTTCATCAGTCTTTGTTCCGATGATTACCTGATGCTTTTTCAACAGTTCAGGTTCGAACGCCTCCAGTTCCTTGCATAGTATATCATAGGCATCAAGATATCGCTCATCACTTAGATCAATGAGAAAAGCCAGTCCTTTGGTTCTGCTGATGTGCCTGAGAAACTTGATCCCCATTCCAGAGCCTTTACTAGCTCCTTCTATCAAACCTGGTATGTCGGCCAACACAATATCATGTTCATCGTATCGCATCATTCCCAACTGAGGAATCTTGGTGGTAAAGGGATACCCTGCCACCTTGGTACGGGCATTGGTCAGAATATTCAACAAGCTGGACTTACCTGCATTGGGAAAGCCTACAAAGCCGATGTCGGCTATGACAAGCAATTCAACACCAACTCGCAGCTCCTCCCCCTTCTCCCCTGGTTGGGCAAAACGGGGTGCCTGCCTCGTGGCGGTACGGAAGTGCCAATTGCCTTGGCCTCCCCTGCCACCCTTGAGAAATACCCACCGCTCCTCGTCGGTCAGATCCTTGAGAATCTCCCCAGTCTGGGCATCCTTGATCACCGTTCCTGGAGGAACAGGTATCTCTATATCTGCACCATCGCGTCCATAACAACGATCTCCTTGGCCGTTCTTTCCATTCTCCGCACGGTAGGTGCGTACCAATTTGAGATGGGCCAAGGTTCTCAGATTATGTTTGACGACGAATACCACATCCCCACCACGGCCGCCGTCGCCGCCATCAGGGCCTCCCTTGGGAACATATTTTTCCCTTCGGAAGGATACACAACCGTTGCCCCCGTTTCCGGAGGCAACATCAAGATAGGTTTCGTCTGAAAATCCAAACATTATCTCGTTTTCTTCTACTTTTTACTTACTCAGTTACGATGCTGATGTACTTCCGGTTCTTCCGACTGTGAAACAGCACGGTACCTTCAGCTTTAGCAAACAACGTATAATCGGAACCGAGGCCTACATTCTCACCAGGATGGAACTTAGTCCCATGCTGACGAACAAGGATTTCACCTGCCTTGACCAACTGTCCACCAAAGCGCTTCACACCCAGTCTCTGGGCATTGGAGTCGCGACCATTGCGGGAACTACCGCCACCTTTCTTATGTGCCATCTTTCGCCCTCCTTATGCAATGATCTTGTCAATTGTGATCAGGGAGTACCGCTGACGGTGCCCCTGGGTTCTTGTATAGCCCTTTCGGCGCTTTTTCTTGAACACTCTGATCTTGTCACCCTTAATATGCTCGACGAGCGTTGCTTTCACAACTGCATCTGCTACATAGGGGGTGCCAAACGTTGCATTGTTCTCATCCACAACGGCAAGAACGGTGGCATACTCAAGGGAGGAACCGGCCTCATTCTGGCTGATATAATCAACCTGGACTGTCTCACCTTCGACGGCCTTGTACTGCTTTCCGAGAATCTCTACAAGTGCGTACATGTCGATATTCATCCTTCAATTTAATTTGTGCTTGTTTCTTATACCAAATATACGAACCAGTTGCAACAACTTTTTTGCCATAATTGATTGAAAAACAAAGAAAAAGGCATTGAAATATTACCGACCGATAGGTTAGTATTCAGTATGCATACTACTACTATGAAACAACAACTTATCTTATCCCTCTTAAACCTGGGGTCTCAGTTAGGCTTGGATGCAGTCTCTCTCAGCTTGCTTGCAAAGCAGAACAACATCAGCAAGGCTGCAATCTTCCACCATTTCCAGAGTAGGGAGGCATTGGTTTCCGAACTCTTTTCCTACTGCAATACACTCGCCTACAAACAGAAAGGTACCATCAGTCTGGACGGGAGTGCGAGCGAGGTGCTGAATAGGGCCATGGCACACTGGCACCATATGTATGAAGATGAGGTAATGCGGTCCTTCTACCGTATCATAGAGAGTGAAGCGCTTACCCACAAGGAAGCCGCAAGCATCAAACGGACACTGGACGAGATGCTCATCGGCCAGAGCAGCATTCTCTTGGAGAGCCTGAGCAACAGTGGTCGCTTGGATATAGAGGATTTGGATCTTGCAATCCAGAGTTTCAGCAGCGTCGTCCAGCGTTTCCTTTACAGGATACTTCTGGACGACGATCCTGACATCGAATGGGAAGAAGAGCGATTCATCAACCGTTTCTGCTCACTCTACAGCATACAGTGACATCACATGGAGGAGAGGAAGGGAACCCCAATTAGGCTGAATGCGTTCTTGATTACCTGCAAGACCATGCTTACCAGCTCAATACGGGAACGAACCAAGGGCCTTGAGGAAGCCTTTAAAACTGGATTGTCGTGATACCAACGACTGAAAAGCTTCGAGATGTCATAGAGATAACTGCAGACAACCGAAGGATCATAGGCACTACCTGCCCTCTCAACCACCTCCCCATAGCGCGCAAGCTGTTTGATAAGTTCCCGCTCGTCAGGAAGGGTCAACAAACTGCCGTCGAATTCCATTGCATGACAATCGGCATATTCATCATCCTGGTACTTCCTGAGCATGCTGGAGATTCTTGCTCCCATATACTGAAGGTAGGGACCGGTATTGCCGTTGAAGGAGATCGATTCGGCCGGATTGAAAATCATATCCTTGGTCGGGGAAACTTGCAGCAGGTAGTAGTTCAATGCACCGAGGGCAATGGCACTGCTGGTCTTTTCCACATCATCAACAAGTTCCTCACGCTCTTTCGCACGAATCTCGTTGCGTGCAAGCGAGGTGAGGGTATCCACCAGCTCATCAGCATCAACGACTGTTCCCTCACGGCTTTTCATCTTTCCGTCGGGTAGGTTCACCATTCCGTAGGAAAGGTGGCGCAAGTCATCTGCCCAGGAGTACCCCAGTAGCTGCAACACATAAAAGAGCACCATGAAGTGGTATCGTTGCTCACTGGCCACAACGTAGATCAAGGAATCAAAGGGCCAATCCTTGTGACGCATGATTGCTGTGCCCACATCCTGGGTCATGTACAAGCTGGTTCCGTCCTTTCTGAGGAGGACCTTTTTATCCAGCTTGATCGGTTCAAGATCCACCCAGACCGACCCATCCTCTTCCTGGTAGAAGACTCCTTTCTCAAGTCCCTTGAGAATCTCATCCTTACCGTATTTGTACGTCTCAGACTCATAGTAATAGGCATCAAAACTGATTCCCATCTTCTCATAGCTTTCAGCAAGGCCTTGGAGTGTCCATCCGTTCATCTTCTCCCAAAGCGCCATCACCTCCTGGTCTCCCCTCTCCCACTTCTGCAACATCTCCTGGGCTTGTTGCTCAGCGGTGGGGTCCTCTTTTGCCCAATCGGCAAACTTGACATAGTACTTGCCGACCAGATGGTCACCCTTTATCCCGCTGGACTCGGGGGTTTCTCCGTTCCCAAACTTTTGGTATGCAAGCATTGACTTGCAGATATGTACCCCACGATTATTGATGAGATTTACCTTACGAACCTCAGCACCATTGGCTTTCAGGATGGCTGCTACACTTTCTCCAAGACTGTCATTGCGCATATGCCCCAGATGAAGGGGCTTGTTGGTATTGGGACAGCTGAATTCAATGGTGACCTTCTTGCCCTTGAGCGCATCACTGCTGCCATAGTGCTCCTTCTCTTGTGCGATACGAGAAGAGAGAGCAGTTGCAACACCCCCCATGTCGATACGGACATTCAAGTAGGGACCACTCAAGAGAATCTCTCCAGAGGGACGATCATCAAGCTTTTCAATTCGGGTTTTGAGTTCAGATGCCAGCTTGGGAGGAGCTGTCCGCAATACCTTTGCATAGGCAAAGAGAGGGAAAGCAAGATCGCCAAGCTCAGGTTTCGGAGGGCTCTGTACTGCCAAGGCTGGCAACTCGGGCACATCTCCCAACACCTCTGTAGCATAGAGGTGCAATTGCTGTTCTATAAGATTCTTCCAAGTTTCACGTACCGCTTCTAGCATTATTTCATTCCTTGTAGCTCATGACTATACAACAAACCAAAGTCAGACTTCAAGGTGGATACTGACTTCCCCACTGGAGAGAACCCTCTGATGCCCAAAGGCATCCTCAACCACCAGATGGGCTTCATCATCGATTGCAACTGCTTTTGCCACATACTCAGCAGCACCAGAGAGTACACGTACCTCATGACCGAGCACAAGGGACCTTTCTCTGTAGGCAGCAAGGAAGGAACGCTCCCCCAAGGTATCCAGAGAAGCTTCCAACGTTTGTACGATACACGCTACAAGGTCATCCACAGAGAAATCAGAAGGAAGGGAGTCCTGTCCATCGTAGAGCGAGGTGGCAATTGTCTTGAGCGAACCTTGGAATGATTCCCGCTTGGTGAAAAGATTGAGACCGATACCGACAACCACTGCAGTAAGGCGACCACTTTCCACGCCCAACACACCTTCTGTAAGGATACCACAGACTTTTCGGTTCTCATAAAACAGGTCGTTTACCCATTTGATTCTGCAATATTTTCCACACTTCTCCTCGATTGCTTCGCTGACAGCTACCGCAGCAGCACTGGTGATCAGAGAAGCATCAGAGAGGGGGAAGGTAGCAGGGAACAACAGACTGAGATACAGGCCTCCCTGTGGGCTGTAAAAACTCCTTGAGAGCCTTCCCCTCCCCTCGCTCTGATGACACGCAAGCACCAGGGCTTTCTTGGATTCCAGAGACTTTGCATACCGGTTGGTTGAATCGATTGAATCAAACAGATGGAGTTCCCAGGATGGCAACAGGGATTCCAAACGTTCTTTTGAATAGAGAAGAGTGGAAGTAAGCAGGCGATATCCCCGATTGGGAATTCCCTCGATGCTATGGCCTTGGTTACGCAAGGTCTCCATGGCTTTCCAAACAGCCGTACGACTCACCCCCATCTCACCAGCAAGCTGTTGTCCACTGTGATAACAAGACCGATTGGCAGAAAGTATCTTAAGCAACGTTTGTGCATGATTCATGCGACCGATGGTAGTGTGCTGCTCCCCAATTGTCAACCTATCTTCTGTTTACAATTAAAACCGAGCCGTGGTATGCTCCACCCATGCAACAAAGACGATTACTGCTCACCTCTCTCTTTAGTGCCTTGATCATCGTTGGAGCCTATCTCAGGTTTCCGCTTCCTCCTGTACCCATCACACTGCAGACGCTCTTTGTCCTGCTCGCGGGATTCCTGGGAGGACCGGCTGTGGGGATGGCCAGCACGGCAATCTATTTGTTGTTGGGCGCTATCGGGCTGCCTGTATTCAGTAGTGGTGGAGGCCTGGGAATCTTGTTAGGCCCCACGGGAGGGTTTCTCTTCGGCTTGCTTCCTGCTGCATTCCTTGCAGGTCTTGCAGGTAGGTATCGCAACAAAGAAGAACATCCAGGGAGGTACCGTCTGCTGTGCATCATCTTTGGACTCGGGGCCACCATGATAATCTACCTTGCAGGAGTTCCCTACCTAAAACTTGTTGGGAATCTCTCCTGGAAGGTAGCACTGCAGGCAGGCATGCTCCCCTTTATCATTGGAGACTTGCTAAAACTGGCTATTGCGACACATCTTGCTGGAACATTGCATACAAGGATTGATCAGTTTCTCGGCCAAGTGCTTGCATAAAAGTCTGCAAGAGCCGTATGGTAGGCGTATGGAACAGTGCAAAGACCAACAATTTGATGCTTCATCCTATATAGAGGCATTCTACAGGACCTTCGACCGTGTCGCTGGAGATGCCAATTTTCATGGCTTGAAACCACTACCACAGATGCTTTCCATCGGAGAAATTTCCAACGAGTTTCTTGAACTGATGTTCCCTGGCCGCTGTGGACGTGACCGCGCTGAACTCGGGCTACAAGAAATCCTGAGAGCACAGATGCAGGATGTATGTTCACAGCTGAAGAGCCAGTTGTTACTTGCGTTTCGATACGACGACCCATCTCTTGATGAATGTGATGCACATAAGAAGGCCGATACTGCGATCGGGCAACTGTGTGCATTGTTGCCGGAAATTCGTATAAAACTAAAGATGGATGCAAAGGCAGCCTTCGATGGCGATCCCGCAGCAAGAAATATCAGGGAGGTCATCCTCTCCTACCCATGCATCAAGACACTCACCATCCACCGTATTGCACATGAACTGTTCAAAATGGATGTCCCCTTGATCCCTCGCATGTTCAATGAGTATGCACACAAGGAAACCGGCATTGACATCCACCCCGGTGCAGAGATTGGAGCTTCGTTCTTCATCGACCACGGCACTGGTGTGGTAATCGGGGAGACCACGGTCATTGGCAATAATGTAAAGCTCTACCAAGGAGTTACCCTGGGGGCATTGAGCTTTCCCAAGGACGCCTGCGGCAGCTTGATCAGGGGCGCTAAAAGACACCCCTCGATTGAGGACAATGTCACCATCTATTCCAATGCAACCATCCTGGGGGATATAACGATTGGGAAGAATGCAGTGATAGGATCCAACGTATGGATCAAGGAGTCTGTTGCCCCCAATACAATGGTCACTATCCAGGAACCCAAGATTACAGTGAGGGAACTCAGAAATCGCCCTAGCTGAGGGAGCGAATATCCAATTCATCGTTAAGCAGGGACAGACGTAGATGGTCTATCCATGCTCCATCCCTGTACAGATATCCTTTTGCCGTCCCCTCAACTTGGAATCCCAGATGCTCTGCAAAAGCGAGACTGGCACTGTTTTCCTTCTGAATATGTGCCTCGATACGATGCACTCCAAGTTGTTCAAATGCGTAAGCAATGACACCCAATACCGCTTCTGAACCATATCCTTGGCGCAGTTTGTCCCCATCCACACTATAGCTAAGCTTCCCTGAGCGAAAGGGCCCCCATACCAATTGATTCAAACTCACCAGGGCTATGACATGCTTTCGTGTATCCTTCGCAAAAAAAAGCAAGGGAAGCATTCTGTGTTCTTCATAGAGGGCGTACTGACGGTCCGAGACATTTTGAAACGAGCCTAGGGTGTAGTAGCTCTCCTTTTGGGGAATTGAGTAGGGACGAAACAACTCCCGGTTTCTCTTCTCATATGCAAGGTAGGGTCCTGCCAGTGAGCTCGAGATGATATATGCATCAAGACGTTCAGTCGTGAATAGCCGTTTCATAGGAAATGAACTCCATCTTTCCAACGTTGGGTAGCTTGTCACTAAAGCGACCCTTTACCAACATCCCTTCCCTTGCAAAGGGAGGAGCATCAATTACTTTCACTTCCAGATAGTTCCCGCTCAAGCCATACCAATAGCCCCCTTTCCTGTTCTGGAGGATTACCTCACTCTCTTTACCCAGTTGCCGCATTTTGTATGTATCGTGCAACTGCTTTGAGAGTTTTCTCAGTTCAAGGGCCCGCTCATCACGAATCTTTTCTGGCACTCGGTGTTTTGCATGATAAAGCGGGGTATCGGGTCGGGGTGAGAAGGGAAAGACATGCAGCATTGAGAACCCTTGGCTGAGAATGAACTGCTTCGTTTCCTCAAAATCCGCTTCTGTCTCCCCAGGAAGACCTGTAATAATATCGGCCGCCAGGAATGGGTCATTCTTCACCTGTTTGAGTTGGCCCAGAATTGCTGCTAGTTCCCCGATGGTATAGTGTCTATCTACAAGCTGCAGAACCCGGTCGCTCCCACTTTGCACCGGTATGTGGAAGTGCGGTTGCATCCGTGAATCCCGCAAGGCTTGCAACAGACGTTCATCAATGTGATCGGGTTCCATCGAACTGAGACGAAGCCTGACATCAGCAGAAAGCACTGAGAGCAACGTTTCAAGCAATCCACCCAATCCATCCCTCTGGTGGTCATACATGGTGAGATTCACACCGGTTAGCATGATCTCCTGGAATCCTGCCTCCTCGAGTGCCAAAACTCGCTCGATGACAAGATTGGGATCAAGACTAATTGCCTTGCCTCGTGCAATATGCACGCGGCAATACGCACAGCTATTGTCACACCCATCCTGAATCTTCAGATATGCTCTACTATGGTAGGAGAAAGAAGCAGCATCATAGTCAAAGACAGAAGCCTTTCCATCACTGAAGGAAAGACACCCTTCACGCATGCTCATGCCAGAAACCAGGGATGCCTTCAGATGCTTTGCAAGCTGGAGAAGATGCGCTTTCTTTTCCAAGGGCACCACAGTGACCTGGTCACTGAGTGCTTTCAGTTCCTCTTCATTGACCTGGGCATAACAACCTGTTGCAAGGGTAGGAGCAGTCTTGGCAAACTTCCGGATCATCCTTCTCGCTTTCTGCTCTGCCTTGCTGGTAACCGTACACGTATTGACAATATACAAATCAGCACCCTGGTCCTCGCTTACCACAGTGAACCCTTCCTTGGAAAAAGAATCGGCAATAGCTTCACTCTCGCACTGGTTCAGCCGACATCCCAAGGTATATACACACACATTCACTCACATTCCTCCTGCTTTTTCAGGACATCCATGACCGTATCGAGTGCTCCCTTGAGCTCCATGCGCATATCCCTTGCATACGGATTGTAGCGTTGCAGATCATAGAATAGTTGTATGGGGTCATTGCAAGTCTGTTCTACCACACTCATGAGAGACTTATATCCCTTGGTCGCCAGTTTGGTATCGCCAAGGGAAAGTTCAGAGAGCGTTCGCCCTACAAAGTGGGTAATCCCTTGTGACCAAGCCGCCTCACGGTCGTGCTGGTCGCAACTCATACGTATTACATCGAGACCCCAGCGAGCAAATTCATGAGCCCACCAGGAGAGTATCTCCTGCTTGCAATTGACCGGACAGATCACCAAAGGAAGTCCCGAAACCCCGTCCCTTCCCGAGTCAGGACCAAACATTGGATGGGTTGCAATACTCTGTACGGAGGAAGGAAGCAACTCTCGCATGACTTTGGCCGGATACAGTTTAACCGAGCAGGTGTCCATTACTACCGTGTCCTTCCCGATGCTTCCAGAAGTACGTGCAAGTACGTCCCTAAAGGAGCTGATTGAGACACAGAAAAACAGGGCTGAAGTGGTAAGGACTTCTTCCTCTGTTCCGGGGCGAACCCCTGGGGGAACGTTTTTATTTCGTCTGCTGTAGGCGATTACCTCGAACCCATGATCAGCTAATTCCTTTGCCCAGAAGGAACCAAATCGTCCCATTCCATATACTCCGATACGCATGCTCTCTTTCATGAACCGCATTGTACTGGAAAGCAATGAAGGGTATCAATACCCCAGGGCAAGCCTTGGACTCAGGAGGCGTTGCCTCCTTTTCCGCCCCAAGGGACGGGGCATCTCACCTTGCTTTCCCGGCACTCGCTCCAGAGAGGAGGCTAGGATGTACCGCAATCAAGCCTAAGTTGTGCCTTCTCTAAGATATTCTAACGTGATACACTGAAAAGGAGCTACCTAATCTAACCTGTCAAGGAGCATAACCATGACGTTTGCAGAAAAAATGAAGGCCCAAGCAATTGAGGCCCAGAAAAAGCTTGTTCTGGCTGAGGGAACCGAGAGCAGAACCATCCAAGCCGCAAGGAAAATTGTCGACGAGAAACTGGCTACATCAGTTATCCTGGTCGGTGCAGTGGATGCAGTCAAAGAAGCTGCAGAAGCAGTAAAAACTTCTCTTGAGGGCATCTCCATTGTAGATCCATCCTCCAGTGAAGATCGTGACGCTTTTGCAAAGGAATACCATGAACTTCGCAAGCACAAAGGCATGAGTGAAGAAGAAGCGTATCAAAGCATCATCGACCCCCTGCGCTGGGGAGCCATGATGGTTCGTCTTGGCAAGGCTGATGCAATGGTTGCTGGAGCTGAGAACACCACCGGCAACGTACTGCTTGCCGCTTTCCAGATCATCAAGACCAAGCCAGGAATCAAATATGCATCCTCCTGTTTCGTTATGGCGACTGACAAGAGTGAATATGGGGCAAATGGCTCCTTTATCTTTGCTGACTGCGCCACCATCCCCAATCCAACAGCTGAACAGTTGGCTGAAATTGCTAAAGCTTCCGCCATATCCTGCAAGACCTTCCTCAACACTGAGGCGAAGGTAGCCATGCTCAGTTACTCAACCAAGGGCTCTGCAAAAGGGGATTTGGTTGACAAGGTGGTCGAAGCTACCAACATTGTCAAGGAAAACCTTCCTGATCTGCAAATCGATGGTGAATTGCAGCTTGATGCAGCCATTGTTCCCAGCGTTGCAAAGAGCAAGGCTCCTGACTCCAGTGTTGCCGGCCATGCAAACACGCTGATTTTCCCTGATCTTCAAGCGGGCAATATCGGCTATAAGCTGGTACAGCGTCTTGCAGGAGCTGAAGCTTATGGACCAATCCTCCAGGGATTTGCAAAACCGATCAGCGATCTTAGCCGCGGATGCTCCATTGAGGATATCGTGGTGACCAGTGCAATCACACTTGCACAGGCAGCAAGCAACTAACAGCCAACAAAGGGCGGGAGTTTTTCCTTCCCGCCCTTACCCCATGCCCTACTTTTCTATACGATTGCCTCGTCTCTACGGGTAGGCAATGTATGATTGAAAGCACAAAAACCATTGAATCTTCTCTGAATGTATCTACCCTGTACGCTTCACCTGGCTTGATAGCTGGAGAGAATCTCACTAAGGGCAAGAAACTGTGACCAGGAGAGAGCTTCTGCTCTCAGTGATGGCTCAACACTACTGTCCTCAAGCATCGAGACAACCCCTTCCTTTCCCAACAGTGCTCCAATCTTTCCAGCAAGCAGGTTGTTTCTCACTGTCTTTCTTCGTTGTGCAAACAAATCCCTGATCACCAACAGGAAACTCGCACGCAGCTCATCCTTGACCAGGCTCTCTTCGCGTAAAGTGAAATGAACCACACTGCTGGTGACATTCGGCGTGGGGAAAAAAGCTCCAGCATTGATGACAAACGACTGGGTCACCTCATAATCCATCTGGGCTAGCAGAGAAAACGATGACCACAGCTTGGAACCTGGAGAGGCACAGAGGCGGTCAACAACCTCTTTCTGCAACGTGAATACCATCTGAGGGATTCGGTACCCTTCTTCCAGAATCTTTGCGATCACAACCGATCCTACATTATAGGGAAGGTTGCCACAGATTCGCTCAGGTGCAGCGTTTTGATAGAAAGTGGCTGGCAAGGTCTTCAGGGCATCCCCCTCAACAAGATGGAATGCCGGATCTTCACCGAAGGCATGCTCTCTCAGTATTCTGCAAAACCCATGGTCAATCTCAAAAGCCGTTACCACTGCCCCCCTTTCCAGAAGCAACGCCGTCAGAGAGCCAATCCCAGGACCAACTTCCCAAACCGTGGTGTTTTCAAGAGGTTCAAGGAGTGAGACGATGCGTTCACGAACCGGTCTCGAGAGCAGGAAGTTCTGTCCAAATTTCTTGGTCATCGCCAACCCCTCTCTCTGCAGCAGCTCGCTGATCGCATGTGGCGAATCGTAGGCAAAGTTCCAACGCATACTCTCTCCTTCGTTTTGTTTGCAAGACCCGCTTAGCATAGCCAAATGCAACAAGTGTGGTCAACAGAAGGAGTGTGAAGAGCACATAGGTATTCCACGACAACATCCAGATCTTTTCAGCACCAAGGGTGAACAACGCATTCATTCCCTGATAGACCATGCCTAGAGGAAAGGAAAACCAAGACCCAAATACGAGTGTGAGCAAGCTGAACACCATCGCAAGATTAATCAGGAGTGTCGCAGGGATGCTGTACAGCAATCCTGCTGGATTCCACGTTCCTGTGAGCATCATACTGGCAGGTCCGGTTCCAATGATTGCAAGCGTCGTATTCAACAGGGGAATGGGAGGAAGCCCTCTTCCAAAGAGAATCATGGCAAATGCACCATAGCTATAGAGAAACGCAAAACTCGTCACGGAGAACGGGAAAAGCCATATTTGGAGAAACCCCGTAAGATAGAAGGGAACAAGCAAGGAAAATTGTTTCGAACGTGGGACCAACTGAAACATATACATTCCCAAAGCTCGCAATAGTGAAGGTTTTGGCCCTACAGCCAACACGTAAAAGCAGGGAAAGATACAGGCAAACCGTTTACCCCAAAATGGGCCGAACAGACGCTTGCCAAAAAACCCTGCGAGAAGGATGAAAAAATGCAAATGCATACCAGAGAGGGCAAGGGTATGGGCACAACCACAGAGGATCGCCTTATCCTTGAGCAAGAAGGACTCACCGCTCAACTGCCCCAAGAGCAACATGGAAGCAAGACTCCGTACTTGCGCATCCTCTATGCTTACTTCCAAACGTCGTTGCAATGCTTCAAGTAGGGTGCGACGTGCAAGTGCAATAGGAGGGATTCCAAGTACTTGGATGCCCTCAGCATAGAGGATTGTTTCCGTATCATCCCACTGCCCCCAAACGTGGACATCAGAAGAAGCAACCAGAACCGCTTCTACAGGGACCAAGACCGGCACGACGCCTGATGCACTTCCCTGATACCCACGCTTGGTAGTACACCCCGTCAAAGAGAGCCGCAGCAGTTGATCACCACTTCGGGAAAGTGAGGAGTCCTCCTGCAATTTTCCTTCCAGCATCACAATCCTGTTTTGTGGAAAGGCAAAGACCATGGCACTGTTCGTCACTCCCCGGGCCAACAACAGGAAGAAGCAATACAGGAAACAAGACAACACGATGAGGCTCTTTGTACGGGTTGGGAAGAAAGGAGCAGCAATGAGTACCATGGAGCCTAAGACAAGCCCCACCTGAAGAGGATATGAGAAGAGACACGATCCACAACTGGCAAGGTAGATTGCCAGTGTGAACAAGGGAAGTAAGAGTTTTAGTGGATGGAGCAGGTCTTCCATACCAGAGAAAGACCTCACAGGCTGAGTTTTGCTTCAGCTACAGCTCCATGAGCGATACCAACAATGCAAGCAGCCCTATATCTAGCCGCTTCTGCATGCTTTGATGAAATAGACGAGCAGCAAGACGTTCATTTTTTCTGCGTTGCATTCGTTGGTTGTGGACCTTCACTGCAGTTTTGTAGAGGCTCTTGTTGTAGATACGAAGATAGTGTGCCAATAATTCACCAAGTTCTTTAAGCGTCTCATTCGACCCCTCATAGCTAATCGGCTTTAGAGGTTCGGAAGAGACCAATGCCAGACTATTACAGAGCTCCAAAGAGTCTTCTGATGAAGCTTCATCCAGAAACGCTTCAACTGCAAACAGTTGCTCGTCAATTTCCTGCTCACACTCCCCACAGCGCAACTTCAATTCATAACGCCTTCTTTGGGCAATAGAGGAACGGGTATCCCGTTTTGCAAGGTAGTTCCATGCAAGCAGTACCAAACCACCACTGATGAGTAATTCATCAACCATGGGCACGGGGTCCCTGATCACGAGGGATAAGAAGAAGTAAGAAGCTGTAAATACAGCCGCTGAGATCAACAACCTTGGAATGTACTGCTTGTTCTGGATCCATCGATCCACGCTGAAATCAATGGCTGCGTAGAGTGCATAGGAAGCTTCATCCCTCTGGTTCTTGGTCAGCATTCCACTACTTTTGAGCACAACCTGCTCATCTTCACTCCAATGCCCTACCCGATTGATATCAAGATAGGGAGAGAGTGTGAGGTTTTCCTTGTTCTGTCGTTGTATCAAATAGCATGTAATCACGAAAGTGCCGCCTTATATGCGTCTATCCGTTTCCCTAAGTTCTGTTCGAACTCAGTCCGGTCTATTCCATCTGCAGTGAAGAAAAAGTAATATTTGATTTTTGGTTCAGTTCCACTTGGTCTCACTACAATCTTATCTCCACCTTCAAGGAAGAGGATGAGGACATCACTGGGAGGGAATTCTGTCTGTTTCCCATCAAGCAGATCCTGCTTGCTGGTTATCGTATGCCCGGCCAGTGCATCGCCTACATTAAGTTTTCGCAGCCCAGTCATAATCTGGGTCATTTTTTCTTTCCCTGTGGCTCCTACATAATCTTTTGCAAAGACCGCCTCGGTAGAGAAACCCCATGTATCGTAAATCTGATCCAGTCGGTCCTTGAGGGTCATCCCTTTGCTTGCCCAGTGGCACATCATCTCTACACTTATCAAAGCACTGCTTATTGCATCCTTGTCTCGTACCTGGGGAAGCGTCAAATACCCGTGGCTCTCCTCACATCCGAACAGGAAATACTCACGTTCTCCTTTCGGGCCTTCAAGGGATGCTATTTCTTCGGCAATATACTTGAAACCAGTGAGAACATCCTTGCAACGTCCCCCTTGGCTTTCCACGATTCGTTTCACCAAGTCAGTGGTAACCAGACTCTTTACCACGAGAGGGGTTTTCTTCATGAGTTGCTCACCATCAGCTCCCATGAGATAATCGGCAAGCAATGCGGCTATCTGATTACCCGTAAGCAGATGATATGTATCCTTTTTTGCAGAAAGTGGAATGGCTATTCCCAGTCGATCTGCATCAGGGTCGGTTCCCAATACAATGTCGGCTTTCTCACGCTCAGCTAGCTTAAGTGCCATCTTCATCGCTTCGGGGTACTCAGGATTCGGCAGTGGCACGGTGGGAAAGTTACCATCAGGCTCTTGTTGTTCCTCCACTACCACACATTTGATCCCGACCTGGGAGAGCAGGTGTTGCAGCGGGAGATTGCCAGATCCATGCAGTGGGGTGTACACCACAGTAATGGGATTGTTCTGCACCAGAGCAGGCCTCCTGAGATTCAGCAGAGCGGTATGAAAGTATGCTTGGTCCACTTTCTCCGGGACAGGTACGAGCAATCCTTTAGAGCGGGCTGTTTCCGCACTTATTTTCTTGATATCCTTTGCTGTCACTGCATTGGCATGCTCTGCAATTCCAAAATCGTGAGGAGGCGTTACTTGCCCACCATCCTTCCAGTAGACTTTATAACCGTTGTATTGGGCTGGATTATGACTTGCTGTAATAACAATGCCTGCTGTGGTCTGTAAATAGCGCACGGCGAAACTGAGCATCGGTACAGGGTGCAGCACAGGGTAGAGAAACACCGAGATACCGTTTGCAGCAAGTACCAGTGCTGCTTCGTTCGCAAACAGGTCGCTGTAATTGCGACTGTCATATGCAATGACCACTGAAGGATTACTAGATGCTTCATAGAGATACTCACTCAATCCCTGGGTAACTTTGCAGACCATGAAGGTGTTGATGCGGTTGGTTCCCCCACCAATGACACCACGCATCCCTGCAGTACCAAAGGAGAGACTGGTATAAAAGCGATCGTACAACGCTTCCCAGTTTCCCTCGGCAAGTTCTTGCTCTACAGCTTTCCTAAAAACCTCCTGGTCCTCTGCCTGTAAGTATGCCTCAGCCTTCCTTTTCAGATCTTTCTCATTGTACGCCATAGATTACATCCTCCAATTCATCCACCGTATCGACAACCACAGAGCCGGGAAGTGCTTGCAGTTCTTCCTTTGGCCTGAATCCCCACGAGACCAAAATATGAGAACACCCAGCATTCTGGGCAGTCTGATAATCCACTTCGCTATCCCCAATGTAGCAGAGTTCGCCTACGTTTACACCCTGTTGACTACAAAAAAGATCGATTGCATGCCGATCGGGTTTTCTGGGAGATCCCTCTACCAAGCCTCTCACTGAAGCGAAAGAGAATTGGGGAAGTAATTGTTTGACAATTTTTTGGGTAAGCACATCCTCTTTGTTGGAAAGTATTCCAATGGCTACCCCAGAAGATTCCAATCTATCAAGAAGAGGAAGGATTCCTTGGTAGGGGTGGCTCATATCAGCATAGTGTGCCTGATAATAATCCATCATGGATTGATAAAGGAATGCAAACCGTGCTGCATCGACGGGATGTTCATAGTAGGAAAGAGCACCCTTTAGTGCATTGTAGAGCCCACGTCCCACTACTTGTTTCGCCAATGCGGCTGAGAACGGTGGCAACCCCTCCAAGGAAAGAGCAACATTGAAAGCACTACGGATATCCTCAATGGTATCGATGAGGGTACCGTCCATATCAAAGAGTATTGCTTTGGACAACGGTTTCAACATATCGCCATTATCGAGCATAGAGAGGTGGCAAGTCAACAAACGTTTTGACAAAAGGAAGACCCTATGTTTTGACAAAATAGATACACTCCGCTAGAGTGTACCCATGCAAACCATTACAATTAAAGGTGGCAAGGAAAAACAACTTCTCCGTCACCATCCATGGGTCTTCAGCGGCGCTATCGAAAATGACATCTCCCTCCTTGAAACAGGGGTTACCAGAGCAGAAACAGATGAAGGACAATTCATTGCATGGGGTTGGTATGACAAAGAAAGCCATATCCCCTTGCGCCTGCTCTCCTGGAACGAGAACCAGAGAATCGATGAGCGGTGGTGGAAACAAACCATCGCCCAGAGTGTTCTCCGCAGAAAAATGTTCTTCGAGGACAAGGCCGGGGCAACCACTACCTTCCGAATCATTTTTTCAGAGGCGGATTATCTACCAGGTTTGGTAGTGGATGTATACGGAACCATGCTCAGGATCATCATCAGCAGCCGTGTAGCATATCACTTTCAAGACCTCATCGTAGAGACATTGGAATCACTTCTCAAACCTTCCTTGATTATTCTCAATACAGACAGTGCCTTTACTGCTGCTGAACATCTCAAGGAGTCCCTCGTCTACTACCAGGATGGCCAGTATTTCACCCCATCCAAGAAACTCGATCCCGTTCGTTTCCGTGAAGATAATCTCTACTATGAAGTTGCTCCAGGAAAGGGGCAAAAAAGTGGATTCTATTGTGATCAACGAGAGAGCAGACGGGTTATCGAGGCGTATGCAAAGGATGCTGTGGTACTCGATGGATGTTCCTACACCGGAGCTTTCACCCTGCATGCACTGAGAGCCGGTGCAAAGCATGTCGATCTCCTCGATTCGAGCGAACAAGCCCTGAGGCAGGCATTGGTCCATATCCATATCAACCAGGACCTCAAGACTATTCCAGAAGGAAGCCGGGAGAAAATCGAAATTACCCAATGTGATATCTTTGAGCAGATGCGGCATATAGAAAAGGATCACTATGATCTCATGATTCTCGATCCTCCCAAGCTTGCCCAGACCAAGGCACAAGCGGAAGGAGCCCAGAAAGCCTACAAGGATCTGAATCGCTTGGCAATGCAGAAGATCAAGGACGGTGGTATCATTGCAACCTTCTCCTGCAGCTCAGCCATCAGTGCGGAACAGTTCCGCATGATCCTTGCCTGGAGTGCAAAAGATGCTATGGTAGAGATCCAGATCCTTCAGAAGCTTGGCCAAGGACATGACCATCCGATCAGGATTTCATTCCCAGAATCTGAATACCTCAACGGATACTTGGTACGAGTCATACGCTAGCTGGCAAGGGGAGTTGGGGTGTCATCCGGATTGGTATCATCAAGACTGAGCATACTTGAGAGAAATCGCAACTGCTCAACCAAAGAAGAGACCATTTCACTGAGATACCCTACCTTGCCGTTGCCATCATCAAGCGACCGCAGTGCATAACTATAGTCTTGCATTACCGGTACATCCTCATCAAAAGTCAAAGACAAAGGCATGGTTTGTTCTCCATTGTATTTACAACGTCTGAACACGGCTCTTCCATCCTTTCCCTGGCTGGCGCAGGCACCAAACAACCGACAGATAAGCGGTCGTGCTTGATAGACTGTGCAGTGATGGGGAGAGTCGGGGTCATAGAGAGGACAGGGTCCACTTGTATTCCCCTGTGCATTATTCACCGCTTCGATACGAGTTGTATCTTTCTTGAAGAGGAGAAGATAGGCAGCAACCAAACGAGCTTCACTTACCGTTATATCCGGCA
Source organism: Sphaerochaeta halotolerans (assembly GCF_003429665.1). Classification (GTDB taxonomy): domain Bacteria; phylum Spirochaetota; class Spirochaetia; order Sphaerochaetales; family Sphaerochaetaceae; genus Sphaerochaeta; species Sphaerochaeta halotolerans. The sequence goes on along the minus strand of NZ_QUWK01000004.1, from coordinate 45,238 downwards.
TAAAGTGCTCACAGCACGTACCGCAGCCACTTCCACAGGCAATACTGTACTTTGAACAGAAATTATTTGTTTGTTTTTCGATGGTTGAATACAATTCGACCAAGTCGGCCATATTCTGGCCTACATACGTTCCTTCGAACGCTCTTATGAGTTCCTCAATACTGTCCATCTGTGATGTACTCCCTAGAACGGAGCGGATACTACCATTACAAGTGGTTGTGAATCAATCAGGAAGACCACGTTTTTTTCGTTTTTTCTTACGATATTCTTTCTCTGCCTGACGGGACCCTTGCACCGAACGCTGAACCAGCCGTGCATTCCTCCGGTCAGAGAGCGCCCATCCACCAATCATCGAACTGGCGCCACAGAATGCCAGAATCCCAATCCATGCAAAAGGACTTTGCATGTAGGGCAAGGCAATGTTCATCCCATAGAAACCGGTGATAAACGTAGGTATCATCAAGCTGATTGAAATGATGGTCAACCGTTTCATGATTACATTCATGTTGTTGCTGATGACCGATGCGAAAGCATCCATCGTCCCGGTCAGGATTGATGAGTAAATATTCGCCATCTCGATTGCTTGTTTGTTGTCTGTAATGACGTCCTCAAGGAAATCCCTCTCATCCTCGCTTTCCAGACGGAAATACGGGGTGCGTTGCAACCGTTCCATCAATGCTTCATTGGTTGTCAGGCTCGTGGAGAAATAGACCAAGGATTTCTGGATCTGCAGCAACTGAATCAACTCATAATTCATGATACTCTTGTGCAGTTGTTCCTCAACCTGTGATTTCTGGCGGTTGATGTATTTAAGAAGACGGATGTACACCATCACTGCACGACCGAGGATGCTTACAACGAATCCTTCGGCGGTCTGTACCGGATATTGTCGATACCGGTTCTTGGCAAAATCCTCAAGCACGATGCTGTCACTTTGGCAGATGGTGATAACAGTATCACGTACCAGTACAATACCAAGCGGAACTGCATACTGGTTTATTCCCTTGCAATCATCGGCCAGGGCGGGCAGACGCATGATCAACGCAATATAATCATCTTCACGTTCAATGCGGGCCTGTTCGTCCTGGTCCATGATATCTGCGAGCAATTCGCTGGAAATGGCATATTTTTCTTCGAGCTGGGTGATATCATCTCTGTTGATATCCCTAGCGTCGACCCAAGTGTAAGGAGCCTCCTGAATGGGCTCTCCGGGAATCTGGCTTATAAGATTCTTTCTAATGGTGATCATACTTCCTCCATGGCTGTGTTTGCATCCATACCCAGCCCTTTGCAGGAAGAATCATGATTACTTCTTGTGTTGGGGATAGGAGGACGCCGTTCGGGTGTTTCTAGGCAGCGGGTTTATACTGCCACCGTCGTCTACTGTAGACATGGGTTCCTCCTCATAACAAGATGGCCTACCAGTCTGGCAAGCACCACAGCAATACTACCACAATCACGTTAGCCTAATAAAGGGGTTGCCAGTTTTTTTTCTCTCTTTTCGAAACAAGATAAACATTCTATACTCGCTACAAGGAGGAACATGATGGTTACACGAGAAGAAGCTGATGCATTGCTGAGAAAATACAATCCTAATGAAGCACTGGTTTACCATGCCTATTCAGTTGAGGAGACGATGCGGCGATTCGCGAAGGAGTATGGGTATGATGAGGAGTACTGGTCACTGGTTGGACTCCTTCATGATATAGACTATGGTATGTTCCCCGAGGAGCACTGCCAGAAAGCTCCAGAATTATTGCAGGAAATTGACGTTGACGATGCGTTTATCAGGGCTGTCTGCAGCCATGGGTATGGCATCTGCAGCACGATTGAGCCGGAACATTTCATGGAGAAGGTTCTCTACACCATTGACGAGTTAACCGGTCTGGTGTATGCAACTGCCCTGATGCGTCCTCTGAAAATGGAAGGAATGAGTGTGAAGTCGGTGAAGAAAAAATGGACGAGCAAAACGTTCGCGGCTGGAGTAAACCGAGACCTTATTTCCCAAGGTGCAGAAAAGCTCGGCATCGAGATGAATCACATCATTTCGCTCACCATAGAAGCAATGGCTGGGGCCGCCACCAAGATCGGCCTCTAGGAGAGCGGCATCTGTTCAAGGCGGACAATTCCGCTCTTGTTCAGAACCACCGTATAGTGAGTGTAGAGTTCCAAGCCCTCTTTTTTTGAATATTCTCGCATGACCAGATGCAGATGGTACACACGTTCACTGTTTAGCTGATCCAGTTCATCTGCATCTGGGTCCATTCTGAATACCACGTCATTGGGATCATCCATCTCTTTCAGAAAATCATCAAGCCGTATCCTTGTAACCAAGGTAAAGTGGTTCTCTCGGGGAAACCGGTCACGAGCCATACCCTGTTTGGATAGTGGATGCATGGTCAAATTACGAACATAATGGATGACATCCTCTTGGGGGAGCATATCCCTGAAAGGATTGTTCTTATCCCTACGAATCTCTCTCACAGGAGCGGGTATTTCATCAGGATTGGTAATCTTGAGCTTGATCCTACTTGAACATATCTTCTTGTTGGTCTTTGGGGAAAGAAAAGAGGAAATCTCATCGGCCATCATCTTTGGCAGGACTGCATTGAAGAAGAGCCTGAGCCATTCCTTGATTCTATCCTTGAATACATAACCGATGATGACTATCAGCGCCCACTGCAAGGAATTCTTGATGAATGTTTCTTCCGCAAATATGGTTGTCAATAGTGCAAAGGCCATTGCAACAGCAGCAGCAATTCCTGCAAGAATCTCTGAAACTCGCTTCGGCCATTTGGATATATTGGGAACGAGGTAGAGACTGGACTGTGTCCACTTCTTCAATACTGCCTTCCTATATTGTACTGTCTCTGCATTGGTGCTTCCGCTTGGATACTCCATTTTGCTACGGTATTCCAGTTCATCACGGGAAAACTGCATCAACTTACCAAGTATCTGCTTATCTTCCTCATTTCCCATCGAGGCTGAAGCCATATAAAGATCAATGGCATGTTTCTCACAAATCAGACTCACTGCCTCATCCGTCCAGAGGTAGGCAAGAAACAGACGACTCTCAGGGTCCACTTTTTTCTGGATTTCAGAAATCATACCTCTGAGAATTTTTAGAAGAGCCGAAGCGCTTTCGTGCCAGTTCATCAATGTTGCATTCAGATCGTCATGCATGCCGAGTTTCACCATGTCCTTGCAATCCTTCAGACATGCCTTTGTCTCATGGCGTACTGAGTTCACCACTGTCTGCAATTCATGGATTACGTTTCGCTCCTGTACTGCATTCAGATCAATCAAGAGTTCCTGGGTGTACTGCTTGAGAATGGAGAGAGGACTGAGTGAATTCCCATCATCGAGCAACTCTTCCAATGTTATTTCAGGAGAGGAGTATCTACCATGACTTTGAAATTTGTGGAGAATATGTTCTTCACTGTACATAGAGCGATTTACATACAGCTGGGGAGGCGAGAATAGATAGTAGTGAATTTCCCGTTCATACTTTCTCGTCTCTGGAATTGGTAGGATGAGTTTCGTCTCTAGATGCCTACTTGAATGTCTCCGTAAATCGATCAAAATTCCCTCCCGGTTGCATTAGTATACAGGAGGGTTTTTCTTAACGCAATCGCAAGTTCCGGTAACTGTCCCAGGGATACTCGTCTGCACTTTTGGTAGAGAGTGATTCCAGGTCATCATACGCTGGAATGAAGATTTCTCGACAGGGGAGGTGAAACACCTCTTGCACCCTCCTGCCCAACAGCTTCTGCAACAAGGGTGCTGTTGCGCCTTGTTCAAGCAATTCCTTGACCAAAAGCAGGATTCCACTGAAGCCGGGAATGCCACTTGCCCCTGCTTCTTTATCGTGAAGTGTATGCGGAGCATGATCGCTCTCTATCCAGTCAATTCTTCCTCCCAACAAAGCAGCAAAGAGAGCACTACGTTCAGTCTCACTGCGAAGCGGAGGATTCATCTTTGCATACAGCGAACGGTCTTTTGCGTCATCACTGGAAAGGAGCGCATGATGAGGAGTGACCGCACAGCTGACACGAACCCCCTGAGACCGGGCTTTCTCAATTTCATGGAGAGCCTCAATACTACTAAGGTGGCAGAAGTGCAGGTGTCCCTTGAACCCTTCCTCCTGGGCAATACGGAGCTGATCTGAGACACTTTTCACCTCTGCACACACAGGCCTTGCAAGGCTATGGCTGGAAAAGTCAGTGGTATTATACAGCTCAGGATGCAACAGGGATTCTTTTTCACAGTGTAGGGCAACCACTCCTTCATATCCACAATCGCTCAAGGTACGATACACCAACGCTTGTTCCTTTTCCTGCACAAGTCCCATATTGCCGGTCGAGTGAGAGGCAAACATCTTGAGTCCTACTACTCGTGGAAAAAGTTCCTGGACAAGAGAGACCATTGCTCCAATCTGCTCGGGAGAAGATGTCAGCCCAGCATAGAGATGATAGTGGACGCCAATACCACACTGTTCAGCATCCTTGAGCCGTTTCAGAACAGTATTTCGTTCTGTTAGGGTTGGTTGGGTATTCGGCATGTCGAATACCTCATCAATTCCACATGAGAGAGCAACAGCCAACCCATGGGCTAGGGTTTCCTTCTCTTTTTCTTTCCAATCACGGAGATGTACATGAGGGTCAATCATAGGCAATCAATTCAGGCGCCTCTTTCGCCAAATAGTCGTACTGCATGAATGTGCCCCATCTGCAGGTGAGGCGGTCACCACAGGCACACTCCCCACACATTCCTATTCCACAGAGCGTGGTCCTTTCCATCGACAGGTATAGATTTTGTTCCTTAATTCCCCTACCCAACAATTTGCGGCAGGCGATGGCCATGAATACCTCAGGACCTACAAGGTAGCAGGCTTGGTCATCATCCAGTGAAATGCTGTCCAGAAGGTCCAATACCCTACCTGGCCTCCCCTCATCAGCAATACAGGTAAATGCTCCATAAGTAAAGAGCTCCTCTTCCAGCAGGGCTTTTCCTTCCACGGTTTCGCTGGTTCCGACAAGGATGTCCATTTCCGTTCCTTGCCTTCTCAATTGTTCAGCTAGACTGGGAAGGACGGCCACCCCGGTACCTCCACCCAACAAGAGCGCTTTCTTAGTTATCTCATTGTTCAGCTGCGCACCATAGAGGCCCCGTACAAAGACCTCATCACCCACCTGCAAACCACAAAGATCAGCTGAAAATGGCCCACGGTTCTTGACAATGAACGTCAGTGGTTTGTTATGAGCAACGGAAAACGGTTTTTCCCCGATGGAAGGAATCCATAGAAACGCAAATTGTCCTGCCTTGCAGTCAAGCGTTCCATCCAGGGTAATGATACAGGTATCCTTGCCGTACTGCTCACGCTTGATTACCTGATGTTTCTCATACGCCATCTGTCGATGCTTGATAATGTAGGTGGTAGATTGCTCTTTGACGGAATCCTCACCGCGTATTATTGCTTCGGCCTCACGCTTCACAGAAGAGAGGTATTCAGGCCATACCTTTTGGTCCACAGTACCAAGGGCTGAACCAATACCGACTGCATCAGCTCCAGAGGCTATCAAGGCTGCAGCTTCTGCACCGGTGCTCACGCCTCCCATTCCGATGAGAGGAATGGCCTCCCCACAGGCTTCCCGGATCTCCTTGATGGCTGAAAGCGCGCGCTCATAGATATGGTGCCCGCTGCTTCCACCCTTTCCCCCAAGCCTGTTCTGCAATATAGGAAACCCTGAACCTGGATCTTTATGGACAATCGGGCCAACCGTATTGATTGCAACCAGACCATCGGCACCACCATCCATCACCGCTTTTGCTATCACACCGATGTCATCAACATTTGGAGTGAGTTTTACAAACAAGGGGGCTTTACACTCCTTGGTTGCTTCCTTGATCAATCGTACATATTCTGCGGCAATGTTCTGGTCACAGCCGATTGATGCACCATATCCCGCCGATGCGTGGGGACAGGAGAAGTTCAACTCCACCAGATCGGCCACCTCATCAAAAGCTTTCACCAAGGTAATGAAATCTTCTACGCTATTTGCAGAGAGGGAGACATTGAGGTAGCTGGAGAAGGTGTGCTCTTTCCTAAGTTTTCCAATCTCATACAGCGCTTGTTCCATTCCAGGGTTGCGCAAACCAACTGAGTTCCCAAAGTTTCCTACTGAGGTCTCACAAATCACCGGTTCACGGTTCCCTGGATTCACTTCCACTTGGAAGCTCTTGGTTGTAATAATGCTGATAGCAGATACCTTGCTGTCAAAGTAGGTGATCAACCGAGGTTTTGTGGATGCAACACCACTCACTGTTGTCAAGAGGACAGGGGCTTCTGGATTAAGGTGTCGGTTTACCAGTAGTTCCATCACATCCTTCATAGGGAAGTCTCCTCAAGCAGAAAGCGAATATTTTTCATGCAGAGATCAAGCCAATCTTCGGGAACCCCTTTGTTTTTCCAGGGATGGGTCAACGCGCTGCTGCTGTTTATTCTGGCAAGTTCTACCGGATACCCTGCTCTTTTCAGGATTGCCATAACTTCCCCAGCTGAGCCCCCTTGGTTTCCGACACCAGGGATAAGCAAGGGAACAGCCTGATCGTGATAGAAAGCGGCAATAGCTTCCAACTCCTGCAGATTGGTGGCTCCAACCACGGCCCCTACACTTCCCGACTTCTGGTTGTAGGCTGCAATTTGGCTAGCCACCTCGAGGTAAAGTGGACGACTGTTCTCGCCTTCCTTCACAACAAGCAGATTTTGCAGATCCTTTCCACCAGGGTTGCTGGTACGATTGAGCAGGTATGCGCCTTTTTCAGGGAACCTGAGGAAAGGCTCTACCGAGTCACTTCCCATATAGGGAGCTACAGTCACGGCATCGACTTGCCATGCTTCAAACGCTTCCCTGGCGTAGTTCATGCTGCTTCGGGCAATATCTCCTCGCTTGCTGTCAAGAATGACAGGAATGCCTGGAAAAAAACTCTCCAGCATATCCAAAACATCGGCAAGAGCAGCACTCCCGGAAAAATCTTCATCACGTGGTCGGTCAAGACTCTGGTAGTAACCAAGGTTCGGCTTGAAAGCTGCTGGAATCAAACCGGCAAGATTCATTCTCCGAAACAACTGCTGAAAGAAACTGTTCAGGTCAGTGCGGAGGTTCCCGCTGGAGACAGGAAGGGATTCCAGAATTGGATCCAATCCCATACAAGCAACATTCCCAGTATTCTTTGCACTCTCTTTCAATAATGTTTGATACCTCACGCTTACCCTCTCCTTACCGGTCTACTTTGGGAAATCCCTGTTTTTCACCCCAGCCGAAGGGGTCTTCCCTCCATAATGTAAGCAGCCTGGCCTCCTCACTGTTCACATAACCTGTTTCCTTGGCGCTTGCAACCATTACATCATAATCTAGAATGGTAAAAGCCTTGCAAGCTGGGTCCAAGGCGGCAAAGGCTTCCTGTGCGGCGGCAAATCCATAGGTGAAGATTGCAAAGGTATAGGGACACACACCTTGGGCCTTGGTAATCGCCTGCACTGCTTTGATGGAAGACCCACCTGTGGAGATCAGATCCTCGATAAGGAGCACCTTTGCACCTTCATAGGTTCCTCCCAACCCGAGGCCCTCTATCTGCTGTCCTAGGCCATGGTCCTTGCCAGAACTTCGAACGTAACTCATTGGCTTCGCAAGTCTGTCAGCAAGTGTGGTTGCATGAGGAATGCCGGCAGTAGCTGTTCCTGCAATGGTATCTGGATCATAATCAAGACTTTCCAGCATGGCGGCAAATGCTTCACTGACCAGCTTCCTTGCACCACTCTCGGAAAGCAGCCTCCTATTGTCATTGTAGATTGGCATGCGGTAGCCGCTCGCCCAAGTGAATGGATCCTGTACTTGGAGTCGGATTGCCCCAAGTTCCAAGGCTTTCTTTGCTAAAATGGGCCCATAATGGTTTGTTATAGCTTCAATATGTTTCATGGTCTCTCCAGTGTACCTTATTTATTTCCACGCTTCCAGATTTCCTTGAAGGTGTGTGTCTTGTTGCAGTATGCACAGACAAAGGTATTGTCTTTTGTTCGATGGAACATCGCAGGAACTCCCTCACCCTGGCCGGGATGGGAAATGCATGCTTCATTGGTGCAAGCAAGATCCTCAAAGTTGTAGATCCGGGGGGGAAGATGCAAGCGGAATTTGTTCATTACCCTTCCATCCTTGATCAGGTTCAAGGTACAACCCGGTGCCACTGCACTCAACCGTTTGAGTTGCTTTCGATCAAGACTATATTCCCCTGGTCGGAAAATGATGCCTTTGTAGACGCCTTCCTGACCACTTGTACTTACCCACTCCCCACCTTTGTATGCATCAAGGCCGAGCACACTGCTGATCAGTCTCATATGTCTCCTGATTTCGCTCGGGTGATCACCCTTGAGAATGTGGTCTATAACCAGACCATTACGGATTGGTTGAACTCCTTCACTCACCCGTTTCTCCTTCACTATGCGTGACTGCAGATCTACCTCGGTAATATAATCCTCACTCTCTTGGACTGCTTTCTTTTCAGCTGGAATAAAATCACTTCCAATCTTTCCTGCAAGCAGTGACAACAGGACAATTCTTACATACATACCGTTGATCGATTGTCGTTCCCATCCATTGAGCGGAGTGTCATCAAGGAAGGTTGGGATGGTAGGAGTTAGTTTGTGCCGTGGAAGTGGGTGGTAGAAGGTAGTTCCCTCCTTGATCTTGGGCAAGAATTCTTCACGAAATGTGATGGAGCGCCGAAGTTCTTCCTGTCGTTGGAGAATTCTGTCTCCCATACGCTCCAACTGAGGTCGGGTGAAGTACCACTGGGATGCCACATCAGGTTGCTCGAGGTACTCTTCAATGGAAGCGAAGATACGAACCTGATAGCCATTTTCCACCATGCGGTTGACGTAGACTTCCGGCATTGCCAGCTCTATTGGAGCTATCAAATCCACCTTAACCTGTTTGAAGATTTTCAAGCCATCAGCTTTTGAATGCACGGTCCGGCCGTGGAAGAGATCACCGACCAAGGCAAGATGCAACGCCTTATTGCTCCATTGGTTGTCCTCCAGAAAGGTGAACTCATCAAGCAACTCCTGGGTAGGATGTTCATGCTTTCCATCCCCGGCATTGATGAACACGGGTTTGCGATACAATGTATTGCGTTCTGCATAGGCGGCACAGGCCTCCTCCAGATGCCTGGTTACACCCTCGACCTTGCTTCGTATGATGAAAATGGTGTTTTCATACCCACTGAGTGTATTGAAGGTATCTGCATAACTTTCACCTTTATTGAAGGAAGAACTGTCACTGTTGAGCTCAGAGACTTTAGCATGGTGGAAATTTGCAGCATTCTTGAAGGACTCTTTGGTTCTGGTGCTGTCTTCCAGGAACACTTCATAGATACCGAAATCCCTATCATCAATCCTGAATGGATGGAGCTTGGTTTGATCCCTCTGTTCCATTGCCTGTTTCAGATGACGCACTTGGTTGAAGAGATACATACGCTCTTCTCTGGAAAAATCCTCAATAACACATAACGATCGTCCTGCAAATACATTCTGTTTTTCCATCTTGACTCCTTCAAAAAAAAAAGCCGGCCCTACGACCGACTCTTCACTGCACTATATTGAAGGAATTCCCATTCCAGAGTGTTACACACTATACTGTCTCGTTTCTTGCCCATGGAATCCCTCCTTCTTTTCTTCTGAAAACCATAGCAGAGAGTTGACGCTCTGTCTAGGGTTAGTCCTCTCTTTTCTTACCAGCTGCATCAGCATCATTTTCTATATCCCGAAGACTTGCAAGGTCCTGCTCTACTGGGTCTGAAGAGGGACGAGGATCCTCTTGTTTTGCAGAGGGAACCTCCGTCTGCCTCGTCTCATTGGGTTTTGTCTTCCCATTTTCACGTTCAGCTTCCACCCAATCTGCAATGGTAGCGTAAGGAGAATCAGGACCGAAGGCAAGCACCGCATCAAACTGCTCTTGCGAAAGCTTACCACGATTCTTCACATCACGCTTGTACATTTTACGATACCACCCATTGGAACGTTTACGTACTTGGTGCTTGCGACGTTTTTTCAGTGTTCCACTACTGCCCATGGCGCTGTATCGTGACGCATAGGAGCTATACCCGTATCCCTTGCCGTACCCATAGCCGTAACCATATCGGTACCCGGTTCCAACCGAACCAGGAACCACACCGTTGAACACAACACCACTGATGGGAACATTTGCCGTTCTCAAGCTGCTGATCAAATCAAAGAGAGAGCCCTTGCTGGTAATACCGGCACGGACAGTGATAATCAATCCGTCGACATGTTTGCTGATGGAGAGCAACTCACTCGCCGAGTCCAACGGAGGGGCGTCAATAATGACAAAGTCATACACACTCTCCAGATAGCTTATCAGGCGAGTATACCGCGGGTTGGAAAAAATGCCAGCATGAACCAAGGGAGCATTTCCTGGAGGCAACAGATGCAGGCCGGGAACCTTTTCAATTGGTTTCAGGATGCACGCTTCAAGAGTGGCATTCTTGGTAACATAATCCACCAATCCCACTTCGCGGTGTTTCAGGTGGAAATACCGTTCCATGCTGGGAAGACGAAGGTCTCCATCAATGATGAGCACCTTGCTACCCATCTGAGCCAAGGCAACGGCAATATTCCCAATGATGGTACTCTTTCCTTCAGCCATGGAACAGGATGTGATGGAAAAAACATGTTTTTCACTACGGTTGTATAGCATGTTCGCAACCAGCTTGAACCGTTCTGATTCAAAGGAAAGCGGATCATTATACACAATAAGGGTAGGATACAAATCCAGGTTTGAGACCTTCATCATAGGAATCCATCCCAAGAGAGGCACATCCTTGCCCACTATCTTCTGAATTTGTTGCTCTGTCTGGATGGATACATCCAAGGCCTCAATGGCCAGGGTGAGCAAGAGGCCAAAGGCTGCACCCAACAATAACGCAACAGCCAAAATCAATACTCTATTTGGACTGACAGGATTGCGAGGAAGGATAGCCTCATCAACCACGGTTACATTACCGCTGACCGACGCTTCGACCAGCTTGACTTCTTCCAACATCTCCCGGAGTTTCAAACCGATGGCTTCATAGATTTGCACATCCCGTTGCAACTCTGAGAGACGCCGCTCCAAGACAGGTAGTTGGGAAAGCTCGGAGATAAAGACCTCTCCCCGCTCTTCCAAGACCTGTATGCCCACTTCGGTGGTGAGCGCTTGTACAATGGCCTGGGTATAGCTTTCATTCCCGTAGGATCGGGTAAGCAGAGAAACGCGGTCTAGCAGATCCTTGTTCAATTGGTTCATGGCACTGCTAATCACATAGGTACGAGAGGAAGCATCCATTGGCATGGAGACCTGAGTCTGGGGTGCTGAAGAATTGCCCAAGGACTCATACATCGTCAATTCTGTTTTCCAGGCAGCAAGGTCATTCAATTTTTCAGCAATTACAGGATCCCTGCGTACATCATCAAGGGATAGCACACCTGTAACACCAGCCTGGGTGAGGCCTTCATTGTATGAATCAAGAAACACCATCGCTTCTCGCAACTGCAGTTTCAACGGTTCCAGACGCTGGGTATAGTAGGAAATCTGTTCAACCAACATAGAACTCTTGTCGGTGAGTTGAATGATGTCACTATTTTCCCTGAAGTCACCCAAGGCATCGCCTGCTGCGGAGAGAGCACGGTCGTTGATAGGAATCTGAGACTCAATAAATTCACGTTGTGCGGTTTTTGAGTTCTTAGCAATACCGGTTAACAGCGTATCATAACTTGAAGCGAGGGCATTGGCAAAATCACGTGCGAAGACAGGGTTTTCATCGGTGATCTTGATTCTTACAATGTTGGTATCCTTCACCGTAGTTACAGCAATTCTCTCTTTCAGATTGCCCAATACGAGTTTATCACGATAATCAAATCCATCTGCATTCTTGTACTGTGACAAATCCAAAGTACTGAGTGCATAATCAATGTTGCTCCGACTGGTAATCAACTCAACTTCTGTAGCAATCTTCGTGCTCGAGGCTGACATATCCATCAAGGACTCGAAAGAGGAAGATGTCTGGATAGGATCAACCAAAACAGAAACTTCTGACTCGTATTGAGGTATAGCAATCTGCAAATAACCGAGGGCTAGTGCTACAACTAGGATAAAGCCTACAAAGAACCAACGCAATCGCTTGTGAAATATGTGAAGCAACTCTGCTATGGAAATGCCCTCTTCTCCAGCATCAAAGGGACTTGTTGACTGTGCATATTCTTCCTGCTGACTCATCTGCATCTCCTACAGGCTCTTGGAATCCAAGATAATGTTCACAACCGTGGCGATAATTCCAAGGATGGAACTCACCAAGCCTATGATGGCGACCGTAGGAGCAATGTCCCTGGCCAACGTCTCTTTTGCCACTGCAATGGTGGTTTCAGGTGGAATATTTTCTTCCAACGCCAATGTCTTACCATCAGGACCTTGTATCTTAATATCTGTCGGGTAGGCAGCATCGTCACTCAGTCCCCCGGCTAGGGAAAGATAGTAATTCACTGTCTTGTCCGGAACATATGCAAACACTCCAGGACGAACCACTCCACCACTCACTGTTACCAACCGCTGGGTGAAGGGAATCAAGAGTGTATCGCCGGTTTCCAGCTGCATCGACTGATTCTCATCTTCCCCGTAGAGTATTCTTTGGATATTGAGTGGGATCTTCTTACCGGAACGAAGCAGGTAAGCCCCTTCCAAATCACTTACCGTAAGAAAACGGGAAGCGAGAGAGGTAAGCATTTGCTTCATGCTCTCTCCAGGATAGTACTGATAGAAAATCCTTCCAGAAGGATACCCAACCAGAGCTGTTGTAGAGAGAGAATCATACACTTCGCTGGAGGAAACCGCTCCCTCGACGGTTACCGTCTGGAGCGTTGGTTGCTGTGCATCCACGATAACCTGGTCAAGATGGGAGAGCGCATAGTCAGGTTGTTCGAGTAAATTGACATATTGTACATACCAAGCACCGCTTTCGGGATTATACCGCTGAATCCTGATGTTTTGCACATCTGCTGATGAAAGCAGCCCTCCTCCATAAGTAGTCAGAAGATCTTCCAAGCGATCTGACTTCAGGAGCTGGTAGGAACCTTGCTCATAGACCCGGCCACTCAACATTACCAGTTTTTCACAGCGGTCGAGGGTAATGACATCCCCACTTCTCAGAAGTGGATCCTGCTCCAAAACACCTTCACGTAACGCCATATACAGGTCAAACGCTTCTTCACTACCATCTGCATGACGGATACGGACATTCCTCGTTGAAGCATAAGGGGTTGCATTTTGCAGTACTTCAGAGAGACGGGTGAGCCCCCAAGCTGGTACCACTCTGGTTCCAACAACCTCCCCAACCACCGAAACCATGAAGGACCCTGTGCGTATGAACACAAGCTGTGGATTGGAATAGCTGTAGTAGGTACGCACCATGTCATAGATGGCTTTTCTTACCTGTGCGAAGGTTTTGCCTTTTCCATCAATGGAACCAAGACCTGGGATAGCAACACTACTCGATTCGTCCACCTGCAGATCTACCGTTACACTTTTCATTCCATCTAAATAGACCAATCTGAATGCATCTCCTGGTGTAACAGGATAGGAGCCATTGCTCACGGCGCTCAGCAGACGTTGTTCCTCATTATATACAGGGGGCTGCGCAAGTAGACCAAGCTGTGCTGAAAAGGACTGGACTTCCAGATTTTCCACACTGGTGGATGTTTTCACTTGAGGCCCGAACAATGGACTTCGGATAACCAAACCTGCTTCCTCTGCACTCAAGGGGAGTGCGGAACACAGCAAAATGATGAGTACAAATACAACGTGTGCTCGAGTTCTGTTCATGCAATAATCCTTCATTACTAGTACGAAACATACATTTTGGAAAAGCCAGTCGATTCATCCTATCACTTGCAGTAGTGTGACACAAGTCTCATTTGGCTTCCTGAAGGTTCTGTTTGTATCCCAATTCTGAGTGAATTTGACTGTCATTTTGTTGCACAATATATCTAGAAGGTAGCCTAAATTGTCTTCTCTTATTCACTTTTTACACCAGTATGCAACATTTCTCTTTCTTTGCAACATAAAACCTTTCCAACGACCTGTTTTTTGCACAATATTATAAAAATATATATATTTCGGTAAAATTAACTTTTCCAAAGACATTTTTTAATTTACCTAGAATTTTACTATGCTAACTGCGTATTCCATCGCTAAAGGTTTCTCAATATTGTTTTGACAGCAGGAAAAACGTCCCGTATAATTTGTAATAGTTGTGGTCCTTCGAGTACCATCAACGACATCACGCAATCTTTTGTAAGGAGAGAAACATGAAAAAGAGCATTGTCTTACTGTTGATCATGCTGTTGGCCACTTCCTTTGTTTTTGCACAGGGAGCAAAAGAGACCGCCACCAGTGAAGATGAACCCCTGAAAGTAGGTGTCATCTACATCAGCCCCCCTGGAGATATGGGGTATTCCTACATGCATGACCAGGGCACCATTGCCATGGAAGAGTATTTTGGAGACAAGATAGAAGTTATCCGCATGGAAGGTGTTCCTGAGAATGAAAGTAGCGAACGTGTCATGGAGAGCCTTATTGACGAAGGATGCAAAATTATTTTTGCAAACTCCTACAATTACCAGCAGTACATGCTCAATGTTGCTGAGAGATACCCAGATGTCTACTTCGAGCACTGCTCCGGCTACCTCTCTGCTGACAACATGTCCAACTATTTCGGAAGAATGTATCAGATGCGCTACCTCTCCGGTATGATCGCTGCTGAGATGTCTCCTTCCGGAAAGATTGGCTATGTAGCTGCATACAACACTCCAGAGGTTGTACGTGGAATCAACGCATTCACCCTTGGTGCACGTGCTGTCAATCCAAAGGCAACCGTCACTGTTGTTTGGACCAATACCTGGTTTGACCCTTCCCTTGAGCGCCAGGGCGCAGTTGCTCTTCTCGACCAGGGTTGTGATGTCATTGCACAGCACCAGGATACCACTGAGCCTGCAAAGGCAGCAATCGAACGCGGCAAGTATGCAATTGGTTACAACGCTGACTTCCGCAAGATTGTTGGTGATGACAAAATATTGGTCTCTCCGATGTGGAACTGGGGCAATTACATGATTCCTGCTGTCCAGAGTGTTCTTGATGGCACATGGAAGAGCCAGAGCTACTGGGGTGGTCTCGAGGATGAGATGATTCATCTTTCCCCTATTTCCCCATTGGTACCCAAGGCTGTAGTTGATGAGGTCATGGCTGTCCAAGATACGATTCGTAATGGTGAATGGGATGTATTCTGGGGCGAGCTAAAGGATAACACCGGTGCTGTTCGTCAGAAAGCAGGCGAGAAGATGAGTGACGATGCGATGCTTACCATGGACTGGTTTGTTGAAGGCGTCATCGGTAGCGTCTGATCATTGCATTTCCTTTTGGATAGGGGCGGGCTGCTACCCGCCCCTACTTGATTCAAGACTTTTCTTGCCTTATCTCTAAGGCAAACGTAAGTGGATAGAATATGAGTGAATTAACCACCGACGAAACACCCGTCGTGCGAATGGTCAATATAACCAAACACTTCCCTGGAGTTCTGGCAAACGACCAAGTGAACCTAACCTTGCACCGGGGAGAAATTCTCGCCTTGCTCGGTGAGAATGGAGCCGGCAAAAGTACTCTAATGAATATGTTGGTCGGACTGTACCAAGCCGACAGCGGGGAAATTTATGTGAAGGGAAAGCTGGCAGAGATCAACTCCCCTCAGGATTCAATGGCCCTTGGAATAGGTATGATCCACCAGGAATTCATGCTGGTAGGGAACATGAGTGTAGCAGAGAATATTGTCCTGGGCATGAAGGACCTTCCTTTTGTCCCTCCCATGGCAGAAATACATGAAAAGATTACGGAACTGAGCAAGCGTTATGGCTTACAGGTCTATCCAGATAAGATAATTCAAGATCTTTCGGTTGGAGAACAACAACGTGTAGAAATATTGAAATTGCTCTACCGAGGGGCCGACATTCTTATTCTCGATGAACCTACAGCAGTGTTGACTCCCGGGGAAGCAAGGGATTTGAATGAAATCTTGAAAAAAATGCTCACTGAAGGCAAGAGTGCCATATTCATTACCCACAAAATGGATGAGGTGATGGAATTCAGCCACACCGTCCAAGTGCTGAGACGAGGAAAGAGTGTGTCCGTCTGTCCTACCAAATCGATTAAACGGGTACAGGACTTGGCAAATATGATGGTTGGTCGCGATATATTATTCTCCCTGGAACGTGGCCCGTACAATCCTGGGGACATCAAGGTAGAAGTGAAAGATTTATTGGTACTGCCGGTTGGGGGTGGGAAACCAATTCTTGATAACATCTCTTTCTCAATTCGCGGTGGAGAAATTCTCGGTATTGCCGGTGTTGCTGGCAATGGTCAGCAACAGTTGACTGAAGCCATCACAGGGCTACTGAAAGTCAATGGGGGAACCATTTTCCTCAATGGGAAGGATATGACGAACAAGACTCCTTTGCAAGTCATCAAAGCAGGGGTAAGCCATATTCCAGCCGACCGCGGTAGTATGGGAGTGGTCGGAGATATGAGTGTAGGCGACAATCTTTCCATGAAGAAGTATCGCACTGCAGAACTTTCTTCACACAACATAATCAAACGGGGATTGGTCAGAAAATTTGCAGATCACCTCATCGAACTATTTACCATCAAGACTCCCAACCAGGACACATCGGTAAAGTTCCTAAGTGGAGGGAATATCCAGAAAACAATACTCGCACGGGAGATAGATGCCTGTGGGGGCATCCTTATAGCAGTGTACCCATCTCGGGGACTTGATGTTGGTGCCACAGAAGCTGTCCGCCAAAATCTGATCAAACAACGCGACAAAGGGTGTGCAGTCTTGCTGGTAAGTGAGGAACTGGAAGAACTGTTGATGGTTGCAGACAAGATTGCAGTTATGTTTGAAGGGAGAATTATGGACATCGTGGATGCAAAGGATGCAAAAACCGAGGAACTTGGCATGTTGATGGCAGGTGTCGAAAGGAGGGATATATGAAATTCCGCTTGGAGAAGCGCGACAGCCGATCCACCAGGATGGCGGTGCTCGTTCCTGTAGCCAGCCTGCTGGTATCCTTTATTCTGGGAGCCATCGTCTTACTGATCTCTGATGCCAATCCGTTTCAAGCCTATGCGGCCATGATCAAGGGTGCTTTCGGTAGCCAGACAAAGTTACAATACACCCTGGTGAAGTCCATTCCCTTGCTCCTTTGTGGGCTTGCTGTAGGAATTGCTTTCCGTTTGAAGTTCTGGAACATCGGAGCTGAGGGACAGTATGTCGGTGGTGTCATCGGTATTACCTGGGTAATGCAATTCTGGACTTTCCTCCCGAGTGCCCTACTGCTTCCTGTAGGTATGCTTGTTGGTATTTTATTCGGTGCCATATGGGGCGGCATTCCCGGTGTGTTGAAAGCACAGTGGAGTGTTGATGAAACGCTCACCACCTTGATGATGAACTACATCATCATCGGCTTTGCTGAATACCTCTATTTCGATGCGTGGAAGGCTCCTCGAGGAAATATGGGTACCGTACTGTATCCCAAAGAAGCATGGCTTCCCAGAATTTGGGGGCGAGTACATGGAGGTATCTTCATAGCCCTGATTCTTGTGGGAATTCTCTGGTTCGTCTTGTATAAGACACGTTGGGGGTTCGAGCTGAATATGATTGGCAAGAACAAACGAGCAGCAGAGTGCCAGGGTGTTTCAATCAAAAAGAATATTATCCTTGCAATGCTGCTTAGTGGGGCAATCGCTGGTTTGGCAGGAGTAATTGATGCAGCAGCGGTGACGCACCAGTTGACCAAGGGAGTTGATGCCGGATACGGATTTACCGGTATCATCATTGCATGGATGAGCGGTCTCAATCCGTTTATATCCATCATCGTCTCAGTCATTATGGCCGCTCTTGAAACGGGCAGTGATGCCTTACAGATGACTATGAAGTTGCCCAATGCTATGGGTGCTGTTCTGCAAGGCTTGATACTCATTCCGTTGTTGGCTGGCAATATTTTCATCGAGTATCGTTTGCTCGTGATCAAAAACCGTAAGGAGGTTACCGCATGAACATGCTTGATTTCATCACGAAACTACTAGCGGCAACACTGGCCATGGGGACCTCCCTTGCCTACGCTACATTGGGAGAAGTTTATACCCAGAAAACAGGAATACTGAACCTTGGTATGGAAGGTATCATGCTCATGGGAGCGCTCGCTGGCTTCACCACAGCATTCAATACAGGAAATCTGTATCTCGCATTGATGATGGCGATGCTGGTGGGGGGATTTTTCAGTCTCATCCATGCATTTCTCTGCATTACGATGCGGGCGAACCAAGTTCCTGCTGGGCTTGCCATCACCATGTTCGGCACCGGACTTGCCAACTTCCTGGGAGAACGGCTTGGTCCTGCTTCCAACGGCTATAACCTCACCGGCATGAACATCCCTAGCAAGTTCAGCAACATTGCCATCCCCTTCTTGAGCGATATCCCAATCCTTGGAGCTCTCTTTGATGTAAGCTTGCTTACCTATGCCCTCTACCTCCTGATCCCCTTTGCCTGGTTCTTCATGTACAAGACCAAGCATGGCATGGTGGTCCGGGCTGTAGGAGAAAATCCAAGAACTGCTGCTTCTATGGGTATTTCGGTTTCCAAGATCCGCTATATATACACTGTCATCGGTGGAATGCTTGCAGGTCTTGGTGGTGCATGTCTCTCATTGAGTTTCACCCCAAGCTGGAATGAAGGCATGACAGGTGGTAAAGGTTGGATTGTCATTGCCTTGGTCATCTTCTCAACCTGGAACCCCGCTCGAGTGGTGATTGGAACACTGGTCTTCGGTGGTATAACCAGTTTGCAGTTCAGCTTACAAGCTGCTGGACTGAAAATGGTCATTCCCAGCCAGTTCCTTGGATTCTCACCCTATTTGATCACACTTGTTGCATTGGCAACCATGACGATCATCAATCAGAAGAAAAAAGGCTCGTTCGCATCTCCTTCTGCCTTGGGGACGTCATTTGCAATCGATGACAAATAACTATGCAGGGGATTCTATCTACAAGAGGGGACCTTAGGGTCCCCTTTTACATGCTTGCATACCGGGTTTCAACTCATTACGATATTCATATGAAAAAGACCAATGCGATGCGAATTCTGGAAGCCCAGGGTATTCCCTATGAGGTGGTAGCATACTCCTGGGATGAGGAGCATCTCGATGCAGTTCATGCGAGTGAGGTTGCTGGATTGGAACCTTCCCAAGTATTCAAGACCATCGTGCTGGAAGATAATGAGAAACAAATCTTCGTATGTTGCCTTCCTGCAGATTTCTCTGTCAGCCTAAAGAAGGTGAAGGCTTTGACGGGGAGCAAGGATATTGATCTATTGAAGCTCGACCGGCTTCAATCTGTCACAGGCTATATTCGCGGAGGATGCAGCCCCTTGGGAATGAAGAAACAATTCCCTACATTCATCGAGGAAGTAGCCCAAGCGGAACCGTACATCCATGTTAGTGCAGGGGTTCGCGGGTTACAGTTGAAAATCAAACCCGAGGATCTTGTATCGGCCACCCAAGGGAAGTTTGCAGACTTTACTTAGTCATGTCTGTTATGGCTGGTAAAATATCTCCTAAGACGGAGAGAGAGCGAGACTGCAACCATAAACAACAAAATCACTAGTGCTGTTACCAAAAGGCTGCTCGCCCAGCGAAGGGAGATTGCTCCTGTCTGATACCTTGCGAGTGAGCCATCAAACACTGCACTGGAACTGAAAAGAACGACCATTGATCCAAGCACAATATCGGCGATGGGGATTCTATTCCCCTTCCGGTTGGAAAACCAGAGAAAAAACAAAAGGGTACCCAGCAACAACGCAAGCAGTGTGGGAACCGCTACAGGAAGGAACCAAGTAAGGGCACCAGAGACCACCAGGTTGATTAATGCTAGGTAGAACACCGTGGACAGTACGCTTAATGCAATACCACCCTTCACATGCTTCTTTGCCCATCTGCTCCAAGGGAACACCCCATACATCCAGAATATCACTATCCCACCGACTGCAATGAGCGACCAACTCCAAACAAAATCAGCCCCATCGAGCCCCAGTAACAAGAGCGCAACAATCAAGCTCTGCCAGCTTGCGTGATGCACATATCGGGGTTTGGCTAGAACAATGGATACCAAGCTAACGGTAGCCATAGCGATACAGAATAAGGGTATGAATCCATACGCCAAAGCATCGGAAAAAAAGAGGGAAAGCCCAACGGTAATCTCACTGACTGCAAAAAGAGCTATAATTAATTCAATCAAGCCTTTCCTTGCTTTGGTAATACCGTGAGTTCCCTCTGGGGGCAACTCTTTGGCGAAAAGAGGATCACTGGAAGTTTCTTCCATTCCTGGAGGAAGTTGTACCTCTGTTCCACATAGGGGGCAAGTCTTCGTTCCACTGGATAATTTTACTCCACATCGTACGCAATATGCCATGGTTTGTATTACCTCGTATCTTCCCTGTTGGTCGCAATTTCGACTTGGATGCCATCTTCCACCAAGAAGGTACAAAAGAGTCGCTCCAAGGAGGTATCTGTTGCATAGAAACTATTGAAATTCACCACAATCCTATCAAGATAGCCAATGACAGCCAAGCTTATTTTGTTCAACAACCCAGGGCTTAGATGGAAATCACATCGTACGACTTGACTCTCCAGCTGAGGAGGAAGTGCAACATACCCAAGATTTGTGATCACTCCGCTATATTGGTCATCTCCAAGAAAATCGGAAAGCAATTTGAACAGTGGGTTTTTAAGGGCAGTTGGAGCGAATCGTATAAAAGGATTTCTCTCCCCTGAGACATTCCGCTTGATCTGGCTTAATAATCGTTTCTTGGATTGCGCTTGGGCCATCTGTAGATGAACTTCAGTGGCAATCTCATCAAACTCGTAGAATCCCAAAGCTGGCTCGATACCGACGACAGCAAACAGGGTAAAGTTCCTCATCGTGTCATACCCAAATATTCTTCTTAGGTTCATTGGGACGGATAGGCGTATAGGCTTGCGCTGCTTCTGGTTAGGAACTTCCTCAAGCTGTAGTCGCTGCAAACTGTAGAGGTAGACGGTTGAAAGGTATTCACCTATGGTAAGCGATCGCTGTTTTGCTCGTTTCTTGATCTGATCGGTCGCAATGGTTGCACTGATTACCTTTACCCGGTCATCAAACGGTCCGTTTCCCTTGCGATGATACGCCTTGCTGATCGCTGGATACGATGGTATCTGTTTATCATAGAGATGTTGAAATGGATCACTGAATTCCTGTTTTGCAGGCCGTACTCGGTAATTCAATCCGCCAGAGAATTCCACTTGTGGCATTCCTGCATGGTGGCAATATCGCTCAATCAACAGCTTCAGGTAAGCCATTGCACCAGAGCCGTCTGTAAGTGCATGAAAACATTCCAAGGCTATACGATGCTCACTGTAAAGCACCTTGAATAGATAACCGTTGTTCTCCTTGAACGCAAACCTTCCACTGGGATAACTCCCCTCTTTATGTACGATAGGATCCGCATCATTGGGAGAAAGATAGTACCAGAAAAAACCGGTGTGCAAACGAATTTTGGCGTAGGAACATCGGTAGAGAAGGTCATGTAATGCCTGCTCCAGAATCGCTTTTTTGATGGAGAAAGAAAAATCCATGGAAACACGAAACGTATTCGCATTGAACACAGCCTCAGTAGGAGGATAGATTAATGCGGAATTATCGAGTGCGATGAACCCTTCAGGTGCATAATTCTGGATGCGTTTCATTATAATTGACTGTTTTTCACTCCATGCTTGTAGAAAGGCGTCTTCACCAACTTCGCCTTTTTACGTTGCCCGTGTATTTCAATATCCACGGTATCACCGAACTTGAGTCCAGTTTCTCGCTTTATGAGAACATATGCACAGAAAATACCCAAGGTAGGACTCTTCGTCCCACTGGTAACATACCCAATATCCTCATCTCCAAGAAAAACCCGGTATCCACTACGTGGAACTGCTTTTTCCACCATCTCAATACCTCTCAGACTTCTGGGTACGCCTGCTTCTTTCTGTTTGAGCAAAGCATCCTTTCCACAGAAATCTGTCTTTTCGAGTTTTACAAAGTTGGAGAGATTGGCTTCTAATGGTGTGATGCTGTCACTAATCTCATGCCCATACAACGGGAGTTTTGCCTCCATGCGCAAGGTATCGCGACTACCGAGGCCACAGCAGATAAGGCCAAAGGACTTGCCTGCTTCCAAGAGTATATCCCAAAGGAGCGGGCCATCCTCTGCAGCACAGTACAGTTCATACCCATCTTCTCCGGTATAGCCAGTCCTGCTGATGAGAGTCATTACCTCCCCTACTTCACACTGGCTTCTAAAGTGGAAGGTTTGTATGGTGTCGCAGTCAGGTACCAACGTAGCAAGAATCTGGGAGGAGAGAGGACCCTGCAAAGCCAATTGGACCGTTGCATCAGAAATATCTTGTACCATCGGGCACGCTCCCGATCTTGGATTGCCTTCTTTGATCCATTGGAGGTCTTTCTCAATATTGGATGCATTCATAACAACCATGAAAGAGATATCGGAGCGACGGTAGATGAGCAAGTCATCCACCACCGTTCCATTAGGATAGCACATCAGTGTGTAGCGACACTGGCCTACCTGCATGTCACTGATGGAGTTTGTGCAAAGATACTCAAGATAGGAGGCTGCTGTCTCCCCACTTACATTGCACTCCCCCATGTGGGAAACATCAAAAAGTCCCGCACGATTTCGTACAGCGTCATGCTCTCCTAGGATGCCCGTCTCAAATTGCACAGGCAATTCCCAACCCCCAAAGTCAATCAACTTGACCCCTGGATAGTTTTTATATCGCTGATACAGTGGTGTGCGTTTCATGGTTTTTCCTTTACTTATACCAAGGCAATCATTTCAATTTCTACGGAGACATCCTTGGGAAGCTTTGCAACCTGAACTGCTGAACGAGCAGGAAGGATTCCTTCTTCAAAATAGGAGGCATAGACTTCATTGACGGCACCGAAGTCATCCATATTTTTCAAGAACACAGTTGCTTTGACAACCTTGGAAAGATCGGTGCCAGCTTCTGCGAGCACGGCCTTCAGGTTCTCAAAAACCTGTTTAGCCTGATTTGCTGCATCTCCACCAACCAGTTCGTTGGTTTTCGGGTCGACAGGAAGCTGTCCGCTGGTAAAAACGAAAGGACCGGCAACAACAGCCTGACTGTATGGGCCTATTGCTGCAGGAGCATTAGCGGTGGAAACTTGAGTTTTTTCCAATTGAAACATCATACTGTATATTCTCCTCTTTCTATACATGAATTGGTTTTCAGTCGTATCCATGTGGATAATACTACTGACCAACACAGCGTATCATATAATGAAAGGTATCAATACCCCAGGGCAAGCCCTGGACTCAGGAGGCGTTGCCTCCTTTTCCGCCCCAAGGGACGGGGTATCTTACCTTGCTTTCCCTGCACTCGCTCCAGAGAGGAACCATCATGCTGATTCCTTTCCTCTCGCTCCGTTGGGGAATAAGAAGAAATGCATTGCATAGGGATGGAAACTCTTTCTCTTATAGCATTGTAAGAAGCTCTTCAGGGCTCCGAACGACTGCAAAAGTGGTCTCGTCCTTCGGATGACCCTTGGGGAACCCGAAACCCCAATCCACTGCAATGAAGGGAACATTAGCATCCATCGCACCTTTCTGGTCATGATAAGTATCCCCAATAAGCACTGCATCCTTTGCTTCTACTGCGAGGTCCTTGAGTACTTTGTTGACAATATCTGCTTTTGAGAGCGTTGAATCCAGATCTGCTCCCCTGATTGAGTCGAAATATCCATCAAGATTGAAATGTTCCAACATTTGTTTTGCGAGTTTTTCATATTTCAAGGTCCCTACTGCAAGCAAATAGCCACGATTTTTCAAGGTAGATAAAAGCTGAGGGATGCCTGGGTATGGGTGCGCGTTAAAACGTCCATGGGTATCATATTCCACTCGATAGAGAGAGATTGCTTCATCTATCAGGGAGGGTTCTAGGTTGTACACTTCGACAAAACACTGCGTGATGGGAGGTCCGATAAATTTACTCAGCTGGTTCACATCATGTTCTGGGGGAAAACCCAGCTTTTCCATCGCTGCATTAGCCGATGCGAATATTCCTGGAGAGGTGTTCATGAGTGTACCGTCAAGATCAAAAATAGCAAGTTTGAAGTTCATGCATGCACCATATGCAAAATCCAATCTTGTATCAAGCCATTTGAAGCAACAAGATCACACCTCTCATCGGTAAATGGTTGCCTAGGATCAGCACTCTCCACTTTGCCTCCTGCTTCCTTTACGATAAGCATCCCTGCTGCAAGATCATAATAACCTAGACATCGTTCAAAATACCCATCAAGCCTTCCTGCTGCAATGTAGGAGAGCTCTAGAGCACAGGAGCCAAGGGACCGAAAGTCACTCGTAGCTAAAAAGATTCTTTTTGAGGTTTCAAAGAATTCATCTGCTAATTCATGATGACGATGAGGAGGCACACAAACCATCAAAGCTTTGGAGACATCATCAATATCACTCACCCTGATTGGTTGCCCATTCAGGAAAGCCCCATGGCTCTTGCTCGCCCAAAACAGTTCTTGTTGCCTTGGATTGTATACCACCCCCACCAAGGGTTTAAAAGGTTCCAATTCCCAAGCAATACTGATGGTGTAATTCGGAATAGAGCGAAAGAAATTGGTTGTACCATCTATAGGATCGATAACCCAACGGCCCATTTCATGATTCCCGGTTTTACCGCTCTCTTCCCCAAAAATCGCATCATCAGGGAAATACGTTTTGAGTACCCCAATGATATGCTGTTCCGCTGCTTGATCTGTCTCAGTAACAAAATCATTCTCGTGTTTGCTTCTTACGGAAATATGTCTTGCCACTCCTGCTTTCAACACCAGTGGCCCAACTGATTTGGCTGCCTGTAGTGCAATATCAAGGTGGTGTGCAATATGTTTTTCTTGGTTCATCTCATTCGCTTCTTCTCAAGGATTCTATCACCCAAATTAACTGCATATTTCCAATCGGATTGGGAAAAATCTTCATAGCGTATGGATTGCTCTTCTGCCTGCAACAGTTTTCCA
This sequence comes from Sphaerochaeta halotolerans, assembly GCF_003429665.1. Lineage (GTDB taxonomy): Bacteria > Spirochaetota > Spirochaetia > Sphaerochaetales > Sphaerochaetaceae > Sphaerochaeta > Sphaerochaeta halotolerans. The sequence goes on along the minus strand of NZ_QUWK01000004.1, from coordinate 19,940 downwards.
CTTACATTGTATCCTAGATAGAGAACATTCCAAGTGGTTTTGTTTTGCATATACATGATAGCTCCAATATTCTCTTTTCGATCCCAAGCACGTAGAGCGTCTCCTTTCTCAGCCATCAGGAACACAGTTATGTCGAACCCAGGTATGGTGAACATTTTGTCTTTCTTGTCACTCAGTTGTGACTGCCTTGCTTGTTCAATCAAACCAGCAGTGCCCATCAAGAGTTGTGGTTCAGCTTGCTTGCAGAATGATACGAAGGGATTCTCTGTCTCCCATTCAGGGCTCAACCGCTCCAAGATTTCCTTCAGAGTAGAAGGTAGATTACCATCCACAGTACTTGTAACCTTTTCCTGCTGAAAACCTGAAAGTTCCAGTTTTTGTTCCGGTTTTCTTTGAGGTTGTGGTTTTTCTACGGTCTTGGCAATGGTATCTGCAAGCAAGAAACGAGGGATACCTGTTGCCAGATTCTCAGCATTCTCTTCTTCTGCTTCCGATGATTTAGGACTCACTTTCTCGTATTTATTATATTCAGGAGGGAGAGCAAGCCGATTATCAGGGTGAAAGGGTTTCTCTTCTTCCACGGGAGCATCTTCCTCCACGGGAGTTTCTTTCTCCACGGGAGTTTCTTTCTCCACAGGAGTTTCTTTCTCCACGGGAGTTTCTTCTTCCGTTGGTGTTAGTCCGTCATCCACACCTTTTACGATATTTGAGAGATGTCCAAAAAAGGAGAAGGGGTTGGCCGGACCTTCGTCCTCATCATCATCTTCCCCCTTAAGCATATCTTCAAGATTATGCTTATCATCTTCATCACTCGTATAACTCGCATGGAACATCTCGCTGCCTTCTTCAGCCTCCTCTTCCATGTCCGCATTTGCAGTAATCAGGAAATCATCATCTTCTTCCATAAGCATATTTTTAAAATTATGCTCATCTTCCTCTTCCATAAGCATAGCTTCAAAATCATGCTCATCATCTTCATCACTCGTATAGCTCGCATGGAACATCTCGCTGTCTTCCTCGGCCTCATCTTCCATGTCCGCATTTGCAGTATTCAGAAAATCAGCATCTTCATACTCTATATCATTCGAGTATGAAGCATCATCAATGATGCAATAGGCTTCCATCTCATACTCATCATTCTCATTTTCTTGGTTAGTATCTCTGGAAGAATTGAACACATCCTCCTCATCAAGATCAAAAAGACTTGGCTGCTCACTTTGTGTAACAATATCACCTGCTGTTTCATTCTCATCAGATTCGCTCTCGTTAGATTCAGAGGCATCTCCTTCGGTGAAGTACGATGCACCTGTAAAGGGAATATCATCTTCTGGAGGAATATCATCTTCTGGGGGAAGAAGGTCCTCTTCTTCTGCATCCTCATGACGATGAACCCCTGCAAAAGGGGAAAGACCCAACAACTCCTTGAGTTCTGTAACACCTTCCCAGCTAGATGCAAGGTTTGCTAGTTGCAAGAAAGAAAGTCTCAGCACCCCTTCCTGAACTTCCAAGGGATAGAGCGTAGGGTGCTTGGTATCTATGATTACAGCGATTGCAGGGTGTGCTTGTGCAAGATTACTCGCCTTGAGGGTTTTCTGTAGATTGTGGACATATTGCTCTGAATCATGGAACGGATTGCCATCGATTTCCTCTCCATGGCTAGAAGGAACTTGCACTACAACCTGTTTCTCTTCATTTTCGTAGAGTGCATCAAGATATCCATCCTGGTAATCTACATGAGAAGTATAATTCAGCGTGCCCAACATCCCAGTAAAGAAAGTAACCGGCACCAGACTCCGCTTTTCAGACTCGATACTATTCCATTGTCTCGCCAGTTCTTCATCCTGCGTGCAGACAGCGCGCTTGATATAGCCATACGCCTTATCGAGCAAGGAATGACCAACAAAGCAGTAGTAGGAAGCATCTAAGCGGATAAATGGGCACTCATCACTCTCCAATCCGTCGCTCAGTAAATGGCTCGCCTCCTCATAGTCTTTTGAAGCAAGAGCATCAGAGAGCAAATACGCATCTCGCTCATTGAGAGTTGCATCACCAAGCACATCAAAAAGGAGAAACTTGTCACGACGGTCAACGATGCTCTCAACCCATGACTCCCATCCCTGTTCTTTGATAATTCTGTTCATGACCGATTCCAAGTCATCAACACGCTCACCACGACTCTTGAGTACCTCAAGTTGCAACATACTCGCTTGCTTGAAGGTTGCATTATCCTCAAGCAAGGAATCAATCCCTTCGAAAGCTTGTTTAGACAAGTGCAGAAATGCAGAGAGCAGTCCATCCAGCTTTGCCGGGAATACTTGATTAACCAGAGCATTGAATGGTTGCAATTGATATCGCAATGCAGTTAATTTCTGCTGTAATAAATCCTGTTCTGGAATCGGGGGAAGACAGAAATCACTCGCTTCTTCCTGAAAAGTTAGCATCTCCTCATCAGAAGCAAACATACCTTGGTTGCGCAACAGCAAAGTATAGTTGTCAACATAGCGAATAGTTTTCTTGCAGAGATCATCAAATAGTTGAGTTACACGTTTCCAATCCTTCGACTTAAGCTCCCTATCTTGTTCATATGGCCTCTTCCAGTATGGAAGCAGACTCGAAAGATAGGCAACCAGACGGAAGGCAGCCTGCTGTGTGAAAAGGTCAGAGTTTTTCTTCCTCAAGATTCTATGCTGTTCCCAGTATGCAAATTTCACCACCTCCAACGGGTGGTATTGGAAAACGATATTCTTGATATTCCGGATATCATTGGAAAGAAAAACGGAGATTTCCTTGAGATTCTTCTGCACCTTCTCAGTCGGAATCTCACCAATGGAAAGTAAATCCCAACCCTCACTGGTTTTCACTGTTGACTCTCCTCGTAGTAGAGCATACCACACCTTTCTCTCTCATTCAAACTTCGCTCCCCATGTTCGTACAACCAAATCATATCGTTTCGAGTGTCTTTGAAGTCATGAGCTTATAACTAGCAAGACCTACTACAACTGATGCTAGAGCAAACAAGGAATAATCCATGAAAAGAGCACGATATCCAAACTGTTCAACGATAAGACCACCCAGACTCGATCCTAGTACCGTAGGTAATCCTATACCAAGCGAAACATACATCGACATACCGAGCGTCCTGTGTGAACGCCGCACCCTACGAGCAACTAAAAAGATTGCTGCCGGATGAAAAAACCCATAACAAAGGCTGTGAAGAAACTGAGCAACCAATACACCACCAAAAGTTGGTACCATCGCATATATAAGCAGACGGACCACCATTGCACCACTGCTGATCATCAACAGCTGGACAGGAAGTACCTTTTTTCTTTGTAGGAGATACCCTGCAAGAATCAAGGCGCCAAACTCACTACCCGATGCGATTGCATTCATCAGGCTGATTGCATTAATCCCCAACTCTTCCACCAGATACAAGGAAAAGAAACTGGCTATGGAGGACATGCTCATCCTGTTCAAACCAATAATCACCAATCCAACGATAAAAGCAAGGTCGTACCACTTACCCTCAGCTTGGGTTGAGTCATCATGTGGAATTTTCGGTCGTTTTGGCTCCTTCTTCCAAGCCAACACAGGAAACATAAAAAGCAAAAATGTCCCTAAAACATGAAAACCAATATTGCTGTTGCTGGTGAGATCAGGCCGATGTGTCACTGCCAACAACAACGAGAAAAGTACAAACCCAATTGTTCCACCGCTTCTCAGTACTGCATATTTCTGCGCATCACCATGTAATCGGTTATTAGCATAACTATCGATTATGGGAATCAAGGATCGAAGGAAAAAGGCCAGTATGGTCAATGCAAACATGGTCATCCAAATAGAAGTGGAAACCATCAATAACGTTACACCCAAGGCAGACATACCAGTACAGAAGAGTATCGTGTTCTTGCTTGATCCACGATTGTCAACATGACGGGCAATCAACAAAGGCCCCACAATTCCGGCAGTCTCAAAAACAGCGAGAAGTAACCCCACCATGTCATGTGAGTACCCAAGGTTTCTGATCATCACCTGCAAGTAGGGATTGAACACTGCCATAATGGCAAAAACAAAAAAGAAAGATGTATAGAGACTGACCATGGATGCATTGTAGGGATTTGTACAACTGACAACAAGACCTTTCTTTACATGGTGATAAATGGACGAGCTTTTTCGAGGGTTGAGAAAGGAAGATGCAAATCCTCAAGACACGAGATAGGAGTATTGCGTCGTTTATCAATGATGCGATTCACATAGGTGGGGCCTAAGCCAGGAACCCTGAGCAAGGCTTCCTTTGGTGCTCGCTTGATCGACAGGGGATAGAAATCTATATTTGCTTTTGCCCAAGCAAGTTTTGGATCATCATCAAGGCTGAGATTCCCCTCCTGTCCAAAGGATAATTCTTCAAAATTGAACCCATATTTCCGCAAGAGCCAATCGGCTTGGTAAAGACGGTGTTCACGAGTCAACAGCCCTTGGTCCTGTAGAGGAATGGAAGGAAGGCCATCGAACAGCTCCAGCTGTGCTTGCTTCGGGGCGGCAACCTGCTCTCCGGGAAGGGAAGAATCCCCCAAGCCTCGTTGGTATGCACTGAAATAGAGCCGTCCCACATGCAGTTCCTTGTACATCCGACTTGTATAGAACAAGATTTCCTTATCCAACTCATTACTGGCTCCAACTATGAACTGACTGGAAGTATGAACTCGTTGATATTGGCTCCCTCTTGCTGTTTGACTTGCAATATACTTGAGCGGCTCCAGAATATCCTGCACATAGTTTTTGGCATCTGTGAGTTTGGAAAAATGATGTTCCCCTGGTGTTTCAATATTTAGGGAAAGAGCACTGGCATACTTGAGAGCTTCATCAATGCTTTCCTTGGTGGATCCTGGGATAACTTTCAAATGGATATAGCCCTTGTAGTGGTAACGGTTTCTCAAGATTTTGGCAGTTGAAACCAGCATTTCCATGGTCCCTCCTGCATCTCCCATGACAGCACTGGAAAGAAACAACCCAAGTAGGGGTCGTTTTGCCTGAAAATCATAGAAGAAGGAAGCCATCTCTGAAGGAGATAGTGCAACAGGGCGAAAATCTTGACCTGTTCTCAGTGGACAATACTTGCAGTCATTGACACATCGATTGCCCAACAGGGTCTTGAGAACAATCCCCGGCCCTCCACTGGCAGTTGTTGTGGGATAGAGCCAACCACTGCCCGTGTTATCCCGTTTACGGTGCTCATTGGGATTTTTGGTCCCACAGGCACAGCTAAGATCATACTGGGCATCACGACTCAAGATATCCAACTTGCTTTGTGTATCCATACCCCGTAAGGTAACATCAGTATAGTAGTTTTGCAAGTGTTTATCGTCTTCGGTATTCACTGATCAAGAGACCTGCCAATGTGAATGCAGTGCCGATGGCATCAATGGTGGTAAAGATCTCCCCTAGTACCAAGGAAGCAAACACAATGGTTATAATCGGACTCAAATAGAGATAGAACGAACTCTTGACCACTCCAATGGTACGCAAACCATAATTCCAAGAGACAAAACAGAATGCTGAAGCAATACAACCGAGGAACAATAGATGATAGAGATAGGGAGCAGATATGGCTGCCTGAAAGTCAAACGACTTACCTTCTATAAGCAATACCACCACCTGGATGATGAGCGCATAGAAAAACATATCCCTGGTGACAAGAAGATTCGAGTATCCTCTTCGTGCTACCAAACGCGTGAGTACAGTATAGAGTCCCCACATCATAATTGCCAGCAATGCGAGGAAATCTCCAAAAGGGTTGATATCCAGAGAGGTCCCATCCCCAACAGTCAGTAAGATGATTCCCACCATGGAGATGGCAAACCCTACAAAGTAGTTTTTCTTCAGGGAATCTTCCTTCAAGAAAAAATGCGTTGCCAGGAGGGTAAAGAACGGAGCAGTCGCAACAATCACCCCTACATTGCTTGCACTGGTATAGACCAGGGCAGTATTCTCCAGATAGTAATACAGGAAGATTCCCATCATTCCAGCTGCTGCAACCAGTGCTCGATCCTTGATTGAGGTATACCCCACCCTTCTGTGGTTTATTGCAAAGAGAAGGGTCAACCCAAGAAGTGAGCGAACCATCAGGATTTGGGCAGGAGTAAAGGCGACCAAAAGCAATTTGGTCGATACAAAGGTAACCGCCCAGAAGGTCATGGTACTGATCACAGCAATATGGCCTAGTATCCGAGCCCTCGGCAACACAACAACAGTTTTTTCCATACTGGCTGGCAGTGTATCTTCAAAGCTTCAGCTCTGCAACTAATGGTGGTATACTGAACATGCAAGAGGAGGCGCCTATGATGACCTATCGAAAGGAACTCTGGTTTCACCTCAACAAACGGCGTGGACTCGTCAACATTACTGAGGCTGTACAAGAAGCAGTTGATGAGTGCGGAATTAGAGAAGGACTGGTGTTAGTCAACGCAATGAACATCACCAGCAGCGTGTTCATCAATGCCGTGGAAACGGGGTTGCATGAAGATTTCGAGATTTGGCTAGAAAAGTTGGCCCCTGAACTGCCCTATGAGCAGTACAAACACAACACTGAAAAGGAGCATAATGCAGATGGCCACCTGAAGCGATCCATCATGGGGCGAGAGGTGGTCATTGCAATTACAGGAGGAAAGCTCGATTTCGGGTCTTGGGAAGAGATTTTCTACTATGACTTTGATGGCATGCGAGACAAGCATGTCCTCATCAAGATCATCGGTGAGTAGATTGATATGCAGCCAAGCCTGCTTCAATGCAGGCTACTGCCCTCTTTAGATCATCGGTATTGAGCACATAGGCAATCCTCACCTGTCGGTGCCCCAAGCCTTTGGTCACATAGAAATCCTCACAGGGGGCAAGCATCACAGTCTCTTCGTTCAAATCAAAATCACGAAGCATAAATGTAGCAAATGACTCTGCGTCATCCACAGGGAGTTCCGCCACCAAATAGAAGGCACCCTTTGGGTTGCTTACCTTCACTCCATCGATTTTCTGTAAAGCATCAACAATGAAATCCCGTCTTTTTTCATATTCAATTGTAACTTCACGGAGATAGGAGTCATCGGTATTCAATGCAGCAAGGGCTGCCACCTGTTCAATGTCAGGAGGACACAAGCGAGCTTGGGAAAGCTTGAGTGCATTTTCCAAGACTTCCTTATTCTTACTGACCAAGGCACCGATTCGAGCACCACACATGCTGTATCGTTTAGAGAAACTGTCGACACAGATGACCCGGTCACTGAACTCCTCAAAAGAGAGCACACTGGTAAACTCCTTTCCGTCATAGCAGAACTCACGATACACCTCATCTACAATCAAGAAGATATCGTACTGCTTGCAGAGATTCAGAAGTTGCAACAACTCATCCTTCGTATAGACATAGCCGGTGGGATTATTTGGGCTGCACAACAGGATTGCCCCAGTTTTACGAGAAATCCGCTTCTCAAATTCACTGATATCGGGAAGAGAAAACGATTCTTCCATAGTGCTGGTGACCGGAACCAAATCAACCATCGCTGAATGAGCAAAAGAGGAAACATTGGTATAATACGGCTCTGGGATGATAATCTCATCATAAGGATCACAAAGCGTCATGAAGGCAAATTGCAGGGCTTCACTGCCTCCAGTGGTGATGAGAATATCCTCAGCATCTACATTGAGGCCATACTTTGCATAATAGTCAGGCAATGCTTCACGTAGCTCCTGCCTTCCCTCACTATTACCATAGGCAATAATACTTTCGTCGTAGTTATGAACTGCTTCAATGACCTGTCGTGGGGTCTTTATATCGGGTTGTCCGATATTCAAATGATATACCTTGATTCCGCGATTGACTGCATCCCGAGCGTATGGAGAGAGCCGGCGGATAGGGGAACATTGAAAAGCTGAGATTCTATGTGACATGTGCATATTAATAACTCCAGATGATATAAATAAAAGTACAACTCACCTACTGATGAACGATCAGATAGTGGGAGGTAGGGGTAACCCGGAAAGCAAGAACTACTTGCCCTCCGGGTCGGTAGCGCTAGCCCCTGGTTTTGGCTCTTGAGCCTGGGCTTGAGCCTGAGCCTGCGTGTTATCGATAAGAATCTGGATGAATTTGCGGTTGTCAAGCAATGGGCTGATGGAACGGCCATGGTGCAACCGGCTGATGACGCGAGCAAACAACTCAGTGATATCCGCTTGCACATACCATTCTTTATCAAGGAGATCCCTCCCATGGAACACTGAATTGGTGCCGATGATCCGATAAAAAATCCCTTCTTTATAGGCTAGATCAAAATCTTCAACAGCTCCTGCATTGAAGAACGGGAGGCTTACCATACAAATAATCCTTTTCGCACCAAGGTTCATCAATTCACGCATAGCGATAATCATGGTTCCACCGGTCGCAAGCATATCATCAGCAATCAGTACGGTCTTGCCTTTCACATCACCGAGCAGGTTGATGCTCTTGATATTGGAGTGTTTTGCATCACGACTTACGATGGAGTAATCGCGTTCCTTGTACAGCATTGCCAACGGGCGGTGCAATGCTTGGGCATAGAATTTGTTTCTGCTGATTGCTCCCGTATCGGGTGCAACCACAACGAGATCAGGGTCACTGAAATCAATGATCTTACGAAGTGCAATCAAGACCTGATAAGAAGCATGTAGATTTTCCAGATGGAGCTTTGAAAAGCTGTTCTCAATCTCCCGGCTATGGATATCCAACGTGATGATTCGCTCGACTCCAAGCATTTCACACATATGGCCGAACATGGCGGCCGTGAGCGCCTCACGAGCACCTTTCTTGTGTTGCCGTGAATAGGGATAGGTTGGGAGTACCAAAGTAACACTCTCTGCCCCTGCAAGTTGGAGTGCATTAATCGTCGTAAAAAGGAACATCAGGTGGTCATTGACTGAGAGGCTGACCGGCTCATTAGAGCCAGCAACTTTCACGGGTTCCAAGTTGGAGACATCATATACAATGAAGACTCTCAAACCCCTAACTGCATCTAGAATCTCTGCTTTTTCTTCCCCATTCGCGAACTTGGTATACTTCACCTTGATGGTAAAATCAGGACACTGAAACGTCGTTGGGCATTTGCTTCTGGGTATTCGCTTGTTGTTCAAGTCATCCATCAACGTGACAGTCTTGAGAATCTCATCTTCACTCATGTCATGTCGTTTAGCCAATGCGCTGGACAGTTTTTCATACCGTTCCAAATAGAGACGACGGAGGTGTTTTACCACCTTTCCCGTAAAATATTCCGAACCTGGGCCTGAGATAATTCCAAGCTTGTGGGGTTTGATGATGCTCATGGCTGAACCATACAACAACACTGCTGAAAGTTCAATCCATTATGGGATTGGAGCATAGCTACGATGATACGATTTTTTTTCAATCGAACGGGTTCTACTTTACCAAGGAGACTAAAAATTGGTACGGTATCACTGATATGAAAACTATTATGATGCTTTTCCAAATTGTCGGCAGCTTGGGTCTATTCCTGTTTGGGATAAAACTCCTCAGTGAAGGTCTCCAGAAAACTGCCGGTGACAAGATGAAGGCAGTCCTTAACCTCATGACAAAGAATCGGTTTGTTTCCATACTCACCGGTATGCTTATTACTGTCATAATCCAAAGTTCCTCAGCAACCACGGTTATGGTAGTCAGCTTTGTCAATGCAGGACTGATGGGGCTCACCCAAGCCATCGGAGTCATCCTCGGTGCCAATATCGGTACCACCTTTACCGGCTGGTTGGTGGCATTATTGGGGTTCAAGGTTGACATTACCGTTCTGGCACTCATTTCCATCGCCTTTGCCGGTCCGCTGATGTTCAGCAAAAAAGCACAGCACCGTGATATTGCTGACGTGTTGCTAGGATTCGGAATTCTGTTCCTTGGATTGAATTTCATGAGCCACTCAATCCCGGACATTACCGGGAATGTGGATACATTGGCTTTCCTTTCCGCAATCAACAACGATACACTCTGGGTCAATATTCTCTGTATTATCATAGGAACACTTATTACGATGGTAGTCCAGTCTTCCTCAGCTGCCATGGCAATGACCCTTACCATGGCATACAATGGTTGGCTTGGAGTTTCGGCCGCAGCTGCTATGATCTTGGGTTCCAATATTGGAACAACCATCACGGCGTATCTCGCCTCCATCGGTACCAGTACAACTGCAAAACGGGCTGCGTGGGCTCACATCATTTTCAACGTATTTGGAAGTTTGATCTCCTTGATTCTCTTCCACCCTCTCTTGACGTTTGTGAATTGGATTACCCCTGGTAACATCTTCGCCCTCTCAGGAACAGCGCTCAGCAGCCAGCTTCCACTCTTCCTTGCCATGTTCCACACGGTGTTCAATGTAATAAACACCATCATCTTCTTCCCCTTTGTTTCCCAATATGCCAAACTCATCAAACGCTTGGTGCCTGCAAAGGCTGAGTACGATGAAGGAACCTACCACTTCAAATACATCGGTGGTATCTTCATCGACAGTCCTGAAATATATATGCTGGCAATCCGTGATGAAATCAAGAAGATGGCAAACCTTGCTTGTAATATGCTCACTCGTTACCGCGGTATGTTCAACAATCCAAATGCGAATATGGAAAGCGATGTCCAGGCAATGAAAAAGGATGAGGAGTACGCCGATCAGATGCAGGAACAACTCTCTGACTTCTGCGTACACCTCTTGCAAGATTCCCAAACCCCCACTAATGCTTCCTCCCTCAACTGTCTTATCAGGGTTATGGATGAGTTGGAATCGGTAACCGACAGCTGTTTCAACCTGACCATGCTCAGCCAGCGAAGATTTGCTCAAGGTTGGGTATTCGACGAGGAGACTGACAAGGACCTCAAAACGTATCAGCAGATTGTTCAGGACTTCCTTGATTATGTCCGAGACCGTATGGACAAGACCCTTACCAAAGCTGAAATGCAGATGGCAAATGAATATGAGGAACAGATTAACAGCTACCGTAACAGGCTGAGCCAGGCTGTCCAGGAACGACTAAGCGGAGGAAAGGCTGACGTACGTGTGGAACTCTTGCTCCTGGAGAAGATCAGACATCTGGAGCACATTGGTGACTACTGCACCAATATTGCAGAAGCCTACCATCAGGCGGTCAAGCACACTCCCATGCTGCAAAAACATACTGAAATGAGCGTTTCAAACCTGTAAATACCTCTCACTACCAAGAAGAAAGGACCTGCTAGGTCCTTTCTTCTTGTCTATTCTCATTTGGCATTCTAGTACAGGACTGTCTCTACACCTTCCAGACCACTGAGTTTCTGGTACACTTCGGCATAACTGGCAAGTACCTCATCACAACCAGTTTTCATCAGAGAGACGAAGAACTGGTCTTCATCCAAACCCAGGTTGCCTGTGGTTCCAATACTGCTCCTGTTCTTAATGGTCTGCACTGGGTCAGCTTTACGGACTTGCTCCAGATGCAACCCAACATCCTTGTAGGTATCACGGAAATTCTTGCCATCAAGCACTCCCTGCAAAACCACATCAGTAGCATAGAGCTCTGGTGTGCATCCTGCAATCAAGGCTTCTTCGTTCACTTGCAATCCTTCAATCATCCTTTGGAAGATCTGTACCAACTGCCACGTGCCTTTTGTTCCAGTCAACAGCGGTTCCTTGGTATCTTGGAAGTCCCGGTTGTATCCAGAAGGAAGGCTCCTAATAATGGATTTGACCCGTGCTGCACAGCTCGATACCACTGAGGAGCGACTTCTTGCAAGTTCAAGTCCATCAGGATTCTTCTTCTGTGGCATGATGGATGAACCCGTGCACAGTTCTTTGGGAAGTGAGAAATAGCCAAACTCAGGAAGGGTGAACAGGATCAAATCCTGGGCAAGCTTGCTCAGGGTAAGCGCAATGTAATCACAACCATCAAGGAGCATTGCCTCAAACTTCCCTCTACTGTTGTTCGCATACAAAACATTGTTCTGAACACGGGTGAATCCCATCTGCTCCCCGGTGAATTGTCTGTCCAGAGGCAACGGTACGCCGTAACTGGCAGCAGAGCCAAGGGGACTCTGGTCGAACAACCAAGAGAGATGCATCAGATGCTGTGCCTCATCATAGAGCTCCTCTGCATAGCTTGCTGCCCAAAGGCCAATGGATGAAGGCATGGCAATCTGCATATGGGTACGCCCCGGCATGGGAACTTCTGCATGCTTCTCGGCAAAGGAGAGCAGTGTCTCACAGAGGTCTCCGGTAGCCTTGCAAAGCTTGATGGTGAATTCTCGCATCCAAATCCGCAAGGCTGTCTGCACCTGGTCATTTCTGCTCCGACCAGTATGAATCTTCTTCCCTACTTCCCCATATTCATCGGTCAAGAAACCCTCAATAGCCGTATGGCAATCTTCATGCTCCTTGGTAATGGCAAATGAATCTTCTTGTTTAAGGACAATGATTCTTTTCAAACCCGCTTCCAGGGAAGCAAGTTCCTCTGCATCCAGGATTCCTATTTGGTGTAATCCTCGTGCATGGGCGATGGAACCTAGACAATCGGCGATAACCAGTTGCTGGTCCAGAATGTAATCGTTGCTTACGGTAAATTCCTCCATCAAGGAATCGAGTGAATAATCTTTCTGCCAAAGCTTGGACATATGTGTTCAGCCTCCATGAATGTGGAAAGTCTATTGGCTATCCCGATGCCTGTCAATTGAAGCAAAGACGCATCATTCATGACTTGGAGGATATGAGATACATTGTACTTGCCATACTCCTGACCATTCAGCTCTGTATTGGTTGTGGCTGCGACCATCAAGGGCCTACCCCTGTCAATTTGCTTAGTTCAGTAGACAGCACACCGCCCACTTTACTGAAAATCAGTTCTCTCGACCGTCAATCTGCACTGCTTGTCTTTGATGAACCCATCAATCAAGATACAATCCAACTCCAAGCAAAGGGAAATCAAGTTGCAAGCAAGCAGGTTACAAAGGCTTCCCTGGTTATTGCATTCAAGGATGCGATGAGCCTGAGTGAGGGACTACCCTTACAGGGAAGGGCTGAGGATCTACGAGGGAATAGTATCAGTTTCTCCCTCTTGCTTTGGGCAAAGAACACCAATCCCCCTTCCCTCTTGATCAACGAGATATCCACCAAGGGAAGCGAAAGCAACCCTGACCGTGTGGAATTATATGTAACGAACAGAGGCAATCTTGGGGGAATCACCATCTACGCAGGGACAGAACAGGAGTACACCGACCGAATCATCTTTCCTGAGCTGTGGGTGGAACGAGGCGACTACCTTGTGATTGCTTTTTCCAAGGGGGAAATAGCATCAGGGACCTATTGCTCAGAAAACCTAGCTGGATTGAGCGCAAACAATGGATGCTTGACGCTTGCCATAAGCCCTCAATGGGATGCACCACTGCTTGACGCTGTTATCTGGGGGAACCATACCACGCAAACCTATGACGGGTTCGGTTCAAAAGCGCTCCTTGGACAAGCTCAGCTCATTGCAGAGGCAGGGCATTGGAACAGCAAGGAGGCCAATGCATCCATCAACAGTACTGACAGCACTGCCACGAGAAGCATATGCAGGGAACAACTGAGAGATACCAACAGCTTGGACGATTGGTATATCTGCGCTACACGTAACGCATCATTCGGAACAAAGAACTCAGAGGAACACTACGAGGATTGATTGGGGAGTAGCCTCCCCATCTCCTACAGATGTTGTTTTACGAATCCTTCAATGACGGACAGGGAGGCTGCACCCATTCTCTGGTCAACTACCTCTCCATCCTTGAAAAGCATCAAGGTAGGAATCGAATTTACATTGAACATGTTTGCAAGGCTTTCTGCTTCGTCCACGTTCACTTTCGCTACTTTCAGTGTATCAGCATACTTCTGCGCCAGCTGTGATACCGCAGGTCCAATCATTTTGCATGGACCACACCAAGGGGCCCAGAAATCCACCAACACCAGCTTATCCGCCTGGAGTATTTCCTCTTTGAAGTTGTCGTCAGTTACGATAATTTCATTCATTGGTTTTGCTCCTCATCTTGCTTGCATAGTACCGGCAAACAGACAAAAAAGAAAGAGATAGAATCCTCATAATACCGAGTATAATCAACTCCAGAGGAACGCAACCGCCCTGCGTTCGAGGATCTTGTCATCAAAAATCAACTCAGCAGTCCCTTGCGCAAGTGACTGGCAAACAAGAAGAGGAAGCAGATGCTCCTCACGTGGGTGGCAATACCTGGCATAGGGGGCATTCTCCCAGTGTATCAATGCCTGTTTTCTACTCTCAATAGGCTTATCGGTACTGCATGTATCAATAAGAAAGTTCTGAAATGCATTGTTCTGTTCGTCATCTCCTTTCCAAAATTGCCGAATGTTATGAAACGAAAATCCAGAGCCTATAAAAAGAATGTCTTCATCAAGCAAAGGTCTGAGCTTCTCTCCAAGATTCCAGTGATCTGCAGCTGAGAGGGAAGAAAGAAGTGAGAGTTGTATGGTTGGAATGGAGGCTTCTGGATACATCAGACTGAGTGGAATAAACATTCCATGGTCGAACCCACGTGTTTCACTCAGCACAGCATCCCCTAGTAGAGTTGCAATGCTCTTGGCAAGATCTGGATTGCCAAGAGCTGGATAGGTTATCTCATACGCTTCTTTAGGGAAACCATAATAGTCATATAGCAACCAAGGAGTTGGAGATGCGATAAGTGTTGGCTTTTCCTCCTCCCAATGCGCACTAACGACTACAATTGACTTGGGTCGTGGCAAAACGTTGCCAAGCTGTTTCATAAAGCGTATCATCGCTCTATGTGAAGGGTCTCCCAAGAGGGGAAGTGGTCCCCCACCGTGAGAAAAATAGACAATCTTAGCTTTCATCCACATCCTCCCGTTTTCTGCAAGTATACACCATGAGCTCGTAAAAGGATAGCAAATTACTAGGGGATCATCCCCTGTTGCTGAAGAAACACAGCTCCAAGAAAGAATTCTCTGAACAAAAAAACGAAGGAGGACGTGGAGGGACTCCTTGCTGTAATGCTGGCGCAATGAAAGGTATCAATACCCCAGGGCAAGCCCTGGACTCAGGAGGCGTTGCCTCATTTTCCGCCTCAAGGGACGGGGTATCTCACCTTGCTTTCCCGGCACTCTCTCGGGAGAGGAACCTTCCTGCTGATTCCTTTCCTCTCGCTCCGTTGGGGAATGAAACGAATGGTATGATACATCAGTTTTTACATGCTACAATGCACAGAGGGGAAACCGATTGATAGGAGAATGATTCAGCCAAGAATAGTAATGAGCTTTCTCCACTTCTGATTAGAACCAAGGAGTAGATACCGTGCCTAAAAAGACAGACAAAAAAACCAGCGGGAATCCAACCAAGAAACAAAAAACACAAGGGAAAATGATTAAGGGATACCTTTCCGTTCATGCAAAGGGATTCGGTTTCGTACTCGTCAAGAAAGGAACTGATATCTTTATTCCGTTGGAACATATGCTGAATGCTATGGATGGAGACTATGTTTCTGCTGAAATACTGAAAAAGATACCAAAGAAGAATCCTGAAGGTAGAATTGTCAAAATCCTCAAATTACAGGAAAAAGAGATCATTGGTGTTTTTAAAAGAAGCAAGGAAGGCGGGTTAGTCATTCCGAGCGATGAACGGTACAACAATCCAATCATTATTCCGAAGGATTCCTTATCTTCCCCAAAGATAGGGAGAATGCCAAAGAATGGTGAGTTTGTGGTGATAAAGAGGACTGGGTGGAAGGAAGATGACCATACTGTTACAGGAACCATCATTGATATCCTTGGAAAGCCGGAAAACAAGGAGATGGATCTCCTTATGGTTGCCCGAAACAACAATTTGACGATTCCATTTCCAACACAAGTAAACAAGGAACTTTCCAAGCTTCCCGAATTTGACCTACAAACTGAATTGAAAAAACGTGAGGACTATCGATTGATACCCTGTTTTACCATTGACCCGGAATCTGCAAAGGATTTTGATGATGCTATCTCCCTCACACAATTGGAAAACGGTCGTTTTGAACTGGGAGTACATATTGCCGATGTCTCCCACTATGTAAGTGAGGGGTCAGCCATAGATAAAGAAGCATATGAACGAGGGACTTCTGTCTATTTTGTAAATAACGTAATTCCCATGCTTCCTGAGCGGCTTTCCAATGATCTTTGCAGCCTCAAACCACACACTGACCGCCTTGCTTTCTCGGTGATCATGGAAATCGATTCCCGAGGCATTGTGCAGACGTATCGGATCAAAGAGACCATTATCAGGAGTGCAGAGCGTTTTACCTATGAAGAGGTGGAAGCAATAATCAAAGGGAAGAAGCATGCACATGCTAAGACTATTCATCTTATGCAAATGCTCTCTCTTGTTCTTCGCAGAGCGAGGGAAGAAATGGGTTCCATTGATTTTGACATCTCTGAGGCGGCAATCTCTCTTGACGAGCAGGGAGTTCCCTATGCTATTAAGCCACGAGAAAGAATTGAGTCAAACCGGTTGATTGAGGAGTTCATGCTTGTTGCCAACCGTACTGTTGCTAACCATATTGCAAAGCAAGATACCAATAAGAACCAGAAGCCATTTGTCTATAGGGTCCATGAAAAGCCCGATAAGCAGTCAATACAAAGCTTTCTTGCACTTCTTGAGCGATTGGGCTTGAAATACCAACTTGACAAGGAAGTTGAATCAGATGACTACAGGAAAATACTCGATATTGTCGAAAACCTTGACGAAAAATACTTTATCGAGAAAGTTGCTCTCAGATCTATGACAAAAGCATATTACAGCACAAAGAACAAAGGCCATTTTGGCTTGGCTTTTGACGCCTACACCCATTTCACCTCTCCGATTAGAAGGTATCCCGATTTGGTGGTGCATCGGCTGTTGAAATACTATGCAAGCAAGGAGAACAATAAAAAGGGAATTGCAAAATCCGAAACGGCAACCTTGTCTACGAAGCTAGAATCAATCTGTACACACTGCTCAGAGCGGGAGATCAGGGCAACCCAGGCTGAACGTGAATTCATCAAGATTAAATCGATGGAATTCCTCTCATCAAAGGTAGGAGAGACATACGATGGGATCATCTCCGGTATAGCGAGCTTTGGAATGTTCGTGGAGTTGTCTCACTATGTCATTGAGGGGTTGGTGCATATCTCTGAGCTCAAAGGAGACCACTACGATTTTGATAAAGAGGAATTCACACTCACCGGGCGAAAGACTGGAAAAGTCTATCGCATGGGGGACGCGGTTACCATCAAGATCAAAAGTGTATCCAAAGAGGAGAAACGAGCCGACTTCTCTCTTGTATGACCTCTCAGAAAGGACAGAGGAGTATGAGAATGTCAGAAACCATGGCATTGCTCTACGCGAGGGTTTTCAGAGTAGTGCAAGTCAAGGTGTATCCGAAATCGAAATGGGATTACGCCTTACATACAACACAATCAAGGTTTCCATGATCCATGTTTATCAAATTCACGAACCAATAAAACAAAGAGAGAGCCGAGAGTCTTCAATATAAATCGTCTTGTGTCTTCATCGATGTCCTTGATGGCATATACTGCGGCAAATATTTTCCCTTTTTTATTGAGCAACAGGTCTTTGAAGGTTTTTGCATTTGTGGATTTTATGACATGATAAAGAGAATCCACAAAGACTTCCCTTTGTTCCTTGTCAAACGATGATACCCATTTATTCAAGACCCTGTTGAAATAGGAAGCATTTCCCTTCAGATTGTCTGCATATTGAAAATCGACACCATTGACCAGCCAGGAAAAGGGATCATGTTGCATAATCCAAAATCGATTGCTTTTGACTACCTTGAATTCCTCCTGTTGTTGTAGGAGCATCCCTATCAAAGAAGACTGCGGCAACGTCTTTCTGATTTTATATTTCGTTTTCGCATAGTTTTCGCTGAGGAAAATATCGTCAGTGAATCCTGGGCCATCATGACTGAATATAACATGTATCCTATCCTGAATGCTTTGTTCACAATACATTGAGGCATACACGGCGATATTGCCTCCTTTTGAGTGCCCTCCAACAAGCATAGTCCGATATGGGCTTCCAACGAACCTGTTCAGGTATTTTACACCTTCCTCTTGGGAAGGAACTGGATTAAGGAATGCCATATTGAAGTCTTCTTTCCATCCCACGAATGTTGAATCAGTTCCTCGGAAGGCAACGTATGCTATCCCCTCACCAATCAGAAACGTAATTGCAGAAAACTGCTTTTCCTGAACTGGATCTGTATGTTCCACGTACCAGGTCATCCTTATATCTTGGAATCTTGGGCTATCGGCAAGAGCCGACAACAGCTTTCGATTGTTCCTCTTATCACGAACGTCCAGGAAAAGCGACTCCAAATTATCCTGTTCCATGAGCTCCCGTACACTGATAGAACCATACAGTGAAGAGATTCCAGGCACAAATCCGTTGAATCGTAGATACGCGAATTGTGACAATACGAGACTGTCGACTTCGCAGAAAGGCCTTGAATCAAAGCTATCCTTTGCCAATTTGACATAATCAATTATGTTACCCATTCCCTGTCCTTTTTTGATTGGATATTTGGATGTCTACGTTTCATACAGCAATCCATCTTGATGCAATCTCACTTAGGGAGTTTTAACACGGAAACCAGATCCTTTGATGAGCCAACCATACTGACCAACAAAGACTTTTGATAGCGGTAGAAGATGTTTGAAAGGGGCTACATATGAATCATATAGTATATCCTTTTCCATCTTATTTCTATCTCAAAATACATTCGAGTATTCTCAAGTGCAATCCCTGCATGCCTCATGGCATGGCGGGGATGGTTCTCTCTTCTCCAATCATACAGGAAGAAATCGTGCAGGGGAGCCCCCTAGCACATGACTCCTTGTCCAAGCCGAAGGCATCTGCTAGATACCATGAAGCCTGTGATATCACCAAGGAATGGCTCAGGGGAGATGCCTGATGATGCCTAATGCTAGCCATGGATCCGACCTTTCTGTTCGCGAGCAAGTCTTCTATCGCCTTAATGTAACACTTCTTCAATGAAAGGTATCAATATCCCAGGGCAAGCCCTGGACTCAGGAGGCGTTGCCTCCTTTTCCGCCCCAAGGGACGGGGTATCTCACCTTGCTTTCCCGGCACTCGCTCGGGAGAGGAACCATCATGCTGATTCCTTTCCTCTCGCTCCGTTGGGGAATAAAATAAAAATCAGAATCTGCATACGGGTGGTAATTTCCGAGGCCATTGAGGGTATAGATAGGTTTTATGGGTAAATATGTAAACAACCTCAGAACCTGGGGAGCGTCTTAAGATCCTTGTAGTCCAGGTTCGCAAAGAAGTCCGAGATATAATGCTCGACCTCCTCGATCCATTTCCCGGAGGCGGCTTTCGCCCTGAGAGTGACCATGTTCTGCGCGGTGGCCGCGTCCCAGCGCATACCCGCCTGCTTCAGCCGACGCTGGAGCACCGTCTTGTTGCTGCTCTCGATCGCGCCGCTGCCGACATACAGGCCCTCATCGCGATATTTCTTGTAGTCGATGTTCCCGATGTTGTTGGTCAGATACGTATACAGGTTCACCACATTCGGAATCGTTTTGCCTTTGTAGGAGGCCACTTCGTCGATCACCCTGCGGTATTGTCCATCCTTGAGCAGCGCCGACATCTGCTGCGCCCACGGGACGGCACGGCTCTCGTCGTTGTTGAAACGGTACCGGGCGAAGCTGTGGATGTTCTCTATGGCATGGTAGAGATCCAGGATCTGCTGGGCGTCGGGGAAGAACTCCTCCTTGAGGTTCCGTATCCAGGTCGCGCCGTCGCTGATGATGTGTTTTGTCAAGAGAAATTGGATAAAATGGTAGTGGGAATTCCCTATTCTGGTACTGTTCGAAAATACTCACTAT
>NZ_QUWK01000043.1 GCF_003429665.1 Sphaerochaeta halotolerans | reverse complement strand
CTACTTCGTCTGTGGAGAATTGTCTCTTCCACTACAGCCAATCATGTAGCTCTACCCACTACAAACAGCGAATAACCTATAGCATTAAAGTACTTTTTTTTGCACAAACAGAATACCTTCTTAAAGTCAAAGATTTTGATAGAAAATGCTTTCAAGATTGGATGAGAGTTGTAAGGAATATAATTTCAAGAGGGGATATAGATAAGGACGGTAAAAGACCCGATATAATTAGGAGTCCGCAAACTTTTGATGGTGTAATTAATTTAATTAATGAATTAAGTTATGGATGTAAAAATATTTATCAACATTTAGCTTCAATAGATTCTCAAAAATCAACATTTGCAAAGGAGCAAGTAGAAGAAGAGAAAATTAAATCAAAAATTATTCGAAACAAGCCAAGTATAAAACAATTAATTTTCGATTCTGAAGATAATGAATTACTTCGTGGTAGGATAGATTTCCTTTTCTACTGTATCAATTATGACTATAATCCTGAAGAGATTAATGAAATAGACCTTAAGTTGGTACAATCTGTATTTTCAAGATATTTTAATAAGGAAATTGAAATTGATGGGAAACTACAAAGAGCAATGCTGACCATTGATGTTGATGGTGAGTACAATTTTTATAACTATTGGTGGTCATTTTGGAATGTTGCAAATGCCACAAAAAGACGACTTTTTGATAAATATCGAGAGATAGAGTATTATATATATAGCGATTATAAAGATTACTTCAAGAAACTTGTTTTGTTACTATGCACAAAAAGCCTTGAAGATATTGCAAGTGAGTTCGAAGCCCCTACTAATATGCCTAACTGGAAGGTGAGGCTAATAAAAGAATCACAACTATTAGATATTGAAAGCAAATCTAATTTTATTGCTATTCCAGACAATGAGTCTTGTTGTTACTTATTAAAAAGCAAGAGACCTCGTGATATGGAGGGATGTATTAAGATTGAATGATGCTATGGTAAAAGACACAGAACCCAAATTCCGCCCAAGTTGTAACATGTTTCTATAAAATTACCCAAAACACCTGTTCTATTGCATAAAACAAGGCTCTATTTGACAATTTGTATTGAAACACTACTATTCACTTGTCAAGTGTTGTATGATTGAAGCATGAAGAAGC
>NZ_QUWK01000042.1 GCF_003429665.1 Sphaerochaeta halotolerans | reverse complement strand
CTTGGTGGGATCTATGCCGTAGCGCCGGTCATGCCCCTTCCTGTCAGTAACGTGCCTGATGAGCCTTTCGTCAATGCCTGGGTCCACTTTCTCAGCTACATAGGCTATGATGTTCTTCACAATCTCGATGTTGGGTTTCTCGTTGTGCCCGCCTATGTTGTACACCTCACCGAGGGTACCCTTCCGGAGCACCAGGTCTATCGCCTTGCAGTGGTCTTCCACATACAGCCAGTCACGGACCTGCATGCCGTCCCCATACACGGGAAGGCTGTTTTTGTTCAGGCAGTTGTTGATCATCAGGGGAATGAGCTTCTCGGGGAACTGGTAGGGGCCGTAGTTGTTCGAGCACCTGGTGATGTTCACCGGCAGCTTGTAGGTATCCCCATAGGCTTTCACCAGGAGGTCGGCCGAGGCCTTGCTTGCCGAGTAGGGACTGTGGGGGTCCAGGGGGGTGGTCTCGGTAAAGAACCCCTCAGGCCCGAGGGAGCCGTATACCTCGTCGGTGGATACCTGCAGGAACCTCACCCCCTCCCGGTACGAGTCCTCCCCTGTCTTCCAGGAGCTCTTCGCGGCATCCAGGAGGTTCAGTGTTCCCATCACGTTGGTGCTCACGAACACCCCTGGGTCGGTGATCGAGCGGTCCACATGGCTCTCTGCGGCGAAGTTGACCACATAGTCAATGTGGTACTGCTCGAACAGTCTTACCATGGCTTCCCGGTCACAGACATCGGCTTGTATGAATGCATACCGCTTATCATCCATGACAGCCTTCAGGTTCTCCAGGTTCCCTGCATAGGTGAGCTTGTCAACATTCACCACCAGGATGTCCTGGTGCCTCTCAAGGATATAATGGATGAAGTTGGAGCCGATGAAGCCGGCACCTCCGGTCACCAGGTAGGTCTTGCTCATACGTTCTTCTCCTGTTCCAGGTAATGTTCCATGAAGCTGTCCAGGGCTTCCTTCCAGTCTCGCATGCTGTTTCCGATGGTGTCGTGTAAATGCCTGTTCTCCAGGGCGGAGTAAGCGGGCCGTTTGGCAGGACGGGGGAACTCATCGGTGGTGCAGGATTCCACCGGGACCGATAGCCCTGCCCTCTCTACGATCCTCTCTGCAAAGGCATGCCAGCTTACCGGCTCCCCCCCACAGGTGCAGTGGAAGATGCCGGTCTCCGTGGAGGCTCCCAGCAGT
>NZ_QUWK01000041.1 GCF_003429665.1 Sphaerochaeta halotolerans | reverse complement strand
GTCCTGATGAATTCACCTCCACGTGTATAGACCGAGATTTCCCAGGCTCCCCTTGAGACCAGCACTGCATCATTCGCATATCCAGAACCAAGTACATACGTATGGCCACTCTCCATCCTGAAACATCCGGTGCCATTGGTCCTCATGGTATCTATCCTGGCAACATGGAATGGTTTTGCAGGCAATGCCATCAATGCCTTCCTGTCTTGGATGAACAGTTCCGTGCCTGTCTTGCCTTTCTCGTAATGCAGTTCCTCTGCGCGGAAGGCAAAGGAATCAGGAATCATTACATTACGATTGAAATCCTGAAGAGGATAGGCTAGTTCCAAGGGAGGAGACAGGCGGTTGCGACGCAAGGTGCCCACCTTGTTCTCAACATTGCCCTTCTCCCATCCTGAGCGAACATTTGCGAACTGGGCTACAAAACCATAATGAAGCCGGAACCTGGTGAAAAGCTCCGATTGCTGGACGATGTTCGCATAGCGCTTTGCTATGCCGGTAGCGTTGTCAAATACGATTAGGTAGGGAACTCCTCCAATGAACATGAAGAAATCCAGCAGCCCCTGACAAACACATTCCCCGTTCTCGCCTGGTAGAATCTCATAGATTGCCATGTTGCTGTGGGGAAATGACATGACGAAGTATTTCTTACGGACATAACTTCCATCCGTGTCGATGAAATCCGCCTCCCCGAAATCGACTTGGGCTTCCCCAGGATGCCATACCAGCTTAAGGGTGCCTGGTCCATTGTTCCTTCTCCGCTGGTTTCTCCATGACTTCATGTATTTACGTACGAGAATGTAGGAATGTTCCAATTCCTTGGCTTTATGCTTGGTGACCAGAATCTCATGCATTCTCAGCGCAGTCAGTCGCTGCTTATGGAAATACTCGCTCTGTTTTTCCAGATACTCGTCTATGATGTGCTTGTACGGGTCAAGCTTGCTGCCTCTCTGTTCTTTTGCATACATCTCAGGCCCTTTGCTGAAATCCTCTTTATTGATGTATTTACTGATAGTTTTCCTGTCCAGTCCTGTCACTTCTTTTATCTCTGCCTTGGACCTTCCATCTCTCCACATGTTCTTGATAGTATCTATCTGGGACATTTTCAACATACTCCGGTTGTTCTCCTTGTCGTTTTAGTCAACAAGAAGGTAGATTCGATGGGACATTTGTTGCAAGTGCCCCTTTCTTGTCACAACCAAAATAGGGAAAAGGTCACTACCATTTTAGGTATTTCTACGATACCACACAGA
>NZ_QUWK01000040.1 GCF_003429665.1 Sphaerochaeta halotolerans | reverse complement strand
AATTCGACCCTTCCGCTGAGGTACGGAGGTTGCCTCGAGCTCGATGCCCAGGGTCTTGCAGGCTGCGGAAAACTGGGTGAAGGTATCCTTTTCCTCATCGGGTTTGGAGAGGGACTTGTACTCGAAGACGGTCCTGCGGTCGGTCCTGAAGCGCGAGGGGATGCCGTAGTTCCTGAGGATCATGTACAGTACATGGTAATAGCCGTCCAGGGTCTCCTGGGTGTCGAACCATGCCCCCACCACCTCGCTTGTTGCATCATCTATGGCCACATGCAGGTGCCACTTGCCCGCCCCGGGGACCCAGACGAGCTCGCTGGCATCCATCTGCACCATCTCACCGAAATACTTGCTCCTGGGCCTCCTGGGATGCGCATCGGCGTCGTCGAGTACGGCAAAGGCTGCGTTGACCTGCTCACTCTCGGCCTTGCTCAGGTGCTCCTTCCTGGCGACCAGCCTCAGCCGCTTCTCCATCTGTCTCCTGGTTGCCTTCTTCGAACAAGGGGAGACCAGGTATGCCCCCTTCAGGATTGAGTGCAGTGTCCCGTCCGACAGGTGGATGTGGTGGTCCTCCCTCAGGATCTCTACGAAATGGGTGAAGCTGGCATTGCAGTATTTCTCCTTGTACAGTTGCTCGACCAGCTTCCTTGTTTCCTGTGGCTTGGTCGTTGCCGGCTTGCGGCCCTTGTTGTGGTGGCTGAACGACGAGACATCCCCACTTTCATGCCACCGTACATACTTCAGCAATGTTTTCCTGGTGCATCCCAGCTTCGTCCGGCCCCGCCTGATGGCCGTGTCGGTGCAGCCAAGGCTGATGACCTCCCCGGCTGTGTGGTACTTCTGCATCTCATTCGGTCTCAAGTCCTTCAATTCCATCGTTTTCATCCTCCCGGGGGCGGCTTGCCCCTCTTCGGCAAGAGGCCTGCATCCCCATGTACATGGGGTTTGTGCAGTTTTTCGCTCCCTGGGGTGATGGTAGTGGCAACCAGGTCGAGGAACATGCAAAGGTTGTTGGATTCAGTGTGGAAAAGGTCCAGCACATAGCGGAGCCAGCCATCACCGACCTTCTTGCAAAAGCTGAGGAGCGCAGTTGAGATGTCTTTCTTGGGGAAATTGCAGCCAATGCTCAGCTGGATCCTCGCGACCACAGCCTCCCACATACCCTTGAACCAGGCTCTCCAGTTGGCTCTTGTCCTTGGGCTCGCTAGGGAGAAGTCTTTCCTGTATTCCAGGACACAGCGTATCTCGGAGAGTCCATACTGTTTGTTCCTGATGATATCGTCAGGAAAGATTGTCGAGTAGAGGCCATCCC
>NZ_QUWK01000039.1 GCF_003429665.1 Sphaerochaeta halotolerans | reverse complement strand
AAGAAGTAGGCAACCGGGTCTATGGAATTGAATAGATTGGTGTCTTCAGTCTTCCAGACCTCGATGTTCTCCTGTTCCCCTTCGATGGTCCAAAGGTCAGTAATGGGGGGCTCATCTAAAATTCGTCTCAATCTCACCAAAGAAATTGATATCAAAGGAATAGCGTATAGCTGATTTACTGAAGCAGACAAGATGGACAAAGTTTCTCGGCATAAAAGGGTTCCTTGCGTAGCATAGATATCCTAAATTACGCAAAATAATTAGTAATAATGCGTAGAAAGAGTTGTCTAATCTACGCATGTAGTGTATGATGCCTATATGAGTCGTTACATTTGGCAACTCCCTGACTGGCCTAATCTTACGTTTGATGCTTCTCTCTTGCTTGCAACACTCGGTGAGCTTGCATATGCACAAGGAATAGTAGAAACATTGCTCGCCCAAACGGGCATACCGGGGAAATTTGAGTTTGAAGCACAAATTCTCACCGATGAAATCTACCACTCACATGAAATCGAAGGTGAACATCTTGAACAAGTAAAACTGTATTCTTCACTTTGCCGTAGGTTACATGTTCCTAATGCCTCAATGAAACTCTCGGGTCCCCACATTGAAGGAGTAGTGGAATCCTTGCTGGATGCTTTAAAAGGGTCAGATAAACCGGTCAGCCATGAGAGACTGTTTTCTTGGCATCGTACGCTGTTTCCGCAAAACATCAGCGGTCCTTTTTCTATTCGTACTGGAGCCTATCGAACAGATGCCATTGCTGTAGTTGAAGGATCATTCAAGAACCAGCGAGTCCTCTTTCAAGCCCCACCAGCAGAGAGTGTTCTACAGGAAATGGAGGCATTTCTTACATGGGTCAACACTCCTTCTACAATTCCAAATGTAGTAAAAAGTGCAATTGCCCATCTCTGGTTTTTAACGATTCATCCTTTCGAGGATGGCAATGGTAGAATGGCAAGGATTATTAGCGATTATGTGTTGAATCAGAATAATACCGAGAATAAAGTCTTTTTCAGTCTTGCCACCCGGCTCAAGATACACCAAAAGGAGTATTACAAGCAGCTTCAGATGGCACAGAGTGGTGATTTGGAATGTACAACCTGGATTGTCTGGTACCTCTCTCAAATACACGAGGCTCAAGAGACGGTAATAAACACCATCGAGAAGGTACTAAAAATCCAGGGATGGTTCCAACGATATACATTTAATGAGCGTCAAAAAGCAATGTTGGAAAGATTGACCACAGACTTCTATGGGGAACTGACTACCCAAAAATGGGCCAAGCTTTCGCATTGCAGCCATGATACTGCAATACGAGA
>NZ_QUWK01000038.1 GCF_003429665.1 Sphaerochaeta halotolerans | reverse complement strand
GGGGGTTGTCAATAGTTTTGTGTAATTGATTTTCTATAGTTTTACTCTTCCTTCAAACATGATAGAAAACTGGTTCAGTGCGACACCCCAATTCCTGATTGGCATGGTCCATTTCTTCGAGGCTTTGTGTATGGCGAGATACATAATCTTGTAGATTGATTCATCTGTGGGGAAAGCTGCCCGGTTCTTTGTCACTTTCCTCAGCGAGAAGTTCAAGGATTCTATGGCATTGGTTGTATAGATTACCTTACGGATTTCCTCAGGATATGAGAAAAATTCGTTCAGGTCGTCCCAGTGGCTTTCCCAGGACTTCTGGATCATGGCGTATTTACCGTTCCAGGTCTTCCCGAAATCATCGAGGCCCAACAGGGCCTCCTCTTCGGTCGAGGCCGTATAAATCTTCTTCAGGTCCCTGCAAACGGCCTTGAGGTCCTTGTAGGAGACGAACTTGGTGCTGTTGCGTACCATGTGGACAATGCACAGCTGGATCCTGGTCTGGGGAAACACTGCTTTTACAGCATCGGGGAAACCGGTCAGGCCATCCATGCAGGCGATGAATATGTCATCGACCCCACGGTTCTTCAGGTCAGTGAGGACTCCCATCCAAAACCTGGCCCCCTCGTTCTCGCTGAGATAGAAACCAAGGACTTCCTTGTGTCCCTCCATATTGATTCCCAGGGCTATGTACAGTGCCTTGTTCTGGTTCTTGCCGCTCTCCCTGCTGTTCACCCGCAAGGCATCAAGATAGACAATGGGATAGATGGGGGAAAGGGGCCGGTTCCTCCATTCCCTGACCTCGTCGAGGATGCTGTCGGTGACCCTGCTGATGAGTTCGGGTGACACCTCCACCCCATAGATTTCCTGCAGGTGCGCCTGAATGTCCCTTACGGTCATCCCACTGGAATACAGGGCTATTATCTGCTCGTTGAAAATCGGCAGCCTCTTCTCGTGTTTTGGCACTATTGCCGGCTCGAAAGATCCATTTCTGTCCCGCGGGACTCTGATTGCAGTCTCTTGGTCTTGGGTAAGTACCTTCTTGGTGGAATATCCGTTGCGATTGTTACCGCTTAGGTCACCTGCGGAAGAATGCTTGCGATACCCGAGATGATTGTCCATCTCGGCTTCCAGGGCTTTGTTGAGGATCCTTGCCGTCAGTGCCTTGACCAGACCATCCGCTCCGAACAGTTCGTCCTGGGTAACCCCGTTAAGGTCTAGCTGATCGACGATGTCATCGATGGCGTCTTTCTCTCGTTTGTTTTTCTTGGTCATTTGCTGCTCCTTCTTTTAGCATAGCAGATTTCCATTTACACAAACTATGTTACACCCTCG
>NZ_QUWK01000037.1 GCF_003429665.1 Sphaerochaeta halotolerans | reverse complement strand
GGTTATTCGCTGTTTGTAGTGGGTAGAGCTACATGATTGGCTGTAGTGGAAGAGACAATTCTCCACAGACGAAGTAGATCATATTCATGAAGTTCCTCATGTTCTTGAAGCCTCTTGCACGACTCTTGATTATGCTTATCTTTGAGTTGAACCCCTCCAGGATGGCATTGGTCCTCAATGTCTGGAAGTAGTTGAGAATCTCAACGGCGTTCCTTGTCAGGCACGCTGCGAACTTGCGAATCTCCATGACAGGAGAGTTCGCGAATTTGATGACCATCTCCTCAAAAGCTGATATCATTTCTTCACTGTAGGAATTGTGTGTCTCATAGAACTCCTGCAGTTCAAGACGGCAGCTGTATGCCTGAACCGTGTCCAGATACTCTACCTCCAACAACTGTGTTAGCCGTGTGCGTTGCTTGTCGGTGAGATTGTCGGGGTTCTTCAGCCAGATGTACCGGGTCTCTTTCAGATCCTTGGTCTTTGCGGCGTCCTTGCTGCGCAGCTCCCGTTTCCTGGTACTATCCACGGCATCAGAACAATTCTTGACCACATGGAACTTGTCTACGGTGACAACGGCATTGGGGAAGCTCTCCCCCATCGCATTGCGAAAGCCGTGGATCATGTCGCTGGTCGCCACCTCCACCTTTTCTGGCGTACCGTTCTTTTCCTTGAAACGCCCAAGAAAGCGCAGAACAGCATCCTTGTCTTTTCCTTCCGTTACAAAGAGAACCCTTCCTTTTCCCGCCTGCTTGCGCCGTCCCTTCCCATCGGTGACGATGCCAGGATGGGAGAGGAAGACCGTTATGTAGTTGTGGCCCTTATGGCTGTACTCGTCGACCCCTATTGCACTGACATCCGAGAAGTCCTGGTCCTTGAGGGCCTCCTCCACATGGTAGTCGACCAAGCGCCATATCTTGGTATCGTGCTCGCCGATTTCCCGGGCCACCGTGCTGACCGGCATATGCTTGACCAAGGTGAGTATCACACCCTCCATCATCAGCGTAAACCCGCTTCCGCTGCGGGCCCAGGGGACCGCAACAGTCTTGACCTTGCCATCGGGTGTAATGACCCTGGGAACCCTCGCCGTGATGTAGCAACGATACTGGAAGAAATTGAGATGCCTCCACGTTTTTTCCCGGGTATCGTGGACCTTGCACTTTCCTTCAACTCCAGGGTATGTGAATGTTGCCCCTTCTGCGAAATCAATCTTGATATGCAGTTCCATCAAAGTGGGATTCCGCTTGGCAGGTACCATCTCGATTGAGGTGATATGCCATGGTTCTTCAATATTGAGGCCGAGTGCGAATAATTTCTGGAAATGGGGGTCGATCATCTGCTGTACTCCTTGCAGACACCATAGCAGATAACCCCTCTGTTTTGAATATTCTATTGGCCCTTACCCACCATGAACAGCGAAAGGCC
>NZ_QUWK01000036.1 GCF_003429665.1 Sphaerochaeta halotolerans | reverse complement strand
TGGCCACAGCAGGGTGGACACACCCGTTCCCATCCCGAACACGGAAGTTAAGCACCCTCACGCCGATGGTACTACGGGCAACCGTGGGAGAGTAGGTAGCCGCCGGGCCCTTTTTTTGCTTTTTTGCTTTTTTGTTTGTTCTTACAGTTTTATTGGACTGCCAAGACTCGTTGCATGTGAAGACCTGCAACCAAGTGTTGGAATTGATCCGGTGGCCACAGCAGGGTGGACACACCCGTTCCCATCCCGAACACGGAAGTTAAGCACCCTCACGCCGATGGTACTACGGTCAGCCGTGGGAGAGTAGGTAGCCGCCGGATTTTTCTTTTTTTCAATACGGTTGATTTTGTATAAGGGAATGCAGAATCTGATTCCCCAACGGAGCGAGAGGAAAGGAACCATCATGATGGTTCTTCTCCCGAGCGAGTGCAGGGAAAGTACGGTGAGATACCCCGTCCCTTGGGGCGGAAAAGGAGTCAACGCCTCCTGGGTTCATGGCTTGCCCTGAGGTATTGAAGCCTTTCATTCTGGTTTACCCAGTATATCCCTTTTTGTTCAGTAAGGCGGGAATATCCCTGTTGCTCGCAATTTGGTCGATTCCTGTGGTGCTCCTGTAGATTCCCAGTGGGGTGCTTGCTGATTGTTGGGTTGTAGGTATCTCTTGATACTTTCAGGGGTGCTGAGAACGCTCTGTTTTACAATCTGATTAGTTTCCCTTTCCACATTCTTTGTATATGCACTGGGCTTTCTTGCATGGGGACAACTGAAGCGTTTTCCTCCGGGGCTGACTATGGAAGATGAATGGGCACAGCCTCAATAGTTGTTGCCTCGCCCTTCTTGGTGCAAGATGCTCCTAGGTACATTCCTAAGAAACGTAGTCACGTATATGTAGTGCTTCTCCTAATTATTCCAATCTCCTTTGTTTGGCCAGGTGTTCTTCCTCCCTTTCTATTTCTTTCTTCAACCGGTGTTATCCGATAGTATATGGTTCAACAGAGTATTGAAAACCAATGGCGACTGTCCATTCATTCCCGAGCGAGTGCCGGGAAAGCAAGGTGAGATACCACGCCCCTTTGGGCAGAAAAGGAGGCAACGCCTCCTGAGTCCATGGCTTGCCCTGGGGTATTGATACCTTTCATTCTTTTATCAGCCTGGCAACAGATCTGCATGCGATGCTCGTGTTCTTTGTGTTTGGCTCTCTATTTAGCATCATGCACGTTATTCTTTTTATAGCATTGTATGGTTTGATGGTTTCTCTTTTCCTCTTTTTGGGACAATCGAAAACCAAAAAGATATAATTTCAAAAAGAATTTCAAATATTTTTTCTCATATTAGAGCATCTAATTTGATCTTGAAATGACATGATTAGGTGTATCAATACGTAATATACTTGGGAAATAGTAATGATTTTTGATTTCTCACATGATTTTCCCAAAGCTACTGGACAGTAAAAGGGAAGTCCTGTATAGTCACTTCTTGTCGGCCTACGCCGGCCGCCGGGAAAGCTTCGCAGGGAGCTTTGGGGAAAAGGCCCGAAAGGCCTTGACTGACAGGCGGCAAATCGGGTAAGTTGACCGAGCGCCACCCGGGAGGGGGGCGGG
>NZ_QUWK01000035.1 GCF_003429665.1 Sphaerochaeta halotolerans | reverse complement strand
TTGCTTTCCCGGCACTCGCTCCAGAGAGGAACCATCATGCTGATTCCTTTCCTCTCGCTCCGTTGGGGAATGAAAACGGCATTGAATAAGGAATGAAAGAGTGTTCCTGAAGACATTGTGTCCGACACTGTCTCCCTTTACTGGTCGGAAGAGGTTCAACCCAGAGGAGTGCTATCTGGAAGTCTCACTGCTGTTGCAGTTTCCCAAGTTCCGAAACGATCAGCTCAGGGATATCGTGCAGTGGGACGTGTTCAATGCTTATCTGAAGATCAGCACGCTCGTATGAGCTTTTGAAATAGCTGTAGTCTGCCTTGATTGCTCGTAAGTATCGCTTTCTTTTTGCTGGACTCATGGGTTCATCGATTGGGTTTGAATCCACGTCGTAAAACCTCAGCCTGTCCAGTACGTTCTCGAAGGAATCGTACAGATGTATCGAATAGAGTTCCTTATCCTTTTTATGCCGTTTGTAGACACTGTTATATGCGAACTTCAAACCTGCTGGAGTTCCTGCCACCACACAATCAATGTTCCGGGAAAACAGTTGGTCCAGCACTACACTGGCTCTTTCTCTGAACTCATTCATCGTCAGGCACTCGTTTTGGATTCTCTCTATCGGCTTCTGATAGAATTCCTGAACCTCTTCATCCAAGTCAAAGAATGTGAAGCCAAGCTTCTCAGCCAGCAACCTTCCTGTCGTGGTCTTTCCTACACATCCCATGCCTACCAGATAGATGATCATATGCCTCTCCTTCCATGGTGCCTACCAGCATTCTTGCATATTTTTGTACCATTTCTCATGCGTGAAAGGATAGTGGCAGTCTCCATACAACCCATCTTTTCATGCGGAACAATGGACGAGGGAAAAGATTGGAATCTTCCACGTGAACAAGAATCCACACCTTCAGAAAGTGGTTCTAGTATGCTGGATTTTATCATGGAATACTGATAGCTATTCAATCGTCGTCCAAGATACAACTAAGGCCAATATACCGGAGGATTCTTCGTCATACGGTAACTTGTTGCGACTGCTCGGAGAAATCTATAAACCACACGCTTCGAACGGGGAGAAGCCCTGTTGCATCAGCATCAGTTAGATTCAAACTTGAAGCTCATCTGCCACCCTTCATATGTGGAAAGCATATCGATGAACTGGGAAGCACTGATCCGCTTGTCATCAATGATGAACTGGACTTCACTATCCCCATATTCGTGTGCATCTACGGTAATCTTGACACGCCCCATAGAACCTAAACTATATGCACGTCCCTTGTAGATAACCCCATAGCCGCTGGAGAGCCAATCACCTTCGATGGCACGGACTGGACTTGGAGATAAGGATTTACCACCAACGCCAGAGCGTATAAGTTGCTTGAAGCGTTCAAATTCAGCTTTTCTATCTATGGTGCCATCAGCAAGATACACATTCCTATCGGGTGATAGTTTGTCAACGATTGGGTCGTAGCAGTCCTTCGGAATCTCCAAGCCGTTATAAAGTGCTATCTCCTTTGCTTCCCTGTATCGATAGATATCACCAAATCTTCCGTATTCAGTTTCCAAAAAATCATATGGGGAGAACATCCTGAAAGTATACGGCTCAAACAGGCAGGTATCCTTTGCTGTCTGTCTGGGAGTGTATTTTCTTCCCATCGTTTCCACCCGCTTTTTGAACTCAATCTCAGTATGCGGATCTTCTAATTTTTCAAGGTTGGATTCTTTGCGTTTCAGCTCAGTTGCAACCCATTCATAGCCAGAGGGTATACACTCAACTGAAATGGCAAAGGAATACGATGTGGTTGGATAGAGCTGCTCATCAGTATGCAGAATACTATCAACATCCCTTATTTCATTTACTACGAATGAGTATTCATAATTACAGGCTTGGAGGAGTTTCTTTATCTGCTTGTTTGCGCCAGCGATGGAATCAGTCTGCTCCAGTGAAAAACTGGAGAATTCGTTAGAA
>NZ_QUWK01000003.1 GCF_003429665.1 Sphaerochaeta halotolerans | reverse complement strand
GAAAAAAACCACCCTGGGGTGGCTGGCGTGTGGTTTTTGGGTTATGGCTTAGATTATGCTGCTGTCAAAGTGTGGAAGAGAGCGGGTATCTTCATGCAACTATTCTATCATACCCGCTCCCACCAACCCTGTGGTATACTGAGAAAAACCGAGAAGCATCTCAGTACTGCTTGCAAAGAGACGGTTCACCTCTTGAGAAGGAGAACAGGATTCAAGCGTATGAAACAGCACAGAAACCCCACAATTCTCATCATACTACTCCTCATTGCCGGTTCTGCACTCTTTGCAGGACAAACCATCACTACCCGGCACTTCACCTTCACAGTCCCCGAATCCATGGAAGTGCAGGTAGCCGAGCTGAAAACGGTATTCTCCCTTCAGGCAAAACCAGGAGGAACCTATACCTATACGCTGCAACCCAAGGGTTTGAACACCATGCGATTACAACCTGCAAATGCTGCGCATAACACCATCACCTTGAAAGCGGAGCCATTGAGTAAGGAACGTGACAATGCAACCTTCCGGTCCCAGACACTTGCTTTCAGTCAGGAAGAACTTCTGAAGGCCTCAAAAGTGTTCGAGGAAGCAATCAGAAGGTCAGAGCTAGTGAGAACATGGTACGACCTTTCCACTACTGAAATCGATGGTATGTTCGCTTGGAAGTATGGCTATGAAACGCTGACAGGAGTTCTTACTGAGGTATACATCATCCATGCTGGAGATACCCTTATTTCCATCACCACGCGTTGTACGAAGGAAGAGCAGGCCATCTGGAAACCCATTTTCGAGGAATTCCTTGCTTCACAGATTACATTTCTGGATACCCTTAAACCGCAGGAAACTAAAGAGGTTCCTGTAGTTGAAGAAAAGAAGCCCGAATTGTATTCCTACCCGCTGTTTGGTTCAGCAGAGACCTTTTTTTGGGAGAAGGAACCTGACTGGAGAAGCAGCTCTTTCTACCTACCAGGCCAAGGTGGAAACAAGGTTTACACCATCAAGACATCCCCAGATACGTTGAAGGCAAAAGGATACTTCTGCAAGGTCTCTGCCATAGGAGGTCTCAAGTCCCTTCTCTCTTCCCCTATCTCATTGCAGAACTACCTGCTCCAATCGAAACGGGACATTGAGAGCCAGTTGGAGAATAATGCCAATCTCAAGGATCGAGCAGTTCATAGGAATGAGATCGACTATGAGAACCGCTTCTATGTGATCACCTACACCTATGCTCACCTCTATGGGGATGAGTCTATCCATGGAGCCATGATCGTGAAGGTCACCAAAGAAAACGTAATGGTGCAAGCAGAGGTTGAGTGGTTTGACCGTGGAGAAAATCTGGCAACAGCCATTATCGAATCAATCATAACTGAATGACAGCAATAACGGCACGCATGGAATTCCATACGTGCCGTCAATGATTTACTAATTTCTATACTATCTACAGGTAATTAACCCTTGAAAGCACCGGGAAGAATCAGATCACCATACTTTTCCTTGGCCTTGTTGATCTTTGCGATTGCTGCATCCCAGTAATCGAAGATCTCCTTGGGAGTATTCGGATCCATCTTCTTGTAGTAAGCCTTGGTCCTCTCGAGTTTATCAGTCCACTTGGTGCAGCGGAAGGTGAAGAGGTAGTCATACGTCTCCTTGGAGAAATCCTCATTGAGGTGTTCCTTGAAGAGAGCCTTCAAGTCCTCATAGTGGGGAATCTTCCCGGTAGGAGTATCATATGCTTCGTACTCACCGTGGATACGGCCTTCTGCCCAATGCAGCCACACCTTCTTGGCAAGCTTGCTGGTTACGAAATTGCCATCCTTACCACGCATGAAATAGTTGGTACTGAATATTTTTGGAGTAGCCTTTACACTTTCACCAAACTTGATGTTGTTCATGGTGTAAGAGCCCAGAGGATAAGAGACAAAGTCCATGTTTGCCATCGGGCTGGGGGTACGAACGCCTTCCTGTCCGAGGGTTGCACTGGTGGTCTCACTCTCCAGGGTAGCAGCCTTTATCAGGATACCATCCTTCCAGTTTGGTGATTCTTCAACAGGAACGGTGATGTCGCTATCGCGTCCACCATACAGGACACCTTCTACCTTGACGCCGTCCTTGGCTTCGAAGCCAGCTTTGTCGATGTTGTCGAGGTAGTCGAGGCGCATGGTGTAACGTGCATTACCATGAGCAACGCCAACTTCTTTGCCATTTGCGTCCTTGACACCCTTCTTCCACTCACCAAAGTGGTTGCGGCCTTCATCAGGAGCATCAACACCCATGCCAAGCCAGTAGGGCTTGTTGTCCTTGCCACGAAGGACGTTGGAGAAGATGACTTCCTGGTTGAGCATCAGGTTCTTAAAGATAACGGGATCATCCTGCTCGTTGACGTCCTTGATGATACCAAACATACCAAACTCGACGTTAACAGCACGGAACTCACCGTTGATGTTTCGGAAATAGGCAATGTCGTCACCAACGATCTGCTCGCCGGGGATCATGGCAGTGGAGGTCTTACCACAAGCGGATGGGTATGCACCACAGAAGTAGGTCTTGCGATTTTTCTTTTTGTCTACTACAGCCATGACAAACATGTGCTCACAAAGCCAGCCTTCCTGGCCGCTCTTGTTGATAGCAAGACGCATGGAATGCTTCTTCAATCCAACGGAGTTACCAGCATACTGGGCGTTCATGGAGTATACAATATTGTTCTGAGTGTCCATGTAGATTCTGCGGTTCTGCAGGTTTACCGAACAACCGTTCTCATCAAGCTCTCCAGCAGAGTGGATAAAGCGGAAGAAGTCATCCTTTTCTTCGTCCTTCATGTTGAGGAAATGGCTGTATGCAGTGCGGTACAGGATATTCTCGGAGTGAGCAACGTACCAGCTATCGGTGAACTGCACACAAGGAATGGTGAACGGGCTCTGGGTAGGACCTTCAGAGTAGAACAGCACCACTGCATCCTTGCCCCTCATAATTCCCTTTGCAATGCCCATAATCTCGCTCAAGCCTTCTTCATACTCGATGGAGTTAAGGGAAGCCATCTTATCCATGTTCTCTTTGTAAACCATGAAACGGGTGTTCTTCTTGTCACGAGCTTGGTCGCCGTATCCGTCCCAGTGAATGGTCTGCTTGGAGTTTGCAAGTGTGTGCTCCTCGCCTTTTGCAAGGGCCTGTTCTCTTACATACTGGGTGTCTTTTTCACTGTCATCACATACATAGATGGATTTGGGATCACAGTGCTCAGCGAAGGTTCCAACGAAGTCCATCACCTTTTCATTTTTCAAGGCTGCAAGCTTCTGGAAACTCTCTTCACTCATCTTCTCTTTTAGCAATGTTTCAAATTTATTCATATTTTCTCCCTATGGATAAGGTTATACCTAATCATCGCATGTATGGCTCAATTATTCAACCACACCGGCCTAAAAACGACGTTTCCATTGAAAAAAATCCCTGTTCTATTGTGATAGATAGTACATTACTTTGTGGTATATTTATCAAATCATCAACAATTCTTTATAATTATTCTGATTCCATCAGTTTTTTAATCTAAGCGATTTTTACGATTCATATAGCCAATAGCAGATATATCTGGGAATTTTTCCTCAAGAGTTTGTCTTATAAATACTTGTAAAGTATATCATATCAGGATTGTGATCCTTTGATAATCCAGAGGCCATCCCTGCCGGTATGCATTGCCTTCACACTACCACCAAGAGTGACACATCTGAAAGTTAGTCGACATGTCGACTAACTTTCAACTACACTCATTTACCCAGCTCGGTCAGAACACAAACCTTACAGGAAGCGGGCCGGTCTTACATACAACACGGTATCACTACTCGTGGGGGAAGTGGACTCGAAGGCAGGAGAAAAGTTTTGACTATACGCTTCAGTACCATTTAATTGTGTGGGAGTCCAATAGGAGGAATTCTCCTTGAAGGTGGAGAGAGGATTGTAGTGGTTGTGCAAGGTTTTCACCATTCTCATCAGTTTGTTGCTGCTTCTGCTCTCCTCATGCAACTTGAAGAACATGGGGATGCACTAGCAGGGTCCGCTACTGGGGTAACCATGGAGACAAACACCATGCAACTCGATACTTCGATAGTCCCAGTTGGAACCTCTCTGAAGTAAGGGTCGTGGTACAAGAACCACTACGCAGCGTATTCGAACAAGAGACGCTCACCCTCACGATCACCAGTCGTTCTCGTTGAGCTTGTTTCCTAGTGCCCACCTCGGTTGCAGTACTGAAGGAACAGTGCCCACTTTGCAGCAATCTCTGCCTTCCAGTCATACCCTCCCATATGAAGCTCATATGGTGCAAAATCCATGAACCAATCGTGGTATCTACTGTGGCAGTACCACGCAAACATGGCCAGCGCTTCATCGTCCAAGGAGAATGACTGCTCGGCGGCCCACTCACTGAGGGCGTTCTGCAGTAAACGGGAGCGGTAGAGGAGAGAAGAAACGTTCTCTCCCAAAATCTTTACACCTCTGGTTCTCTCACGGAAAAAATCGACGCAGATGGGTTGCAGGGTGTCATGGGCCAGAATCGAAGCTTGGTCCCAGTCATGAAACAGCTCATATTCCATCTCTGCTACCAGCGACACAAATTCTTGGAGTAGCTTCTCGTGGGAAGTGCTCCTCAAATCGAAGACTGTGCTATAAGCCTTGAGAAACCGCCGATAGGTCGGACGGGACAACAATTCTCTTGCGTCCTCTCTTGTCATCTCCATGGTTTGTACCTCGTGTGTCATGGTATGTCCTTCCCCGCTCACTGACAAGAGGAAAAACTTTCCAATCTTTTCCCTGCTTTCATCCATGCAACGGGTGACATCACCTTGTGAATACGATATAAGTAGGAAGGACGCCTATACCCTTTCCAACTATAACAATGAGGTAATAAAAACCATGAGTTCCGGTCGTATCCTGACATGGAAACATACACTCTTTCTCATCCTCTTGCTGATCATTGGCATCGCATTAACTTTTCCCGCGTTATATCTTCTTAAGCGTACCCAGACAGTACTGACTGAGGAAACCCAATCGAAAGCTGTAGACATTGCCCACACAGTCTCTTCATTCCTTGAGATGGATATTGGTAATTATCGTAAGCTTTCAGAAACAGAAAGCCTTACCGAAAAAAATGAACTATGGGATTACTACCAAAAAACCAATGGATTAATGCAGTCAATCAAAAAAAAGGCAGATGCTACTTTCATCTATACCATACGATATAGAGATGACCAAACTCTTGGATATGTACTCGATGGAGAAGACCCAGAAACTGACCTTTTCTCCCCACATGGCAGTACAGATGAGATGAATTCCATCGAACTCTTGGCCTTCCAGGCTGAACAACCCATGGCCAGTGATGTAATTAGGGCTCCAGGATGGGGTTTGTTCCTGACTGGATACAGCCCAATCATCGACAACAGAGATGGCACCATGGTGGGCCTGGTTGGTGTTGATTACTCTGCTGATTTTCTCTGGGAGCGGCTTAAACTCATTACTCGAATTCTTATTATCAGTTTTGGCTTGATTACCTTGGTCGCCAGCATCGCCATTGAAACGCTTATTATCATTGCCGATGAGAAAGCACACACCGATGAACTGACTAAACTCGGCAACAAGAGAGCCTTCAACCGTGCTTTGAAACACCTCCATTCCCAAGCAACCCGGTATAAGCGACCCTATGCACTTCTATTGCTCGATATAGATTTATTCAAGAACATTAATGATGAATATGGGCATCCGGTTGGCGACAAGGTATTGGTCGCCGTTGCCAAGGCCATTCTCTATGCATCTGATCAGGAGCAATTCTGTTTCCGCTATGGTGGCGATGAGTTTGCAGTACTCATACCACAAGCAGAAAACATGCAAGCACTGGGTGTGAAGCGAATGATTCAGGAAGAGGTGAGAAATATCATCATCCCAGAGCTTGGCACACAACGCTTTGCGGTAAGTATTGGATCTAAGGTTTGGAACAAAGAATCCAGTATTGAGGATATGATCAGTGAGGCTGATGTCAATCTATATAAGGAAAAACGCAACAGCGCATCCTCTCTCTCTTGAAAGATGCTTGCAATCCATCCCTATGCTCGGTATTGTATTAAAGTTGATACCACTAGAAAGGATACGTTATGAGAACCATTGAAATACTCTTTCTTACCAGCCCCCAATTCTGCCCTGATGAAACAGAGATTACCTTGCTCAAGGACCGCTACCCCCAAGTCTCTCTTACAGTCGTTGAAGCGAGAAGTTACACCATGGAGCAACTTGCAAAGGCCGAAATTGTAGTAGGGATGCCAAGACGTCGTGATCTGAAGGAAGCCAAGAACCTCCGCTGGTTCCAGACACCAAGCAGTGGTGTTACCCCCTATGTGGATACATCGTTGTATGTCCATAAGGATATCATTCTCACCAATGCAAAAGGAACCTATGGCAGGCAGATTGCTGACCATGTACTGGGCATGATCATTGCCTTCAACCATAATCTCCTGACCTATTATGACCAGATGAAAGAAAAACTCTGGCTTAGCCATTGGCCAACCAAGGACCTGTGGGACAGCACACTGCTCATCATCGGCTATGGGGATATTGGGAGTAACCTTGCCATGAGGGCAAAAGCTCATGCAATGCGTGTCATCGTGGTTAAAAGGACTCCGATGGAAGTGCCATCGCATGTTGATGCCGTCTACACCTCTGACTCCCTGGATGAGGTACTGCCCCAGGCAGACTATGTAGCAGTTTGTGCGGCAGCAACCCCCGATACAGAAAATCTGCTGGACAGGAAGAGACTTCTCCTTATGAAACAAGGCTCTATCCTGATCAATGTTGCCCGAGGCTCACTTGTCGATGAGATTGCTTTGGCTGAGCTTTTGGAAACTGGTCATATCGCTGCGGCAGGGCTGGACGTAACCCGGGAAGAACCCCTAGAGGAAGAGAGTCCACTATGGACACTCCCGAATGTCTTGATAACCCCACATGCAAGTGGGTTTTCCTTGAACGACCCACATTATGTTTTCTCACTGTTCCTTGAAAACCTGGGGCACTACCTTGGTGACGGCGAAATGAAGAATTTGGTGGATTTCTCAAGGAAGTACTGAGGCTCCCTCTTACATTGGCCATTGTATGTCTATTGATTACAGCTCTTGTCTATGGTAGCTTTTGCTCAGATTCACAGAGGAGCAAATACCTTGGGAAAACGGTTGTTTTTCGTTTTTTTTCGCTATTTCATTCTCTTGCTCGGTACAGCCATGATCGCCTACGGCATCATGCAGTTTTTGAGCAAGAGCCCTGAAGAGAAAACCCCAACTGCGGTTCCCGTCATCCTAGCAACACCAGAGTATGGGACTCTACAAGAGAGCATCTCTCTCAATGCCCACATCCAAAGCGACCACATGGTTGCTCTCCTCCCTTTGGTGAGCGGTGAGCTGGAAACCGTTTCTTTTGAGCTTGGCGATCGGGTCGAGAAGGACCAAGTACTGGCACAGATTGACAGCGAAGCCTATGAACAGCAACGTGCGCAAGCAGCTTCAGCGAAAGAAGTAGCCCAAACGACCTTCATGCGCATTGAGCGTCTCTTCCAGGCGAAGGCAGTGAGTGAGCAGGCCTATGAAGAAGCAAAGGCAAACAGGGATGCCACTAGGGCGCAGTGGGAACTGGCAGAATTGCAGATGAAGAATACGGCTATCAAGGCCCCGATAGCTGGGACGGTTATCCAAAAGTATGCCTCCCAGGGAAATATTGCTTCCCCAGAACAACCCATCGCCCTAATCGCCGACCAGGAGGCATTGAGTGTAAAGGCTCATATTCCTGCGTATTATTTTGACATCATCCAAGCACAGAAAGATCAGTTAGCAATACATGTACGTCGCACAGATGCCTCGGGTAATGTACATTCAGCCAAAGCAAGCCTCCAAGCAGTCGCTCCCTCCATTGATCCTTCTTCAAATACTTTTTCATTGATCTGTACACTCCAAGAGCAAAATGGCACATTCGTGCCAGGAATGGCCGTAACGATTCAAATCATCTACAACCAACTTGAGGGGGTATATCTCCTCAAGCAGGAAGACCGTACTGTCGGCGGCGCCTTCTATCTGTATGATGAAGAAACAAAGACTGCTCGCTATGAGAACATTACCATCATCGCAGAGAATGACTTCCTTGTTGCCATCGACCCTGCCTACAAGGATGCATCCTTCATCGTAGGAGGACAGCATACGGTGTTAGATGGGCAGCCAGTCTCCGTCCAGCAGACCAGGTAGGGGTAGCTGATGAAAATTTCCCA
Organism: Sphaerochaeta halotolerans; assembly: GCF_003429665.1. Classification (GTDB taxonomy): domain Bacteria; phylum Spirochaetota; class Spirochaetia; order Sphaerochaetales; family Sphaerochaetaceae; genus Sphaerochaeta; species Sphaerochaeta halotolerans. The sequence continues at coordinate 265,913 of NZ_QUWK01000003.1, read as the reverse complement.
CTTTGCTGTACGACACCCCGCAGTCATCGGAATGCTCCTCATCGCCTTGATCGCTTTCGGGCTGTATGCCTTGACTGGTCTGAATGTTGAATTCATGGCTGATATCAGCCTACCCACCGTGGAAGTCCTTGCAGTATATCCAGGGGCAGGCGCTGAAGATGTGGAGCGGGATGTATCCAAGGTGTTGGAAGAGCAATTTGTTACACTCCCTGATTTCAAGAGTATCGAGTCAACCAGTAGCAACTCTTTTTCCTGGGTAACCATCACCTTCCGCGACGGTGTGGACCCGTACGACATGCTTGGAGAAATCCGTAACCGCATCAGGCAGATGGAAGATGAGCTTCCAGACAATCTTGAGGGAGAACCAGTAGCAATTGTGGGAAATGCCACCATGATTCCTGTCATGATGTTCAGTGTGGATGCAGGAGAAGATATCACCCATCTCTCCTCCTATGTGGAAGACACACTCGTCCCAAGAATTACCCGAATCCAGGGAGTAGCAGAGGTGACAGTTACCGGCATGCAGTCCCAGGAAGTGCGAGTTACAGTAAGAGCTGAGGACCTGGCAGCAAGAGGCATCTCCATGGTGCAGGTGTATCAAGTGCTCCAATATGCCAACATGCGCCTCCCTGTAGGAGACGCAGTATGGCATGGTGGCAGTGCAAACCTCCGCTACGATGGTAGTCTGGGTTCTCTCTCACAGCTGAAGGACCTACCCATTGGGGCAACAGAGGACGGGACGGTAATCAGGCTGGGCCATGTGGCAGATATTGCCTTTAAAACAGCAGAAATGGAAACATATGCCGATGCCAACCAAGTGCCACGGGTCGTGGTTTCAGTTACCAAGCGAAGCGATGGGAATACCCTCTCCATTGTACGAGAAATCAAAAAGGTCCTCGCTGAAGCTGAAGAGGAGACAGCTGCCTCATTCCAAATACTCAGTGATGACAGCAAGAACATAATTGCCTCCTTGATGAAGGTTTCCCAATCAGGATTGCTCGGCATACTCATGGCAATCTTTGTCATCTTTCTGTTCCTGAGCGACACAAGAGCGACCGTTACCATTGCTCTTTCCGTCCCACTCAGTATTCTCTTTACCTTCATCGGCATGCGTCTTACTGGAGTTACCATCAACCTTATGAGCCTCTCTGGGATTGTTGTTGCCCTGGGCATGGTAGTCGACGGTTCCATCGTCATGCTTGAACAGGTCATGCGTTTGCACAAACAACACAACTTATCGAGTGAGGAAGCCATCTTCCGGGGTGCTGACTTGGTGGGTTCCCCCATTCTCGCATCCACCACCACGACACTTGCTGTCTTTATCCCACTCTCGTTGCTCTCTGGAATTATAGGCTCGATTCTCCGAGATGTCTCCCTTGCCTTGATACTTGCCCTCATTGCAAGCCTCTTGGTTGCATTGGTAGTTGTCCCCTTCATCCTTCGCTTGGTATTGAGAGTACCAGAAAAGGTAAGAAAGAGAGAACCACGCTTCTCCAGAATGCTGGAGAACCTTGAAGGTGGGTATCGAAAGGCTTTGGCTTGGAGCCTTACCAATCGAAAATTCATCCTGGTTCTCTCTCTCATTGCACTTGCATTGGCCCTCATGGCTGGAAGCATATTGGGACAGACGTTCATCCCGTCAACTGATAACGGTGATTTCAATATTGATCTCACGTTTCCCCAAAGCTACACGTTGGAGCAGACCAGGGAGCGTGCTCTTGAAGCCCAAGCCTTGGTTAGTTCCCATGTGCCAGAGATTGAGTCAATTGTACTGTTCTCCGGACAGGCTTCAGGTATGGGATTCCCCTCCCCAAACGAAGCAAGCATCCGGGTGGTCCTTGTGCCGACCAAGGAGCGGGAACGAAGCATCCACGAGATTATCAAGGAGGTGCAGTACCTGCTCTCTTCCTCCATCGTCGATGCTACAGTCAACACCACAAATGGGGGGTTTGATGCTCTGGTCGGCTATGTATCTGATGGCGGTGGCTATGGTTTGAAACTTGTCGGTGAAGATATGGAACTTCTTTTTGAGACTGCCGAGTCACTAAGGCAGGTACTGCAAGAAGATCCCGAGGTACTCGTAGCCAATGTTGATACCAGTTATGATGCAAACACCTTGGTCATGGATATGTCCCACCAGCTTATGAGCAATCTTGGGGTGAACAGCAGTGAGGCAGGGCTGACTGCCCGTCTTCTGTTCCAAGGAATGGAAGTAGGGAATCTTACCAATGCTGGGGGAACACGGTATCCGATCAGGCTGGAGTCAGACTTGAAAAATCTTCCCATTACCAGCTCCACTCTCCTCTCTGCCCAAGTCCCATCATCCACTGGAGAGCTTATCAGCTTTGCAAGCTTGGCAGAGTTGCGAAGAGAGCAGGCAGTGAGCCGAATTGTCCGGGAGGACAGAGAGAAAACGGTAACCGTCTCTGCTACCCTTGTCAGTGAAGATACCAAAGGAGTGTCCTCAAGGATGCAGGACTATCTTGACAAGAACCCTCTACCAGAAGGGATAAAGACAGCAAGTGGAGGTTTGACGGAACTCATCGCTGATTCCATTGAACCGATGGCCACAGCCCTCATTATTGCAGTCTTCCTCGTATACACAGTAATGGTTATCCAATTCGAACGATTCCGCCAGCCATTGATTGTCATGGTTTCCATTCCTTTCAGTTTGATTGGAGTAATTCTTGGTCTCTTGATTTTTGGTTCATCAATCTCCTTGATCAGTTTCATGGCCATCATTGCACTCGGCGGTATCGTGGTAAATAATGGAATCATCCTCATTGATTCCATCAATGTACTGAGAGAAGAGCATGCGTATAAGGGGGAAGAGAATTTGGAAGATTTACGTACAAGTGTGGCCGATGGTGGGGCCAGCCGTCTCCGCCCTATCTTGATGACCACCCTTACCACGATGCTCGGGGTAATCCCCATGGCATTCGCAACAGGGGAAGGGGCCGCCATCTATGCTCCACTTGGGCAAGCGATAGCAGGGGGGTTGCTCAGCTCCACCTCAATCACCCTCTTTATCATACCAATCCTGTACTATATGACTGAACGAAGGATCATCCTGAAGAAACAGGCCAAGAGGGACAGCAAATGAGAAAAAGAACTTTCCTCTTATGCATTATTCTTATCTCCCTCTTACTCCCTCTCTTTGGTGCCATTCCAGGGAATCTTGAACTCACTGTATTGGAGGAAGAAATCAATCAAGCCATCTTGGATGTTCGTGATGCGAAAGCCTCCCGTTGGCCTACCATTGAACTGGAGATCAACGGTTCCTGGATGGAAAATCCACCTATAGGACCTATTACAGTAAGCTCAGATGAGCTTGCACCAGCCTTTGGATTGCCTGCCCCTCCAATTACAAACTACATTACCGTGTATGATGGCATGGAATCGACCTTATATGACTTTAGCCTAAACATCACCCAGCCACTCTTCACCTGGGGAAAAATCAATGCATCGGTGGAAGCGCAGGAAGCCATTGCTGATGCTAAGTTTCAAGAGCGTAGGAACAGAGAGCAAGAGCTCTCAGTGGAGATTGCCACCAGGGCGGTAACGCTTACTGAATTGGAAGCAATCACACAGTTGCTGGAACAACAATATGACCTTGGAAGGGAGTTGGTCTCTCTTTCTAGAGAGGCTGTTGCCTCGGGAATGATGCTGGAATTGGAACAACTTGAAACAGAGTTGAAACTGCAGGACATTGAGCTTGCTCTCCTGGAAAGTAAATACTCCAGCACGGAACAGACACTCAAGCTGCACTCCTTGACCAGCAATCGTGACTTTTCTGCCTATACATACAATGAAAAGGCGATCAAGGAGCTGTTGCGTGTTCCTCTGGAAACACTGGTAGACGAATCGTTATCTCCGAGACACGCCTCCCTACAAGCACTTACCGCTTTGAAAAAGGCTACACAAGCAGCTGAGAAGTTGGCAAAAGGCTCCTTCTATGGCAAACCTGATCTTGCTTTGGTGGTGTCAGCAGGATACAGCGGACCGCGGTTTCCCTTTGTAGAGACCGACTGGTATGGTCAAGACGACTATGATTTTACGATTTCAGTAGGGCTCAAGACCACCCTCTTTGACGGAGGAAAAATCGCTAACTCCATCAAAAGAGCTAAAAGTCAGGAGCAGACAGCTACCATCGAGTTGCAGCAAGCGAGAGAACGTATCGCCCAAGAGGTACAAGAGCAGTATGTATTCTTGAAGACAGCCATACAGAAAATTGATTTGGAACAGAGGAAGCAGATTACTCTACAACGCCGTATCGAAACAAATGAAGAGCTCTATCACAGCGGTTATGGCAACCAACAAGAAGTGATCCAGGCAAAGATGAATCTGCTCTCTTCCCGTATTGCTGAACATCAATTGAAGATAGAAGCTTGGAGTGCCTTCCAGACATTACAATATCTCACAAGGAATTAGACCCTTGAAATCTTATTGTTTTTCTTGCTATTTCCTAATCCCATTTTCTTTACCTCTGTTAGGCATAATGGTACTATCGTGGTACAGAGGAGATACAAACCGTGTCAACTATCCTTGCCATTGATGATTCAGTAACTGATCTCACCATGATTCAAAATATGCTCTCTTTCCACACCATACTGACTGCTGAAAATGGTGAAAAGGGATTACAGATGCTCAGTGAGCATCCAGAAACTGATCTGGTTCTCCTTGACTTGCATATGCCAAAGATGGACGGTTTTGCATTCTTGGACCAATTCAATACTCTCTCTCTTGAGATCCCGGTCATCATTCTGACCAACTCAGAGGAGATAGAGAAAGAAATCCTGGGGTTGGAAAAGGGTGCTGTCGATTATATTCGTAAACCATTGAACTTTCGATCCCTCCAAAAGCGCATTGAATTACAACTTACCTTAAAACACACTACCGAACAGATACAAGAACACAACAAACAGCTTGAGCGGTTGGTTGAAAAGCGTACCGAAGAGATCAGAAAAACCACTGCGATTACCATTAATGCACTGGTTCGTTTACTGGAGATCCGCAATGTTGAATCCAGTGACCACTCAAAGCGTACCAAAAATATGATGCGGAACCTCTGTGAGGAACTACAGAAACAAGAGAATGAAGCTTACCATCTCTCGGAAAGAGCAATCCAGGAGCTGGTCGACACAGCCCCTTTGCATGACATAGGAAAGGTGGGTATTCCTGATAGCATTCTCCTCAAACCAGCACGTTTGACCAAGGAAGAGACGAAGATCATGCAACAGCATGTACGAAACGGAGTGGAAGCTCTTGACTATGGTACCGATGAGGCGGAGGCTCCCATCAGCTTCATAGAAACTGCCCGTTCCCTTATCGCTAGCCATCATGAATGGTACGACGGTTCTGGGTATCCTGTTGGGCTTAAGAATTCCAAGATCCCTCTCTCAGGACGACTCATGGCTGTTATTGATGTGTATGATGCACTCACCAGCAAACGTGTATACAAGGAAGCACTATCCCATGATGAAGCAATTGAGGTGATGAAAAAGGAGGCTCACAGGCACTTCGATCCAGTAGTGTTCCAAGCCTTCCTCACTATTGCAAGCAAGCTCAATCGTACCTAAAAGAACAAGGAGTCCATGGTGAAACACAGATGCAGAAACCTGTTGCTTTTCTTGGTATTGCTTCTGTTACTAAGTGGTACTCTGTATGCAGCTTCATCACTGCAGTTCTCAAGAGAGGAGTATCAATTCCTCGAAGAGCACCAAACTGTGCAACTCGGCATTGACCCGAAGTTCGTGCCCTTTGAGTATCTCGATGATAAGGGTATCCATAGCGGTATTGCAGCCGATTTGCTCTCCCTTATTTCAGAGAGAACGGGGCTATCGTTCGAGTATGACCCTACCCTGAACTGGACTGAAACTACCCGTAAAGCAGAAGAAGGGTCCATTGATGTGTTGTCAGCTGTCGGGTATACGAAAGAAAGATCGGCATATCTGACCTACCTGCCCGCATACATTCACTTCCAACGAGCCATCATTATCCAAAAAAGCAATACATCGGTCACATCCTTTTCCGATCTGGAGGGAAGGCAGGTGGCAGTACAGAGGGGCAGCTCACATGAAGGGTTTCTTACCTCCTATCCCTCCATCACTCCACGATTCTATGATACCGTGGAAGAGGCGTTGCTTGCCGTCAATCGTGGAGAAGAGGTAGCCTTTGTGGGTAATGAGGCAACGAGTGCCTATCTCAGTAGGTCTCTTGGATTGACCGAACTCACGATAATTCCTATCTCCGAAGACGCAGAACAAACACTCCATATTGCGGTACAACGTAGCAAACCGATACTCGCTAGTATTCTACGAAAGGGCTTTGATTCCGTTAGCGAGGCTGAGTTGGCACAGATACTCAACCGATGGATCAGTTATGAGACAAAGATTGACTACTGGCCCATCATACGGGTTGCAATCATCTTTGCAATCATCATACTCGTCGTATTCGCTCTCTCCTCCTTCTGGATTATCCGTTTGAGAAAGGCGATTCGAGAGAAAGAGGAAGCGCAATTCCGCGCGGAAGAGGCGGACCGAGAAAAAAGCCGTTTCCTTGCCCGCATCTCCCATGAGATCCGTACCCCTCTTAATGGGGTAAGAGGAATGAGTTTCCTCCTTGAGAAAACAGAGTTATCCGCAAATCAGCATCGCTATGTCCAAAGCATTTCCACAGCAACGCAGACGATGCAGCAGATCATCAATGACATTCTTGAGTACTCTCGTTTGCAGGAAAACAGGATTACCTTTGAAACAGTTCCATTCCATCTTGATGATGTACTGGAGAACTGTGTATCCATTGAACAGTATATGATCCAGCAAAAGGGGCTGGATTTCAGAATTGATGAAGAAGCAGGGGTTCCCAAGCGGTTCATTGGAGATCCTACACGCCTCTCCCAAATACTCATCAACCTCCTGAACAATGCAGTGAAGTTCACTGAAAATGGTTCTATCACCCTTTCGATTACTTCTCGGCAGAGAGAGGATTCGTCTTGTATGTTGTCACTGGAGGTAACAGATACTGGAATAGGCATGAGTAAGGAACAGCTGGATACCATTTTCACCCCGTTTGTACAGGCTAATGAAACGATTCATCGTAAGTATGGGGGGTCAGGACTGGGGCTTTCCATCGTGAAAGAGCTCATTGAGAAAATGAACGGGAAGCTGGAGGTGTCGAGCGAACCAAATGTAGGCACCAGTTTCACGGTCTCTCTCCCCATGCTGTTGGATACCAATTCAGGGATGGAAGCGCATACCTCTGTTGACTTCTCCTCGCTTCGAGTTTTGCTCGTCATTCAGGATAGAATGCTCTATGACCGTCTTGGGATGATTTTCACTGAATACCATAGTTACTATGAAGGGGTTACTTCATTCAATCTGGCAGAAAAGGCGCTCGAAGGAACCCAGAACTATGACCTAGTGATACTGGAATATGATACGTCGATGATGATCCCTGGCAGTTTTCGCAAGATATTCAACGCACAAAATCCCACTCGGCCTAAACTGCTCGCATATACACATGAGCAGATTGCTAAAGAAAAAGAGCTACAACTTCCCTGTGACTTAGTCCTTATGCTTCCGCTCATTACCAGTGTTCTGTTCAATGGGTTGCTCCAGCTTTTTGGAGCAAACACACCTTCACTGCAGTCTGCAGAAGATACCGTACAGAGAAGGCCAAACGCTTCACCAACTGTCTTGGTGGTGGAAGACAATCCAACAAACCAGATGATTGCAAAGGAACTGCTTGAGCAGATAGGTGCAACGGTCTATCTGGCTTCCGATGGGAAAGAGGGCTATGAACGATTCCTGCGATATGAGGATGTAATCGATTGCATTTTGATGGATCTCCATATGGATGTTATGAATGGGTATGAATCAAGTAAGTTGATCAGGGAGAAGAACAAGGATGTACCTATCCTGGTTACTTCAGCAGACTTGATCTCCAGCGTGCTCAAGCAATGCGAGGAGATTGGGGTAACTGAGGTTATCGGCAAGCCATATGATCCAGAAGCACTCCAACAGAAGGTACTGGACCTCTCCACAGCATATGCTACAACAAAGAAACTTCCCGATGCTTCCATTGATTTCAAACGGGGAATGCTACAACTTGGTGGCAATGAAAAAGCCTACGCAACATTACTCGATGCTTTCATTACGGAAACAACCAGCTTGGTCGAAGATCTTAAAAAAGCCTGGGATAACCAAGACTGGAAGGAAGTAGCAGAACTTGCTCATCGAGCTAAAGGCAGTTGTGGGGCTATAGGGGCAACAGGCGCACAGAAGTTGTGTGCACTGTTGCAACATGAGCATCCTACTGCTGACCATGCATTGTTTATGAAAACACTCGATGAGCTTGAACGTGTGCTTGCACAAGCTCGCTCTTACCTCGCTCTATAAGTCCCCCACAACTTCTTGGTAATAGATACAATTGCTTCTGCGTTGGTCTGGTAGATGAAATGGTCCTCAAACTGAGCTTGCGCTCCGATACACTCAAGATGCTGCTCTTGGTACTCTTATAGATAAGGAAGAGACATGGTATCGCGCATGAACTCACTTGAGTGCACTATCTGGTCAAACCAAGGCGTTGCTGAATCTTTGCGAGGGGGAGCAAGACAGAGACAAAGGCAGGGGTTTCTGCGGTAGTAGGCCGTAGAGGTACTGAATACCACCCCAAAATACTCAACCACTATCGTGTTATAGTCCTTAGCCAAGGCCCGTTGTAGTGGCATAAAATCAGCTGAAGGAAGTGCGACACCCATTGTGTGCTTGCCTTCCCCTACCTCGTTAATGTGCATCTGTCCATCGAACACAGGGACCATTCGCCCATAGGGGAAATTGCATTTCTTCATTGTTTGAAGAGTGTCGCATGCAACAAGGCACTTATCATTAGGAGAACTGGGCGAGAGCATCATCTTGGCTTGGCCTACCAGGATCTTTCTTACAACCCAGCAAAACACACAGAACGAGTGGGCTCCACCCGACCAGCAAGAGTATTTGAATGGCTTTCAATCATATTTTCATCGGTACATCTCCTCTATCCAAGATCAGTACGGAGGAGAAGGCTTCAATACCACAGCAGATAAAATCGCCTAAGTGGCTGGGTAACCATACCTACAGCTTTTCGTCTCTTACGTAGATAGCAATATATTGTAGATACACTCTTTTTTTTTCGCTTATTGAGACAAATTCCTTGAATTTGTTGCAATTTGTTGTATTATGATAATACGAAAAGAAAGCTCTGCCTTTCTGGAAGCTTCTATGCTCTTCTTTCACATGAAACATGTGAAGTTTCTGCCTAGTCCCAGAAAATGCAGAAGCAGGGTTTTTGTAGATACAAGGAGGAACTCCATGAATATCATAGGAAAACCCCTGAACCGAGTCGATGCATACGACAAAGTAACGGGAAAAGCAAAATATACCCCGGACCTGGTATCTCCCCATGCCCTTCATGCAAAAGTACTGCATAGTACCATCGCAAATGGTTGGGTAAAGGAGTTTGACCTTTCCGAAGCATGGAAGGTTGAAGGGGTTGTGGACATCGTCACCTGTTTCGACGTTCCCGACATTCAGTTCCCTACTGCAGGGCACCCATGGTCGACCGAACCTAAACATCAGGATATTGCAGACCGCAAGTTGCTCAACGCAAGGGTTCGCTGCTATGCCGATGACATCGCAGCAGTTGTTGCCGAAACAGAGATTGCTGCCGAAGTTGCAGTGCGGAAGATCAAGGTAACCTACGAAGAATATACCCCCATTCTCTCAATTGAGGATGCAATGAAGGAAGGGGCAACGGTAATCCATGAGGAAAAGCCGAACAACGTAGTGGTACACTCTTCTTATGAAATTGGATCCTTCGAGGAAGCCATCAAAGAGAAAGGCTTGATCAAGGTGGTCGGAGACTATGAGACACCAATCGTCACACATTGCCATATTGAACCGGCTAACTCATTTGCCTACATGGAAGACGGCAAGATTGTAGTGGTAAGTTCCACCCAGATTCCTCATATCGTACGTCGTGTCTGTTCCCAGGCTTTGGGTGTAGGATTTGGAACAATCAGAATTGTGAAGCCCTATATTGGTGGTGGATTTGGCAACAAACAGGATGCACTTACCGAGCCATTGAATGCCTACCTGACCACCCGCGTTGGTGGCAGACCTGTCCGTTTGGCATACACCCGAGAAGAGACCTTTGCCTGCACAAGAACAAGACACGCAATGAAGTTCCACATTGAGAGCTATATTCGTCCCGATGGTTCATTTGCTGCGCGAAGCATAGAAGCGTACTCAAACCAAGGAGCATATGCGAGCCACGCTCATGCGTTGGTTGCCAATTCAGTAAATGGGTTCAGAATGATGTACCCGGTTGGAGCTATCAAGGGAGAAGCATATACGGTCTACACCAATATGCCAACCGCGGGTGCCATGCGTGCTTACGGTATTCCCCAGATTGGGTTTGCACTGGAAGCCCATGTGGATGATATTGTAGCTAAAACTGGATTCGATTCGATCAAGATTCGTAAGCAGAATATGATGAAACTCGGCTTCGTTGACCCGGTTACCACCATCACCTGCCACTCCACCGGCCTTGAGGAGTGTATCGACAAGGGAGAGAAGTATCTCTCCTACACAAAGAAGCGCAAGGAGTATGAAAAGCAGGATGGTCCGATCAGACGAGGAGTCGGAATGGCCATCTTCTGTTACAAGACCGGTGTCTATCCAATCAGCTTGGAGACATCCGCAGTTCGTATGTTGCTCAACCAGGATGGTTCCCTGCAGGTGCAGATGGGAGCAACCGAAATCGGCCAGGGTGCTGACACAGTCTTTGCCATGATGGCTGCGGAAACCGTTGGGTTGACCATGGACAAGATCCACATGGTCAGCAAGCAGGATACTGATGTTACCCCCTACGATACCGGTGCCTATGCTTCTCGTCAGTCTTACGTATCTGGACTTGCTCTGAAGAAGACTGCGGAAACATTCAAGAAGAAACTGCTTGAATTTGCCGGATTCATGTTGAAGTGCGACCCCTGGGATTTGGATATCAAGGAAAACTATATCGTTCATACCAATAAGGATGAACGGTTGCTCTCAGTTGCCGAGGTGGCTCTCGAATCCTGCTACAGCATGACCAACTCACAGCATATTTCCGCTGAGGAGACACACCACTGCACAGACAACACCTACTCTTTCGGAGTCTGTTTCGTCGAGGTAGAGGTGGACATCCCGATGTGTCAGGTAAAGGTTCTGGATATCATCAATGTCCATGATTCAGGAACCATTCTCAACCATCAGACTGCAAGAGGGCAGGTACATGGCGGCATGAGCATGGGACTGGGCTATGGCCTGTATGAACGACATTTGTTCGACCCGAAGACAGGACGCATGTACAACGATAATCTGCTTGACTATAAGCTGATGACCGCTCTGGATACACCTGACCTCCATGCTGACTTTGTAGAGACCTATGACCCCACCGGTCCATACGGAAACAAGAGCCTCGGGGAACCTCCTACGATTCCCGTCGCCCCAGCCATCCGTAATGCGGTACTCAATGCAACCGGGGTTGCCATAAACGCAATTCCGCTTCACCCCCAACGTCTGTTTGGTGCATTCACCGATGCGGGACTGATCAAATAAAGGAAGGAGCGCATGTATAACTTTAATAAACTCTATGAACCAACCTCTGTAGAGGAGGCCTTACGGCTTAAGAAGGAGCATCCTGAAGCTCTTCTCCTGGCCGGAGGCAGTGATATCCTGATCAAGATCCGCGAAGGAAAGCTTGCAGGTTGTGATTTAATCAACATCTATATGCTTGAAGAACTGAGGGGTATCTGCTTGGAGGATGATGGTTCAATCCTCATTCGCCCACTGACCAGTTTCACCGATGTCTCCATGCACCCGGTGATCAAGGGACATGTCCCCGTACTCGGAGAAGCTGTTGACCAGATCGGCGGTCCTCAGATCAGGAACATAGGCACCATCGGCGGAAACATCTGCAATGGTGTTACCAGTGCTGACTCGGCAACCACGTTCAAGACCTATGATGCAGTCCTGGAACTGACCAGTATGGATGGAATCCGTCTCCTCCCCTATGCTGAGTTCAATCTTGGACCGGGAAAGGTAGACCTTCGCCCAGATGAGATCATGACTGGCATTCGCATTCCAAAAGAGAGTTACGAGAACACCTATGGGCACTACATCAAGTATGCGATGCGGCGAGCCATGGATATTGCAACCCTTGGTTGCTCGGTCAACGTCAGACTGAGTAAGAGCAAGGACTCAATAGACAGGCTTCGTATTGCCTTCGGTGTCGCAGCCCCCATTCCCATCCGTTCCACACATGCAGAGGAGAGCGCCCAGGGGCATGCCCTCGATGCAGCACTGCTGGAAGCGGTTGCTGAGGGTGCACTTGCTGATGTTACTCCGAGAACCAGTTGGAGAGCAAGCAAGGAGTTCAGACTGCAGCTTGTGAAGGAACTCGCTAGACGAGCAACCAAGGCCGCAGTAGAAAAAGCAGGAGGAACAATCAATGGCTAACAAGAATATCACCTGCACGGTCAACGGAAAGCAGAGGACTTTTGCTGTGGACGTTCGCTCGTCCCTTTCCGATATGCTCCGTGGAAACGCAGGCTTGGACAGCATCAAGCATGGCTGTGATGTGGGAGAGTGTGGTGCTTGTACTGTTTTAATCAACGGCAAGCCGTTCAACTCCTGTATTTATATGGCAATCTGGGCTGAGGGAAAGGACATTCTTACCCTCGAGGGCTTGAGTGATACAAAGGGAACCATCAGCGACATCCAGCAGGCCTTCATCGATGAGGGTGCTGTACAGTGTGGCTTCTGCACCCCGGGATTCATCATGTCTTCCATCCCCATCATCAACAAGGACACTCCCTCATCCAGGGAGGAGATCAGAAAGCAGGTAGCAGGAAACCTCTGCAGGTGTACCGGCTATGAGCATATTGTTGATGCAATTGAGAAAACACAAAAGAAGCGCATTGCCGAGAAGAAACAGAACTAACGATACTCATCCTTCTCGCCACAAACGGGATTACCTGATGAAGGTAGTCCCGTCTTCTTTTGGAACGAGAGCAGTATATCTTTTCCCAATTTACACAAGCCGTTGCACATCACATACCGCTTGAATTTCATCCTCCACCGTAAACGGTTGCGAACACTTTTATGCGGGGAGGGTGTCTCGTACTGTTTAAGAAAACTCCCGAATAAAGAGGAGTATTGCCAAGCAGCTGAAGAAGGAACCGATGGATTCCAATTGAAATTCGGAGTAGAATCTGCTGCACTTTACATAATTTACAGAAAGTTACCGAATATGCTGTACATACATTGACTTATTCTGAGAAAGACCCTACTGTGAGTTAACTTACGTATTTGTGTTTCTTTTTGTTCCTACTCCTATCTTTGAAGCCTTGTTGCTAAACTACTTGCTATCTGACGGGTCCCAGAACGAACTATTCCCAAATTCTTAAAATACCCACAGAAAGCAGGCACATGGTCTGCAAAGGAACTTAATCATGGCAAAAAAAATTTATGTCGGAAACATGAGCTATCAAACTTCAGAAGAGTCATTGTACTCCCTGTTCGCACAATTCGGCGATGTGCTGAGTGCACACATTATCGTTGATCGTGATACCAATCGCCCCAAGGGGTTTGCATTTGTTGAAATGGATCAGGATGATGCAGCAGTTGCTGCTATCTCTCAGCTTGATGGCCAGGAAGTCGATGGCCGCAACCTGAAAGTAAACGAAGCAATTGCGCGTCCCAGAACTGAACGCAGGGATTCATACCGCTACTAAGCTTTACCAAGCTATCATCAACAGAGGGGCCGAAAGGTCCCTTTGTTTTTGTTTGATTCCAGATTGAAAACCTGAAAGCAAATCAATTGAATCTATCCTAAGACCCCCATAGCTTCCTCTCTTGTGTAATCTTTTCGCTTCCCTGTAGTCTACTATTCATAGTAGGAGGAAACACAATGCGTATTGCCATCTATGGTGCCGGATCACTGGGAACAATTTTGGGAGCGTATCTTAGTGAAAAGGGAATCGCAGTTGACCTCATAAGCAGAAACAGAGAACACATCAGAGCACTCCAAGAGAAAGGTGCACAGATAGTGGGTAAGCGAACTGCCACCATCCCAGTTACTGCCATGCTCCCTGAAGACATGCAAGGAGCGTACGATCTCATATTCCTGCTTACCAAACAGAACGAGAACAAACTAGTGGCTTCCTTCCTGAAACCCTTTCTTGCAGAAGACGGGATGCTCTGTACTATGCAGAATGGAATTCCTGAACCTGCCCTGATGGAAATACTTGGAGCTCATAGGGTTTGCGGGTGCACCATCGGTTGGGGCGCTACCTTGATTGGGAGTGGGGTGGCGGCACTGACCAGTGACGAGCATACCTTCTCCTTCAACCTTGGCCTACCTGTTCCTGGACGGGAAGCAATGCTTGAGAACATCTCTTCCATTCTTTCATCGATGGGAAACGTAACCATCGAGCAAAATTTCATGGGAGCCCGTTGGTCAAAGCTCCTGATCAACGCATCGTTCAGTGGAACCGCAACAGCTCTAGGCTGTACCTTTGGGGATGTAGCAACAAACAAGCAGGCAAGGAGGATAGCCCAAAGCATTATCAAGGAGTGCATTGATGTAGCAAAGGCTTCTTCCCTTACCCTGGAGCCAGTCCAAGGGAAAGACATCGCAACACTCTTCGATTATACCAATACTTTCAAGAGGTGGATTAGTTTCATCTTGATTCCCTTTGCAATCCGCAAGCATCGACAGCTGAAACCAAGCATGCTCCAAGACATCGAGAAAGGGAAACCCTGTGAAGTGGATGCCATCAATGGAGTACTCAGCGAACAGGGAAGAAAGGTTGGTATTCCAACACCGGTAAATGACCAGGTGGTCTCACTGATTCACCGAATCGAGGCACAGGAGTTGCAACCATCGATGGAGAACCTGAATGAGTTCAAGATTTAGAGGATGCCGAGCAGTTTCCACCAAAGAGTCTCCACTACTACCGTAGTGAAATAGACAATGGCAATCATGGGAATACCCAGCTTGATTGTCTCCCTCTGGGAATACAACCCGTTTCCCTCCCCCTGCCCTACCAGCACATTCATATGGTGAAACGGAAGTATGTAATGGCTGCCGATTACCGTATATGACCAGAACACAACCACCATAGGATTGATCTCCAGTGGAGCTATATATGCATTCATCCCGGTCTCTGAACCTACTTTTCCGATAGCAGTTGCGGCACTGATGAAAATAAGGACCTGAATGGGAACTTCCTTGAAATGCTTTGGCTCAAGCACTTCCCCAACAATGGGGAGACTTATCAACACCGCCAAACTTTCTTACATTTCTTAGCTTCCCCTCGATGTATATGTTGTGGAGAATGCAGATAGTTTACCCATAGTGATACTATACTCCGTAATATCTAACAGTCTGCTTTCTCTTGTTTAAGGGAAAAAACAGAGCTAAAAAAAGGAAACCAAAATATGTCAACCGCTTGACATACATCATACTGTATTGCATAGTGAAGATTCAGACTTGATGGAGGAAGCTATGAAAAATGGAGTCATGCTCATCACCTATCCCGACTCACTGGGATCAAATCTTTCCGACTTGGAAGCAATTCTTTCCAAACATTTTAGCAAGGCATTGACCTCACTGCATATTCTCCCCTTCTTTTCCTCCTCAGGCGACCGAGGCTTCGCACCGTACACCTATGAGCAGGTCGATCCTGCTTTTGGGACCTGGGAGGACATCGACAACCTGGCAAAAACCTATGACCTAATGTTCGACTATATGATCAACCACATCTCCGCCCAAAGTCCCCTGCTGAGGAACTACCTGGCCGAAGGTCCTGATTCACCGAACAAGGACTACTTCATTGACTATGAAGCTTTCTGGGGAGGAGAACCCACAGAAGAGCAAATCTTGAAAATCTACAAGCGTAAGCCAAAGGACCCCTATACCACTGTCACCTTCTCCAATGGTGAGCAAAAAAAACTGTGGTGCACCTTCAGTGAAGAACAGATCGACTTGAACGTCCAAACAGAACTTGGCGTAACCTTCCTAGAGTCAAACCTTGTAAACCTTGCCAAGCATGGTGCAAAGTTCATCCGTTTGGACGCTTTTGCCTATGCAATCAAGAAGAAGGAAAGTGATTGTTTCTTCGTGGAACCGGAGACGTGGTATCTCTTGGCAAGATGTCGTAGAGCCGTAAGGGAGTATGGAGCAGATGTGCTTCCAGAAATCCATGAACACTACTCCATCCAGCTCAAGCTCAGCAGCAACAGTTACCCAGTCTATGACTTCGCCTTGCCAATGCTGATGCTCAACGCACTTTATTTCCACCAGACTCAGTACCTGAAGAACTGGTTTGCCATTTGTCCCAGAAACCAACATACCACCCTGGATACCCACGATGGAATCGGGATTGTGGATGTCTACGGTTTGCTGCCTGACGAAGAGATTGAAGCAACCAAGGAGCATCTCTACGCATATGGGGCGAATGTCAAAAGAATCTACAACAGTGAAACGTACAACAACCTGGATATCTATCAGATCAATTGCACCTATTATTCCGCCCTGGGAGAAAATGACCGGGCATACCTGCTTGCCAGAGCAGTTCAGTTCTTCAGCCCAGGCATACCCCAGATCTATTACGTAGGGATGCTTGCAGGGAGCAATGACCTGGAACTGCTCGAAGAGACGAAGGAAGGAAGAAACATCAACCGGCACTACTACACCAAGGAAGAGGTTGATGAGGCTGTGCAACGACCAGTGGTGGTCGCCCTCCGATTGCTGATGGAACTTCGCTCCTCCCACCCCGCCTTCGATGGGATCTTCGAGATGGAGGAACCCACGGATGAAGAGCACTTGATCATTACCTGGGAACACAGAGGGAGAACAATCACCCTTACAGCAGATTTCAAAACCTATTCCTTCACCATCCATGAGGGTGAGCACACCCTCATGAGGTTGTGATATGGCTACAATCAAGGATGTTGCCCTCAAAGCCGGCGTCACCGTCACCACCGTTTCCAGGGTCATGAACAACCGGGGCTATTTGAGTGAGAAGACAAAAGAAAAAGTGCACCAGGCGATGGAAGCGTTGGACTACCACCCCAGCGAGGTAGCCCGCTCGCTTGCCCAGAAGCAGACAACCCTACTGGGGGTTATCGTCCCTTCGCTACTGCATCCCTACTACAATGAAGTAATCAACGCTTTGGAAAACCATGCATCTCTTCTTGGTTTGAAGCTCCTTGTCTGCAATGCTCAACGCAATGCCCAGAAAGAAGCCGAGTACATCGACATGCTCAAGGCAAACAAGGTTGCAGGAATCATTCTCTGCACCCAAAGCCGTAATTCAGTGCGTTCACTTATCAATCTTCCGGTGGTCACCCTTGAACGTTCCATCAGCCCGTCAGTCCCGGCCGTGCTCTGTGACAACGAAATGGGTGGCCGCATAGCAGCTGAACATCTGCTCTCTCGTGGGTGTAAGAACCTCGTCATGATCCAGGGAGGAAGATCCAGCGAAGAACGTGTCCAAGGGTTCACACGAACATGCGAAGAGGATTCTGTTTCCTTTCATGTGGTGCACGCTAGCAAACGGCAATTCCACCAGCTCGACTATGCGGACTTGATCAATACGCTCTTCACGGACAGCCCCGCTATCGATGGAGTATTTGCCTCCAGTGATGTCATCGCCGCTCAAGTCATCCAGATTTGTCATAAAAGAGGCCTGTGCGTCCCAGAGGATGTCAAGGTTATTGGATTTGATGATGTCGATCTTGCCCGACTTCTCAGCCCGGCACTCTCTACCATCCACCAACCGATCGAAGAACTCTGTGCCCACGCAATCCAAACTATTGTACGCTGGGAGGACACAGAAAAGCAAAGCCGTACCATACTCCCGGTCCATCTGGTTCAGCGTTCCAGTACTTGATCAGCCAATGTGTTCCTCAGATTCTTCTTCATCATCGGCACTGAGAATCCTATCCATCTCCTCATGCACTGCCTGGGTATAAGGGCCGAGATTGAACATGGGTCTCAAGCGCTCAAACAGTGGACGGACAAAGTGCCTGAGCTGGGACTTGTCCTTCTCCAAGGTAGACTTGCTCTGCAAAACCAGTACTGTCACCTCGGAAGGGGAATTGTATGACCCAACTTCCACAAAACCGAATTTCTTGTAGAGTTTCTTGGTCTTGGTGTCATCGGCAAACACATCGATGATTAGCTCCTCCACCCCGACAGCTCGTGCAAGCAGGAAGACAAGGATGATCAGTCCAATGGAAGCAGAGGTGTTTCGCATCTCAGGGAGTACTGCAAGACGAATAATCTCAGCACACTTCTTGGTCTTCAGGAGCGGTTCAATTTCAAAGTACTTGGAAATTGGCAGTGGCCAGAAGTGTTCACTGGTCATCAAGGAAACCGTTCCAACGGGTTGCAACCCCTTGAACGCTAGAATATGCATTGCTTTTTCATCTACTTTTCGATGAATTGACTCCTCAATATATCCTTTTTCTCCTACCAACACCTTTCGCTGAATAAAGAATACATCACTCATTCCATGGTGGTCCTCAACCAAAGAAAATTTTATGATTTCCTTGCTCTCTTCATTAAGAGGAAAAATGGTCGTGAACTCTGTTCCCTTTCCTACCTCACTACGGACCCTGATACGCCCACGCATCTTGTCCACAATACTGTAACAGTTGGACAGGCCAAGCCCTGTGCCCTTTCCTGGAGCCTTTGTCGTAAAAAATGGTGTGAAAATCTGGCTCATATGTTTCTCTGGGATACCGCAACCGGTATCAACAATCTTTATCTGCACAAAATCATCCTGTTCTACACAGCTGAGTGTCAAGGTGCCTTTCCCCTCCATTGCCTGGAAGGCATTGACTATAAGGTTGAGGAAGAGCTGTTGCAACTCCCCTTCATTTGCCTGGATGAATGGAAGGGCGTGGTAGTTGCGTTTAATCTCAATATTTTGCGAGTCGATACCTCGCTGCGCTAGGCGGAGAGAGAATTCCAGGACCCTGATCAGTTCCACTTCCTGGGTTTCTTTCACCTCCTCCCTTCTGCTATAGATCGAGAGCTCCTTGATTACGTCGCTTGCAGTCTTGGAGTAACTGAGAATGTCATTCACATACTCATAGTGTGGATTGCTCTCCTCCAGTTCATCCAACATAATCTCTGCAGTACCTACGATTCCCGCAAGAGGATTGTTCAACTCATGGGCGATACCGGTTGCCAACGTGCCGATACCGGCCATCTTCTCTGTGCGAACCAGCTCTTCCTGCATGTGTTTCTGTTCAGTTATGTCGTTGAGAATCTCTATGAATACACTCTTGGATTTATCTGCAGAGCGAACGGAGTGGAACTGGAAGGAGAAAATTCGCTCCTTCTCCTCAGCCTCAGTTTCATGCATCACCCCGGTGTGCAAACATTCGAGTCCCTGACAGAATGGGCAGGGACGGCTTCTCCCAAACAAAGCTCGATAACACTTGCTCCCAATGAGCCGTTCCCGGTTCTGCCCCACAAAGCTTACTGCAGCAGTATTCACTTCCTGAATGGTGTAGTCGATGTCGATCAAGCAGACAGGCGAGGCGATACCATTGAAGATGGCTTCAAGCTTGTTCTTGCTCATCGTCAGTTCTTCCCCCTGGATTCTGAGCTTTTCAAAGGAAAGCGCATTCTCCAATGAGAGACTGCTCTGGGAAGCAAGAATCTCTAGGGCTTCACGCTCGATCTCACTTATCAGGACATTGGACTGTCCATACCCGATAAGGATATAGCCAGCTATTTGATGGCGGAACACCAAGGGAATCATGACATCACTGACTGGCAAGAATTCACTGACTGACAGGCGTTCCTCATCAGGGCTTACACTGATGACTGAAGATAAATTCTCCTGCCTGCAGACATCAAGTTTTTGTTCAATATTTTCAGAAAAGGAGAAAAGGATATCCTGCCCCACCGCCCTTTCGGTGGGACAGTTGTTGTTTGCTACGAGGAAGAACCGGCTCTCATCATCAAGGCGTCGTGCGATGAAGATGACCCATTCAGCCTTCAGCCCAGAGCGGAGATTTTCCACCACCTCATTACCCAGCTGGTGCAGATTAACGATGGTGGTGAGTCGTTTACTGAGATTTCTGATGGTTGTCTGATAGGGATGACGTTTGGGGATAAGCACATTGTCCACCCAATAGGCAATGAAATTTCTCAGCGGATGAACAATAAGAACAGTGGCAACACCAAGGATGAATGAAAGTTGGAAAATATTCCCTGGGGCGAAGTCACTATTGAACAGTTTGATGAAGCTGATAATTGCGTAATAGATGACTGAAGCAGCAAAAGCGAGCAAGGTTGAGTAAATGATGGATAGCCCAAGACGAGAGTAGTTTATCAACTTA
The DNA here is from genome assembly GCF_003429665.1 of Sphaerochaeta halotolerans. Lineage (GTDB taxonomy): Bacteria > Spirochaetota > Spirochaetia > Sphaerochaetales > Sphaerochaetaceae > Sphaerochaeta > Sphaerochaeta halotolerans. The sequence goes on along the minus strand of NZ_QUWK01000003.1, from coordinate 245,466 downwards.
TACTTGTAAATGGTGTAGAAGAGAAGCACTGCATTGATGGTTGCAGCGAAAATATCGATCGGGTACCGGCCAAGCTCGGGGAAAACGTTTATGAAAATCCCTACCAACATGATCACCACACCAACCAAGGGAAGCAGGAGATTCTTCTGGAAATTATGGAGACCCCGATTCTTACTTGCAACCAAGAGCATGACCAGCGTGAGAATGAGGTATACATAACTCAGCGAATAGGCGCTTAATGATCCACCTGCCAGTTCATAATAAAAGATATTGTCACTCGTGAAGCCAGCAGCACTTACAATGTTTCCAGTGAAATTAAGGTACATGAGGGGAATCAAGAGAAGGTAACTCAGCTTGAGGAACAACCTGATGGACTTATTCCTGATTTCTAGAATATCCACGATGAAGTTGCACAGCGCATAGGGAACACTCAACAAGCCGATGAGCATGATACGGTTCCAGAAAATCGGCGTAAGTATATGGCTATTGAGGTGCATCATCAAGGAACCAAAACTCCATATGGCTACGAAAATCATATAGAGTTGGAATGACCAATAGAAACGATCTTTCTTATACTGGAGAAATCCAAAGATGACAAAGGAAACGTAAAGGACAAACGCCACAGCGGGAATAATAGTGGAAACATCAATAATCATGGGGATTCCTCAATTTAACTTTCATTTGGAAACAATTTGTATTAGTATAAGGGTAATTTATGGAATTTTTCAAACTATTTTTACTAGGAGCCACTGGATATTTGCTTGCAGCCTTGTATGATATCGCATTGTTGAAGGGCTACTACCGAATCAGCAAGCTATTATACCTAGGATTTTTTGTTACAGCTCTGCCTTTCTTTTTTTTATTTTCAAGGTTTGGAAGTCCTCACCACCCTGCCTTTGGTTTACTCCTAATTCTTTTCATGGCAGCCAATGCTGTCCTACTCATCTATTCAGTTTTGTTGGAGATCCCTTTGAAGAACAGCAAAGATGGAAGCCTTTATACTGGTGGAACCTATAAGATTTGTCGTCATCCAGGGTTCCTCTGGTTTTCCTTTTTCAATGTTTCCGCATCTCTCTTCTTCTGGTATACTCCAATTACCTTGATTCTTGTGGGATACACGCTCTGCAATCTGGCGCTTGTAACGCTAGAGGATCGAGTATTGTTTCCTAAAATGTTCCCCCAGTATGGGGAATATAAGAAAACCACTCCTTTCTTGAATCCCTGCTAACACTACACCACGGAGATGCTCGAGATGACTAGACATATTGTAACAACTGATGACGATCCTGCTATCCGAAAGATTCTACGGATTATGCTAAAAAAGGCTGGGTATGAAGTAACTCCCTGTGAGAACGGGAATGAATTACTCCATTTGCTAGAAAACACTACCACCTCAATCGACCTCATACTCTTGGACATCAAGATGCCTGGGCCCACAGGGTTCGAAATTCTTGAGAGAATTGCAAGGAAATACCCATCTATCCCAGTGGTGATGCTCACTGCATTCAATGACCTCGATACAGGCATGAAAGCCATTAGGTTGGGTGCTTTCGACTACCTCACAAAACCAATTCGCCAGGAAGAACTCTACTCCTGTATACACCGAGCACTGGAAAAAGCAAGTGAAGAGCAGAGAAAAAAGGAAATTGATGAAGAGCACCTTGCCATCAGAAAGAAACTTGAGGCAGAGCTAAGAAAAACAAAAAGCACCTTGCAGCGTTCAACCATTTCTACGCTAGAAGCCTTCAGCGAAACTATTGAACAGAAGGATCCCTACACAAAAGGACATTGCAACAGGGTCAGAACGCTTGCTGTTGCCTTGGCGAAGACGCTGAACCTAGATGAAAAGACGCTCCAGATCATTGAAGGGGGCGCTTTGTTGCATGACATCGGGAAGATCAGCATCCCTGAGGAAATCTTGAACAAAAATGGATCACTTACAGGAGAAGAGTATTCCCTGATAAAGACGCACCCCGAAGCCGGGGTGCGTATTATTACCCATATACCTTCATTCAAGCAGTACATTCCAATCATACGCTCCCATCATGAGAGAATCGATGGACGGGGATATCCTGACAATATGAAGGGAGAGGATATTCCTCTGGATGTCAAGATTGTAAGCCTTGCTGATGCCTTTGATGCCATGACCAGCAGTCGTGCGTATCGCTCTGCACTTCCCACCGAACTTGCAGTGGAAGAGATCAAACTCAATGCAGGAACCCAGTTCGATGCTGATTTGGTGCATGTGTTCATAGAACACGAGCTGTATTTGTTATGATATAATGAGAGGCATGAGGAGGTATCCATGCCTTTCTTCTTGGTGCAAAATGATATTACGAAGATGCAGAGTGAGGCTATCGTCAACGCAGCCAATACTGCCTTGCTGATGGGCGGAGGAGTGTGTGGTGCAATCTTTCGAGCAGCCGGAATACAAGAGATGACGAAGGCCTGTGCTCCCCTCTCCCCGATCAAGACCGGGGAGGCTGTCATCACCCCAGGGTTTTCGCTTCCTGCTCGTTATGTCATTCACACAGCAGGTCCTGTTTATCATGATGGGAAAAGCGGAGAGCGGGAGCTACTTCAGCAGTGCTACAGTAACAGTCTCCAGCTCGCAGTGCAGCACAAGATCTCCTCTCTATCATTTCCTTTGATCAGCAGTGGTATCTTCGGTTACCCGAAACAAGAAGCTTTGGAAGTCGCCAGGACTACCATTGAACAATTTCTAGCAAAGCATGAGCTTACCGTCTACCTGGTACTGTTCAACAAGGAGTCTTTCCTTGCAGGAACAAAGCTTCATACCTCAATTGAACAGTATATTGAGGAACAGTATGTTCAGAAACACGCCCTGAAGCGGGACATGCTCGAGATTGAAGCGATGGAATTGGAATCAGTGGAAGAAATCCGGTCCCCCTTCTATGAACCTAATCTTGCTGAAGCTCTCTCCAATCTTGATGAGCCGTTCTCAGACTCTCTAAGAGCCCTAATACAGGCAAAAGGCAAAACAGAAGTTGATGTCTACAAAAAGGCAAACATCGACCGAAAATTATTCTCAAAGATCCGGAGTGGAAACGGGTACACTCCCAGCAAGCGCACGGTCCTTGCTTTGGCAATCGCGCTGGAACTTAGTCTTGAAGAGACTGAAAAGCTCTTGAGAAAAGCCGGCTATGCACTCTCTCACAACAACATCTTCGATATCATCATCGAGTATTGCATTGTGCATAAGCACTACAAGGTCCTTGAGGTAAACGAAGTACTTTTCTCATACGACCAACCACTACTTGGAAGCTGTTAATTGTCGCCTTGGAGGCGACCATCCCAGTCCTCTTTCAGGGTACCAATACATATACATCAGTATTGGAGGACACAATGGAAAAAAGTGTGACTGAATTGGTATGTATTCTTGACCGCAGTGGTTCGATGCATGGATTGGAGAGCGACACCATTGGAGGATTCAATGCAATGCTTGCTGGGCAGCAGGCGTTGGATACTCCGTGCACTATCACGACCGTGTTGTTTGACAACGACTATGCGTTGCTCCATGACCGTATTGCCATCGAGGCAGTGAGTCCAATGACCGAGAAAGAGTATGTTGTGGGAGGCTCTACTGCACTGTACGATGCAATTGGGCGGACTATTTCCAAGATTGTGCAGGTTCAGAGGACCACAGCACCAGAATACCAAGCTGGGCATGTAATCTTCCTGATTATTACCGATGGGATGGAGAACGCAAGCAGGGAGTACTCTGCTCAGATGGTTCGAGAGATGATCAAGAGAGAGCGGGAGAACTATGGATGGGAGTTTATCTACCTTGGTGCAAACATCGATGCAGAGGTAGCAGCAGAGGCAGTTGGGATCCCAAGAGAGCGCGCACAGGATTTTCATGCCGATAAAGAAGGCATCCAATTAAACTTCGAAGTGATGAGTGAGGCAGTTTCCTACTACCGCTCCGCTTCTTCCATTCCAGATGATTGGAACAAGCGAATCAAGAAGGATTTCAAGGATCGGAAAGAGCGGTAGAGAAGTAGGTATCTCCCAAAGATTCACAATTTTTGGGAGATGCGTATGGTACTAGCATATCAAGCATCATGCTTTTTATTCAAAATAGATAAAAACTTGTTATTTTCCCATAGTTTTTACCTATATTTGATATAAACTATAGCTATTTAGTTTCTTGTCGAGTATGATAGGTGTATGAAAGATACCACTGTGCCACGACCAGCATATTTGCTTACCTTGGAATCTTATATCAACGTACCTGTAGTAAAGATTTTGGCAGGTATCAGACGGTCTGGAAAATCTACTATCTTTTCCATGTTTAGCGAGTTGTTGAGACAAAAAGGTGTTCCTTCTGACTCCATCATACATCGACGATATACAAGTATGGAAATCGATGAAGGATTCACTGCAGTACATATGTATAAAGAATTGATACATCAGATACATGCAGAGAAAACGAGGTATCTCTTGCTAGATGAAGTCCAAGAGATCGAAGGTTGGGAGAAGGCAGTCAACGATGTATTTGAGAAGTATCCAGTGGATATCTATATAACTGGATCAAATTCCAGGTTGATGTCTTCAGAAATTTCTTCCTATCTCTCTGGGCGGTATGTTGAAATCCCTGTATATACCTTGTCTTTCCAAGAATATCTTCGCTTTAAGTCGAATAGCACACTCACCCCGAGAGAGTTGCTGGTTGCATACATCAAGGGCGGCGGTTTTCCTGTTACTGCACTATCAGATTTTTCTCAAGAAACAATCTATCAGATTGTTGAAGGGATCTACAATTCGGTAGTAACGAATGATATTGCTCGTCGTCATCAGATCAAAAACCAAGACCTTTTCAATCGTACAGTCCTCTATGTGATCGAAAATGTAGGAAAAACATTTTCTGCTCACGCAATTATTAGGTTCCTTAAGAATGAAGGGAGGAAACTGAGTGTGGAGAGCATCTATGATTATCTGGACTGGTTGGAAAAGGCTTTCATTATTTACCGGTGCAAACGATATGACTTACAGGGAAAAATGGTTTTGAAAACCCAAGAAAAATTTTACCTTGCAGACGCTTCTCTCAAGTACTGTCTAATGGGATATAACGCTACATCCCTTGCTTCCATGATGGAGAATATCGTCTATCTAGAGCTCAGACGACGCGGGTTTACTGTTTACATTGGAAAGAATGGTACCAAGGAAATTGATTTTGTCGCTGAGAGGCCAGAAGAGAGGATTTATATCCAAGTCTGCAGAAATCTTCCTGAGCCATCAAACAGAGAGATTGGTAACCTTATGGAAATAAAGGATCACTACCCCAAGTGGGTAGTAACGTTTGATGACTTAGCGGAAGGTAATGAAAACGGGATTCAGATCATGCATCTGGAGGACTTTCTCTTACGAGACTGGTAGGTCCTCTCCATCTCTTGCAGTTGGGCTTACAAGAAACCATACTTGTCTTTCTTAGCGTACTTTTTCTTCAAGGTGAGCAAATTTGTACGTTAAAGCGTACTTTTTTGCCTTTAGTTACGAGAGAAAAGAAGACCCTGTACTACTCTCCTAACTCAGTCTCCTCTGTACTCCAATCTGGACAATACTCTTCAATGAAGGTATTGAGCATCTGTAAAGCAGAGGCATCATCTGGATGACGCTTCTTCCAACCATCAATGAGTTCCTGCTTAAGCATTTCAGGGTAATCCTCCATATACTGCTCAAAGAAATCAGAAGTCGATTCATTCAGGCATTGATAAAGCCCCAAGAGTACTCCATGCATGTATGTTTGTTCTGCAGCATACTCACCTGTTTGGTAAAACATATCAATTTGATTGGTGAAGGGGTAGAACGCTTCAGAGACCATCTCATCAGCAACATCATACTCATCGCGATACCCTCCCTCCCTTTGTCTGCCTGATGCATTCCAACAATCTTCAACGTCAATCCCATCAAGTGCATTGAACACCAAGAAAGCAACATCTTCCACCGACACATCACAAAAAACCATGGCGGAGAGTCTCTCTATCTCCTTGGCAATCTCGGCATCTTTCTCAGCCAAGATACTGAGGACTTGGAGTGCCTGAGCACCATTGAGAGGGTAAAGACGAGGAACCTCATTTCCTTTTGCTGCTTTCTGCTTGGTGGGCTCTTCCATTCTCTCGACTCCTTTTTTCATCAAGTTTCTGGCAAGAGCATGAGACAGAACTACCGCCTTGTCAATATTTGAGTCTGGGGAAAACCAGTTTATACCATTACATAGGATTTCTATCCACCTGTGACTCGACTGCTGTATACTATGTAGTGACAATTATTTGGAGAGAACCAGAATGGTAAGAGAAAGGTATCTGACGAAATCCCGATTCAAGCTGGCAACTGAATGTCCAACAAAACTCTTCTATACAGGGAAAGAGTGCTATGCAAACCAGAACCTTGATGATAGTTTTCTGCTTGCTCTCGCAGATGGGGGATTTCAGGTTGGGGAGCTAGCAAAATGCTATTTCCCAGATGGTCATGAGATCAAGACACTTGACTATGAGGAAGCGCTCAATGAAACCAATGATCTGCTACAGCTGGATAGTATCATACTCTATGAAGCAGCCATTGCATCAGGAAACCTGTTTATCCGCGCCGACATCTTGGTCAAAGAGGACGATCAAATCAAGCTATTCGAGGTGAAGGCAAAATCTTTCAATCCAGGGGAATCACATCCTTTTACCAATCGAGACGGAACAATCAGTGCAAAATGGAAGCCGTATCTCTATGATGTGGCATTTCAGAAGTATGTACTTTCCAGATCACTCCCGCACTATAAGATATCAGCACATCTTATGATGGCTGACAAATCTGCTGTTTGTCCAACTGATGGATTGAATCAGAAATTCCGGCTGACCCATGATGCAACAGGACGAAAGGGTGTCTCAATAGCAGAAACCCTTACCATGAATGACCTAACACCCCCAATTCTCTGCACGGTAAATGTTGACAGCGAATGCGGGAGGATCTTTCAGACGCTTCATACGGTCAACAACACCTCCCTGCAGTTCTCCCATTATGTTGCGTTCTTGGCAGACTCCTATAAAACCGATACAAGAATTCCCTCTCCCATTGCCTCGAAATGCGCTGCATGTGAGTTCTACACAACTGATAACAAGGAGCAATCGGGACTCAAGAGCGGGAAGCGAGAATGTTGGAAAGAGGTTCTGGGATGGAGCGATGAAGATCTTGCATGCCAAACCGTTTTGGATGTCTGGAGCTTCAGGGGAAAGGACAAACTGATTGAAAATGGTATCATCAAGATGGATGACATCCCTGAACATGCGGTACATCCGAAACCCGATACAAGCCCAGGAATCTCGGCGAGTGAACGACAATGGATGCAGATTCAGAAATACAAAACAAGAGACGATTCTCCCTGGATTGATCATAAGAACCTTATGAAGGAAATGAACAGCTGGGTTTTCCCCCTTCACTTCATTGACTTCGAGACTACCATGGCAGCTATCCCATTCAATGCTGGGCTCCACCCCTATGAAGGAGTGGCGTTTCAATTTTCACATCATATCGTTCGCTGTGATGGTAGTGTGGAGCACGCTGGAGAGTATCTGAACACAGAACGTGGGGTATTCCCCAACTACGGGTTCATACGGGCACTGAAAGAACAGTTGGAACATGACCAGGGAAGTGTTTTTCGCTACTCCAATCATGAAAACACATTCCTTAATTTGATCTATCAGCAACTCAATGCTGATACAGGAGACATCCCAGACAGAGCGCAACTCCAGAGCTTCATCAAGACCATCACCCACTCAACAACCAAATCATCTGAACAGTGGAGAGGAAAGAGAGACATGGTGGACCTGTGGGAAGTTGTGAAGCGTTACTATTATGATCCAGCCACAAAGGGGTCCAATTCCATCAAACAGGTACTCCCGGCAATTCTGAACAGTTCAACGTTGTTGCAAGAGAAATACTCAAAGCCAATCTATGGGGCGAAGGGGGGAATCAAGAGTACAAATTTCAAGGACTGGCAATGGGTCAAGATCAAGGATGGAAAGGTGACTGACCCCTACAAGCTGTTGCCAAAGATGTTTCAGGACATCTCGGATAAGGACCTTGAAATTTTGAGCAGTGATGATGAACTCAGGGAAGGAGGTGCGGCACTCACCGCATATGCAAGGATGCAGTTTGAGGAGATGTCGGACTATGAACGCAGCGAAATACAGAAGGCCCTTCTCAAATATTGCGAATTGGATACGATGGCGATGGTGATGATTTGGGAAGGATTGAAAGATCTCTGCCGCTAGGTTTCAGCGACAAATCTGTTTTGCAATGTGAGAGATATTCTCATTGCTCACCCCGTGCTGTTTCGCGAGACTACTCCAAGCTGAAAGCGCTGTACGAGTCTGGTCAATGATCGAGGCAATCTGATGCTTCGAAAGCTTGGCATCAACACCTAACGTAACCAGATGCTCCACATCAGGATTTCTTCCCTCACCCATTACCATGGTACTCTGCTCCCCTCCTGGGCCGGAGGAGAAGGTAAGGTCATAGGCCGGAGAGAGTGCCCACTTCCCGTGTGCATCCATGAGGAAGCTAAAGTTTTTAGCGTGGTCATCACGATTATGCGCAAGGACGTTGAATACTGCAAGTCGGTACATTTTTTCAACCTCCCGGATATCCCGAGTCAACATGAATGTAAGATTCAACAAGTCTTGGTAATCAAGTGAGGGAAAGCGAAAATCAGCATGTAACAACCCACTAGCAGTATGCATATGCAAGCGCTTATCCCCATTTCGATCAAACCGCTTGGCAGTAAAATACCCCGGCCCTTCATGGGCGGAGAACAAGTGAACTTCGGGCATTAGTATGCCCGACTGCTTTGCCATCAAGGCATACACATACTCAATAGCACCAGCATCGATACCATCTTGTGTGTTTGGAAATTTCACCAACCAAGGCTCATACCCCGCGGTAAATGATTCTTTTCCATGAAGAATTCGCTCTTTGTTCTCAGAAACACCAATTAATGCCTTTGGTCGTGCACCAGAAGAGGATCCATTCAACGCGAGGAGGCGGCTTACAACCTCTGAGGAGGATCCCTCAAGTACTTCTTGTGTTTGGTATGCAACAACGTCCAGGTCAACAGGTCCACCATCAATAGGAAAATTGTGCTCAGGTTCATATACCAGCGCACCAAGGCCCTGTGTACCTACCATAGCCAACCGATCCAAGGGAGAAAGCTCTGATGGTGAGACACCTTGAGAGCGAACGAAACGATCTAGGAGAAGCCTACCCCACCCATCAGGAAGACTGTCATTGAATACACCAGGCAATCCTTCAAACAAACTATGGTCGAAAGTCTTCACACCTACTTGCAAGGGAAGAGAGAATGGAGAGATTTCAAGACGTTGTTCTATGAAGGTAGACTCATAGGAAAAGTAGATGCGATGCTCACGTAATGCTAGACGACCAACGGGAATGGTTCCATTACCAAAATTGATCATTACCTGAATGGCCTTCACCGTTGCGTAAGGTTTCATGCTTTCCTTCCCCGCTTTCGCTTTGGGGAAGTCTCCAATGCTATGACTTCATCTATTGAGGAGAATGAAGTATGTGAAACCTTAGTGGCTGCAACCATAGCCTCCAACATCCCCAGCACCATCATGATCTTCAAGAGCGATTCCAGAGATATGACGCCCTGTTGTTCAAACTTGCGTAGGGTTGCCAGGGGAACTCCCGAGCGAGCTGATACCCCTTCTTGGGTCAAGTTCATTTGCAATCTGCGTTCCTTCAGGTTCTGTGCTATCTTCTTCTGGGCTATTGATGGACTTATAAGTGTTATCATAGTATTAGCTGTTACCTATTTTTACCATTTAGTAATAGTATAATAGTAATTGTTATGATAAGCAATCATTCGAACGTCAGTAACGATCAAGAAAATACTATAGATTTCAGTGATGGTCATTGGTGAACTGGGAAGCAAATAACAATGAGTGCAAGGCATTTCCGCAGGCAATCTATGATTTTGTAAAGAATTATTGAAAAGAATCAGGTAACTTGGTGTCCGACTTTTGGAGTGAGGTTTAATTTTCAAGAAGTTAACATATGAGGACTCCGACTCAAACAACTTCCTTGAGAACTCTGAGAACCAGATGTATTCAGAGCTGAACAAGACCAACTTCTACTTGATGGACAAGCTTGTCACAAAGGACACTACAGCACAGGGGAAAGGCACTGATCTCAACTGAGAAGCCCTATGCAGCTGTCACCTACAACCTTACCAATGATTGCATTGAGAAAAAATCAGGTTATGACGTATTTCCGGTAACAGTACACATGTCTGAAGTTGAATAGGTTTTCTGTCGGTGGCAGGTATTCGAAATTTTCGAATAACTGAATCCTCCTGCAATTCACTGTCAGTATACACCTTCATTCCTTCTCAGCTGCCAACAAGGGACTTTCCTCTTCATCTACATACCCAGCAATTCTGGTTTTCAGAAATTGAGCAAGCCCAGCATCAGTACAATAGACATAACAGCCTTTCATCCCCCTGCTCAAGAGTGTACGGTAGGTATTGCGTATGATGATGTCAGCAGTTTTCATTGCCTCCTGATCACCTTTCTTGATACGCCCTTTCAATCCCTTAAGTGACTGGTCGGTCTTTGCTCTTTTAGTATAATCAGTGATGACTTTCCCCTTCTCATAGCGCAGGTCATTACCTATGATTACCCCAACATAACTGAATTCGAGACCTTGGGTGGTATGGATGCAGCCAACTTGGTTGATTGATTCCTTGGTAATGGCATAGGTACCATCACCCCGTAGGTTCCAGTACATGGAAAAGTCATCAATGGTAATATCTGGAACTGACTGAGCATCATTTTTGCTTACCCAATCCCAACAATACCCCGCTACAATCCTGGCTTTATCATCTGCTTTGTTTCTCTCTTCGATGAGCCTACGTAGTTCATTGGGATCATCCACTATCTGGAAATCATAGTCGATGCCTTCCAAGGTAGGATTGGCTGTCTCTTCCTGGATCCCTAGTACACCATCAAGCCATGAAAGGTATCCGTCAGATCCATTGCACCTGAATTGGGAGAGAAGCATCCCCTCCTGCACCTCTGCATTGAAATAGCTTGCCCAGTACAAGATTTGCTCACGATCACCATAATCTTGTGCTGTTACTTTCTGGTCTTCATCAATAAAGAACACGCTGCATCTGCTTGCATTGATGATTTCCTTGATTTGATCTTCACCGGTAATTCTTGGCCCCAACTGAGACCGTTTGTTGAGCCGGTGAGCTTCATCAACAATGAGTGTCCCAAAATTATTGGCGTCTGCTTCGATGAATGCCGATGAACTCTTGAATAAGCTGCTGATGTTCTTTCGCTTGAATGCACCTGATCGGAGTTTGGCATCAAACACATTACGGGGTGCACTATTCTTTGTAACATAGGCGCACACCTGGTCATCATTGATCAACTGCACCAGAAGGTTGATTGCAACTACCGTCTTACCAGTTCCTGGTCCTCCCTGTACAATGAAAACCCGTTTCTTTCCATCCTCTTTGCTTCTTCGAGCAAAGGAGAGGATCTGCTCATAGACAATCTTCTGCTCATCGATAAGGATAAACTCCTGATTCCCTCTCAGCATTGCTGTAAGGGAGTCCTGCAGGCTCTTGGATGGACGGATTTCACCATTATCGATGTAGTACAAGGTTTGTTTTGCGTCCCCTGTGTGTATGTACTTCTTGATGAACTCCCTGAGCTTCTTGACATCACTCCTATAGAATACCGGTGCTTCTTCAAGAAGGCTTTGAAAGTAGTGTTGCTTCAGTGGGTCATCTTTGGGAGGTACATAGTTATGTAGATATGCACAGCTTTCCAAATGAATTGGAATTTCGTGTACATTTGCATTGAAGTTGGAAATAAGGGATCGATACGACCATGCCTGGTAGGATGGATGGTGTACTACTTGTTGTCCGTGGGAAAAACGGGTCTGCACATCGATGATCTCAGCTTCCAGGAGTTGGTCGATATAGGGAACAGGCTCAACTTTACTCCACTGTTTCAACTCGACAATCACCGCATTGTGCTGGTTCGCTCTATCCAATCCTGTAAGGATAAAATCGACTCGTTTATTGGTATTGGGTATTCCAAACTCAATCGCGACGCCGGAGGAGTTAGGAATCTCGGAGTCGAGTAATACATTCTGCATGTAATTCAATGAGTTGCGCCAGGATTGCTCTTCGCTCTGGCTTACTCGTTTATGAAGCCTGCTCCACATATTCATTTCAATCTTCTGGTCAATTGAATTATCCTGGACATCGGACAAGAATTGCTGCTTATCACCTTCGTATACGAGCATCACACCCTCCGTAGCTTATTTCCAGTGTACCACACTCCAAGAATTGCCGCGTTAGGAATTGTCAGAGCTCTGTATACTTCTTTGCTGAACCATACGCTTTCTTCACATCATACTTCTCGGCGTTCTTACGTAACTTCTTCTCGATAATCGTTGGGATATCTACTCCAATGGAATCTGCAAACAGCACTGAGTAGATGAGAATATCTGCCAGTTCCTCTTCCATCTGCTTTTGCTTCTCCCCCACATGCACATCTTCTCCAGACCACTGGAAACATTCCAGTAATTCAGAAGATTCAAGGCAGAGAGATATTGCCAAATCCTTGGGAGTGTGGAACTGTTTCCAGTTGCGTGCATCCCGGAAAGCAAGAATATTGGCAATGGGAAGCGGCCTTTCAGTGAAAAGATGGCCACTCCCTTCTTCCAGATACGTTCGGGAAACCCCGAAGGTAGTACAAAGCTGTTCCAGAAATTCAGAAGAAGGAGCTCCAATTATTCTCTGGTATGCCTCTTCTTCCAATCCAAGCTTCTCAGCCATCTGAGCATCATCAAAGTGAAGTAGGTTCTGAATATGGTGTATGCGTTCCTGTAGTGTTTTCATCGGTTTGTCCTTCTGGGGTATAGTAGCATGGAATGGGATTGCTTTGGAAAGCAAAGATACATGAGAACTTGCCTTGCATGCGCAGCATTTTTAGTTCTTTCATACTCCAATTGTGCATCGAATGGAAATATGGTACAAAAACATAAGGTGATTGTATGCTAAATAGGAGAAAAGTTCTTATATGGTTAGTTCAAAGACATAAGGAACCTATTTCGCTGATCAGACTCCAAAAACTGATGTTTCTTTTTGTGAAAGAGTCAAAAAATGACTATTACCACTTTATCCCAAATTCATACGGATGTTATTCAATCAGCCTTCATGATGATCAGATAGCACTTCAACAAAAACATATCATCATTGAAGAGAAGGGAAAATCGCCGTTTTCTTCATATGTAACCATTGATGAAAAACAAGCTGACTTGTGCAATATCAAATTGAAGAAAGATGATGAAGTTGCACTAGAAACGACACTAAGAGAGAATGAACACCTAAGTGATAATGAATTGATTACAAAGGTCTACAAAGGATTCCCTTTTTATAGCATTCGCAGTGCTCTGCTTGATAATTTTCATACTGACCCAGTATTTCTTGAAAAACTGGCTCAAATAAGAAATAAGATAGAGAGATCACCAAGAGCTCTCTTTACCATTGGGTATGAGGGGTTGTCCATAGATCGTTTTATACAGTTGCTTATACTTCAGAATGTCAAATACTTAGTTGATGTAAGAAAGAACCCCTTCTCGATGAGGCCCGAGTATAGAAAAGCGAGATTACTGACTGCTTTACAGGAGGCTGATATCAGCTATCTGCATATACCCGAGGTTGGAATTTCTTCTACATTGAGAAAAGAATTTCCTCCTTTTGAGCAAAAAGCGCAATTATTTGAACTGTACTCCAAACATACACTACCTCATTGTGAAGAGCACGCTGAAGCAATAGCGGGACTTATTGCTAAAGTAAATGTAGCCCTAATGTGTTATGAAAAAAATCCTAGAGACTGCCATAGAATGTTGTTTGCAGAGTATTGCAAGAAAAAACAACCATCTATCCCTAGGATAATTCATATCAGAGGAGATGCATTTGAAAAAGAAACTATTCATTACAGTCCTTACATACCCAAACCCCTCCCATAAATATATTGAGACTGTATGTACAGCAGGGTTAACAGAATCTGGAGATTGGATTCGTGTCTATCCAATAAAGCTAAGAATGCTTGATACAAGAATTCAGAAATATGGTTGGTACATCCTCGATATTGAACCGAGAGACAGGAATAAAGACAATCGGAAAGAATCCTATTATTGTATTAGCCCTCCGGAAGAATGTATTGAACATATTGGTCCAGACAACAATTGGAAAGCGCGAAAAGAAATATGTCTTAAGAACGTTTTCTATAATTTTAAAAATTTGGAAACCGCCTCAGACACTCAACGGAAAGATTTCATATCGCTTGCAACATTCAAGCCTAAAGAACTTGTTGATTTTATTGCAGAACCTAAAGATTGCCAGAAGGAAGAAAGCAAGAAAGAAGAAATCCTAAACAACCTCAGAATGCAAGGTGATCTGATCAATCAGGATATTCCCGAATATTGGGAGATGGCTCAATCTATTCCATTTACCTTCTATTATAAATTCAAAGATGACTCGGGGGAGATCTACAAATTAATGATTGAAGATTGGGAAGTTATGATGCTTTATCGCAATTGTATCAAGCATGGAAAAGAGAAAGCCTTACATGATATTAAAAAGAAATACCTTGAAGACTTTCGAAAGAGGGATATCTATTTCTTTCTTGGAACTCGTAGAAAAGCACATATACGTAGATGGAAAAACCCATTTTCCATAATTGGCGTATTTTATCCTCCTATCGAAATTCAACCAGAATTTGATTTCACTACTCCCGGCAAATAACCTTGGAATACTTTTTGAGGCTAAGCATTTCAATGAAAGGTATCAATACCCTAGGGCAAGCCATGGACTCAGGAGGCGTTGCATCCTTTTCCGCCCCAAGGGACGGGGTATCTCACCTTGCTTTCCCGGCACTCGCTCGGGAGAGGAACCATCATGCTGATTCCTTTCCTCTCGCTCCGTTGGGGAATGAAATGTCTGTTTACTGAGTATTGGAATCAATTCCCCAATATTCCTCGTTTCTAGGACTTCAGAGTTTTATAAACATTGACGAATATCCACCTTGGACGTATCCTGGGCACATGGCGCAGCAGCTTTCAACTCGATTATCACAGAAACTATCTTCCCATCTTATGATTGGAAGTCATTATGTACTGCAAGACATTGCTGATCTGATGGAGATGAACATTGCGGCAACAATGCGTAAAGGAGTACTCACAAAACGTGATGAGAACGCCATTATACTGCTGATCAATCTGAAGAAAGAGAGCTATGCCACCCCGTATGTCGATCACATCGACAACGACGTTCTCTATTGGGAAGGACAGCTTAAAAATCGATTTGTTGAGAAACGGATGAATACCGGGGAATACGAACTATTTGTATTTGTCAGAGACCGGGTAAAGACCCCCTACACCTACTATGGTCGTGCTATCCCTATTGCTAGCCAGTACTTTGCTCCCGGCATCCCTTGCAAAACAAAATTCAGCCTGTATGAATATGCTCCGACATTCAATTACCAAGATAAGGAACAATCATTAGATCAGGAACATACCTATGGCATTGAGCAAGGAGTTATACCCACCACACGCATCGGAACAACCATCCAAAGAACTGCCCAGCAGACGTATCGAAAACAAGCGCTTGAACTCTGGAATAACAGCTGCGCAGTATTAGGAGTAGACAAACCGAAGATCCTGGTTGCAAGCCATATCAAACCATGGAGAGTCGCAGACGACCATGAACGCATTGACCCTAAGAATGCACTCATACTCTCACCTCTCTATGACAAACTCTTCGACCTTGGCATGATATCATTCGACCCTTCCAAAGGAACTATCAGACTCTCAGACCAACTTGATGAGAACGATTATGACCGCCTCGGAATTGACGATACCAAGCACTTAAGCATGATTCCTGATGGAACTGAGAAATATCTAAGCTATCACAATACGTATGTGTATAACTTCTCTCCCCTATTGGAAACAGAAATAGAATTACTTACCTATTAACTCTTCACCCTTGCCTTCCCACCATGTCCTACCTATACTATGGACATTAGGAGGACATCCATGGACTTATTCGAAGTAGCAATCAAATTGGAACAAGAAGGAATTCAGTTCTATACTGATCTTGTAAAAAAGGCACCAAGTGAGGGCTTTGCAAACATCTTCAAGATGCTCGCTGATGATGAGAAGAAACATGAAAGTTATTTCCGTGCCCTACAGAAGAAGAGTGCACCGGTAAGTGTGAACACCACGGTAGTAGAAGCAGCAAAGAAAGTCTTCAAAGCATTCGATCCAGACTCCTTCCCCCCTTCAACTGATCAGATTCCTGCCTATGAAGAAGCTCTGGCCATAGAGAAGAAAAGTATAGATTTCTATAAGGAACAACTTCCACTCGTAACTGATGAAGAAGCGAAGAAAGCTCTCTCACTCATTCTCTCAGAAGAAAAACGCCACTATGAGGTACTGTCAGAAATGCTCAAACTCATCACTCGTCCCCATCGTTGGGTTGAGGACGCTGAGTTTGGCGTACGTGAAGACTACTAAGTACAATTTGTTTGCTTGAGCAATGCCAATGCATCTTGAACGTTCAGGGGTTTACTGAAAAGGAACCCCTGGATTTTATCACATCGATACTTCTTCAAGTAGTTATACTGATTCTCATATTCAACGCCCTCAGCAATAACGATATGCCCTAGTTTATGGGCCAATGAAATAATTTCGGCTGTGATAGCTTCCTTCTCTTGAAGCACTTCAAGCTTGTCGATAAACGCCTTATCAATCTTCAAGCAATTGACATTCAGCTCACGCTCTCGAGAAAGTGTTGAATACCCTGTGCCAAAATCATCGATTGCTATGGACATCCCTTGTTGTTGGAGATGGGAAAACAAGTCATTCACTTCCTGGAACTTGGAAATAAACACTGACTCAGTCACCTCCAGGGTGATATTCATAGTATTCACCTTGGTCTGTTCAACAGCCTCCATCAGTGACGGAAAAAAGTCCTTATTCATCAACTGAATTGCAGATATGTTGATCGAAACACCAACATCTGAAAAGCCATCCTTTTCCACCAATGAAAGAAACTGCAATGCCTTGGTTATTATAATCTTGCCAAGCGGGACAATGAGCTTGGCCTTCTCTGCAACCTCAATGAACTCAGTAGGAGAGACACTGCCCAAAACAGGACTCGTCATCCTTGCTAGCGCTTCAAAACCAGAAATTTCCTGTGTCTTTACATCCCAAATCGGTTGGAACTGAAGAAAGAAAGAAGAAGAAGAAGAGGCAGGGTGCTTGAGCAACTCAGCAAGCTCTCTCTCGATTGCTGTACGCCTTCTCATCGCCTCCTGCATCTTCTCATCAAAGATACAAACCTCCTGACCTGCATCAAAATCTGACAACCCTTGCTCAGAAGCAATCAAAAGATTGGTCAGACTCTCCTCAACAGGGGCATCAGAAAGTTCTATCAGCCCGATGCCCCAACCCACCCGCTCCTCGCGGAGCAAGGAAGCGACCTTCTTGGAGACCTTTCTTCCAAAAGCAAGTGACATAGCAGAATCAGTAGGCTCTTTGATGAAGAATATCAATTGATACTCATAGGAACTGAACAATACATGCTTTGAATCGCTGAGCGACTGGAGTGCAATTGCTACACGTTTCACCAAATTCCTACTATAGAGGAACCCATGAACAGTACTCAGCGCATGTAGTGCAGTCAAATTGACCGCAAGCAAAGCGTGCCCTGCCTTCTTGTGTTCTGCTTCCAATATGGAAACCAACGACCTTCTGTTAGGAAGTTCAGTCCATTCGTCATGATCATGATAGTATGCGAGGGTCAACTCTTGCCTTTTTCTCTTAGAGATGTCAAAAAGCATTCCCTCAGTTGCGATAATCGTGCCATCATCATCGAAAATACCTCGCCCCGTGTCGTACACCCATTTCGTATCACCTCCCTTGGTGATAATCTCATATTCCTGACTAAAAGGGGTGTCATTATGGACGATTGAATTCCACTCTTCTTGCACCTTCTTGCGATGACTCGGGGCAATTACTTCATTGAAAGAAATAACCGTGTTTCCTATCAATTCTTCAGGCAAGTAGCCTGTAAGACTTTTACACCCCGAAGAGACAAACTGCATTGTCCATTTCTCATCAAATAAACAACGATAGGCCATTCCCGGCAACTGAGAAAAATAGGATTGGATTACCCGCTCCCGCTCCTGAAGTGAAGCCGCAAGCTCTTTCTGCTCAGTGATATCCTTGACGATAACAAGATAGTCTGCTGAGTTAGGCCGGTCAGCATATAACCATGAAACGGTCATATTCACCCAAACAAAAGACCCATCAGGTTTGATGAACCGTTTCTCAATCTCATATGCAGAGAGTTCATGGCGAGCGAAACGCTCGTATTTGACCAGCTCCTCCTTAAGATCGTCAGGATGGGTAAGTATTCTCCAATCGAGAGTCTTAAGTTCTTCTTTTGTACGCCCCATGATTTCGAGAAGGATTGAATTGGTATGAACCATTTCCAAATGAGCAGCATCGATACCGCTATATACAGCAATACCTACAGGAGCTTGCCAAAGCAGACTGTCAAACAAGACATGGTCTTCGTCCTGCATGATGGGATCTTTCGCTTTGGTATGCAAAGCTACCCGCAGTTTCAACATCTCGGGGGAATAAGGTCTGCGCAGACAGTCTGTTGCTCCCATTCTTATAGCTTCCATCTCTTCATCCATAGTCTCTGAGCTGCTGAGAACTATGGTTCGGATGGGGTATCTGGCGATTGTTTGCAACATTGGGAGAGCAGGAGGAAGATTGAGGAGAGCTATGCGAATTGAGGGATGTTCTTGTATGCACGCAACAGCTTCTGCCTCCGTTGAGACAACCCAAAGTTCAGCTGAGTCAAGACTCTTCTCTATTGTTGCAGCTTCTTCCCCAGAAACACCAACAACGAGCACACCACCCTGCACCATTACGCTCCCGCATACAAAATAAATAATAATGCAATCATTCCACTATTTTCGAGTTAGTATACAGGAGCATAGGAGTCCACACAATGTGAAAAACAAAACAAATTCCGACGATTCCGCTATTATTATCTCTCTTTATGTCGCCTGAGCAGTTGCGACCTTGAGATCCTGTGAATTGAATGCATCCCGGTCAAACTCACCAAGCGCATTTGCAACAACAACAGATGTCGTCAGATCACCGGTAACATTTGTCATGGTCCTGAACATATCCACCAAGAAATCGACACCAGCAACCATCCCGACTGCTTCAACCGGAAGCCCCACAGTCGTAAGCGTGATAATGGTGAAGGCGGTTGCACCCATCGGGACAGCAGCACTTCCCAAACTTGCAAAAATAGAAACTACCACGATGAGAATGTACTGGGAGAGAGCAAGTTCAATCCCAAAGGCATTAGCGGCAAACACCGCTACCATTGCAGGGAAAATACCTCCGCATGCATCCATGTTCATTACTGCACCAAGCGGTCCTACAAAGTTTGCCACTCTGGAATTCACTTTCAGCCTATCTGTCATTGTATTGATGGTCATTGTCAAGGAACCCAGGCTCGAACGACTGGAGAATGCTAGCAACATTGCTGGACTTGCTGCCTTGAAAAACCGTATTGGATTGATTTTTACTAAGAAAGCAAGCAACCCGCCATACACCAGACTAATCTGCAGCAAGCAGGCGAATATCACTGCCAGCACAAACAAACCTAGCTGGCCCAACGCCGCCAGTCCTGTGCTCGACAGCCAGTAGGTGGTAAGCGCTAGTACTCCATAGGGAGTCAAGCGAAGCACAATCTTGGTCAACTCAATCACTACCTGAAGAAAGCTCTCCAACAACTGCTCGAGAGGCTTGATTGCATCTGGCTTCTTTGTCTTCACTGCAATTGCAGCAACACCAATGAAGACGGAAAATACGACCAGAGGTATCATCTGCATTTCAGCAGCGGATTGGACGGGGTTGGACGGAATAAAAGCCCTGAACTGTGCAAAGATATTGCCAAGAGTATTAGGAGTACGCTCAGCAAGGTCACCTACCACCATCCCCTGTCCAACTGCAAACAGACTCCCCACCAGGAGACCAATGGTACCGGCAATGGTAGCAGTGAATAAGAAAAGGGAGATGGTTCTTACTCCCATTCTCCTAAGCTCATGAGTATTCCCAAGCCGCATCAAACCAGCAATGATGCTCGTTGGGACCAAGGGAATGATGAGCATACGAAGCAAATCAACATACCCATTGCCAACCAAAGCCACCCATCTTCTTACCTGGGATGAAATTGATTCTTCTACAAAAAAGAATAAGGATAACCCCAGAGCAGCTCCTAGGAGTAATGAGACCGACACCCTAATTGAGAAGGAGAGATGCCAGACCCTCTTCATTGCCACCAATGCAGCAAGCAAAGCGACGAATATCAACAACCAAAGTACCATTCCCATAAGAACCCCCTTTTCTAATCTACTACTAATTCTATAGTTTTAGTATGATATATATGGCTAGCATACCTGTCAAGTCTTTCTTATTTTACCTGATAGCTTTTTTTTAGCAAGCTATCCATCTTCATTTATTCGAAAACAAAGTCCAGAACTTGGGAAAGTCGATTTTTAAACTGCAGAAAACTTTGATAAGTAATTCGACTATGATTCAGCGTCCCATCGAGTACCCGTTCAATTAAAGAGGATTGACTTGTTTCCCCAAGCCGTCCCTGCAATTGCTTCTTGTACGACTGTTCAGAGTGTCTTCCTCGTACAGTGTATTCAAAATTATCATGGGACTCTCCTTGCCGATGAAAGGTATCAATACTCCAGGGCAAGCCCTGGACTCAGGAGGCGTTGCCTCCTTTTCCGCCCCAAGGGACGGGGTATCTTACCTTGCTTTCCCGGCACTCGCTCGGGAGAGGAACCATCATGCTGATTCCTTTCCTCTCGCTCCGTTGGGGAATCAAATTGGTCTTTCGGAAGGTGGGATAAATATCCAGCAAGTCGCTCCCCACCCGAACCTACATCTTCAGCCTCCCGAGATCGAGACCTGATAATTTGAGGATTTAACAACTCTAAAGACTTCAATCCTTCCACAAAAGTTTTAATTGCGGTTACCTCGGGCATGGTCTCTGGATCATTGATCAAGAAGGAGAGAATAGAGCCAGTATAGTTGTAGTCTTTTGCACTAGCAGTAATTCTATCATGACCTCTTCTATACCTAAGAATGCCATCTGACAACTGCATTACAGTATCCGACCCAACAACTATTGACTCAACTGTACATCTAGAGACCATTGGATTGAATACCCCTTTCCACTGATAGGAAGAAGTGCCTGCAGATATCATCAGGTCAAAAGCAACATTTTTTTCTTAGACAATCTACTTGTCAACTCGTTTAGCTTCCATCCTCTTGTCTTAAGCCATACTTCAATATCACCTAATGCGAGATGATGCACAAAATCCATCGCTTGGAGTATGGTGGACTTACCTGCCCCATTGGTTCCTACAAGGCAAGAAATCTTTATTCTTTGCTGAAGAAAAGCTTAAAATTATCTATAGCACACTGCCTAAGCATTCTAGCCTCCGTGGTTGCGGACAGCAAAAAAATTACATATCCTATTTATAATTGAGGCAAATCAAACCTACAACCTTGAATGGTAGGTGCTTTTGCCATGCTTTGCCCTGGACGTGCATCATGATAGTTTGACCGAACCACAATTTTTAGGTATTATGGCAATACGAGTGAAATAGGAAGTAATGTTTTGGGAATACCGTCGACAAAGAGAAGCGAAATAGCATACAACCAGATTAAAGAGTGGTTACTGAGCGGATCAGCAAGACCTCAGGAAGTCTTTTCGTCGTATAAAATATCGGAAACACTCAATTTGAGCAGAACGCCCGTGACTGCAGCACTCAAGCAACTCGAACATGAAGGGTTCATCGAAATCATTCCCCAGGTTGGCTGTATGATACGGTACCCAGACCCTGCCGAAGTGCAGGAAACCTTCCTTATACGGGCGGTTTTAGAAGGCCTTGCAGCGGAGATAGCTGCTAAAGAATGTACTGAAGAGGATATTCAAAAACTAAAAAAAATTTATGCCGACAGTATCGCAGCCGCGGAAAAGAACGACCTCATCGAATACGCGAAATGTAATCGGCTTTTCCATTTGGAGATTACCGGTCTTTCAAGAATGGAACGGCTCATCTCCCTCGACAAACAGTTCTGGGAAAACGTAAGCTACCAAGCAGCGAGCGTCGAATTTCTCCTGGAGAGGCATGACGTTTCAATTAAGCAACATGAAAAAATTCTCAATGCCATCGAGAAAAAGAACGGGGTTTTGGCCCGCACGCTTGTGGAAGCCCATTTACGGGAGTGCACCGACGATTTCTGCAAAACACTATAAAAAGCAATCCGGAAAGATAATTTTCTGTGGCCAGAAGATAGGGTCATAGACAAGCAATATGCAATCTTTAAACCAACAGGTGGCTTGACTGTGCTGGAGAATTCAGTACCCGTGGCAACTCTCCCGCCTGGAGTCGGGGGTCTTCTCGTGCTCTTTCTTATAAGACATATCATCCTCATACCGTAGAAAATGACCCGGTACGTCAGGTCCACTGTGGTATGATTCTTCAACGAAACAAAGTCCCTTATTGAGCATTTGCTCTTTTGGTGACACTCGGGCTTCAGTATAGATAACAGCGTACGGATTATCGATGATAGTTCACGGAAAAATATAGCCCGTCAGTGTATATCCTTGAAGAAGATCCACCATGAAGGTTTTGAGGAGAGAGCTGTCCCACACGCACTATAACGAGTATAGCAAAGAAACCGTACATATCTTTTAGGCCTGCGACTTCTTGGCAGAACTCCTATCTGCAAGGGAATGACCCCAAGGATGGTACTCCAAGCAGAGCTCGTGCATGAGCTCTGCTTCACAGGAGACCCTAAGAACAAATAACACCAAAAATAATTTGACATTAGAATGCTAGCATGCTAGCATTTCTATATCAAACTGTGTAGGAGGTTTTTTATGAGTCTAAAGTTCAAAGCAAAAGATGTCCGTGGAATTTTCAATATCATGCCCACGCCAGCCACCGCGGATGCGACGCGATGGGATTGCGTCGATTCGGTGGATTATGAGGAGTCTGCAAGAATAGTCAATATGCTCATTGACAACCATGTGGATGCAATCTTGACTAATGGTACTTTCGGAGAGTGTGCCTCCCTAACCGAATCTGAATGGAGAAAATTTAACCAAACGGTAATCACCACGGCTAATGGAAGGGTACCCGTATTCTCGGGCGCAACAACTCTCAACACAAGGGACACAATCAGTCGTTCCAGAGAAATGATGGACATGGGAGCAACCGGTCTATTTCTTGGACGACCCATGTGGCAGGAAATGGATGAAGATGCAATTGTAGGTTACTACAGCGATATAGCGGAGGCTCTTCCCGATGCACCCATTATCGTGTACGACAACCCTGAGGCATTCAAGGGCAAGCTGACACCCAAGACATATGGAAGGTTGGCAAAAATTCCCAATATAGTCGCATCAAAATACATATCTGTGGGCCCTCAATATCTCGCAGATGTAGCAGCGGCCGGTGACAATATTGTGATTATGCCATTGGATAGCGACTGGTATTTCGCATGGAAATGGGCACCGGAAAAGGCTAAAGCAACATGGACCGGAAGTGGCAATTGTGGCATGGCACCGCTCCTTGCTCTAAAGCATGCTATTGAAACAGGGGACGACACGCTTGCAAGAACCATAACGCTTGAACTCCGAGATGCATATAAAACACTTTTCCCGCGAGGCAGTTTTCACGAATTCTCTATTTACAACGTTCAGATTGAGAAGGCTCGTTTCAACGCAGCGGGTTTAGTCAAGGCAGGACCCTGCAGGCCTCCCTATAATCGGGTACCAGAGGAAATCACCAAAGGTGCGGTTACAACTGGGCAGAAGTACGCAGCACTTCAAGAGAAATATGCGAGTAACTGATGATCGGTGAGTTGACAAGATACCGTCGCGTTTTAATCAAAAACGCGACGGCATACACTATAATAGGAGGCAACAATGCTTAATATGGAGAAAGGGGCATCGATAGGGAAATCTGCAAAGGATTTCAGGAAAAGTCTGACACCTGCAGGTATAGGTGTGTCCATCGCCGTTACATTGTTCGGAATGGGTCCTGTTTTCCTGCTTCTGAAGCTTATGAACGATGCTAACCTCGCCAATAATGTGGCGATTTCGTGGTTGACAATTATTTTTGCCGTTGGCGGGGTTCTAACGATTATTTTTTCCTTGTACTACAGACAGCCAATACAATTCGCATTCTCGATACCAGCTATGGCGATTATCGCCGGTGCCTTGCAGAGATACGCTTTTAGTGACATCCTGGGTGCAATTGTTTTGTCCGGTCTTTTGGTCCTGTTGCTAGGTGTAACAGGTCTATTCAAAGCCTTTCTGCGATACATTCCGATACCTGTTATCCAGGGAATGATTGCGGGAGCCCTTGTAACTTTTGGGATTGCGATTATAAAAGCAATAGAAGTTGAACCTGTTGTGGCTGGAGGTACATTCCTCGTCTTCATTATTTTTAGTCTTTTTCCTGCGGTTTCGCGTAGATTTCCACCCATCCTGAGCGCAATGATACTTGGTTTTGTTATCACACTGCTTGTTGGAAAAGTAAACATAAGCGACATTAACTTCCAATTTTCGTCACTAACATTTATTGCGCCGACGTTTAACATAGCTGCCATTATCGAGTTGACTATTCCACTCGCGCTGCTATCGGTGGGATTCGGCAATATCCAAGCGATTGGAATATTAAAGACTCTAGGTTACAATCCTCCTATCAACGCCTTTGTTGTACTCAGCGGAATAGGGACCATTGTAAACGCGTTTTTTGGAGGCCACAATACCGTGGTTGGTGGCCCAACGATTGCGATGATGGCGAGTCCAGATGTAGGACAAGAAGAAGAAAGGTATTCTGCTGCCGTACTTGCAGGTATCTTAATGTTGGTTGTAGCCGCCATTGCGCCGCTGGCTATATCATTTACGCGGGCAGTTCCTACGCCGTTCATAGATGTCCTTGCAGGTATTGCCATGCTAACTGTAATAGCCAACAATTTCTCGAAGGCATTCAGCTCTAACCTGAAGATGGGCGCATTGTTCTCCTTGCTTATCACTATGAGCCAGATAAAAATATTCAATATTGGATCTACTCTCTGGGCAATTTTGGGTGGAACGCTCATCTGTATACTTCTTGAAAGAAAAGAGTATCTTAAGACCATTCGTGAGGCAAATTAGGCTATATGGGAAGAGAACGTGATGGTCGGGGTGACAATGAGTTGAGCAGACCGGGCTTAGCCCAGTCTGCTACCATGATTACTCACTTAACTACCTGTAGCGGTTCATGATAGGAAAAGTAATCGAGGAGTGCAAAGCTGAAACAGAAAAAATCAGCAAAAAACACCAACCCAGATCAGAATAGCCCTATGGCAACCCAGAAACGGTAGATAAGTATATTCTCCTATTGTAATAACCACCGAATATTATTGGTAAGAACGAAAGTTTTTCTGGTAATTAAGGTGGTTATATTTCACCCTTAGGGTGCTGGAGAAGGAACATGGGCGCATATATGGTGGCAAAAATCAACACTGGCAAATTTTTGTTTTATTGCAGTTGCTTCTACCATGATGTTTGCTTTGCTTTACAGTTCAGAATAGGGAACCCCCTTCAACCTACTCTACCCGGGGTGCCCGCTCTATAGCAGGGTCGGTGAAGATATCCTTCTCATCAAAACTGGGGGTGGAGAACTCAGAGACCACAGCCCCTTCACTCCCTGCCTCGAACCAATGTTTGGTATTGGGGCTCAGGGTATATTGCTCACCGGGGCGGAGTACAATCTCATGGAAGACAGTATAAACACCTTCCTTTTCCTTGGCATTACGGTTCTCTGTGGGTTTTCCGTCCACATACAGGTAAACTTCCCCCCACCGGCAACGAAAGGTCTCTTCCTTGCCAATGTATGACCCAAATGCCGGATGGCGATGTTCAGGGCACCTCTGGTGGGGAAACAGTACCAGCTCCTTCGCACACACGCGGTCAGTATTGAGGTAGGTGACCAACTCAAGACCCGTGTTATAAAGGTCGTTGAGGCCGAAATCAGCGACCTCAACGTTCCCCTTCTCTTCATCGGTAAGAACGATTCCAGCCTTCTCAAAGAACGAAAGCGTCCGTTTCACTGCCTCTTTATATAGCTCTCTGCTGATCATCCTATACCTCCCTAGGTTCTACTCTTAGTATTTGAGATCGGAAGCCACAAGCATCTTCTCAAACAGTTCCCTGGCCTTGTCCCTGCTCAAGTTCATCAAGGGATCACTCAGAAATGCGGCAAAGAGCAACTCATCGTCCTTGTTCCAGATTGCCTCCAGGGTCATCTCTTGCACATCACTGACCTGCTTGATTAAATTCTGGATTGCAAGTGGTGGATCACTAGCGACAATCGGTCTGATTGAATCTTCACTCAACACACCATTGCTCTCGACAATCCTGCCCTTGGGCAGGTAACTAATCTGTCCTTCATTGGGTCGGTTGATATTGGTGACCATGCTCTTGTCGCCCATCAGACAACGCATGATATCCACGCCTTCCTCGTCAGAGAGCTCTGCCTTCAGATCCTCGTCCTTAAAGACACGCTCCCTCTTC
Organism: Sphaerochaeta halotolerans; assembly: GCF_003429665.1. GTDB lineage: Bacteria > Spirochaetota > Spirochaetia > Sphaerochaetales > Sphaerochaetaceae > Sphaerochaeta > Sphaerochaeta halotolerans. The sequence continues at coordinate 218,666 of NZ_QUWK01000003.1, read as the reverse complement.
TCCTTGGCAGTTCTTTCTCGCCATGAGTACGGAGTCCTGATCACCCCATAGGTGTGCAGGTTCTCATCGCTGGTAAGGAACCAAGGAACAAATTCAGCCAGGTGACGGTCACCAGCCGCCCCAAGAGCACCGAAATCCCTCAGGAAGCTGAGTGCAATCTTCTGGTCACAGTCGAACCAATTCTCTTCCTCCAATCGCTGCTTTGCAACAGCAGTTCCATCACTGAAGGTAGCACTATCCTGAGCAAGCTCAATGAGCTTTGGCATCAGGTCATGGGTCTTCCAGTATGCCTTGGTCACGAAGGTGAAGTGATTCACACCGGTAAGATCGATCTTAATCTCCCTTCTATCGGGAACCGGCACATCAAACCACTTAGCCACTTTCTCAGCAAGGAAGTTCTGGGTATGGAACACTTCATGGCAGCATCCCAGTGCCTTGATACCGGGGAACGCCTTATAGAGCGCTGCGGTACAGAGCGTCATGGGATTGGTGTAGTTGATAACCCAGGCATCAGGACAGTATTGCTTTACTTGCTCGGCAATCTCGAAGAACAAAGGGACAGCACGTCGAGCTCTCATAATGCCACCAGGGCCAGTGGTATCCCCTACTGACTGGAGAATTCCGTACTCCTCAGGAAGCACCAAGTCGCCATAGCGACACGCTGTCTTTCCGGGTTCTATGGAAATGATTACTAGGTCACAACCAGCCAGTGCTTTCCCGATTACATCCTCTGCAATAACACGGAATCGCCCTTCACTGTTGTTTACCTTGAATACACGTTCTGCAACTGCCACGTTGTTGTGTGCTGCTTGTTTATCAATATCGTACAGAACCAAAGTACCGTGAGTCATGGTGTTATACGCAAGATCCTTCATGAACTGGATGGCCCAAAGCCGGCCACCACCTCCAATAATACAGATACGAGTTTCCTTCATCCGCTTCTTCCTCCCAGTACTCTCATTCTCCCTATCATAGTAACAGATAAACAGCCCATGTACCTTGACATTGGGTATCTTTTTTTGACATTTCTCCCTAAATGGTGTATTACCTTAGAGCATGTATAGCTTGGTTATCGTTGACGACGAGACAGAACTTCTGGAAGGACTTACCCACTACTTCCCCTGGGAATCCATTGGATTCTCCGTTATTGGATCCTTCCGTGATGCGCGAAGCGCACTCGCATTCTGTAAAGACCATCACGCTGATGTACTCCTTACCGACATACGAATGCCTTTCATGAGTGGGTTGCAGTTGATCAAGGAGCTGAAGCAATTCCCTTCTCCACCCCAGTTTTGCATCATGAGTGCATACGATGACTTCGGCTATGCAAAAGAGGCAATTGGGTACGGAGTCCTGGAGTATTTAGTAAAACCTTCCTCGTTCGAGGAAATCAAACACACCTTTGAGAAAATTCGGTACGTGTTGGATGGATCCACCCCTGCAGTAGTGAATACATCCTCATTTGCTTCTTCCAACCCTTTGGTCACAAAAACCTTGGCCATCATTGAAAAGAAACTCAGCAGTTGTACCTTGCAGAATATTGCTTCAGAGCTTGGTGTAACTACGAGTTACCTGAGTAGACTGTTCAAGGAAGAGACCACCCAGAATTTCCAGGTGTATCTGCTTGGACATAAGATGGAAGTTGCAAAACAGATGCTTACCAGCAAAGTAGGCTATAAGAACAAGGAAATTGCACAAGCCCTAGGGTATCAGGATACCCAGAACTTTTGCAGAACCTTCCGCAAGTATTGGGGCACCAGTCCCCAACAGCTGAAGAAGGAACAAGGTTTATGAATAAACGAATCATCCGTATCTTCTTCCGGCACAGCCTCCCTTTGGTTATTGTAGCCATTCTCTTAGGAGGAGGGGCAACCTTGCTGACCCAGAACTTCATCAGAAGCAACTCGATCAGGCAGGCAAGCCAGAAACTTGATGAGGTACAGGCCTATTATGATGTTATCTTGGATGAGATGGACAGTCTCTCCTTGATGTTCAGCACCAACCCCGAAATGATGAATCGTCTGCAACGGGTCCTCAGTGGAGGAGAAGTCGTCAACTTGGACAACTATCGCGAGTTCCGCCTGATCCGCTCCTTCCTTGCAGCCCCTGCCAATGCAAGACCCTATATCCATGACATCTACGTCTACTTGGACAACCCGCAGCACCTGGTACTCTCCAGCGATCTTGCTTTCACTGCCATTGCCTATATGGAGGATTCCTCTTGGTATGAGACCTACAAAAAGCTTCCTCCAGAAAACCAAAGCTACTCACAGAGGGTCACACTCAAGGAAGGAACACCGGTAGAACAACATATTATTCGCATCTTGAGGCCAATCACCAACCCAGTCAACGAACGTATCGGGGTAATTGTGCTGGATATCAAGGAACAATCGCTTTCAGGGGCCTACCATTTCCAAGAGGGCGAGATTCTCACGGTCCACAACCGTGACGGACAGTTGCTCTTTTCAAATCCAGAAGACCATGTGGTATATAATGAAGAGGACATGTACTACTTCCAAGCATTCTCTGGGAAGTATGGGTGGAAATACACCCTCGGAATGTATGAACCAATTCTCTACCGTCTCTCCACAACCCTGCTCTACTATACCATTGCCCTGACAGTCATCGCCCTGCTACTTGGCCTCTTCCTCACACACCGTACCAATCGGCAGGAACGAAAGTTCCTTGCCAATGTAATGCAACAGCTGAGCCAAGTAGGAGAAGCAGACTTCACCGAGGAAAATTCAGAAAAGTATCGAAACATCTTTGACTACCTCAACCATCATGTCATCAAGACCTTCCTTGAACAGGACTACCTCAGGTGGCAGACTGAGGCAATGGAGTACCGTGCCCTGCAGATGCAGGTCAATCCCCACTTTCTATTCAATACCTTGGATACCATCAACTGGAAGGCAGTAAAACTTGCTTCCGGGGAAAACGATGTTTCTACTATGATCCAGCTCCTCTCGAAACTGCTCAAGTACTCATTACAGGTAGACGACTTCTCAGGTGTCCCTCTTTCCAAGGAACTTGAACAGACTGAGTACTACATCCAATTGCAACACATCCGTTTCAAGCAGGCTTTCACCTGTGAAAAGAATATTGATCCTTCACTCCTTGACGTCCGCGTGCCTGCAATGCTGTTGCAACCCATCCTGGAGAATGCATTCAACCACGGCTTCAAGGAGGACGAGCCCCTGCATATCACCATCAGCGCAACACAAGTGGATAACAGGATGCAGATTGTGGTTGCCAATGACGGAAAAAGCATGAGCCAAGAAGACGTTGATGCAATCAACCAGAGCAGAGCAGATGTACTGCAGAAAAAAAGTTCCCTAGGGCTGTTGAACATCAATAAACGGCTGATGCTCTTCACCCAAGGGAAATCCTCGATTGTCGTTGCGAGGAAGGAGGAAGCCGGGGTTACAGTCACCCTGCATCTTCCACTCAAAAGAGAGGAATGATCAGGTCTTCATTCCAGTTGTAGCAATTCCCTCTACAAAGTACTTCTGTGCAGCGAAGAAGAGAATCACAGGAGGGAGGATGGAGATTAGGCTCATCGCCATAATCTGGTTCCAATCAAATTCAGTTGAGATGTCCATCGTCATTCGCAGTCCCAACGCCACAGGATACTTGGCCACACTACTGATATAGATCAATACATTGAAAAAGTCGTTCCACGTCCAGACAAACTGAAATACGATGACTGAGAAAATGGCTGACTTGCAGAGCGGCAACAGCAAATCCTTGAGGATGACAAAGCTGTTGCATCCGTCCAATTTGCCTGACTCATCAATCTCTATGGGCAAGCCTCTGAAGAACTGGACCATCATGAAATTGAAGAAGGGAAAGCTTCCGAGCATTGCAGGTACAATGAATGGGAGATAGGTATCAAGCCATCCCAGCTTCTTGAAGAAGATATAGCGAGGGATAATGATAACCGTCGCCGGTAGCATCAGGGTGGCAATCATGATGAAGAACAAGAGCTTCTTCAACGGAAAGTTGAACCTGGCAAACCCATAACCAACCAAGGTTGCACTGATAACGGTGAAAATTACCGTAGGAATTACCATCAAGAAGGTATTGTACAGGAATGTTGAGAACCCATACTGACCCGTGCCTGTCCAGCCAGCTGCAAATGCACCAAAGACAGGGTTCTTGGGAAGCAATCCAATGGTTCCAAACATCTCCTCATTGGTCTTGAACGCTGCCCCGATCATCCAGAGCAACGGGTAGATCATGATGTACGCTAAAACGATCAAGAAGATGTATGAGATAATTTTTGATACAGGAGTTGTTTTCTTGATCATATCGAATCTCCATAGTGTACCCAGCTCTCAGAACTACGGAACGTCAAACTGGTGAAAAATAGGATGATGGCAAACAGTATCCAAGAGAGTGCGGATGCATAGCCCATCTTGAAGAACTTAAAGCCCTGATCGTAGAGCATCAGTCCATAGAGGTAGGTAGACTTCAGTGGTCCTCCTTGTGTGATGACAAAGGCACCGGTAAAGTCCTGGAATGCATTGATCATCTGCATGATGAGGTTGAACAATACAATGGGTGAAAGAGCAGGGATGGTAATCTGGAAGAAAATGCGCATCCTTCCTGCCCCGTCAATTCGTGCAGCCTCATAGAGGCTGACAGGAATCTGCTTAAGTCCAGCCAAGAAGAGCAACATGGAAGAACCAAACTGCCAGACAGTGACCAAACTGATGGTCCCTAAGGCAAGTTCAGGACTCCCAAGCCAATCGATGGCAGGGATTCCTATTACACCAATGATGTTGTTCACCACTCCCTGGTTCATGAACAGGTACTTCCATAGTACGCTGATGGCCACACTTCCACCCAATATGGAAGGAATATAGTACAGGGTACGAAACAAGTTGATACCCTTGATTTTCTGATTGAGAATGATTGCGACCAAGAGAGCAAAGCCAATCTTAAGAGGAACGGCAATCAGTACATAGTAAAACGTCACCTTCAAGGACTGCAGGAAAGTAGCATCGGCAGTAAAGATTTTCTTGTAGTTGGCAAGTCCAAGAAACTTCGGATCACCCAGCAACTGGAACTGTGTAAATGAGTACCAGAGGGAGTTGACCAAGGGAACAAGCTGGAGAAGCAGAAACCCAATGATCCAAGGCAGGATATAGAGATATCCTATATATGTGTAGTTCTTATATGAGCGTTTTAGCATCTCAATACCCTTTAAGACCTACCACCCGCCAAGTGGCGGATGGTAGAATTGTGCGATTTACAGGGAAGCAAGTGTTGCTTCCAGATTCTTGATCAGTTTGGCAGAAGCTTCTTCAGGAGTAAGTCTTCCAAATCCAAATTCATCGATGACATCCTGCATTACCTGTATGACTTCACTGTTCATCTGGTAGACGCTCTGTGGGTCACCAGCCTGAGCAATGCCTTCATTGGTTGCCTTCTCCACCATTTCGGAAATCATGCCTTTTTCAGCGAGGACACTTCTTCCGATTGCTGTAGAAGGGATACCACGCGCAAGACCCAACTTCTCGATAGCCTCAGCATCGGTGAACAAGTAGGCCAGAAGCTTGATAGCTTCATCCTTGTTCTTGGAGTTGTTGTTGACTACAAAGATCTGGGAAGGGCGCATCAAGATACCGGTGTTTACAGCGCCATCCATAACGGGGAATTGACGGGTTTCAAAGTTAGGTCTTCCAGCAAAGTCCTTCTCCATGGAGCTTACAAAAATCCTTGCAGCTGCCATCTTGCCGTTGATCCAATCAGGATTTTCCTGGAACTTCTGATAGAAGAGGGATGTCTGTCTGAAGGGAGCAATGATGCCTTCGTCGAACCAACGCTTGAAGTAGGTGAACGCTTCGGTTCCCTGCGCTTCAGTGAAAGCAACCTGCTTGTTATCATCGACCACTGCACCGGCAAGCTGGGCAATATAGATTTCTAACCAGGCGCGAAGATTGTCAGGAGTAGCCCCACTGAAGTAGCTGCTGGGATCCTGTTCATTGATCTTCTTACCTTCACTGATTATGTTTTCCCAAGTCCACTTGGTGTTGGGATCAATTCCGAAATCAGCAAGCATTTTGGTGTCTACCACAAAGGTATTGACGTTGGTTCCAGTGGGAAGCCCCATCAACTTACCATCATAGGAGCAGTAGTTCTTCAGGAAAGCAGCATCAAACTGAGAAAGATCAACCATGGAATCATCGATGACAGTGAACACATCGCCTTTCGAGGAAAGCTCTGCGAGCCAAGGCTGGTCAATCTGGATGATGTCAGCAGCAGTGCCACCAGCAATCTGGGTCACTAGCTTCTGGTAGTAACCATCCCAACCACCATACTCTCCTTCCAACTTGACATTGGGATTCTTTGCCATGTAGGCATCCATTGCTGCAAGAGTCGGGGTATGACGAGAATCGCCACCCCACCAGGAGAGACGCAGGGTTACAGGGCCGTCTTCCTTTGCAACTTCTTTTGAACCAGTTGCGAATACTGTTCCCATAGCCAAAAAAGCAATGAGCAGTAAAATAAGCATTCTTTTCATTAACAAGCCTCCATTTGTGTTTTTGATAGCTCTATTCTGTAGGGGTTTTCTCCCAGTTGCCAGCAAGAGAGTTTTGACAAAGTTGTATCATCTTTTGACATTCAGAGAAAACCTTTTCTACGTTGACGAGTGGATCAAACCCAAGTAGGGTACAGGAAACATGGAGAAATCACCATGCCTATCATTGATTCCCATGCACATGTATTCACTGAGCTCTGTGGTTTTGGAGCCGACGGAGAGCTTCGCTCCATCGGTGGCGGGAAGGTCTGTTGGGCTATTGGGGTAGTGATTGATCTCATACCCCAAAGCTATGGGGATACCTTGCTCTGATGCTAATAGTCATCTGCCTTCTCATGAGTCCCCGAGGTCACCACACCACAAAAGGGATCTCTAAGAGGGCTTAACAGTGATGAAACGGGAGAATATTTACTTTGACCTTGCCGCCCTTCATCACAAGGTACGGCCTGAAGCGTATCCGTTCCCAACCGCGAAGGATTTCATATTGCTCAAACCTTCGTAGGAGCGGACCACTTGATGTGGGGCACCGATGTACCTTCCACCTTGGTGCAATATAGCTACCAGGGGCTTTTGGACTACCAGTGGGAGCTGTTTACAGAGGAAGAGCGTAAGCTGGTCTTTCACGATACAGCTGAAAGAATCTATTTTCCAAAATAATACAGGTACCCAAACTTTCATTGCTCTTTACTGCTTCTCTTTACGAAGGAATATATTCAGGGGTATACTTAATGCCTACTACTTTACTAGGTATAACGAAATATTCATGCATATATTTCAATCTTATCTTGAGGAAATTGCTGATGAGAACCACCGAAAGAAGATGGATGCGTTGCTTACTTGGGTACATGAGACATTTCCAACACTCGGAATGAAAATTGCCTGGAATCAACCCATGTTCACTGACCATGAAACATTCATAATCGGTTTCAGCAGGGCAAAAGCACACATCAGTGTTGCGCCTGAAAGCAAATCAATCGAGAAATTCTCAGATGATCTTTCAAAGGCAAAACTGTCAGCTACCAAGGAGTTGTTCAGGATCACTTGGGAGCAGGAAATCCCCTACTCCATTCTTGAGAGAATCATTCGCTTCAATATTGAGGATAAGAAGGAGTGTTCAATATTCTGGAGGAAGTAAAGACCCTTGCTGGAATTTTACAGTGTGGGGAGACCGATACGGCGCATTATGAGCAATCGCCCAACCCCATGTAAAAGGGCGATAGGGAGCAACACGACACTGAGCACTTGCATGCCCAACTCATAGAAAAGAGAACTGCCATGATATGGATGCCCTTTCAGTCTCGAGATAAATGCACTGAACGGAATACCATAGATATTTCCTACCTGCATCATCCTAATTGCTGATAGCATAACCCTGGCTTCATTGATGCCGTAGGTTTCTTCAATCATTCGATAGGTTTCCATGTCAGGAGACCCTCCGGTATCTGCAAAGTGTTGTGCAAACATGATTGCTTTTCCTTCCTCTGGTCTGATGAGAGAGCCATCCCCACTGAGGAGGCTATAGATTTCCTCACTGCTTATACCTTGTTTCAATGCCATTTGAGTATGAGCATATGAGCATGCTGCACACCCGTTTACCTCGGTCACTGCTAGTTGCATGCGCTCGAGCAATTCGAAGGAAACAACCTTATTTTTCCGATTATATTTCAATCCTGAGACTGCTTCAGGGACCAACAAGATTCCACGATACAAGTCTCGGACGGTAAATTTTCGCTTGTATGCCTCTCTCTTGAGTACTTCGCTTGGTATTGTATCCTCATGCATCATACGTTCCGTCCTTCAGCATATCTGGCTCGGTTCACCTAAAAGGTACCACACCTCTAGCAAACAGCATAGGTAGTGCATCTTGAAATCAACGTTGTTATTGCTTGTAGCAAACTATTTTCTGGTAATACTGGCATCAGAGTGATTCTGTACAAGCACCTTTAGCTCTGTATTTCTGCTTGTATAAAGATATCCACAGGTAACAGAGGTAATGGGAGCAACCAGTACCAAGGCTATACATCCAACCATGGTATGGAGGATTTCTGCTGCAACACTAGGAGAGTTAAGAATGCTCATCACCGGTGTTCCCTGTGCCATGTACACCATCATAATGGTAAGATAACTCCCGATATACGCGAGCAAGAGTGTCGTGGTCTGGCTCCCCACCACTGATTTGCCAATATTCATTCCGCTTCGTATCAACTCAGTACGACTGATGGTAGGATGGTGGTATTGTACTTCATCTAGTGCAGAACTGATATCAATGGCCAAATCGAGCAAGGCTCCCAGACAGGAGAGGTAGATTGCAGCTTGAAATACCTTGGTCAACTGCATACCCTCATAGCCGGCAAACAGCAATGATTCCGACCAAGGCATCACAGCCCCATGTAATTTTAAATACCATGTTCCCCACATGGAAAAGAGCACGGTAAGAACAGAGCATATGATAGTCCCAATGATTGCTGCATAGGCTTTTTTCGTCAGCCCGGCTACCAACAGCAAGCAAGAAACAGCAAGAAAGGTTCCCACCAGCAGGGAAACAAGCATGGGCTCATACCCCTTGAGGGTAGCGGGAATGAGTACTTTCCAGATAAGCAAAAAGGCCAGAGCAAACGAGACTATGGTTCTGATTCCAGTCCTTCCAGAGAAGACGATGAGTCCTATAGCAAAGAGTGCCAGGAGCAGTAGCTCCTTGGAGAAGCGGTAGTGGCTGACCATGTTGGTAAATAAAATCTCTTTGTCCGTGTCCTGTTCTACCAATACCCAGGCAATATCCCCTTCTTCATATACCGAGTCAAATTCGAGCTTTCCGTTGAGGAGGTTTATAGCCTCAGTCTGTTTGCCTGCATGAGGCCCTGTAAGTATCTCTATCGTGCAGATTTGTTCACCCATCCGAACCACCCCAGTCTGGTACATATTGGAGTTGTCCAAGGATACAACTCTTGCCTTGCTTCCAACCGCATTGACATAGATCTCTCGCTCAAACCCAGTTGGAATCATCACGAGAAGAAGAACCACTGTAAGCAAGATTACCAGCAACCACCACTCTTTATACCTATGTATTGTTTTCTTCATAACCACTCCCTTCCGAGACAGCTTCCCCCTCTCTGAGGAGGGGGAAGCAAACAAGGTTCAAGACTGTATCAGACAATGCCGACCAGCGTTTTCAGTTTGGTATATACATCGGTATTGTCGTAGGAACCTGCAAACAACTCGGCTCCAACACCATATGCATATACACCTACCGGAGTACCAGTATGCGCATAGCTCGTCCAACCGATTCCTGCTTTATTGTTCAATATGTGAGTCAAGGTGACCGAGAACGGGTTATAGCTTCCGTACAATTGATAGCTCAACTGGTCACTTTCCCTGCTGCTTTCAGGCATCATTGCCTGCTTGAAGGCTTTCTCCAATCGTGAATACTCGAATTCGCTCAACACCAGCGCATCATCGGAAGCCTTGCTTCCAGGAGAAGCCAACCCAAAGTACTCTTCTACCAGCACCATTGCTTGTCTAAAACTCAGATTGGGGTTCTGAGCAATTATATCACTCATGATCTCATCGAAAGCAATGTAAGAGGCTTTCTGGTTTTCAAGGATGTTGAATGCTGTATTGTATCCAGTTGAGGCAAACCCAATGGTCATTCCACCTGTTTCGTGGTCACCGGTTACTACAATCAAAGTCTCTTCAGGATGGGCTTTAGCAAATCTGACTGCTTCCTGAATTGCCTCATCGAATGCAAGCAAATCCCTGATTTCTGAGGCAGCATCATTGGCATGACAAGCCCAGTCGATCTTTCCCGACTCAACCATCATGAAGAAGCCCTTCTCATTGTCCAGGACATCAATCCCCTTCTTTACGAACTGAGCCAAGGTAACATCACTTGCATCCATGTCAATTGCATACGGCATTGCCCCCCCATCCTGCAATCGTGGACTCTGTGCATAGACCTTTCCGCTATCGCTTGAAAGTGAAAGTATTTCGTTCTTGTCATCTGTAACCAAATACCCTTGTTCTTCCAGTAAGGTGTAGATGCTCTTCTTTCCACCATCCTCAGCCTTGTTGACCGAACCACCCGCAAAGTAGTCAAAACCACTATTTGCCATCTGTACTCCGATGTCATAGTAGTTGTTCCGTGAGGGAACATGGGCATAGTAGGCAGCGGGAGTTGCATGGTTGAGGGTTACAGTTGATACCACCCCTACTTTCCAATCTTTCTGTTCTTTAAGACTTTCTGTGATGGTTTTTCCAACAAACTGTTTGTCTACACCTAATCCAAGGACTCCACTGTGAGTTTTGTAGCCCGAGGATAGGCTGGTTGCTGTTGAGGCAGAATCAGGACAGAAGGAGGTGGCATCATAGGTTGTCTGCAATCCAACTACTGGAAATTCAGTGAAGGTAAGGTTCGCCAAGGAAATAGAGCCTTTGGTGTTGTTCCCTTTTAAAACCTGGGCAGCGTTGATCTGCACATGACTCATTCCATCGCCGATGAACATAAAGACATACTTGGGTGTTTTTTCTGTACTCTGTTCTGAGACTTTCCAAGTAGTTGCACTCTCTCCTGCAGGCTGAGCTACAAGACCCAAGGTGACTGCTGCCAAAAGCAACATTACCAGAATCAATCGTTTCTTCATGACTTCCTCCATAAGGAATATTGAGATGGCTCAACTATGGGGAATGCTTGTAAGCAAACGATGCAAAAACCATGAGAAAGTCTTAAGAAAAGTGTTATGATGAAGACATGGTTGTCAACAAGCCTGCCCTCCTAAGTGAGATGGGCTTATTTCCCTATCAACAACATCAGCAAATCCTTGACGCCATCCACGACAGCAACACTGGCGGTCTCCTTGTAAGCAGCATTTCTTGCTCGTCAATCGAGGCTTCGTATCTGGTCAGCTAGGACAACACCAAAGGTAAAGCCGTCACTGCTGGATAGAGTTATTTCGGACTGATACCCTTTTTGCTTACTTGCAATCGGACAAATTAACGCCAACCCTATCTTGTTGTATTTCTTGGGGCTTACTACCAATCCAGGTCTTCTTTCGGCTTGCCCACCACCAGGCGGAGGAGTGAAGTCCAGCCACACAATGTCCCCTTCCTCAGGGACGTAAGCATCACTTATCATACTTCGCCCCCTGCCTCGTCTCCAAAGAGTTCAGGACCATACATATTCTCTGGGCTTATTCTTTCCAAAAGGAGATCCAATGTTTCTTCACGTGTTGGCCTCCTAGGATACATCATTATTCCATCCCCAACTCTTTCCAGTTCTACCACAGTACCATTATCCAGATGCAATTCCTGCAATAGTAGTTTCGGAAGTCGGATACCTGAACTGTTCCCCCATTTCTGGATGGTTGTCTTCATATACTTCTCCATATAAAAGATGTCTCATTGATATTGATAGTTCAATGCCTTTCCCTCCTGCATGAGTTTATACTTATGTATATACATGATTAATATATATTGAATGTGAAAACTCCAATACAACTGTTCGAACTCTGTATATACTTAACTACTCTAAGAAGAAGGTTTATATAGGTATGTACTTCAGTAGAACTATATAGGCTATAGCTTCCTAAGCAGTTCCTGCTGTACACGAGGCAGGAGATAAGGATTGAGATCAGCCAATCTTTCAAGTTGCCAGGAAAGCTCCTTATCTGCATCCATATTGAGCAGAACCAGTAGCTTTTTCCCATACCACACCGGGCCAAGACAGTGGTCCGCCATGTGGGCGGTGGCTACTGCCTGAGCGACTGCCCGGCAATAGATTTGAGTAGGTTTGTCACCTACAGTACGGGCAAAGACATGCACTTCTCGGCTCGCTTTCATTGCCTCTCCAGTCTTTGCATTTCCTTCACTCCACCTATGCCCTATTTCCAATGCTGAGGAGATTACTGCTTCCTGTGGAAATTCATGGTACTCCCCAAGATGCTCTGTACAGAGAAGTGCCCACTTCATAAGAGAACGATGGTCTTCCGTAGAGAGTAAGCCTCCCCTGTGCTCCGCTACAAATAACCTATTTCTCAATTGACTTGCCTCCAGTATATGCAGTAGTTAGCACTGATCTGGCACTGTTTGTAAAGGATGTCTCATCCCAGATTTCCCAATAAGTGAGATCTGACTTTTACTGGTCTTCAGCTGTATGGCCCCCAAGTATGCAATCTCTTTCATAATCTCTACATAGAGGTTCTATAGAACACATAAAATAATTACAATAAGCGATGATTCTATACATATTTTATTACTTCATGTGCTACAATCATGGCAAGGAGCAATGCAGTGACAACACGATATGAGCGAGCATTGGGATCCCTGCTTGGGAGTTTTATAGGAGATGCTCTGGGAGCACAGACAGAGTTCAAGCGTGAAAAAATAGTTCGCCAAGCTTATCCTGATGGTATCTGGGATATGGGTGTATGTTCCCGGTATGTTGGCCTAGCTGGGCAGGTTACCGACGATAGTGAAATGGCCATTATGATGATACAAAGCATTCTAGAAAAGGGTTGCTATCAGAAGGAATCTGTTCGAAGAGCGTACCTCCGCTGGAGAGATGCAGGCCCCTTGGATATCGGAGTTACCATTTATGGAGCACTGGATGGTACTTACAATCCTCAGAGCCAGGCAAATGGAGCCCTGATGCGTATTACTCCAATAGGAATCCTGGGGAGTAATTACTCAACAACATCATTGATGCACCTTGCAGACGAGGATTGTTCCATTACCCACACCCATCCGGTTTGCAGAGACTGTAACCGTCTCTATGCTTTTGCACTCTCACTCGCTATCAGCAAGGGATGGGATGCCCAAGAGATTTATACCTATCTGGTAAAGTCAGCCCCTTCTTTAACCAAAGAACCGTCGGTTCTTGAAGCACTCTGCCGAGCAGAACATGAACCACCCAAAGATATCGATGGCCCCAACAAGGGCTGGGTATTGGTAGCTTTCCAACTTGCCTTTTATACCTTGTTGCACCAGGAGTCATTCGAACAAGGAATGGTGGATGTCATCATGCGTGCTGGCGATGCTGATACTAATGCAGTTATTTATGGGGCCTTAGCAGGAGCAATTGCAACAAGAGAAAACATGCCTGAGCGCTGGATTTCTGCCTTGAAAATCTCCAACTGCCTGCAAAGTTTGATCGACTACCCACATACACGGTTGGAACGGTTAGCTGAAAAGTGGGTCGAAGCATTGATCAATCTACCAGTGGTACAGCAACTTTCGTAAGTATTGCATTGATCCAATACTCCTTCTGCCCTCCCTGGGCGGAGGTCCTTTGTTTGCACGAGTTCCTTGAGTGAGCACCAAGGTAGTTCATCAACAAACTGTTTGAATTGTTCTTCGGTAAAACACGTGAAGGGCAGTAGGCAACACCATGATCTTTTAATGCTCTGAAACACAAGAGCCTTGTGCTCATGAGGAACATGCAACAATGATGCACATACCCAGATACCATCGAATGTATTCTCATAATGAAAGGTATCAATACCTCAGGGCAAGCCCTGGACTCAGGAGGCGTTGCCTCCTTTTCCGCCCCAAGGGACGGGGTATCTCACCTTGCTTTCCCGGCACTCGCTCCAGAGAGGAACCATCATGTTGATTCCTTTCCTCTCGCTCTGTTGGGGAATCAAGTCGTACAGACATGCTTGTCATGTCAGTTCACAGGTAGCTTGAACCATCGCTTCACTCAAATAAAAAGCTTCTACCTGATACCACAGCCTGCATCAAGAATGAGGCCACCAGAGGCGATGCAGGGAAGGGACAATGCAAAGTGGCAGGGACTAAGGTACTGCTCTGTATGCAGGTAATAGTTTTCTGATGAGTCTATTATGGACCAATCCCCATGTCCTAGTAGATGGGAATACACCAGTTCTACGATATCGTGCAAATCCTTCCGAGACAACACTGCCCGCCTCCGAGAAGGAAGCGGGCAGTAGGATATTTTCATGCAATTGTACTAGAGCAGTTCTTTGGCTGCCTCATATACTGCTTCAGAAGTAATGCCGAAGAACTTGTACAGGTCACTTGCAGGTGCTGACTCACCAAAGGAGCGCATACCTATGATCCTTCCATTCAGTCCAACGTACTTGTACCAGTAGTCTGCCCAGGCAGCTTCAACAGCAACCCTGGCTTTCACTGAAGATGGAAGTACAGCTTCCTTGTACGCAACATCCTGCTTGTCAAATACCTCTGGAGAAGGCATTGAGACCACACGGACGGCAACCTTTTCCTCAGCAAGTTTCTTGGCAGCACTGATTGCAAGCTCGACTTCACTACCGGTACCAATGAGGATAACCTCTGGCTTATCCCCTGACTCATAGAGTACATAGGCCCCCCGTGCAATCTGGGAGAGCTGCTCATCGCTACGATCCTGTGGGGCAAGTCCCTGACGACTAAGCAGGAGTGCAGAGGGACCATCAGTTCTCTTAATTGCACTCTTCCAAGCAATACCAGTCTCAACAGCATCACAAGGTCTCCAAGTAACCATGTTGGGAGTCATTCTGAGGTTTGCAATCTGCTCAACCGGCTGATGGGTAGGCCCGTCTTCACCGAGGCCAATAGAGTCATGAGTAAAGACAAAGATGTTCCGGATTCCCATCAAGGCGGACATGCGTAGTGCATTGCGTGCATACTCCATGAACATGAGGAATGTAGCACCAAAAGAGAGGAACCCACCATGGAGAGCAACACCATTGAGGATTGCAGCCATGCCGAACTCACGAACTCCAAAATGGAGGTAATTGCCCTTTCCAGTCTTGGGATCAAAAGCCTCTGACCCCTTCCACTCAGTCAAGTTGGAAGGAGCAAGGTCTGCTGATCCACCCAAAAGCTCAGGGAACAAGGAACCCAATACATCAAGTGCCATCTGGCTTGCCTTTCGACTTGCTACCTTGGCCTTATCACCCTGCCAGCTCTTGATGACCTTGTCGAATTCTGCTTCCCAGTCAGTAGGGAACTGGCCGGAGAGTCTTCTTTCAAGCTCAGCAGCTTCGGATGGATATTCCTTCTTATATGAGGCAAAGAGATTATTCCACTTACCTTCAAGTTTTGCACCCCGTTCACTCTGATCCCATGCTTCATAGATATCCTGAGGAACAAAGAACCGCTCGTCATACTCCCAGCCCAGTTGCTTACGAACGAGTGCTACCTCGTCCTCTCCAAGGGCTGCTCCATGACAAGACGCTGTACCTTGCTTATTGGGAGAACCATATCCGATGGTAGTCTTACATATAATCAAGGAAGGTCTGGAGGTATCATACCTTGCAGCTGAAAGAGCCTTCTGAATTGCATCAGAATCGTGGCCGTCAATATCTCTGAAGACCTGCCACCCATAGGACTCGAAGCGCTTAGCAGTATCATCAGTAAACCAACCACCCACTTTACCATCGATGGAAATGCCATTGTTGTCATAGAACACAACAAGTTTACCCAGTTTCCAGGTCCCAGCCAAAGAAGCTACTTCATGGCTGATGCCTTCCATCATACAACCGTCGCCAAGGAAGGCATAGGTGTAGTGATCGACTACCGGAAATCCATCTTTATTGAATTTGGCAGCGAGGTTTTTCTCTGCAAGCGCCATTCCGACTGCGTTTGCAAGACCCTGACCAAGCGGTCCAGTGGTAGTCTCAACTCCTGGGGTAAGGTTATACTCTGGGTGTCCAGCGGTACGGGAGTGAAGCTGTCTAAACTGCTTCAGATCTTCAATACTCAGGTCATAGCCGCTAAGGTGCAACAGTGAGTAGAGCAACATTGAAGCATGACCGTTAGAAAGCACAAAACGATCACGATTGACCCATTGTGGATTCTTAGGATTATGCGCCATGGTCTTGCGCCACAAGACTTCAGCAATATCTGCCATGCCCATCGGGGCACCGGGGTGTCCAGAGTTGGCCTTCTGCACGCCATCCATGCTCAATATGCGGATTGCATCAGCAAGTTTATTCGTTTTCATCCATCCCTCCAAAAAATCTCTAACACTCATATATGAAACACCCCGAATCTGAAAGAAGCCGGGGATGTAATCCTGACACTAAAGATACAGTGTTCTTGACAAATAGTCAAAACCGTCATCGTTCCCTACAAAGCATAGGTAAGAATAAGCACTATCCGTTTAAAAGCTGCATCTCCTTTTTTGATAACTCGGTTGTCATCCTTGGAGTAGTTGGTGAACTGTACGGCAGTCAAGAGAGAAAGATCTTCAGTAAATTGGGTATTGGCAATGACGCTCAAATCCCCAACCATATCTGTTGCATCATCGAGAATATTGTAGGTGTAGGTTTCCAGCTGCAAACCAACCAAATTGACCATCAAGGGCATCTGGTAGCCAAGGATATATTCGCCTTTGTAGTTGAATCCATTGACCATGGCCCCTCCATTCTCATACTCCCAGGCTTGGTCAGCTGAAGCATTGCTGTACCCTTTGTAGTTCAACTCATGGTAGGTGCGAATTACTACGCTCATCCAGTCTCCAGAGAAGATAGCACCCGTGTCAAACTGAAAGGCAGCCCCTGCCCTACCCATATAATACAATCCATTCAAACTGTCAGAAGCAAGAGGAGCTCCTACTGCAGCGCCAAGTCTCAACCCGTTGAGGTCCATCAAGTCAAAGTCCCAACCGGTACCAACGCCACCACCCAAGCTGATCTCAGCTACAGCGATGGGAGTAAGGACCGCATCAAGGGTCACTGTCCCTGCAATGGGAGAAAGCCCAAGGTTAGCTTTTACCTTTACATTGTTACCACTGAACAAGGGGCCTTCCCCTGCCAGTACCGGAATCCTTACCTGATAGGCAGCATCGAGTTTTGCTTCAAGGTCACTCCCATATGCACCGGTAAGCTTCAACGTGCCACTGGTGGTTGTCTGGGCGAACAAGAGCCCACCGGTCATGAGTATCACCAAGAGTGAGAGTAATCGTTTATTCTGTTTCACAGTAAATCCTCCAAACATAGCGTAGGTACAGCATACCATAGAGGAAGAAGTAACCAAAATACTTTCTTCCAAAGAAACTCGCTAATCAATCCGTTGTTTTCTTCTGTATTCTGAAGGGGACATGCCCTTGATCTTTTTAAAATACGTACAAAAACATGATGTATTGTAGGGCTCCTCAAATCCTATCGTTGTTTGGTTATAGAGTACAGAAAATTTATCGTTTGTTTTCTTTCCATTATGCGTAAGCTGTCCTATCATGAAGACATCATACACTTTGGGTGCTACATAGAGCCAAAAGAAATAAATGTTAGTTAGGAGAGACTTGGATGCATATCGTGCTATTATCAGGCGGGTCGGGGAAACGCCTTTGGCCATTATCAAATGAGGTACGGTCGAAACAGTTCATCAAATTCTTCAAGCAGGAGAATGGGAGCTATGAATCAATGCTTCAGCGGGTTCATCGACAAATCAAGAAGGTTGATCCGGATGCAACCATTACCCTTGCAACCTCCAAGACACAAGTTTCTGCAATCTATAATCAACTGGGAAAGGACGTAGGTATCTCAGTCGAACCCTGCCGTCGTGACACCTTCCCTGCCATTGCACTTGCTGCTGCCTATATGCACGACGTGCAGGGCGTAGATGAGAAAGAAATAGTTGTTGTCTGCCCAGTAGATCCGTACGTGGATGATGAATATTTCACCATGCTCGAGAAAGTGGGAAAGCAGGCAGAGACAGGTGGAGCAAACCTGGTTCTACTGGGTATCGAACCTACCTATCCAAGTGAAAAATATGGCTACATCATTCCTATTGATGAGAGTAGGGTGAGCAAGGTCTCCACCTTTACAGAAAAACCAGATATGGCAACTGCCGAGACTTATATCGCTTCAGGGGCGCTCTGGAACGCAGGAGTCTTTGCATTTCGGTTGGGGTATCTGTTGGATACAGCACACCGGCTCATCGATTTCACTGATTACCATGATTTGTTCGAGAAGTATGAAACACTTAATAAGATCAGTTTTGACTATGCAGTAGTCGAGAAGGAATCAGAAATTCTGGTGATGCGGTATAAAGGGATTTGGAAGGACCTTGGTACATGGAACACACTCAGTGAATCCATGAGCGAGCCTATTGTCGGTCTTGGAGAGATGGATGAATCTTGTGAAGATGTGCATATCATCAATGAGCTGGAAATCCCCATTCTAGCAATGGGCTTGCATGATGTTATCATCTGTGCCAGTGCTGAAGGCATCCTTGTCTCTGATAGGGAGCAATCGAGCCATATCAAAGAGTATGTGGAATCGTTCAAGCAGCCGATTATGTTTGCAGAGAAATCCTGGGGAAGCTACCGGATTCTCGATGTTGGGAATGAGAGTCTTACCATCAAGGCAATACTCCAGGCTGGAAAACAGATGCACTATCACAATCATGAGCGGCGTGATGAGGTTTGGACAGTAATCAACGGAAAAGGGATTGTAGTGCTGGACGGGGTGCGCCAAACAGTGGCCGCGCCTGAGGTAATATCCATCAAGAGAGGGACCAAGCATACCATCATTGCTGAGACGGAACTCACCTTAATCGAGGTGCAACACGGAAAGGACATCACAGTAGAGGATAAGCAAAAGTTCCCACTTCCTTAGAAGGCCCGAACAGCCTATACAACCAATAGTTCTTCTTTTTCCACCCTACCTTAGACCCCTGTGCTTCATCTGAATACAATTTAATTGACACTTTCTGAGTGGGGGCCTTTAGGAGACAGGAGGAGGTGCAATGGGGCATTACCAATTGTTTCCGAATATGCTTCATCTTGCGCGCAGGGTCTTCCGACAGGCAAACACGTGGGGAAAACCGACTCCCCCTTCGTTCCCGCGGCAAATCCGTACCGGACGTTATACGGTCGACGACCAGGACCACCATTATATACACGTGCAAGAAACCTCCCCTCACTCCGAATTACCGGCATCCCGCAGCGTCTCCTCCTATTCGAGTCCCAGACTTTGCTTTGCCGTCATGTTGTGAGTTTCCAACCAGTCGAACAATTCCGTAAGGCTCGCCGTTGCGCAACCAATGCATGTATCGGCACATCCATAGTAGATGCGCACGCTCTCCCCATCCAGAATCCATCCGCAGGGAAAAACTACTTTATCCACATTGCCCACCATCTCATACGGCATCTGTGGGGCAAAGACCCATTC
This sequence comes from Sphaerochaeta halotolerans, assembly GCF_003429665.1. GTDB lineage: Bacteria > Spirochaetota > Spirochaetia > Sphaerochaetales > Sphaerochaetaceae > Sphaerochaeta > Sphaerochaeta halotolerans. Next base: position 198,992 of record NZ_QUWK01000003.1, on the reverse strand, counting down.
ATCGGATCTGGCCAGCAAAATGGTGGGATCCTCGAGATCGGCAAGCGCAAGGCCAAGACGGTATATGCTACCGCTCGCATTATCCTGCACTCCGTGATACATAATCAACCATCCCTTGTCGGTGCGAAGTGGAGGCGGGCAAAGTCCCACCTTATTTGCATCCCACCATCCTCCTTTCCGCGCCGGTATAAGAATTTGGTGATCACCCCAATGCTGCATATCGGGACTGAACGATATCCAAATGTGGGACCCAGTCCCTTCTCCGGAAGAATATGGCCGGTGTATCATCGCCCACCGCCGGCCGAATTGCACGGGGAAGAAAGCCGCGTCCTTGTCTTCAGGCGGGAGAATGCTCCCTTTCCGTTCAAAATGCTTGAAATCATCGGTTAGAGCCATCGATACTAGCGGTCCGCCTTTCGAATAGGAAGTGTAGACCACAGCCCATGTCAGGATTGGCTCCAAATACGTAATCCTCGGATCTTCGATCCCCCACAATTCCTCGGGATGCGACACGGCTTGTGGTGCCATCGTGGGAACGGCATCGATATGCCAGTCGGTAATTCCGTCCTTGCTTCTCGCAACGGTCAAATGTGAAAGACCGCGGCGGTCCTCCACTCGCATCAGCAACAGTGTTTCTTCGCCGATCCGTACTGCAGCCGGATTAAAAACCGCATTCGCCTGATACGGAAGATCCTGTACAGTGATGATTGGATTCCCTTCGAATCTCGTGAACAATTCATTTTTTCCCATATGGTGCCTCCATGGATTTTTACCTGCCATTCGTGTCCGAAACGGCAACCTCCGCCGAAATCCGGCGACTTCTCATTCGATGCATGTTCAAAAGCGACATGATTCCCGCCAAAGTCGATTCCGCCCCCTGGTTTCCATTCACACCATCAGGCCGCAACCCGTCGCAACAGCCTCCGGTGGTATGGTTGTAAAGACTGAGATTCAGATCATTCCGTCCAAAAAACCATTCCATGCATAGCACGCCATGATCGAGCCATGCAGTGTCCATCGTAGCCAGATACGCCTCGTGGCATGCTTCAATCATATGATACGCTTCAATGGGCTGCTGATCGAACCGCGCCTGTTCCCCACCCCGCTGAAACCAACCGGCATTACCCACGGGGACGAACCAGCCACGCGGATCACGTTGGATTCGCACCAGCCATGCGAGACTTTCAAGCCCAACGTGAAGCATCTCTTCTTGATGGAGAGCCTGGCCCGATATGATCATCGCCTGGGGAATAATCGCGTTCGCATATGTCACGGTGTCGGCTACCCACGGCCAATCCTCCTGACTGTTCTGCCTATAAAGGGCAAAAAGCTTTTCCGAAAGCAACTCCATCATTCGCCGCACATCGCTGTCTCCCTTGTATCGTTTCTGATAGGCATAGAGTCCCTTCAGGGAAAACGCCCACGCCCGGGAAGAAGTGAGTTCACCCACCGCAGGAAGAGCTTTCTTGAACAGACTGACCGCAAAGGCACGGATTTCTTCCTGATCACACATCGATGCGGCTTCACCCAACGCCCACACCGCCCGACCGTGACTGTCCTCCGACCCGGTTTTTTCGGTCCAGACTCTCGTGTAGTCCATGAAATTCCGAAATCGTCCAGTCTCTTCATTGAAGGCATCTTGAAGGAAGCTGAGGTACACATATGTGAGTCGGGTGATCTCCTTGCTCTCGGAAAACACCTCCTGATACATAAGCACCGCGATCAACGCCCGTGCATTGTCATCGGTGCAATACCCGTAATTCCTGTCCGGTACGATGTAATTCGCATGCTGAAGTATACCGGTATCATCGGTGAGTCTCATGATATGATCCAGTTTTGGCTGCGGCAGTTCCCTCGGCTGGGAACCCAGAATCTTCGAAATCACGGCCGATTTCGGCCGATATTCCTGATGTTGTTTTATATCTTGGAACAGCGACACGTAATTTCTCGCCGCTTCCTTCCAAATCATCGTTCTGCCGTACGTATATGCTTTTTTTCGCATAGCCTGTCGTTTTGGCTCGTTGGCAAGCAACTCGTTAACCGCATCGGCCATTGCAGGCGTATCGTTAAAAGGAACCAGCATTCCGCGGCCTTCTCCAAGCAACTCTTCGGCATACCAGTACGGGGTGGAGACAGTTGCTTTCCCGCAACCCAAAGCGTATGCCAGGGTCCCAGAGGTGATTTGTTCTTTATTCAGGTAGGGACTGATGTACACATCCGCCGCTCCCATAAATTCGAGAAGCTCTGGCAGACTGACAAACCGGTCATCGAACAGAATGTTATTGCTAACCCCGAGATCTCTCGCTTTGCGCTGCAGAGAGAGGCGGTAGGTCTCACCCCGTTGTTTTTTTTCATGGGGATGTGTCGCTCCCAGCACGATATAGATGACATTGGGGTGTTCCTTTACAATACGGGGCAAAGCATCAATCATGGTTTCGATGCCCTTGTTGGGGGAAAGCAGACCGAAGGTAAGCAATAATTGTCGATTCTCAAGTCCGAAACGATCCTTGTAGAAATAGGGGTCGACAAAGGGAACATCGGGAACGCCATGGGGAATGATTGTTATTTTGTCGGGATGTATGTGATAAACTTGCTGCAGGATGTCCTTTGCCTTTGCACTCATGACCACTATTTTGTCCGAGAGCTGTCCTATCCGTTTTATGATGGCAAGTTGCCCGGGAGAAGGCTCAAGCAGCACCGTGTGAAGGACGGTCACCCGCACAGCCTGCAGATTTTCCAGAAGTTCGATGATATGCGCCCCGTCGGTGCCGCCAAAAATCCCGAACTCATGCTGGAGACAAACAATATCCACTTTGTTTATATTCAGGAAATCGGCGGCCAGCCGGTAGTCGGTTATGGAACGCTGATTGATTTCAAATCGTACCTGGTCTGGATACGCGTACCCTTCCATCTGATCATTTATTACGGCGGCCCAAATCTCCATATCGGGCTGCTCGCGGGTCAATGCATTTAGCAGATCTGCGGTAAACACTGCGATTCCGCACTGGCGCGGAATATAATTCCCCACGAGCGCGACTTTTCCAATTTGTCCATGATATGGCATATTCTGCGACATGTCAGTCCTCCTTCGTCAAAGGATTCATTCCATTTTCTGTAATTCCCACCAACTCTTTTCCTAGCTTGCACCAGGTATTCTGGCTGGATTCTTGCACTTTCCAATGCTGAATAGTTGCCTTCACACCAGATCTTGGCATGACATCCGGCTCCTCCGCTGAGAATGGAGTACCAGACAAAAGAGAGAGAACAGTATCTCTGTCTTTTTTTTTCCGTAACACGTTGAAAAACATCCCAGTAAGGTGGTGTCTGCAGGTATGTATGAAGAAAGAAACTATCTCCGAAATCAAGAACCATTTTCATAGTACCGGAGGCAATCTTTGCTGATGTACAAGCAATCTCTTTTAGTGCCAGGTCATAGCAGTTGCCGACAGGAAAAGAGAACAAACTGCGTTCTCTGTTTCTGAAAATGCCCTTCCCATCATCAATTACACGACCGAGGCTTTTTTCTTCATTGTATTTCCTTTCATTTTTGTATTTGACAACACAGAAACGTGCAGATTTGTTTCCGTTTTTGGTCTGAAAAGAAATGAACCCAGCTGCCATTGCAAATCCTCCGGCATGTTGGGAATTATTTTAATTCCCTTCATATAATACAATGGATTTTGATTTACTGCAAGGAATTAAACTGAAGCTATAAAAACCATATTTGCAAATGTAAGCTAGGAACCTTCTGAATTCGATTCCTTTTTGAGAAATAGTTAAAGATTCCCGATTCGCCGAAAATATTAGGGGGCTGTATGTACTACATCAATAGTACAATGGAAAAACTGATTTCAAAGATTACCCTATCATTTTATTGACCGGACCGCAGCAGTGCACGAAAACTACGGTGCTTCAGAAACTTATGAATGAGTCAAAAGATAAAAGAGAGTATATTCCCCCGGATGACCTGACTTTGCGAGCCTTGGCCAAGAATGATCCATCCACCTTCTTCCAGCTACATAAACCACCTCTCATGATTGACGAAGTGCAATATGCCCCGGAACTTTTCCCCCTATATCAAGATGATTGTGGACAAAAATAACAAACCCGGACTTTTCTGGCTTACAGGTTCAAAGGGGTCGAATTCGACCCCTTTGAAATCCAGAGTATTCATTGCGTACAAAAGATTCTTGGCATACCCGTACCTTGCGGTGTATGGTCAATGGTTACAACTCATCAAGACTCATGAGAGATTGTTCCTGACTAAGCAAGAAAGGGAAAATCTCGATACTTCTCTTTCAGTAGTGCGATGATCAACGAACAGACTACCCTTGCCCCTTTCTCATTCAGGTGGGTATCGTCAGAGATTCCCTCTGGGTAGTTCGGGTGTTCGCCTGCCTTAAGATGAAGAAACAGTTCCTTGGAGCCTTCCCTCCCCATCTGTTCCAGTAGAGAGAACGTTGTCTTGTTCATATCAATACAGGCATAGCCCCTCGCTTGGCACAGGGAGAGCATCGCATGGGGGTACTCCCCATGGGTTTGGAGGAGCGTACCATCGGAAAAGAATTTTCTTCGAGCAATTGGGGTAAGGAAAACCGGGGTTGCGCTCTTTGAATGCACCGACTCAGCCATACATGCAAGATTCCCCTGAAATGTGGACCAAGGCTCGATGTATCGCTCCTTGTCCTCCTTGCTGTCATTATGACCAAACTGGATGAATACAAAGTCACCTGCTTCCAGCTCGGCAAGACATTGGTCAAACACCCCTTCCTCAAGGAAGGACTTAGTACTCCGGCCATTCATGGCAAGATTTCTCACACTCCAGGAGGAATTGATATAGTTCTCAAAGTACATTCCCCACCCAGTCTCAGGACGTGTATCATCCTCCTTGGGGGCACAGGTAGAGTCTCCTAGGAGAAATACTGTATTCATTGCTTTTCCTCTTCCTCATTTCCCCAACCAGAGAGCATATCTTCGGTGGATATCTTGTCCTCAGTATGTTTCTTAGCGGAAGAATGCTGATTGAGAAGCCCTAAAATTCCCACAATTGCAAAGATTGCTGCCACTAGGTAGACAGCAACCAATATGATAATATCGCGCATCTTACCTCCCGGTACTCTTTCGTTGCCAGTACGAAATGGCAAGTTGGGTGCGGTCACGCAACCCAAGCTTTTCCAACGTTATAGATATACAGTTTCTCACTGTCCCCTCACTCAAACACAACCGTTCTGCAATCTCTTTGTTGCTGAGCCCCTGAGCAAGTTGCAACAGCACCTCATTCTCTCGCTTACTGAGAGAGGAGAAAACCTGCTGTTCTGAAAACTGTTTCAAGGCTTGCTCACTGATTACAGGCAATCCCTGATACACTGCCTTAATCGTCATGATCTGCTTTTCAGTCTCATCACTCTTGAGAAGGAATCCACTAGCCCCGGCCTCTAGGCAGCGATGAAGCGTTCGATAGTCTGAGAATGTAGTAAGCATCAAAATCTTGACCTTCGGGTACTTGGATCGGATACGCTGGGCTGCCTCGATTCCATCCATCACCGGCATCTGGATATCAAGAAGAATGACATCAACCTGGGTATGTTCGAGAAAGGAGAGAGCCTCTCCTCCATGAGAAAGGGCTCCAACAATCTGCAGTTGTGCATCACCGGAGAGCAGAATCTCCAAACTTTCCAGTACCAATGCATCATCATCAACCAACAGAATCTTCATAGCCCCATCTCTCCCCTCACTGGAATGGTAATAAGCAACTTGAACTGTAATCCCTTTTGAATCGACATACTTCCTCCCAAGCGTTCAACTCTCCGTCGCAAATAACGTAAGCCGTTCCCTGTTCCTATGGTCTTCTGTTCCATAACCCCATCATTCTCCATAACCAGTTGCAGCAGGGTGTTATTGCAATCAAGGGAGGCGTTGACCTTCGTAGGTTTGGCATGCTTGGCCACATTCGTCAAAGCCTCCTTGATCGCAGAGTGCAGTACCTGTTGCAGGGCAGGAGGCACCAAGGCAACATCCCCTCGTATTGTATACTGCACGGGATAGACAAATTCCTCAAAGAGCCTGGCAATGGACCGCTCTACTTGCTTTTGATCCGGTTCCAGTTGCCTGACCGCAAGCTTGAGCTGCGTCAATGCGGAGGAGAGCCGTTGTTCTATCTGTTCTCGGCTCACCTTTGCTTTCCCAATATCTTCTTTTTCAAGAAGCATATCGAGTGCTTTTACGCACAAGTGGGCTGCAGTCAATTCATGCCCCAAGCTGTCATGCAGGGTCTGGGCAATTTGCTCCCGCTCCTGCAGACGGGATAGGTGTTGGGCATCGGCATAATCCAGGAGTAGGTGCTCAGTTTCTGCTTCAAGGTGGTGGGAGCGGAGCCGATAGTCGTCTGCTTCTTTTCTGAGTTGCATCCTTTCAAGCTCCCAGACGCCTACGAGGGCTCCAAGGAGTAGCGAAAAAAGTGGAATAAGTAACTCAAGCCCCTGTAGTGCTACAGCCAAGTATACGGCAAAGGGGATACAAAAAAGTAAATTCCTGTGAGATGCGAAATAAAAAAGATACAGAGAAAGCAGGATCATTGCTGCCGGTAGCGAGAGGGAACATAACGCCAATAAGAACGCATCAATGAGCATCCACGCAGTACCAATCGAGAATCGCCAACGAAGCATCAGGGAGAACACTACCAGGAGGAAAACCAAAAGCAAGGGAGGATCCATTTCACCGTAACGCAAGGAGAAGACGAGGAACAACAACACAACGAGGACAAAACGAAACAGGTGCTTGCTCTCTATCGTTATTCTCCTGTCCACCAGTCCCTACAGCCTCCTTCTACTTCCTACCAAGAGAAATATCCCTGCAAATACCAAGAGTATCACAACAGAGAGCAACAGAGAAGCTCCCGCTTGCTCATAGAGGGAGGCAAGGCCATGGGCAAGCCAATATGTAGGAAACACACGGACCAAACGCTGCATGGCAGGGGGAAGAAAGCGGAGGGGAAAGGTAAGTCCACTGACCAGGCAGAGTATTGAGCCTACCCCGCTGAAGAGCGCAAAACTGGTAGTGTAGGAACGAAACAGGGAATTCCATGCCAAAGAGAACGAAAGCGTCATGACGCTATAGGCACTATAGAGGATAAAGAGCAACAGGTAATTGGTTGTATTACTCCCATACACGATGAGTGAAGCAATGATCAGGACCAAGCTTTGTGCAATTAGCAACAGAGAACCGGCCGCCAAGTGACTGGTGAGATAGTGCGCATGGCTGATGGGAGAGGAAGCAATTCTCACAAGCACCCCGTGCATCCGATCTTCAGCAACTGTGCGTACCAGCAAGAACGCTGAGTAGAAGTTAAGCAAACCAAACAAACTGAACGCCATCGGTAAGGATCCAGGCATGCTGGGAACCAGCAGAAGGACCAAAGGGAAGAGCAAGAGTAACGGTAGTGTAAATTTTTGACGGAGGTTCTCCTTCAGAGCAAAGGTAAAAATACTCATATGCTGATCCTCCTTATCAAAGGTTGCAAACAGAAAAACAACACTGCTATCAGGAGAAGCAAGACAGCGAGGCAGATAATGAAGAGCCGAATTTGTCCCTCCATCACCGCAAGGCTGGCGGTATTGGCCAAACTCATGGGAGAACCATACATTCTCAGTAGTCGGAAAAACTCTCCCTTGGGCAGTGGGAAATAGAGTCCAACAGTCATGGGTACTATCGAGCCGTAGATGGTGGTGACCATATTCGCAGTCTTAACCCCTCCGGTAAGCAACAAAAGTACCGTTCCAAAGAGTTGATTGAAGACAACAGAGACCAGTAGAACCAGCAAGACAAACGGGAGAGAAGGGAATGAAGCTCCCAAAATGATGCTGGAAAAGACAAGCAAAATAGCTGTCTGTAGGAAACTTACCAGCGTTGAACTGACAAGAATGGAGAGAATAATGGAACGCATCTCAACAGGCGAAGAGAAAATTCTATCATGCATAGGAGAATAGAGGTCCTCAGCCAGTGTTTCAAAACTAATAGCCGATCCATAGATCTGGAAGGTCAAGGCGAATCCAATTACCAACGCCGTAATAGGTGATTGCCCCCCCATGCCCATCCCGGTCTCGATGTTGACATTCTTATAGAGGTAGTCGAAAAAGAATATCAATGCCAAGGGGAAAAGAATCAAGACCGTATGGCCTACCAAGTCCCTGCTGCTGCGTTTCAATTGAAAGGCAATCATGACTGGACCTCATCACGCAGTTGCTTGCCCGTCAGGGTCAAGAACACATCCTCAAGATTTGGTTGCTTGGTATTGATCGTCACCAAGCCTTGCTCACTGAGAATCAGGACAATCTTGTCCAACACTGGAATTCCACCAGGCACTACAATCCTGTAACGATTCCCCTCAAGAGCCACTTCTTTCACATCAGGAAGTTGTTGTAGTTGCAGCTTCTTCTCTTCACTTGCAATGCGGACCTCAACCTCAATGAAATGATCACCCTGGATCCGAGCGATTAGCTCTGGGAGCGTACCTTGGGCGATCATATGGCCATTGTCCATGATGTAGATGCGTGAGGCCACCGCCTCAACCTCCTCTATGTAGTGGGAGGTATAGATGATGGTACTGCCGTCCCTGGCAAGCTGTTTGACAAACCTAAGGATAAAAGAACGTGATTGGGGATCGATACCAACGGTGGGCTCATCCATGATGATCAATCTGGGGCTGTGTATCAAAGCGCAACCGATATTCAGCCTCCGCTTCATTCCCCCACTATAGTGCTTGGGCTTGTCATCAAGCCGTCCTTCCAAGCCGATGATCTGGGCAACCTCTTCAATCCGATTTGCAATGGACAGCTTATCCATCCCATAGAGAGAGGCAAAAAAGGCTAGGTTATCCCTCCCGCTCATCTGCTCATAGATGGTGATCTCCTGGGTAACATACCCAATATTGCGTCGAATTTCCCGGTTTTTCCCATCTTGCTTTTGTGAGAAAACCGTAATAGATCCCTCATCAATGGGAATCAGCCCGATGATGGAGCGAATACACGTGGTCTTCCCCGCTCCATTGGGACCGAGCAGCCCAATGACCTCTCCCTCTTCCACCTGCATGGAGCAACAATCCAGGGCAAGGGTCGACCCAAACCGTTTGATGACTTCATCAACCTGTAACAGCATAATTTTATACCTCTTGCTCGAGTATACAGGCAGGAGGCGCTTACTGTTCAGTGACAAATGTCACAATATGTATCACTTTACCAAGACATTCGGTTCAATGGTTACTTCAGTTTTCATTGAATTGGAGATAAGGCAGTACTTTTCCGCTTTTTCAAGCAGGGTTACCGTCTTTTCCTTGAGGCTTTCCTCTGCAACCACTACCGTTGGCTTGATATGGATACGTGTCATGAGAAAACCCTTCTCGGCCTTCTCCATGGTCCCAGAAGCTTCGCTCTTATAGCTCTTGAATACAAGCTTGGTTTTTTCTGCGAGGGAAAGAAAGGTAGTCATCAGACAGATTTCTGCAGATGCAGTGTAGAGATGCTCAGGTGACCAGATCCCCTCATGCCCTCCAGGGAAATTAGCTGGGGTTGCGACCTCAATGGTAGGCAGTGAAGGGGATGAGAGAGCTGCCCTTCTCTCTTTGGTCCACTCAACATGAGTGGTATACGTATGACTTTCGCTCATAATTGACTCCTCTTAGTTGAAAACAAATATACTCAGAGAACACAAATTCGACTACTGGAGGCACAATCAGGAACTTTTTCTTCCGTTTACCCCATACCTACGCGTATACTGTTAGTGATGAAATCAAGAAAAAAGCGCAAAAAACCAGGAAAAGCAAACCCATGGGTTTTTACGACCATACTAGCCCTCCTGCTTCTCTTGCTTGCTCTCCCATATATCCTCCACCTCATACAACCTAATAAAGCGCTGGTTGTCTCTGTGTATGATAAAACGGTACCCGAAAAACCGGCACAACAACATGAATGGCTCTCCTGGTTTCTCAATCATCATAAGTACCCCACCAGCGGGGGCATGGTCTTCGATGCAGAAGAGAGTTATTTGGGATATCATCCGGATCGCGAAAAACCGGTTGTAGATCTTGCTGGATTGGATCCAACAAACGACCTTCTCTATATTGCCGATACCTATGGCATCTATAAATCCGGAGAAGGATTCAGTAGAGCTGCAGGGGAAGAAAACAACCTCATCTGGGGAGGCTCCAGTGACCAGGATGCTCTGGAAATCCGGAAATTCCTCAACAGGGAAAAAAGCAGCACCGTCGTTGCAGAGTACAACACCTTCGCCACCCCCACTCCATCCTATGTACAAGCCCAGATGTTTGAGCTTCTGGGAACCCGCTGGACCGGCTGGACCGGCATGTACGTACATGACCTCTCCAGTAAGGGCGAAACCCCCTCTTGGATCCGTGAGATGCATGCTGGAACATGGGAGTATAGTGGTAGTGGGATCATCCTCTACAACATCCATGATGAAGTGATTGTGCTTCCCAGTAAACAGTTGTTGGGACCTGATGAAATGCAGCTCTCGTTCACAGAAAGCGGAACAAAGACACTGGGAATCTCAGGTTCAGTTGCTTATGAAATGATTTTTGACATTAGCGAACCGCTGGAAGGAACTGAAGTTCTGGCAAACTATACGCTCGACCTCACTGAACAAGGGAAAGCCGTGCTTCGCTCCTATGGGCTGGAGGACACGTTCCCTGCCATCCAACTGAAGAAGACCGCGAATCACCGGGCATATTACCTAAGTGGCAACTGGGCCTTTAGCAGACGGAACCTCCGCTTCTCAAAGTTGAAGGGCATGCAATGGTTCATGGAAAAAACCGCCAATGAAAATGAGATATTCTACTGGAAGTTCTACCTTCCCTTACTATCCTCCATCTTCCAGGAGGCAGAAGAGCGAAAGGCGTTCCAGATACCAGATTTGACACAATCGACAACCATGATAGGACAGACCAAGGTCGTCGCAAGAGCAACTTCCAGAGAGTTATTGTTATACAATAATGAAACATGGCAGCCCTTCTTTGTGTATGGCATGAACCTAGGAACGGCTACCCCGGGCAAATGGTTTACCGAATTCCCCAAGGACAAGAGTCTGTATTATCGGTATCTTGTGCAGATGGGGGAACTGGGAATCAATACGCTACGGATTTATACCTTGCTGGACCCTGAGTTCTACGACGCGTTCTCCCTCTACAATCGGCTTCACCCTGACAAGCCCATCTATCTTATGCAGGAAGTGTGGCCGGAAGAAGAACCTCCCGGGCATGATTACCTGAAGGAAGCCTATCAACAGGCCTTCGAAGAGGAAATCCGAAATGTAGTTGATGCAATCCATGGAAATGCAGACATCAGTGAGCGCAAAGGGAGGGCATATGGGTCCTATCAGAACGACATTTCCTCGTATGTCATCGGGTATTTAGTCGGTCGTGAGTTGGAACCTCATGAAGTCGAAGAGACTGACCATCAACATGAAGGGTATCGATTCATCGGTTCCTACATCAGTACTACCGAAGAGGCAACACCCACAGAGTCCTGGCTTGCCCAGAGTTGCGACTACCTACTGGATTATGAGGAAGAAACCTATGGCTGGCAACATCCTGTATCCCTCGTCAACTGGCCTACCCTGGACTATCTTACCCATGAATCAGAGCGGGATGAGTTTGGGGTGAAAAAGGATGAGTACAATGATCGAACTACAGTGGATATCAATCATCTGGTGTTGGGAGAAAAGAATAAGGCGGGGCTTTTTGGGTCTTATCACATCTATCCCAACTACCCAGATTTTATGAACAACGACCCTTCATACAATGCATATGAAGATGACGAGGGCCGATTTCGCTATGGGGGGTATCTTAGGGCATTCATGGAAGGACACCAGAGGTATCCTGCAGTGGTTGCAGAGTTCGGTATTGCAACCGGTATGGGGAATGCCCACTACAACCCAGATGGGTACCACCATGGGGGATTGAGCGAACAGGACCAGGGAAAGATGATCATCCGCATGTTTGAAACCATGGAAAGGGAGGGGTATAGCGGTGGTATCATCTTCGCATGGATGGATGAGTGGGCTAAGAAGACTTGGACCACTGAACCCTACATGGTTCCGTATGACCGCCAGATCCTCTGGCACAATGCAGTTGACCCGGAACAGAACTATGGAATCTTGGCAAATGAGGCGGTAAAGCCAAGACGGAGTACTGTAGCCCATGGTGCACAAGATTTCATCGAAACTATGGAAGTGCGTGCTGACGCTTCCTTTCTCTGGTTTGACTTCACATTCTCGAGACCTCTTGAACTTGAACAAGAACAATTGATTATTGGAATCGACACCATCTACCGTGATAGAGGTGAGCTGAAATACACACCAGATATTCCTTATGAGGCATCATTTGGTATGGAATACGTAGTACTGATCAATGCAGAGCAGAACGCTCAGCTTCTTGCCTTGGATGAAGCAAACTATACCCGTTACAACTTCTCTACCGCTCCTGGGCTCACCAGAAAAGGGCAATTCACTCCACTAATCAAGTTGATCAACAGGAAGCGGGCCCTTGGAGACGGTACAATCATCGAGCCCCACTATGAGGACGCAAGCCATTTGCGGTATGGGGAACTTCTTGGTGCGACGAACCATTGGTACAAAGAAGCGAATACACTGACAGTGAGGATACCTTGGACAAGGATCAATGTCAGTGACCCCTCTTCGCATCAAGTATTGGATGATGAGAGACAGTATTACAGCGATCCACTCCGAGATACCATAACCACATCAGCAACCGACAGTTTGAGGCTCAGCACCTTGGTCATAGAAAAAGATAGTGGGATAATGACCGACAGCATCCCAAGTATTTCATTCACTTGGAATCCTTGGAATCAACCGGTGTACCAACAACGATTGAAGCAAAGTTATAAAATACTCCAGACATATTTCCATGAAAAGAGGAGCTCCCTATGATAGACCTCTCCAAACCTGTCACCGTAGCTGGGAACCTTTATTGGGTTGGTTCAGAAAAAACCCACAAGTACCTGCAATGTAACCCGTACCTCTACATCGAGGGTGAGACAGGGGTCCTGTTCGATCCAGGCTCTGCCTTGGATGGAGAGATTGTCATAGAGAAAGTAAAAAGCCTGATTCCCATCTCACACCTGGAGGCAATTGTCTGCAGTCATCAAGACCCTGACCTCTGCATGGCCATTCCTCTCTTTGAAGGAGCTGGATTCAAAGGCGTCATTTGTTGCCATGAGCGTGCAGCCCTGTTGATCCAGTACTATGGGATCAAGAGCCCCTTCTACCAGGTTAACTACCATCAGTTCTCGTATACCATGAAGAGCGGGGCAAATATTGGCTTTATTTTTACCCCCTACCTTCACTTTCCCGGTGCAATCATGAGCTATCTACCCAAGCTACAGGTTTTGGTCAGTGGGGACCTGTTCGGTTCGATTACCGCTGATTGGCACCTCTTTGCTGACGAAAATTATCTGGATGGAATGGTAGCGTTCCATGAAGTCTACATGCCAAGCCACGACATTCTTGCATCTGCAATGGATCTTCTGGATAGCTATCCATTGGAATTGATCTGTCCGCAACACGGTTCAATTCTCCGAGAAGCATTGATTGAAGAGGCAATCAAGACTCTCAAGACGATACCTTGTGGACTCTTTTTGGAGACACCCGTAAAAAACCTGAGTGAAGTGGGAGACATCAAGAGCCTACTCGACCAGGTTCTCACCCGTCTCATAACCATCCATGGGGCATCAGAAATCAGGGCAGTGTTCAAGCAAAGCCCATTCACCGTGGATACAAAACTCCGTAAAATTACGAAAAGCACCATTTCTGATGACTCAATCTGGAAAGCATTCTTCAGTTTTTTGAGCGAGCAAGAATCAGGGATACAGTATCTTACCTCGATTTCCAGCATTGTTGAACTCCTATGCAAGAGGTATGGCTTGCCACTTCCCGAATCCCTGAATTCTGTATTGTTCCGCTCACAAACAGAAATTGAGGAGAACAGAAGGCAAGTACAGCTCCTCCAGACACAACTCAAGAAATTTGAAGAAGACTTGCTCCGTGACCCAATTACAAAACTCTACAATCAGGAGTTCTATCTAGCATGGTTGCAAAGAGAGCTTTCAGGTATATCCACTGAGGAAAAGGCCATTACCTCGTGTGTTATGAACATCGATAATCTAGACCGAATCAATCTCGATTTTGGGAGTACCGAAGGGGATAAAACACTCCGCCTGCTTGCCGACCTAGCAACCGGATATGTTGAACCTCAGGTACATGTTTGTCGTATTGGAGGGAGCGCCTTCGCGCTCCTCTATTCCTCACTTGGGAAGGAAGAAGTCCTCAACCGTGTCACAAAGCTGAGAAATGCAATTCATGAAGATGACCGATTCATCGTCCCCATCAATATCTCCATGGGCCTTTTTCACTCTTCTGAAATCCCCCGGACATTGTACCAAGATCCTGAACAGATGGCACTTTTGGTAAACCAGGTCACCTTGTTCAGGGCCCGCTTGGCAAAGAAACAGGGAGGCGGAATTGTCTCTACATCAACGAGTGTTTCCAGCAGTAGCGCAATGTTCACCATCCTCCTCGTAGACAACCCAGGATTTTCACGCGACATCATCCGACAAACATTGGAGAGAAGCTCATTCCGTGTCCTCACCGTAGCAAATGGCTTAGAAGCTAAGAAACAATTACTCTCAGAGCCGGTTGACCTAATTCTCTGCGAGTTGCTCATTCCAAAAATCAGTGCTCTCACATTGAGGAAGCAACTACTTGCTACTCCATCTGCAGGAAAGATTCCTTTTATCCTAATGTCAGTGAACAAGCAAGAACAGAGTGTAAAGAGAGCTCATAGCTTGGGTATCGTGCATTTTTTCTCCCGCCCTGTTGCGCTTTATGAGCTTGTTGGTCTAATCGAGATACTCGCAAAGAAGGGGGCGTGAGGTGTCCAGCTCACTTGCAATAATCTTGACAGTTACAGTCCTCTCCATAGATTTGGTGCTCTTGCTTGCCACCTTGGTGGTCCGTTTGGTACGAGCATCCGGAAAACGGAAAGACCACGCTCTTGAAGAGCAATTGCTTCAGCAACTGGAGAGCGAGACGCTCCATCTGGATACATTCAAGCCAAAAGATCTTCTCAGGCTTTTCAACAAACTTTCCCCAACACTACATTTTAATGAGATAGTGGAAAAGGAATTTTATGATTATCTCACCTCCACTTCCTATCTTCGAAAAGTTTGCAAACGCCTGCAAAGTTTCTCCGTACTAGGCAGAATTGAAGCTGCCGCAAAACTCAGATACCTAGCAAAGGACCCCTTTATCCGTGAAACCATGCTTGCTGCACTCAAGATAGAGACAAACCAGGTGGTCATACTCTATCTGTTCCAAGGTCTGGCACGTAGACGGGAAAGGAAGGCAATAAGCATCATGCTCACAAAGCTGCATCGCGCCACGTTCTGGATGGCTGGTCGCTACCGCTCACTTCTCTTGAGCTACGAAAGCCAGTTGCTACCCTATCTCCTAAGACGATTGGACAGGAAAAGTCCTTCGATGCGCCTCCTTATTTGTGAATATGCACTACTCTATTCAACGGAAGTGCTCAAGGAGTATCTGGCCACACAGGCACAAACCTCCAACAAGCAGGTTAGAATTACTGCACTTAAAGCGCTCAGCAGGCATTTTCCTAAGCGCTTGCTTGTCCCTGAATTCCAGAAACCCCATTACCAGGACACACTTCCCTTTGTCATCAAAGCGTACGCAAATCTCCAGGATAAGCGACTGATCCATGAGATGCTTGTATATGCAAGCCATGCTAAATTGCATGATTACCTGGTTCAAGGTCTCACAGAAATGAGCGAACGTGATCCTTCCCTCATCTCTCTCTTACTCACACGATTCGTAAAACATAAGTCGGTACCGCAACGAAAGATTCTTGCAAAAGTATTGGATAACCGGCTCTCCTACATATTGGAATCACAGGAGGGGCCTTTGACACCCCAGCTTTCCGATTTGATTTCCACCTTGGTAGACCAACTGCATATAAGTGGTTTAATACAGTACCTCAATACCACTAAAGACAATGAGAAACAGGAGGCAATCCTTGCACTTGTCAAACAACGTGCAAAAAGGCAAAAAAAATTAAGGGGTTTGCTTATCACGTATCTTGATTCGGATATCCTTGAGAAAATCCAACTAAAACCTATCAGTGAAAAGGGACCGGTGGCTGCCCCCCACCAAGAAACTCCCCAGCGACTGATGCTCATCCTCCTCTTGGTAATTACGCTCTTGATTTTCCCATTGCTCATCCTTGTTACAGAGCTCCCAAACCTGGTTGATCTCACTGCCCGGGAGATACTTAACTTGTACGTGGTACGGTTCAACTACCTCTTAGTGTACTACTCAGTAACAATCAACATCATCTATCTCGCAGTACTGGCAGTCTCTTTCCGTGCAGCCAACATCCAGAACCGGCTCTGGAGGGCAAAAGATGGTCAAATGCTCTTTACCAAAGGGTTGCTCCCTTCTATATCCATCATTGCTCCAGCTTATAATGAGGCAAGCAACATCATTGAAAGCACCAACAGTTTACTGAACCAACAGTACCCTGATTATGAGTTGATTGTGGTCAACGATGGCTCGAAGGATAGTACACTGAAAACCTTGATCGAATACTACAACCTGGAAAAACAGGACAAGATGGTCTCTAGGAGACTTTCCACCCGTCCTCTACGTGGAATCTACACGAACAAAAGCATACCCAACCTCATGGTGGTGGATAAGGTAAACGGTGGTAAGGCAGATAGCCTGAACCTTGGCTTGAATGTCTCAACCAAGGAGTTCTTCTGTGGCATCGATGCAGACTCACTTCTTGAGCCCGATGCCCTGCTGAAGGCGGTTTCAGTCATGCTGGACACCCCAGTTGAGAGCATAGCTGCAGGAGGGAACATCTGCCCGGTCAACGGCTGTACCGTTGAGTTGGGTTCCCTGGATAACGTACAACTGCCAGACAACTTCCTGGCCAGGCTACAGAGCCTTGAGTATATCCGTTCCTTTATGACCGGCCGAGTTGGTTGGGCGAGCATGAATGTATTGCTCATCATTAGTGGTGCTTTCGGTATCTTCCATCGGGAGAGAACCATTGCTACCGGTGGATATCTTACCAAGAGCGGCAAGTTTCATAAGGATACCGTGGGAGAGGATATGGAGTTGGTGGTTCGCCTCTCCAGATATATGCGTGAGAAGCACAAACCGTATCGTGTCCAGTATGCATGTAACGCAAATTGCTGGACTGAGGTCCCTGAAAAATGGAAGGTGCTACGTCGCCAGAGAAACCGTTGGCACCGCGGCTTGATCGACATCATGCTTTTTCATAGCTCCATGATTGCCAATCCTCGGTATGGAAGATTGGGAATGGTAGGGATGCTCTATTATTTTATCTTCGAATTGCTTGGGCCTTTCATTGAAGCCCAGGGGTTGTTGTTTGTAGTACTTGGAGCTTTTCTGGGATTGCTCAACCTTCCGATTGCCCTGATGCTCTTTACCTCCACTATCGGCCTTGGGATCCTCGTTTCGCTTTCAGCTGTGTTCATCAGTGAGTATGATAAGCCGCTCTATTCATGGAAGGATATTTCCAGACTGTTCGCGATGGCCATTATTGAGAACTTCGGGATACGGCAGACCATCAGCTTACTGCGTGTTACTGCCTACTTCAGTGCCATGCGGAAAAACCGTGGTTGGGGGGCACAGGTCAGGGTTGGGTTCAAGGCTTCCACTTCTCAAACAAAAACGAAGTAACAACCAGATGGACTGGAGAAACAGGAGCTTTCCCCTGATACAGCCATAGGTTAATCCTGAATCGTACCCTTCCTTCACTGGGACTCTGAGGATAGCTCCATCTGTTGATCAACATATTCTCACTCTGGGGATCATCAGGATCGACTGCCCCATGATAGGAAGCGAAAGAGACATCCTGTGGGGTCCAGATAATACGATGAGTAGTGAGATTCCCGTTGAGTTCAGGATCAAACACCTCAATTCTTTCAGGATCCGTATAAGGCTGGACGACATACTGAAACTTGGTCCCGTCTGGCGACCCCCAGGCAGCAAACTCGATGTCGATCTCCCTATTGTACTCATCTGGAGCTGTGTCCCACGTAAAGAATCCTGCAACAACATGAGGATCAAAGGCAGCGGCGTTTGTTTCCACGGTAAAGGTGTAGGTTCCATACCCCACTCTCTCCCGGGTATATATTTCAGTAGCCCACCATTTCTCACCATGTTGTTTAAGCGTAAGATGCAGACCCCAGTCATCTACCCATATGGCAGAGGGATCAGCATTGAAATAGTTGGGCCCGGGACTAGTAGGTGTGATACTACTCTTGGTTCTCCAATGCAATCCTCCGAATGCAAGCTCTCTTGGTTTTACCTTTATCAAGGTAGTTTCCTCAGCAAAAAGCACACAAGAGACGAAGAGAAAACTAAGCAAGAGGACAGATAGCTGTTTTTTCATTTCCGTTTTCCCATCAGTGCAAGCACCTTCTGGACCAATACATCACTGCTGTAGTTCTCAACATTCATGGTCCCTATCATCCAAGGATTTAGCTTGGTAAGGATATGGGTTTCAGGTTTTGATGTTCTGATTGCCTGGTACCCAAGATCATAGGCTACACTAATGATACGTTCGTCACCCGCACCGCTGCCGAAGGGGAGCGCCAAGATGGTAACAGGCTCCCCTACTTTTTCTTCGATAGTCTGTTTTGATTGTTGCAGCTCCCAAATGATTTCTTCTTCACTGAGATCTCCCATCCTACGATGGGTCTGTGAATGTGATTCAAAATAAAAAAGTTTCTTTCCATCTGCAGTTCGGTAGTCACTCATCTCACTCACCTGATCCCAGCTCATGTAGCCTACCTTCCCGATAAACGAGGGAACCAAGAAGATGGTAGCTTCCAATTCGTAGGCCTTGAACAGAGGGAATACGATTGCATATAAGGAGAGGTCACCGTCATCAAAGGTGATGATGGCTTGGTCTGTCCTTGAATCATCTGAGCTGGTAAGCAACTGCTTGAAGTTTGTTATCATAAAGTTTCGCTTCACGAACGATAGGTCATTCTCAAAATTGTACAAATCACGGTTGTAGACATTCCCGGTGCGGCCAAAGACCACATTATGGTAGAGCAAGACCAGAAGCTTCGGGTCCGAGCGAAGCGGGATAGTGTGTTCTGAAGCTAGAGGAGAGCCTTGAGTATCAGTCCAATAGCGAATACTGGGTGCATAGGAAGGCTCCTGCTGCGGCTCTGCAACCAGGGAGGCCATACTGAAGACAAGGACAATAACGCCCACAAGTTTTATTCTCATATTGCAAATACCTGTAGAGAAAGAAAAAATAAAAACTGTATCATGACTATGATTGTAGGTACCTTGTTCGCACTGTGCAAGTTATTCCTGAAAAACAGATAGGAGAAGAGGAATGCTATTGCGAACCAATCAATATAGTTCTGCTGGGGAATGGAGCCGGCTGTCCAATTCCAGTAGTCGAATGCAATGGCTACTGGTTCCATGACATAGTCAAACAAGACGGTTAGGGAGGCAGTTATCAGTGCAGCAAGAGCATTGTTGGTGACTTTCTGTCTCACGACATCTGCAATTCCTAGGATGATGATGGTCCAGTTTATCCCAATAAGCAGAGGAACTCCCAGCAGCTTCACGCCAAGGGTGTCCCCATAGGTATAAGCACCAAAGACAAGCGAGGTGGCCACCCCAACAATCTCAAGGAACAATGTAATTTGGAAGGTGATTAAAGACCACAGTAACAGGCGCTTGTTCTCCTCTCGTACATCAAAGAAAAACCCAGTGAAAGAGGTTAAGAGGATTGAGTACGGGGTCAAAAGCAGCATAAGGGGAAGCGTGGCATCGATGATGTGGGCAATTGTCCCCACAAGATAGAAGATAACCAGGAGATAGATGATCAGATATTCTTCCTTTTTTAGATTGAACATGACAGGGCTACTCCTAATAAATGGGCAACTCCCTTTCGTAAAATTCTGAATTTTGGCGGCTTGACCTGACTCTCGAAGACAATAAACGGGTCCTTGGCAATCTGGCTTGCTGTCCAGCAGTACATATCTGTCGCAGTCATGATAGGAATCCTATAGCGGCGAGGAATATAGGAATATCCTTTCGCTGCTTCCTTCTGCCACCCCTGATAACGCTCAATTTCTCTTCTGATAAAGGCAGAGAAAGCTTCCGGATTCTTTTTAGCTTCCTTTTCGCTCAGAGCCTCCAGTGGAGTGTCCAATAAGGGCAGGTAGCGTCTTCCCAGTCCATTGTCCTCTGCAATATCACGAATGAAGTTTATATATTGCATCGCTCGGCCAAGCATGGCTGCATAAGGAAAGGAAGCTTCATCCAAATCCATGATTCGTGCCATATGAACAGGCCAATGACCTCTGCTGAACCATAGATATAGGTCAGTACATCCTCAATTGTCTCAAAGGTTGATTTGCTTAGGTCATGTTCCATGGAATCAAGGAAGGCTTCAGTCCACGCCGGATCGAAGTGCTTCCGTTTCTGCAACTCAATAAATGCATCAATGACTTCATCACCACTGGATTTCCCACTACTGAACGAATGTGCATACAGAGAGCGAAAGTCATGAAACTGATGGGGGTCAACCGGCTGGTAATCCACCAGGTTATCAGCTACACGAACAAAACCGTAGAGCGCATATACGTCCCTCCGTACCTGAGGAGGGAAAAAGCGGGAGCTGAAGTAATAGGTAGTACTCCCATTTCGAAATATATATTCATGTCGGTCAGCTACCATAGGTTTCCTGAATTTCCTTTGCTATCAATTCACTGGCGATGAGCACCATGGGCACCCCTATCCCCGGGTGTGTATATTGCCCAGTGTAATAGAGATTCTTTATAGTCTTGTTCTGGTGGCGTGGACGGAAGACGGCAGTCTGCATCAGCGTATGACTCAGGCCAAGAGCAGTTCCCTTATATGCATGGTAGTCAGAGATGAAGTCCCGATGGGAGTACAACCGTTTTACCAGAAGGTCTTTTCTGATATCCTCTCCTGTTACTTTCTGGACATGGTCGGCTACATGCTCAAAATAGGCGTTTCGCTGCTCTTCAGTATCCACTAGGCCAGGAGCCACTGGTACCAGCAAGAACACATTCTCACAACCAGCAGGAGCTGAAGAGGGGTCTGTCTTGCTGATGCAACTGAGATAGAAACAAGGATCTTTTGGCCAGGAAGGGTTCTTGAAAATAGCATCAAAATGCTTATCCCAGTCTTTTGCAAAGTAGAGATTGTGGTGTTCAAATCCTTTCAATTCCCTACCAATTCCCAAATAGGCAATAAACATCGATGGGGCAACCACCCGTTTCTCCCAATAGGAGTCAGAGTACGTGCGATGCTTGGTTTCAAGGAGATTGGTATCACTGTGGTGATAATCGGCAGAAGAGACAACCACATCTGCCTTGAATGTTCCTTTATTGGTTTCAACCCCAACTGCTCGGTTCCCTTCAGTCAGTACTTTCAGCACCTCTGCATCGGTAATCAACTCAACACCCAATTCCCTACAGAGAGAGGCAAACCCTTCTGCAACTCCGGCCATGCCTTTCTGGGGAAAGAATACACCCAGATTGAGATCAACATGGGTCATGATGGAGTAAATTGCAGGGGCCTGGGCTGGGTCTGTACCCAGAAACACCATGGCATATTCGAGAATCTGTTTCGCCCGATAATCTTTGACATAGTTTGAAACAAAGGTGTCAAGCTTTCCCAGCACTCCAAGTCGCAATCCCTCTGTCATCAACCGTCTATTGAAGAACTGCCCGATGTGTTTGTACTCGCGATAGAGGAAGTCCCCCATGGCCACATCATACTTGTAGGACGACTGCTCCATGTAGGCTTTCAAGGCTTTTCCTCCACCCTTTTCGAATGACTCAAAGAGTTTCTGGTTCTCCTCAAAACGTGGGGTGAGTTCAGCAGTTTCCCCACCCTCAAAATAGACCTTATAATACGGGTCAATGGGACTAAGATCGTAGTAGTCTTCCCGCTTTTTCTCGAAGTGGGTGAAGTAGTGTT
Source organism: Sphaerochaeta halotolerans (assembly GCF_003429665.1). GTDB lineage: Bacteria > Spirochaetota > Spirochaetia > Sphaerochaetales > Sphaerochaetaceae > Sphaerochaeta > Sphaerochaeta halotolerans. The sequence continues at coordinate 176,882 of NZ_QUWK01000003.1, read as the reverse complement.
CGAAGACTTCAGGCATGAGGTACCAGGAAGGCCCCATGTCAAAGGTAAATCCATCTTTTTTCCAGTATCGGGCTCTTCCCCCTAGCTGGGCATTCTTCTCGACCAAGGTGACAATCCATCCATCACGGGCCAGGAGTGCTGCTGTACTGAGGCCACCAAAGCCTCCACCGATGACTACTGCTTTCTTATTCATGGAAAAATCCTATGTGATTTGGTAGAGAAAAGCAAGAATTAAATGTGGGTTGATTATTAAAAAAGAACTAATCTTAATAAGAGATTGCTTTAAACTGTTCTCACTATATCCTGCTTCTCACTTTTTGAGCAATCTTGTATGCTGGCACAAGGAGAATCCTATGATATTTGACCAGATCAGCAATCTACAACGCTACATTCCCAGTTTATCAGCCCTTCAGACCGTGCAGGATATTTTGGAAAGCGGCAAGTTGCCAACCATGGAATGTGGTAGTTATAAAACCGACAATCCCAAGGTTCGCTACAATCTATTTACCTATAGAACAGCTACACCCGCAAATTTGACGTATGAAATACATAAAAAGGAAGTGGATGTACAGATTCTGCTTTCAGGGTTTGAATCGATGATAATTGCAGATGCATCATCACTAAGAGAGACCAACGAGTATGATGCCAGAAAGGATGCTGCTTTTGTAGAAGGGACCCAGCTTATCACCTATCATGCAACTCCCTCTACCTTTGCTCTGTTCTTCCCAGGGGAAGGCCATGCATGCAATCTTACCGATGGGCATGTTACCGATGTGGTGAAGGTAGTATTTAAGATTCTTGTATAGTTCAATGCTGTTCACTTTCTGAGGATGTTTGTTCCTAAATAGTCATTTTCACAATTCCTTGGTTTCTTGTAAAGTAGAATGTCCGCTTAATTGATTCTTTGTCTTCTTCATTAACATGCCTCCAATAGCTTGATGCTAAGATCTTCCAGTTCGAATTCTTCTTTGAATACTCTTAAAGGAGTAGAGCCATTGAGAATCTTCCTTGGGTAGGTATTCATCCAGTCCTGTATTTTCCTTATGCTCTTAGCCTTGATATCAGCAAAATCAGTACCCTTGGGAAGGAATCTTCTTATGATTCCATTATGGTTCTCGTTAGTTCCACGTTCCGAGGAACAGTAGGGATGAGCGAAATATAACACAGTCCTCCTGCTCCTGGTCAGCACGGAGTTCTCAAGGCCCAGGACATCGGAGAACTCGACCCCATTGTCGAACGTAATCGACAGGAAAATCTTACGGAAGAGGCGGCTGCCGAACTGCTTCTCTATCCAGTCGAGACCCTTCTTCACCGACTTTGCCGTCCTGTCAGGTATCTTGACTATCAGCTCCATCCTTGACTTTCGTTCCACAAGCGTCAGCAGGCATTCCCTTTGCCCATTCTTCGAGCTGTACACCGTGTCCCCTTCCCAGTGACCAGCCTTCAGACGCTTGAGAACCTCCTTGGGGCGGTCCTCTATGGACCTAGCGGCAAATTCCACGTTGGCATGTTTTTTCTTGCCCCCATGGCCTTTCCTGCGCTTCATCTTGCCTTTTCTCGGCAAGTCCTCGATCGTTACCCCAGGGATATCCCCAGCTTCTATCCAGTTGTACAAGGTCTTCTCACAGATCCTCAAGCCTTCTGGCCAGAGGCCTTTTTCGTCCAGCTTCATCAGCACAGCATAGGGGCTGTATTGTTTCTCCAGGATCAGTTCAGATATCTTCTGCACAAGCGTATAATGTTTGCCTGACTTGGGCAGCGGTCCCTTGTATTTCATCTTCTCCTCTGCATCGATCTGGGCATGCTCTGCATTGTACTCAATCCGAGAAAATGGGATTTCAGAGAGCACATGCTCCACCATCCCCCTCCTCAGCTCCCTGCTGATAGTTTTTCTGCTCTTCTGGAATATCTTGCCCAGCACTGTAGGCCTGCGTTCCTTCCTGTATCCGTTGCTGCCGGCATAGTAATATTGGAGCTTCAGCCTTTCACCCCAAGTGAAATGACTTCCCCTACAGTGCTTTTCCAGTGTAAGCTGTCTACGTCCCATGGTATCTCCCTGTTTATCTTGATTTAGTGGTAAACCAATGATAACACGATTCCCATGGGATATTTTTTTGTCTCCTTTCTCTCTCTTTTTAGTGGGACACTTCATATTACTACTCGCGTTTTCACAATTCCTTGCAAATTCTATTTGACAGATTGGAAAAGTCATGTAACGATAAACCTGTAAGACAGCTTTACATGTTTACAGATTTTACAAGACTTGGCGTTCGTCAAGGTAGAAAGAAACATTGTTACACCGCACAGCGGTCCACAGGAGGAAACAATGAAAAAAAGTATTATCGCACTGTTGTTGGTAGCCCTGGTACTTCCCATGGCTTTTGCCCAGGGAACATCTGAAGAAAAGCCCGTTGAATTGGTCTACACCATGACAGCGGTTCCTACAGATGCTCATGCTGGGGCTATGCGCGTCTTTAAGGAGACCGTTGAACGTGTTTCAAATGGTCAGATCAAGGTATTAACCTACGATTCTGCTTCTCTATTCAAGCAGGAACAGGAAGTCTCAGCTGTGAAAAGCGGACAGGCAGATATGACAGCAACCGCAGCATCATGGCTTACTGATGGTAGTCCTTGGGTAGGTATGTTCACTGCAGGATATATCTTCAAGACCTACGACCATATGACCAGTGTTCTCAATGGTCCGATAGGCCAGGAAGTATTTAATCGCATTGCAAAAGAACAGGGAATTCGTCCCCTTGGTGCAGAGTACCTGGGAACTCGGCAGATCAACTTGGTCGAAGATCGTCCAATCAAGACCCCTTCTGACCTCAATGGCGTCAACCTAAGAATGCCAAACTCTGATTCTTGGATTTTCCTTGGCAAAGCAATGGGTGCCAATCCGACCCCGATTTCTTTCAGCGAATTGTACATGGCACTTCAGACCAAGACCGTAGATGGCCAGGACAACCCGCTTCCAACCAACAAGAACGCAAAGTTCTACGAGGTTACCAAGTCAATCACCATCACCAACCACTTGGTCGACTCTGTCTGGCCTGCAATCAACGAGGCAAAATGGCAGTCCTTGACCGAAGAACAAAAAGGTTGGGTCATGGAAGGAGTCAAAGCTGGTATTGAGTATTGTGATACCACCAACCTCAAGGCAGAGGCTGAACTTGTAGAGTTCTTCAAGAATGAAGGCCTCAGCATCTATCAAGCTGATATTGATGCTTTTGCAGAGCATGTACTCGCACAATATCTTGACAGCTCCTATTCCGATTCCTGGGATATGGACATGTTCAAGAAAATTCAGGCTGCCGGAAACTAAGTACCATCTCATGACCCGGGGCATGGTGCTCCGGGTCTCTTCTTTTGTTCAATGGAGGCCGACTACGTGAAAAAAATTGCGTTGTTTCTCAGGGATGTTATAGAAGTCTACATTCCCATCCTCTCGTTTATATTCCTATTCTTGGCTTTCATCCTGCAGGTCTTCTTTAGGTATGTGGTTAACCACCCCTTGACCTGGACACAGGATGTTATCGTCATTGGGTTTTGTTGGTCAGTAATCCTGGGTGCATGTTATACAATGCGCCGAAAAGGACACGTCCAGTTCACCATGCTCTATGATGCCTATAGCCCGAAAGTGGCTGCTTGGGCAAGAATGTTGGGTAATCTACTGATTATCTTCACGTTTGCTATCATGGTAATTCCTTCATTCAAGTATGCTTTTTTCCTCGGTTTCCAAAAGACTCCTGTGCTCAGGGTTCCCTACACATGGATCTTCCTCCCCTTCACATACTTCCTACTCTCCATCATCGGTTACACGATCAAGCCGGTAATTGAAGACTGGAAAGTGATTACCGGAAAGCTTGAGGACAGTCTCGATCATCGCTTTGATCCTTTGCTTGGGGAGGTAAACTAATGAGTTTTCCACTACTTGTAACCTTATTGGTTTTTATCCTGATCTTCTTCCTCCGTATGCCGATTGCCTTCGGTATGCTCGCTTCAGCAGCTTGTTACCTATTGGTAAAGGGTGCTGACCTGAGCTTGGTAGTTAATCAGGTGATGAATACCTACTATACCAATTATGTCATTATCGCCGTCCCGCTCTTTATCTTCACCGCAAACGTCATGAACACTGGAAAGATCACTGACATGATTTTCAAGTTCGCTGGTGGACTCACGGGACGAATGAGAGGTGCGTTGGGACATGTGAATATTATCGCTTCTTTAATATTCAGTGGAATGACAGGTTCTGCAATTGCAGATGCAGCAGGACTTGGAAAAATCGAGATCGAGGCCATGAAGGATGATGGATATGACCCGGAGTTCTCATGCGCAATAACTGCAGCATCTGCAACCATTGGCCCCATCTTCCCTCCATCGATTCCCTTGGTTATCTACGCCATGCTCTCCAGCACCTCAGTGGGGGCACTCTTTATGGGAGGAATGGTTCCGGCTGTCCTTCTATCGCTTTTCTTGATGATCTATGTCGCAATAGTCGCAAAGAAGCGAAATTACCCAAGGGGAGAAAAGGTCGTCTGGAAAACGTTCCTAGCCTTCACTGTAAGAGCAATACCAGCACTTCTCACCCCAATAATCCTTTTGGTTGGAATCTACACCGGTGTTACAACACCCACTGAAGCTGGAGCAATTGCTGGCCTGTATGCCATGGTTATCTCAATTTTTGCCTATAGAGCCATGGGATTCAAGGATTTGATGAATGTCATCCGTGACACCATCAAGGATGTTGGGGCAACCAGTATCATGATTGGGGCGGCAGCTATCATCAGTTACATTGTTGCTCGTGAGCAACTTGCTGCAAATATCGGAAACTGGATCCTTGGATTTACTGCCAATAAGTATACGTTCCTCTTCTTGGTGAACATTGTCATCCTTATATTGGGGATGTTTATGGATACATCGACAATTCAGCTGGTGTTTGTGCCCATCATGATTCCTGTCGCTACCGCTTTGGGAATCGATATGGTTCACTTCGGCTTGGTAGTAACGTTCAATATGATGGTAGGTCTCTCTACCCCGCCCTTTGGGATGTTGTTATTCATAACCAGCGGTATTTCAGGAACCCCTCTTAAAGGTGTCATGAAAGAAATTCTCTGGCCACTGACCGTAATGCTGATTGTTTTGGTGATCATCACCTACTTCCCAGAAGTCACCCTATTCCTGCCGAAAGCAACCGGCCTTATGTAAGGAGTAATTTAAATGCAAGAACAATATAATGGTTGCTGGCCAACCATGATCACCCCATTCACTGAAGACAACAAGATAGACTTCCAAGGAGTCAAGAATCTTACCAACTGGTACATTGACCGGGGATGTGATGGTATCTTTGCAGTCTGCCAGTCTAGTGAGATGTTCTACCTCACCCCTCAGGAGAAGCTCGATATTGCAAAGGCTGTGGTCGAAGCAGCTGAGGGAAGAGTCAAGGTAATCGCGAGTGGACATACCGCTGATGACCACCAAGCACAAATCCAGGAACTCGGAGCAATGGCTGAGACCGGTGTTGATGCTGTGGTACTGGTATCGAACAGGATGGCGAAGGAAGAGGAAGGAGAAGATGTATTCAGGCGAAATGCTGAAGATATCTTTGACCAGCTTCCTTCCGTCACCTTCGGATTGTACGAATGTCCCTACCCCTATCTTAGGCTATTGAGTGATGACTTTCTTCATTGGGCTGCCCATGAAGACAAGTTGGTCTTCCTCAAAGATGTCTCTTGCTCACTCGAGATCGAGAAACGACGTGTTGACCTGGTGAAAGGGACCAAGCTTGCTCTCTTCAATGCCAATACCGCTACAGTGCTCGATTCTTGGATTGCCGGTTATGATGGGTACAACGGAGTAATGGCAAACTTTCATATTGATATCTATAAATGGTTGTATGAGCATTTCCGAGAGGATGAAGCTTTAGCTAGACGTGTGAGCGATTTCCTTACGATTGCAGCGATTGTGGAAGCAAGAGCGTATCCCATTAATGCCAAATATCATTATGCGCAAACGGACGTTCCCATGAGTTTGGTCACCCGATCAAAACCGGTCTCCTTGCTCAATGAGAATTCACGCCACGAAATCGCCAGCTTGATCCGAATGGAGAGGGCAATGCGAACTGAGTTGGGATTGAAGCAATGAACCGTGGAAACGAGTTTCGAAAGAGATTAGCGGAAGGCACGGCCATTGGAGGCCATGTCTTCCTCAATGATCCTGCAATTACTGAAGCGCTTGCCCGTCATGGCTACGATTTCATCTGGATTGATGCTGAGCATGGGCCATTTGATAAACAGAACTTATTGATGCACATCAAGGCAGCAAAGAAGGCCAAGAAACCTGTGGGGGTTTCCATCGGCCCTGATCCAAAGATGATAGAAACCTACAAATCATTGGGAGTCGATTTCTTTAGTTGTGGGGATGATATTTCATTCCTGCAAATGGGTGCAGAACGTACAATTTCAATGCTACACAAGTAGCCATAGAAAGAAATAGTAAAAATAGGTATGCTTTACAGGAACGGAGGTTAGCATGGACATCTCAAACATTTCGCTTACTCGGACAAATCTTAGTTCACAGGTTGCTGACCATCTGGAAGAATATATACTCTCCTCGCCAAAGAGTAAGGTCTCTGAAAAACTCCCTTCAGAGATGAAGCTTGCAAAACAGTACAACGTAAGCCGCCCTGTGATCAGGGAGGCGATGAAACTATTGCAGGAAAGAGGTCTTATCTCATTGAAGAATGGAAGTGGTGCATATATCACCCGCCCTGAGACCGATACGGTGATGAATGCCATCAACCGCATCATGCAGGTAGATCATATCAAATCTGAGGATTTGACACAGGTAAGAGAAATTCTAGAGCTCTCTTCTGCCGATCTCGCAGTACAGAAAATCACAGATGAAGATCTCCAGAAGATGGATGAAATCCTTTCCAGGTTTGAGGACAAAACCCTCCCTTTGAAAGAACGCGTTAAGCTGGATGAGCAGTTTCATCTGACCATTGCACAGGCTGGAGGCAATGAGCTGCTGTGCATGTTTATTGGTGTTCTAACGTCTCTACTCCGAGATTACATGGGGAAGGGAATCCTTGTAGAAGGAGGTATCGAAGATGCCATTTCCCGTCACCGAGAAATCTACCAAGCCTTCTGCAATAGAGACAGAGAAGCTGTGCACCATGCAATGGCTGAACACCTCAAGGCATCCAGCCTTAATGTGCAGTTCTTTGACAAGAAGGGTGCAACTGCTAAGACGAAGTAGTCAAGAATCCTACAAATATCTCCTGAAGTTATGATATACTTTTTATACTAAGCTTTTTCCCCGCTCACGCGGGGGTGTTTCTCTCGATGGACTAGATATTGCATTATTTGGTCGGTTTTCCCCGCTCACGCGGGGGTGTTTTCGTCCTAAAGCTTCTTCTTGCTGATAAGAGCAAGTCTGAACTGAACAATTCTCTCAATCACTTCAAGGGGCAATGCAGAACCTAAAGGGAACTGGATTGCTCCTTTACTTGTATGATAGGGAGCCAATGCTTCCTGGAAATCATCGATAGCTTCAGGAAGCGGATAGAGCCCAATATGACTCTTGAAAGCTGCCATATGGATGATATCCCCAACTTCAGGCAAGCTGAAGGTAGGCATCCTCCACTTGATGGACTCTACGACCTCAGGAACTACCGCATGGACCAGAGTACGTATCTGGTCCAAGGGTATTCTCTTTTCTTTCTCAAGCTCTGCAATATAGGCGTCTACTTCCTGTGCATACATGCCTTTTCCTCTACTCCCACTGTTGCAAAATAGCATTCAGCTCAGAGAGCTCTTCTGGGGAGAATGCTGCCGGCTTATCCAATGCCCTCAGGTTCTGGAGCAACTGTGCCTTACTGCTGGCACCAATGAGTACACTGGTAACCCGCTTGTCCTTGAGCAACCAACTGACCGCTAGTTCAGAGAGGCTCTGCCCACGGCGCTTGGCTACCTCATTGAGTTCATTGAGTAGGGCGACTCGCTCCTTCGTGATTGAATCAGCTTTCAGGAATCGATTTTCACTTGCTCGTGAGCCCTCTGGAATGTTTCCATCAAGATACCGTGAGGTCAACAACCCTTGGGCAAGGGGAGAAAAGCAGATAGTTCCTGCTTGGTTATCCATGGCATCCAGCAAACCATTCTCTTCCACCCAGCGGTCCAGCATCGAGTACCGTACCTGGTTCAATATACAGGGAGTACCCATCTCTTCCAACAGCTTGATCGCCTTCACAGCATCCTCTGCTCGATAGTTGCTGATTCCCACATACAACGCTTTTCCCTGATGGACCAAATGGGCAAGAGCTCCCATGGTTTCCTCGAGGGGTGTATTGGGGTCAGGGCGGTGGTGGTAGAAAATATCCACGTACTCAAGCCCCATTCTCTTCAGGGATTGGTCACAGCTGCTGATCAAGTACTTGCGACTCCCCCACTCTCCATAAGGACCTGGCCACATATAGTAGCCAGCCTTGCTGGAGATGATCAGCTCATCCCGGTAAGGGGCAAAGTCCCGTTTCAAGATGGAACCAAACCGCTGTTCTGCACTTCCAGCAGGTGGACCGTAATTGTTCGCCAAATCAAAATGGGTAACACCATTGTCAAATGCAGTGGTGAGAATGCTCCTGCATACCTCGTCGTCAGCCTCTGCCCCAAAATTGTGCCAGAGTCCAAGGGAGAGCTCAGGAAGGCGTAGTCCGCTTCTACCTGCATACCGATACCGCATGGAATCATATCGTGTTTCATTCGCTGTATACATCATGGTTCAACTATAACGCACAAGATGGTGTGGTCAAAGCCTTTTTGCCTGTGGTATAGTCAATACATGCAAAATCTTCTTGATACATTTTCTCAACTCGTATCACTCGACTCAGTCTCCTATGAGGAAGACCAGATAGCTCTCTTCTTGGAAACTGCGTTGCTTCAGGCAGGACTCCACACGGAATATGATGATGGAGGAAACCTGTACGGATTCCTGCCAGGGAAAGACAAAACCATATTGCTCAACGCACACATGGATACGGTCGATCTTGCCCGTGGCGCAAGAGTTGTTGAAGATGGTGCCATACTCAGGAGTGACGGAACCACCGCCCTCGGTGCAGATGACAAGGCAGCCCTTGCTGCAATTCTGGTCGCTCTGGATACCATAAAACAGAATGAGGCCGACCATCCGTCCATCGTTGTGCTCTTCACCAGAAGTGAGGAATTGGGATTGGTTGGAGCTAGAAGCATTGATGTGGGTAAGCTTGCTTCTGTTTCCTATGGATTCACGTTCGATGCATCAGGGCCGGTGGGAGGGGCGGTTAGTGCCGCTCCATCACAGGATAAAATTGAAGCAATATTTCACGGAAAGGGAGCACACGCCGGGTTCAAGCCAGAGAATGGCATCAGCGCCATTCAGATGGCAAGCCAAGCTGTGAATGCAATGAAATTGCTTCGTGTTGATGAGGAAACAACAGCAAATGTCGGTTCATTCATTGCCCCAGGGGCAAAGAATATTGTTTGTGATACCGCCACACTGATCTTTGAAGCAAGAAGCCTCGATCCTTCAAAACTGAAAGCACAATCCGCTAGCATGATTGATGCAATGGAGAGCGCGGCCAAGGCTTATGGCGGAAGCGTCGATATTACCCATGAACATCAGTATGAGGCCTACCACCATGGGGAAGATGCAGCAGTATTGAAATACTTTAAACAGGCTTGTGAGAAAGTTGCACTACCCTTTGGATTGGAATCCACCCTTGGGGGCAGTGATGCAAATGTCTTAAACAAGATGGGTATCGAAACCCTCGCCTGCACCTCAGGATATGAGGAACCTCATACGAAGAATGAATACATCCCTAAAAAAGAACTGGAGAACCTGTTCTCCTTGATATTGGAGTTGATAACGTTATGAAGCATATTGCAATTCTTGGCTGTGGAGCTGTTGGAGCTCTCTATGGTTTACGATTACACAATCTGTTAGGAAAGGAACATGTTTGTTTCCTCGTTGATGAAGAAAGGAAGAAACGGTATACACAGGAAGGTATATACCTCAATGACCAGATAGCTCCCTTTCAGTACTGTACAAGCAAAGAAGCTCCAGTAGCCGATCTTATTATCCTTGCCACCAAGAACCATCACCTAACGGATGCTATTTCCATGCTGCAACCGGTGGTCGGCCCTGAAACTGCCATCCTCTCCCTGCTCAATGGAATTGAAAGCGAACGGGAACTCTCCAAGGCTTTTGGAAAAGAGAAAGTACTCTATAGTTTTGCCGTAGGACTGAATTCCACACACATTGGCAATCGCATTACCTATACCAAGGAAGGCAGGATTGTATTCGGTGAAAAGAACAATGAAAAAACAGAACGGGTGAAGGAGATTTCAGCCCTGTTTGACAGAGCAGGTATTTCCTACCTCGTACCGGAGAATATTGAACGTGAGCTGTGGAACAAGTTTATGCTCAACACCGCGTACAACACCTTGAGCGGATTGCTCTCTGCAACCTATGGTGACCTAGACCAAGACCCTGTATGGAATCTCGCACAGAAGGTGTGCAAGGAAGTGCAGTCGGTCGCCAAGGCGGAGGGGGTTCTGCTCCCTGCTTCTCTCATCGAGGAGAATCATCGAATCGTGACCTCTCTTGGATTTGCAGGCAAAACATCCATGTGCCAAGACATGGATGCTGGGAGAAAAACAGAAAACCAGTGGTTCAGCGGGACGGTGATCAAACTGGGAAAGGTTCATGGAATCCCTACCCCCACCTGTGAAGTACTCTCAGCCTTGGTTGAAGCAAGAGAGAATATTAGCCTTAGGCTCGGCCAAGTTCAATAAGCGCATCCTGTTTAGCTTTCTTCAGTGTCTCCACCAACTCATCGAGCTTCCTGGGTGCACACTTTCCACAATAGATATGAAAATCGATGTCTGAGGCAGGTACATTCTTCGCCATCTGTAGCAACAGGGGCTTCTCCAGAATTCGCACTGCAGGAACATTGTACTTTCTTGCAAGACCATCACGAGCAAGAAAGAAGTGCTTAAGAAATACCTTCTCGTCCTTTGACAGGTATTTCCAGGAAGAAAACTTGGCCCAGCCTGGTTTATCAGGACCTTTGCTCTTACCCACTACCTGCATTTGCTCGGCTACTTTTGCTTGCAACCCCTTCTCAGCAATTGCTGCAATGAGAATCTCTTTCAGTGCAAACAGATGTTCCACATCACTCAATGCATATTGGATCTGCTCTGGCCTCAGGGGACGCTTAAGCCAATTGGTCATCTGGTTCTTCTTCTTGTTTGACATCGGCTGTTTTGGAATTTCAGGAAGATAGCGCTCCACCAACCCACTGAGATTCCCTGTATACCCCAGCGCTAATGCTGGAACCCTGATGTCATACACACCTTCCATGATGATCCCATATTGCTTTCTCACCAAGGCGGAATCACTGGCACAGTCAAACATCACTTTTTCGAGTGAAGCATCTTCCAAAAACTCCTTCAAGGATTCCTTGGAAATGGTGAAAGGATCTACCATGTAATATGAATTTCCATCAAAAAGTTGGATAAGACAAAGATGTTCTCCATAGATATGCAGGTTGAACTCCCCTTCAAAATCCATGGCAACCGATACAAGGCCACGGTCTCTCCATGAGGTACGCAGCTCCGCTAAGGCAGAATCAGAATCAACGATGGTATAATTAAGCATAGGGTGAAAGCATACCAAATACTGAGAGAATAGAGAACCTATTCATACCGCTTGCAGCGAAAATGTTTGACAGATGTATAATTACTTTCCTTGTTACTCGTAAAAGTATATTTATATTCTATTAAGTAATATTAATTGTATATATTTTCTTATTTATGCTATTTAATATTCTTTTTGTAATTATATTTTGAACTAATAACGTTATGAAATTGATTTTTTTGAAATTCTTTCACTATTTTTATAAAACCCCTTAACAAGATAAAATAATATCGATATCTTATAGACAAACAGATTCACCTAAGGAGTCAACAATTATGAGCGTTATGAGTTTTTCCATTCCCAGAACCATCTACTATGGAGAAGGTTCCCTTGATAAACTTGCCCAGCTTCAGGGCAAGAAAGCAGCTATCGTGACAGGCGGCAGTTCAATGAAGCGTTTCGGCTTCCTGGACCAGGCTGAATCCCTCCTGAAGAAAGCAGGCATCGATTCCATCCTGATCGACGGTGTTGAACCGAACCCATCCGTGGAAACAGTACAAAAGGGCGCCAAGGCAATGCTTGACTTCTCCCCTGATTGGATTGTCGCGATCGGAGGCGGATCAGCACTTGATGCGGCAAAAGTCATGTGGTGCTTCTATGAACACCCTGAGCTTGCCTTCGAGGATATCATCCAGCCGGGAAGCATGCCCTCCCTTCGAAACAAGGCAAAATTCATTGCAATCCCCTCAACCAGTGGAACTGCAAGTGAGATCACTGCGTTCTCGGTTATCACCGATACAAAGAAGCACATCAAGTATCCGATCGTTGCTGCCGACATGGTCCCAGATATCGCCATCCTCGACCCATCACTGCCCATGACCATGCCGAAGCACATCACAGCCAATACCGGCATGGATGTCATGTGCCATGCAACAGAGGCAGTGGTCTCTACCGCAGCAACCGCATTTACCGATCCTTATGCCATCCAGGCTATCAAGATGGTCCTTGAACATCTTCCAGTCGCTTACCACGAACCGAAGAACCTGAAAGCCAGAGAGGCAATGCACGAGGCATCAGCCTTGGCAGGCATGGCCTTCACCAATGCATCCCTTGGCTTGGTTCACTCCATGGCTCACAAGATTGGCGGGGAATTTGGGGTAACCCACGGATTGGCAAATGCCATTCTTCTCCCCTATGTAATTGCCTACAACAGGAAGTTCACTGACAAGTACGCATATGCTGAGAAGATACTCGGTGTTGCCGACCTTGCACAGGCAATCAAGGAGATGAACCAAAAGATGGATATCCCTTCCTGCTTCAGGGATTGCAGTGAGGTTGACTTCAACGAGGAGAAGTTCAAGGAAGTCTTGCAGAGAATGAGCCAAAATGCGTTTGAAGATCCCTGCACCTTGACCAATCCGGGGACTCCTACTGCAGCTGATGTACAGATGCTGTATGAAGCGGCCTATTATGGAACAGAAGTCAAATAGGACGTTCTTTGTAGGACATACACTGAGAGCCACCGCAAGGTGGCTCTCTCCTTATGCTGCTTATGCAATTTCCTTTGGGAGGAAGATGTTGAGCAGGATGCCGATCAGGGTGGCAAGTGCAACTCCAGCCAGGGTGAACTCCAGGTTCTCTCCCATGGCAAAGGAAAGCATACCGCCACCGATTCCGATTACCAGTATCACACTGCTGATCGTCAGATTGCGCTTGTCTTCATAGTTGACACCAGCATCGACCAGGGTACGCAAACCGCTTGAGGCGATGGTACCGAAGAGCAACATGGAGATACCACCAAGTACTGGGTTGGGGATCGTCTGGATCAATGCGCCAAACTTCGGGAAGAACGAAAGGAAAATTGCCACAACAGCTGCACCACCGGTTACATACACACTGTACACACGAGTGAGCGCAAGCACCCCGATATTCTCACCATAGGTTGTGTTGGGCGGCCCTCCCCACAAGGATGCCCAAAGTGTTGCTATTCCATCACCGGCGATGGTCCTGTGCAAACCTGGATCCTTGTAGAAATCCTTTCCTACCACCTTGCTGATCGTAAGTGTATCGCCAAGGTGTTCACAGATGGTTGCAAGGGAGACCATGATAAAGGTGATGGCTGCAACAATATTGAACTTTGGCAAGGTGAAGGTGGGAAGACCGAACCAAGCAGCTTCCTTGATTGCTGCAAAATCGATCAAGGCATACTGGGGGAAAATCAGGCCGATGGCCAGTGCAAAGAAGTAACCACCAAACAACCCGATCAGAATAGGAATGATACTGAAGAACCCCTTGCCAAATATATTCGCAACAATGGTCAAGGAGAGGGTAACGGTCGCGATCAACAAGAAATAGAGACTGTATTCACCACTTCCGTCATACATTGCCATGCCCATGGCAGTAGGTGCCAAGTTCAAACCAATGACCACGATGACTGATCCGATGACTACAGGAGGGAGAGCCTTGTTCAGCCAGTTGTGTCCACTTCTCTTGATGATGAAAGCCACCAGCATATAAAAGAGGCCGGAGACCACTGCTCCACCCATTGCATAGGGAACCCCATAGGCACTGCTGATTGCAACCAGGGCCGGGATGAATGCAAACGAGGAACCAAGGAACGCTGGGACCTTTGCCCCGGTGATCAGGATGTAGATCAGTGTACCGGTACCTGCGGTAAAGAGGGCAGTACTCGGACTGAGACCGGTAAGGATCGGGACGAGAATGGCCGCACCGAACATTGCGAAGACATGCTGGACACTCAGGGGAATCCATTGTCCCATCGGTGGTTTGTCGGCCGGACCATACTTCATGGCGTTGGATGGTTGATTTGCCATCAGAAAGCTCCTTGGGTCTGCACACAGAAAACGCACTATGGGTGTTGTTTACAGACTGAGGGGATGATGACTTGCAGGAAGTCTCTCCATCCTATCGAGAAAACGGAAAGTTTGGGAAGTGTAAATCTGTATGATTATGCAAAATATCTTGGAAATCAACACCGAAGTACAACATTATGCCTTATCTCCTGAACAAAGGAAGCAATGCACCGTATAGGAACAGCAGTGGGGATGCAAGCAATACAGCAATTATCCCTACCACCAAAAGCAAGGGGTTGGAGAGCATCCGGTCATACCAAACGGGCAATTCAGCACATGTATTTCTTTCTCGTTTCATGGGTCATCCTCTCTTTCTGTGAACAGGATACCCTACACTATGTGACATCTGATGTCACACTACAGTTTTTTTGCGGCTTCCCACATCTGTGCAACAGACTGCTTGTAGCGAAGAACAAACTCCTCGGGAGCGATAGGACGTGCATCAGGTCCATACGAGAGAAGTGTTGAGAGGATCTCCTGAAGGTTGGACACAGGAAGGATGACCTCTAGGGCTTCCTTGTCCTCCTCTTGTACCATTCGTTGCTTCTGCTCTGGATGCCAATTCTGGGTGCTCAGTGTATGGATGGCCCATCCATACACGCGGAAGGTGACATAGGTAACCTCATTACCCATAAATATCCCATACCCAGAGTTAATGAAGTCATCGAGCTCTTCGTCAGAGAACCTACTCTTCATACGGTCTCCCCTTATCTGGGCAAGCTGTTCGATCCTGGAGAGATGAAAAGTCCTGAGTTGTCTGTGCTGCATATCAAAGGCAAGCAAGTACCATCTTCCACTATAGTTGACCAACCGCAGGGGTTCGATATGCCTATGAGAATGCACACCCAAGGCATTCCTGTAGTGCATACTCATCCGCTCTTCACTCTTCATCGCTGAACAGATCTTGTTGAAAACCTCATAGTCAGGCCAGTCCTGTACTGGGGTAATGAAGATGATCTTATCGCTCAGGGAGCGGTAGTGTTTCTCAACTCCGCTATCAATGCCTTCACTGATCATCTCCGTCAGGTCAGACATGATACCTTGGGATTGGGCCAGACTCTTCACGATGGCGTTGAGCACCAACATACGCTCATTCGAGTTGGAGAAAAGGGTATAAGGAGTCTGGTAATGATACCAGTTCCTGGAACGGTCAAATGCAATGGGAGCTCCAAGATGCTCACGCAAGTAGGTGATGTCCCTCAATACTTGCCTCCGTGAGATGGAGAACTCTTGTTCAATGAGGGAGGTCTTCACGCCTCCATTCTCCTCAATACTCCGGTTGATGAATACGATTCGTTCGAGCTGGCTCATGTGGTCAGTATACATCAAAAGGCTCTTCCCGGGGGAAGAGCCAATTTGAAACAATGCTATATCTTCTGCTTACTGGGCAGCTTTCAATTTTGCCTCGAGTTGGTCGAGGAAAGAGGAAAGTTCCTTTGGCAGATGATCACCAAACTTCGGGTAGTGATTGGTACGGACGTCTTCGACTTCCCTGAGCCAACCATCTACATCGACAGAGAGAAGCTCTCTCATATCTTCTTCGCTTACGCCTTCAGGAAGGTCGATTGCATCAGCTGTAGGCATGATACCGATCGGGGTATCAACTGACTTCGCAGTACCGTCACAGGCTTCGAAGACCCACTTCAGGACGCGGCTGTTTTCACCAAAACCGGGCCAGAGCCACTTGCCGTCTTCGGTCTTTCGGAACCAGTTGACGTAGAAGATCTTGGGAAGCTTGCTCTCGTCCGTTGCAGCCTTACCAACGTTGATCCAGTGCTGGAAGTAATCTCCCATGTTGTATCCACAGAAGGGAAGCATTGCAAACGGATCACGGCGGATGGTACCGACCTTGAGGTCGAGGGCCGCTGCAGTGATCTCAGACCCAACGATGGAGCCGAGGAATACGCCGTGGTTCCAGTCGTAGCTCTGGTGAACAAGAGGAACGGTATGGGCTCTTCTTCCACCAAAGAGGATTGCACTGATGGGCACACCCTTCGGGTCTTCCCATTCACTTGCAATACTTGGGCACTGGGCTGCAGGGGCGGTGAAGCGGGCATTGGGATGTGCAGCAGGCTTCTGCTCCTTGTTTCCCTTGTCCTGGACCCACTCATTACCATGCCAGTCGATCAACTTGCCAGGAGCATCATAGCCAATACCTTCCCACCAAACATCATTGTCCTCGGTGAGGGCACAGTTGGTGAAAATGCTGTTCTTGGATGCACTTACCATTGCATTGTAGTTAGAATCATTGGAGGTTCCTGGAGCAACTCCGAAGAATCCAGCTTCTGGATTGATGGCATAAAGCTGTCCGTCAGAACCATACTTCATCCATGCGATGTCATCGCCAACGGTCTCTACCTTCCAACCAGGGATGGTCGGAACAAGCATTGCCAAGTTGGTCTTTCCGCAAGCTGAGGGGAAAGCACCTGCAACAAACTTGCTCTTGCCTTCAGGACTGGTTATCTTGAGGATAAGCATGTGCTCTGCAAGCCAGCCTTCATCATGAGCCAATACTGAGGCGATGCGAAGTGCAAGACACTTTTTACCGAGCAGTGCGTTCCCGCCGTAACCTGAACCATAGGACCAGATTTCGCGGGTCTCTGGGAAGTGGGAGATATACTTCTGCTCGATGGGAGCACAAGGCCACTGACCATTGTCACTCTCACCACCAGCAAGCGGCTTTCCTACAGAGTGGTAGCAAGGGACATATTCACCATCGGTTCCAAGCACCTCTAGGACCTTTGCACCAACACGAGTCATGATCATCATGTTGATGACAACATAGGCACTGTCGGTAAGCTCAACTCCAATCTTAGCGATTGGGGAGCCAACAGGACCCATGGAGAAAGGAATAACATAGAGGGTACGTCCCTTCATGCAACCGCGGTAAAGACCGGTCATGGTCTCTTTCAAGACAACTGGATCAATCCAGTTGTTGGTCGGCCCTGCTGCTTCCTTGTTCTGTGCTGCGATGTAGGTTCTGTTCTCAACGCGTGCGACATCAGAAGGGTCTGAGTTGTAAGCAATACTACCAGGCCTCTTCTCAGGGTTCAGGGGTACGCAATAGCCACCAGCAATCTGCTGTGCGACCAATTCGTCGTACTGGGCGGCACTACCATCGGCAATGACGATTTCTTCAGGGGTTGTGAGTTCTGCAAAATCCAGAATCCACTGCTTGAGCCCAGAATGCGTAAGATCTGCGACGTTCATGGACTACTCCTTAATAATAGGGATACACAATTCACTACAATCAGAGGAAATGTGTTTTTCATATCTTACTGATTTCCCAATCTTTAGCAATATAATGGACTATGTTTTTTGTAAAATTTTCCCTTTTTTAGAACATTGTACCGTGGAAGCGTGAATTGAAGCTTAGATAGAGCTCAGGCGGAACATCCTCAGGGATATCAAGCAAATAATCTGATATTTTTCGAATGCGTTCTTTCAAGCTATCCTTTTTGTTTGCCTGTGCTTCCTTCAGTGCTTCCAGACTCTCCAGGATAATCTGCTGACTGTTTCTCACCTCCTGGATTGCCATCTTGAACCGTTGGCTCAAATCAAGAATGATCTGTTTCGTAGCCTCTGGATGAGAGGCTATGAAGGTAGGAAAATTCTCCTGAGAAATCTCGACTAACTGACAATCACTGAGTGCTACGGCTGTGGCATTGCGTGGCTCCTGCTCGAACAACCCCATCTCACCTAGGCTGGAATTGGGTTTGGATATCTCGAAGAGTTGAAACTGCTGGGGCGTATGGTAGTTCAGATACAACCCAACGGTACCACTTTTCAGCAGGAACATGGAAGAACAGGAAGAACCCTGTTCATAGATGATAGTCCCCTTTTGGACTTCAAATTCCGGATGTTTGTCGTCGTGTGTATCAGTCATAGGCAACCTCCTATCCTAAACAAAGTATACTATCACCTCTGGCAGCAGTACAAGGGAAGCTTGCAACCTTCAACTTCTGTGGTAAACTTCCTGCTATGGAAGCAAGGCGGGTACCAAAAAAGGAAAAGCTTGCCTACGGATTTGGTTGCTTTGGGCAAAACATGCTCTATAATCTCATGGCAAACTTCCTATTGTTCTTCTATACAGATATCTTTGGGCTCCTCCCAGCAACGGCCGGCATGATCTTGCTGTTTGCCCGGATGTGGGATGCAGTCAACGACCCCCTCATGGGGATGGTCGCTGACCGCACGCGTTCTCGCTGGGGAAAATTCCGCCCCTACCTCCTGTTCACTCCGATTCTCTTTGTTCCGTTTGCCGTTGCAGCCTTCAGTGCACCAGATCTCTCCCCCGGAGGAAAAATTGCCTGGGCAGCGTTTACCTATATCAGCTTCGGCATGATCTACACAGCCAGTGATGTCCCCTTCTGGGCTATGAGCAGCACCATAAGCGAGGACACCAAGGAGAGAAGCAGTATTGTGGTGTATCCGCGTTTCATGGCCACCGTTGCCATAGCCTTGGCAACTCTGGCCACCCAGCCGCTTATCCTGCTTTTCTCAGTGGAAGGGAAACCGGATCGTGGATACCAAATGACAAGCCTTATCTATGCACTCCTTACTGTCATCTGCTTCCTTATTGCCTTCTTGTATGTGAAGGAACGGGTACAGACCGACGGGCAGGAAAGGCCCAAGTTCTCCGAGATTCCAAAGGTTTTCTTGGCAAACAAGCCGCTGTTGCTTGTCATCCTCAGCGGACTGTTCACCGGTATTGCCCAGACTGGAAAACTCTCCATGTTGATCTACTATGCAAAATACAACCTACAAAACGAACTACTTTACACCCTGCTCGCAGGAATCAACATCCCCTTCATCCTCATCGGTATCGCAACTGTACCTTATCTGACCAACAAGGTTGGGAAAAAGCGAGCCTGTATTATCTACTATGCAATCTTTGCTGCAGGTAGCCTGGGATTCTTTCTTACCGGATGGAACAACTTCTTTGTATTGTTGTTCTTCAACTGTATCAGCTCAATAGGCATGGCAAGCCCACAGGTCATTCAGACTGCCATGATTGCAGACACCATCGAGTATGGGGAGCTGAAGAGCGGCAAACGCAATGAAGGTACCATTTTCAGCAGCCAGACTTTTCTCGCTAAGCTTACAGCTGCTGTTACCTCGATCATTATCGCCTCCACCCTCTCACTGGTTGGCTATATTCCCAACGTGGCACAAAGCAGTGCAACTCTCTGGGGAATCCACAGCCTCACCACCGGTCTTCCATTCATTGCCAGCATTCTTGGTATCATCCCGATACTCTTCTACCCCCTGAGTGAGGAAAAACATCACCAGATTGTGGAAGAGCTCCACAGACGACGAATGGCTCCAGATTGACAGAGAAGAGGCACACCACTACCCTTAGGACCATGACAGAACTCGCACTTCCTGCAGGATCCCTGCAAGCAGCGTTGACAGCCTTCAAAGAAGGTGCAGATGCTGTATATCTCGGGCTGAAAAGTTTTTCAGCTCGGGCAAATGCTACCAATTTTACCTTCGAGGACTTGGCAAAACTTCGCCAGGTCGCGCTTACTGAAGGAAAAAAAATCTATGTTACCGTAAATACCCTCATTGAAGAATCAGAGTTGGATGAAGCATTCAAGACCCTCAAGCATATTGATTTCATCGGCTGTGATGGTATCATCGTCCAGGACCTTGGCTTGGTGAATCTCATCAAGACATATGCTCCAAAGCTCGCACTGCATGCAAGCACCCAGCTATCTGTCCATACGATAGCCGGGGTACAGGAGCTGGTTCGTCTTGGATTCGAACGAGTCGTGCTTGCCAGAGAACTGACGTTCCAGGAAGTCAAGCGCATCCGTGAGGCATGTAGGGATGTGGAACTTAAGGTATTCATCCATGGAGCACTGTGCTATAGCTTCTCAGGGCTCTGTACTGCCAGCGAACAGCTGTGTGGCAGAAGTGCAAATAGGGGAAGTTGTGCCCAGATTTGTAGGAACTACTTCACTGTGGAGCATGACCCCAACGTATCAAGTACTCTCTCCCCAATCCCACAGGGAGTAAAAGATGGTTGGTTTTTCTCCATGAGCGATATGAAAGCAGGCCCTGTAGCAAAGGAGCTTCAAGAGCTGGGCATAGAAAGCCTCAAGGTGGAAGGGAGGATGAAGAGTCCTGCATATACCGGCTTGGCTGCTCGGTATTACCGGGCAATCCTGGATGGGGATGATAATGTTGAACAACTGGATGAAGCACTCTCGGTTGTCTTTTCACGTCGTCAAACTTCCGGCTGGCTTGCCTCCTATGGTCGAGAGAAGCAAGATTTTACCATCAGGAGGGCGCCTACCCTTGGCAGTACAAGTTACCCAGGCCACCGTGGTATCAAGGCAGCGAAGATTACATTGGTAAAGCGTGATTCCATCATGGTCACCCTGCTCACAGATGTATCGCTCCGTGACGGATTGATGTACTTTATCAGAAGCCAGAAGCAACCAATCGACACGATCAAATTTGGTATTAACTCCCTGATAGACCAACGCGGTAGAAGTATTACTGGAGCCTATGAGGGGGAGTCGGTTGCCATTATGTTACCGGCGAACTCCCCACGTCCCCATACTGGAGAATTTCTCTACTTGATCAGTCGACATGACCAGAATCCTGCTTTGATCAGTGAGGCACTTCCGCTCAGCAAGCATCCGGTAGACATGACCTTCACCCTGCAAGATGAATCTCTGCATATTCAATGTCTGTATGGGGAGGCAACTTATGAGATTCCCACAAGCGAAGCACGAAAACCCCAGGAAACAGAAGCCAATATTGTTTCCATTTTCAGCCAAAGTGATACATCGTTTCTCACGCTTGGTTCCATTCACGTCGTGAACAAGACACAACTCCCTATTGAGCAAATTTTCCTCCCCCTCTCCGCTCTGAAGGCAATCAGACGCGATTGGTATGAGTTGCTTGACCGGACGCTGGCACAGGAATTGACAAAGAATCTTCCAAAGGAACCCATTTCCCAGAAACTGGAAATGAGACAATTGCCCCCTCGCTCCTTGTTGCGGACTGAACAGAACCTCCCTTACATCGACCTCAAGAGCCTAGTGGAGTCAGAGAAGCCACTGTCTTCCTTGCTCTTCACCTATGAAGGGCAGTATTACCTACCCTTGAGTCCGGTTATGTTTGATGAGGATGCATTCTTCTCTGATTTGGACAAGGTCATTGATCGGATGGAAAAAGAGAGTCTTCTGGATTCTGTTTCCTTTGGATTGAACAACTTGGGACAACTTGCATATTTCAGGAATCGCCAACTATCTTGCTTTTTTGACATCTACGTATATCTGGCAAACAGCGAGGCAGCTAACCTTGCACTCACGTTCGGGTTAAAAATGGAGGGAGGCTATCTTTGGATGGAACGAAAACAGACAAATCTAGAGTGCTGGCCATTTATCCCCACCGTGGTTGATGATGCCTTCAGCCCACCACTGTTCATTAGCCGATCATGTTTCCGTCATGACTCCCTGCGTTTAAGCTGCGAGGGATGCCCTCATCGGGGATCGTGGTATGTGAAAGGAGATAATCAACGATTGCGTGTTATGGTGGAGGATTGTATTACCACGGTTGTCCACGCTTAAAATAGTTTCTCTACAGCATCCTGGAAGGGATCGAAAAGAGGGAAGGCAAGCATTCCTTGCCTGTCCAACGTTTTCAGTTCCTCGTAAGAAACCCAACGATAGTCGGTTGTTTCCCCTTCCTGCAAGCGGATGGAATCGGGATCAAGCGTCTTTCTCACCAGAAAGATATCGACAAATGAGGCTACTTTGAGAACGGTCCCCAAGCAGGTAATCTCATCAGGGGAAGCTTCAATGCCTGTCTCTTCACGCAGTTCCCGTATTGCGGCTTCCCTGCTGGTTTCCCCACTCATCACCGATCCTGCAGTATTCTCCCAATGACCAGGGAACAACTCCTTTTCCTCAGAGCGCAAGGTGATGAGGAAATGACCATCCTGGTTCAAAGTCCATACCGACACCACAACATGATACTCACCCTCTTTGAGGGGGAGTCCTCTTTGGTGTGTCTTTCCTAGAAGCTTTCTTTCATGGTCATAGAGATCCCAGAATTCCCTCATGATGACTCCTTCCTCAGCATAGTAGAAATTCTTCATGGTTTCTGCAAGTACAATGAAAACAGGGCTCCCAATCCTCTTCAGAGAATGGGAGCCCTTAGCGTGTATGATGGGCTATTAAATAAGGCCGAACTTCTTTACAAATGCCTCGGCGTTCTGGATGGAACCTCCGGCTGCACCTTTTACGATGTTGTTGACCATCAGAATGAAACCAATCTTTCCATTTTTCTTCTTCAAGCGACCAGTGTACACCACCATTCCACTGGGATCCCCCCAAAAGGCATACTTGGGTTGTGGGAAGGTGGGATCCGCACCATATTCAACCGGCTGTACTGCAGTGGAAGGAAGGTCTGGTACATTCTTGAAATCTGCCCAGTCCTTGATGATGTCCTCAACTTCAACATCCTGCTCGAAATCCAACCAGACTGCTTCAAGATGTCCGAACATGACCGGTACACGAACGGTGAAGCAGTATACCTCAGGGTCGATGGTGAGAATCTTCTTGATCTCTTTCTCAATCTTTTCTTCCTCTCCCCTAATGAAGGGAATGCAGTTGTCGGTGATATCGAAGGAAGAGAGCCCTGGATAGCCAGCTCCACTTACGCTCTGGTAGCTGTGTAACATGATATTCTTGATACCATATTTTCGAAGCGGAGCCAGTGCCATTGCCAACCCTGTGGTGACGCAGTTGGCATTGGTTACCACAAAACCCTTTTCAGGATATCCTTGCGTTTTTACAAGATCAAGCTGTTCAATATTGGTTTCTGGGATAAGAATAGGAACATTCGAGTCATAGCGCATTGACGCAGCGTTTGAGAACACATAGAAACCATTATCCCGAAGCTGTGGTTCAGCTTCACTGGCAACCTCAGCGGGAAGTGCAGAAAAAACAATCTGTACTCCTTCCTCCTGCATTGCTTCCATGTTGAACTCTTTTACTTCCACATCCCTGATTTTCTTGGGCATTTCAAATGGCATGACCCAGTGCACCGTGGAAGCATATTTCAAGCCGACACGAGATGCTGATGCTGTTGCGTACGTGAGCTCAAACCAAGGATGGTCAGCAAGCATCCACATAAAAACCTGTCCAACTGCTCCTGTGGCACCCATTACTGCAACTTTAATTTTCTTCTCCATCGAGGGGTCTCCTAACCGGATTGGTATCCGTTTTCTTCACTAATGTATCAGTACGGTACTGATTTTTCAGAGTTTGCGCAATAGTTTAGTAACAAATAATTGAATTTTTTAACAGAATGTTATTATATTAACACAAAGTTCAAGATAGTGAACCCTTTTTTGTGTTTGCATAGTACTGATACAACCTAGCTATGTATAGCCTCAGACCAACACTATCTGAGTGTAGCAACCTTTTGTACTGGAACACTAAAGGCTATACCGCTTCCCTCTTCCTGCAAGAAAGGAAGCTTGGATACTGCCTCCAGTACCGCATCTCGTTCTGTGTGGGGAAGAAGAATTATGAGCATTTCTTTCTCGGGGACCAAGGATGCTGAGAAAAAGGCGATATCCTCTGAGGTTGCTGTTCCCCTTCCTTCAATAATCGTCCCACCTCCGGCCCCTGCCTTACGGGCTGCGGCCATGATATCATCAGCAAATCCGCTAGCACAGATCATGTATACCAAGTCAAATGCATGCTCTTTCACAACTGGATGATCTTCATTCCTGCTTGCAGGAACAGATGCAAGCAGTCCTCTGGTATGGGGAAATCTTGAAAGCGCATCCCACACCGTTTGTTCAACCCCATCATCAACCAAGGTAAGCAACACTTCCTTGTCTGCATCACCTAGGCCCAGGAGACAGAGCAATGAACTTGAGGCGGTACCACGTCCCCTGAGAATGGTACCCCCACTACTCCCTGACTCTTTTGCAAGTTGCATGAGTGAATCTGCTTTTCCTGCTCCTACAATAGCCAACAACAAGCTACTCATTGTCCTTTTCCTCCTTTTTCCAGCTTGGCTTGTTTTCGTTTGTAGAGCAAGCCTAAGAGTTGGACTATCACCACAGGTGTCATGGAGACAAAAATGATAATCCCGAATGCATCACTGACAGGGTTTCCCCCCACTGAGGTAGAGGCTCCTATGGCAAAACTGAGAATGAACGTAGAAGCCAGAGGGCCTGAGCTTACACTCCCACTATCGAAGGAGAGCCCTACAAAAAGATCCGGAATCCGGAAAGAGAGCAGCACTGCAAGGCCATAGACCGGAACCAGGAAGTACCAGATAGGAAGGCTGTGTATGATACGGAACATGGCCATCAGACCGCTCCCCCCTACTCCGATCGAGAGGGCTGCGAGCATTATTGGCTTTCTCAGATGTCCTTGGGTTATCTCCTGTACCTGATCGATTAAAACGGCTACCGATGGCTCACTGAGCACCGTAACCGCACCGATAACCAGTCCAAATACCAACAAGAGGCTCTCATTAAGCTGTCCAAGCTGATAACCGATCTGGTAGCCGACTGGGATAAACCCTCCATTCACACCTACGAAAAACAGGATAAGGCCAAGACTGGCGTACACCAAACCAAATGCCATACGAATCAACTGCCTGGCTGGCATTCTCACCAGGAATATCTGGTAAAGGATGCATAACACGACCAGTGGAAGCAAGGAGGAAAGCACCTGCTGTGTGCTTGGTGCAAAGAGCGAGAGAAAGGGCTGTATCTGCGGTACTGATGAAGTAGTCTGCACAGCTGTATTGCCATCTCCACTGAATAGGGAAAGCACCAACATGGCCATGGTAGGACCAATAAGGGCCAAGGAGACATAGCCGAAGTTGTCTGCATCCGTTTGGCTTTTCTGTACGTGAGCGATACCAACACCAAGAGCCATAATAAAGGGAACAGCAAGGGGACCTGTTGCAGCTCCACCGCTGTCAAAGGCAATACCCAGGAATTCAGGTTTGCTGAATATTCCCAGTACAAGCAGTAGAAGATAGCTGATTGCATAGACCCACTTCAGCCCTACATGCAGGATCACACGGACCATGGCAATCATCAGGAAAAGGCCAACACCGAGAGCTATGGATAGAAGCATGGAGAGAGGAGAGATGGAGGGAGCTACCAGCGAGACTTGCTCGAGTAAGACACTGATATTCGGCTCAGCAAAGATGATTGCCATACCTACCAATAAAGCGGTAATCAACAACAGGGAGAGCCGCTTCTTTCTCGTTACCGCAGATCCTATTCGCTCTCCGATCGGGATAAGACCAATATCAGTGCCAAGCAAGAATAGGGAAAGGCCGAGAATAATCAGCACCCCACCGATGAGAAATGAAGAGATCATCCCTTCGCTCAATGGAGTTACAAAGAAATGGAGCAATGTTACCAACAAGAGGACAGGGAGGATGGAAAGCCCCACTTCCTTCACCTTTTTAAGCGCCTCCATATGCAAATCCTCTTGTATTCTTCATGTATTTAACTAGTTTTATAATAAGATTTTATACCCTTTTACATAAAAAAGGTCAACGCTTAATCCAGCCTTAGAGAAAATTTGCTGGACATACTTGACTTATTACGGGTCAATTCGTATGATACTTTTTGTTATTGTCTTGGGGGTGTAGCTCAGTTGGCTAGAGCGTTTGAATGGCATTCAAAAGGTCAGGGGTTCAATTCCCCTTACCTCCACTTAAGAAGTCGTTGCGAAAGCAATGGCTTTTTTTAGGCTCAAGGGAAAAATCTGGGCTCAAATCATTTTCTTGGGGCGTGATTGGGATAGCCATTATCGTATTGAAAGGTAATCCCTTTTCTAATTTAATTTTATGGCAAATAGCTGTCAACTTGGTTTTATTCATAGACTAGCTCCATGATTGATTTAACATCCTCCTCAATACCCATCTTCACTGCAATATTATAAAGAGCTTGAATATCCTTTTCTTCATATT
The DNA here is from genome assembly GCF_003429665.1 of Sphaerochaeta halotolerans. Lineage (GTDB taxonomy): Bacteria > Spirochaetota > Spirochaetia > Sphaerochaetales > Sphaerochaetaceae > Sphaerochaeta > Sphaerochaeta halotolerans. Next base: position 150,357 of record NZ_QUWK01000003.1, on the reverse strand, counting down.
TGGCATACGATCTGATAAGAGTGATATAGACCTCAGCATCCATCTTATCTTTGTGTGCAATGAAATCGCAAAGTGTTCGTTCATACGAATAGACCTTAACTTTATTATTAAACATGGTTCGAACTTCCACCATTCCCAAATCATGAAGCCCTTTATGCACATAGTGAATGTTTACTCCTGGAGGAGTTTCATTGAATTTATAACTATAGTGAACGGTAATATCGATGGTCTGAGGAATTTTATCCGTCACTCCTAGCAGGTGCAAGGCTGTCTCATATGAGAATACTACTTTACTAAATCTATGTTGTAGAAAATAATACTCATCATACATTCCATTTTTGGAAATATATAGACCCGCAGAGTCTCTTGTGAGGAGACCCTCTCGAACGAGTCTCGTCAGGTATACGGTGGGAATATCATTAGCTCGGCAGTATGACGCAGTAATTATCCCACCTGTCTTCTCAAGGTGTTGTTCAATTTTTTTTCTGTAATCCATATAAACCTACTACATGTTGCATCTACACGGATATATTAGCATTTTTTCCGTGTTAAAGCAACAATTATAAAAATCTATGGTTGTACACTTTTTCACATTGATATATGAAAAAAGAAGAAAACAACTAGACTCAACACTTCATTTCAAGACAGTGAATTGGAATACTTCATTCCCCAACGGAGCTAGAGGAGAGGAACCATCATGATGGTTCTTCTCCCAAGCGAGTGCCGGGAAAGCAAGGTGAGATACCCCGCCCCTTGGGGCGGAAAAGGAGGCAACGCCTCCTGGATCCAGGGCTTGCCCTGGGGTATTGATACCTTTCATCCCCTCTACAAATAAGTCAGCATTGCCTGGTAGGTCTCCATAATCTTTGCCTCATCCAGAGCTTTCTTTGCGTTATTTACCGTTACCACTACCGTATACTGGTTTCTCTCTTCATCAATAAGGAACGTGGTGAGATTAAGTACTCCTGGCTCACTGCCTCCCTTGTAGGCAACACGCTGCCACTTCTCCTTGGTTGCCAAGCCTGCGTTGATGGTCATCAGATCCAGATGCTGGAGTCGTTCGACCAAATCGGCAAGCTCCGATGCTGTCATGAACCACTCAATATCAAGGGCAACAGGGTCCCCCGAGAAGAGACTTGCTTCAGGAAGATTTCTGTGTGGGAGAACGGTAAGCAATGTTCTTTTGAGTGCTAGGGAAGCTTTCCGATACTGTTTGAGGATGTCCTCGTTCTCTGGGTTCTTAAGCCGAAACATATCCCCGGTAGAAAGAACAGGGATACTATGAGGGAGATACTTCTCTACGCTGGACCTGCCTACAAAAGAAAGCAACATATCAGTGGCTGTGTTGTCACTCTGAGAAATCATGAGTGCAGCAAGCGTCTCAATGGTTACCTGGGTACCCTCCGGCCAATCCTGAAGAATACCGGTAGGGAGACTCTTCAGTGAAGAACGTATTGGTACACTCTGGTCCCACCGTAATTGCCCAGCAGCTATTGCATCCTGGAGGGCTGCCAGGATACCAAGCTTGAAAGAAGAGCCAACTGCAAGAGGAGTATTCCCTTGGTGGTCCACGAGAATCTCTCCATTCTTACGAATCAGTACGGAGCTTTCTCCATCCAATGAGGTTATCTTTTTCACAGCATCAGCGAGGGTGCCACGTGTATCGATGATTTCTGTAAACTGGAGACCGGCAACTTTTCCCTGTCCATCCAAACTGATGTATGCTGTAATTGTTCCATGTTCCAGAACAACAGTATACGGATTCTTAGTTCCATCTACTTCCTTGAAATCACCAAGTTGATCAGTCAGTTGGATGATGAGTTGTTGCATGGAGGAGGGAGGTACTGCTGCCTCGAATTGCCTTGTGTATTTGATACTGGTAGGACCATTTGTAAACAAACGAGTAAGAGCGGCGGGTTCAGTTATAGTACTGGCAATCACTACGGCCTCCAGAAGTACCAACAACACAACAAGAATTGCTAAACGTTTTTTCCACATATCCCTCTCCAACCATATACATAAGGTTTTTATGGAGGCCATTATACAATACAAACCAGCTATAGTCACCTAGAGCAGACCCGTTACAACAACCCAAGGTCCTTGTTCAGAAGGCTGGTGATAGACTTGGCATATTCGGTTGGACTCTTTCCGTCGACCTTGGAAAACTGTTTGGAGAAGTGGTGGATGGAACTATAGCCAAGCTGGTATGCGATAGTGGTCATGTTCCCCTTCCCTTCCCTGATCAGCTGTTTTGCTTTTTCTATCCTTAGGCGGGCATACCACTGCATGACACTATTACCTGTTTCATGCTTGAAAATCTGTTGGGCAAGGGAGTTGCTCATTGAGCAGTGATTGCATATGTCGGATAGACTAAGATTCTCAGCAAGATTATGTTGCATGAAAGAATTTGCCATTTCAAAACGAAAACGCCTGTCCTCCACTTGGGTGGTGTTGAGCAAGGTTCCATCTTTTTCATTCTGGGAGTTCTGGATGATCAACTCCAAAAGGAATGCCTCAAAATAGTTCTTGATCAATTGCTCGCTCCCAAATGGCCGATTGTCACGTAATTCCAGCTTGGTATAGAAAGGGTCTGATAAATTTGTCTGGAAGTTCTTCTTCGCTTCATTGATGATGATGGACATCAGGCTCTTGGTCCGTTGGGTAATACGCAGCACCTTGTTCTCAAAATAATTCATGCTCGGGGAATTGCAGACAAAGGAGATAACCACCAAACAGGGAGAGATGATCCCATTGCACTCCACACTGTGAAACTCATTTGGCTTGTGGAAGATTATCTGCCCTTGCTGCAGCTGATACCTCTCCCTGTCGGTCCCAGCAAATACCACACCCTTATCTACATACAGCAACTCCCAGAAGTTATGCCGCTCACCTTTGAAGATAAACTTGTGGGGGTATTCAAAATAATGAAAGGTCACAAAATGACTCACATTAAGCTCAATCTTCATGGGGGAGAGGGAAAATCCATCGATGTGTTTTGCCATGATTCTAGCATACAAGAGAAAATCATAAACGACAAACATTATGTTTTTTTGGATAAATCAAGTATGAGAAACGGGCTTATACTCGAGTTAGATTGCAATTCAAATATGAATTGTTCACACAAAAAGGAGTCAACTATGAAGAAAAAAGGAATGGTTGTTGCACTGCTGGTATTGGCAGTTATCGCCACCCCGCTGTTTGCCGGGGGATCAGCAGAAGATGCTGCTGGAAAAAAGACTGTCACCTACTGGTCGATGTGGAATGAAGCTGAGCCACAGGGCCTTGTCATGGCTGAAGCTGCTGAAGCATTTGAAGAAGAGACTGGTATCGAGGTTGAAATCGTCTTCAATGGTCGCGAGATCAGAAAGACCCTGCAACCTGCTCTGGACGCTGGAGAGACGATTGATATCTTTGATGAGGATATCTCTCGTGTTAACTCCACGTGGGGTGAATATCTCCTTCCTTTGGAAGAGTATGTATCCAAGAGCTACCCCACCACAGGTGGTGAGAGCTACAGTGATGCAGTAAGTACAGCCTTGATTGACCTTGCTCGTCAGGCCGGTGGTGGCACACTCAAAACAGCTCCTTACCAGCCATTTGCTTTTGTGGTCATGTACAACAAGGATCACTTCAATAAGGCAGGTATCACCGAGACCCCAAAAACATGGACTGAGTTCGAGAATGTATGCGCAAAGCTGGTACAGGCAGGAATTACCCCAATTACGGTTGATGATGCATACATGGCAGCATTCTTCGGGTACAACATGGCTCGTCTTGCTGGTTATGAGAGAACCCTGGAAATGGCCAACAACAATGAATTCAACGACCCAGCGGTTCTTGAGTTTGGCAAAATCTGGTCAGACTTCGCAAAGAAAGGGTACATCAGCAAAAAAGCAGCCTCCAACATCTATCCTGCAGGACAGATTGAGGAAATTGCCGCAGGAAAGGTTGCGATGTACCTCAATGGAACCTGGCTTCCTAATGAGATCAAGGGCAACGCTCCTAACTTCAACTGGGGTGCCTTCGCATGGCCTGAAATGGGACCAAACGGAAATGGCACTGAAGCTAACAACTATGGAGCACAGTGCTTCGGCATCAATGCCAATTCTCAGGTACCAGACGAAGCCTTCCAGTTCATCGTCTACCTTACCACTGGTGAGTGGGACTCCAAACTGGCAAAGGAAAGCCTTGGTGTACCGATGGGCAAGAACAGCACCTGGCCAAAGCAAACAGCTGAAGCCAAGACCATCATCGACAATACCACCACATGGATGACCTGGGCTGCTGGAATGGAAAATCTTGCAGACGTCAATGCAAAGATCAAGGAGAACTTCTCCAAGCTCATCCTTGGTTCCTTGAATGCAGAACAATTCTACGCTGCAATGAATAAATAGGGCTTTAACGCTACGCCCTCTGAAACACCATGTTTTAGGGGGCGTTCATTTCTCAAAGGTACCACTATGAAAAAGAATCGCACGATGATCATCATCTTTCTCACCCCGGCCATGATCTGCTACCTGTTGGTATTCTTGTATCCCTCGATCCGGACAACCATCATGAGCTTTTTTGCCGTCGAGTCTGTATCAGATCCGATTTCAACCTGGAGTTTCAACGGGTTGGAAAACTACCGGACCCTGTTCAACACAGCTATTTTTAGACAATCGATGCGTAATATTGCAAGTATCTGGCTTGTTGGTGGTATAGGGGTAATGGTCACCGCACTGTTCTTCGCTGTTTCCCTTACCAATGGAATGAAATTTTCCAAATTCTTCAGGAGCGTCATATACCTCCCCAATGTAGTATCGGCAATAGCGATGGGAACCATGTGGATCAACTACGTCTACAACTCTTCCTATGGATTACTTCACGATATCTTTGCAACACTGGGGATGACGACACTCTCTGAGACTCTCTGGACAGGGCCGGACAAACTCTTCTGGTCCATGCTGGTCGCCTACTCATTCGGCATGGTTGGGTACCATATGCTGATTTTCATGGCAAGCATTGAACAAATACCCAAGGATTATATGGAAGCTGCACAGATAGAAGGGGCAAATGTCTTCCAGCGGTTCTTCCATATAACCCTGCCGTTCCTACGGGGTTGTTTTAGGACAAACATCGTCATGTGGACCGTTTTTACTGTTGCCTTCTTTGTCTGGGGCCAGTTATTCAGCCCGGTCAACCTCTCCAATGCAACGGTAGCTCCCATGAACTATATGTACGAAATTGTATTCGGGTCCTCGGCCAGCACCACCACCGTCAGGGATAGTGGAGCAGGTGCAGCCGTTGGAGTTATCATGATGATTATTGTCATCATCGCCTTTTCAGCAACCAACCTCATCGTCAAGAACGATGATGTGGAATTATAGGAGGGAGTCATGGCCAAAAAACTTCGTTCACTCGACCATCATACACAAGTTAGACTGATCCCTTCCTACGTCTTGGTAGTTACTTGGGCAATCTTTACCTTTGTACTCATTGGCTGGGTATTTTTCGCTTCTTTTTCGACTAGTCAGGAAATATTCAGTGATTCCATGTTCAAGTTTGAGTCGGGGTTCCATTTCGAGAACTATATTCGTGCCTGGAATACACAAAAAGTATCGGTGTATTTCATGAACTCGTTGATGTACACCGTGGTATCCTGTACCTCAATCATCCTCATTGCTTCCCCTGCAGCCTATGTATTGAGCCGATTCAAGTTCAGGGGAAATCTATCCATCCAGAGCCTTCTTGCCTCTGCATTAGGAATCCCGGCGATCATGATCGTCATGCCACTGTTCAGCCTCGTAAGCCGATTACGCCTGACAAACAACCGTTGGTTGCTCATATTCCTCTATATTGCCATGAATGTTCCTTTCACTACTTTCTTCCTGCTTGCATTCTTCAAGAGCCTGAGTACCACCTATGAAGAAGCAGCCTACATCGATGGCTGTTCCCCTATGGGGACCTTCTGGAGGATTATGTTCCCCTTGGTGCAACCGGGGATTATCACGGTTACTGTGTTCAACTTCATCACCATCTGGAACGAATACTTCATGTCAATGATTTTTGCAAACAAACCAAAGGTGAGACCTGTCTCCGTTGGACTGTTCAATATGATCCAAGCCATGCGATACACAGGAGATTGGGGCGGGATGTTCGCCTCTGTCGTTATCGTTTTCCTCCCGACATTTCTCCTCTATATATTCCTTTCAGAGCGAATCATCCAAGGAGTAACAGCAGGAGCTATCAAAGGATAGAATCACACACTGTTCATTCCATTTTACTCATCCCACCCCAAGAGGCCTGTATGCAGATTTCAGAATATAAGCTCCGCCAAGTTATCAATCATTTCGCTATCGAAGGTTCCCTGGCTTCCATCGAGGTCAACAAGGAAGGACATATCAACTCCACGTTCTTCACCACCTTCACGAATGAAGGAAGTGTCCAGAAATATACCCATCAACGAATAAATACCTTGGTGTTCAAGCAGCCGGTTGCCTTGATGGAGAATGTCAGTCTGGTTACTTCACACATACGATCGAAACTAATCGGTCACTATGACAATGTTGAGCAACGGTGCCTGCGTGTCATACCTACCCGTTCTGGGACCAATGTGTATGTTGATGAGGATGGGGGGTATTGGAGGACCTACCAGTACATCGATCACGTGAAGACCTTCAAGACGATAGCAGATGCAGAACAAGCATATCTCCTGGGTGAGGCCATAGGCAACTTCCAGTTGCAGCTATCGGACTTTGATGGGAACCAGCTACATGAAACCATTCCTCACTTCCATGATATGCGCCTACGCTATGAACAGCTTGAAGAAGCAATACAGGTGAACCATCAGGATCGGATACAGATGGTAGGACCTGAAGTGGAATATCTCATGGATACCAAGGAGCGGGGATTCATTCTCTGGGACAAACTGCAGGAAGGAAGTCTTCCTGTACGGGTGACCCATAATGACACGAAGATCAACAATGTCTTGTTCAGCCTCGATGGAAAAGAAGCGCTCTGTATCATTGACCTTGATACCGTGATGCCTGGAACCATCCTTTTCGATACCGGGGATATGATCAGGACGGCAACCACAACAGCAGAGGAGGATGCCACTGATCTTTCCAAGGTACACTGTGACACCTCACTCCATCATGCTTTACTGGAAGGATACTTCTCAAAAGCTGACTTCCTTACCCCGCTTGAACGATCTCTGGTGGTCGAATCAGGAAGAAACATCACCCAGATCATGGCAGTACGATTCTTGACGGATTTTCTCAATGGGGATCGCTACTATCATATTGATCGGGAGAACCAAAACCTTGATAGAGCGAGGAACCAGATTGCCCTCATGCAGGACATGGACAGCAAGTGGCAGACGCTATCACAAGGAGTGTAGAGTATGACTTCAATTAAGAGTGGCACATTCAAGGCAAACGCGGCCTTACCTATTGGAGCCAATCCACTTCCCTCCTTCAGAGACCCCAAGCACGATGCCCTCGTAAGAGTAAAACCACAAGTTTCTTCTAAGAATACTGCCTTTTTGGGCCTTGATTGCGGCAAGCGTTCCCTACCCTACCAAATCCAAGACCGATACGATAGAAACCGAGAAGAGCAAGATATACCTGCAATCATCATGGAGAACGACTATCTCAAGGCGACCTTTCTCCCAACGCTTGGGGGAAGACTCATCAGTCTTATCGACAAAGAAAATGACAGAGAACTGCTGTATTGCAATGCAAGTCTCCAAGCTTGCAACCTTTCCAATCTTGATGCATGGTTCGCTGGAGGCATTGAGTGGAATATAGGCCAATATGGGCATGCCTTCACCACCTGTAGTGATGTATTTGCCTCGATTCAGAAAGATGAGGAGGGTGTGCAGTTCTTGCGGCTCTCTGAATATGAGCGATGCAAGGGTCTCTGGTGGCATATCGACTTCCACTTGGGAGATACATCCAGGCTATTGTATGCCCATGTCCATATCCACAACCTTTCTAGTGAGCGAAAATCCTTGTACTACTGGACAAATACTGCAGTACCAGTCACAGATAAGACACGCGTTCTTGCAAGTAGCAATGAAGCACTCTATCTGGATCCCTATGCAAAGAACAACACCCGACTCTTCGGACATATGCATATGCCCCGAATGGAAATCTACGAAGACATTGATGCCTCGTACCCGAACCAATTCAAGGCATCAAACGAGTGTTTCTTTCTTTGCGAGAAGAGCCCAATGCCATGGGAGTGCGCCATTGAAGGGGACGGCAGCGGCTTCTTTGAAGTCTCTACACCACCCTTGTCCTACAGAAAAATGTTCTGTTGGGGGAGCCATGCAGGGGGAAAGAGGTGGCAACGCTACCTTTCTCCAGACAGTGAAGATGAATACATCGAGGTTCAAAGTGGATTGGCTCCAAGTCAATTGCACGGCTCGTACCTGGAGGCACAGAGTTCAATCTGCTGGACGCAGGCCTTCGGTTCTTTGGAGATATCCCCACAAGAAGCCCACAGACCACAATACGAAGTTGCCATGCAGGCAGCAGAGGATACTATTCATTTGATCATAGACGAACAGAGACTCAGAGCTATGCATCAAACATGCCTCAAGGCAAGTGAACGCAGCCCTGAAATAATAATGCACCAAGGAAGCGGCTGGGCTTTCCTTGAACAAAAGGCCCAAAATCTCTCACTACCGGTAGCGTTCCGCTTTGAAAGGGACAGCGTCAAGGATCAGGAACTTCCGTATCTTGGGCTGTTAACAGAAGGGAAACTGCCGGTCATGGACCCCGATAGCCGACCTCTCAGTGCCCCTCCCTGTTCCGATACGTGGAAAGCAATATTCATGGCTGCATTGAGAAACCCTTGCTTGACTATCCATGAATCGGCCACTCTCAATCACTACCTTGGAATCATCCACTTGGAACAAGAAGAAGTATCATATGCCCAAACGTGTTGGCTTAAGGCAATGGAGAATCTCCCAAACGCCTGGACCGCAAGAAACCTTGCACAATTGGAAATCAGAAGAGGTGAAGTGGAGGAACCTCTTCGATGGTACTCAATCGCAAGCAGACTCTCTGGTTTTAAGGCTGACCCTGCTATCGCAGAAGAGTATTGTGCACTCTTGGTTGCTGAACAGAAAACCGTCGAAGCCCAGAAGCTCTTCGAGGATATTCCCTCCACTTGGATGGATTCAAGTGAAGCTTTAAGAATTACCCGTGCAAAGCTGGCTGTTCAGGAGAAGAATGCCCCGCTTATCAAGAGCTTGGTCTTTGACCGGGAGATAGGGCATATCCGAGAAGGGGATACTCCCCTAAACAGCCTATGGTTCTCCTACCAATCCATCCTCTACAGTGAAGCACATCCTGAGGTAGGCGAGGACGAAGTGGCCAAGATTGTCAAGGAACGTTATCCTATTCCCCAAAACTTCAACTTCATGATGTTCAGGGAATAGCATGGACAATAGGGTCTTAGCAGTATCGCGAATAGGAAAGAAGATCCCTTCTACCCTAGCGAAGAGCCCAGATCAAGGCCCTGCTGATATTTCTTCATGAACACTTCAAATGTTGATTCAGGAATGGGCTGCGTAAAATAATTACCCTGCACATACTTGCATCCAAGTGCCATGGCAGCATCGAGAACAACCTTGTTTTCAATTCCCTTTGCAAGAATTTCAACATCACCCTTCTCTGCTGCCTCTTTCAATGCCGCATATACCTGTTGCAGCTGAGGCGAGAATGCCCTGAAATCCAGCTTGATGATATCGAAGTCTGCTCTCACCAATGCTTGGAGATCAAACGCCGTCTCAGTAAAGACGTCAAGGGAAACCCTGAATCCAGTTTCTCTTAGTTCCTTGATTACCAACAGGGATTCAGGAAATGCCAAGGCAGAGTCCTTGATATCAAACTCTATCTGGGAGGGATGCAATCCATGCTGCTCCGCTAGAAAGAACATACGTTTTGCAAACCCCTTCTTCAGACTCTCATCACTCACATTGATTACCGTCTTGAAGGTATAAGGGACAATCCTCGCCATCATCATGCGACGAATGATTGAAAACGTCTTTGATATAATGGTCAAATCAATGGTGGTGATGTGGTGCAATTCACAAGCTACATCCTTGAACACCTGTGCCGACAACACTCGAAATCCTCCGAGTTGCCATCTTGCCAAGCTTTCCACACCCACTACAGAAAACGATACAGAATCAATGATCGGCTGGAAAAACGGGTTAAACTCCTCTTCCCATCCATCAGTTAAGAATCCCTGCTTGCACTCATCAATATCAAGCTTTCTCGCCCGTATCATTTCATCAGCCACGAGAAACTTCTTGCGACTCTTCTTCGCTGCCTCTTCTGTAGCATAGGCCAAATCTACAAGTTGTTCGAGCGTATTCATACGATAACGCAAACCGGACGAAGCACACCCAACTGTTACGGCAAACGGGGGCAACCTGCTGGTATCCATGGAGCCAAGCATCCCATTGATTCGGTCTGTGATGGTCTGGCATACGATGGTTTGGTACTCGACCTTCTCTTTTTCATCAACAACAGTTGAAGTCGGAAAATCTCGTAGAACAGCAAATTCATCATACGTCATCCTTTGGACATTCGCTACTCCAAAATACCCCATAAGTTCTTTGGCACACCGATTATACACCTCTTCAAGCTCCTGACGGTCGACACACGATTGGAAGATTCCTCTTGCATGGATGGACACGTAGAGGCAGAATGAAGAGTCCAAATTAGCTTGGTTATTTCTTAGCCATCTTGTAAGCGACCTGCCAGTATATTCCCAAGGCTCAGTTTTACCTGAAACCAAGAATCCAATACTCATGCTAATGAGAAGAAGCAGAGTGAAGAAAATGCTGACCACAAACTTTGCATAGAAGAGGCTGACCAGTAAAGCGAGGAAGAAGCTACTTCCAAAGGCAATACAATGACGTTGCATGATTCTCATAAGGTGTTCCTTTTCTGTAGTGACTGGGAATCAGACCTTTCCTTCCCCTCCAGGAAAGAAAGGTCTGTATATATCACCTCACTTAATCTGTTGGCTTTACGAAATAACTTCCACGGTTTTTCAGAAGTAACTTGGTTCCATCAACCACTGCCGTCATTGGACGCTTGGAAATATAGAAATCCATGCCAACCTTGCGGTGGAGGAATTCATCCACGCCATCAATCATCGCACCGCCTCCACTGATATAGATACCATTCACAATAATATCGGATGAAAGCTCAGGAGGAGTATTTTGCAACACTTTCAACACCATGGTAGCAATCGACTCAAAGGGTTTGACCAGGACGTCACGAATTTCGTTCTCATGTATCGTGATCTTCTTGGGAAGTCCGGTTACTACGTCCCTTCCACTTACCCAGGTTTCCTTTGGATTTTCAATCTTTTGTCGCAAAGAGCCAATTTCTATTTTGATTCGCTCAGCAGTTTTCTTTCCGATAAGCAGGCCGTGCTTATACTGCATGTGGTCCATAATCTCACTATCAAAGTAGTTTCCAGCAATACGATTGGATTCAGAAACCACAATATCACCCAAGGAGAGTACGCCAATATCAGTTGATCCTCCCCCAATATCAATGATCATCGATCCATTGCTACTGAAGATATCAAGACCTGACCCGATTGCTCCGGCTTTTACTTCCTGTTCGATGAACACATCCTTGACCCCGAGCTTATTGCCCAGGTCCATGAATGAATCACGTTCCAACTGAGTTACCTCAGAAGGACAACAGAGCAAAAGCGTTGATTGCGTGATGTCGATATTGATGTTCTCAATCTTATGCAATGAAATCTCAATGAGTTTCTTGGTAGCATCAATATCAGAAATGACACCTTGGTGCAACGGACTCACAATCTTGATACCATGATGACCCTTTCCGATCATATTGGCTGCCATATTGCCTGTGGCAAGCACTTCATTGGTCTCATAGTCAAATGCGATTACCGAAGGCTCATTGGTAATGATCCCTTCTCCCTCGACATAGACAAGGATGTTCGCAGTGCCCAAGTCTATTCCAATATTTTTCCCAACAACGCTTTTTGTCTCTTTCTCTTGTTTTCGGATGGTGATTGCCATGATGAAAATCTCCTACAGTTGAAGCGGATTAACGAGATAGTCTCCGCGGTTTTTCAGTAAATACTTAGTACCTTCTGCAACGCAAGTAAGTGGGTTCTGGACCACTTTTACAGGAACTTGAATCCGTTCCTGAATGTACTCTTCAATCCCTCGAATCAAGGAACATCCACCAGTGAGAAGAATGCCATGCTTGTAGATATCTGCAGATAATTCAGGCGGTGTATCCTTCAGCACTCCAGTGATGAGTTTGACGATTTCATCGAATACAGGTGTCAAAACCGTCTGGACTTCCTGGGTGGAAAGCATGACCCACTTGGGAATTCCTTTCACCATATCTCTTCCTGCATACCGATTCACAACATTTTTCGCCCCAACATGCAGGTCGCCCAGTTCAATCTTCATTTTCTCGGAGGTTAGTTCACCAATTTCTACACTCTGTGTTTTCTTCACATATTTGGAGATTTCATCATCCATGAAACTTCCTGCTTTCCGTATGGTACGGGAAAGTACGATATCACCAAATGAAATAATTCCGACATCCGTAGTACCGCCTCCGATATCAACAACCATCACCCCTTTGGATTTAAAGATGTCAACACCAGCTCCCAGTGCTCCTGATTTGATTTCTTCTTCGATGAACACATCCGTGATCTTCATTTTTGCTGCAAGATCAGTCATGATGTCCCGTTCAATCTTTGTCACTTCTGACGGGCAACAAATAACACAGGTAGTCTTGGATAGATCTTTTTCTGTAAGATTCTCAATTTTCCCAAGTACATACGTCAACAACGCCTTTGCTGCGCGCATATCTGAGATAACACCATTTTTCAATGGTTTTATCACTGCAATTTTGGAGTGGACCTTTCCCAGCATTCGGTGGGCATCCTCTCCAGCCGCCACAATTTTCCCGGATTCTCTATCAAACGCAATTACTGCAGGTTCATTGAATATAATTCCTTTCTTTTCAAGGAACACCAATAAATTTGCGGTTCCGAGATCTATTCCCAACCCCAGTTTGTCATGTACCATTGTTGCACTCATGCTTATACCCTTCCTATAGTTCACTATAAAAATGCCGATTTGTCATTTTGAGCATCTTCTTACATCCATCAATTACCGCAGAGAGAGGTACCTCAGAGAGATACACCGGAATCTGGGCAATATCGATGAAATATTCCTTGATTCCAGGAATCTGCGAGCAACCACCTGTCAATAGAATCCCAGAATCAACTAAATCCCCAGCCAGCTCTGGAGGCGTTTCTTCCAGAGTAGCCAACAAGATGGACTTAATAGGATCAAAGCAATTAAGAAGAACCTCTCTGATTTCCTCAGGATGCAGGAGAATCTGCCGGGGAAGACCCGTGACTAGATCACGGCCCATAGCCTCAGTCACGACAGGGGCTCCGTCTTCATCTACCGGGAAGGGGCCTGTAAGAGAAGCAAGTGCAATCTTGATTCTTTCCGCTGTTTGATTTCCGATTTCCAGCTTATGTGTTGTTTTTACATAGTCGATTATCTGTTTATCGAAATAATCTCCAGCAATCTTGATTGATTTGGAAAGGACCACTTCCCCGAGTGACAGGATTCCGAAATCGGTTGTACCACCACCAATATCAATCACCATGTGCCCTCTTGGTGCAAAGATATCTACACCCGATCCAAGAGCACCTGCCTTTATCTCTTGTTCAATTTCAGTATTCTGGATTCCAAGTCCATGGCCGAGCTCAATAATGGCCTCTTTCTCTGTATTGGTTATTTCTGAAGGAATACAGATCAGGAGTCGACTGATTGAATCCAGGTTAGAAAGAAAAATCTTGTCCAATGTGAATAGGAGAATTTCGCGTATCAACTGAATATCAGAAATCACTCCTCCCTGCAAAGGCCTCGCAACCTCAACTTTGCTATGGGTCTTCCCATCCAGTTTTGCTGCTTCATACCCAACTGAGACTACATTACCAGTTGCCTTGTCAATTGCAATAATCGAAGGCTCATTGAAAAGTGTACCTTGCCCTTCAACATAAATGAGAAGGTTCGAGGTACCTAAATCGACACCCACTGATAAATTTGTTTTTTCCTTCATGTTTTCCCTCCAGCGGAATTACCAAAATATCAAAAGCAGAAATGCTTCTAATTCAAAACTTCAACGTCTCAGATGTTTTTTTTTGTAACCTTATCCAATGCATATCTGTTTTAAAACTCCGCTTCAGTAAATCACACACAAATTTAGCTGTCAACAAAAATATTTTTATTTTTCTTTACTACACAAAGACTTATAACATATGTCAGTGACATATATTGTGCCAAATGATGCACTGTTTGGACACTTGTCAAGACGTATATGTATACGATTTGTATTCAAATTATTATGTATTAATAGATTACCTTAATTTAATACAATGAGACATGTACAGGTAAATACGACAAATGACAAATGTCTGATTATAAAAGGAATTACAATACTTTTTGTACCATTAGCATGAAAAAAAATTCTAGGTTGTCCTTGGAGACCTTGAACACACAGAAAAATTCCGGGCATTTATAATGATGCGCGCACTAGCAGAGATGGATGAGATGTGTATTTTGATTCTTTTTACTAGTAAAGGTTGCCTGATCCATGGAATCCAGGCATTTACAAGGCAACGGGAGTAGTCGTAGATATACAACAACTCCCGTATAGAAAATAGTGGGTATACTACGCTACCATTCCAAAGACATATCCAGCCAAGGTGGAAAAGAACACCACCAAAGCAATATAGACAGCAGTCTTCTTGAATCCCAGTTCCCCGCCTATTACCAGCATGGAGGGAAGAGAGAGACTCGGACCGGCTAGCAATAATGCCAAGGCCGGGCCTTGCCCCATTCCAGCTCCCAACAGTCCTTGTACGATGGGGATTTCAGTGAGCGTCGCAAAGTACATGAATGCCCCCGAGATCGATGCAAAGAAGTTTGCAAAGAGAGAATTTCCTCCTACCAAGGAGGCAACCCATACCGTAGGAATGAGTGCTTCTTGTCCAGGTCTTCCCAGCAGGAATCCTGCAACCAATACTCCAGCGAAGAGCAAGGGAAGAATCTGGAGTGCAAAGTCCCTGGTTGCTCCACCCCACTCTTTCAGCTCATCCTTGGTGAACCATCTGATCAGGGAGTATGCCAACATCAAGGCGAACACCCCGGTAATCCAATACTTGGATTGATAGATGAAATCCCAAACGGTACTTGATCCCTGGCTTGGCGCCCAGTTCAGGAAGACCAGGATACCAATCATCGAAACCATATAGAAAGCCATTTGAGGAAGGGAACGGGCATCAGGCCCCCCCATGTTCTTGAAAAGGCGTTCATCAGCAAGCCGTTTCTCATCCTCTTTTCGGAAGATCATATGCATGAGCAAACCGATTACAAAGGCAAATACGATAGCGACAATCATTCTGGTCAAACCCATCTTCCACCCAAACACCTTGAATGAGAGGATAATTGCCAGAATGTTTATCGAGGGGCCACTGTAGAGAAAGGAAACAGCAGGACCAAGTCCGGCACCCTTCTTGTAAATGCCCTTGAAAAGAGGCAATACAGTGCAGGAACAAACAGCCAGGATAGCACCTGAAACGGAAGCAACTGAGTATGCCACCAGCTTATTCGCTTTCGGACCCAGGTATTTCATCACCGCCTGTTGGTTGAGAAAGACCACCACCGCCCCAGCAATGAACATTGCAGGAACCACACAGAGCAAGACATGCTCATGTGCATAGTCGGCAAGCATGAGGAACGCTTCCTGGATTGCCCCCACCACGCGTGGATGCGTAAAGGGAGTAAAAAAGATTGCCAGGAAAATCCCGGCTATCACCAAAAGTTTCTTGTTGGGAGTAAGTTGTTTCATCGCCATCGGAGTACCTCCTTGCAGGCAAGAAACCGCATTACAGGCTCTCCTTGATCAGTGCGAGTACTTGATTCTTATTCAACACTTTTCCCATGCTCTTCACGTCCCCGTCTATTGCGAGTGCAGGGGTCATCATGACACCCATGTTCATGATTTCGTCGAGGTCAGTCACCTTTTCAATCGTTGCTGCAATGTTTCCTTCTTCAACTGCTTTGAACGCATTTGCTTCCAATGCCTTGCATTTGGGACATCCTGTCCCGAGTATCTGAATAACCATATGTATATCTCCTATGTTTCCATTATTGGAAACTATCTTCGCAATGTCAACTAGATTCATTGACAAAGTTTCCACTTTTTGCAACATTGTAGCTATGAACCAATATGATGCTGAACAGTTTGAGGATACTGCCAAACGTTTTAAGGCACTCGGGCACCCAATGAGGCTTGCCATAGTCGAGGCTCTTTTCGCACGTTCCTATTGTGTCTGTGAACTTGCAGAACTGCTTGGAATGCACAAATCAGTCACCTCAAAACACCTCTCGGCACTAAAACAAGTGGGAATCATCGACATGCAGAGAGAGGGAGCCAGGGTCAATTGCATATTGACCATGCCCTGTGTATTGGAGATGATGCACTGCACAATGAAGACACCAGATACCGTAAAGGAATAATGCAACATGGGGAAAAAACGAATTATGTTTGTCTGTATCCATAACTCAGCAAGAAGCCAGATGTGTGAGGCTTTCGTTAAACACTATGCAAGCGACCGGTTTGAAGCACACAGCAGCGGGATTGAAGCAGGTAAGTTGAACCCTCTGGTCGTACAGGCCATGGAAGAGATCGGCATCTCCATGGAAGGTCACTATGCAAAACCTGCCCAGGAATACATTGAAAGGAACGAAACTTTTGACTATGTGGTGACTGTCTGTGATGAGAGCAATGCAGAGCGTTGTCCCATGTTCCCTGGAAAGAGTGAACGCATGCATTGGGGCTTCCCCGACCCAAGCGCCATCACTGGCAGTGATGAAGAAAAAATGGAAGGGATCAGGCTCATCCGCGATGCAATCCATACCCGAATTGTTGACTGGCTGGGTTCCTACTAGACTTTCATCGTTTCGGGTGATTCTTCCAGCCATGAGAGGAACTCCTCTGGAGGAAGAGGTTTGGAGTAGTAAAACCCTTGTACGAATGAAATCTTGGTGGATTTGACAACTTCCAACTGTTCGCTGGTCTCAATTCCTTCAGCAATAACCTCTTTCCCAAGGCGTTGCAACATCCCTGCAATAAGGGAAAGCAACTCATGGTTGTTCGTTGTGTTTGTTACCACACTTCGGTCAATCTTCACCGTATCGAAGGGAAGGTTGACCAGTGACTCCAAATTGGCATAGCCAGTTCCAAAATCGTCCAAGAAAAAGCGAACCCCCACCTCTCGCAAGGCTTCCCATGACTTTGCTACAATGGGATTGCTTGAGAGGACCATTGATTCTGTCACTTCAAACCCTATTTTTTTGGCATCGACTCCCCTCTGGCTCAAAATGTCCAACAATCTGCATGTGACATCCCAAACGGCAAGATCCTCAGCTACGATATTAATTGAAACATGGCTCAAACGTTCCTGTATTGTTGGGTGTGCCTTTAGGAACGTGCACACTTTTTGCAGCATAATCTCACTGAACATACTGATCAGGCCTGCTTGTTCTGCAAGCGGAATGAACTCCTCAGGTGAGATGATCCCCATCCGCTCATCTTGTAGTCGCATCAAGGCTTCAGCAGCAACTGGTTTGTTGCCATCTACATCCATGATCGGCTGGAAGTAGACCTGTATCATGTCTTGCTCCAACAACGCCTTTCGGAGGATTGAAAGGATATCAAGTCTTCTCTGACGCACCCCGATGAGCTTCTGGTTGAAGATGATGACCGGCTGCCTTCGCTTCTCCTTGATCTCCGTCATGGTAAAGGAGAGAGACTCAACAACCTCATCAACCGTATTTTTCTGCAAGGGAATTTCAACGATGGCAATATTCACATGAAAGGAGACCTGAGTCTCCCCAATGGTACACCCCTTTGCAGTCTTTTCTTTGATTATGTTCACTTCCCTGACCAGCTCATTGTGTGTCAACCAGGGAAACATCAGAATAAAGCGGTTGCCCCCAATACGGAACACCCCGGCTTGCTCATAGGTGGTTTTCAGGAAATCAGCAAAGGAGGACAGGATTGCATCGCCACCATCCTCTCCATATCGTTCATTGAGCAGGCGAAAGTTCTCGATATCTAGAAGCAGGATGGTCCTTCGTTGATGAGAGGCAATACCTTTTTTAAGTACTTCCATAAATGCCTGATTGTTTGGGATCCTGGTCAACCAATCCAACAACAACTCCTTCCTCTGCCAAGAAAGAAAGCTGAGCAGCAGCATGAAGGCACTGCTGAGGGAGAGCATATATGGTTGTCGGAACACCTCAAATAAAACCAAGGAGAACAACAAGAACAATGCAGTGAGTACCATGATGGCCCGTTCATGCCATTCGATATGCTTCCATCGCACCAAGGCGGCATAGAACTCTACCAGAACAAAGAGCGTACTGAGACCAAGCATGAGTGGTATCCCAGAACCTCCGATTATCAGCAGATCTGGGGAGAAAACAAACAATCGATTCAGGAATAGATCAATAAAGGAAGCGATACAGAACAACTCAAGCAAGGATCTCTGTACATGGAAGAGTACTGTATAGCTCGTTTTTGAAAGAATCCGTTTTTCAATACTGTTCATCCAAACGAATATCAACAGTGGAATAGAAACAATATGGAGAATTGTTACCAAACGAGCAATGGCTGGAGAAAATGGGAAAAGACCACGTATATGGACATGGCTGAGCAGGGCAAGGACAAGGTATCCAATATAGGCACCTGCCACCCCTGCGGCATCTACATCATGGTAATTGATCACTGAAGAGGATCCCTTCTGATTTACTACGATGGAAACGACTACTATCAGTAAGAACAACTCCATCACCACAAGTTCCATGCACCCTGCCCCCTAGAAGATCAACCATTAGTGTCTGCAGCCTGTCATCCCCAGAAAATACTGGAGGACCCGAGTATCATTCGTCAATTCCGGATGAAACGCAGTCACCAGCATCGTATCATATCTTGCTGCAACGCTGAAGCCATCATACTCTGCTAACATGTGTACATTTTTGTCCGCTCCATGAATGATTGGAGCACGGATAAACGTCATGGGAATTTCGCCAATGCCCTCGAACATGCCAATGGAGGAAAAACTCCCAAGCTGCCGTCCGAATGCATTCCTTCGGACAGTGATAGGCATGAGCGCAAAATGGGTATTGACCTCTCCCTCCAATTCACTCGCGAGCAGTATCATGCCGGCACAGGTCCCCCATACCGGCATTCCCTGAGCGATCAAATCCATGAGGGGGTAGTAGAGATCAAGCTCCCTGAGAAGCCTACCCATGACGGTACTCTCCCCACCGGGGAGGATCAAGGCATCAAACGGAGTCTGTAGATCTTGCGTGCTACGAATCTCAAGGGAAGAGACCCCCAGCTTGTTCAATGCATGAACATGCTCTACAAACCCTCCTTGCAGTGCTAATACACCAACTCTCATACGCCACGCTCAGCCATAAGAAGGGCGATTTCCTGTTCATTGATACCAATCATGGCTTCTCCCAGATTCTTTGAGAGCTCAGCCAATATCTTGGGATCCTGATAATTCGTAACGGCCTTCACAATGGCATTTGCCCGTTTCTTTGGATCTCCAGACTTGAAGATGCCCGAACCCACAAACACTCCTTCTGCTCCAAGCTGCATCATCAGTGCGGCATCAGCAGGGGTAGCTACCCCACCGGCAGCAAAGTTGACTACTGGAAGCTTTCCGCTCTCAAACACAATACGCAATAGATTGTAGGGAACCTGAAGAAGCTTTGCTTCCTCAAACAGCTCATCCTCGCGCATGGATTGAACCTTCCTCATCTGTTGCTGGATCAAACGCATATGTCGAACAGCTTGGATGATATCCCCTGTCCCGGGTTCTCCCTTGGTCCTGATCATACTCGCACCCTCGCCTATCCTACGAAGAGCTTCACCCAGGTCACGTGCTCCACAAACAAAAGGCACGGAGAATTGTTGTTTGTCGATATGATAGAGGTCATCGGCTGGGGAGAGGACCTCACTCTCATCAATAAAATCAATCTCCAAGGCTTCAAGAATCTGGGCCTCAACGATATGGCCTATGCGCACCTTTGCCATAACCGGGATGGAAACCGCTTCCTGGATCTGTTGGATCAGGATTGGGTCACTCATACGAGAAACTCCCCCGGCTGCACGGATATCGGCAGGGATTCTTTCAAGTGCCATAACAGCACAGGCACCTGCATCCTCTGCTATTCTTGCTTGTTCCGGTGAGGTAACATCCATGATGACCCCTCCCTTGAGCATCTGCGCAAGATTCTTGTTCAATTCAATTCGTTCACTCATATTGCACCTCCCAGCATTGTGCTTTTCGTTGTTCCGCCCTAGTATAGGAGGTATCTGATAGTACAAAAAGTTCCAGTTTGTGAATTTTTTATGGTACCAGATTATGGAGGGATATGTACCAGATTAATCTACAGCTACAAAGCGGTGCTCCCCAGACATTGACAGAGCAACTCTACCAATATCTCAAGGAATCGCTCATCAAGGGAACTTTCAAAACACACGAGAAGCTTCCTTCCAAACGAAACCTTGCCCAGGGGTTGCAGTGCAGCATCAATACCGTACAGGCAGCGTACAACCAACTGGCTGATGAAGGCTATCTCCAGACGAGGGAAAAGAGTGGGTACTATGTTGCCGACCTAGGCGGCATCCTCAAGCTGGAACCAAAACAGAGTAAGGAACCAGATAGGGGACAGTCAGAGGAATCTTATCGCTACAACTTCTCCCCCCAGGGTGTCGACCACCAACGATTTCCTTTCTCGCTCTGGAGAAGATTGAGCCATCAGGTCATTACATCAGAGGATACTGAACTGCTTTCAATCAGTGACCCAAAAGGTATTCCTGAACTACGTTCCAGCATTGCCCGATATCTCAGATCCAGCAGAGGTGTACATTGCACAGATCAACAGATCATCATCAGTAGTGGTACAGAGTTTTTGATGCAACTGCTCATCCAGTTGCTGAGTGAAAATACTGTCTACGCCATCGAGAACCCTGGCTATGAGAAACTCAATCTACTGTTCAAGAGCAATCGGGTACACTATGTTTCACTGCCTTTGGATGAGCACGGGATTGAGGTAGCTTCACTACAAGCCAGTGATGCAGACGTTCTTTCCATCACACCAAGCCACCAGTTTCCAACTGGTCGTATCATGCCGGTCACACGAAGACTCCAGCTCTTGCAATGGGCAAACGAGAAGTCCGGACGATACATCCTGGAAGATGATTATGATAGTGAATTCCGCTATGGGGGAAAACCAATCCCATCCCTGCAAGGTCTCGATGGACAGGGCAAGGTCATCTATCTTGGTGCTTTCAGCAAATCACTCTCCCCTGCATTGAGAATCAGTTACATGGTTCTTCCCGAAGTGCTTATGGAACACTATGAATCGGACCTCAGTTTCTATTTTTGTCCTGTTCCCCTCATTGAACAGAAAATACTGCATACATTCATTGAGAGAGGACACTTCGAACGCCATCTCAACCGAATGCGTAACCTATACAGACAGAAACGGGAAATCCTTGTCACTTGTATCTCATCATTGCTACCCTTCGCCGAAATTACCGGAGATTCAGCAGGATTGCATCTCTTACTTCACATTCACAATGGCATGAAAGAGGAGGAACTCATACGTCGTGCAAACCAAGCTCAGGTGCAGGTATACGGACTTTCCCGGTACTATTCACAGCTTCCCGAGAAAAAAGGCACTGCATCAATTCTGCTTGGATTTGCTACAGTGGAAATGGATGAGATACCCAAAGCAGTATCTCTGCTGCAGAAAGCATGGAGTGACTGAATTTTGAGCTTCACAATGTAATACCAGCTTCCTTGCTGTTTCTATTGACCCGTTTTCTTCTTGCTCTCCGTTCCTTACATTGCACCAGAAGCAAGGGATCCCAAGAAGATGGCTCCGGTAAACCGCTCTGTTTACCTAATACCTGTTTCATAACATGCTCCAGACTTCGTTTAAAACGGCTATACCTAAGCAGGGGATCTTTTGTCCAGAATGATTCTGCCCCTGCCAAGAGCCGCGGGTAGAGATGAGCTTCCCGCTTTTCTCTAGTGTCGAGGTATTCTGTCCAGAGCAACAATTCTGCACCCACTACCTTTTTATTCCGTTTCGTATCTTTTTGAACTGTTTTACCATACCGATATACCCTGGAGAGAGGGACCAAAGCATAGGACATATCGAGATAGGAATGGAAGTAATCACTCTTTATGACCTGACGGTCACTATGGGTCCTCCTGTGTTTTCCAAGAAGAGGATTCCAAACTTGTGTAATGATTGTGGAATCATATGAAGCATCAACATAATCGCTCCAAAGTATTGTGGATTTGCCTTTCTCTCTTGCATAGGAAGCAATCTCATTACAGAACCATCCAAGCAATGCTTTTTCATCCCTACATCCCAACTCTTGCATACGATGTTGGCAATCAGGGCAGGTCTCCCACCGATCTAAAGGAATCTCATCACCTCCAAGATGGATATAGGGCGATGGGAAAAGCAAACATAAGGTGTCGACCACCTTTTTGGCAAAAACAATGGTTTCTGATTTTCCAACACAAAGAATATCCCGAAATATCCCCTCTCCTGTAGGTATCGTAAAAGGTCCGCCTGTGCAACTCAGATTAGGATATGCACTCAAGGCAGCAATCATGTGCCCAGGCATATCTACCTCGGGGACCACCATGATATTTCTGTTTTCTGCATAGGATACCACGTAGCTGATTTCCTCTTTTGAATAGTACCCGTGTTTCTCGCTCAACAAAGCAGGGTATCCATCCACAGGGAATCTCCATCCTTGGTCATCACTGACATGCCAGTGTAAAACATTTAATTTATACAGAGCCATGGTGTCAATGATTCCCAGCAACTCCTCCAGTGGGCAGAAAGAACGGGCGACATCCAACATAAGACCTCTCCAAGAGAGAGCTGGGTAATCAGAAATCTTGCAGCACTGTAGCGTTTTATTGGACTTTGCCAGTTGGATATATGTCTGAAGACCTGTGAAGATTCCCCTCCATGAACCAGAGGCCAATGTACACCCCACTGGAGTTACCTCCAACAGATATCCCTCTTCATCAAGTACATCATTCTTCTCGTTAACAAGCAAAACCGGATTATTCGATTCATCTCCAAGGACCACTTCCATACCCAGAGCTCCCCTTATATACTCCTGAAAAAATGGTGCACGTTCGGGAAAACAGGAGTCCTGAAAGGCAATCGTCAGGACTTCTGGGAAAATAAAGCTTCCTTTCAAGAGTCTTATTCCGTTTGATGGATAGGGGAGAAAAGATTTCTGATGATTCATATGGACAACACTATTCCTTTGTAGACCCAGCAGCAAAACCCTGGGCAATCTTATCTTTGAAAATCATGTAGAAAATGATCATAGGTACGGTACCAATTACCAAAGCGGCAAATTGCAATCCATAGTCCCTGCTCATCCCCCCTGCAAAACTGTTGATTCCAACAGGAAGTGAGCGGATCATCATATCGCTGGTCAGGGTCAAGACCAGAATAAATTCATTCCAATTTCCCAAGAACGTGTAGATGAACATGGTCGATAAGATAGGAGTAGCCACTGGAATAATAATTTTTACAAATACTTCCAGAAAAGTTGCTCCATCAATGATGGCTGACTCCTGCATTGAGTCAGGGATACCCTTCACGTAAGTGGTGGCAAGAAACACCTGAAAAGGAAGGCCAAAGGCAATATAGGGCAGAATTACTCCCAGTCGTGTATTGGAAATCCCTAACTTGGTTTCCATGATGAAGAGAGGAACAATGACCGAATGCACCGTAATGAGTAAGCCAAGGGTGTAGAATCCATAGATAATTCTACCAGAACGATATTGGAACTTTGAGAGTGCATAGCCACTACTCATGGCAAGCCCCACTGTTACAAAGGTTGCACTCAAGGAGTACACAATACTGTTGAGGAAATAAATACCCAAGTGGCCTTGCGTCCAAGAGAGAATAAAGTTCTCTATGTAGAAGGTAAACGGTGGGGCTAAAGGCTGGCGAACGATCAATGCATGAGGCTTGAAAGCGCTAAGAATCATCCACACGAGGGGTACCACCGTCAATAGTGTGAATGTAATCATTAGTACATATGCCAATATTTTCCCAATGGTTACTGATCTTTTCATGTTGCTCCCCTATTCGAATCGTCGTTCGAGTCTTCGGCTGAAGTATTGCAACAGCATAATCAAACCAACAGCAAGCAAGACGATGATGATTGAAGCAGCGCTACCGAACCCGTACTTGTAATACTTGAATGTATTCACATACATGTAGATTGCTATCACTTCTGTAAAATGTGCAGGACCTCCACCAGTCATGGCATAGATTAGATCAAAGGCCTTCAAGCTACCTGAAATAGCAAATATTGCAGTGGTGGCAATGGTCCCGATCATCGAGGGGAGAATAATACGCATCAACATTTGGTTTTCACTTGCCCCGTCAATCTGGGCTGCCTCCAACACTGAAGGTGTCATTTTTTGTAGGTTTGCATAATAAATGATCATATATGTTCCTGTATGCATCCAGAGTAACACGAAAAGAATTGGTACGATGGCAAGTTGCTGATCCTCGAAGATTCGGATCACATACTGAGGATTGTCGGTAAACGATCGAACCAGGGCTACAACCATTCCCGATGATGAAAATATTTGGTTCCAGAGTAGCGCAACCACAACCGGGGAAATGGTGATAGGCAGGAAAATCATCGTCTGGAAAAAATTACCATGACGAACCATACTTCTGTGAAGCAGGTATGCCAAAAGAAACCCTAACGGTATCTGTCCAAAGACTGAAATAACAACAATGAGAAGATTGTTTCTTAGTGAATGAAGAAACACAGGGTCAGAAATGATTGTTCGATAATTCTCCAACCCCGCAAAGGTCGGCATTCCATACCCATTCCAGGTGGTGAAACTCAAAGAGAAACTGAAGAGCACGGGGAATATGATGATTGAAGCAAACACCAAAATTCCTGGTAGCACCAGAATCCAGTAACTCATATGTTTTTGTTGTGCATACGTCATGGGATTTCACCTTCCTATCAGAACAGCGCTTCCCCCTGAGGGGAAGCGTTGCAATCACTTATTAACGACCTACAGAAGAGACCATTCTCTCCAGGTCCTGCGCAACTTCCATTGGGCTCATCGTATCAAACATCATATTCTGAAGATTGATATTGAACGTTCCAATTGGTTCGGCTGCAATGACTGAGTCCATGACATATCCCATCGGGACCTTTCCAGCAAATGCAATCAGTTTCTTGATCATGGGATCTGCATCCTCAGGTTCATCAAGATTGTAGGCTGGAAGACGACCATACTGTTGGCGAATGGCAGACCCTTCAGGTCCAGAGTAGAACCAGATCCACTTCCATGCTGCCTCAGCTTCCTTCTCATTAAGCTTTGCATTCATGCCAAAGCCTTGTCCTGCTGTCGCAGAAACAGAAAGGCTCTGTCCCTTCTGGTTGGGAATATCGGGGAATGATTCAAGACTCATATACGTCTTTTGCTCATCAGTGAGCTCACCCACCATACTATTCACTGTCCATCCACCATCAAGGAGATACACAGCACGCTCATTGACAAAATCATCCAATCCCTGTCCATAGGCTAGTTGGTTGGTTCCAGGAGAGAACATCTGCTTGTCGTTCAGCTCCTTGATGATTTCCATGGCATATACGAACTCAGGATCATCATAGCTTGCTTCACCGCTGAGAGCCTTGTCCCACCACTCCATGCCACAGGCTCGTTCAACCAGCATACCGGCAACACAGGACTGCATTGGCCAAGCATCTTTGTTGGCAATAGAGATGGGTATTAAACCGGCTTTGCGGATAACCGGTCCTTGCGTGAGCAACTCTTCATATGACTTGGGATATTCCAATCCAAGTTCTGCAAGCAACCGGTTATTTGTGTACATAATCGAGGTGATGGAGATATCCTCAGGCAGTTCCCAGATTTCTCCGTTCTCCCCCTGTGCTTGCATTGCCATATCAGCAAATTCATCTTCATGACCAGAGAGATATGGACGAAGGTCCTTCACCAATCCAGCTGATGTCACCTGGCTGGTTCTTTCCCCAGGATACAGCAAGACTATATCCGGCAGCTGCCCACTCATAGCCATGGTCTGTAACTTGTCGTGAAAAGATTCTCCGTACCCATACTCAAAACTGAGCTTGATATCGGGGTTAGCTGCTTCAAAGACATCCACCAGATGTTGGAAATTTGGTGCAGTAGTCTTATCCGTTTGATCTAGGTAGTGATATACAGAGAGTTCAATCACTCCATCCGCTGCCGATTCCTTTGTTCCTGCCGCTATAAGCAGCGAGGGAATCAAGAAAGACACGAAAGCCAAAATCAACAATCGTTTCATTTTCATACAGGACCTCCATTTTTTTCACCCCCATAGCGAGGATGTTTCCGTTAAGACAACAAGTGAAAGAGGGGAACAGCTTGTTTGGCGCTGTTCTCATTGAGTGGCTCCAAATTCATCAATACCTTATCGAGAACCAGGGCTGCAGCACCGAAGGAGACTGCATCATACCCCAATGACGAAAACTGAATTTGGCAATTCCCATCACTCTGGATTAGTGAGTTTGCTTTCAATTCTTTTCTAAGCATGTCAGGCATGAACGAAGCAAACGGTTCTATAGTTCCCCCGATGAACACATGCCCGATATCCAATGTATTGATGAGAAATGCCAAATTTTGGCATATTTCCTGGATATAGTTGTGTAGAGCCTCTCCATCTTCGCTCACAGAAACACCATCTGGAATCTGTACCTGCTGCAAGGAGGTTGCTTCCCTATTGCATACACTTTTAAATTCTCCCGCTTGGCTACTACTCCCACGATAGATTTTACCATCAAAACCAAAACCCAAGCCGATAGTAGGTTGGGGAGATGCTGTCTGTACTTCATAGCGTTTCCAGAACTCTATAAGCACGAACAAAAAATTCTTGAGCTTCTGCTTTCTCTGGAATACCACCTCTCCCCATGCACCACAGTTAGCATCATTTTCCAGAATGACAGGAAAGGGGAAATGTGAAGCAATCTCTTTCTGGAAATCAAAAGGTTGCTGGAAATCGAGAGAGACAGAGCGGTAGATTATTTGATTCTCTGCATCAATCACCCCAGAGAATCCGATGCCTATCCCCAAAAGATGTCTCTGCATTCCTTCAAGGCTTTTGCAAAGGGATTCGATCAAGTCACATACTTCCAATCTAAAGGTCTTGGCAGTAAATCCCTTCGGCTTAGTTTGTGAAAAGAGCACCTTACCTTCCAAATCTATGGAGAGAGCTGTATAGGAATCAGAGCGAATCTCTATCCCGATGACATGAAAGTATGCTTTATTGAGGGTGAGACCTATTGCTCTCCTCCCCCCTTTCGGACTCGCTTCAAGAACTTCATTTTCTATCACAATCCCGAGTGATATCAAATCATTTACGATATTTGAAATGGAAGATTTGGTAAGTCCAAGCCGTATGGCAAGATCGGCACGACTAAGTTGATCTTCAATCCAGAGACGATGAATTATCCGTGAGGAGTTTATAAGTCGTGATCTTCTTGGTTCAGACAAGGGGATTCTCCTAGTTTGTTCGCTTTTGTACTAACCTAGATACAGTATACCCTCCTTACATTTCACGTCAAGAAGAATAACAACTCTATTAATTACAAAGTTTTATATGTAACTTGGACTAACATAGGCATATTATTTCTCTGTCTGTATTACTCGAACAGATTTTCAAATAGCCGGTGGGCATCGTTTCTCGCAACCAACGCAATAGCATCAGTCGCATCCAGCGGCTTACTAAAGAGAAACCCTTGAGCCTTGTCACAGTTGTTGCGCTTCAGATAGTCAAACTGTCTCTGATGTTCGATACCCTCTGCTACCACATTGTGACCCAATTTGTGGGCCATAGAAATAATGTCCCCGGTGATTGCTTGATCATCAGAGAGAAAAAGCAGTTTATCTATGAATGATTTGTCAATCTTCAATTCATCGACATAGAGCTCCCGCTCCCTTGAAAGGGAGGAATATCCACTGCCGAAATCATCAACCGATATCTTGACTCCTTTGGATCGCAAGGTCTTCAGAACCCGGTTAATTTCTTGAAAGTTCGAGGCAAAGATGGATTCAGTAAGCTCCAAGCAGATACAGGAAGGGTTCACATCCATTGAATGCATCAAGCGAATGACATGCTCAGCAAAACCTTCTTTAATCACCTGAAGGGCAGAGATATTAATGGAGACCGTACAGTCCATCACATGCTGATCTTCCAGTTGCTTCAAAAACTGGAATGCCTGTCGAATAATGAGATTACCCAAGGGAATGATGAGTTTTGTTTTCTCGGCAATTGGAATGAACTGCAATGGTGGAATCATCTCCATATCTTTGCACTTCAATCGCGCCAACGCCTCGAAACCACAGATACGCCTTGTGCGCATGTCAACAATCGGTTGGTATTGCAGGAACAACGATTCCTGATTCCTCCCTGACACAATACTTGCCAAGATTTCAGTAAGTTTTGCTTCCCAAAGAATCTCAGTTTCCATACTCTCATCAAAGAAACAAAGCTTTGCCTCCCCGTCATAGAGCGCAACGGAACGCTGGGAAGCTACCAAGAGATTTCTGAGTAATTGGTCAATGGCATCCTGATTGGAATCATTGATTTCCAGAACTCCCAGCCCATAGGGAATCCTTTCCAAAACCAATAGGTGCTCCAAGGTACTTTCAATCTTCTTGCAAAGCATGAGAAGATTCTGCCTTTCATGGTAAGACCTAAGATAGAACACAAGTTGATACTCATGCGTAATACTTAGCACGACAAGTTTGTTGCAGAGGATAAGCAATCCCTCTGCAACCTTCTTCATGATGTCTTGGCTATATTGGTAGCCATAGGCCATACTTTTCGCATTCAAGGCCCCTAAGTTAATTGAGACAAGCGCTCGTTTTGTACTTTTTTTTGCTTTGATATCCTGAAGCAACAACTGCTCAAGGTACCGTCGGTTATAGAGTCCGGTCCATAGATCATGGGCATCACGAAAGGCAAGGTTCTGCTCCATCTGTTTTCTGTTAGTAATATCGAGAATGATTCCTTCCAAGGCTTCAACATCACCACCATCCGTATATACAGCTTGTCCCATCTCCCATACCCACTTGCGAGTTCCTTGAGCAGTGAGAATTTCATATTCAAGCACAAAGGGCTTGTTTTCTTGAACTGCCCATGACCACTCGCTAAAGATCTTTTGTCGATAGGAAATTACAATGATATCGTTGTATGATATATCTCGGTTGTGTATCAGCTGGTCAGGAGTATAGCCCGTTAAGGATTCACATCCTGCAGAGACGAAAAGCATCGTCCAATGGGTATCATAGAGGCATCGATACGCCATTCCAGGCAAGTGTGAGAGCAGCGCAGACTTACTGCGTTCACTCTCGGCAAGCAATCTTTCAGCTTCTTTTCTTTTGGTGATATCTTGAAAGAGGCTGATATGAGCAAAGAGCCGGCTGTCCCTTGCTTGCAGCGGAGCAACCGTCATTTCAACCCAGACAATGGAACCATCGGGACGGATGAATCGCTTTTCCAGAGTATAGCTTTCCAATTCCCCACGCTTCAACCGCTTGAAATATTCCAACTCTCGAGGAAGATCGTCAGGATGGGTAATCGCCGTCCACCCAATTCTGAGTATTTCCTCCATGCTCCTGCCTGTAATTTTCTCATACATGGGATTACCAACGAACCGTTCCTTACCAGGCTCCACCCCGAGATCAACGCGGTAAGAAATGGAAATTCCAATGGGAGCTTGGTAGAAGATTGCATTAAACAGATGAGCCTTTTCCAATACGTTCTGCTGCTCTGAATATGAATCCTGTTTCACAACCTCCAGTTCGAGAAGGCCTCTTAATTGTTTTTCTTGTATTGGCTTATTTAGGACTGTAATGAGGTCTAGGTCAAAGACTCTCTTTTTCTGTTGGAGTAGCTGTTTTTCACCGAGTACGATAATTCTGAGAGGTTCTTGCTGGTACCTGTAGACCAATGTGTGGAGCAATTGAAGGCTCTGCAGATATGAGCGTTCAATATCGATCAACACCATATCGATCGAAGCGTGCATTTCCATCAAGTGAAGCGCCTCACTGCTATTTCCAGCTGTGAGCACCTGCATGTTTCCCGCTACATTCCTT
Organism: Sphaerochaeta halotolerans; assembly: GCF_003429665.1. Classification (GTDB taxonomy): domain Bacteria; phylum Spirochaetota; class Spirochaetia; order Sphaerochaetales; family Sphaerochaetaceae; genus Sphaerochaeta; species Sphaerochaeta halotolerans. The sequence goes on along the minus strand of NZ_QUWK01000003.1, from coordinate 120,000 downwards.
ACCACGGAAAGATCTTTTTGGTTTAATTGGACGGCGAGCAGTTGTGCCAACAAATAATATCTCCCTTTTCTCAATTCCTTATCGTCATCCTAGAGGGCAAAGAACCAATCTACAACAAAAAGATTCAACAAAGAATGGTTGACTGGTCAAAACAATAGGAGACGGGAAGAACCATGAGCGAAAGGATGTCCTCACGCTTCAAAGGAATTCCGCCCGCTTCAAGGTTGGTGAGCAACTCTTTTGCAAGGTCAGCTGAAGCTAATGGGGCAAAGATCACCAACTGCTCCCCTTCCATCTCGCTTCTACTGTGCAAGAATCCGGTAAAAAGGCTGAATTCGCTCTCAAGACTTCGATCCATGCTTTTGGCATCGAACACGGAGGCTTTTGTGATTCCGACACTCTGCATTGCCAGAAACACATCCTCCTTATAATCCAGTTGGGAGAGCACCATAAGCAATAGATTCATTATTTCCTCCTAGATACGCTCATTTGTTTCGCCCGCCTTGCGCAGTGCCAACCGTGTCAGTAGGGGGCCTACGACCTCAGTTATGATTGTGGTAAACAATAGTACATTGATGATTAGGCTCGCCAAATGCTGCCCTGTTTCTCCAAAAGCTGGGGAAGAGAATGTCTTGTTGATTGCCAAGGCAAGAGCCAAGGCAACTCCAACCTGTGGCAGGAGTGAAAAACCAATTAAAAACCGGACTTTCTTCGGCGCACGCCCAATCAAAGCCCCGAGGGTTGCCCCCCCAATCTTTCCGATGCTTCTTGCTACAAAGTAGAAGAGCCCAAGCAATCCAATCTGGGTAATCAAGGAGACATCCAAGTGAGCGCCACCAAGGATAAAGAAGGCAACCAGAAACACAGGGCTGAACGAGGAGACTACCGTTTCGCTTTTCTTGCTTAACACTGCTGAACTATTTACAATAGTCATTCCGAAAGCCATAATTGCCAGCAATTCAGACACCCCAAGTAGCTCACATACTCCAAGCAGCAGAAACAGGAATGTAGCAAGCAGCAACATCACCCAATCGTTATTTCTCTTTCCACGCAGTAATAGGATGTAGAGGACCGCAGATACCGCACCGAGTCCAAGAGCAATTACAACCGAGAGCAAGGCCGACGCAACCATAGGGCCGATAGCAAGGGAACTGCCAAGCAAGTTGGAACTGACAAAACTCTCTACAAAAACATAGATGATGAGAGCAAAGGCATCGTCAATGCCCACCACTGCCAAGATGGTCGAAGTCAACACGCCTTTTGCCTTGTACTGTTTTATGACAGCAACTGTTGCAGCAGGAGCCGTGGCCGATGCCACAGATCCGAGTAAAAGCGCAGTATTGAGATCGGTCTTGAACACATAAAACAAGCCAAAGAAAACGACAAGGAAAGCCCCAATGCTTTCGAATGTCACGATGGTTAAGATGCTCCTTCCCAGCCGTTTGATTACATCAAGCTTCAGCTCAATTCCAATCGTGAATGCTATCAAGGCCAGAGCAATGGAGGAGAGGGGGGCCAACATATCCAATACTTCAGGGGAAAGGAGATTAACCAAGGAGCCACCTAGCACGACACCCAAAAGGACATAGCCGGTAACTTCAGGAATTTTCAGGGCTGTAGTGAGTACTTTACTTCCATATCCAGCTGCAAAAATTGCCGCAAGATAGAGAAACAGATGGAACTCCATAATGCAATCCTACAAATCGGCAAATGCATCGAGCACAGCCTGGGGAGTCTTGGCAGCCATGAGTGCTTTCCTGCGTTCTGGGTTTTTGATTACCAAGGTAATCTTGGAAAGAATCATCAGATAATCTGACTGTCGGTCAGATGGACCTCCGATCATGAAAACCAGACGTACCGGTTTCTTATCCAAGGAATCCCATGGGACATCCTTCTCAAGGACTGCAGCGAGCACAAAGAACTCTTTGATGCCATCCATCTTTGCATGAGGAATGGCAACCTGGAGACCAATACCTGTGCTCATTATGGTCTCTCGCTCAAGAATTGCATCAACGAAGGCCTTTTCACTGGATACATATCCGCTTTCAGCAGCTTTTTTCGCCATGGTGGTAAGTATCTGGTCTTTATGTGTTTCTTTGAGGAACAAAATAGAAGTTTCATTAAGATAATCGAGTATACGCATAGACATCTCTCCTACGTCTAGCAAAGCATAGAAGCTTCCAGAAGGTTTGTAAAGTGAAGGGTAAACCTCCTCGGGGCAAGCCCCGATGTATCGCACTAGGTCATTCGCGTTCAAGCGTGAGATACAATTGCTTATATTCATCTTTCTTCTTGCCTTAATGCTTCACATACTCCGCTATTACGTTCTCGCTTGTTACCATAGCTCTCAATAGCCTTGCATGTATGGCAAGATGAAGCCCCGTTCTGCTTGCAAGAACTACAGCGATGGAATAGAGTACTAGGCCATATGGCAACGCATACCAAGCTGATGACAAGCGGGTCAATCCAAAGAAACCTTATCGCTTTTGCCCTCCCTATTTTCCTTGGGAACTTGTTTCAGCAGCTTTATCACACAACTGATACCTTGGTGGTGGGAAACCTTGTGGGCAAGGAGGCTTTGGCAGCCATTACCTCCATCACCAGCCTTATTATGCTCCTGGTAGGGCTTTTTCAAGGTATTTTCGTAGGTGCAGGGGTGGTCATCTCCACAGCGTTCGGGAAAGGAGACCTGGAAGGAGTCAGGAAAGCTGTCCATACCACTGTCGCGCTCAGTGTATTTACCAGTGCCCTGCTTACCGCCTTGGGATACTTCTTTGCTCCGGTAGTCCTTCACTGGATGCAGACCCCAGAAAGTGTGTTCATCGACGCACAAACCTACCTCCGCATCTTCTTCTTAGGCATCTCCACATTGATCTTCTACAACACTGCTAGCGGAATTCTCCAGGCAGTGGGAGACAGTAGGCATCCACTCTATTTCCTTATCATCGCTGCAATAATCAACATTGCCCTCGACCTATTTTTTGTCGGTGTATTAGGAATGGGAATAGAGGGAACCGCTTTTGCTACCATCATTGCGCAAGGAGTGAGTGCTACACTCAGTTTCCGTTTGTTGCTGACTACTCCCTCGGTAGTCCGTGTACATATTCCCTCCATACGAATTCACAAAGGCTTCCTCAAGCAGATTCTTACCTTCGGTATCCCTTCCGGTATCCAGAATTCGGTGACCAGCTTTGCAAATGTCATTCTTCAATCCTCAATCAATCTCTTCGGAGCTTCAGCCATGGCAGGAAATGGTGCATTCATGCGTATTCAAGGCTTTGCATTCATCCCCATAACGGCTTTTGCCCTGGCTCTCACCACCTTCACCGGGCAAAATCTGGGAGCACAAGAATATGAGCGAGTGAAAAGAGGGGCACGCTTTGGGGCGCTTTTCTCCATGATTCTTGCTGAGACCATAGGACTTGGCATGTTTCTGGGAGCGGAACCCTTGATGAGGCTGTTCAGCCAAGACCCTGAAGTCATTGCAGTGGGAGTCTCGAAGGCCAACATCTCGAGTCTCTTCCTCTGGGCTCTTGCACTCAGCCATGCAATGAGCGGTATTTATCGCGGTGCAGGAAAGGCAATCGTCCCCATGGCAGTCATGCTTGCAATCTGGTGCATCTTCCGAATCATTTTTATTTCAATCGGACTTCAGCTCTTCATGGATATCAGGGTTATCTTCTGGGCATATCCAGTTACCTGGTCGCTCAGCTCCATTATCTTTGTCATCTATTACTTTAGGGTCGACTGGATGCACCAAACAGCGTAGACTTACAGCTGAAAGGAGAAACTGACATGGATACAATCACCAAGCGATTGGCACAAATTCGGTGTATTCCGATGGTCAAACAGGGAGGAGAGGACCAAGCAGATGCCTTGATCAAGGCACTGCGTGCAAGTGATCTACGCGTGGCAAACATCTCTCAACAGATGGCAGGGGGGCTTGCTTTGCTACGTCGTCTGGCCCAAGAGGAGGATCTTATCATCGGAGGAGGCAATGTCCAGACGCTTCAAGAAGCAAAAGCAGCTTTGGAAGCAGGGGCTGCCTTCATATTCTCTCCTCTTTTCAACGAGCAGATGGTGGAGTATTGCCAGCAAGTTGGGAAACCCATCTATGCGGTTACCACCCAAGCAGCAGTAGCGAAGGCTTGGAATCTCAAAACACTGGGTTGTTTTCCTGTGGAAGAGTTGGGTGGGTTACCATTCATCAATGCAATGGGAGAACAAGAAGGTCTCAATTTTATCGTTGCAGGCCATATCAATGAGGAGATGACCGCTACCTACCTTGAAAATCCACACGTGCTTGCAATGACGGGAAGCTGGATGCTCAAGGAGACAGACTGGGAAGCAACCACAGCTGCTCTTAAACGCGCAAAGAAATTCTCACTCCCCTCAGCGTAATAACGCCTCTTGCTGAGAGTGTGTGTTGATTACTAATCCTTTGGAGTCTAAAAACAACACACCCATGCCCTTGCGGAGAACACGTGGTAGTTTTTCAGTGACCGTCAGAACGTGAGTGGTATATTTGTCTCCATAGATATGACAACGGTCGCTGAGCTCTCCAAGTACCGTAGTTGTCGCACACACCACCTCTCCAATGACAGCATTTGCTCTCTCCATAACAATTCCTCCTGCTCAAGTATTGCAAAGAAGAACTGTCCGAGCCATTGCGAAAGAGGAATGAAAGGTATCAATACCCCAGGGCAAGCCCTGGACTCATGAGGCGTTGCCTCCTTTTCCGCCCCAAGGGACGGGGTATCTCACCTTGCTTTCCCGGCACTCGCTCAAGAGAGGAACCATCAGGCTTATTCCTTTCCTCTCGCTCCATTGGGGAATCAGAGTCCCAACTCTTGCAGTTTTTGGCCTATCGCATTCACAGTTGTTTCAAGAATATATTCCCCATAGGCTGCACTTGAAAGCCTTGGGTCCTCTCCTTTTACCCCAAGTGGCCACGTATCCTGTTCCAATTTTGAGAGGTCCACCAACCCAGGGTGGAGAGCCATCATGGTAGAAGTTTCACACCGACCCGCATGATCACTCAGGGCTGGATACGATTCTGGTGAAAAATCATTGATGGAAGAGAGAAGAATGATGTCGTACTGCTTTTCCCATTGACTGGCCAACTCTGCCCATGCCTTCCTTGAAGGACCATGACCATCGGCGATCAGGCAGATGAAACCTGCCCGCTTGGCTTGGGCGACAAGTGCTTCAAGCATCTGGAGAAACAATCCCTTGGAGACCCAATAGCAACTGCCTGGCAGCCTCTGATGGGGTTTTGTAGCCTCACTTGCATCCATCCCGATCAGACTCCTTCCCTCGCCAGCGTCTGCAATTCTGTCTGGACCCAGATAGAATGGAGGGAACACGATACCTCCAAAACGCTGAGCGGCCCTGATAAACAATCCTTCTGCTTGGAGTGCATCAGCACCCAGAACATTCTGCAGCCCATGCCATTCAAGGGTTCCGAGGGGAATATATCCTACAGGGTGCTCAGTCAACCTCTGTACAAACTGGGAAACACTGAGATAAGCATATTGTACATGCGGATCCATCAGATTACCTCCGTCCTTGTTTCATCTTTCTCTTGGTATCATACATGCTGTTGTCTGCTGCCACATAAGTGTTGAAAAGATTCCCAGAACAAGACTCGCACCATGACCATCCAATTGCCAGGGAGAGAGGAATAGTTCTGTTCTTGTTGGAAAGCTTTATCTGGCTCTCAAGGGGGGAGAGAGCCCGCTCTACTTCCAGAGAATCCTCTTTAGTGATGATAACACCAAACTCATCACCACCGATGCGATATACCCTCCCTACGCCTCGAAAACAACGTTCCAACAGCCTGCTGGTATGCACCAATAGTTCATCCCCACTTATATGACCATACGTGTCATTGGCCATCTTCAATGCATTGACGTCACAGACTACGATGGTTGCCGGCCCCTTACTCGATCGTTGCAGATCTGAGAGGTCCCGCATAAACGTAGCTCGGTTCCTGAGTCCTGTGAGCACATCAAATGCATAATATTGCTCTTGGGAGAAGAGGTAGAACAACAACAAAGAAAGCGCAATACCAGGCCAGAGTGTAAGAATCGGGGGAAACGCTATCTGAATACCTGCTCCCACAATCGGGGTTACCAAGATTAAGAGCAAGAGGGGACGGTCTGAAGCTTCGTAGCCATGCAATGTCTTGGTAAGATACACGATACACAACCCATAGTAAAACAACATAGTGAGCGTTGCCAGTGGGAAGAGCGGCCCCCTGCTGTAGATATTCATGGAGTCTACAAAGAAATACCAACCAGTGAAATAGCTGAGAATACTTACAATTGCATGGAAGGAGAACGGCAAGTAGAACCACACGCTTCTCTGCTGGTATTCTGTGTTGGAGATGTACTTAAACAGGAAATAACAAATCATGGGGGAAAGCCCAAATCCGAGTACATTGGCAATACGATGGGGAGCTATCTGGGAGGAAATTCCGACATCATCTACCTGATAGGCAAACAACTCTGTACCAATGACAATCAGGAGGATGACAGCAGAGAGAATATACCAACGGTTAATCGGCTTGCTCCGCAGACTATGGGAAGCCAAAGCTATGGTAAAAATCAGAAGCACCACCGATAGTACATCCAACTCAAGTGTCGCATTCATAGGCCCTCTCTTGCATCTATGATGCCATAGCACCTCCTATTTGCCTAGGGTGGACCTTGCATCAAAAGCAGTACTTTCGTACCATCAAAGATACGATGAACCCACCACTGCCAGAATACCCAGCCCTAACTCATGCCCTGCTCCTTCAGCAGCTACTCCTTACAAACAGAGTAGTAGATTTTGAAGGGGAGGGGAAAGTACCCATTGATGGGTTCTTCTTCCCAGGGGGCGGGGCTATGTTCGGGGTTCTCGTCGCCCTCGGCCAACATGGCAATGAGGTACTACTCAAAGCATTCTCAGGCAGCTGCATGGGTCACCTGAATCTACCCGGGTGGGTCACCCACTTGGTCGATGAAGAAGCCTACACACGATATCTTGGTCTGTTTGACGTACCGATAAAGGAGCTGGGAATACGTGCTGAGGCAGCACATACTGAAGAGGAACGCCGTGGGCTGCTTGCGAGACGCTCTGAACTCTCCCGAAAGGCTTTGTCCCACTATCGGGAACTCTACAACATAGCCACGATTGATGGACGAAACATCCGTTTGGAATCGATTTTCCCCGGGGGAAAAGTACCTACAGGAAGTGGCGATTGTTGTGCCATCAAGCTACTTCAGTATGCTCTTACCCATCATCTGCATCCCATAAGCATGGCAGAGTTCTTCTTTGGAGCTCCCACAAAGGACAGCAGGAGAAGCCATCTTAGTTTCTATGGCCCTTGTGATGAAAAATGCAAGCCCATACTCCACGCAATGCTTACCTTGGATATCGTCTACCAAGATTCACATATCATCATCGTAAACAAGGATGCAGGGTTGCTTTCAGTGCCAGGAAGAGGCCCTCAGAAGCGTGACAGTGTAGAAACTCGTCTCAGATTGCTTATGCCAGACCTTCCCCTGCAGTGTGCAGTGCATAGACTGGACATGGATACCTCCGGGTTGCTCATCCTTGCAAAAACCAAGGAAGCACATAAAAGGATGAACAAGCAGTTTAGTGAAAAACAGGTAAGCAAGAGCTATGTAGCACTACTGGAGGGTGTCGTTACACAAGAAAAAGGCAAGATTGAGCTTCCTTTCCGTCTTGATGTCAATCATCGCCCTCATCAGATGTATGATGCGCAGCAGGGGAAATGGGGAACGACGCTCTTCCAGAGAATCCGGGTGGAACGAAGGGCTGATGGGTCGCTGGTGACCAGGATGTACTTTTTCCCATTAACTGGACGAACCCACCAGCTTAGGCTGCATAGCGCACATGAAAAAGGCCTTGGGCATCCCATCAAAGGGGACCGGTTGTACGGACACGGGATGCAAGACCGCCTCTACCTACATGCAAAGGCACTTTCCTTTCATCATCCAATAACCGGAGAATGGATGGAGTTCAGTACAGATGACCCTTTTTAATACTTCCGTGTACTCTTAAGGTGTTGTATAGTAATGCATGGAGGGTCTATGCGGAGAAAAAACAATGCAATTTACATCGACTTGGAGAATATTCCTTCAGGGTTGGATCTTAAACCGCTCTTTGAGGAACTGACGCTCCAACACAATGACTCTCCCGAGGAAGAGAATGTTTTTGTCATCAAGATGGCTTGTGGAAATTCCTCTTCCATTAAAAAACTGGAAAAACAGTTGGCAGAATACAACTTCACCATCAGAGATACCCCTTCCATCACCACAAACTACAAGAATCGTGCTGACTTGATCATCAGCCTCGAGGCATTGGAAACCATCATCGTCAACACACCGGTCATAGACCGCTATGTCTTCATTACCAGTGACAGTGACTTCACTGTCATTATGGAGGCGTTGCGTAAATACGGCAAGGAAGTCTATCTGGTAACCAAAGAAATGGTAAGCGACAAACCCATTTTCAACAACTGTTGTGATGAAATCCTGATTATTGAATCATTCATGAATAAACCGAAAGCAGATGAACCGAAAAGCAGCAGCCATTCAAAAGCAAAAATAGAAGAAAAACCTGCTGAGATTATTCATACCAAGAAGATGGACAAACAGGTGGAGACGCTCATGAAACGGGTAGTAGATTCCTTTGACCCAGACAGCTGGCAGCTGGTAAGCTATGTGGGTGTGAAATTCCACCAGATGGATAAGAGTCGGATGATTGAACGAAGTAGTTATCACAGTCTTGGAAACCTGCTCTCAAAACTGGAGAAAGAAAACTATATCGAGCGTAAAATCAATGAGAAGGGACATCCTGAAATTCGGAGGCTCCCTAATTAGAAACTAACAAAAAGGAATCCGAATGGCTGCATTCTCACGTGAAAACCATGTTCAGAGAATTGTACTTGCCCTGGTCTTGATTGTATTCATCATGGCCCTCTACTACGATTCATTCCTGGAAACTGAACCGCTCTTTGATGGAAAGGTGACCTCATGGGATACGGCATGGACTATCGAAATCGATGGCCAGACGTTTGCTGAAGAAATCACCCTTCCCTACTCGCTGCCAAAACCTGTTAAGGACAAGGTGATTACGCTGCACTACACCATTCCCTCACAACTTCCTGCTGAGGGGAGAACCATCGCGTTCAATTCCAGCATGGCGAGCGTCTCGGTGAAGGTAAATGATGAAGCACTCTATAGCTTTGAAGGGCCACAAAAAGGGTGGGCAGTCCCTGTTTTTGGAGGTACTTACACCCATTTCATACGTCTCGAGGAAGCGCATCTTGGAGGCGAGTTGACCATTACATTCGGCTATACATCCAACAATTCATTTGCAGGACATTTCAAACCGGTCTACAACGGGACCAAGACTGATCTGCTTTTTCATGAACTACGAGAGTGGCCGTCTCTCTTCTATGGGTTCTCGCTTCTCTTGATTGGTTTTTTGGTTCTCCTCTTCTCTCTCTCAATCCAGACAGATGAGGAAAGAAAGAGCTTCTTCTACTTTGGCTTGGTTCTCCTTGCCCTTGGCGGTTGGGTTTTCAGCCAGACTCCCAGCAAATTCTTACTCTTCAGGAATCCCGCTCTCCCGATGAATCTCAGTTTTGCTGCTCTTTTCCTGCTTCCCCTATTCTTGGTCAATTATATCATCCACTCCTACCCAGTAGGAAAATGGGTAACGCCATTCTTGTACATCTCGTATTTTTTCGCTTCCATCTATGTTTTGGGAGGTGCTCTGCAACTCTTTGGTATCACGCAATACACCGACCTGCTCTTACCTTGCGGGGTTTTCTTGGCGCTCTTCCTCCTTTCGCTTTTCACGCTTTTGTTCGTTGAATATTACAGGGGCAACCAAGACCTAAGGTCCTTCTTGGTTGCGATGGGGTTGCTGCTCTCATCCATCCTCGCTGAAGTAATCCTGCTCATCCTTGGCATCTCGTTGGATAGTGCTGTCATTCTCCATTTTGGCATGGCAGCCTCCGCAGTAGTGCTGTTCTGGCGTAGTGCCACCTTGATGAGAATCAAGACAAAGTCGATTTGCAAGGAGCAGCTTCTTCTTAGCCTTGCCTACAGCGATGCACTGACCGAGGTAGGAAATCGAGCAGCTTACGACAGAGAAGTCTCACGAATCCAGACATCAAAGGACAAGCAAGTGCTGGGAATCCTTATGATGGACGTCAATGACCTGAAGAAAATCAATGACACACAAGGACATACTCAGGGAGACTTGGTCTTGAGGGATTTTGCACGACGGTTACAAAAGCTTCTCCCTTTTCGAGCAAAGATCTACCGCTACGGAGGAGACGAGTTCATTGCCCTTATCAGCGATGTATCAGAAGAGGAAATGCAGAAACTGGCAGACAGGATTCTCTCCCCCTTTCCCTTTGGGAACAAGCTTCACTACTTTGTGGCAGTGGGATTTGACCGATACATTCCAAAGAGAAAAGACCGGTTCCATCAATGTGTGGGACGTGCAGATGAAGCAATGTATGCATGCAAGCATTCCATGAAACAACCTGCTTCAGTTACTTGACCCAGAGACAATCTCTAGGCATCCTGTGCTAGGAGGCTTCTATGAAACGAACAGTGCTTTTTACCCTACTATGCATCTTTCTTGTGCCAATATTCGGCAGCACAACCTTGGGTGGAAGTTCGGGCTACATCGTAGTTCCGAGTGCTGAAGTTGCTCCCAGTGAGGTACACAGCTCAGTTACTACTGCATATTCAGCTACCATCACAAGTGGCAAGGTCATCCATATACCTTCAATCCTTTTGTCGTTCTCCGACACCGTTGAATCCAGTTTTGCAGTCGATATTGGGAATGATATTGATCTTCTGCTCAATGGAAAGTGGAGGTTTACAAAGCGAGAGACCACCAGTTTTGCTGCAGGGGTGCTTGCTCAAGTCAGTGGGGTATCAAACACGAACAAACTATCTGCCCAACTCTATGTGGCTTCCACCTTCGCAAGTTCCATCATGGACCTCCCTTCCAAGACAACGCTTCGCCTCGGATACACTTTCAAAAAGCCCATGACCAGCAATATTGATTTTGCCCTTGGTTTCCAAACACCTTTTTTCCCTGAAGTATTCAAGGAAAAGGTAGATTTCCTCTTGGACTTCGGCAATGTCAGTTATAGCACCACCCCGTCTGCTGGAAACGCCGGAGACAGGGGGTTGGTCAACGTTGCCCTACGCCTGCTTCCCGTTGAATTCCTTACCGCTACCTACTTCGGCCTTGATATCAGGGCACTTGATCTGTTTGACCATGAAGGAAGAGCATTGAGCATCGGTGCCACCATCTCGTTCAGGCCACAATTGCAGTGAAGGAAGGCCAGTGCTTTTTGCACCAGCCTTTTACAATCTATTCAATCTCTACGACCTTGATCATATTGGTCTTCCCACTACTGCCTACAGGAACTCCGGCAGTAATTACTACGGTATCTCCTTGTTGTACCAATCCCTGTTTCTGGAGATATGTCGGAGCATAGGCAAGCAGCTCATCCACACTTGCAAGTTGATCGATAAGAATCGGGGTGACTCCCCAGCTCATGGCAAGGTAGGTAACCACCTCGGGCAAGGGAGAAAATGCAATGATTGGAACTGAGGGTCGGAATTTGGCAATCAACCGTGCAGTAGAACCCGTTTGGGTGAAACATGCAATGAACGTTGCCCCTACCGAGAGAGAAAGTTCACGGGTTGCAAGCCCCACAGCTTCAGTGGTTGTAATCTTTCGCTCTGGGTCCAGCATGCTGATCTGGTTGAAAACCTGCTTTTGAAATACATCACTACGCTCAGCCAAACTGGCAATTCGACTCATGATGGTCACTGCCTGCAAGGGGTACTCCCCTGCAGCAGTTTCCCCACTGAGCATCACTGCGCTCGTCCCATCCAACACTGCATTTGCCACATCATTGGTCTCAGCCCTGGTGGGCTTGGGGTTGTGCATCATCGATTCCAGCATCTGTGTTGCGGTAATGACCGGAAGCCCCCGATCGATGCACGATCTGATGATAGCTTTTTGCATCAGGGGGACTTCCTCAGCAGGAGCTTCCACCCCCAAGTCTCCACGGGCAACCATGATTACACTTGACTCATCCATGATTTCCTGCAGGTTCGTTACAGCCTCCGGTTTCTCAATCTTACTGATAACCGGAATGATTCTGCCGTAAGATGCCATCATATGCTCTTTCAAGGCTTTGACATCTTTCCCGCTACGAACGAAGGAGAGTGCAACATAGTCAAGGTTGTTCTTGAAGGCAAAATCCAAGTCTCTCTTGTCTTTTTCTGTGAACGAACTCAGATGGCTCAAGGGGACTTCTGGCAGGTTTACGCCTTTTCTTGGGAGGATAACGCCCTCTTCTAGCAAGGAGCAATGAATATCGTTCCCTTCTATGTTTTCCACGACAAGAGAGACCAATCCATCGTTGATCAAGATGCGTTGCCCTACCTGTATTTCTTCATGGAGGTACGGATAGTCGATACTGATACGCTCTCTGGTTCCCACACAAGGTTCAGTGGTTAGGGTAAGTTTCTCTCCCTTTTGCAACACATACATCTCTTCCTGCAGCTGTCCAAGACGGATCTTTGGTCCTTGCAGGTCCATGAACGCTGTTACGGGAAACCCTAATTCCTTGCTTGCCTGTCTGACATAGTCGAACCGCTTTTGCTGTTCTTCATGCGACCCATGGCTGAAATTCAACCTAATCACACGGCATCCTGCTTCCAAAATGGCTTTGATCATCTCATATGTTTCACTTGCTGGGCCCAATGTGGCAACAATCTTGGTATAGGTCATATCCCTGCCTCCTATGAGTATCATGAGGTGATTCACCCTGATTTGTAAAGCATTATTCCCACACGTGGTGTGAAGAGAATACTCTCTCCAGGCGATTGTTTTCCTACAGCCAAGTACTAGCATGAAAGCATGAACAGACACATTATTCATTGCCGTCTCACTGGTTTTCAGCCTCATCTGTATCAGCAGTATCGGGAGGCTGCACATTGCAATATGACATAAACACAAGCAACTTCTCAGCGAAACAACCCTCACTCAGCCTTTTTTGGGCAACCGAATGCTTAATAATCCACCCTTGGGTACGTGTTTCTCTCTCCCATCCCGTGGATGTAGTCAATACACAAGATCCCAGCCATGGCATCATTAATGAAAGGTATCAATACCCCAGGGCAAGCCCTGGACTCAGGAGGCGTTGCCTCCTTTTCCGCCCCAAGGGACGGGGCATCTCACCTTGCTTTCCCGGCACTCTCTCGGGAGAGGAACCTTCCTGCTGATTCCTTTCCTCTCGCTCCGTTGGGGAATCAAGAGATTGCCAAGATGGGTGTAAGCAACCGGCTCCAACTCTTCTCATTACTCAAGCAGTGATTGTGATTTACAGGAGGCACAGATACCGGTAAGAAAGAAGGTATGGTCGTTGATGGTAAATCCATACTGCTGTTCCCAATCCTTCATCTGCTCTTGGTAGACACACCCCCCAAGGTCGATGAACGCATGGCATTTCTCACAGTGAAACCAGTGGTGATGAACTCCTTCACTGCGACTGCGATAGCTATAGTAGCGTTCGGTGCCGTGCTCGGTGCAGTGGAGGATGAATGATTCAGCGAAGCCTTGTTCTTCCAGGTAGTGAAGGTTGCGATAGATGGTTGCTTGGTCAAACGGGAGAGAGGGATCTCCTCCCAGCATCGATGCACTAATCGGCTCTTTGCTCTCTCTCAACAGCTCCAGCAGAGCTTTTCGCGCCTTAGTCATGGTGTTTCCTCCATTTCCTCAATATGCCACCTGCTGATCTTCCCAGGTAAAACGAACCTGCGATAACAACAACGGTTGCTCCAACAGGGATATCAAATTCCCAACCCACCACAAGTCCTGCAAAGGAAAATAAAAAGGAAAACAGGGTGGCAAAGACCATCATAGAGGCGAGGTTCTTCGCATTGTATCCTGCGGTCCCCGCTGGGAGGGTAAGCATGGCAATTACCATTACGATACCCACAAACGTCTGAAGCAGTACCACAGCCACTGCTGTAATGGAGAGAATTGCCAGGAACACCAATTGGGTGGGAATTCCCCTCACCTGAGCAAATTCCTCGTCAAAGGCAGAGGCCTCAATCTGTGGATAAAATCTCCAAGCCAGGACAATGACCACTACATCAAGAATTGCAAGGAGAATCAAATCAGAGGAAGCAATGAGCAGGATATTGCCAAAGAGATAGCTTGATGGATCGGTATACCCAGGGGTCTTTGCCATGAACAGCACACCAATGCTCATCCCGATTGCCCAGATTGCTTGGATTACCGTGTCCTCACGTTGCTTGGAATGGAGGGAAACCGTCCCAATTATCGCGGCAGAGAGGAGTGCAAAGATAATGGCACCTACCATCGGACTCAGGTTTGGTACCAAACCAGTGGCAGAGAGATACAAAGCGATTCCGATTCCACCAAGCACCGCATGACTGATGGCTCCGGCGAGACCAGCTATCCGTTTTACGGTAACTACAGACCCCAATACCCCAAACAGGACGGAAGAGAGCAATCCAGCAAAGAACGCATTTCTCACAAAGGGGAAATCAGGGTTGAACAGCGCTGAAAAGAATCCGAGAAGATCACTCATACATTCTCCTCCCTTGGGTAATGGCAGAAGTCTCCAGGTATCTCTACATCATGACGCACTCGTTTTCTTGTACCCTCCGCTTCATCTTCAAGTGCATGCTGAACCACCGTCCGGCCGATCTTCCCATCCTTGTGGGCATCGATGCAAAACACCCGGTCAATCAAAGGTGAGACCTCTCTCATATCATGGGTAACAATCAAGATGGTAGTTGAGCCCTTGAGCTTGCTCAGGGTTGCATAGAGTCTCTGCTCACTCTCCTTATCCAGATTGGCAGCAGGCTCATCGAGGATCAGCATGATGGGCTCTGCGGAAAGGGCTCGGGCAACCAACACGCGTCGCCTTTGCCCCCCGCTCAGGGCATTGTAAGGGCGCTCGGCAAGGTGCTCGAGCTCAACCTGCCTAAGTGCCTTAAGCGCTTTCTCCGTCTGCTTGGCTTTCCCTCCCCTTTTTGTGGCATCAACACAACCCATTCTCACCACTTCTAGGACCGAAATTGGGAAATTGGAATCATAACTGGTGTGTTGGGGTACGTACCCCACAAGAGCCCTGCTCTTTTTTGGATTCTCTCCGAGCAGGCTGATAGTCCCCGCCTGTGGGGCTTCCAGGCCAAGGACCAATTTCAGCAAAGTACTCTTTCCCGAACCGTTCGGACCTACCAATGCAATGAACTCTCCAACATGAAAATGAAAGGAGACATCCTCAAGCACTTTCAAGTTGGGATAGGAGAACGCAACATCATGGAATGAGAGGGCAATAGGTACACTACTCATAGACTTTCCAAGAGGGCATTACCCATCAAGCGGATATTACCCAACCAATCATAGGCGAGTGGATCGAGCGCTACTACATGCGCCCCTACCACTTGAGCGACTTTCTCTGCACTGGCAGCAGGGAATTGCTTCTGGACGAAGATTACGTTAGCCTTAGCGGCTTGTGCTCTCTCTATCAGTAAGGCTAGGTCCTTTGCTGTGGGTTCCTTTCCCCCTGTTTCAACAGCCTCCTGATGCAAGGCGAACGAATCAAGGAAATATCCAAAGGATGGATGATAGACAAAGACGGTACTGCCAGATAAATCTGTGAGCCCTGTTTTCAACGAAGTGAACTCCTTATCAATCTGCGCAATAAACTGCTCAGCACGCTGGTTCACTACCGCTTCAGGCAACCCCAAGTAGGTAGTCAATGCATCTGCAATGTTGTGCACCAATACCTTCGACTGTTCCCATCCAAGCCAAGTATGTCGATCAATGTTCAGATCATGGATAAGATCTTCTTCTCCCTCTTCCTCATGGTCATGTTCTTCCAAAGAACGAAAAACCATCCCTTCTGTCCCATCTACAATGGTAAGATTAGGATAAAGATTGGAAACCTTGTCTTTAAGGGCATGTTCAAAATCTGTTCCACTGAGAATCCAGATACTGGCCTTCGCCAACTGAGCCATCTGTGATGGAGAGGGTTCATAGGAGTGAGGATTCTGCCCCTCCCCAACCAACACAGCCGTATCCACGAGATCACCAGCAATTTGGTCAACAAAATAAGCATGGGGAAGAATGCTCACCATGACAATCGGCTTGGAATTCTGTTCAGCATTCCCCCCTCCAAACAAGACGAAAGGAGTGATTATGAGAGCGAGTAGTATTACTGATGCACGTATACGCATAGGACCTCCATTGGGTACCTACAACATAGTAAACCTAGAGAATTTTTGCAAGTCATTTGCAAATTTATTTCAGTCTGTACAGAATCCTTTCATTCCGGCTATAGTCGAAACAAAAGAGGAACGCGACTATGATCTACACATACAATGGTAAATCGCCGAATATGGCAACTGGTTGTTACATCGCCCCGACTGCTGATGTAATCGGGAACGTCACGTTGGAAGAAGGGGTCTCCATCTGGTTCCATGCTACGCTCCGTGCAGATGTGAATACCATCCATATCGGGGAAAGAACGAACCTTCAGGACAATGTGGTTGCACACGTGGACAACGATTTTCCGCTTATTGTGGGAAAAAGATGCACTGTTGGGCATGGAGCCATCATTCATGCTTGCACCATTGGTGATGACTGTCTCATCGGCATGGGAGCTATTGTGCTCAACGGGGCAGTAATTGGGGAACAGTCCATCGTTGCTGCAGGGGCTTTGGTTTCCCAGAACAAGGCCTATCCTCCCCGCTCGCTACTGGTGGGTACCCCTGCAAAACTCATAAGGACCCTCAGCGATGAAGAGTTCAAGAAGATGCGCGAGAACACCCAGGAGTACTGGGAGTTCGCCCAGGATCTCACCAGTGGGAAGCAAACAATCAGTTAAACCTCATTTGCCTTTTCAAACTTTCTGATGGCATCATTGGTACCGCCGACAACAAGCACATCATTCTCTTCCACCACAAAATTCGGAAGTATTTCACTGATAGCTCTCTTTTGACGGATTATCACAATGATATTTAAATGAAATCGCTTACGGAGATTGATCTCTTCCACGCTCCGGTTGGCAAATGCCCTTGTGAGAGAAATATTGGCAATGGAGAAGTCCTCGCAGAGCTCCAAGAAGTCCAATGTTCCCGTGGAAACCAAGGATCGGGCTAACCGCTCTCCCATCTCAACTTCAGGAAAAACTGCCTCTGCTCCGATATGCTCAAGCACTTTCCCATGATTCACGCTTGTTGCCTTGGCAATAACACGAGGGATACCCAGTTCGATCAAGCTCATCGTTACCAAGATGTTCGATTCTATATCCTTCCCTATACAGACAATTGCAGTTCGACAATGGGAGATTCCAGACTCATGCAACACTTCTTCAGTGACTGCTTTTACTGGATAAATATTTTCCAATTGGTCTTTGACCGCGTTCAGCTTCTCTTCTTCAATTTCCAAGACTATGACTTGTTTCCCTGCCTTTGTAAGTTCCAGGGCCAAGGAAAGACCAAACCTTCCCAGTCCTATAATCCCATAGGCATCGGGATCATATTCTTTCTTCATGATGAATTACCTCCTAACCAATAAACACCTGCTCTTCAACATAGCCCAGTTGTGATGTCTTTCTGGCAAAACTGGTGGCTATAGTGATAGGGCCGACTCTTCCAGCAAACATAACTACTACCAATACAAGTTTCGAGAGCGTTGCAATTTCGGTTGTGATCCCCATTGATAGGCCCACGGTCGCAAATGCAGAAACAATCTCGAATAGAACTTCGAGAAACGTGAATTTTGAGCCCTCAATAAGCAATAATAGAAAGCTTCCTCCACTCACCAACAAGACGGAAAGCAACAGGACCTGGAAAGCTTTGAGAATACTCTCGCTTCCAATCTTTCGCTTGAATGCAGCAGTCTGACGGCCAAACATCAAGGAACCGAGGCTGAGGAACAACGTGAAGGTAGTGGAGGTCTTGATACCACCACCGGTCGATCCCGGACTTGCTCCCATGAACATCAATAGAATGGTAACCAAGAGCCCAGCTTGACTCAAGCCTGCAATATCCACTGTATTGAACCCTGCAGTCCTGGTGGTGACACTCTGGAAAAATGCTGCAAGAGGCTCCAAATGTTCCACTAAAAGATAGAACAGGAATCCTACAATGATGAGAATACTGTTCATGGTTACCACAATCCTGGAATGCATGCTCAGTTTTTTCCAAGCACGGTTCCTCACAATATCTGCAATTACAAAGAAGCCGGTGCCTCCGATGATGATCAAGAAAGCTGTCGTAAGGTTCATTGCAACACTTTGACGATATAAGGTAAGGCTCTGAAACTTTCCCATGAGGTCAAAACCAGCGTTGTTGAAGGCAGAGATGGTATTGAATAACGCATGTCCCAATGCATCAAGGGGAGCATAGGACGAACGGAATATGAAGTATTCAATGAAGACACCTACTCCTTGCACCACCAAAGCGGTAAGGGCAACAGTGCGTACCACCATCAATGTTCCTTGGACAGATGAGAGGTTGTAGGCTTCCTTGATGAAAGATCGTTGGCTGAGTCCAATATTCATGCCCAAGAGGAGACTGAAGGAGATAACCATTGATGCAAAGCCCAAGCCTCCAAGCAGAATCAGGATGGCAATAACTGTACGGCCAAAGAGAGAAAAAGTAAGTGCAACATCAACCGTTACAAGTCCAGTAACACAAACAGCACTGGTGGATATAAACAGGGAATCCCAATAAGAAATTTTTATGCCTTCATTATGGGCTATGGGAAGTTTTAACAAGAGGGAGCCCATCAGGATGATAGCCAGAAAGCCTAACAACAAATATTGATTTGCTTTCAGCGGCTTTTTCATACGCTTTTTCATGTTGACAGAGTCTATCGTGTCTTTTCCTGAAGTGCAAGGTGATGAGACGGATACCGTATTGTCGATATTTGATATTAGTAGTATCCTTATATTAATAATAACAAAGGAGTTCCATATGCTTTCAAAAAAAATCGCCGATTTATTGAATGAACAAATCAACAAGGAATTTTATTCTGCCTATCTCTATCTTGATATAGCAAACTTCTACGCTGAAAAAGGGCTTTTGGGCTACGAGAACTGGTTCAAGGTCCAGGCAGAAGAAGAGAGAACCCATGCAATGCTCTTCCGCCAGTATTTGTTGAACAATGGTCATACGGTTACCTTGTCTGCTCTAGCAGATCCCAGCAAATCCTATGAGAACAACAAGGCTCCTCTAGAGGAAGCCCTAGCGCATGAGGAATATATCACGGCGTCGATCAACACCATCTACGAGGAAGCCACCAAGCAGAAAGATTACCGTACCCAGCAATTCCTGGACTGGTTCATCAAGGAGCAAGGGGAAGAAGAGACCAATGCCCAAGAGAACATCCAGAAGTTCGAGGTCTTTGGCACTGACAACCGTGGCCTGTACTTGCTCGACAAGGAGCTGGAAGCAAGAGTTTTCTCACCTCCTTCCTTGCAGCTGTAAAAACGTAACAACCTTCTATGCACCCACATCCAGCGTGGGTGTTATACTCTATACAGAACATAAGGAGTGATTATGCAGAAACGACCCATCAAGCGCATCACTGGCGGAGCAGTACAGTATGACGGAGCCGGAGTCAAGTTGGTCCGGGTCATTGGATACAATGATACCAAGGAATTCGACCCCTTTCTCATGCTTGACGCATTCGATTCGAAGGATAGTGAAGACTACATCAAAGGATTCCCCTGGCATCCACACAGGGGGATTGAGACGGTTACCTACCTTATTGAAGGCGAGATTGAACACGGGGACAGTCTGGGAAACAGCGGTACAATAAACGAGGGATGTTGCCAATGGATGACCGGGGGGAGTGGCATCATTCACCAGGAAATGCCCCAGCCCCGTGATCGCATGCTCGGTTGCCAACTTTGGATCAACCTTCCCAAGAAGGACAAGATGACTGAGCCCGCATATAGAGACATCAGGAAAGAACAAATCCCTGTGGTCAAGGAAGCTGGGGGTGAGGTCAGGGTCATCAGTGGTTCCTACAGCGGGACAAAAGGACCCAAGGAAGGGGATTTTGTAAAGGCCACCTACCTGGATGTCAAACTGGAGGCTAACCAATCTTGGTCAGTGGAGATTCCCACTGAGAACACGCTGTTCGTGTATATTGTAGAGGGAACTTTGCATACTGATGGCATGGAGGTACCCTACCATAAAGCGGTACTCTTTGGAGAAGGGGACACCCTCTCCCTCACCTCTGGAGAGGAAGGTGTTCGTTTTTTCCTCTATGCTGCAAAACCGCTGCAGGAGCCTATTGCCTGGGCCGGTCCCATTGTCATGAATACCCCTGAGGAGTTGCGTCTTGCGCGACAGGAATTGCAGGATGGGACGTTTATCAAACATACGTGATACAATAATTCATTACGTATTCAAGCTGTCTCCTACAGGAGGCAGCTTTCTCTTTCTAAACAGAATGAAAGGTATCAATACCCCAGGGCAAGCCCTGGACTTAGGAGGCGTTGCCTCCTTTTCCGCCCCAAGGGACGGGGTATCTTACCTTGCTTTCCCGGCACTCTCTCGGGAGAGGAACCTTCCTGCTGATTCCTTTCCTCTCGCTCTGGTGGGGAATGAAGATTTTGTTGACATTGTACTAATACACCAGTACAATAGTACAAGTAGTGAGGAGATGGGTGGAAATGGCCAAGATTGAACCTAAATTGGAATTCAGCCTGGATGTGAAGAGCGGTGTACCATTCTATAAACAGATCATCTTCCAGGTCGAAATGGCCATTGCAGATGGAAGATTGGAAAAAGGAACCCAACTACCCACTGTGAGAGCCCTGGCGGTGGACTTAAGCGTCAACCCGAACACGGTTGCCAGAGCCTATGCAGAGATGGAAATCAGGAATATTGTGGTCACCCAACAAGGTTCAGGAACGTTCATCAGTGATAAAAAGATCAGTATTGATGGTATCGAGCGAGAGCGTATTCTTTCCCAGATCACCAAGGAATATATTACAAAAGCTTTCTCCTATGGATTCCAGCCAAGCGAGTTGATTGAGGCCATCAGGGATCTGGGAAGTGAAACACATACACAAGGGGAATCAACATGAACCTGTACAAGAAGAAAATTGAACGCATCAAGAACATGAAAGGGTTTGTCCTGAAGAAGGACTTCAACTACGGAGCTCTCTCATTCCTGGTCTTGGCACTCTTCCTCGCCGGAGGCGCTATCTTGCAACTCCTGCTCTACCCCAACATGCCCCATGATGCAATTGTCATGGTAAGCACTATTGCTTTCACCGCTGCAATTATCATCGCCATCTTCCCACTGTGGACATTGGTGATGGCCATCATCCTGATCCTTTGGGTTTGGATAATAGGGGAACTCTCACCCTATCTCTATCCGATTACCGCTTTTTCCTCACTTGGGCTTCTCATCTCATCCTCCTTCCAGTTGGTCTACCACTGGGACAAGGTCATCGTCCTAAGACTGGGAAAGTTCCAAAAGGTAAGGGGGCCAGGGCTGTTCTTCCTACTTCCCCTGATTGATCGGGCAGCAGAGTTCATCGATACCCGAATTAGAGCGACGGACTTCAGCGCAGAGAAAACACTCACCAAGGATACCGTCCCGGTGCATGTAGATGCCCTTGCATTCTGGATGATCTGGGATGCAAAGAAAGCAATTCTGGAAGTGGAGGATTACACTGAGGCGGTCATTCTCTCCGCTCAGACAGCACTCCGTGATTCCATCGGCAAACACTACTTGAGAAGCCTGCTCAGTGAACGAGAGGAGCTTGGCAGGGAGATTCAGCAGGCCCTCGACACCAAGACAAATCCTTGGGGCGTTACCATCCTCTCAATCGAGATTACCGACATCATCATCCCCAAGGAGCTGGAAGACGCGCTGAGCAAGCAGGCTCAAGCTGAACGCGAGAAGGAGTCGAGAATCATTTTGGGGGCTGCAGAGGTAGAGATTGCAAAGAAATTCACCGAAGCTTCAGCAGAATATGCCAATGACCCAATTGCACTCCAACTTCGATCGATGAACATGGTATATGAGGGAATTAGGCAAAACAATTCAATGATGTTGATGCCTGCATCAATACTGGATCATATGGATTTTGGTGCAGTCATGGGTACAGCAGCAATGCAGAAAGGGGAACAAGCCAAACGAGACAGCGAGAAGGAAGTAGCACAAGATGAGCATAATCAGAATTGAGAAGGTATCGAGAAACTACAAGACTGGAGCAACACTAGTCAAAGCTTTGAAAAAGGTCTCGCTCACTATTGAGGCGGGAGAGTTCCTTTCTATTGCAGGACCATCTGGCTCCGGAAAGACCACACTGCTCAATCTTATTGGTTGTATCGACGAATTGGATGAGGGAGAGATTTTCATCAATGATACCGCAATCAGTTCCATGGACAAGATAGAGAAAACTGCATTCAGGAGAAACAACCTTGGCTTCATCTTTCAGACCTACAACTTGATCCCGGTCCTCTCTGCCTACGAGAATGTTAGCTTCGTGCTCTCATTGCTTGACATAAGTGAGCGCGAGATCAAGCGACGCACCTATGAAGTACTCATGGAAGTTGGATTGGAAGGGATGGAGGACCGACGTCCTTCCAAGCTCAGTGGTGGACAGCAGCAGAGGGTTGCCATCGCTCGTGCACTGGTAAAAAATCCGCAGATTATTCTTGCTGACGAACCAACAGCCAATTTGGATTCCAAAACAGGGGCTGAGATACTCAAGCTGATGAAGCGCATGAATGAAAAATATCATACCACCTTTCTCTTCTCCACCCATGACCAGATGATCATGGATTATGCCTCCCGTCTTGTACAACTGCATGACGGGGCCATCGTCAGTGACGAGAGGAGACGGTAATGAAATTTATCCTGCAGCTGGCAGTGAAAAATCTCAGCCGCTACAAGCGACGTACAATCATCACTGCAGTAGCCATTGCAGTAGGATTGATGATGTACATCATCGTTGATTCCATTCTGCGGGGTGCTTCACTGGAATCGATGCGCAACCTACGTTGGTATGAGACTGCTTCCCTCCGTGTCTACGCAGAAGGGTATTGGGAAGACCGTGCGTTCCTCCCCCTTGAGAATAGCATCGAGGACCCAGCATCAATCATGTCACTGGTAGAGGGAGAACAGGGGGTAGCGACGGTTCGTACCACCTTTGCCGCTGAGATGATTCTCTATAGTGATGACTTTGGTGAAAACGGGAACATGAATGTCAAAGTGACTGCTATTGACCCAACACAGGATTTCGAAGTCTATCGATTTGAAGACACCTTGGTTGAAGGCCGATTCCTTGAACCAGGGGAGATGGATGGACTGCTACTAGGAAGCTGGTTTGCTGAAGATATTGGAGCTGAGGTCGGTTACTGGGTTACCTTGCTCACCAGGGGCAAGGGAGGCTTCTATGAGGCCTTCGATATGCAAATTGTTGGAATCGTGAACTGCCCTAACCCCAATGTAAACCGAACGCTCATTATGATGGATATTGCAGCTGCAGACACGTACCTTGGGATGGAAAACTCGGTCACCAGTATCGATATTCTTCTTCCTGAAAAAACCGATCTCGAACTAGCAAAAGTAGCTATACAAGCAAAACTTCCCGAAGGTCTTGAGGTCTTTACTTGGAAGGACCTTGCTCAAGATTACCTTGCAATCGTGGGAGCTAAACAAGGAGGAACCGGTATGATTCTCTTCCTTGTTTTCATCATCGCAGCAGTCGGAGTTTCCAACACAATGTTGATGGCAATGTATGAACGAATGAGAGAGCTTGGGATGATGCGCGCACTCGGCATGCGGGACCGTGATATCCTACTCTCGTTCCTCTTTGAAGCTGGAGGTATCGGCCTCATCGGGTCAGTCGTGGGTATAGCACTGGGAAGCCTCGTGAATATCTACCTGGTGAACACGGGTTTCGATTTCGGATTCATGTTCAGGAACATGGATATCGGCTTTAGAATTTCAAGTGTTATGCGGGGGGCATGGAGCCTTTCCACCATACTCAAGGCATTCTCTGCCGGTATCTTCCTCTCCATGCTTGTGGCAGTTCTTCCCATCAGAAGGGCTCTGAAACTCGACATTCCCACGTGCTTGCACCATCAATAGGAGAAGGCGATGACGATTAAATTACCAGCTGTAGCATTTCGAAATATCTTCAGGAATCTCCGCCGCTCCATTCTCTGCGCTGTTGCCATTGCAGTTTCCGCAATGGCAATCATGGCACTTCTATCCCTGCTTGAAACCATGGAAACAGATATGGCGACAAACCTCACCAGCTACTACACTGGAGAGGTAAGGATAAGACATGCAGAATACGAAAAGTACGAACGATACAATCCTCTGCATCTGAGCTTGGATACCGAAGCGGTGATCTCTGTTGCATCGGATGTCGGGGGAGTAAAAGCAGCTACTGCGCGGATTAACTTTCCTGCCAATCTCTACATTGATGGGCAGAATAATGGAGCCATGGGTGTTGGTGTTGACTTTGCCACAGAACAGGCTTTCATTGACTTCTCTGCAATTGTGGATGAAGGGAGAATCCCGAAACCTGGAGCCAATGAGCTCTTGATGGGCAAATTCCTAGCACATGACCTTGGACTCTCACTGGGGGATAAAGTAACCATGCTAACCTCCACTGCACTCAGGGGATCGAACGCCATGACATTCACGATTGTCGGTATCGCATCCTTCCCTGTCGGGGGATTGAGTGCAAAAACAGTATATATCCCCATCGATCGGGCTCAGTATCTACTCAGGATGGAAGGCAAAACCCAAGAGGTTCTGCTGCTCACCGAAGACGGATACAGGGAACGGGATGTAGCACAGGCGGTGGAAACAGCGTTAGAGGAATACCTCTCCCTTGAAACAGA
Organism: Sphaerochaeta halotolerans; assembly: GCF_003429665.1. GTDB lineage: Bacteria > Spirochaetota > Spirochaetia > Sphaerochaetales > Sphaerochaetaceae > Sphaerochaeta > Sphaerochaeta halotolerans. Next base: position 95,005 of record NZ_QUWK01000003.1, on the reverse strand, counting down.
AACTCGTGCATGGAAGGATCTGAATATGATGTATTCATTTCTGTCCATTGCCAAGTTCATCTACTATGTAATGGGAGCAATCTTCTTTGTCCTAGGAAGCACCGTCATCATCAATACCACGATGATGGTCATCTATGAGAGAATTCGAGAGATTGGAACCCTGGGAGCACTGGGAATGCAGGGAAAGGAACTCACGAGGCTTTTCCTTCTGGAAGGAACATTTATCAGCATCGCCGGTTCCACACTTGGAACGCTCGTAGGGGTCTTGATCGTTTTCATACTCAGTAAGACGGGAATCAATTTCACTGAAGCGATGAGTGGCGTCGATATGGAGATTTCCTCCATCCTTTTCCCGCGGGTCAACTGGTTCACCGCACTGTATGTGTGGATCTACGCAATCATCATCTCATCACTCTCTACACTCATCCCGTCCAGAAAAGCTTCAAAAATCCAGATTGTGGAGGCGCTACGCTATGTCTAAACGTATCATAATAGTCCTGCTTGGACTCACCATACTCTTCCTCCCAGTCTCACTGTTTGCTATCACCGCTCAGGAAATTGTCAGGGAGATGGATGCCCAGGCCACCTTTGAAACCTCTTACGCCACCGGTTCAATCAAGACGGTTGACCGGTTTGGGACCAAAGAGAGCACTTTCAAGGCATGGTCCCGTGGAACAACTGATTCCCTCATTGAGTTCACCAGTATCGCAGAGCGAGGACAAAAAATCCTCAGAACCAAGGGAAGTCTCTATCTTTTCTACCCTGATGCTGAGGAATTGATCAGGATGCAAGGGGCAGCACTCAGACAGTCAGTACTTGGCAGTGACCTCTCCTATGAGGATATGACTGAAGAAAAAACAACCCTTGACGACTATGACGTAACGTTGGATGGCAGTGAAACCGTCAGAGGAAGGGATTGCCACATCCTCATCCTCACGGCAAAAACTAGGCAGGTAGCCTATCCAGTTCAGAAAATCTGGGTGGACAAAGAGACCTTCCTGACATGGAAAGGGGAATATGCAACCAACCATGGTCGCCTACTCAAGAAGATGGAGGTACTCGATACCTTGGTGATAGACGGGAGGACATTGCCGAAAGAGACCCGCATTGAGGATGCGATGAAGAGCAACAGCGCCACCTGGATGATGCTCGATACCTTGGAAGTAAACATTCCACTTGAGAGCAATCTCTTCACCTTGGAGAACCTGACATGGTAAAAAAGTCTCTGTTTCTATCACTCTTGCTGTCTATCGCACTCACCCTGAGCGCTGCTGAAAACCCGGTGGTGGAGATGCAATTGCTCAATACCATCAACTATACACCAGCCACTGAGCAGTGGAGCCAAACGATGGCTCCGGCCATGAGCCTTTCGATCAGCTCAGGCAGGAGTGGTAATGTACAGGGGGAAGTGGTCCTAAAAACTCCTAATGTGAACCTTCTCACTACTGCTCCTGCACCAGCCATCTATGATGACATTCTCCACAAGGCTTACTTCAAGGCACGCTTCCCTTCCTTCCGCCTGACAGCAGGAAAGACCCGCCTCTCCTGGGGTGATGGGATGCTTTTCAATGCCGGGGATGTGCTCTATGGAAGTAATGACACCTCTGTTACATTGACCCAAGCAGAGTTGCGGAGTGAAACAGGACTCCTGGTGAGTTTGAATTATCCTTTGGGATTCTTCAGCTTCGCTGAGGTAACAGTACTCCCATCCCCGGATAATCAGATTGAGCATATGGGGGGAGGGGCTCGCATCTACACCACCGTACAGGATACCAAGGTAGAAGCTGGCTACCTTACAAGCTACGAGAGTGAACGACTGCATAAGCCCTACATAAGCTTACAGGGAAATATTGGACCAGATTGGTATCTTTCTTCCTCAGTGGCTATTCCACAGAGGGGAGATATCGGCGAAGAAACCTTGGATTCCTTGGTAATTACCGGTGGGTTGTACCACATACAGTATCTCAAGAATCTGTCTCTTCGCCTGGAGTTCCTTACCCGTCCTGCAGGAAACTGGAAAGCTGAGAGCCAAAGTGATGATGACTGCCCGCTGCTTCTCTATCAGGAGCTGGTCTACACCCCTTCTTCCAGCCTCTCTTGGTCCCTGAGGACAATCATTTCTGTGATGGATCTCTCCCTCAATGCAACACTCGGCGTCAACTGGGCAGTCCTTGAAGGCTTCAGCCTCCTAGGCTTCCTCAGCTCCCCTTTTGGGGAAGAAAACGACCTTTTCAGTTGGAAAGGCAAGGTTCCTTCTCCTTATGGGCCAACTGATGCACGAATTGCTCTCACCCTCGGGGCTTCCTGGATCTTCTAACGGAGAATCTCCCCTTCTGTGGAGAGGGTCACCACAGCAAGGGGAATGATCTTCCCACTGGCAGCGATGGCACGCTTCACGGCTCCATCCAAGCCACCACAGCAAGGCACTTCCATTCTAGCAACGGTAACGCTTCTAATCTCATGATTCTGGAATATTTCGGTAAGCTTCTCTGCATAATCCCCTGCATCGAGCTTGGGGCATCCGATGAGGGTGACTCTGTTCTTGATGAAGGTGTTGTGAAAATCACCATAGGCGTAGGCTGCACAGTCTGCAGCAATAAGCAGGTCACAATCGTTGAAGAACCCAGCATTCGGCGCTGCCAGTTTGATCTGCACCGGCCACTGGCGGAGCTGGCTTCGCACAGGTGTGGAACTCGTTTTTTGATCAGCAGGTTCTGTCTTCTCTTCCTGTTTCATCACCTTGATCTGGCTTCCCGGACAACTGAAGACAGGCTTGTCCGCTTCCAAAAACACTGCAACCGCCTGATGATCGAAAGCTGGAGCATCTCGCTCTTCAAAGGTAATCGCACCGGTAGGACATGCAGGAAGACAATTACCCAATCCATCACAATAATCTTCTCTCAGGAGCACCGCTTTTCCGTTCACCAAACCGATTGCGCCTTCTTGGCAGGCACCAACGCACAATCCACATCCATTACACAGTTTTTCATCTATCGTTATCATCTGTCTGATCATGTTGCTTCTCCATTGTCTTGTTATGCAGGCTATGGTACCATGTGCGCATAGTATGATATGTTGGATTTACAACAAATATAGGGTAAGCAATGAACATTTACGAGATAGTACATCATTCATACCTCTTTGAGCAGATAGCAGCGAATGAGTTGCCTCAATTGCTTGATTGCTTGAAGAGTAGGACCAGCAATTTCCCCAAGGACTACACCATCATTGCTGAAGGAGATTTCACCGATGAAATGGGAATTGTACTCCAAGGATCAGTGCATATCGTCCGTCACGATTTCTGGGGAAACAGAACAGTTGTGACCTATATTGGGGAAGGAGGCACCTTTGCCGAGACTGTTGCCTTCTCTCAGAGCCCCAGTGAAGTCAGCGCCATCACCTCCCAGCCCACCACCATCTTATTTCTGAACATCAACAAAGTCGTAACTACTTGCAGTACAAACTGTGTGTACCATCATATGCTCATCGAAAACCTAGTGAGGTTGCTCAGTCACAAGAACCTGGAGTTGATGCAAAAAATCAACCATATCACAAAACATAATACACGGGAGAAACTACGCTCCTACCTTTCTGCTGAATCGAAGCGGCAGGGAAACAAGAAGACATTCACCATTCCTTTTGACCGACAACACCTTGCAGACTACCTCTGTGTGGAGAGAAGTGCCATGTCCACGGAACTCTCCAAGATGCGTAGTGAAGGACTGGTGGATTACCACAAGAGCACATTTACCCTGCTCGAGGAGAACTGATTATGAAACGATTATTGTACATACTGCTTGTCATGGCCTTGCTACTACTCCCTTCCTGCGCCACATCAAAGAAAGTGGAGGCAATTCCCCTTTCCATAACCGAATCCCCAGCTGATCATTTGTTCAGACTCTCTGTGAATCAGGCGATGCTCCAAGAAGCTGGATATACCTTGGGCGATATCGTTACTATTGAGCTTGAAGGTATGCTGATCCATGCACGTTACAGTCTTGAGGCCAAAGAGGGATACACCACATTGGTTGCAACTGAAGCATACTCGCTGTTGCATCTCCCAAAAGAACTCAAGGAAGGGAGCACAGGAATGCTCTTCCCCTACCGGGATGAACGCTCAAAGATCAATACCAAGCTGAACGTAACAGGAAACTTCGTGTTTACCCTGTAGGGATTGATCATACCTGCTCCTAGAAGCAGAGCAGGTATGAAAACCTTTTATAACGCTACAGTGTATCCAAGAGGTTTACCATCTCAATTGCTGAGGTAGCAGCATCAAAGCCCTTGTTTCCTGCCTTGGTACCTGCACGCTCTATAGCTTGCTCGATGGTATCTGTGGTCAGTACTCCAAAGATTACGGGCTTTGCAAAATCCAAAGCAATTTTTCCAATCCCCTTGGATACCTCATTTGCAATATAATCAAAATGAGGCGTACTTCCCCGAATTACACATCCAAGACAGATGATTGCATCATATCTTTCTGTCATAAGCATTCTCTTCGCCACCAGAGGAATTTCAAAAGCCCCAGGGCACCATGCAATATCAACATCGTTCTCTTTTACTCCATGGCGGGAAAGCGCATCAAATGCACCATCTACCAATCTGGAGGTAATAAATTCATTGAACCTCGCTGCCACGATTCCAATTCTTTTCCCTTCTGCAATCAGATTTCCAGAAAATACTGTTCTTTCGTTCATTCGTAATCTCTCCTACTCATTATTGAATGCCTTCTCAAGAGAAAACATGTCCCATCCGCTGTGCTTTTGTATCTAAATAGTTCTTGTTCAATGCATTGGGTGGAATTATTACAGGTATTCGTTCAGCAACATGAATTCCCCATGATTCCAATTCAGCCATCTTATGGGGATTGTTGGTGAGCAACCGAATAGTATTCACCCCAAGGTCTCTCAATATATCTGCACCTACAGAATATTCACGTTCATCGGCTGCAAAGCCCAGTGCCAGATTGGCATCCACAGTATCATGCCCCTGCTCCTGAAGATGGTAAGCACGCATCTTATTGGGCAACCCGATACCTCTTCCTTCCTGACGAAGATACATGAGGACACCAACTCCTTCCTCTGCAATCATCTTCAAGGATGTATCCAATTGTTTTCCACAATCACAGCGCAACGAGTGAAATACATCACCGGTCAAGCATTCGGAGTGCATCCTGACCAAAACGGAAGACGTATTTGCAAGAAGCTTTTGATCCTCCATAACCAACGCTATGTGATGCTGCCCTGAAGGGAATTGATAGTAGGTATAGGCAGTGAATGTGCCATACTCTGTAGGTAACGCTACCACTGAGTCTCTCACTACATACTCCTTGCCGATACTTCTCCATGCAATCAACTGAGCAACAGTTATGATAGGTAACCCATGCATTTTGGCAAACAGCTTCAAATCCTCTGTTCTTGCCATCGATCCATCATCCTTGAGAATCTCACAGATAACCGCTGCAGGTTGCAGTCCGGCAAAACGTGCCAAATCTACAGCGGCTTCTGTATGACCAGGTCTCGTCAAGACTCCCCCATCAGCTGCGATGAGCGGAAACACATGCCCTGGTACACGAAAATCTGCTACCGTTGACTTTGGGTCTGCCAATTGTTTGATGCTCAATGCCCTCTCGGCTGCACTGATACCTGTGGTAGCAGTGGCATGATCTACAGAAAGTGTAAAAGCAGTACCCATCGGATCCCTGTTCCGCGCTGTCATTGGTATCAAATTAAGACGGTTGGTGATGGATGTGTCCAAAGGGGCACATACCAACCCTTTTCCATGTGTCACCATGAAGTTGATGATATCGGGGGTTGCAAACTCAGCAGCAGCGATGAGATCACCCTCATGCTCTCTGTTCTGGTCATCCACCACCACTACGATTTCACCTCTTCGAATAGCCGCCAAGGCCGATTCAATTGTTGAAAATTCCATATAGTGTATCCTCCATTCCCTGTTACAGGGAAAATCCTTGCTTTTGCAAAAACGCAAGATCCAATGACCCTTTTGTTTTGTTTGTAGATTGGTTGACCAACAACTGGTTTACATATTTTCCAATCTGGTCACATTCAATATTGACGATGGCTCCTACCCGCTTACCCTCTAATGTGGTATGTTTTCTCGTATGTCCCACAAGCGAGACGGTCACCTGGTTGCCTGAAAGCTCGGCAACGGTAAGACTGATGCCATCCACTGCAATGGATCCCTTCAAAATAACGAAGGGAACGAACTTTTGTGGAATTTCCATTGTCACCAGATGAGCATCTTGCTTCTGTTGCAATCTCAGAATGGTTGCTGTTCCATCGACATGACCGGAAACGAGATGACCACCTAATCGGCCCCCAAGGCGTATTGCACGTTCAAGGTTGACCATGAACCCTGGCTTGAGAGAGCCCAGATTGGTTGTCTCCAGAGTAATAGGCATGACCTCTGCTTCAATATGTTGCGATGAATAGTTGATGATGGTCAGACATACTCCATTAACGGCAATACTATCTCCAATCATTAGATCCTCTTGTACAAGATGACAATGTATGCTCAAAGCTTTTCCATGCAAAGCGACTACAGATCCAAGTTCTTCAATAATTCCCGTAAACATCATTCCTCCTATTCGGGTACGCCTCAATTAAGATATCAGGGCCAATACGCTCAGCCTTTGTAATCGAAAATTGGGCAGCATCCGCCAAGCTAGATATACCGTTACCCTCAACAGGGGTTAGAGCATCTTTTCCTCCTATGACAATAGGAGCGATACATACCAAATATTTCTGCACAGCCCGTGTTCGAATAAAGGAATCAGCCAAGGTTCCTCCCCCCTCAACGAGCAAACTATCAATGCCTCTTTTTCCTAGAATGGTCAGCAATTCCCTGATTCGCTTTCCCTGATCATCTCCAGGGATTTTCAGTACCTCTGCACCAACGCTACGGAGAGTTTCCTCCTGCGTAAAAGAAGCCTGCTCTGAAGTAACAATAATCACAGGAGCATCTCCAATTGTCTTGAACAAACGGGAATTGATTGGGGTTCGGGCTTTGCTGTCCATCACAATCCGTATAGGATTGTGTCCATCCACTCCTTCTATTCGTGTAGTCAGTACAGGGTCGTCCGCCAAGACAGTACCAATACCAACCATGATGGCTGAATACTTGTTTCGAATCTGATGCATATAGGAACGGGATTCCACTGAAGAGATCCAACGGCTCTCACCTGTTGAAGTGGCAATTTTTCCATCCAGACTCATCGCCGTTTTCAGCAAAACAAAGGGGGTCCCGGTGGTGATGAAATGGAGAAATATCTCATTTTGCTTTCTAGCCTGCTCAGATAACAGGCCGCACGAAGTCTCGATGCCCCGTTCCCGCAGATAAGCGAGACCTCTTCCTTGCACCAAGGGATTAGGATCAGAAATAGCACATACAACTCTTTGGACTTTGGCTTCAGCAATGGCTTCACAACACGGGGGAGTTTTCCCATAATGGGAACAAGGTTCCAGTGACACATAGAGGGTACTGCCTTCAGCCTCTTTCCCTGCTGCATGGAGTGCATGTATCTCAGCATGAGGACCACCATACTTCTGGTGATACCCTTCTGCAATGATCTTTCCATTCTTGACAAGAACAGCACCCACCAGAGGATTTGGACTGGTAGCGCCTCTTCCCAATTCAGCAAGCTCAAGAGCCCGGGTCATGTATTGTAATTCGTTTTCCATGCACACCCCCTTGAAATCATTCCTCCAAGGTACTTGCTTTGCATGGATAAAAAGAGAAATAGGCCACTAAAGGAACAATCCTGTAGTAATGCACTTCAATTCTTCTTCCATCCAGACTTTAACTGTCGGCTTCGGACTTTGACCGAATCAACCCAAGGGGCTCGCGGGCTTGCAGCTTAGCTGCCTACCGCCGGTAAGGAATTACACCTAACCCTGAAGAACGTATTATGCACAACCATATATATATGGCTGTGTTTTTATACCTTATAGATTTCACTATTGGATGTCAACAGCTCCAAACGGAGATGCGGATTCCCGCGATTTCACTGGAGCATGTAACCTAACCAAATGCAAGGTATCAATACCCCAGGGCAAGCCTTGGACTCAGGAGGCGTTGCCTCCTTTTCCGCCCCAAGGGATGGGTTTCTCGCCTTGCCTTCTCGGCACTCGCTCGGGAATGAATCTTCAATTCCTCTCTTTTCATGAACCTGATGCCATTACATTGTAACCTGCACCGGTTCAGAGAGGATGTCGAAGGTATCACAGACTGTCTCCAAGAAGAAAATCCTGATGCTTTGGAGATCCATATCCCCATCATACACCCCAAGGTCTTCTCGAGTCACATCAGAATACACAAATCCTCTGAGCTCCGAAAAATTCCCTTTGGTTTGGTAGTCTTCCTGCAACTCCCTCAGGGATATTCCCATTGTATAAGAGAGTGCCCTGAGGTCCTCTTGTTCAAGAGAGACAGCCAGTATTGCAGCACCATCCCGTTTCACCACCATCGCATAGGGAATTGCAACGAGTTGTTCGCCATTTCTACATGCGGGGTTCTTGAGCAGGGTACAGACCAAAGGACCGCACTTCCATATTTCATCAGACATGATGCCATCTTTTTCATCTGGAAAGGTGTGCCAGATAAGTGGGTCGATCACGGGCTGGGTGGTAACGTCTAGGTTCATGGGAGCCTCCTCATGGTAGAGTATCCTGTGTTGCTCTCAAGAGGCAAGCACTCCCTAGATTCTTTGCAACAGTTGTTCAATCGTAAGATTCCCCAGTGCGGAAACACCCCTGTCCTGAACCTGCTCCGCAACCGCTTCCCCGGCGGTATCGTGCTCAACCTCATCTATCGTATTCATTCCATAGAGTCCCTTTACCAAGTCTTGGATGCGAAGGGTATCGAGTGGTTGCTTGGGGATATAACTGGTTTGGCTGCTGTTGGTGGGGGTTATGAATTGAAGCTCGGATAGGAGTCCAAGAAAGCCCTGCAAGCGATTATAGGGAATTGCGAGGCGGTCGAGCAGTTCCTTGGTGGAAGTAGCTCCCCTGCCTTCGCGGAAGTTGCTTCCGATGAGCATCATGATGTTGGTTCCTTCCGACAGCTGGAGCGCTGGGCTTTGGGGAAGTCCACGAAAACTGGAAATATTCGGCTTAAACTGATGCACATAGGCAAGTTCCACACTGAAGAACACGGTTGCCCAGAAGACATAGCAGAAGAACAAGAACAGGAAGATTGCTGCAAAGGAACCATAAATTATGGAGAACCTACTCGCCATCGTAGTCAACAGTATAGTTAACCTATTGAAGATAGTGATTATCAACAACCCGGCAAAGCTTCCAAGGATTGCTGAGTCGAAACGGACCTTTGTATTGGGAACAAAATAGATGAGCAGGAAAACGACCAAACCAACAATGAAACTCGGGGCGATGGCTTCAACTGCAACAGACCACCTTCCCAGCGTCACTCCAATCAAATCGAGATACCAGGACGTGAGGATAGATTGTACACTTACATACGCTGCAAGCAACAAAGTCGCTACAATCAAGAATGAGATGTAGCCGGCAAACCGTTTCAGTGCGTTCCGACTCCTGCTTGAACGATAGATCCGGTTGATTACAATCCACACCTTGTTGACCAAGAGTACCATGGTAATCAGGAAGGATATGAGTCCAACAATTCCTAGGCTGGTTGCATTACGGGTGTATTGGGTAAGGAGAATCATCAACTGCTCACCTGCATCCTCTCCTGCCAGTTCCGTGAACCACTGTGTGAGAAAATCAACCAACGGTTCCATGACTCCAAATGCATTGAAAAATGTAAAGAGAAATGTTGCTGCAGGGACAATGGCCAATAGCGTAGAGTAAACCAACCCTGAAGCTGAGTTGAGAAAGTTGTCTTTCATCGCCTGCCTGAACACGGATGAGAGAAAGGCTCTCAGTTGCTTAAGGTTTTGCTGTACGATGGTCTTATAGGACATGCCTACAGCCTCTGCTTGATCCAGGAATAGAGATATTGTGCCGTCTGTTCCCTATTGGTTTCCTGTAGTAGTTCATGCCGTGCTCCGTCAACCAAATTGAGGGTGATGTCCGAGATATTGCAATTCCGATAGAGCTCGTACACCTTACGCACTCCTTTTGAAAACCCTCCTACAGGGTCCTCACTACCACTGATCAGCAACAGAGAAAGGTCAGAGGGGAGCTTTTTCACCCTCTCCACATCATTGGCCATCTCCACCCCATCCAGCAGGTCTGCAAAGAATCCAGAGGTGCAGACAAACCCACACAAGGGGTCTTCTATATACTTGGCTACTTGTTCAGCATCCCTACTCAACCAATCAAAGGGCGTCTTTGCATTGGGTATCTTCTTGTTGTATGCACCAAAACTCATTTTATCCAGTTTTGCATCAGGATGCTTGGAACCATATTTGCTTACATGCCTGTGGGCGATCAGCTTGCCAATCTTCCCAAGCATACCTTGGGAGGCCCCGGTACCCATCAGTATGACTCCATCAAACAAATCAGAGTGTTGCACCATAAGACTTCTGGCAAGGAAAGAACCCATGCTATGGCCTAACAGGAAGAGACTGTGCCGTGGATATTCTGCAAGGATGACATTCGTCAATTCATAGGTATCTTCCACCACTCGTTGCCAGCCTTCCCGCTCAGCAAACCAACCAAGGGTCTCACCAGAGCGTTTTGCAGTCTCCCCATGACCTCGATGATCAGGAGCATAGACAACAATTCCTTTTGAATTCAGAAAGGTGGCGAATGTATCATATCGGAGACTATGCTCAGCCATACCATGCAAGATGAGAAGCACCGCCTCAACCTGTGTTCCCTCTGGAATCCAAACACGATAAGCCACACGTTTCCCATCGCTGCAAGACAGCTCTCGGATGGTAACCATATGAGCACCCTCCCCTATATATTTTTATATAATTCTCGTATTATAATAGCAACAAAAGGTACACATCACAAGAAGCATTTATCTGTAGCAAGGAAATTTTAGGAGTTTTTCATGTCCACCACTCTCTTACTTGCCAGCGATTTACACGGCTCGCTCCCTGCCCTCTCTCTTTTGGAACAACGTGCACATGAATATAATGCAGGATGCATCTTGATTGCAGGAGACCTCTGTCCCTCAGGACACATACAGTTCCAAATACTGCTCCAGAATACTCCGCAATTGATCTTGGTACGGGGAAACTGTGACAGCAGTTATGACTTCAGCAATGCAGGAATCACCTTACCTCCCTTAAACAGAACCATCGATTGGCAAGGACGAACCCTATTCATGACACATGGGGACAGGATTCACTCTCCCGTTGGTCAAAATCTGAAAGCAGGAGACATCTTCATCAGTGGTCATACCCATGTCCCCAAGCTGCATAAAAGCGAAAATGGGGTTATTTGGGTCAACCCTGGGTCGACAACCTATCCAAGGACTGCCTTGGGCCCAACCTACGCACTACTGGATGATAAGGGGATCAGCATACGCAAACTCAGGGAAGACCAACCAATTGCTGGCCTCCAATACTACTTTCTCCCAAAAGCAGACCAGTAAGCGTCGAGCAACCGTGCCAAGGGAACCACTTGGGCTGACCGGTAGTTACTCTTCCCGTTGACCAGTAATTGGTCCGGCAGAGATCCAAAGCGACCATTGCGTTTCAAAAGTTTGTCATCAAGGGATACTTGTAAATACAGAGCCTCTTCCCCATAGGAACGCATCGCATGCACACCGATCTCATACCCTTCTGCCAATGAGGCCAATAATGCCAACCTTGAAAAGTTTTTTCTTGCAAATGAGAAATAAGGAAAGTGGAATAACCGGTGATTGAAACTGGGAAGCGTCACCCATGGGCACAATCCTACACTCTCGCAGGCATACGTAAGCTTCTGGATATACAGAGCCCAAGAAACCAGACGACGCTCCCGGCCCCTATGATAATGATTACCCCACAAAAGCTCTCCCAGTACCACGATTCTTTTTCCCATTGATGCAAGCAATGCCTGCACCGGCAGTGCACGGTAATCATAGGGAGGCAGTGGCAATCCATCAACCATGAAGGCATGCTCCGCTCCTCCATATTGTTCCACCAATGCAGAGAGTCCAATTCCTAGCTGGTTGCCGGCCCCTCTTCTGTAGGCTATGGCATCAAGAAGACGAAGATAGAGCATTGCTGTCGAACGTTGCAAATCAGGCAAAAAACTCAACTTACCCTCTTTTCGACAGGCCCTTGCCCAGGCAAGCACCGCCCCTGTACTTACCACTTCCAGTCCATTTTCCAAACAACGAAGCACAACCTGCTGTACGCTCCTACTGTCAAAAAGTTCCAAATTCGACCCCAATGCCATCGCACTCTCCAAATCCAATAGAGTATGATCTTGGCACACAGGGAACGATGGATCATCGAAGGGAATTCCTTCAGGAACACTGCGGGTGCAAAGCCCCCAAAGTCTTCCATCGACACGCATGGAATAGGTATCTATTGCAGCCCACCCATGATGATTCGCCTTGGAAAGGAGAGCAATCGATCCTTCCCGGGCTATTGTCTTCCCCATTCGTGATTTTTCTAAATCCTTCAGGTAGGCTTGATTCAACAAACCAAGCCTGTGGGAATCATAGGCATCCCTGCCATAGCTATGGGGAGACAGAGTGAAAAATTTGATATTCTTCATTCCACATACACAGCCTACCCCACCTTGGCCTACATTCTGATCGTTCACATACAGTGAGGCATATGGCACAAAGTGTTCACCAGCAGGGCCAATGACAACTATATGGTCTTTCCCTACCCTCTTTGCAACGTCTGTTGTCGTGAGATCATGGTACTGCTCAGCATCACTGAAGCTCACCACACCGTCTGCTATAGAGAAACTACACAACTTTCTACTGCGTCCGGTAATGACCACTGCTGCATACCCGCAGCCAACAATGGCTCCTGCAAATGAAGAAGAGGCACTGGAGACGGATAGAGATCCTGTAATAGGACTCTTGGTCACTACGGTGAAGGAGTTGCAGTACCCAAGAGGTATATCGACTGCAGCCCCAGAAGCGAAGACAACCGGATTCCCACGCTCATAGGATTCCTCTCCAAGCTGGTCATATTTGGCAAAGCGGTCCCAGAGCATCAAAGCAAGGAACCTTCCTCCGAGGTAGCGCTTGGCTTCTTCCTCTTCCAACGGAATGCTTGTGTATGTTTCTGATTCCAAATCTATCTGTAGTATGAAGCGTTGTCGATAGGGAAACGCCAGATGAAGCTTTTTCCTCATGTGCAAAAGGTACCTACCTCCCATTTGGCTGTCAATCCAGAATCATATCTCTGGCTTAAAACACCAGTATAACACATACTTGAGAATAACGCTTTACTCTTGTTTACGGGCAAACCTCCTTGTATGATAGCTACATGAAGAGTATTACCGTAACCATCAAAGAACAGCATCTTGTACTTCCTACCGGATCCACCGTGGAAGAGGCCTTGATCGAGGCAAAGGTGATCGAATCAGGCAAGAAACAGACCTATACAGAGAACCCGTATATCGGGGCCTTGGTGAACCATGAATTGCATTCCTGTTCACGAGCCTTGGTTGCCGATTGCATCTTGGAACCGGTACGGCTATTTGGGGATATGGGCAAAAGAATGTATCGTCACTCCATCTGCTATCTCCTCTGTGCCGCCGTTTCCATGATCTATCCCAATCGGAGGCTGGTCATCGGGCACTCCCTTGGTGATGGGTATTACTTTAGTTTTGATGACGACCTTACCCTGAACAATACAGATATAAAAGCAATCGAGAAGGCCATGCACTCCTTGGTTGAACAAGACCTCCCCATCGAGGAGGTCTTGCTGCCCTACGAAAAAGCACTCTCCTACTTTGAGAACAACCATCACGAGCAGACAGCTGCACTGCTTTCCACTCGAAATGACCCGAAGGTGAATCTCTACCAGTTGCAGGGCTATATGGATATCTCCTACGAGCCCTTGCTCAGCAGGACAGGCTTAATGAAGATCTGGGAGCTTAAGCCCTACCAAGAGCGGGGTATGCTGCTTCGCTATCCCCGTTCTCACAATGTCATTGGGCTCGATCCATTTGTTGACAATCCCCTGCTTTTCTCCATTTACCGTGAGTACAAGACTTGGGGCTCCATTCTCAACGTGCAGTCTTTGGGCCAGCTGAATCAGATGGGTAACCAGAACACTGTTGAATCATTTATTCGGCTTGCTGAAGCATTGCAACAGAAGAAAATCGCAAGTATTGCAGACCAAATATATCTTCACAGCAGTGTAAAAGCTGTTCTCATTGCCGGGCCATCCTCATCAGGGAAGACCACTTTCGCCCATAAACTCTCAATCCAATTACAGGTATTGGGGAAGAAAACCATCAAGATATCCTTGGATAATTATTATCTATCTCCTGATCAAGCTCCCAAGGATGAAGAGGGAAGGCCTGACCTTGAGGCACTTGAGGCGCTTGATGTTGCTCAATTCCAGAAAGACTTGGCGGACTTGTTTGCAAAGAAGGAAGTCCACCTTCCTATCTATGATTTCAAGACGCTCACTCGTACCTATGAGGAGACCCCCGTACACTTGGACAAACGCACCATCTTGATCATAGAGGGTATTCATGGAATGAATCCAATGCTGACTGCTTCCTTGGACAAAGAGCTGCTTTTCAGGGTCTATATCTCAGCGCTCACCCAACTGAATCTTGATGATCACAATCGAATCAGTACCACGGATAACCGGATTATACGTCGCATGATTCGTGACAATAGGACCCGTGGGACAGATGCGACAGCCACCCTGAACATGTGGCCTTCAGTGGAGCGGGGAGAAAACAAGTATATTTTCCCGTACCAGAACAACGCCAATGTCATGATCAATAGTGCCTTGGACTATGAATTAGGAGTTCTCACCACCTATGCACAACCCTTGCTGAAGATGGTGAAACCCTCTGCAGGAGCTGCGTATGAGACTGCTCGCAGGTTGCTCAGATTCCTAGAGCATGTCAATCCAATCCCCGACACCTTGGTTCCCGACGATTCCCTTCTCAGGGAATTTATTGGGGGAAGTGAGTTCGGGGTTATCTGAATCAAGAGGAGAATCCATATGGAAATCTATGAAGAACGTACCGTGGATATTCAACAATTGGAGCGTAGGCTGAAGTGCAAGGTCTCCCTCTATGAACAATCACTCACCAACCTGGGCAGTTGCACGATTGCCATGATCAAGGCAGGTGAACAACGGTATCTGGTGGCTGTAGGTTCAGGCCCCATATTCGATGAACTGGACGGAGAGGCTGAGGACGAGTGTAAAGTCTGTCCACTGAGCCATGAAAATCGTCTGGTCTTGAATACCTATCTGCCTTATACACACCCCGTTGCAAACACCACCAAGCGCCCTTCCATTGGGTTGGGGGACCGCCTCGGGGAAGCCACTCCAGGACATATATGGGCTTTGGAAGGTACCTCGGTTTTCCCAATCTTCGCCCAACAGAGCATCAGGGAATTGAACTTTACCGATAGAACCTTCAAAGATGTGATTGATGCTGCCTCATACGCAGTATTCCAGGAAGGATATACCTATGGGTTTGGTGCTGATGGAGACCACTTGAAAAAAAGCGAGGAGATTAAGCAGGCTTTGGAAGATGGGGCCACCATGATCACCCTGGACTCCTCAGAGCAAATTGACCCCACCATACAGAACCTGGATGAAGGACAACTCCAAGCACGCTATGAAGCATTGGACCGTGAGATACGTGAGTTATACGAAGGATTGTATGCTGAACAGGAATTTCCTG
Source organism: Sphaerochaeta halotolerans (assembly GCF_003429665.1). Lineage (GTDB taxonomy): Bacteria > Spirochaetota > Spirochaetia > Sphaerochaetales > Sphaerochaetaceae > Sphaerochaeta > Sphaerochaeta halotolerans. Next base: position 79,220 of record NZ_QUWK01000003.1, on the reverse strand, counting down.
TTGGAACCTCAACGCTGAAACTTGACCTCCCCACGCTGAAACGCGATATACTGACCTACCATAAGGCACTTGATTTCATCCAGATTATCTATGAACAGCATATCCTGCCTTCCGAGCATCCAATAGACTTTGAAATCTCCATTGATGAGACGGACACCCCGACCGACCCTAAGAGTCATCTTTTTATTGCCAAGGAACTCAAACGACGGCATGTACTCATCTCCACTCTTGCGCCTCGTTTTGTAGGAGAATTCCAGAAGGGCATCGATTACATCGGTGATACCGCTGAGTTCGAAAGACAGCTGGTATTGCATGCTGCTATCGCAAAGCAGTATCGCTACCGACTCAGTATCCATTCAGGCAGCGACAAATTCTCCATCTTTCCTATTCTTGCAAAGACAATCAAGGGAAGTTTTCACGTCAAGACGGCTGGCACCAATTGGCTTGAAGCTGTCCGATTGGTTGCAGAGAAGGAACCCTCTCTCTATAGGAAGATGCACAGCCATGCTCTCAAACGTTTTGGCGATGCGAAAGCCTTCTATCATGTAACCACTGACATTGAGAAGATCAAGAATTTGGATACGATGAAAGATGAAGACCTGCCTTCCTACCTCAACGATGACAATGCCCGGCAACTTCTCCACATTACCTACGGCTATCTACTCGAAGATACCGATGAGACTGGAAAGAAATTGTTCAAGGATGCCTTTTTCAGTTTGCTTTCCCGGGAGGAAGAGCATTACAAGCAATTGCTTGATGCACATATCAGCAGACATCTTTCCTTGCTTGGATTCAAAAAGTGAACAGGCGAAAAAGGGCGGCTTCAATCAGCCGCCCTTTCTTGATTATATGATAATGCGTACTTATACGTTATAGATGTGCTTGAACTCATCAAACAGGTCACTAACCTGTTGCTTACACTTGCCGCAGACCGTACCAAACTTGGTAATCTCCTGCAACTGTTCCAGAGTCTTTGCTTCACCCCGTTTCACGAGATCCTCAATCTGCATATCAGTGACTCCGTTGCACTCACAGATGGTCTTTGCCACGCTGTTCTTGAAAGGATTTTCACGTCCCGCTTTCTCAAGATAGTCATCAATGGCAGCCCTGAGTGCCTTATCCCCTAGTACAGAACAGTGGAATTTATGCTCGGGCAGTCCACCCAATGCTTCTGTAATCTTGTCTGGAGTTAGGTGGTATGCGTCATGCAAGCTCATGCCAATTGCCATTTCACTCATCATAGAGGTGCTAGCAATGGCTGATGCACACCCATAGGTAAGCCACCTCAGATCACTAATTGTATCATTATCGACCTTGATCATTACCTGCATCTGGTCGCCACAGGAGAGGGAACCGACTTCTCCGATTCCATCAGCCTGAAAATTTTCTTCTTCCTGCCAGGTATTCCTGGGATTCATAAAATGGTCCTTCACCACTGGGGTGTAGACCCATTGACTCATAAAGTTGGTCATCGTGTGGACATCTCCCTTAATCGCTTGATAATCGGCGGCAATTTCTCCAGTACATAAGCAACATCATCTTCTGTGTTGTACCTTCCAAAACTGAACCGTATTGAGCCGTGGGCCAGCTCTATATCCACCCCGGATGCCAGTAACACGTAACTGGGTTCAAGCGACCCACTTGCGCAGGCACTCCCGGTGGAAACCATAATTCCTTCCATGTCGAGATAGAGCAGAATCGATTCCCCTTCTGCATGAGGGAACGACACATCCAAGGTTCCGGGAAGACAGTATTCTTGGTTCCCGTTTACCACCACATTGGGGATACGCTCCTCGATTCCCTTTCTCAACATCTCCCTGAGGGTCCAGAGCTTTTTGCTCTCTTCCTCAAGATCACGTTCCGCAAGCGCAGCGGCAACCCCAATACCAACGATTGATGCAGTATTGTAGGTCCCTGCTCGCCTGCCTCCTTCTTGATGGCCACCATGGATCAATGGAGTATGTGGTGCTTTTGCCTTGACTGCCAATACTCCTATGCCTTTTGGGCCATAGAACTTGTGTCCAGAAAGACTGAGATAATCGACATCCCAATTTCTCATGGAGACGGGAATCTTCCCGATTGCCTGTGTCGCATCACTGTGCATGTAGGCCCCAACCTCGTGGGCAAGCCTGGCAATTTCCTTTACTGGTTGGATGGTACCTATCTCATTATTACCAGCCATGACAGAGACCAAGGCTACATCCTCGCCCAGATACGTCTTCATCACTTCCAGATCTACCCGGCCACTATGATCAACTGGACACTCATCAACATGATACCCCAGATTTTTGAGATACTTCACCAATTCGTTGATTGAAGGGTGTTCAATGGTAGTGGTAACAATTCGGTTGCGTTTCGACCCTAAGTCTATGCGCTCGCGAAAAATATTAAACACAGTATTGTTCGATTCACTGGCTCCACTGGTGAAAACGATCGAGGAGGGATCGCAATCAATCAAGGAGGCAAGTGCTTTTCTACTTTCTTCTATTGCCATGGCGGCTTCACGACCATAGCTATGCATGCTCGAGGCATTCCCAAAGAGGGTATTGGCTTCGTTCACAGCCTCAATAACATCCTCATGCATGGGAGTGGTCGCATTGTTATCCAAATAAATGGTCTTCTGTTCCATAATTAACCTCATAGAAAACGATAGTAACAGGTACCCCTTAGGGTCAAGTCACATAACTGTTACGCATTGAATACTTCGTAAAGATCGTCTTCGTCTGAGTCCTCATCAGGACAGGTTTTACTATGGATGAATCGAAGAATTCTCTTCTTCGCAAAACGAATATGAAATCTTCGTGCCCATTGTACATAGGCACAGTTTTCATGGAGGTACGATGCAAACATGGCCCGTATCGTAGTCATCTTTTTGCATCGGGTCGATTGACTGAATCGCTCAGCGTAAATGTTGCACTGTTTGGTTTTAGGATCAAAATGCTCACACCAACTGTCCAGGTCGATAACCAATTCACGACCATAGACTGCTTTCTCATGGCAACAAAGACCACACTTATGGCATTTATTCTCCCATTTATTACCCACAGTTGCCCCCCTTGCTCAACGATTCAAGCATGGTTTGGGATGCCGTATGCACCGGAGGAAGGATTGAGATTGCAGTTACACTGATATACCCGTCTCTCACGGCTTGAAAATCGCTTCCCTGGGTATTACAGCGTTGAACAGGTTGCACCCCTCCCTTCATAGAAAGCACTACTGAAGTACCAAAACGTACTGTTGAAGTGTCATAGTAACGGGTTTTTTCTTGTTGTTTAGTCTGCACTGCATCATGGTAGTCAAGATAACTCAATACCCCGCTCTTCCACTTTCCATTCCCTTCACCAGGGACATTGATATTAATGATGCACTCGCTATTGGTAAGAGGATAGAAATCCTCAAGATGTTGTACCACAAAGTCTGCAGTCCGCTGGAAAGGGAAAGACCCATCCTTGTTTCTTGCACAACTGACAGCCATCGACCTCAATCCAGTCAATGCGGCCTCTCTGGCCGCTCCAACAGTCCCCGAGTAGAGGATGTCTGTGGAAATGTTATACCCATGATTGATCCCACTGATGACCAAATCAGGATCTTCAGGAAAAATTTTCCCTTTTAAGGCATACAGAATGCAATCTGCAGGAGTACCGCTACAATGATACCGGTTCTTGGCATATTCAGTGATAGTAATATCGTCACGAAGGGTCATTGAATGACTACTCGCACTTCGCTCTGAATCGGGGGCACATACCCACACCTCATGGCCGGCACGCAACAACGTCTCAGAAAGAGTGTTCAGTCCTTCACTTTTATAGCCATCATCATTTGTCAGCAGTATCTTCATTACTATGCTTGAAACACTACCTTTGCCGCATCGCTCCCCTCAAATACATACCAACGAGGGTGGAATCCAAAGATGTGTTCATAGTCCTCCAGACGACCAATATAACTTGGAAGTGCTTGTTTACTCAAGAGGACCATGATATTGCCGCTGAACCCGTTGGAAACCTGGACCGATCCAAGGCACCCATTGAGTTCACCTGCTCTCTTGGTGAGCCAGTCTACCTCGGGGCAGGTTACCTCCAACAGATCCCGAAGCCCAGCCTGAACCCGATTCATCACTTTCCCATACATTCCTGCATCTTTCTCAGTGAGCAAGGAAGCAGCATCATTGGTGAGTCGAGACTCCATCAGGATATATTCACAAATATGGCGATCTTCCTCCTCCAAGGGCACCACACGGCCGGTAAGGTCACTCTCAGGGAAGTCCCGCATGAAACCACCGCTTTTATACTCATCCAGTTTCTCAAAAGCACGTTTGATAGCCTTTCGCTTGCTTCTAATCTCTTCACGCATTGCATTAGGGGAAATCTTACTGTCCACTATGATAGCAACATATTCATCATTCTTGTTGGTGAAGGGGAAATGCAACTCTTTGTAGGTTACATGCTGCAGATCATAATAAAGAACAGTTTCTTTCTTTCCATTGAGCATGGTAAGAAGATCGCTGATAGAACAGACTTCGCTGTTGAACGTCGTACATGCCTGATATGCAATTCTGATCTGGGAGGAGAAACTAAGCTTAAGGGCGAGCAAAGCATCAAGTGCGAGGCAAGTTCCAAGCGAACATGCGGTACTCACCATTTGAGTATCAGCATGCAAGAGACTCCCTTCTACAGTTATGTTCATTCCCGTAAATTCAGTCCCTTCACTTGCAAGAACCGAAAAAACCGCTTTGAGAAAATTCCCCCATCGGTCCTCTTTTCTATACTTGATATTGTTCAAGGAGAAGCGCTTTCGATCATTGAGCGTTGGGTTGTACAGCCTCACCATTTGATCATTGCGGTAAGAGACCGCTACGTACAATGAAGAGGAATCGGTTCCCACCAAGGACCATCCAAGACACGCATCCGCATAACTACCAAGCAAGGTACATGTTCCAGGTACCTGCGTAATCACCAGCGGAGAATCGCCGTATTCCTTGATGTGTTGTTTTCTGATGTTGTCCATGCCCCAACCTAATTTTTATGGCTCAATTTTAGGATACTTGTCGGCATAATGCAACAAAAAACCTACTTTTGTATAATTCGGGACTCGTGCATTTCCCCATATGACCAACAAATGCGTGAATCGGAATCCTAAACTTGCAAAAAACCCCCTTTCCTGGGTACTCCAAAAAAGAGGGTCTCTCGTATCACTATACAGGATACAGAATCTGATTAGTCGTTCAAACCATAGCGCTTCTTGAAACGTTCAATACGACCGGCAGTATCAACCATCTTCTGGGTTCCAGTGAAGAAAGGGTGACAAGCGGAGCAAATTTCAACTTCAAGATTCTTTGCAGTGGTCTTGGTTGTGATTACATTGCCACATGAGCAACGAATTTCTTTCAGTTCATAACGGGGATGAATTCCATCTTTCATTTAGGGTCCTCCAAGGATATGTGTTCTGCTGGCTGTAGGCAGCAGACAAGTTTCTCTACATCTGTTCCTGGTCTCTAGTACGCTGCCGAATTCGCGGGAATACCGGTGTTGATAGAACGCAAGAATGACTCATTATCCTTTGTCTTCCGGATTTTGTCAATGAGGAACGGAGTCATCTCCTGATCGTCCATATCATTGACAGCATTACGCATGAGCCAGATTCTGGCAGCCTCGTCAGAAGGTAACAACAGGTCTTCACGACGGGTTCCACTCTTCTTGATGTTGATTGCCGGGAAGAGTCGCTTGTCGGCAAGACGGCGATCCAGAATAATTTCGTTGTTACCGGTACCCTTGAACTCTTCAAAGATGACCTCATCCATTCTGGAACCTGTCTCAATCAAACCAGTGGCAACTATAGTAAGGCTCCCCCCGAATTCAATATTTCTGGCAGCACCAAAGAATCGTTTGGGTTTGTGCAACGCATTAGAGTCCACACCTCCACTGAGAATCTTGCCACTCGCAGGAACTGTCTGGTTGTAAGCTCGTGCAAGACGAGTGATGGAATCAAGAAGTATGACAACATCCTTCTTGTGTTCAACCAAGCGTTTTGCCTTTTCGATAACCATTTCTGCAACCTGCACGTGTCTGCTTGCCTGCTCATCAAACGTGGAGGCAATAACCTCTCCTTTGACATGGCGGCGCATATCGGTCACTTCCTCAGGTCGTTCATCAACCAGAAGGACCATCAGAACTACTTCAGGATGATTCGTACTGATAGAGTTTGCAATTTTCTGCAGGAGCACCGTCTTACCGGTACGGGGAGGAGCTACGATCAAGGAACGTTGGCCCTTTCCAATCGGGCAGAACATATCAATAATCCTTGTCGACATATCCTCTTCAGCGGTTTCCAACTTAAGACGTTGATCAGGGAACAGAGGGGTCAAGCTGTCAAATGGTACACGCATTTTTGCCGTAATCGGCTCATCACCATTGACCTTCAATATCTTCAAGATGGCAAAGAACCGTTCATTTTCACGAGGTGTCCGCACTTGACCGAAAACAACATCTCCAGTCTTCAGATACAGACTCTTGATCTGTGCGGGGGAGATATAAACATCTTCCAAGCCTGAAAGATAACTGTTTGAGGGGGAACGCAGGAACCCAAATCCATCTGGGAGGATTTCCAAGGTACCAGTTCCTACAATCACTCCACCACTGGAGGTGTGCAATCGAAGAATTTCTGCAACGATTTCCTGCTTGCGTAAATCAAGAATGGTATCTGCATCCAATCCTCGTTCCAGACCTACCTTGCGAAGTTCATCAATGGACATGGTGGTGAAATCTTCGAGAACCAAGACCGGAGCTTCTGGATGTTCTTCAATATTCAGGTCATTGGAAGGTTCATCCTGATGGCTCGGCCTTCCTCCCCTGTTCGAACCAAAGCTTTGGCTCTTTGGATAGGACCCTTTTGGATGATTTCTGTTCTGGGTGTTTCGGTTGTTTCTATTGTTGTAGGGTTTACGATGGGTTTGGTTTTGGTTTTGGTTTTGGTTTTGACCCTTCTGCTCTTGTTTGTACTGGGCAGGAGGTTGGGAAGTATCTGCAGATTGTTCTTGTTTAGGAGCAGGACTTTTCTGTTTCTCCTCAAACTCAAGCTGGGGTTGCTCGGAATCAGAAGAATCTTTTCCCTTTGCAGTGTTCTCAGATTCACTCTTTTTAGGCCTGCCCCTACGTTTTTTAGGCTCAGGAGTTCCCTGTGCTTCCTCTCTCTGGTCAGCCACTTCACTTGTGTTTCCAGGTGCTTCTGCGTTTGCAGGGTTCTTTTTTCGGGTCACTCGCCGCATCGGCTTCTTTACAGATTCCTGTTCAGATGCTACAGCCACGTTGGCTTCATTAAACTCTAATTCTTCGGAAGACATAGGATTAACTCCAACGGAAAAGGGGAAATGTATTGCACCTCATCATATATAAAGGTGCACCAAGTGCCCAGTTCCTTAATTTGTAATACAGAATGTAAGAATATGCGGAATTGGAACGTATTTTTCTATAATTCTTTCCGCTGTTTGGTTCTTTAAATATATTGCCACTTCTTGACAGTGTCAAGCAAGCAGGCTCCTTTGATGTATTGGGTTGCAAGAATTAATGCCATTACAGAGGCTCTCCTTCTTACCGAATCTCTCCCGTAGGATGCAATATGTACCTTTACTGCTGTACTCTCTCGAGTTTTTGAGGCAAACCCAAACCATACGGTTCCTACTGGTTTCTCAGGAGTACCACCATCAGGTCCGGCAATTCCACTTACCGAAAGCGACCAGTCACTGCCAGAGGTCCGTCTCATACCCTCCGCCATCTCCAGTACACAAGCTTCACTGACAGCACCTTCCTGTTCCAAGGTTTCGCTTCTAACTCCAAGCAGTTGCTTCTTCGCTTCATTGGCATAACTTGCAACACCACCCCAGAACCATGCAGAACTGCCAGGTTGATCTGTGAGTAATTTGGCAATGTATCCGGAGGTACAGCTTTCAGCTGTGCTGATTGTCTCTCCTCTCTCTTCAAGTAACGTGGTAAGCAACGTTGTGGGTTGGACGTCACCATCAACCACCAGGCACGCTCCCACCAATGACCGAAGGCGATTGGCCATCTCTGTTCTATCAGCTTCACTTCCATCTACAAGATACAAACTTATCTTCAGATCCTGGAACCGGGTGCCCCACTGCATCCCGTTGAAAGAAATAGATTTGCAAAGCTCTTCCAGTTTTGATTCAGGGATGAGAAATGTAGAATACTCGCTTCGGGAAAAATCATCATGCCCAATCAACTGGGCAAGCCAGGGAATCACCTGGTCGAAGAACATGGGATTCATCTCCCTAGGGGGACCCGGCATTGCCACACAAGCAATCTGGCGTTCTCCATTGGGTATGAAACCCTTGAATCCAGGAGCTGTCCCTAACGGGTTTGGAATGAGTTCAAAGCCTTGGGGAATCATGGTCTGTTGCTCATTCGCCCCCCAGATTCGCTCCCCTATTCGTGCATGCAAGGTATCGAACGCCTCCCGGTCACGGACCAAGGGGACTTTTGCCAAATTGGCAACAATGGTTCGGGTCATATCGTCACTGGTGGGTCCGAGCCCTCCGGTCATCACCACCAGATCGCAATTATCAATGCAGTCCCTAAGGACATCCCCGATGGTTCCGTCATCAGGTACAAGAACCATTCGATCAACTCGATAACCCAGCTGGGTCAGCTGACTTGAGATGACTTGGGTGTGACGGTCTGCAATAACCCCGCGAGTCAATTCGGTCCCGATGATAAAGAGAGCAGCACTGGTATAGGTCATTATGGTTTCTGCCTGTTGTTGGTAACATATCGATACAGACGATACAGCGCACCTCCGACAAGAAGTATGGCTGAAAGATAGACGGTCAGATATGCGAACCAATCTACATACCGGGTATAGAAGGTAGTCCCATGAACTTCCCCACTGTATACCGGTACATCATACATATGATAGCCAACCGTAAACGGTGCCATCGGGTCAACAATCTTACCCGTAACATCAATAACACAGGTCATCCCACTATTGGTGCCTCGAACCGTGGTTCTTCGATTCTCAATGGATCGGAATACAGCTAATCCGAGGTGTTGCATTTCCGCAGGAACAGCTTTTGACCATCCATCATTGGTCATGTTGACGATGACATCAGCCCCATTGGAAACAAAGTCGGCGTTCAAATACCCAAAGACATCCTCAAAACAGATTGGAGTAGAGAACTTCACCCCTTCCTCAGTTTCAAAAACCACTGGGTCATAGCCGGTTTCCCACCAGTTGTAATCATTTGCAAGCAGGAGATTATAGAGCCATGGCAACTGTTTCTCATAGGGGAAGTGCTCGGTGAAGGGCACCAAGTGCTGCTTTCTATAGGTATTTTTGATTCTTCCATCCTCAAAGAAGATTACGGTATTGTAATCGGTTCGGTTCCAAGAGCCATCTTCACCAAGAGCTGGCTTGCTGGGATCTTTAATGACTCCTTCAGGATTACCGGTTACCAAAGGAATGGGAAGCGACTTGCCGAATTCGACAAACTCCTCCACCAAGGCTGAAGTTGCTGGGTCAGAAGGATAGTTCTCATGCCAGGCAACTGATGGAACAAAGGCTGTTTCGGACCAGAGAATGATATCAGGGTCTTCTTTCAAGGCTTCCAGACTCATCTTGCGCAATGTGTTGAAGTTTCGCTTGTAGGTGGTGTACCCACCCTCCCAAGTATCTGCACTATGCTGGATGGTAGCTACACGCCACGTTTTATCAGGTTCCTGAGCCTTCCAGTATGCCATGGAAGCAAACCCAAAGATCAAGGTTGCCAGCAGGGCTGCCCCATATGCAATGATGAAAGCAATGTGTTCCTTCAGGTATCCCTTCAGGGAATACTCCCTGTCATGGTACCAACGGTACAAATATACCCCAAGAAAAGTCTGCGGCATCACCAATATGAAGGTGACTCCCCAGATACCAAAGATTTCGGAAATCTGAATGAGGGGAAGATAGCGATACACTGCTGAGCCAAGGGTCCCATAGGGATATCCCGCAAACCAGTCCTGGCTCAAATAGGAGTAAGCAACCCATATCAACGCCTCAACCAAGTATCCATATTTCTTGAACAGCTTCTGGGCTGCCTTGAGTACGGGGAAGAGCAGGAGCATCTCCCCGCCCTTGATAATGGGAACAATCAGAATGGCAAGCGGGTGAAAGGTCTTGAGCCAGTAATTAAAGAAAAGATAGAACATGAACCCATAGAAGAATCCATAGATTGGAGTCAACTTCCAGGTTGTGTTCCTGATTACCGCAAATACAGGTATCAGAGCAAACATTGCGACAAACCCGATGCCGTTGGCCGACAAGAGACCAGGGAAGGCAATTGAGTAGATAAATGCCGAAACTAATAACACGAGAACCTCAGAACAAACCGTTCTGAGGTTCCGTCTTGCATGCAAGTCAACCAAGAGATCTTCTCCTAATTATCAAAAGCGTAGAAGGTTATTCCTTCTCCGGCTTGTTATCACGCAAATCCCACACATAGTCCTTGAGTTCTTTGCCTGGACGGAAAATGGCAACTCCATGTGTTTCGACGGCAACAATGGCGCCAGTCTTTGGATTCCGCGCTCTCTCACGGCCCTTACGAGTGCGAACCTCAAATGTTCCAAATCCACGAAGCTCAATGACCTGATCATTCCGAAGACCTTCTTTCACTTCTTCAAAGAACTCGTCGATGATTGTGTGGATGTCGGCCCTATTCAGTCCATGCTTCTCATGGAGACTCTCGATTATGGCTGCTTTTGTCAACTTTGGTCCTGCCATGGTTACTCCTTAAACACGTTCTATACGCATGTATACACACCGATTAACAATCGATATGCTCATCATTCTGACTGGCTGATTATACAGCAGCCTGGTTGGTCATCTTATTGAAACGGCTCTGCAATCTGGATTTCTTGCGGTTGGCTGTATTGTGGTGGATGACACCCTTTCCTGCAGTTGAATCAAGCAGTTTGAGACTCAAAGCCAAAGCTTTAGCGGCAGTTTCTTTGTCCCCAGCGACTACAGCGGCATCAAATTTCTTGATTGCAGTGCGCATTGTGCTCTTTGTTGCGCGGTTTCTCATTTTCCGGACTTGGTTCTGTCGCTCTCTTTTTTCAGCAGACCTGTTAATCACGTAATACCTCCAAACATATTACCTTGAATACGTATTTCATTTATTAAAATTGAGGCCGGCAACAAAGTACCGACGGTCTAAAAACATATCACAGTCTATAAAACGGGTCAATACAATGCTTTACTTCAATTTGACAAAAATTCGTTTGCAAACTCCTTCTCGAGCTCCCATCGCTTGGTGTCAATATTAAAAAATACCGCATTTTGCGGGATGGTAAACATTCTCCCCTCACTTCCACTGAGTGTGATACGTTTCGACAGTATGTTGACTTCATGAACTTTCATCAAGTCATAACCAACCTTTAATTTGCTTCCTTCTGGTGGATAATTGCGTTTTTCCTCGACATAGAAATCATACTCATAGGAAAGACAACAAAGCAATCGACCACAAGGACCTGAAATTTTCATGGAATTCAGCGAAAGATTTTGCTCTTTGGCCATCTTGATGGAAACAGGATCGAGTTTGTCAGTCACACCATGACAACAAAAATCGCGCCCACAAACAGCTAGTCCCCCAAGCACACGGCTTTCATCACGAACCCCGATTTGTCTCAGTTCGATTCTGATACGGAACACTGAAACCAAATCTTTGACCAATTCACGGAAATCCACCCGTACATCTGCAGTGAAAAAGAAAATGATCTTCGGCTCTCCAAGCAGAAAATGGGCCGTCACCAGCTTCATATCAAGCTTGTGGTGAGCAATTTTCTCTCGGCAGATACGCATCGCCTCATCTTCTTTGGCTGATTGCTCTTGATACCGACTCAAATCCGAGGGGGTTGCCAAACGGTCAATCCACACCACATCCCCTGAAATTTCAACTTCTCCGGGTTCTCGCTGTGGATTGCACCCTGCACAGGATTCACATGGATCCTCATCTTTCTCAAGTGAGTAGGAAGGAAGTGCTTCCTCTGGATCTCCAGCATGGAATGCTTCCCGTTCATCCTTGGGAAGACAGTCCTCTGCGTGAAAACATGCTGCTCTCGGCTGGTCACATCCAGACTCGTAGGACTTACCAAGCTGGTCTGCAGCAGAGATAATGATCCCAAGATCAAGTCCATAGCGAGTGGGCGCAACTACTGAGGTCCCTGGATACAACACAGAGTCCCAAGCACAGATGCTCATCTCATTTGAAGAAGGGTTTTTAACCAAATATATATAGCCTTGTGATGGCCGGTTCTTCTGGACTCGGCTATCGGCACTCGTTCGTTCTCGTTTCATCTATATCCTTTGCCATTTGATCATAGCACTGCAGTAAAGCTACCACGTCAATAATAAATTGTCAAACTCTCGACATATGTATATAACTATTTTACTGCATATGAGTTACAACGTTGACGGTTCATATTGCCCATGCTATAGTGGACCCATCCTTCACACAGGCTTGTCAGCTTCTCAAGGAGTCGGTATGCAACTGTTTGACACGCACGCCCACATAGGGTTGATACAGGATGACAAAATGGAGCAACTGCTTGCTGTCCAACTTGCAAAAGTCAAGTCGGTCAAGCATGTTGTGAGCATTTGCAACAGCCTAAGCGATTTTGAGAAAACCTACACCAATTTGGAAAGTGCAAAGGATGTATTCCATGCAGTAGGGGTCTCCCCTACTGAAGTCGCCCACCCAGGTCATGACTGGGAAGAGCGCGTCATCGCCCATGCAAAAAAGAAACGTATCATCGCCATCGGTGAGACGGGACTCGATTATTACCATATGTTCGGAGGTGACAAGACCGCGCAGATAGAGTTGATGCTCAAACATCTCGAAATTGCCAAACATCTCGATCTCCCGGTGATCATACACAACCGAAATGCGGGAGAAGACCTATTGCCCATTCTCAAGGAAAAGCTTCCCCCAAAGGGTGGTATTCTGCACTGTTTTGGAGAAGACTGGACCTTCGCTCGACGAGCATTGGATATGAATCTCACGTTCTCTTTTGCAGGTAATCTAACCTTCAAGAACAGTAGGATGTTGCAAGAGGTGGCTATACGCCTTCCTGAAGACCGAATAGTCATCGAGAGCGAAGCCCCTTTTATGACTCCTTACTCCCACAAGGGAGAGCGAAACAAAATTCACTATATCCAGGAAACGGCAACCGTTCTTGCAGCACTGAGGCAAACATCTCTTGAAGCTCTCTCCCAAACACTTTATGATAACAGCCTCAGGGCTTTTGCCCTTCCGAAGGATATATGAACGAAGAGAACCTCTATCACCCTGTAACGATTGGATCGACAACGCTCGGTGGAAACCTGTTCCTTGCCCCACTTGCCGGGTATACGGATATTCCATTCAGAACGCTCTGCATTGAGGAAGGAGCCGATTTCACCTACACAGAGATGGTCAGTGCGGAAGGCCTTGCACGAAAAGGCCAAAAAACGCTGGCACTCATGGGACGTGCCCAAAATGAAACAAAGTACGCAGTTCAACTCTTCATGGGGAACGCTGACTCGCTCAAGGAAGCCTTGGAGCAGCTTCAACCCTACCAGCCTGAGGTTATTGACATCAATTGCGGGTGTCCCGTTCCCAAGGTCACCAAGACTGGAGCTGGTTCGGCTATGATGAAACAGCCCAAGCTTATCACTGAAATAGTTCACATCATCACAGAAGAGACGGATATACCTGTATCGGTTAAGTTAAGAACAGGCTGGGATGCACAGAGCGAGAACTTTCTTGAGTTTGCACAAGCTGCCCTTGATGGAGGGGCAAGTGCATTGACGCTCCATGCACGAACCCGCAGCCAGGGCTATGCACCGTTTGCTGATTGGAGCAAGCTCACGGAACTCAAGCAATACACGGTTCAGCATGGCTATGGGATTCCAGTCTTTGGTTCCGGGGATCTCTTCAAGGCGGAAGATGCCAAGAGGATGCTTGAAGAAACCGGTATTGATGGGGTGATGTTTGCCCGTGGGGCCATTGGCAACCCGTTCATCTTCTCCCAGGCAAAAGCTATCTTGCAGGGAAAGGAACCTGAGCCTATCTCTATAGAAATGCGGAAAGCAGCCATTCTACGACATCTGGACCTCATGATCGACGCCTTTGGGGAAAGGACAGCCTGTACACTGATGAGAAAACATACTTGCAGTTATCTGAAAGGAATTCCCAATACATCAACAATAAAGCAAGCTGTAGTACAAGCCTCCAGACGAGAACAGTATCTTGAAGCTCTCAGTCCACTTGTTGACCTGTAATGCGGTAAAATGGTACGTTTATTTGAGCAATCACATCGAATAAGGAAATGCAATGAGAGTATTAGTGTTAGGGTCCGGAGCGAAAGACCATGCCATTGCATGGTGGTTCTCTCAAAGTAGGTTGATTGATGGCTTATATGTAGCACCTGGCAATGTGGGAACAAAGACGATAGCTGTAAATCTGGCCATTGATCCTTCAGACCCTGAACAGGTTTATGAAGCGTGTCAAACGTATGGGATCGACTTTGTATTTGTCGGTACTGAGGCACCACTTTTTACTGGTGTCATTGATTTTCTCAATGAACGGGGGATTGACACGTTCGGAGCACCCAACCGGGCTTTGAAACTTGAAGGTGACCGTAATTTTGCCCGCATGTTCTCCGACCGGCACAACATTCCTACTTCTTCCCACGTTCTGTTTGATGATGAAGAAAAGCTCTCAGAGTATTTGAAACGTCACGAAGGGGAACGATTTGTAGTCAAGAGCAATGCAATTGCACCAAGCAGGATTATGGTAGATTCTTCCGACTATTCCACCTTGATGGATTTCTCCAGAGGGTTGCTTGCCACTGGACCAATCATCCTTGAAGAGCATCTCAACGGGCTTCCTATTACCATTACCCTCTTCTTGGATAACAAAGGATATCTCATGCTTCCCACCTCAAGTGACTATATGAAGGTTGAGGAAGGAGGATTGCCAACCGGTGGGATGGGTTCCATCTGTCCGGTTCCACTCCAAAAAGATCTTAGCCAGGCTCTCGTCGATTCAATCATCGAACCGGTGTTGTTCGGTTTGAAGGCTGAGAAGATGGCATATAAAGGTGTTCTGACTATCAGTGTCATCATCACCAAAAATGGACCAATATTGGTTGATTATCACGTTCGATTCAACGATCCTGCCGCACAGGCATTCGTCCCGCTTATAAACACGGATATTGTCGATATTCTTGATGCAATGAAGCATGATACACTTTCTTCCCTCAATCTTGAGGTTTCCAACCAATCGGCAGTTGCCTTGGTAGTTGCTTCTGAGGGCTATCCCGAGAAACCCATCATTGGAAAGAAACTCGAATCAATGCCCGCTCCCCTGCTTTACAATAGCTTCGAAGGCGCTCCACGTTACTTCTTTGGAGGGGTGCAAGAGTATGAAGGCAAATTGGTTACCACTGGTGGGCGCTGTGTCACTGTAGTAGGAGTCGGTTACAATATCATGAATGCAAACAAGAATGCATACAAAGGTGTCAAACTAGTGAATTTTGAAGGTGCTTGGTATCGACAAGATATTGGAAATCGGTTTTTCGAGAACTAAACAATAAAGCTTTGGGAAAGAAAAAAGCAATGAGACCTCACACCCCACAGTGAAGTCTCATGCCCAACCGTTCCAAAGTCCATCAAGACTGACGGCCACCTCCCCAGGCAGCCGCCAACTTTTCGATTCCCCCCACGCAAAGGGAACGGTTAGAAGAAATCGTCTCAGAACTCCCAGAGAAAGACCGTTGTTAGAAGGAAACACATAAACAAGATCCATCTCTACTTTTATCCTACTCTCAGTTTACCCATGCCGTCAATGAATACCGACATAACCTGTGACATAATTTTTTCAATGTACATTTGCCATTAGAAAGTAAATGTGGTTCCCATGACAACCTGAATATCCCACGACCGTTTAGTAATCGTATTACTGGACTGCAGATACTCTCCAAAAGAAATGTAAGAAATGCTGGAATAGACCTCCCAGCTCTCAATTACTGATGACCTCAATTCTAGAGCTTTCTCTCCTCCAATGGTTGCACAAAAAGATGTGGAAATCAAATCCTGAGAAAACAAGATAGCTCCGTAATCTGTTGTACCTCCGCTACTTGGTGTGTACATATCTATCTCGCCTTTCAAGGCAACTGTAATGGATAGATGTATCGTACCAAAGCGGGGAACATGATAATTTGTATCTGAGAGGAGTATCCAAGCCTTCCTCGGCCAGTGTTAAGCCTAGAGCATCGTTGGACAAATGTCCTTTTCAGAACATCTGACTGACCATCTCCTTCATTGGGGGTACTCGCTCCTTTGCAGCCCCTGGATCATATATATTGGCTAGGATGAGGGAAGAACGATGTCACAAAGGTATATTTAAACCAATCGCTGAAGGTCGTCACACGGGCCATGGTATGGTACTTGAACGAATCACTAACCATCAGGTTGCCAGTCTGGCCTGCCCCCCAACTCAACCTATCTCGACCTATCTGAAAACTCCAATGCTCCCCCCCAGTTGCAACAAAGGCTCTGTAAGGCATATTGAAGTCTAGGTCAGGTATAAGAGATGGAGGAATCATCGGGACATTAGTACCAAATGGTGTAGTACCAAACCCATTTTCCAAAGTATAGGTGTTCCCCACACTCAACTCAGAGTATCCATAGAAAGCACCCCCCGGCCAGGTTTCCAAGCTCACTGCCAGAAGTGGCTTATGATGGATTGCGTCATAGTTCCATGACTCTCTTCCAGTGCCAGTGAAGTAAGGGTGTAGGTCTCCAAAGGTGGTATCAAAGCCCCAGCTGAGGCCCTAATCTTCTATCCACCATCAGGGAAAGTTCAGCTTGGCTGTATGGACCAGTGGTTGAGGGAAGAGACAATCCTTGGTGAATATAGAGTGCTTCAATAGCATCATAGACATCACTATCCAAGCTGTAGACCTCTTGTTGATTGACTGCCCCAAAAATTGAGGCTGACATGAGACACCCTACAAGACAACACACCAGTGCACGAGTTATTCGCATTACAGAGGCTCCTGTTTTATTTGTATTTTCGAAACACCTTCAAGTATACCAAAGAGGTGCCAGAATGGCACCCCTCCTAATTGTACTCCTTACTGCACTTGTAGTTAGCTAAATATCTGTCAGCAACACCGAGAGATCATCGATAATAACCTCCTCCTCTCGATCAGCTGCTGTGACTGCATATGTTGGGGGTTCATAGTTCTCCAACCACAGTGATTGGTCTGCTTCAGGATTGGCTACCAGCGTAGGGATGGAGAGCAGAACCATCTCCTGCATCAAGGGAACTTCGAAAGTCCTCTCAATCGTATACTCTTCCCAATTGGAGTCTGTATAGATAACGGTTACAGAATGCTTCTGCCCAGTCACATCTTCCTTATCACGGTCACGAGCAGCAAGCTCCATGGAATCCTTGTTGTCTATCTGGATCTCCACCAACTGCAATGCCCTGATTTCTTGGCCTCCAACCGTGACGGTTTTGTTGTCGATCAAAACAGTATGCTGTTTACCGATGAAGAACAAAACTACGGCGAATACAAGAATGATGAGAATAGCTACGAAACGAAACCAAAAGGTTCTTGTGAGGGCTAGTTTCATTGCAGGGCCTCCTGATCAGCTGCAAGCTGCAAGCCAACGTAGTGTTGGTCTCGTTTCTTGCGTACCTCGTAGAGCACCAAGGAGATAGTAATAACACCGTAGGAAACGAATACACGGAAGTACTCTCCAAGCTGTGCCTGTCCAATCAAGTTTTTCCCAGCCATGGGGCTGATAATAAACATCAAGTGGAACAGAATAACTCCCAAGAATACATTACGGATATTTGCCTTGCTGACCGATGCACCACCAACAAGCAGTGCGGCAACACTGAACATACCTATCTGCATATGACTGTTGTAGGTATTCAAGGTCCCAATATTCTGGAGGTAGAGAATCATACCATAACCGGCAAAGACCGTGGAGATGACAATAGAAATGATACGGGTGTGCTCCACCTTGATACCTGCAGCTCTCGCCACTTCCATATCCTGACCAACGGCACGCATGTCCTGGCCAAGCTTGGTCTTCTTGAACCAGAGGATGAACAAGCAGAGAACAGTGATAACCAGCAAGGTCGCCAAAGGAATGGGAATTCCAAAGAGACGGATCAGAAGAAGATCATCAAGCGCCCTTCTGATACCAATCAGGTTGACGGTATTGCGGATGCCATACCCACGTGGCAGCAACAGTGCATTGCTTCTCACCGGTATGACTGCACCCATCCCATAGAGTACAACCAACTGATAGATACCATTCATGAAGAAGCCGATGATATAACTTGTCACCATCTCTCGACCTCTAGCCATGTTCAAGATTTTTCCACACCACCATCCTAGTAAAACGGAAATCGGGGTGGAGATAATCATCGCCAGAATGATACCGGGAATCCCTACAATGCCCCAGTCACTGATCAGAATAAGCCCAATCTGGCCTGCCATAGCACCAAGGGTCATTCCAAAATTCAATCCCATGCCAGCGAGGATAGGAATTAGGAGACTGACAATCAAGAACGAGTTTCTTGAGATTCTGATCACAATCTCACTTGCAAGAAAGTTTGCAGAATACCCACTGAGCGGAATACCGAATGCACATATCACCAAAAACAGTATAGGAACCATATTGTTTCCCATAATACGGAGGAGTTTCTGTGTTTTTGTCATATGGAGTGTCATCGTGTCACCTCCGCTTTTCTTGTCAGAGCGTACAGAATCATACCATTGGAAACAACAATTCTGATAACCTCACTCATGTCTGTATGAATCATGGAATTCATGACAGAAGGCGTCATGGTAACGATGCCTTGGAAGAGGAATGTACCGATTACCACGTTCAGAATGGAAGCCTTATTTACCGAAGCACCTCCAATCAAGATTGCAGATACAGCCGGCAACGCCATGTAGAACGGTCCCATATAGAGCTGGATGAACCCAAAACTCTGTTGGTATACAAGAATGCCGATAGCACCCAGCCATGTGGACATGATAACACTTAACGTCCTGATTTTATCCACATTGATGCCACTTGCACGAGCAAATACTGAGTTGGAGCCAACTGCTGTCATAGCAGTACCTGTCTTGGTATGTAAGAATGCCCAGATGATACATGCTAGAAGCGCGAAGAACAACAACATTCCGGTAGGAATCGTTAGGTGATCGGTCAGCTGAATCGATAGGAAATCGTTGAGTACATGCCGGTAATACCCTTCGGTGGATATGGTAGTACGAAGACCTGTTCCGCTATACCCCCAAACCATGGTGGGATTACTGAAAGGAAGCAGCAGCCACATGATGCACATGAATGCAACACTGGAAAATCCAACATAGGTTGCAATCATCATCTCCCCACCCTTCACTCTATTGAGCAGTTGCCCATACCCCCAGCCAAGAATAACGGCAAAGGGCGTTGCGAACAGAATAGCCAACAGAAATGAGGTTGGTCCTGGGATATTTACTTGCAGTGAGATGGTTGCTCCCAACAGCCCTGCAATGATTCCCAAGGGAAGTCCAAAGTTCAATCCACAGCCACTGTGAATCATGGGAACCATCGCAAGTACCATTACCGCATTCATTCCAAAACGGTTGAAGGTATCCGAGAGACTGGTTCCAATATTTACTCCTACAAAGGGAGCTGTGATAAAAAGCGACAAGAGGAATAACCCGATAATGATACGGGGTAATCCAAATGATTTAACAAGCCCCTTGGCCGAAGAAGTCAGTTGCTGCAGATTCATACGCTCCCTCCTTCCAGTACCTGGCTCTTCTGCCCTATCATCAAGAGACCAAATTCCGCGCTATCGGTGGTGGCGGGCAAGATACCAAAGACTTTCCCATCACTAATGATGGCAACACGGTCGCAGATTGCTCTCAATTCTTCCAATTCACTGGATATCATCACAATAGTTGTCCCATTTTCCTCATTATATTTTCTAAGCGCCTTCAATACCAAGGATTTAGCCCCGATATCGATACCTCTTGTAGGTTCAGATACAAAGAGCAGTTTTGGACCTACTGCAAAAGCTTTGGCAAGACAGACTTTCTGCTGGTTTCCCCCAGAAAGTTCCTTTGCCTTTTGCTTGGTGCTGGTACAACGGATTTCAAGTTGCTTGACATAGGACTCTGTCTCTTCCTCGATTGCAGCTTGATCACGCCATTTAAGCAACCCTCCAAGATATCGCTTCAGGTACTTTTCCTGAATCTGCATTGCAGTGAAGGAGATGTTCCACTCCAAGCTCTCATCGAGTAGCAAGCCTACCCCACGTCTGTCTTCACTGACAAAGGCCATCCCGGCATCCAAGAAGTGTCTGGGATTGTTCAAGGCAATCTCCTTCCCTTCAAAGATGACTTTCCCTCCAGCAGGAAAGAGGCCCATGGCTCCGTTGGGAATTCCAAGTTTTCCTTGCCCAGCCATTCCTCCAATCCCCAGGATCTCTCCCTTATGGACATCCAAGGAGACATCGCGGACAACCTCGCCGGGCATATCCACCCAGAGATTCTGCAGAGAAAGCAGCACTGGGGTATTTTCATAGTCAAATCCCCGTGCTTCTCTTTTTGAGCTCCCGACATCGCGACCAACCATCCAACGAGCAATGTCAGCAATCACAACACCTTGAGAAGGGACTGTCTTGATAATCTGACCATCGCGCATAACCATGATGGTATTACACACGTCAATAATTTCCTGCAAACGGTGGCTGATAAATATGATAGAAATGCCACTTTCGCTCAACAAACGCATAGCCTTGAGCAAGCTGTCAGCTTCCTGTTCTGAAAGTACTGCCGTCGGTTCATCTAGCACCAACAATTTTATGCCTTCAACAACATCGGTTGCTTCCTTGCTCAACTCACGTGCAATCTCAGTGAATTGTTTATGCCCAACCGGCATCTGGGAAACCATCATGTCTTTGTCCAGGGGAACCTTGAGCCTGCCTATGGCCCGCTCAGCAATCTGGTCCATCTTTTCGCGGTCGAGAATATTCAAGCGTTCTCCAAACAGTTCGGAGAAAACAGTATATTTCAGTGGTTCTCGATTCAATAGAATGTTTTCGGTAGCGGTAAAATCAGGCAAGAGTGAAAACTCTTGGTGTACCATCCCAATTCCTTTCGCAAGGGCGTCGATGGGAGAAGAAAATTGCACTTTTTCCCCATTGATTATGATATCCCCACCATAGCCACCAGTCTGATGAATCTCATCCATTCCAAAGAGAATCTTCATCAACGTGGATTTTCCAGCACCATTTTCTCCTACCAACCCCAAAATCTCTCCCTTGTTGAGAGAGAAATTGATGTCAGTGAGTACTTTGTTTCCGAAAAAATCCTTGCTGATGTGCTTCATCTCCAGCAAAGGTACTTCGTTCTCATGCATCTCTTTTATATCCTTCAAAACTTGGTTATGACTCTTGTCTGCCCAAACAACAGTCATACCCACGTTGCTGTTGAGTTAAAATATATCGCTATAAAGGGGGAGAGTGTCACTCTCCCCCTATGTTACGATTACCGTACCTTATTTAATGGCAAAATACTTCTCGGGAACGATCAAATCTGCGTTACCCATGTAGCCCTTACCCATCATGTAGGTATCTTGGTAGATGAGGACATGGTTTCTTGCACGAACGCCAGTGTTGACGTCGGTATAGAAAGAACCATTCCACTTAGCACCAGGAGTGTACTTACCATAGGCCTTCATCAGGTCGGAAAGCTTAAGCAGTTCGCTTTCACCATTGAGAACGTTGATCGCATGCTGTCCAAGACCAGCGGTAGTGGTATAACCATAGGAGTATGCCCAGGTACCAAAACGTCCTGCACCGCCCTTTGCAACAACAGAAGCTTCAACCTTTGCAAGAATGGCTTTGAAATCACCAGCTTCGGAGGAAAGGTCAATGCCCAATGCTCCAGGATATCCCATGAGAGGACTTGGCAGGTCAGCTTCAATGAAGTAACCACCATAGGTCATCAGTTGCTTGAGCAACGGCTCGGTATGGGCATCGTTAGTGCAGAAGAACGCTGCATTCTGGCCATAGGTTTCAATCCAGGCGGGAACTTTCTCAAGAATGTACTGCTGAGCACCAGCAACACCTACGTCGGAAGTCGGGTCGGGAGCGGTCTCCATGACAAACTTCATACCAAATTCTTCACAAGTAGCACGCATGATTGCAACACGGCGGCTCATGGTCTCATAACTGAGATGTCTTGGGAAAGAGATGTGCACGAAGGTGTCACAACCAAGTTCGTGAGCAGTGCGGATGATCAAGTAGCCACGAGCAACAAAGTCGTTGTTGACTGCAAGATCTGCTGCACTCTGGATGACACCTGGATCCTCATGTGCTTCACCAGCAATGGTGAGGATGTCAGGTCTTCTTTCCTTGATTCGGCGGAAAGCCTCAGTGGTTCCAGGAATTGCCTGGTTTACGATGATGGCTTTCATCTTCGGGTCATCAGCAAGACCACTGATAACACTGATAGTGGTCTCAGCTTCATCCATGAAGTTGTCAGGATAGGTCACGTGCTGGATTTTTCCACCGTCATTCACTGAACCATATTCTTCCATAAGACGTTCTGCACCACGCAGATCATCTTCTGACTGGGATACGGTTCCGGTTACGATTCCAATGTGGAAGTCGCCGGCAGCAGGAGCTGCTGCAGGAGCTTCCTGTGCACCCTGAGCAAACAGGACCCCTGAAACCAACAGAACACAGAGAACAAGCGCTAAAGACTTTTTCATTTCTACTTCTCTCCTTAATCGGGATTTTTCCTAATCCTTATAATACGGAGAAGATGGGCCTAGCGCAAGAAAAGATTGTTTATTTATACAAGTTTCTGTAAATTTACTGCATAGATATGAAAAAATACACTTTTTAGGGGGTATCTTAGGTCGATATATCCAATGTGTCTACACCTATTTTGTTGCTTGCTGCCTTCTCACTTCATAGAGGAGTATGCCTGTAGCAACGGAAACGTTCAAAGAATCGATATGACCAGTCATAGGAATTGAGACCATATGGTCGCAAAGGCGCTGGGTCAGCTGACCAATTCCCTTCCCTTCATTACCCATGACCAACACAGTTCGATTAGGGAATGTAGTTTTATAGACTGCCTGACCATTCATGGCTGCCCCATAGACCCAGAAGCCCTGACTCTTCAGGTACTCAATCTCACGGTTGATGTTAGTCACCTGTGCCATCGGAACATAATGGGCAGCCCCAGAGGAGACCTTGATCACCGTGCTGTTTGCATGGGCACTCCGTCTATCAGGAACCACCACCAAGGATACAGAGAATTGGTCTGCCGAGCGGAGGATTGCTCCAAGGTTTTGCGGGTCGGTAATTTCATCAAGCACCAGAATCAGTGCACTGTCATCATCGTGAAGATTCTTACAAAAATCCTTTACAGAAAGATTCTGAACCTTTCCACCCAGCTCTTGTGCAGAACTCACAAGATCCAGAACAGCACCACGGTGGTCCGCTTGACTTACCATACGGTCCATCTCAACCTTTGCAATCTTCTTAACCACAACTTTCGAACTCAGTAGAGCTTGCCGTTCCAAATCTTGGGTATGCCCACCCATTCCCCTGGCGATGTAGAGCACCGACCCTGAGGAAGCCTTCTTCAGCCCCTCTTCTATAGCATGAAAACCAATGATTTTTTCACCCATGCAATGCTCCTATGCATTACGCTATAAAAGGGCTACCAACCATGGCAGCCCAATTCACTACGCTTCGAAAGGAACTGGATTGGGGGATTCGTCCTCACCCAATGCAGCACTTAATTCCTGCATCAGCTTCTTTGCCTTCATTCCCAATCGCTTGGGAATCTGGACCTGTAGCTTGATGTACATATCACCCCGGTCATTTGTATTGAGTTTGGTAACTCCCCGACCCTTCACTCGTAGCATTTTGCCGCTCTGGATTCCAGAAGGAATGTTCACCTTGATGGAATTCCCATCAATGGTAGGAACCTTTATCTCCCCGCCTAGTGAGGCCTGTGTTATTGATATAGGTATCTGGCAGAAAAGATCATAGTCTTGACGAACGAAATACTTATGGGGTTTGACAGTGATATATACATACAAATCCCCGGAAGGTCCCCCATTGGGACCTGCATCACCCATTCCTCTCAGTACAACTCTGCTACCGGTATCCACACCAGCAGGGATGGCCACTTTCACCTTCTGCTGCTTTCGTTTCAAGCCAGTGCCATGACAGGATGAACAAGGATTCTCAATGACATGACCGGAGCCTCCACAGGTCGGACATGTACTAGCAATTGCAAAGAATCCACTGTTCCGTCTGACTTGTCCTGAACCATTACAGGTAGGACAGACTTTGGTTCCAGAGCCTCCCTCGCTTCCACTTCCATGACAAACATCACATGCTACTTGGTGGGAATATGCTACTTCAATTTTCGTGCCGAAAACAGCATCCTTGAAATCGACGTCCACATCATACCTAAGAGAGGATCCTGCTTCCGGACCTCGCTGGCCACTCCTGCCTTGAGCTCTGCCACCACCACCTCCAAAGAAGGAGCTGAAGATATCCTCAAAGCCACCACCACCAAAACCACCACCAAAGATGTCGCTGAAATCACGGTACACGTTGGAGTAGTCGTGACCACCACCATTGGCTCCATCAACTCCTGCAAAACCGTATTGATCGTACATCTTGCGTTTCTTTTCATCACCAAGGACATCATATGCTTCAGTTGCTTCCTTGAAGCGGTCCTCGGCTGCCTTGTCTCCCGGATTACGGTCTGGGTGGTTGGCAATTGCCAATTTGCGATAGGCCTTTTTAATTTCGTCTAGTGTTGCAGTCTTTCCAACTCCAAGCACTTCATAATAATCACGTTTCGCCACGGTGCGACTTCCTTAGAACAGATTGGCTTTAGAAACATCATGTCGGCCGAAGCCGACATGATGGTAAGCCGTTCACTATAGTACCTTGTAATCGACTCCTTAGTCTACGACTTCAAAGTCAGCATCTTCGACGCCATCCTTAGGCTTCTTGGTCTCCCCGGTTGACTCCTGGGAGGAAGAATCCTGTGCCTGCCCTTCCGCGCCTTCAGCACCGGAAGCAGCACTCTGCTTGTAGACTTCCTCAGCCAGCTTGTAGGAAGCTTGCTGCAAAGTCTCGACTTTGGCCTTAATCTCTTCTGCAGTTGCGCCTTGGTTGTCCATGACGCCCCTGAGGTCTGCTACAGCACGTTCGATAGTAGCCTTATCCTCACTACTGATCTTGTCACCATAATCCTTGAGGGATTTCTCAGTGGAGTAGATCAAGCTGTCAGCTTCATTGCGGGCATCAATACGGGCACGTTCTCTCTTGTCCTCTTCAGCGTGGGCCTCTGCTTCTTTGACCATCTTGTTGATCTCATCTTCGCTTAGTCCGCTGGAGGATTCAATACGAATCTTCTGTTCCTTACCGGTACCCAGATCCTTTGCAGAAACGTGCACAATGCCGTTAGCATCAATGTCGAAGGTAACCTCAATCTGAGGTACACCACGTGGGGCAGCAGGAATACCGACCAAATCGAACTTTCCGAGTGTCCTGTTCTGGCTGGCCATCTCACGCTCACCCTGCAGGACATGAATACTTACTGCAGTCTGACCATCAGCGGCTGTGCTGAAAATCTGGCTCTTACGGGTTGGGATTGTCGTATTACGCTCGATCAAACGGGTGCAGACACCACCAAGCGTCTCAATACCCAAAGAGAGCGGAGTAACATCCAACAGAAGGACATCTTTGACAGAACCACCAAGGATACCACCCTGGATAGCAGCTCCCATAGCCACTACTTCATCGGGGTTAACTCCCTTATGAGGTTCTTTCTTGAATAGCTCTCGAACCATTGTCTGTACTGCTGGAATTCTTGTGGAACCTCCAACCAGAATGACCTCATCAACATCAGCAGCACTCAGCCCTGCATCACGAAGTGCATTCTGTACAGGAAGTTTGGAGCGTTCAATCAGGTCGGCAACCAGTTGCTCAAACTTCGAGCGGGTCAAGCTCATCTGCAAGTGCTTCGGGCCGCTGCTGTCAGCGGTGATGAACGGCAGGTTAATATCAGTACTTGTTGAGTTGGAGAGCTCAATCTTTGCTTTTTCTGCTGCTTCTCTCAACCTCTGCAAGGCCATCTTGTCAGCAGCCAAGTCGATTCCATTGGATTTCTTGAACTCACTCACCATCCACTCGATAATTCGCTGGTCAAAGTCGTCACCACCAAGGTGTGTATCACCATTCGTAGATTTTACTTCGAATACGCCATCACCAAGCTCAAGGATAGAGATATCAAATGTACCACCACCTAGGTCATAGACGGCAATTTTCTCTTCACGAGTAGCGTCCTTGCCCAAACCATAAGCCAATGCAGCTGCAGTCGGCTCATTGACGATACGCTTAACATCAAGACCAGCAATCTTACCAGCATCCTTGGTAGCCTGTCTCTGGGCATCATTAAAGTATGCAGGGACGGTGATAACGGCCTCAGTGACCGGTTCCCCAAGGTAGTCCTCAGCTGTCTTCTTCATCTTCTGCAAGATTGCTGCTGAAATTTCCTGAGGAGAGAACGACTCTCCACGGATTTCAACTTTTATTTCATCGCCACTTCCAGCGGTTACCTTATAGGAAACCTTCTGGAGTTCAGAAGGAACTTCACGGTATTTTCTTCCCATGAAACGCTTGATGGAATACACGGTATTCTCAGCATTGGTAACAATCTGGTTCTTGGCAGGCTGCCCAACCAGGCGGTCTCCCTTGGCGGTAAATCCAACAACACTGGGGGTAGTCCGCTGACCTTCGCTGTTCGCGATGACCACGGGATCATTTCCTTCCATTACTGCTACGCAGCTATTGGTAGTCCCCAAGTCAATTCCAATAATTCTTCCCATGTTATATTTCTCCTCTCCAAATTAACTATCAAATATTTAATTTCGGGTATCTAGCCCGTAAACCAAAGGTACTCATACCATCACCAATCGTCAAATGTTTGGCTTACCAACCTTTACTTTAGCAGGTCTGAGCACCCGGCCATGCAATTTATACCCAACGGCGTACTCTTCAAGTACTACTTCATGTTCCAGGGAGTCATCAACTGCCACTTGGTATGCTTCATGTTCCAGTGGGTCAAATTCCTTGCCTACAGAATCAATTTTCTGTAGACCCCAGTTTTTTTCCAGAGTGGAATAAAGCTGCTTATTAACCATCACCACCCCATCATGCACTTTTTCATAGTCTTTAGTGGACTCTGCAATCTGAATGGCCCTACCCAGATCATCCAGTGGTTGCAGAAGATCCCTAATCAGGTTTTCATTTGCAAACTTTACCGTCTCTTCCTTGTCACGGATGAGACGTTTCCTATAATTCTCTAGATCTGCACGATCCCGAAGCATTTGCTCCTTCAAAGAGGCAGCTTCCTCCTGTGCAGTAGCAAGCTGTTCTTTTAATCGCACGATTTCCAACTCCTTCTGTTCCAGTTCAGACATTTCCTGTACTTCTTGTTCTTGTGCAGGCTGATTTTCACTCTCCTGTGGGTGAAGTTCTTCTTTCACTTCTGGTTCAACATCAGGTTGTGCGCTTTTGGACTTGCTTTTTTCTTTCTGTTTCTTTTCCATTCCATTCCTCAATTTCCCATATACCCACGAAAGGCGCAGGCACATGTCTATTCACAAGCCCAACCTGCAATTACTTGCAATATGTCAGGCCAAAGGTCTTAATAGTGTATAGCGTAAAGAGTAGCCCACCCCTGGGCTTGCCGATAACATACTCACACCGATGTGTAAGCGTCAAGTAGTTTTATCGTCTTCATCCTCTAAAGAGATTTCTTCCTCATCTCCCTCAGGAACGTATTCGACCCAAGGGGTACGTTCATCCTCCACCTCAGCGACTACCTGGTCCTGTTCCAGGGAAGCAAGTTCTTCCTGTTTTGATTGCAATGTTTGTTCAATACTGTGCAAGGCTTCTTGTTCTTCTGTTAGGTGTAGGGCTAGGGCCTCAAAAGAAGCTGCTTGAAGCCCTTCAGCATGCTCAGAGGCTAATGCCTCGTGCTTTTGCTTCATTACACCCAGCTCACCCTGCAACGCACTAGCCTCTTCCCTCAGATAAAGAATGATTTGCTGAAGTTCCTCTTGCTTGCGCCCACTTTTCCGCAAGTTTTCTGTTGCGCGATCATGTTGCTCACATAGTTTTTGGATTTCATCACTGAAACTATGCAAGCTGTCATATTCCTGTTGTTCCAGCTTCTTGCTTATTGTTTGAGCCTGATCCATCCGCTTTTGCAGTTCCTCAAGATAGGAAGAAATCGTATGAACCATGGTTTGGAACGCTTGGTCAGTCTTGGTTATGGTATGCGTGAATACAGCTTCCATATCGTGATCGCATTGCTGGCTGAATTGGGTTAGAGACTCAGTAACACGGTTCTTGACTTCCTCAATCAAAGATAAGAGACTTTCTTTCTCTGTCATGAAGAACTCCCGGCTCTCTGTCTTTATAGCCTCGTACTGGCTCTTTTGTTCCTGTACATCCTGGAAGGACTGCTCTCTTACAGCTTCCAACTCACGTTTGCTGTTGGTGATGATCTGCTCTGCATCATCCCCGATTTGCCTGATTTTTGCCAATTGTGTGGTCAATACAGAGAGCGAGTCTGCTTCATTGCTCTTCAGTGTCTCTGCATGGGAAGCTACTCGATTCTGGTTTTGCCGTTCGACTTCTTGCACCTCTGCTTCATATTCCTGTAACGTAGCATAGGATGCATCAAGAAGTTGCTTCACCTTCAGCTGTTGTTGGCTGATGGAATTGGTACTCTCTTCAACTGCATCCTGGAGCATCCGCTTGAAGGCTTCTATACGTTCATCAAATTGTTTGATTGTTGTATCAACGGCCTCGATACGCTGAATTTCATTCTTTGTATGCGCTATACGAGCTTCAATCTGTGTGGTGGTTGTTCCCAATTTGGTGAGTGAATCGCGATATGTATTGAGAACATCCTGCAATTTTGCAAGATCATCACTCCTCACTTCAAGTTCCGTCATCTGGTCTTCTATTCTAAGCATCATCTGGTTGGCAGCATCGATTCGGTGGTTGATCCGCTCTTCCACTTGCTGGGAGGTATCCTTGAACTGATTACGCGATGCTTCCAGTTCCCGAGAAAACTGCCCTACCTTCTGTTTCATGAGATCCAGACGTCTATCACGCTTATCCTCGACACGGAGCATATAGATAATGATTAACGTGATGATAAACAGGATTACCGGAAGCAAAAGCTCAAGTCCCATAGAGAAACCTCCTACCAGAACATCCTCAGAGTACCAGAGAAGCAAACTCCTTCCAAGAGCTTACCACTAGGTCAGCCTCAGGGAAGCTTTTGTATGTAGCCTTGGTAATCAGACAGGAATGCATCCCTGCTCGCTTTGCTCCCTTGCAATCCTTGGAGTAACTATCACCCATGTAGAGTACCTGGTCAGGATCCACCAGTAAGCGATCAAGCAAGAAATTGAATGCCTTTGCACTCGGTTTCAAGTATCCACTCGCCTCTGCACTGTAGGCACAGTCTACCAGACCATCAATGCCAAGTGCCTGCAACTTACCAGCAACGGGAAAATCACTGAAAACAGCTATCCTCACCCCTTGGGAAAGCACTTGCTCAAGTGTCTCAACCATTTCCGGATACGCCTTGATACTCATGAAAGAACGTTCCCAAGCCTGATAAAACTGCTTGTCAACAGCAGCCTTAACCTGGTCAGTTGTTTTATTCCCCTTGAGACGGGAAGCTACAAGCTGAGCCTGACGATCCAGAAATCCCTCTCGATTTTCAGGAGTAGTAGGGTACATCTCCTGCACCCTACGATACTCCTTTCTTGCCCAGTTGAAAGCCTTGGCAAGAGAAAGGGAGGGAACCATGGAACGAACCATTCTTGCATTGAGCATCCTTTTAGGATACAGCGTCCCATCAATATCGAGTGCGAGAACCTTGATACCTTTCTCTCCAAGATACCCCATTCTCAACCTCGTTTCTTGCCGGTGGTGCGCTTTGCCTGCTTTTCAATACGCTTACGAGATTTATCAACTGAAGCTACATTGCCCGGTTTGTTTGCCATGGGCTTTGCAAACGCCCTTCCTCCGACATTTCGCTTCTGCTCGGGCTTCGGACCTTGAACCAATGGTTTCTTTGGACCTCTCTCATGTAAGGAAGGATTACGCCGACGCTCTCGGAGATCTACCTCGATGGGAATCTGGGTAAACCCGAGGTCTCTTCGAATACAGTTCTTCAAATACTGGATGTAAATCGGCGGAAAATCCTTGATTCGATTGACGAACATTAGGAATTTCACCGGGTTGGCACTAAACTGGGTACCATAATAGACCTTGTAATGGCCCATGCTTCCACGAGGTGGCTGATATGCTTCTCCCCACTCCTTGATTGCTTCGTTCAGCTGGGAAGTATCGACACGCTTGTTGAGTTGCCTCCATACCCCCCATACTGTATCGAGCAATTTCCCAATATCCTGCCCCTTGAGTGCACTGATTGAAGTGATGGGTGCAAAACCAAGAATGGGAAAGAGGAATCTTATTCTGTCCTTGATCGCCTGCAACTCATTACCAATTCCGGTGAGCAAATCAATCTTGTTCAGTACCAGGATGATTCCCTTACCCCTTCGGACAATAAGATTAGCAATCTTTTTATCCTGGTCCGAAAGTCCTTCGATTGCATCCACCATCAACAACACAACATCTGCCTCATCAATGGTCTTGATGGCACGATTGACGGAGTAATATTCCACATCCTCCTCAACCTTGCTCTTACGCCTGATTCCTGCAGTATCGAGTACAGTGAAATCACTTCCCTTGTAGGAGAAAGTACCCATGACAACATCGCGGGTGGTTCCCGCAATTTCACTGACTATTGAGACATCCGAACCAACGAGAAGGTTGGTAAGTGTGGACTTGCCTGTATTGGGTTTCCCCATGATGGCCAACTTGACGCGCTCGGTCTCTTCTGGCGCCTCATCAAGGCTTACCATATTGAGCATACCAAGCAGGGTATCCTCAAGGTCCTCGATACCCAGCCCATGTGTTGCAGAGATACCCACCACGCGCTGGAATCCATACTGGTAATATTCCCAGACCAGATCATCACGCTTGGGACCATCTACCTTGTTTACGACGAGCAACACCTTTTCGCTATAGGGACGCAAGGCTGTAAGCAACTCTTCATCCTCAGCGGTGACAGCAGTACATTCCATCATGAAAAGGATGGCATCACTCTGTGAAAGGAGGCTCAAACTCTTGTTGGCAACCAAGTCATCAAATCCTTCTCGCTCGACCTTTACACCGCCACTGTCGACAAGCGTAACAGGGTGGTTCCCCAAATACCAGCGCTCAGGAATCAAGTCACGGGTAACCCCTGGGGTTGGATCGGTAATTGCTCGTCTCTTGCCAATCAAGCGATTGAACAGCGTGGACTTACCCACATTGGGACGGCCTACAATAGAAATAACCGGAATCTTAGCCGGTGAATCTTGTGTGTCAAATGGTGGTGAAATGATCGAATCGGTCATGCATCCACTCCCTTATAAACGTATTAATCGTGAGATAAGAGTCCATTTCCAGAGCCTGCTGTGCCAGTGCTCTCGCCTCTTCAAAGGAGACCGATCGCAAGATTTTTCGCACTTGCAGGAGGCTTTGGGACCCCATGCTCAGTTCATCCAACCCTATACCGGCCAACAGCACGGAACAGAGAGGATCAGAAGCCATCTCCCCGCAGAGGCTTACCGGTATATTATTCTGGTGGGCTTTCTCCACGATCATTTGGATCAATCGCAGCACCCCGGGGTGAAATGGCTGATATAGGTAGGCTATCTTCTCATTACCCCGATCGACAGCAATTGTGTACTGGATCAGGTCATTGGTTCCGATAGAGAAGAAGTCTACCTTTTTTGCCAATATATCTGCACACAAGGCTGCAGACGGTACCTCAATCATGGTTCCTATTTTGATATCAGGGTCGAAGGGGATCTGCTCATTGCGGCAATCCTCCTTGACATGTGCAAGGAGATGCAAGACCGCATTCAACTCCTCGATGCCGCTGATCATAGGAAACATGATCTGCAACTTACCATATACGCTGGCACGGAGCAATGCTCTCAGCTGTACGATAAAGATATCCTTCCGGGAGAGGCAGAAACGTACAGCCCTCCACCCAAGTACAGGATTTTTCTCATCAATTCCCAACCCTTTCACAATTTTGTCACCACCAATATCAATGGTACGAATGGTGACCGGCTTGGGTGAAACGGCTTCCAGGACTTGCTTGTAAGCCTCAAACTGCCTTTGTTCGGAAGGGAGTTCCACGGATTCCATGAAAAGAAATTCCGAGCGGAACAAACCAACTCCACTCGCACCACTCTTCTTGGCTGCATCCACCTCGATACTGGTTTGGATATTTGCCTTCAGCAACATGGTATGCCCATCGGTCATCTCGGTGGGAAGATCAATCATCTTCTTCAGTTCGGCTTCATGCTCCTGCCAGAGCGCAAAACGCTCATCGAGCATCTGAGCAACAATCAGGTCAGGACGGACATAGACTTCCCCATATGATCCATCGAGAATAATCTCATCGCCATCCTTCACATTCCTCGAGGCGGTTCCAGTCGCCAGGACCGTCGGGATATTAAAAGCGCGCACCAGGATTGCCACATGGCTAGCCCTTCCACCCCCATCCAGACTGATTCCCAAGATATGGGTCTTGTCCATGCTGAACAATTCAGAGGGCATGAGAGAATCGGCAATCAGGACGACATCCTCATCAAGCGATTCCAGCGGTCGCTGTCCATCTCCCTTGACTGCATCAATCAAATGAAGGGAGACATCCTTGAAATCAAGAGCCCGCTCTCGCAGGAGTTCATCCTTGGATTGTTCCAACAGACGTACCATTTCATTTGTCACTGAATCTATGGCCCATTGGCTACAGACCAGATTGGTTGTGATGTATGCCTCAATCTGTCCGATGTATTCGGGATCATCGAGCATCATCAGGTGGGTCTCCAGGATATCCTTTGACTCTTTGGAAATTTTGCTGGTGTTGTGTTCTTGCAGATGAGTTTTCGCTGAATGAACAGCTTCCTTGAACGTATCAAGTTCAGATGCCACTCCATCTGCAAGGATATGCCGTTTTTCCGCAACACTTGCGGCGTTGCGATGCACCAACGCCCTACCCTTTGCCAGCCCCTCTGAGGCCGCTATACCCTTGAATATCCTCATATGTAATGTACTATACGGACTTTATGGTCAGATGTAAAGCTGGAAACCCTCCTACAGTTCTGGTAGAATGGCTTGCATGGAAATGGATGAAGCCCCCAAACCAAGACGCTCTGTACGCCCCCTACTCATACTGCTAGCATGGATACTTTTCTCCCTAGTAATTTTCGCCCTTGGGTATCCCAGGGTCCGCCAGGCAGTCATTTCCAGTGGTGTCTTACAATACGCAAACCAGGGGAAAAACAGTACCTTGCTACCCGATCAGGTTAGGTCTGTGCAAGTTGCATTCATCACAGCGAGCGGAGAAAGCCAACTTATATCCCTCCAAACGCAACGCATGGGTGGAAGTCGATACCATGACAGTTTTGAAGCTCTCCTCAAGGGACCAACGAGAGATGCACTCAACTTGGGAATGGTTAGTTATATTCACCCAAAAACTTCCCTCATTGGGATAACCCTCTCGAACAAGATTCTGTTTGTCAGCGTGAGCAAGGAATTCTTGCAAAGCATGGATCTTGAAAAAGCTACAGAACAACTTAAGGCCACGGCTCTCGCATTCGACCAAGTCAAGGACTTGGTGGTATTGGTGGAGAATAAGCCGTTAATCCAATAGCGAATGTACCCGAAAAGCAAACAAATCCTTATCCATTCCGACTTCCCGTTTCAAGAGTGCTAGGAATTCAACGTTACCTTTGTGCCCCTTGATCGGGCTTTTTGCAAGTGCATGGATTCCCACTCCGTCTTCAGCGAGCAAATCATACACCCTCTGCATCACTTCCATAAGAACCTGGGAATCCTCCACAACACCGTTGAAATTCTCCAAACCCTTCGGAACTTCAAACTGTGGCTTGATCAGAGACACCAACCAATTGTTGTTGCAGAGTGAAAGGATGTGGCTGGCAGCTCCAGCAATTGAACGAAATGAAAGATCACACACAGCAGCATCACAGGGAGGGTCCAATACCTCGAGCGTCATGATATTCTGCCGTTCATGTACCAGCACCTGGGCATGGGTACGGAGCCTCCAATCGAGCTGGTTGTACCCTACGTCTACACTATGCACCAATGTTGCTCCGCGCTTGAGCAGGCAATCAGTGAAGCCTCCTGTGGAAGAGCCAGCATCGAGCATAACCAATCCGTGCACATCCAAGGAGAACTCATGCAATGCATGTTCAAGCTTGTATCCTCCACGCGATACATAGGTGTCGAAGGTAAAAGAAAAGGTCGCTGTAGAGGGGACCAATTGTTTGGGATCGGTGGTCAACACCCCATCCACCAATACATTACGGCAGACGATGTATGCAGTGAGTTGGTCCTTGGTGTACTCATCGTACTGCTGGCTTAGTGCCTGCAGTAGCGTTACCTTCCTCTCTTTCATCAGATATCGTACAACCTCGTAAATCGTTCAATACTGAGCGCCTGTCCGCTCGCGGTATCCAGGGTAACACAGACCCCTTGGATGAGTGGTGCAGTATCGGCAATCTCACTACGAAGAGGCATTTGCGTAAGTTGCCTGGCAATTGATATATCAGGTTTCGAGCCAATGACACTCTCCGAAGGGCCACAAAGACCCAAATCAGTGATATACGCAGTCTTATGGGGGAGAATTTTCTCATCCGCAGTCTGTACGTGGGTATGCGTACCAACTACCGCACTAACCTTACCATCAAAATGGAGAGCCAGTGCTTCCTTTTCCTCAGGGTTCTCTGCATGGAAATCCACCAAAATCAAAGGAGTCTGCTTTCGCAATTTTGCCACTTGCTCAGAACCAACACGAAAAGGACAATCGATAGAGGGCAGGGACTGCCTCCCCTGTAGATTGAGCACTCCTACCTTATGGCCCTTGATTTCAACAATTACAGAACCATGGCCAGGCGCTGCAGGTGGATAATTGGCGGGACGAAGCAAGCGTTTCTCACTATCCAGCAACGGCCTTAAGTCATCCTGTTGCCAGATATGGTTCCCACTGGTTATAACATCTACACCAAGCGAGAAGAATTGGTTCATCAATTCTGCATTCAGGCCAAACCCACCGGCTGCATTCTCGCCGTTCACAATGACCATGTCAGATCGATAATCCTTGACCAACGTATGCAATCCAAGAAAGAGAGCCCTGCTCCCGGGCTGTCCACAGATATCGCCCAAAAGCAGGACTACCATTGTTTTTGTATCAGACACAAACAACCTACCTAGCGTACTCGACGACCCGCATCTCTCGGATGATGGTCACCTTGATTCTGCCCGGATACCTCAGTTCAGCTTCGATGCGGCTGGCGATGCCTTTTGCAATCTCCTTGGCCCCATCATCGTTCACCTGGTCGTTATTTACCAGAATTCTGAGCTCTCTACCGGCTTGGATGGCATATGCCTTATCCACCCCTTCAAAGCTCTCAGCAATGTGTTCCAGCGATTCAAGACGCTTGATGTAATTATCAAGTGTTTCCCGTCTTGCTCCTGGCCGCGCTGCACTGATGGCATCCGCTATCTGTACAATTACCGCTTCCAAGGTCTGCGGTTCCGTATCGTTGTGGTGGGCAAGGATGGCATTCACAATCTTGGGGTCTTCTCCAAGCCGTTTTGCCATTTCTGCACCCATCTCAGCGTGGTTTGCATCACTCTCCGTCTCAGTACCCTTTCCAATGTCATGCAGGAGTCCGGCACGGATCGCCATCTCACTGTTTGCACCGACCTCACTGGCGATCATACCAGAGAGAATGGCCACTTCTTTGGAGTGATTCAACACGTTCTGACCATAACTGGTCCTAAAGTACAGCCGGCCAAGCGCACGAATCATCTCGGGACTTACATTGTGTACCCCTAGATCGAAGATGACTTTCTCCCCTTCATCTGCAATGATTCTTCCTACTTCCTTCGATACCTTGTTCACGACTTCTTCGATTCGAGCGGGGTGGATTCTTCCATCCTGGACCAGCCTCTCAAGGGCAACACGGGCAATCTCCTTCCGAACTGGGTCAAAACAGGATATGACTACAGCCTCAGGTGTATCGTCGATGATTACGTCTACACCAGTGAGTGTCTCCAGAGTACGGATATTCCTGCCTTCACGACCAATTATCCTTCCTTTCATCTCATCACTGGGAAGATTCACCGAACTGACCGTCGCATCACTGACTACCTCAGTTGCCAACCTTTGAATCGAGGTAACGACGATATCCCTTGCTTTTTTGTCAGCGGAGAGCTGAGCCTCTTGCTCAATCTTATTGATCATGAGCTGTGCATCTCTCCTCGCATCGTTGTACATGGTCTCCATAATGATGTTCTTAGCCTCATCAGCGGAGAGCCCAGCGATACGTTCAAGTTCAGTAATCAAGCTGCCTTCTTTCTCGGCAATCTCTTGTTCTTTCTTGGAAAGGTTTCCTTCCCAATCTCCCAATTGCTTTTTGATAGCATC
Source organism: Sphaerochaeta halotolerans (assembly GCF_003429665.1). Taxonomy (GTDB): domain Bacteria; phylum Spirochaetota; class Spirochaetia; order Sphaerochaetales; family Sphaerochaetaceae; genus Sphaerochaeta; species Sphaerochaeta halotolerans. Next base: position 42,456 of record NZ_QUWK01000003.1, on the reverse strand, counting down.
CAATTCTGCCTGCTTATGCTCAAGATTCTCCTCTTTTTGCGTGAGTCGTCTCTCAGAACGTTGCAGTTCAATCCGTCTTTCTCTAGCCTCTCGTTCCTGCTGTTGTTGTTCTTTCAACAACTGATCCCGAGTCTCAAGCAAAAGCTCTTTGCTTTTCGCTTCCGCTTCCTTTATAGCTTCCTCATTCAACCTAATAGCTTTCTGTTCAACGGAGGTAAGCTTAAATTTCGCATACAGCCAACGGCCTAACCAACCAAAGATGATACCAATAAAACAACTTAGGAGGATCAAAAGTATATTGTTCATATACCACCCCCTATTATAATGGTACAATAATACGTATGACCATCAGAATTGTCAAGGCTAAACCTATCTGTTATCTTGTCTTACAGTACAAGTTATACAACAGTTCGTCAAGAAATACTGTTTCCTGAAGCAAAACAAAACCGCTGTCGTTGAAACAGCGGTCTTACCCATATGGGTATATAAAACAGGTGAAGAGACCCAATAGAGGCTTATTTCTCCTCTTTGTCCTTCTTCTCAGCCTTCTTGGCTGGTTTTGAGGCCTTTTTTTCAGTCTTCTTATCGGCCTTCTTCGCGGGTTTTGAAGTTTTCTCCACCAGCTCGAGGATAACCATCTCGGCAGCGTCTCCGAGACGATTGCCGGTCTTCAGGATACGGGTATACCCGCCCTTTCGCTCGACAAACAAGGGAGCGATCTCTGTGAAGAGCTTTGCAACAATAGCTTCATCATAGATATCCCGTGCGATCTGGCGGCGATTGGCCACACTGTCGACTTTTGCACGGGTAATCATTTTCTCTGCCATTCTGCGTACTTCCAGAGCCTTTGCCTTGGTGGTCTCAATCCGCTCATATCTGAACAGACTGGTCACCATGTTGCGCTTCAAAGCCTTGCGGTGAGCAGAGCTTCTACTAAGCGCATTGAATCCAATCTTATGCTTCATTCTCTTCTTCCTTGTTCCCAGGTACTTTGATTGCAGTTTTCAGGACACTGTAGTCGGTCATCCCAAGGCTGAGATTCCATTCCTTCAGTTTTTCCTTAATTTCTTGGAGGCTCTTCTTGCCAAAGTTCCTCGTCTTTGCAATCTCTTCCTCAGTCTTCTTGGTAAGATCGCCGATGGTGCGGATATTTGCGTTCTTCAGACAGTTGCTGGAGCGCACCGTCAGTTCAAGCTCCTCAACGGAAGTGTTGAGAATCTTGCGGACGCGTTCCTCTTCCTCATCTACTTCGTCATTGTTGTTGATCAACGTTTCATCGAAGTTAATGAAGATCTGGAAGTAATCCTTCGCAATCTTAGCGGCCTCTGCCAGTGCATTCTGAGGAACAATCGTACCATCAGTGTAGATTTCCAGTGTGAGTTTGTCGTAATCACTACGATAGCCGACACGGGTGGGTTCAATCGAATACTTTACGCGGGTAACCGGTGAGAAGCTGGCATCAATGGGGATAGTCCCAATCTCTTCCACATACTTCTCGTTGATTTCAGACGGGACATAGCCCCTACCAAGGTCTATCTGGACTTCCATCTCGATGTTGGCATCATCCATCATCGTGAAGATTATCAGATCCTTGTTGGTGATCTCAACCTGGTCACGCTCGAAGTTTGCGCCGGTGACAATGCCGGGACCCTTGCACTCGATAAGGAGGTTTGTTCCCTCCGAATCATCAGGCATCTTGATCTGCAGTTTTTTCAGTGCAGCTATGATATCCGCGATATCTTCGCGAACACCAGGAAGTTGCTCATACTCACTGGAGATCAAGTGGGGAACACCATCTTCATTGAAGCTGGTGAACTTTACGGCAGTGACGGCATACCCCTGGATCGATGAGAGGAGCACCCTCCTAAGCGTGTTACCGATAGTGGTGCCAAAGCCTCTCTCAAATGGATAAGCGATGAATTTCCCATAGTTCGGCTCAACTGCGCTATGTTCGAAGGTTATCCCCTTGGGCTTCTTAAAGCCCTTCAGAAGGTTTTTGCGTGCCATGGTTACTCCTTATCTGGAATACAACTCGACAACCAGCTGCTCGTTTATCTTTTCGAGCTCGGTGACTTCACTTCTTCTCGGAACTGCGATGAAAGTGCCTTTCATGGCATCTACATCTAGGTTCAGCCACTGGCATACGCCACTCTTGGTGTATTCCTTGAGGTTTTCTTTAATAATCAACATCTTCTGACCACTCTTGCCTAGGGAAACCTCATCACCTGGGCGAAGGCGGTAAGAAGGAATGGAAACACGCTTGCCATTCACGAAAACATGTCCGTGATTAACCAGCTGTGCAGCCTGGCTGCGGCTTGAAGCAAAGTGGAGTCTAAACACCACATTATCAAGCCTCTGTTCAAGAAGCATAATCAAGTTTTCACCAGTTTTGCCGGGAATTCTAGTTGCTTCATTAAATGTAAGCTTGAACTGCTTTTCAAGCATACAATAGGTTCTTTTCAGTTTCTGTTTCTCGCGCAACTGCAGACCGTAGTCGGTCGGCTTCTTGGAACGCGCACGGGGATCCTTACCAGGAAGCCCAGTGGACTTGATGTCATTAAGCGGGCATTTACCGCCGTGGCATCGATCACCCTTGAGGAACAACTTGGTCCTCTCTGCTCTACAATATCTGCACTTAGGTCCAGTATATCTAGCCATGTATCTGCTCTCTCCTCATCAGACTCTTCTACTCTTGCGAGGTCTGCATCCATTGTGTGGGATAGGGGTGACATCACGAATGGATCGGACCTTTAGCCCGAGCACACCCAACGTCCTGATGGCGCTTTCACGTCCAACACCGGGTCCCTTCACAAATACGTTCACTTCCTGCAATCCACTGTCCATGGCAGCCTTGGCAGCCTTCTCGGCAGTAACCTGGGCTGCATAGGGAGTGGACTTCTTAGCACCACGGAAACCAAGTCCACCGGCGCTCGCCCAGGATACCGCATTCCCGTTTAGGTCGGTAACGGTAACAATGGTATTGTTGAAGGTCGCCTGGATATAGACATTGCCTTCATATACCGTTTTCTTGACTTTACGTTTAATAGTAGCCATGTGCTATCTGCTCCTTATTTCTTCTTGGACGCAACGGTCTTCTTCTTACCCTTGCGAGTACGGGCATTGGTTTTCGTCCTCTGTCCGTTAACGGGAAGACCCTTACGATGACGAAGGCCACGATAGCAACCAATGTCCATAAGGCGCTTAATGTTCAGAGCGACCTCTGTTCTCAGACGTCCCTCTACTTTGTACTCTTCCTCAATAACCTTACGCAATACTGCGAGGTCATCACTGGAAAGGGTGTTAATACTTGTATCGGGATCAATTTTTGTTTTTTCACAAATCTCAACCGCCGAACACCTACCAATCCCATAAATATAGGTCAAGGCTATTTTTACTGCCTTGTTCGGCAAATCTACACCTGCAATTCTCGCCATTCATGGCCTCCTGAATTTCTCTAATAGAGTGGAAGGCTTGCGCCGGACCCTGTTTATTTCTGTCTCTGCTTGTGCTTGGGGTTCTCACAAATAATGCGGACCACCCCATTCCGTCTGACTACTTTGCACTTGTCACAAATCGGTTTGACACTTGCTCTTACTTTCATGTTCTAGCTCCTAGCCTAAATGTGTTTCGACTTCCTCTTCTTGCCGTCGACATTGAAACCATCGTAGTGGTGCATCTTCATAACACCTTCAATTTGTCGCATGGTATCCAAGTCAACACCGACAAGAATCAGCAGTGACGTTCCACCGAAAAGCATTGCAACAGATGAAGGAAAGTTGAAAAACATCTGCACCAGCGTAGGAATCAAGGCGATAAAAGCCAAGAACAGGGAGCCAGGGAGAACAATGCGGTTCAGTACCTTGGTTAGGTACTCTTCTAGTTTCTCGGAACGTACGCCGGGAACTGAACCACCATTCTCACGAATCTGTTTGGCCATCTCCACCGGGTTCATTGAAACCTGGGTATAGAAGAAGGCAAACCCTACGATCAACAGGGCGTAGATAATCAGATAGGGGGCACCCTGTGGATTCAACCAATTAGCGAAGGTAGCAAGCCACCTCACCTCTTGTCCCAATGTAGTTGCAATCTGCAACGGGAAGGAAAGCAAAGCACTTGCAAAGATAACCGGGATAACACCTGATGGGTTGACCTTGATGGGGATGTACGTACTTTGGGCACCATACATCTTACGGCCTACCACACGCTTGGCATAGTTCACGGGAATCTTTCTTACGCCCTGCTCTTCATACACCACGAGAGCAACAACCACCAAGAACATCACCAAGACCACCAAGACGACGATTGGGTTCAGAACACCCGCGGAGATATTCTGGAACAAAACCGAAACAGCCTGAGGGAATCTTGCAACAATACCGGCGAAGATCAACAGGCTGATACCGTTTCCGATACCCCAATGGGTGATCTTGTTACCAATCCATATCAACAGCATCGAACCGGCTGTCACAGTAAGCATTGCTATCAACGTGAACGGAACGATGTTCATTGTCATCACGCCGGGAATGGAATTGGCGTAGATGGTAACTACATACGACTGAATCAGACAAACTACAATCGTACCATATCTGGTGTACTGCTGTATCTTCTTATGCCCGGAGGGGTCCTGAGACAGCTTCTTCAGTGAAGGGACAACCAACATCAACAGCTGCACAATAATCTGTGTACTGATGTACGGCATGACACCCAACATAAACAGGGAGAAGTTGGAGAACGCACCACCCGAAAAGAAGTTCAAATATTCGGTAAGACCAATATTTGAATTTGAACTCTGGGATAAAAAAAACAGTTTCAGAACTTCCGGATCAATCCCAGGGATAGGAATCACAGCCCCAATCCTGCTGACAACCAGCAGGCCCAGGGTAATGAAAATCTTCTTCCGGAGATCCTTAATTCTATACATCTCAACTAAGGAGTTTGCCATAAAGCCCTTCTTTGTTATTTAATCTCGCCACCCGCAGCTGTAATCTTTTCGATTGCAGTAGCGGAAACCTTCAAACCGTCAATGACTACCTTCTTGGTAAGTTCCCCGTTACAGAGAACTTTCGCCTGTGTATTGTAGCCCTTGACCAACCCAACGTCCTTCAAGGCGTCGAGGGTAACAACATCTCCATCTTCGAAGTTAGCAGAAATAACATCAAGGGAGACAACGGCATACTCTTTCTTAAATACGCTGTTGGAAAAACCTCTACGAGCGACACGGCGGTACAAAGGCATCTGCCCGCCTTCAAAGCCAAGACGAACACCACCACCGGAGCGGGAATTCTGTCCGTCATGACCCCTACCGCAGGAGCGACCCTTCGAGGAAGCGCCACGTCCTACGATTGTCTTCTTCTTATTGGCACCTTTCGGTGCATGAATTTGTCCCATCTTACATCTCCTCGACTTTCACAAGGTGTGCTACTACACGGACCATCCCAAGCGTTGCGGGAGTAGCATCGTGTACAACCGAGCTGGAAATCTTGCCAAGTCCGAGAGCCTTCACCGTTCTTCGCTGCTTAGGCAACGACCCGGCAAGTCCTCTGACAAGGGTAACCTTGATTTTCTTTGCATCAGCCATCTCTTACCCCCACATCTCATTCAGGGATTTACCCCGATTCTTTGCAACCACTTTGGCATCGAAAAGATTCTCGAACCCGTTAAAGGCAGCCTTTACAGTATTGATTGCATTCTTGGAGCCAAGTGACTTACCCTGGATATCAGAAATACCACAGACGTCACAAATGGCGCGCACTGCACCACCGGCAATAACACCCGTACCAGGCCTTGCAGGCTTCAGGAGCACACTTGCACTCTTGTAGTTACCCAAGATCTCGTGAGGAATGGTTGTCTTCTTCATCGGTACCACAATCATGTTTGACTTAGCACGATCAACAGCCTTTCTGATCGCCTCAGTGACGTCATTGGCCTTACCGAAACCATATCCAACCTTACCATTCTGGTCACCAACGACCACCAGTGCGGAGAAGGAGAACCTTCTACCACCCTTGACAACCTTGGCAACACGGTTCAGCTTGACCAGCTTCTCGACATACCCGTCGTTCTTATCTCTATCTCTATCTCTCGATCTATCCACAGTATCCCCCTAGAACTTTACGCCAACTTTGCGTGCGCCATCTGCGATGCTCTTGACAACTCCATGGAACAGATAGCCATTGCGATCAAACACACAAGTGTCGATCTGCTTCTCGAGCATTCTCTTACCAATGGTTTCCCCGAGTTTTGCTGCATCTGCAACCGTGTTCTTCAAGCCCTTGAGCTCTTTTTCCATGGTGCTTGCAGCAACAAGGGTGTTACCAGCTACATCGTCGATGACCTGTACATACATGTGGGAATTGCTGCGGAATACGCTCATTCTCGGCTTACTTGCGGTACCGGAGATGTGCTTACGAATATGATACTTACGACGAGCAAGTTTCCTTCTTTTATCGATAACTCTATTCATCTTATCTACCTACCCACTATTTCTTAGCAGAAGCTGTCTTACCAGCCTTGCGCCTAATTACCTCGTCCTCATACCGGATCCCCTTGCCCTTATATGGCTCAGGTTCTCGGAGGGAACGAATCTCTGCACAAGTCTGCCCAACGAGCTGCTTGTCGATACCGCTGATGGTAACCCTATTGGGGTTTTCCACGGTAGCAGTGATTCCCTGGGGAAGTACAACTTCAATCAATTCAGAGTACCCGAGGTTGAGGGTCAAGATGTTAGCCTTCAGGTCTGCACGAAAACCAACACCATTAATTATGAGGGTCTTGGAGAATCCCTTGGATACTCCAATAACCATGTTGTTGACCAACTGGCGGTAGAGCCCCTGGAAACTATTACTTTCCTTGGACTCATCCCTGGGAAGCACCTTGATTGTGGACTCCTCCATGTTGATTACAACCTCAGGGCGGGTTGGGCAACTGAGCTTTCCTTTCGGACCTTCAACATTAATCAAACCACCGTTGATGGCAACTTTGACCCCTTGCGGTACTGTGATTGGCAATTTTCCAACTCTGGACATTCTTTACCACCTTACCAAATAGAGCAGATCAGCTCGCCACCGACCTTGTTCTCTGTAGCCTTCTTCCCGGTGATGACACCCGAAGAAGTAGATACTACAACGACGCCATGCCCATTGTACACACGGGGCATCCCACGATAGCCGGTGTACACACGACGGCCGGGAGTGCTGATGCGTTGAATCCCATGGAGCACTGGACTCTGATTATCATCATACTTCAGGAAAACTCGGATATAGGAAATCCCATCCTTGGTCACCTTCTTGAAGTTCTTGATATATCCTTCATTCTTTAGAATCTTCACTATCTGAAGCTTCATCTTGGAAGTAGAAACATCTACTTTCTCATGCTTGGCCATGTTAGCATTTCTAACCTTAGTCAGCATATCAGCTACTGGATCACTTACAGCCATTTTTCTCTCCTACCAACTGGATTTGGTAACACCAGGAATCTGGCCTTCACTAGCCAATTTACGGAAACAGATCCTGCACATGTCGAACTGGCGCATATAGCCACGGGGTCTCCCGCAAATTCTACAGCGATTGACGTGTCTGGTGCTGAACTTAGGCTCTCTCTTGGCCTTTACGATCATTGATTTCTTTGCCATATGTCTCTTACCCCTTATTTACTGAAGGGCATGCCAAGCTTTGCAAGCAGGGCGTAGCCTTCTTCATCGGTCTTTGCGGTCGTTACAATGGCGACATTTAAACCGCTGACGCGTTCGATCTTATCGAAGTCAATCTCAGGGAAAATAATTTGCTCGGTGATACCGAGTGAATAGTTCCCGTGCCCATCAAAAGCGTTGGGTTTGACACCTCTAAAGTCCTTAACGCGGGGAAGAGCGATGCTGATCAGCCTCTCCAGGAAGAACCACATGTTTTCACCACGCAGTGTCACCATGGCACCAATCTCATAACCTTCACGAACCTTGAAGTTTGCGATGGACTTTTTGGCCTTGGTTTTCAATACATGCTGACCGGTAATCTGCTCAAGCTCCTTGACAGCAGCATCGAGGAGTTTCTTATTGGTAATGGCTTCGCCGACACCGACACTGACGACAACCTTCTCGAGAGCGGGGATCTGCATTTTGGAGCTATAGCCAAATTCTTCGGACAGAGCAGGAGCTACTGTTTCCAGGTATTTTTTCTTAAGGTTTGGTATAAACTTTTCCATTAGATTACTTCCCCGGTTTTCTTGGCATAGCGGACTTTTTTGCCGCTTTCATCAAACTTGTATCCAATCCTTGTAGTTTCACCTTTTCCGGTGACGTAAGCTACATTTGAAACATGGATTGGTGCCTCAATTTCCACGATGCCGCCTTTATCCTGTTGGTTCTTCTTACGCATGGACTTTTTCACCATGTTGGCACCCTGGACAACGACCCTCTCTTTCTCACGGTCTACCTTCACAATCTTGCCGGACTTTCCTTTGTCTTTACCAGCAATGATCATTACGGTGTCGTTCTTCTTAAGCTTCATGTGTATACTCCTACAACACTTCCGGCGCGAGAGAAACAATCTTCATGTACCCATTACGCAGCTCTCTAGCTACGGGTCCAAAGATACGCTTACCGCGCGGGTTATTGTTGGCATCAATGATAACGCAAGCGTTGTCATCGAACCTGATATAGGTACCGTCAGGTCTGCGGTATTCCTTCTTCGTTCGAACAATGACTGCCTTCATAACGTCACCCTTCTTGATGGCGCCATTTGGCAATGCGGCCTTTACAGCCACAACAATAATGTCACCAACACCGGCAACATAGCGATGGCTTCCGCCAAGAACCTTGATGCACTGCACACGCTTAGCACCACTGTTATCCGCTACATTCAAATAGGTCTGCATCTGTACCATATCGTCTCTCTCCTATTAGCGAGCGCGCTCGACGATCTGCACGAGACGCCAGCACTTATCCTTGCTGATGTGGCGGCATTCCAAAACACGTACGGTGTCGCCGATTTTTGCCTCGTTCCTCTCATCATGTGCCTTCACCTTTTTGGTGGTAGTCACATACTTCTTATACAGGGGATGCAGTCTTCTTGAGGAAACAGCAACGACAATCGTCTTATCCATCTTGTCACTGACCACCCGGCCGGTAAAACTTTTTTTATTAGCTTCCATCTGAATCGCTCTCCCTTACTTTGCCACGTTCCGAATTCCGAGTTCATACTCACGAATACGGGTATTCACACGAGCGATGTTCCTCCTGACGGTACGAACAGCAAGTGGATTCTCCACATGTCCGAGCACTCTTCCCATACGAAGGTCGAAGTACTCCTTGTGAAGTTGCTCCTTCTTGGCTACCAGCTCGTCAAGGGTTAAATCTTTATATGAATTTTTCATACTCTTACTCCACTTCCCTTCTGGCGACAAACTTCGTCTTGATCGGAAGCTTGGAAGCTGCAAGCTCCAAAGCCTCACGAGCGAGCTCTTCAGGAACGCCACCCATTTCAAACATCACAGCGCCTGTCTTCACGACAGCGACCCAACCTTCAGGGTTCCCCTTACCGTTACCCTGTCTGGTTTCAGCGGGCTTCTTGGTATAGGGCATGTCAGGGAAAATCCTAATCCATACCTTACCACCACGCTTAATGTGACGGGTCATGGCGATACGGGCTGCCTCAATCTGGCGATTGGTGATCCACTTCGGCTCAAGTGCGAGCAAACCGAATTCACCGAAAGCAATAGTAGTCCCGCGATGTGCAACACCATCAGTGGTGCCACGCTGTTTCTTTCTGTGTTTAATTCTCTTTGGACTAAGCATGGCCTACTAACTCCTTGCCTCAACACCATCGCTCTTGGTTGGCTTTTTCACCAAACCACCAGCGTCGTTCTTGACTGCACGATCGTAGATTTCACCATTGTACACCCACACCTTGACGCCAATGACACCGAAGGAGGTATTAGCTGTAGTGAATCCATAGTCGATGTCGCTGCGCAGCGTGTGAAGGGGAATTCTTCCTTCCTTCATCCACTCCGAGCGTGCAATTTCTGCACCACCGATACGACCGGAGAGCCGGATCTTAACACCCTGAGCACCATTCTGCATTGCCTTGGAAACAGCCATTTTCATTGAACGGCGGAATGAACCGCGACTCACAAGCTGTCTAGCAACGTTTAAGGCGATCAGCTGGGCATCAGCCTCTGGCTTCTTGATTTCCTTGATCTTAATCTGCACTTTCTTGTCGGAAAGCTTCTGGAGACGTACTCCAAGCTTCTCAACATTTGCACCCTTGCTACCAATGATGATACCAGGGCGGCTGGTGGTGATCACGATCGTGATGCGCTGGGGCTTACGAATGATTTCAACATCCGAAATCTCAGCACCCTGGACTTCAGGGCATTCAACCAAAGCCTTTCTCAGCTTCAGATCTTCATGCAGAGTGTCCGCATACTCCCTGGGGTCCACATACCATTTGGACTTCCAGGTCTTGTTGACTCCAAGACGGAGCCCAATAGGATTGACTTTCTGACCCATTTACTTCCTCACGCTTGCTTTTTCGTCAACGACGACGGTAATGTGTGACATCCTCTTAAGCAGAATATCCCGTCTTCCATGGGATCTCGGCCAGACTCTCTTGAGCCTTGGCCCCTCGTTAACCTGCAACTCCTTGATCACAAGATTCTCTTCATCGATCTTCTTGTTCTGATCAAGCGCATTTGCACAAGCGGATTGCAAAACTTTCAGGATCAGATTAGATCCTTTCTGAGGCATAGCCTCAAGAATTGCTACTGCTTCCACATACGACTTATTCCGAACAAGATTGGCAACCGGGCGAACCTTGGAAGGAGATACCATCAAAAATTTGGCAGTTGCTGAATACCCTTTCTTATCTTCCATTTTACTACCCATACCGCTTACCCAACCTTCTTGTCGGAAGCATGACCGCGGAAAATTCTGGTGGGAGAAAACTCACCGAGTTTGTGTCCTACCAAGTTTTCCGTTATATATACTGGAATCCAGGTTTTTCCATTGTACACAGAAATCGTGAACCCCACCATTTCAGGGATGATCGTGGAAGAGCGGGAATAAGTCTTAATCATCTGCTTCTGATTTGTCTTAAGAGACTCCTGAATCCTCTTATACAGTTTCTTTTCAATAAAAGGACCTTTTTTGATTGATCTAGCCACTTTCTACTCCTACTTCCGCTTCTTAACGATGAATGCACCGGAAGGTTTTTTCTTGGAACGGGTTTTTCCACCCTTTGCCGGCTTCCCCCATGGGGATACAGGGTTTCTACCTGCAGCAGTCTTACCTTCACCACCACCATGCGGGTGATCGATCGGGTTCATTGCTACACCACGAACCTTCGGCCGTCTTCCAAGGTGGCGACTTGCACCAGCCTTTCCGAGCGAGACGTTCATATGATCTTCGTTGCCAAGCTGCCCGAGGGTAGCATAGCACTCACCAAACACCATGCGCATTTCACCTGAAGGCAGGCGGAGGGTGACATAGTCCCCTTCCTTTGCAACCAGGGTAGCTCCCAAACCAGCACTGCGGACGAGTTGTCCACCGCGACCGAGGGTCAACTCCACATTATGCACCACCAAACCGAGGGGTACTTTCTTCAAAGGAAGAGCATTCCCTACTTGAACCGGAGCATCCGGTCCACTCAGCACTGTGGTTCCCACCTTGATTCCCCGGGGAGCAATCATGTAGCGCTTCTCACCATCGGCATAAAATACCAATGCAATGTTTGCACTGCGGTTCGGATCGTATTCGATTGTCTTCACAACGCCGGGAATCCCGTATTTGTCGCGTTTAAAATCGATTACACGATATGCACGCTTATGGCCACCGCCTCTACGGCGAACACTGATGCGCCCGAAGGTATCCCGACCTGCCTTTTTGCTAAGACCACTGGTCAACGACTTCTCAGGCTTGCTGGCAGTCAGCTCGCTGAAGACCAGAGTGGTCTTCTGGCGAAGGCCGGGAGTATTGGGCTTGTATGATTTAAGTGCCATAATCCAACTTCTCCTTATACGCCTTCGATGGCCTGGATGGTATCACCCTTGGCCAGGGTTACGACAGCCTTCTTCCAGTTACCGGTGTTACCAAGGATGGAACCACCCTTACCACGGGAATACTTTGGCTTGCCCTTCACAATCATTACGTTACAAGCTGCAACCTCAACACCAAAGAGCTCTTTAACAGCTTCCATGATCTGATACTTGTTGCTATCCATACGGACCTTGAACGAATACTTCTTTGTTTCGCCCTCACGAGCAAGATTGGTTTTCTCACTCAGGACGGGTTCAATAATTACTTGGTCAGCTCTCATCTCCGGTCCCCTTATTTGTCGCCGTAGAATTCATTCAAATTCTTAGCAGCCCCTTCCAGAACCAGGAGCTTTCTCCCATACAACAATTCCTTTGCAGAAAGCCTGTTGTAAGAAAGAACACGCAGGTACGGAATGTTCCTTGCAGCACGGCGCACCATAGCATCGTCATCCTTGAGGATCAGAATGGTTCTGCTCTCATCCTCGACGAAATTCTTGAGGATCTTATTCAGATCCCTGGTTTTGCCACTTTCGATGGAGAAATCCTCTACAACAACGAGACGATCCTCCTTGACTCCCATAGACAACAGGCTCTTCATAGCAAGCCTCTTCATCTTCTTGGGGAGGGTAATACTATAATCACGCGGCTTGGGTCCAAAAATCGTTCCACCACCAACTCTGATAGGGCTTTTTTTATCACCGGCACGTGCGTTACCAGTACCCTTCTGCTTGTATGGTTTATTATTGCTGTATCTGACCTCTGCGCGGGTCTTCGTACTTGCAGTACCAACGCGGTGGTTTGCAAGCTCGCTGTTCACGGCATAATAAATGGTACCATCACTGATCTCTCTGTTGAACACTTCATCATTCAACACGAGGGTTCGGACCTCTTTGCCGTCGATTGAAAAGACTTTCGTTTCCATATATCTCGCCCCTACTTCTTGATCGCTTTCTTGACGATGACGACACTCTGGGCGGGGCCAGGGATAGCACCCTTAACCATAAGGACCTGCATCTCTTCATCGACACGGACTACCTTCAGGTTCTGGACCGTCGTCCTCTCATTACCCATATGGCCAGCCATCCGAGTACCTTTGAACGTACGGGAAGGGGTCGAAGACATAGACGTACCGCCGATATCGCGATGGAATTTGGAACCGTGGGTAGCACGACCGCCTTTAAAGCCATGTCGTTTCATACCGCCGGCAAAACCCTTTCCCTTAGAAGTCCCAGTGACATCCACAAATGAGATGTCCTTAAATATATCCACGCCCAGCACCTCGCCGACTGCAACCTCTCGGTCATAGTCACGGAATTCCACAACATGCTGCTTCGGTTCACATACTTCCTTGAACTGGCCAGCATACGGTTTGGTGACAGTGCTTTTCTTTTTGTCAATCGAACCCAATACAGCAGCAGAATATCCATTCTTCTCCTCATTGCGGTCCGAGACAACAACGTTGCCCTCTATTTTTATTACAGTCACGGGTGTGAGCCTGCCTTGCGCATCAAACACCTGTGTCATTCCAACTTTTTTGCCGATAAGCCCTAACATCTCTTACCTCAACTCTCTTACTGTTTAATCTCTACATCCACACCGGCAGGGAGCTCAAGCTTCATGAGGGCATCCATGACTTTTGATGTAGGATCCAAAATGTCAATCAACCTTTTGTGGGTTCTCATCTCAAATTGTTCACGAGACTTTTTGTTGACAAAGGGCGATCTCAGGACAGTGTACTTGTTGATACGAGTCGGGAGAGGAACAGGACCTGACACAGTGGCTCCAGCCCTGACAACGGTATCTACGATAGCTTTTGAGCTCTGTTCAACCAGCTCAATATCAAAACCTCTCAACCTAACTCGAATTCTCTCTTTAGCCATTATTCCTCCAAAAAACGGGCCCTGCCACCATCATATGATGATGGCAAGACATTCGTCGGTACAGTTATTCAATGATCTCGGTAACCTGGCCGGAAGCAACGGTTCTACCACCCTCGCGGATAGCGAAGCGGAGTCCCTTGTCCATAGCAACAGGGTGAATGAGCTCAACATTGATGTCGGTATGATCCCCAGGCAGAACCATCTGCTTGTCTTCAGGCAGAGTTACCGTACCAGTGATATCAGTGGTGCGGAAATAGAACTGCGGGCGATAGCCGCTAAAGAATGGGGAGTGACGACCACCCTCGTCCTTGCTCAGTACGTATACAGTACCGGAGAACTTGGCATGTGGATGGATGGACTTGGGCTTTGCCAGAACTTGGCCTCGAACAACGTCCTTCTTGTCAACACCACGAAGCAATGCACCGATATTATCACCAGCTTGACCTTCGTCGAGCAACTTGTTGAACATCTCAACACCAGTGACAACAGTGTCACGGGTATCGCGAATACCAACGATTGAAGCAGGATCGTTAACCTTGACGATACCACGCTCGATACGACCGGTCACAACAGTACCACGGCCGGAAATGGAGAAGATGTCCTCAATCGGCATCAGGAAGGGCTGATCGATAGCGCGCTCCGGAAGCGGAATGAAGTTATCCATAGCATCAAGCAGTTCGTCGATGCACTTGGTTTTTTCAGGATCATCAGGGTTGGTCATTGCATCGAATGCAGAGCCGCGAATGACAGGAGCATTGTCACCGTCGAAACCATACTCGCGGAGCAGGTCGCGCATCTCTTCTTCAACGAGGTCAATCAATTCAGGATCATCAACCTGGTCAGTCTTGTTGATGAACACGATCAAGCAAGGTACACCAACCTGGCGTGCGAGCAGGATGTGCTCTTTGGTCTGTGCCATAGCACCGTCAGTTGCTGCAACGACGATGATGGCGCCGTCCATCTGCGCAGCACCGGTGATCATGTTCTTGATGTAGTCAGCGTGTCCCGGACAGTCAACGTGTGCATAGTGTCTATTTGTAGACTGATACTCAACGTGTCTGGTGTTAATGGTAATACCACGCTCTTTTTCCTCAGGGGCGTTGTCGATTGAATCGTAAGCAAGTGCCTTATCGCCAAACAACTTAGCACAGTGCATGGTAATTGCTGCGGTAAGGGTAGTCTTACCATGGTCAACGTGACCGATGGTACCTACGTTTACGTGTGGCTTCGTCCTCTGAAATTTCTCTTTTGCCATCATTTCCTCCTTGTGACATCCAATGTTAGTCACAAAAAATAATTAATATGTGCTCATAAAGGCGCAAAGCCTTTACCATTTCGATTGAGACAAACTAATTATAGGGAAACAAAAACATAAGAGGATTCCAGAGGTCGGCAGGTCTGGAGGACCCATCCTGACGACATAGTATAAGTTTATAAAAAACTTTGTACTGCCTGAAACCACCTTATCATTGCTCCAGCAATAATCGGTTTGGCTCTACATACTGCCACATAGACGTACCTATGCGGACACCTTTAGCAATATACGGGAAAGCAGTTTTTATGTCAAGCGATTAGGTATAATTCTATTAAGATAAAGAAAAACCGGCTCTTCACAATGGAAAAGCCGGACTTTTTCGGTTTTTTTACCAACGGTAATGACTGAAAGCCTTGTTGGCCTCTGCCATTCTGTGGGTATCTTCCTTCTTCTTGAAGGCAGAACCGGTGTTCTGGTAAGCATCCAAAAGCTCTGCACCTAGCTTCTCGGCCATACTGTGTCCGTTACGGGAACGAGCAGCGGCGATAATCCAGCGCATTGCAAGGGCTTCGCGGCGATTCTCGCGAATCTCCACAGGAACCTGGTAGGTAGCACCACCAACACGGCGGCTCTTAACCTCAACGACCGGCTTTACATTTTCCAATGCCTTGAGGAAAACATCGAGCGGCTTTTCGCCGGTTTTCTCTCCAATGGTCAGCATGGCATTGTAAATGATCCTGGTGCTGAGGGACTTCTTTCCATCATACATCATGCGACGGATGAATTTCTCAACAACAACACTCCCATATACGGGATCCGGCAACACTTCCCTGACGGGAGCAGTAGTTCTTCTAGACATATTCCAACTCCTCCCTTATCAAGCCTTGGGTTTCTTGGCGCCGTATTTGGAGCGGCTTCTCTTACGATCTGCAACACCAAGAGTATCCTTGGCACCACGAACAATGTGATAGCGAACACCAGGAAGGTCTTTGACCCTTCCACCACGAAGGAGTACTACCGAGTGCTCCTGCAGGTTATGTCCGATACCGGGGATATAGGCGGTAACTTCAATTCCATTGGAAAGACGCACACGTGCGACCTTTCTCAAAGCAGAGTTCGGCTTCTTCGGGGTTACGGTCATGACCCTGGTGCATACACCACGCTTCTGGGGACAACCTTCGAGGGCTGGAGACTTTGTCTTCTGGACAATGGTCTTCCTTCCCTTTCTGATCAGCTGATTAATAGTAGGCATCTTATAGACACACTCCCTTTTCTTTCTTTGACCCACTGCTTCTCACAAAAACAGGGATCTGCGCCACCCCTACGGGCAACACGTCATATGTAAAATCCGTACCCAGCATGGACACAGTGGTGTGGTTTTACACGATCCGGCAAGGCTACCAATGCGCCAACAGGCGCATCAATCAATCCTCGTAGGAATCGTCCACATCCACGGTATCACCCACGGATTTCATGTCTGCCAAATCTTCAACATCGAACTCATCATCTGCAATCATCTCCTGATGTCTTGAAGCTTTTACTGCATCAACTCTCTGCTGCAGTCTCAGCAACTCTTCATCCTTGAGCTTAATATCGCGATAGATGCGCATACCTGTTCCCGCAGGAATCAAATGACCGATGATGACGTTCTCTTTCAAACCACGCAACTCATCTTTACTACCAGCTATTGCTGCATTTGTCAAGACCTTGGTTGTTTCCTGGAAGGAAGCTGCACTAATGAAAGAATCGATACTCAGGGACGCTCGAGTGATGCCAAGAAGCAGTGGTTGTGCAACAGCAGGCTCACCACCTTCAGTAATCACCCGGTCGTTCTCCTCGAAGAACCGGTACTTATCCACCTGCTGGCCGTGTATCAGGTTGGTATCACCAACATGAACCACCTCGACCTTACGCAGCATCTGCCTAACTATAACTCCCAAGTGCTTATCGTTGATCTGCACACCCTGCATTCTGTAGACTTCCTGGACTTCATCCACAAGGAAGGACTGCAATGCATTTTCCCCAAGGATATCTAGGATATCATGTGGGTCCACAGCACCGTCACAGAGAGGCTCTGCAGCCTCAACCGAATCACCATCTCGTACCAACAGATTCTTCCCCATCGGCACCATATGCTTGTATTCGGTACCGAACGGATCGGTTACCAGTATAGTACGTTTGCCCTTCACAATATTGCCAAAACTGATTAAGCCGGCAACTTGTGCAAGAACTGCAGCATTCTTCGGCCGACGAGCCTCAAACAACTCTCCGACACGAGGAAGACCACCGGTGATATCTTTGGTTTTTGTACTTTCCTTGAGCAACTTGGCAAGAATCATGCCCTTTTCAATCCTCACATTGTCCTGGGTCTGGATGTAGGATCCTCCAGGCAACAAGTAGACTGCGAGCACCTCACCTTTGCCATGTTCCTGACTGGCAATCTCAATGCGAGGCTGCAAGGACTCGAGGCTGTGTTCGGTAATCTTCTTTTCGATATTACCGGTTTCCTCATTGACCTCTTCAGCCAAGGTTGTACCCAGCTTGATATCAACGAAGTGGGAGAAACCTCCCTCTTCAGCAATTACCGGCTCACTGAACGGGTCGAAGGTTACAAGTGGAGTCTTTGGTTCCAGATAGTCCCCCTTCTTGACCAAGAGCTCTGAACCAGCCTTCACCACCTGACTGGTGGAGTGACCGATCAAATACACCTTGGATTCGTGAATCCTGACAGTTCCGTTCTCCTCACTAGTAATCACTTCCCCGTCTTTTTCATAGAACGGAGTACCCTTGGCAACAATTTTTCCATCCTCAACAAGGAGTTTGTCATAGAATGTATCATCTATGATGGTGTTCACGCGGAAGTACTCAATATGGCCCTTACGGGTAAAAACTTCCATCTTGTCACTCTCACGAATCACCCTTGAACCAGTGATGGTCCCAATGATAATCGGATAGTTGAAGGTGAGCTTACTTTCCTCGGAACTGGTAGAAGCTGTACCACCAACGTGGAACGTACGCATGGTAAGCTGAGTACCCGGCTGGCCAATTGACTGGGCGGCAATGATACCTACAGCCTCACCAATTACTACTGGCCGGTTTGTGGCCAAGTTTCGGCCATAACACTTACGGCAAACACCATGCTTAGCCTCACAGGTGAGTACTGTCCTCAGGAGGACCTGTTCAATGCCAGCTTCCTCAATCTTTCGAGCAGTAATCTCATCAATCTCCTCATTTGCAGGGGCAAGGACTTCACGAGTAAAGGGATGAAGAATATCCTCTACCGGACAACGCCCAACAATGCGGTCCGCAAGATTCTCCACGATTTCATCACCATCCTTGAGTGCTCCACGCCAAATACCGTTGATGGTGTGACAGTCATCCTCATTGACCACAACGTCCTGACTGATATCAACCAGACGACGGGTGAGATACCCTGCTTCAGCAGTCTTCAATGCAGTATCGGAGAGACCCTTACGAGCACCATTGGTGGAGATAAAGAACTCGATGATTGACAACCCTTCCTTGAAGTTCGATTTGATGGGGAACTCAATGACATCACCACTGGGCTTTGCCATCAAGCCACGCATACCACCGAGCTGCCTGATCTGGGTCTTCGAACCACGAGCACCTGAGTCTGCCATAAGAAAGAGCGGGTTGAAGCCATTCTGGCTAATCTTCAGTTCCTTCATCAACTCATCGGTCAGAAGATCATTGGTCTGAGTCCAAACCTCAATAACCCTGTTGTACCGTTCTTCCTGGGTGATGTGGCCCTGACGATACTGATCAAGAATCTTCTGTTGCTCAAGATTGGCCTTTGCCATGAGCGCTTCCTTGCCAGCTGGAACAATCATGTCAGAAAGGCCGATGGTGGCACCGAAGAATGTTGCATAGTGGTATCCGAGATCCTTGATGGAATCAAGCATCTCTACAGCGATTGAGTTGTTATTTGCTTTCAGTGTATCACCAATGAGAGCCTTCAACTCCTTATCACCCATTGTTGTATTCTGGAAAGGAATCCCTTCTGGCAGAGCTGCGTTGAACAACACTCTTCCTGGAGTTGTTTCCAAACGAGTACCATCCTCGAATCTATAGCGGATCTTTGCATTGTGGGAGAGCAACCCACTGTCGATGGCCTGCTCCAACTCACCAATGTTGGTATAATACTTGCCTTCACCAGGTGCGCCGTCCATCTCACGGGTCAGATAGTTGATACCCATGACCATATCCTGGGAAGGATACACGATTGGCTTACCGTTTGCAGGGTCCAGAAGATTGGTAACCGAAAGCATCAAGGTCCAGCATTCCAACTGGGCAGCATGCGTCAGGGGTACGTGTACAGCCATCTGGTCACCATCGAAGTCAGCATTATATGCATGACACACCAAGGGGTGTAGCTTAATGGCTTTTCCGTCAACCAATACCGGTTCAAAGGCCTGGATACCAAGGCGGTGTAGCGTAGGTGCACGGTTGAGCAGCACCGGGTGATCCTTGACGACATCGTCAAGAATTGACCAGACGGCATCCGTCTCTTCCTCGACCAGACTCTTCGCCTTCTTGATATTGTAGACAACACCATCCTGTACCAACTTTTTCATAATGAAAGGCTTGTACAGTTCGAGAGCCATCTTGGAAGGAAGACCACACTGATGCATCCTCAACTCTGGGCCGACAACGATAACAGAACGACCTGAGTAGTCGACACGCTTTCCGAGCAGGTTCTGTCTGAAACGTCCCTGCTTTCCCTTGAGCATGTCTGAAAGGCTCTTGAGTGGCCTATTGCTTGCACCTTTGACTACCCGCTTTCTCTTGGAGTTGTCAAACAATGCATCTACAGCCTCCTGCAACATCCGCTTCTCATTGCGAATGATGATATCAGGGGCATTAAGCTTGACCAAACGGTCAAGACGATTGTTTCTATTGATTACCCTGCGGTAGAGATCATTGAGGTCACTGGTAGCAAACCTTCCTCCATCGAGCTGGACCATAGGTCTCAGGTCTGGTGGAATAACAGGAATAACCGTAAGAATCATCCATTCAGGGCGATTGCCACTGTCTCGGAAGTTCTCACATACCTCAATGCGCTTGAGCAGGCGCTTGTCAGCCTTGTCGGCTTTCTGGCGCATCTGTTCACGCAGTTCACGGCTGAGTTCTTCAAGGTCGAGATTCACGAGCAATTTGCGAACCGCCTCTGCCCCCATACCTGCCTCAAAAGAGTCTCCATACTGCTCACGAGCTTGCCAGAACTCCTCCTCGCTGAGCAGCTGCTTGGGCTTCAAGCTGGTGTCCCCAGCATTGATGACCACATACTTCTCATAATAGAGAACACTCTGCAGAGCGTTACGAGAGATGTCAAGCAACATGCTCATACGGCTAGGAACCGAGCGATAATACCAAATGTGTGATACCGGAGCAGCCAAGGAGATGTGTCCCATACGCTCACGGCGAACCTTGGTGTTGGTTACTTCAACACCACAACGGTCACAAATGACACCCTTGTATCGAATCGATTTGAACTTTCCGCAGTAGCACTCCCACTCCTTTGTGGTACCGAAGATTTTCTCACAGAACAGGCCATCGCGCTCTGGGCGCAATGTCCGGTAATTGATTGTCTCCGGCTTCTTCACTTCACCATAAGACCAATCTCTGATCTGTTCTGGTGAAGCTAGTTTTATCATGATGCTATCGAAATCTTGAATTTCCTTCATCTGTATTTCTCCTGGTTAGTTGAGGGAGCCTTTCGACTGCTTGGCGATCAACTCTTCATCACGTTCGGTAAGGGGCACCTGCTGACCCTTGGAGTCATACACCGACATATCCAAAGCCAAGCCACGGATCTCCTGAACCAATACATTGAATGCCTCAGGCATTCCCGCAGTGGAGGCTGGTTCACCCTTGACAATACTCTCATAAATCTTGACACGACCGTTCATGTCATCGCTCTTGATCGTCAAGAGTTCCTGGAGGGTATTCGCAGCTCCGTACGCTTCAAGCGCCCAGACTTCCATTTCTCCAAGTCGCTGACCACCAAACTGAGCCTTACCACCAAGCGGCTGCTGGGTTACCAGCGAGTAAGGTCCTGTGGAACGAGCGTGCATCTTATCATCGACCAAGTGGTGCAATTTCAGGTAATAAATATAACCGCAGAATACCGGATTGATGAACGGAACACCGGTCTGCCCATCGTAGAGTCTAACCTTGGAATTCTCAGGAAGGCCGGCCGAGCGCATTTTTTCCTCAATCTGATTCATAGTAGCACTCTGGAAAACCGGAGTGGAATACCATTCACCCAGTTTGACAGCTGCCCAGCCAAGCTGTGTCTCCATCAACTGACCGATATTCATTCGGGATGGGACACCGAGCGGATTCAAGCAAACATCAAGTGGGGTGCCATCCTCCATGAAGGGCATGTCCTCTTCAGCAAGAATCCGGCTGACAACACCCTTGTTACCGTGTCGTCCTGCCATTTTGTCTCCCTGCCGGAGTTTTCGCTTGGTAGCGATAAGGACCTTGACGGTTTCCTCAACACCTGGGGGTAGCTCATCATTGTTGCTGCGCTTCAAGCGTTGAATGTCAATGACAGTTCCCTCTGTCCCATGAGGAACCTTCAGGGAAGTATCACGAACTTCTTTTGCCTTTTCACCAAAGATGGAGTTGAGCAACTTAAACTCAGGGGTAGTGTCACTCTCACTCTTCGGAGTTACCTTGCCTACCAGAATCGATCCTGGGCGGACCATGGTACCAATGCGGACGATACCATCCTCATCAAGTTGCTCCAGCATCTTCTCGCTGGTATTTGGAATGTCACGGGTCAACTTCTCGGGACCAAGCTTGGTCTCACGAATATCGGTTGTGAATTCCTTGATATGTACACTGGTGAAAATATCATCCTTGATGACACGTTCACTGATCAAGACCGCATCCTCATAGTTATATCCATGCCAGGGCACGAAGCCAACGAGTATATTTCTTCCAAGTGCTAACTCACCTTCCTGTGTTGCAGGACCGTCAGCAAGCACTGCTCCAGCTTCCACGTGCTGGCCAAAGGTAACAATCGGCTTCTGGTTGAAACAGGTATCCTGGTTGGTCCTCTGGAACTTCTGGATTGGGTAGACATCCATCTCACCCTCAATCTCAGCATCATCAACACTAATTACTACTTTCTCTGCACTGACATAGGCAATAGTTCCTGCACGCTTTGCCTTGACCAAGACACCGCTATCGTAAGCAGCCTTTCCTTCCATACCGGTTCCAACTCTTGGTGTTTCGGGGAAGACAAGGGGGACTGCTTGGCGCTGCATGTTTGATCCCATCAATGCACGGTTTGCGTCATCGTGCTCAAGGAAGGGAATCAAGGACGCTGCAACACTGAGTACCTGCTTAGGAGAAACGTCAATGTATTTAATCTCGTTTGCCGGCTTCGTGGAATAATCTCCACTGCGTCGAACTGGAATTTCCTTGTCGAGGAAGTTGCCGTCATCATCAACCTTGGCATTTGCCTGGGCGATGAAGAACTTCTCCTCATCATTCGCATCAAGGTAGCGATACTGCTTGGATACCACCCCATTCACTACCTTGCGGTACGGGGACTCCAAGAAACCGTGCTGATTGATGCGAGTATAGTTTGCCAATGAGACGATAAGACCGATATTTGGTCCTTCAGGAGTCTCAATAGGACAAATTCTTCCATAGTGTGTGTAGTGAACATCACGAACTTCAAAACCCGCACGATCACGACTGAGACCGCCAGGTCCTAATGCATTGAGCCTTCGCTTGTGGGTCAACTCAGCAAGAGGGTTTACCTGGTCCATGAATTGGGAGAGCTGGCTACTGCCAAAGAACTCCTTAATGGCCGCAATGATTGGTTTGATGGAGATCAGGTCCTGTGGCTTTACAGAACCAGACTCAAGATTCATGCGTTCCTTTGCAATACGCTCCATACGGGCAAACGCACTCTTGAGGGCATTCTGCAATAGCTCTCCAACAGAGCGAACACGGCGGTTACCAAGATGGTCAATGTCATCGACATTTTCCTCGCGGATAAACACCTTAATCAAGAATCCCATGGTGTTAACAATATCTTGTGGAGTAAGGACCGTTAGATCGGTGGAAGCCATTTTTTCTTCCTCTTCACTACCGGTTCCAAACTTCTTGTTGAACTTATAACGACCCACAGAACCAAGGTCATAGCGACGGCTCGAGAAGAACATGTCAGGAAGATCACGCTCAGCCCGCTCGATGGCTATCATCTCCCCAGGCATCAAAACGGAGAAAATGGGAGAAAGGACGTCTTCCTTGGTAGGTTCGTCGTATCCCTCACGGGTGTACTTGGCATCCTCGATCTCAAAACAGTTGAGAATAATATCGCTGTGCAGCGTGCCCTCTCCACGAAGATTGACCAACTCTACTGTAGTTACTTTCAACTCCAGGAGTTCATCAATCTCATGGGCATGCAGCATATCACCGGCACGGAGCACTTTCTTTGATGCTCCTTCAACCGTTGCGTACACATCCTTGTAGAGATATCGATTCTCCAAACTTGACTTGAAATCAGCATCATCTACCAGGTCGACCATTTCACTTGTGTAGAAATGCTCAAGAATTTTCTCTCGAGTATCCAACCCAATTGCACGCAAGAAGAGCGTACCGAGGATACGCTTCTTACGGTCAATCTTGGTATAGATGAGATGCTTCTTATCATCAATCTCAAACTCCAACCAAGAACCCCTGTATGGGATGATCCTGGAGGAGTAGACATCTTTTTCGTTGGAAAAAATGACACCGGGAGAACGGTGGATCTGGCTGACCACTACGCGTTCTGCTCCATTGATAATAAATGTGCCACGATCGGTCATCAGCGGGATATCCCCAAAGAAGATTTCCTTCTCCCTCATCTCTCCATTGGAGAACTCGAGGCTGATCGTGACTTTGATGGGTACGCTGTAGGATCGACCCTTCTTCTTGCACTCCATCTCTGAGAACTTGATGTTGTCATAGTCGATTGTATACCCTTTGTAAGCGAGACGCATCTCGCCATTGGGACTATCAATGGGAAATGTTGACTGGAACACTTCCTCCAGCCCGTACGACGGATCTGGCGCCATCCCTTTCAAGCAGCGATCCAGCTGTAGGAACCTCTCATAGGAATCGAGCTGGACTCCAATCAAGTTGGGAAGTTCACAGACTTCATGTAATTCAGAACCGATGTACGTGCGTGTTATGGATTTGCCGTTGGCAACCATCATGTACCCTCCAAAGTCAAAAGAAAAACAGACATAATCCCTTGCATAACAAGGAAAACAAAGACACAGTTGGCCACCGGTGTCTATCCGGTGGCTTGGTGAACCGGGCTATCGCCCTCTTACAAAGAACAAGAGCAGGGAACCAGGGATTGCCTGGCTCCCCAGACTCAGATTAGTCAACGGGCTTGATCTCAACAGTACAGCCGGTAGCCTCAAGTTTCTCCTTGAGTGCATCTGCGTCTGCCTTGCTGACACTTTCCTTGACAACCTTATCGCCAGCCTCAACAAGTTCCTTTGCTTCCTTCAGGCCGAGGCCGGTGATAGCACGGACTTCCTTGATGGCAGCAATCTTCTTGGAAGGATCTGCGGCCTTGAGGATGACGTTGAATTCGGTCGGCTCTTCAACTGCTTCAACAGCAGCAGCAGGACCGGCAGCAACAGCAGCGGCTGCAGCCTGAACACCGAATTTCTCTTCCATCATCTTGATGAGGTCAGCGACCTCCATGACGGACATACTCGCGATTGATTCCAAAATCTCTTCTTTAGTAGCCATATTATCTTCTCCTTATACAGTTTTCTCTCTACACAGTCATAGCAGGTTACCTGTGAAGACTAAGACTGTGTCTAGTTCTCTTCGCTGGCAGACTCCACTGAGCCACCATTTTTCTCGACATAGGCAAGCAAGGTTGCTGCCAGCTTCTGCACAGGAGCCTTCATGGTTCCCATCAAGGATGCAATCAGCTCCAATCTGGAGGGGAGCTTGCTGAAAGCCTCAATCTGTTCTGCATTGTAGAATTCACCATCAAGGAGAGCACCTTTCACTTCAATGGAAGCACCCTCTTTCTTGATTGCAAACAAATCCTTGGCAACCACATTGGCCTCGTCACCTTTCACCAAAGCGATGGCGGTGGGTCCAATCAGCTGATCATCAGCAGTTCTATCCAAATCAGTAAGTGCAATCTTTGCAAACCTGTTCTTTACCACACGGAATGCTGCATCCTTTTCCATAAGAGTTCTACGAAGCCTAGTAATCTGTTCAACAGTCATGCCTCGATAATCGGTAAAGATATACCCGGTGTACTGGCTGAACTCATCCTTGAGAGCCTTGACGGCCTCTTCCTTCGCAGGGGTAATACGAGTTTTATGATCCATACTATGTTTCTCCTCTTACACCGTGGCCGACATATCCTTCACATTGACCCGGACTCCGGGACCCATGGTGGAGGAAAGTGCGACGCTGACCACGAAGTCAGCCTTTGCGTCAGATGGCTTCTTTCGGACGATTTCCTTGACAACAGATTTAGCGTTTTCACTTACCAAAGCTGGATCCATGGAGACCTTACCGATAGGAAGATGAACAACGTTGGTCTTATCAGAACGGAACTCAACACGGCCCTGGGACAACTCTGCAAGAGCACCCTTGATGTCGAAAGTTACCGTTTGAGTCTTGGGGTTCGGCATCAAGCCTCTGCGGCCAAGAATAGGACCAAGACGACCTACGTCCTTCATCATGTCGGGAGTGGCGACTGCCACATCGAAATCCATCCAACCGCCACGAATTTTCTCGATCAAGTCGGTATCACCTACATAGGCCGCACCAGCTTCACGAGCTTCTTCTGCCTTCTCTCCCTTTGCGAATACGAGGATACGCTTCTGAGCAGAAAACTGATTGGGGAGGACAACCGTGTCACGAACACTCTGACTTTTCTTGAGGGTCAGTTTAACAGCAACCTCAACAGTCTCATCAAATGAAGCGAAAGCTAGCTCTTTCACCAAAGCTGCCGCTTCGTCGAATGTATAGAGCCTCTCACGGTCAACGTTCTTAATTGCTTCTCGATACTTCTTTCCGTGTTTCATACTACTGCTCCACCTCTACACCCATACTGCGTGCTGTTCCAGCAACAATTCTCTTGGCGGCCTCGATGTCATTTGCATTGAGGTCCTTCATTTTAGTTGTTGCGATTTCAGTCAGCTGGTCCTGCGAGAGTTTACCAACCTTCACCTTATTGGGACTGCCACTACCACTACTTAGGCCAAGAGCCTTCTTGATAAGTACTGCAGCAGGGGGAGTCTTCAGGATGAACGTGAAGCTCTTGTCGGCATACACCGTGATGATAACGGGAAGAATGAGCCCAGGTTCATAGTTCTTTGTCTTGTCATTGAACTCCTGGACAAACTTTGGGGCACTGACTCCATGGGGACCTAGCGCAGGCCCGATTGGGGGTGCCGGCGTAGCCTTCTGGGCAGGGCACTGCAACTTAATAATTGCAGACACCTTTTTCTTTGCCATGTTTCTCTCCTTACGCAATAAATCCAACCTATGGATTGGATTATGCGCTGGTATTAACGCCTGTCATACGATCAGGCTCCCACCTCATTTCACAATGAGGGAGTAATCACAAACAAATGGACTCGGTTGTAAAAGAACAGAAAAATCTCGTGTAGTAATCCAGTCCAAAGACTACTACAGAATCTTTTCTACTTGGAGGAAATCCACCTCAACCGGAGTGGAGCGTCCAAAAATTCCGACGCTGACCCGCATACGAGCCTTTTCCAGATTGACTTCCTCAATGACTCCTGTAAAGGAATCGAAAGGACCGTCAATGATGCGTACCTGCTCACCAACAGAGAAGGTCTGCTTAGGTTTGAATACTTTCTCAGCAGGAAGATCACCTGTCTTTTGAAAAAGATTCTTTACTTCTGCTGCTGTCAAGGGTTGTGGCTTAACGCTATCACTCGGGCTGACAAACCCGGTAACACCTTGTATACGCTTGATGTGTGAACACCAAGTCTTCCAACTTGTATCAGGCAGGTCAAGCTCAACCAGGATATAGCCAGGAAGAATCTTACGCTTCACCTCACGTCTTACCCCTTCCTTCACCTCTACAACGGTTTCGAAAGGAACTTTGACATCTGTACAAACAAGCGCGAAGTCCATATCGGTCTCGCGCATCTTGTTGATGATTCGCTCAATCTTCTGTTCGTACCCAGAATATGTGTGTACTACGTACCAGCCTTTAGCCATGACTCCGCCTTACAGTATAAACAATACACCTTTAAGCAGGAGGAAGTCCACCAACCCAAGGAATATTGCAACGATGGCTGTAGATACAAGTACGACCTTTGTGGAAGAAATAACAGCTTCACGGGAGGGCCAGACAACCTTCTTCAGTTCCTGGGAAGACTCCTTGAAATACCTAAATAGCTTCTTCATTGAAGGGCTCCTTGAGGGATAAAGATCGAGAAGCTAACAGGCCAAGAAGGATTCGAACCCTCAACATCCGGTTTTGGAGACCAGCGCTCTACCAGTTGGAGCTATTGGCCTATTTGCTTCTCGATCGAAACAACCTTATTTAATTTTTGCCTCGCGGTGCAAGGTGTGCTTGCGCTCGAACGGACAATACTTCATCAACTCAAGCTTACCCTGAGTGTTTCTCCGATTTTTCTCGGTAGTATAATTTTTCTGCTTACATTCGGTGCACTGAAGAGCAATTTTCTCAACAGGACCTTTTTTCTTCGAATCAGCCATTACGTGCTCCTCGGTGAGTTTTCACCTCAATTCCACTCCCCTTGGAAGGGGATAAAAAAAGAGCCCTCGAACGGATTTGAACCGTTGACCCCCACCTTACCATGGTGGTGCTCTACCGACTGAGCTACAAGGGCGTCGGTCATATACAGGCAAATCCACGAGATAGTCAACCTGCAACATGCAGAAGCAAACTTATCAAAGAGAAGGGTTTTTGTCAATATACCTATTCAAGAAAGAAGAAAAAGTTGAACCAGTTGCCCAGAAAACTCCAATCTTATATAGTGGAGGTGTGCTATTTGTACAAAACACAAGGAGTTCCTATGCAGGATCAACAGAAAACCAAGTATGGTCACCGTGCAAAAGATATTGCCCAAGACTTCGCTGAACACCTAAAGTACAGTCAAGATGCAGATATTTATCATACCACACAAGAAGGTCGTTATACAGCCCTAGCCCTCTCCGTTCGGGACAGAATAATTCATCAGTGGAATCAAAGCCGCAAGACCCAGCGAGCAAACGGAACAAAACGGGTCTATTACCTATCCCTTGAATTTCTCATGGGAAGAGCAATGACGAACAACATCATCAACCTTGGAATCGAGAATGAGGTTAGAGATGCCCTTACATCACTAGGGTATACCTATGAAGAACTTAGTGAAGTCGAACCAGATGCCGGATTGGGGAATGGTGGCCTTGGAAGACTTGCATCCTGTTTCCTCGACTCGCTGGCTACCCTTGAGATTCCAGCCTATGGATATGGGATTCGTTACAACTACGGAATCTTCCGTCAACAAATCAAAAACGGATGGCAAACAGAACAACCAGACAACTGGTTGCGTGATGGCAATCCGTGGGAAATCCATAGACCGGACGTTGTCTATCCTGTCCAGTTTGGAGGAGATGTCCAAGTCATCAGGGAACATGGACGCGATCGTTTCAAGTGGAGCGGTTCAGAAATTGTCAACGGTGTAGCATATGATACACCAATTATCGGATATGGATGCAAGACGGTGAACACCCTGCGCCTCTGGTCTGCAAAAAGCCCGGAAGAGTTCAACTTCCATGAATTCAATGATGGAGATTACACCGAAGCAGTTCGCTCCAAGATCAGCGCAGAAAATTTAAGCCAAGTACTCTACCCCAATGATACCCTCTATATGGGCAAGGAACTGAGACTGAAACAACAGTACTTCTTCGTCGCCTGCTCCCTTGCAGACATCATCAACCGCTTCAAGAGAAAAGAGAGCAATTGGGAAGTTCTGCCAGATTATGCAGCAATCCAACTCAACGACACACACCCCTCCCTAGCCGTCCCCGAATTGATGCGTCTTCTTATCGATGAAGAGAACCTCGAATGGGACAAGGCATGGGAGATTACTGTAAAAACCATGGGCTACACCAACCACACGCTCATGCCCGAAGCCCTTGAGAAGTGGTCCCTCCCAATGTTGCAGAAAATCCTTCCCCGGCATATGCAAATCATTTTTGAAATCAATCACCGGTTTCTGCAACAGGCAGTTTCCTACTTCCCTCTCCAACCACAAATGCTCAGCAAGGTGAGCATAATTGAAGAGACAAACCCCAAGCAGGTCCGCATGGCGCATCTCGCCATTATTGGAAGCCATAGTACCAACGGTGTTGCAGAATTGCATTCCCAGTTGCTGAAGAAATCCATGTTCCCGCAGTTCAATCTTATCTTCAAGGATCGTTTCAACAACAAGACAAATGGTATTACACAACGAAGATGGTTGCTTGCTGCCAACCCCAAACTTGCGAAATTGATAAACAGTGCCATCGGAGATGGCTGGATCACTGACTATAACCAGATTGAAAAACTCAAGCCGTTTGCTGAAGACAAGAACTTCATCTCTGATTTTGCAGCAATCAAGCAGGAGAACAAGATTCGCGCTTCTTCTTTCCTGCAAAAAGACAGTAACATGCTCATCAATCCAAATACCTTCTTCGATGTCCAGGTAAAAAGAATCCATGAGTACAAGCGACAACTGCTCAATGCATTGAACATACTGCTCATCTACAATGACTTGAAACAAGGAGGGACTGCTACAAAGGATATGGAACCAATCTCCTTCCTCTTCGGAGGTAAAGCAGCCCCTGGGTATGTCAATGCAAAACTGATTATCAAGCTGATAAACAATATTGCAAAGGTGATCAATGCAGACCCTGCAACCAAGGACCGCCTTGCCATTCATTTCATGCCGAACTACCGTGTCTCGATGGCAGAAGCAATTATCCCGGCAACCAATCTCTCTGAGCAGATTTCAACTGCAGGGACTGAGGCATCAGGCACTGGTAACATGAAGTTCATGTGCAATGGTGCCTTGACCATAGGCACCATGGATGGTGCAAACATTGAAATCGCCCAAGAGGTTGGAGAAGAGAATATGTTCATCTTCGGTAATACTGAAGAAGAAATCCAGAAACTAAGCTTGTCCTACGACCCCTTCACATTCGTGATGGCAGACAAAGAGATCAAGGATGCGATCGACTTGCTCTTCAGCGGCTACTTCAATATCAATGAACCAAACATCTTTGAACCGCTACGCAGGAGCTTATTCGAGGAAGGGGACAGATACTACCACTTTGCAGACCTCCGGATGTACAGCGATGCACATCGCAAAGCAAGGGAACTCTACAAGGAAGACAGAGATGCCTGGAATCGGATTGCAGTAATAAATATTGCCTCAAGTGGAAAATTCTCCAGTGACCGGACCATTGCTCAATATGCCAAGGAAATCTGGAATATTGAGGCGTGTCCGGTTGAAAAGGACCTTAGCGAGGATACCGCACTGCAGGATGCAGTAAAACGACCGTAACACAACCAAACTGACAATGAATCATCATCTATTCTTCATGGATGATGATTATTTGTCATGCTTTTGATATTTTTACTGGTTACTTTATATGTAATTATAATTTTGTATTATTTATTTCTACAAATATATGACATAATATCGTCATTGCATCGATTTTCTTGCTATATTCATAGCATGCAAACATTCTGGGACAGAGTCATACTTCTTCTTAATTCACCTACGGTGGTGGAACTATCTACCATGCTTGATGTCAAACGCAGCACACTCTCCAGTTGGATTCATACTGACAGACGCCCCCCATTGCATGTTGCAATGAAAATAATGGAACTCACCGGAGTAAGTCTTGAATGGCTGGAGCATGGAAACAATTGGGAATCCATGGCAAGTGAAGAAGCTGCTGAAAACATTTCCCAATACAAAAAGCTTATCATGGCCCAGATAGAAGAACTTGACCAACAACAGCTGGAAGTCATCCAAGCTCTTTTATACTACTTCAAGAACCATAGCGCTACAAACCAAACACTGGAAAAAGATTCTTGACCGCCGGGGAAATCAGCGCCAGAATCGGAGCAATAATCATTGCTGGAAGGAAGTTGCCGGTCTTTGTTTTTCTAATATCCAAGAGGCCGAACCCAATCATCAGCAAGAGGACACCACCCACAGATGCAAGCTCATTGATGCCTGCCTCACCAAGAATGGGGGCCAGCCAACCACCCGCCAAGGTAAAAAACCCTTGATAGAGCAGGATGAATAGAGCACTAGCCATAACCCCTGCCCCATAGGCAGCACTGAATATGATCGCCATACAGCCATCCATGATGGATTTTACCATAATCAGCTGATAATCTCCGACAGTTCCTGCTTGAATTGCACCTACCACCGTCATGGCCCCACTGCAGAACAGCAGGGATGCGTTAAGAAATCCCAAAGCAAAGTTGCGTGCACTCTCTGCACTTCCCTGGCCCCTGCTGAGTCGTCTTTCCATCCATGACCCGAAGGACATCACCCCATCCTCAATTTTTAAGGCATATCCTATAAAGCCACCGATAACCACAGAAAAAAGCAGGATCAAATAAGAACCAGTCTGCATTGCCATGGAAAACCCGATGACCAACGTAATCAGACCGGAAGAGGTAAAAACAACCTCCTGATAGGAAGCTTTCAGCCTATGTTTCAGAAATAATCCAATAAAGGAGCCGAGAACAACCATCAAGGCATTGAAGTAGGTGGCAATCATAATGGCTTGGAGTATAATATGATTACGAAACTCTCTCAAGGATGAACCATGCAGAATCTTATTCTGGCCGCAGGCCTAGGAATGCGAAGTAAAGGGAAAAAACTCCTGCTACCCTACAAAGGGACTACCATCGTCGCCCACGCAGTGGAACAGTCACTGATGGCAGGACTCAAGACAGTGCTTGTCACCGGCTTTAGGGCAGAGCAGGTGGCTCAGGCTGTCGCGCATTTAGCATGTTCCCAACTCCAGATCGTCCACAATGAACACTACCGCAAAGGGCAAGGAAGCTCCACAATCTGTGGAGCCTCCTATCTTAGCCATGAATCGCCATTTTTTATTTCACTTGCGGATATGCCACTCATCGAGAGTAGACACTACCTCTATTTGATGGAACAGGCTGTGGAACCAGTTGCCAGACCCTCATACCACGGAAGGCTCGGACACCCGGTATTGCTTGATCCGAGTTTTCTGGCAATCATCAAGTCACAAAAAAGCTCGTTCACCATGCGGGAGCTCCTGCAGAAATACCCTGTGCAGGCAATCGAGGTTGCCGATGAGGCGTATATCACCGACATCGACACACTCGATGCATACCACCGCTTGGTGGAGTCTAGTCAATCTTACGGGCAACCACCTCATCACCCTGAAGCGTGAGCAAGATCTTCGAGCCTGGGCCGAAATCACCTGACAGCAATTGCACAGACAAGGGGTTCTCCACAAGTCGCTGCACAGCGCGGCGAATCGGACGTGCTCCAAAGACCGGATCATAGCCCTCCTTGTAGAGCAACGAAAGTACCTCATCTTCCCAAGTCAAGAAGAACCCACGTTTCTGCAACCGCTCCTGAAGTTGCTCAAGCTGTAGAACCACAATCTTACGAATCTGCTCCTCTCCCAATCGCTCGAAGATGATGATCTCATCAAGCCGATTGATAAACTCCGGTTTGAAGGATTGATGGATTATCTCACCAACCAGGCGGACACCTTCCTCATGGGACTCTGCACTCAGCAACTGCTGGCTTCCCAGATTACTGGTCATGAT
This sequence comes from Sphaerochaeta halotolerans, assembly GCF_003429665.1. GTDB lineage: Bacteria > Spirochaetota > Spirochaetia > Sphaerochaetales > Sphaerochaetaceae > Sphaerochaeta > Sphaerochaeta halotolerans. The sequence goes on along the minus strand of NZ_QUWK01000003.1, from coordinate 9,422 downwards.
GATGACGGTATTGGTAAAGTCAACCACTCTTCCCTGCCCATCGGTCAATCGGCCATCATCCAACAATTGTAGCAACACGTTGAATACATCGGGATGGGCTTTTTCAATCTCATCAAAAAGAATTACAGAATAGGGACGCCTACGAACTACCTCAGTCAGTTGCCCTCCTTGGTCATACCCCACATACCCTGGAGGCGCTCCAATCAATCTGCTGACAGAGAACTTCTCCATATACTCACTCATATCGATGCGGGTAAGGGCTTTCTCATCATCAAAGAGAAATTCTGCAAGTACCTTGGCAAGCAAGGTCTTTCCTACTCCTGTGGGACCTGCAAACAGGAAGGTCCCTAAGGGCTTTCTCTCATCCCCGATTCCTGCCTTGTTTCGCCGGATTGCATTGCTTACTGCCTCAATCGCCTGCTTCTGCCCTATGACTTGCTTAGAGAGGGTCTGTTCAAGATTCAGATACTTGTGCAGCTCACTCTCCTTCATTTTGGCCACAGGCACACCTGTCCAGTTACTGACAATACGAGCAATGTCATCCTCACTGACTTCCTCTCGGAGCATCTGCTTTCCTTCAACTTGCACGGATGCAAGCTGTTCAGTCATATCTTCAATCTGTTTAAGCAGCTCGGGAATCTCCCCATGCTTAATCTGGGCAGCTTTTGCAAGATCGCCCTCTCTTTCAGCACGTTGTTCTTCCGCCTTCAGCTGCTCAAGCTTTGCCTTTGTCTCCCTTAGCCTGGCAATGGAGTTCCGCTCATTGCCCCATTGCAAGTGCATGGCATCACGGGTTCCCTGGAGCTCACTCAGCTCACGCTCGAGTTTTTCCAACCGCTCTTTGCTTGCCTTGTCGGTTTCCCTGGAAAGCGCCTGCTTCTCAATGTTGAGCTGGAGGATCTTGCGCTCTATTTGATCCAACTCTTCCGGCTGACTCTCTATTTCCATCTTGAGCTGGCTAGCAGCCTCATCCACCAAGTCGATAGCCTTGTCTGGGAGGAACCGGTTGGTGATATACCGGTTGCTCAGGGTAGCTGCAGCAACCAAGGCTTCATCCTTGATTCGTACGCCATGGTGGACTTCGTACCGTTCTTTAAGTCCCCTGAGAATGGCAATCGTCGATTCAACCGAAGGCTCCTTGGTGAATATCGGCTGAAACCGTCGTTCCAAGGCTTTGTCGGGTTCAATATATTTCCGGTATTCGTCAAGGGTAGTCGCACCGATGGCATGCAACTCACCCCTGGAGAGAGCTGGTTTGATCAGGTTTGAGGCATCTGTTGACCCTTCACTCGCCCCTGCCCCAACAATGGTATGCAACTCGTCAATGAACAGAATGATCCTGCCTTCACTGGCAGTCACTTCCTTAACCACTGCTTTTAGCCGTTCCTCAAACTCTCCCCTGAACTTGGCACCTGCCACTAAGGCTCCAAGGTCCAAGCTGAGAATTTGCTTATTTTTCAGCGACTCAGGGACATCCTCGGAAGCAATACGTAAGGCAAGGCCTTCTACAATTGCAGTTTTTCCGACTCCTGGTTCTCCAATCAATACGGGATTGTTCTTGGTCCTTCTGGAGAGCACCTGCATGACCCGTCGAATTTCCTCATCACGCCCGATGACCGGATCGAGCTTCCCCTGCCGGGCAAGGGTGGTCATATCCTTGCAGTACTTTTCCAATGCCTGATATCTGCTTTCAGGATCTTCACTTTGGATCGTCTGGTTCCCTCGGATCGTCTGCAATGCTTGCATAAGCGCGTCCTTGGTAACACCAAGGGACTTGAGTGCCTTGCTTGCCTCCGAGCCATCCTCCAAGACAGCAAGCAGGAAGTGTTCTGCGCTCAAGTATTGATCCTTGAAGTCTGAAGCAATCTTGTCTGCTTCATAAAGCTGGTTCCCCAGTTGTGCAGATAGGGACCGTTGTGCGTTACCACCATATGACTTGGGAAGTTTGTTGACCAGATTTCCCAATTTTTCACTCACCATGGCAGGGGGAACCCCCAAACGCTCAAGGAGCGGGGTGAGCAACCCTTCCTTCTGATTGAGTAAAGCCAATAAAAGGTGTTCTGTGGTAATTTCTGCGTTGCCATGTTCATTGGCAAGCATATCGGCATCGCCGATTGCCTGACGCAGCTTGATAGTCATTTTGTCTATATTCATGGATACTCCTCACCTTCAGGTATGAAGCAACCGGCCCTTCTCGGGTCTTCTCCTGTACGTAGATAAATATAATGACGAATCAGGGTATCGGCTAGGCCCTGTAGAAATCGAGGTAAGTGCTGATCAGCTGCTTGGAGAGTTGCATGTCGAACGTATCCAAGAATGCAACCTGGAAGCAGGATGATTCAAGCAACATGAGAAGATGATCTGCGACCTTATTCACATCACAGTCAACAATATCCCCTGTCTTGACCCCCATGCGAAGCAAGCGCTTGAACAAGATGGTGAGCTTGGCGGTTCGTCTGAGAATGATCTCATTGAAATCCCGTCCCTCCTTCTTCATCTGGAGCATAACATCTACTAAACTGGTCAATTCCCCTTCGTGCTCGTTTGCTTCTTGCATGATGTCTAGACAAATGGTCGTAATCCTGCTTACCAAATCCTGGTCGGTCGACCAAACATAGGCAACATACTTGTTGAACATTCTTCCCGTTACCAGCTTCACCGCATAATAGTAAATCTCTTCCTTATCTTTGAAGTATTGGTAAATGGTAGGACGGGAAACACCACATTCGGTGGCTATCAGAGAGAGATTGGAATCACGATAGCCTTCTCTTGCAAAGACCTTCAGTGCAGTTTGTAGAATCTTTTCCTTTCTCTCTTCATGATCGATCTTTTTCGGCATGCGCCCTGCTCTCCTACTATTGGTAGAAATTTCTTGTTGCATTACAATATACCATTATACTGTAAAAAACACTAGAATTCGTGTGGAGTTTCAACATGCTTTTCCTTTTGCTCTCAATTTTTCTCCTGTTGTTCCTTGTAGCATTAGTCTGTAGGACTGCAATACTGCGAATACATACCAACATGGCTATAATGCCTTCCCATGTGCAAACAGGCACTGAAGCAGAGGCCATCCTCTCCAAGGCTGTGGCATGCAGAACTGTCTCACATGCAGAGCCCGATCAGACAGATTGGGATGAGTTCTCTCATCTGATTGCTCTCTTGGAGAAGTCCTTCCCTCTTTGCAACAACCAGAGAATCATCAATGAGACAATCGGCCCCTATAACCTGGTCTACTGTTTCAAAGGAGTAGAGAACGACCGGGAACCAGCACTGCTCACTGCGCATCTGGATGTGGTGGGAGCAACTGAGCACGAGTGGACATACCCTCCGTTCGAGGGACACATAGGAAATGGGTACCTCTACGGACGAGGCAGTTTTGACTGTAAGCTACAGGTAATCAGTATACTCGCAACCTTTGAACATATACTGAAAACGAAAAAACCGGTAAAGAATACTTGGTATGTGGCTTTTGGATGTGACGAGGAGAGCAACAGCAGTAAAGAAGGAGCTGTTCGTATTGCTCAATACTTTCAAAGCAAAGGACTCCATTTCAGCTTCGTTTTGGACGAAGGTGGTGTGGTTAGCCAAGAGTACATCAAAGGCTTTGCACAAAGCATAGCTGTAGTGGGGGTGGCAGAGAAAGGGTACCTCGATCTCGAGCTTTCGGTTGAAAGAAATGCAGGCCACTCCTCCACTCCTACCTTCCCCACAGCCTTGGGAACACTTTCCCAGGCAGTAAGTAGACTGGAAAGAAAGCAGATGCCCGCAAGGTTGACTCCTTCTGTGAAGCAGATGCTTACCAATCTGGGAAAGGAAGGCCCCTTTGCCTACAGCCTGCTTTTTCTTAATCTCTGGTTGACAGCAGGCCTTCTGAAGCTTGTATTCTCCAAACAGGCAACCCTCAATGCTGTAATCCGAAGCACAATAGTCCCCACAGTCATCTCTGCGAGCGACAAAAGCAATGTCATCGCGAAGAAAGCAACAGCAATTGTGAACTGCCGTTTGCTCCCAGGTGATACACAAGAAACTATTGTTTCCTGGGTTACCAGAACCATTGCCTCTGATTCTGTCATGGTAACACCCTTGCATTGCACTCCCCCCTCCCATATCAGCAAGGCAGACGGAGATGCTTTCAGATTTCTCTCAGAAACCATTAAAAGAACGTTTCCTGAGTCGATTGTTACGCCATATCTCATGATGGGTGCGACTGATGCAAGGAAATACCAAGATTTGAGTGACGCTATCTACCGTTTTACACCTGCTAGGATGAACCGTAGCGAGGTGGACCGTATGCATGCCCCCGATGAGCGAATCAGCCTGGAGAACATAACACTGGCACAACAGTTTTATGCTCATGTAATCACCAACTGGTAAACATGCACAAGCCCCGCATCTTGCGGGGCCTTGCATGTACAGGATGGTTGTTCCATCACTTATTTAATTTTAACTTCAATTGCCTTGGGTTTAGCAACTTCCTTCTTTGGAAGGGTCAATGTAAGGATACCGTCGGCAAACTCGCCAGAGATTTTCTCCTCATCCACATCCTCAGGCAATGAGAACGATCGCTCGAAGCTCTGATAGTAGCGCTCAGAAACAAGATGCTTCTTGTCCTTCTCTTCCTTCTTGGTTTCCTTTGTAGAGCTCAGTTTCAGGACATGCTTCTCGATATTGACCTTCACTTCCCTCTGCTTATAGCCAGGAAGTTCCGCTTCCAAGATGTAGGCATCATCGTTCTCGGTAATATCTACAGCCGGAAATCTCGAGGGATACACCCCCCAGTCCCCAAGCATGTCGTTGAACAGAGAGTCAAATGCTGACAATGCCGGTAAATCATAATTCCTTCTTGTTGTTAAAGATTTCATAGTACACCTCCGTGTTCTATAATATTCTTCATCAATCCCTTTCGGGGTTCATCTGTAATTTTGCAAAAAGCGTGCCAATTCATCTTCCATTATCTAGAAATATAGCTAATTTACGTTAATATAATAATTTATACGATTTCATTATATAACAGCAATGAAACCAAATAAGCTTACTACGTAGCGATTCTGAATCAACTCGTCCCTTTCTCCACATCTACTTTATCTCTTTTTGTTTCATTTTGACACATATCTGTCCATTATGACCCAACTTACTGGGGTAGATTAGCCCGAAAAGCGCAAAGAAAAGCAGTATCTCCCGCAAAAAGGAAACACTGCTCTGTACATATGCATGAATACGAGCTAGTTGAGGTCAGCGAGCGTGGCAACCATCACAGCCTTGATGGTGTGCATTCGGTTTTCCGCCTCATCAAAAACAACGGAGTGCCTGCTTCTGAACACCTCGTCTGTTACCTCCAGTTCCGTAAGGCCGAACTGTTCATGGATCTGCTGTGCAACACTGGTATTGAGATCATGGAACGAGGGGAGACAGTGCTCGAATAACACCTGCTCATTTCCCGATGCCTTGAGTAAATCCATTGTTACCTGATAGTCCTTCAGCAGGGAGATCCGCGATGCTGTCTGGTCCTCCTCCCCCATGGAAACCCATACATCGGTGTAGATGACATCCACGCCCTGCACGGCTTTAAGGGGGTCGGTGGTAGCCCACAGCTTTGCTCCAGACTCCTTTGCCACAGGAGCCAATTCTTCAAGCAACTCCTGGGAAGGGAACAGTTCTTTTGGAGCAGCAATCCTGTACTCCATCCCCAGCTTTGCCGCACCGATCATCAATGCATTGGAAACATTGTTCCTTCCATCCCCGATGTAGGCGAACTTCAGATCCTTGGGGGCTTTCTTAGTATGCTCCATGGCTGTGAGAACGTCCGCCAGCACCTGTGTTGGATGATCATCATCTGTCAACCCATTCCATACTGGAACATTGCTGTAGCGGGCAATATCCCTAATTACCTGAGGAGAGAACCCACGATACTGGATGCCATCATACATGCTCCCCAGTACTTTTGCAGTATCCTCGATGGATTCCTTTTTCCCCATTTGGCTATTGGTCAGAAAGGTAACACAGGCCCCTTCATCAAAGGCAGCTACCTCAAACGAACAACGGGTACGGGTCGAGCTCTTATCAAAGATCAAAACAATATTTTTCCCTGCAAGCAGCTTTCCCTGAAGCCTCTCGGGATAATGCTTCCCTTGTTTTTTTGCCTTCAGGCCGGCTGAGAGCTGGAGAAGGTCCAAAATCTCCTGTCCTGAGTAATCTTTGAGGGTCAAAAAGCTGCGTCCTTTCATCGATATCATGTCAGCCTCCATTATTATGATAGGAATCGTACATATTTATACAATACGTGTCAAGTTTTACCGTATTATTATTCATTTTTACGAATATTATTGTATATCTATACGAAAAAACCTCCAAGCATCACTGCAAGGAGGCAAAGTACAATTACAATACTGTTACTCAGTTACAAGCACTACTTCACCATTGGGATAGCGCTCTGCAACATAGGAAGCAATCTTCTCTCTGCGCAGGGCATCAACCAGAGCGACAATAGCCTTGTCATTCTCTCGGCCTTGCTTGACAGCAACGACATTCACATAAGGGCTGTCGGCACCTTCTACAAGCAGGCCATCCCGGGTTGCAATCAGACCAGCGGGAATGGCGTAGTTGCCATTGATGATGGCAGCATCGACATCAGAGAGAACACGAGGAAGACTTGCTGCCTCAATCTCACGGAAAGAGAAACCCTTGGGGTTGGATGCGATATCCAGCGGTGTAGCTTCAAGACCTACATTCGCATCAAGAGTCAACAAACCTGCACTCTGGAGCAGCAGCAACGCTCTGCCCTCGTTGGTGGGATCGTTAGGAATTGCAATCGTAGCACCCTTAGGAAGCTCCTCAATTGAGTTGTACTGCTCTGAGTATAGGGCAAACGGCTCCACATGGATGCCTCCTGCATTAACCAGGTGATATCCTCTTTCCTTGTTGAATGACTCAAGGTACGGAATATGCTGGAAGAAGTTTGCGTCCAGCTCTCCGCTTTCCAGAGCCTCGTTTGGAGTGACATAGTCAGTGAACTCCTGAATCTTCAGGGTTATTCCCTGCTGGGCAAGATCCTCAACCACCAACTCGAGAAAAACAGCATGGGGTTCTGGGGTGGCTCCGACTACCAAAGTATTGGAATCGGCCTGTTCTTTGGTGCCTGCTGCAAACAATGAAAGTGCAAGCAACAACACAAGTGAAATACTCAAAATCTTTTTCATGAACAACATCTCCTTCTCTCGCCCTCTTGGATGAGAGGTACATATAACCTGTGCTTTGGAATCAACGCCGCGCTAGCAACTTGGCGCTGATCTTGTTTCCGATGACCTGGATTACCTCAACGAGGACCAGAATGACAACAACCGCTACTACCATGATGTCGCCTCGGAACCGTTGGTACCCATACCTTATAGCCAAGTCTCCCAAACCGCCCCCACCGATTGCTCCTGCCATGGCCGAATAACCGATAAGATTGATGATGGTCAGGGTAATTCCACTAACCAATGACGGAAGTGCTTCTGGTATCAATACCTTACGGACAATCTGGAAATTGGTGGAACCCATAGCACGGGCGGCCTGAACGACCCCCGGATCCACCTCCTTCAGTGCGGTCTCAATTACTCGAGCCACGAACGGCGCTGCTGCTATCGACAGCGGGACAATGGTTGCTGTGGTACCAATACTGGTACCGATCAACAATCTCGACAAGGGAAACAGAAGTATCATAAGTATAATAAATGGGAAAGAGCGGAGCACATTTACAATCCTTCCCAACACGTTATTCACTATTGGATGAGGTATAATGCCCCCTTGGTCCACAGGAGCTGTCGCGGAAAGGAGAATCCCAAGAGGGAAACCAAGAATAAGAGAAAAGAGCGTGGAGAAAAAAACCATGCTCAGTGTTTCCATGGTTGCTCCAAATACAAGTATCCAAAGTTTGCTCATACACTCTCCTCCTCTTCAACGATTACACCCATTTGAGAGAGAGATTCGATAGCTTTTTTGCGGGTTGTTTCATCACCACTGATGTCCACGATCATTGTCCCAATCTCTGTATCACCGACTTTCTGAACACCACCGGCCCTAATATTGAAATCCACGCCAAGCTGCCTGCTGATCTTGCTGAGAATCGGCTGGTCAGTGGTTCCCCCACGGAAACGCAACGTATACGCACCGCTTTTCTTGGACCATTGGACCATCTTATCCCCTACCTTTGCAGCTTCGTCCACCCCCACCAGATGGGAAAGGAAATCCTTGGTAACTTCACTGCTGGGATTGGCAAAGATATCAGTGACAAATCCCTGTTCAACAACCACGCCATCGTTCAAAACAGCAACTTGGTCACATGCATCACGAACCACTTCCATCTGGTGAGTGATCATGACAACGGTAAGGCTCATTTTTCTCTGGATTTCTTTCAGCAAGGCCAGAATAGAGTGTGTAGTCTGAGGATCGAGTGCGCTGGTGGCTTCATCACAGAAGAGAATATCTGGGTTACAAGCCAATGCACGGGCAATTGCAACTCGTTGTTTTTGCCCACCGCTGAGGGTACTGATCGGGGCTTTGCCCCTCCCGTCCAGTCCAACAAGGGAGAGCAGTGTCTCAACACGGCTCTTAATCTCGCTTTTTGGAGTACCGGTTATCTCCAATGGGTAAGCAATGTTCTGTTCTGCATTCCTACTGGAAAAGAGATTGAAGTTCTGAAAAATCATCCCAACTCTTCTCCGTCTCTGGATAAGTGATTGTTTCTGGAGATTATCAACTCGAACGTCATCAAAGAATATTTCCCCTTCATCAGGTCGTTCAAGCAAGCTGACCAGACGAACCAATGTCGACTTTCCGGCCCCACTCTTCCCAATAATTCCATAGACGGTATTCGAGGGTATCTCCAAGCTTATTCCATTGACCGCATGCAAATCTCCATACGTTCGCTTTAGGTTATGTAACTTTATTTGCATACTTATACCCTCAATATTCATTTCACAAATGAAAGGTATCAATACCCCAAGGCAAGCCCTGGACTCAGGAGGCGTTGCCTCCTTTTCCGCCCCAAGGGACGGGGCATCTCACCTTACTTTCCCGGCACTCGCTCGGGAGAGGAACCATCATGCTGATTCCTTTCCTCTCGCTCCGTTGGAGAATGAATTGGTACCATCATAGTAAAAAGGAAGGGTACTGACAAGAGCAAGAGCACAGATTTCTGCATATATCCTAGTCTATTACTAGCTTATAAACAGCGAAGTTCATGCTCCCTAACTATGAGAAAAGGACGCAAATGCGTCCTCTTCTCTATCTATGTTTTAAACCGGGATTACCGGTTGAAAGCAAAAAAAGGGCCCGGCGGCTACCTACTCTCCCACGGTTGCCCGTAGTACCATCGGCGTGAGGGTGCTTAACTTCCGTGTTCGGGATGGGAACGGGTGTGTCCACCCTGCTGTGGCCACCGG
>NZ_QUWK01000034.1 GCF_003429665.1 Sphaerochaeta halotolerans | reverse complement strand
CCTGACTTTGACAGCAGAAATACGTAAAAAAGCTTGCAACTTATTCAGAAGCAAGCTTTTATTACTTCACGAGAACAACAGAAATATGGTTGGATAGATTCAGTCCTCGTAATCTTTTTTCTTGGTCTGCCCGATGATCCTTCTGATGTCCGACTGCTGCAGGAACTTCCTCGATATGTCTATGTCCAGGGCCTTGAGTATGGTGTCGACCAGCACGTCATAGTATGCGACCTGGTAGATGTTCGAGTTCGCCAGCTGCACGGCGTTGAAATGGGAAAGCGACTGCTGTATCGACTTGGCCGAGTATTTCCAGCCGAGCTGCCGCTCCAGCAGCCGTTCCAGGACCAAGGAAATGAAACAGATAAGGAAGTGGGCCCGTATCCTGTCCTGCCTGCTGTGGAACACCGGCCTCAACGACAGCATCCCCGTCTTGGTGACCTTGAACGTCTCCTCGATCTTCCAAAGCCCTCGGTAGATGTCCGCTATCTCCGAGGCAGGCACCACATGGTTCAACACCAAGAACCCGTCCGAATCCCGATAGTATGCATGGCTGGACGGCTTGTCGGGATTGATCTGCGACTCGTCCCCGACCCCGACGACGTTGGTGCAGATGAGGTAGTAGCCGTCGTACTTCTCGTCCTCCTCCAGCCTCGAGGCGTCGAACTCGTAGAGGCACCAGTCGGCCTGTACCAGCTCCCCCGCCTTGACGGGGCTCTTCCTCAGGTACTTGCTCTTGCCGTAGCTGGAGTCCTTGAAGTCCTTCGACCGTTTGCCCTCGGACTGAAGCGCCTTCTCGATCACCGCCTGCCGCTCGTGCCTCGCCCTGTCGCTGTACTTCCTGCTCCAGATGAACACCTGCCGCTCATTGTAGGTCCCGCTGTGCTTCTTGCCGTCGATGTCGCCGTAGGTGCTTGCCCTCCTGGGGATCGTCCTCTCCTTGATCATGGATACCACGTTGCCGTTCCCGTCCAGCGTACGCTCCCACCCCTCGCACGAGAGCGCGAACTCCTTGGTCTGGGAGTCCGACTTCCGTATGGACTGGCTGATCACATACCCGTTCCGTGCATCCCGGATCTTCATGATGTTGTAGTAGCTGAGCATCCCCTTGTCCGCCACCACGATCTTCCTGCTGTCGGAAAAGTCGATGATGCTGCCATCCATGGCCTCGGGCAGCGTCTCGCAGTCGTTGGTGTTGCCCCTGAACAGCTCGTAGGTGATGGGAATGGAAAGCTCGTCCATGAACAGGCCCATCTGGATGATGGGCTCGGGCCGGTGCTCCTTGCAGGGGCCCTTGGCCCTGAGCCCGTTCTCGTCATCCGCCTCATCCCGCTCGAAGTAGTAGTTGGTGACGTCGTAAAACACCACCGTGTCCCTTCTCCCGAACTTCTGCTTCACCTTGGAGTCCAGGTGCCTCAGCAGGTCGGTCCTCCACTTCAGCAGGCTGTCCATGCTCCGGTAGACGTCCTGAAGGCCGTAGCCCGTGTCGCCGAAGAACCGCCCCTTGTGCTCCCAGGTGTTTTTCTTGGAGGCCGGCCACAGGCATCGCGAGTAGAGCAGGTGCTGGAAGATGACGTTGATGTTGAAAGAGCAGTCCAGGTACCTGCGCCGGTTGTTGACGAACTCGTCCAGCTCCAGGCGGTGGTACAGCCTCGAGTAGGCGGCGAACCCGAGGTTCTTGCAGTCATCCGAAACCCGGAGGTCTCCTTCTCCGGACAGGCTGAGCCCGAGGCCGAGGTCGACCTGGTAGCTCATCGTCCTCACCGTATTCCTGGCCTCTTCCCTGAGCTCGTTCAGCCTTTGCAGCACGTAGGCCTGCGGATCCTCCTCTCCGCGGCTTCTCAGGTCGTTGGCGGAGAACTTCTCGACCATGACCTGCTTGTGCTTGGTCTTCTCCCCCGGGATGCGGCTGACGGTGTTGATGTAATAGATCGTGTCGCCGCTCTTGAGCACGTTCTTGGTCATCATGTAGGCCATGGTGTTTCTCCTTGCCTTCAGTATATATGAAGCAGGGATGATTGTAAATATAAATACATAACAATACGAAAATATGTTTTAAGTCATAACACTAAATACGAAAAAAACCACCCTGGGGTGGCTGGCGTGTGGTTTTTGGGTTATGGCTTAGATTATGCTGCTGTCAAAGTGTGGAA
>NZ_QUWK01000033.1 GCF_003429665.1 Sphaerochaeta halotolerans | reverse complement strand
ATGAAGAAGGGATGCCTTGACGCGTCTATCGATTTGCTTTGGGGGTGATTCTCTCCGTCATCCTGGTGAGAAATCATCTGGTTGACGGTCATGCCTCCTGATATGTATGGTTATGCATATATCCGTGTATATTCATACGTATTGCTTAGCATTTTGAAATTTGCTCAAGAGTATATTTTTCCAGATAGATTTACGTCATGCTGAAAAAGAGATGAACAAATCTTTTGTCAACCATCTTCCAGAAATTGAGATTGGTGAGAGTATATACAAACAATTACCCAATAGCATGTTGAAATATTTACTATCTGAGAATAGCAAGTATGAAAAAGAAGCTTTTCAAGGTTTAGCTGAAACCATCCTCGAACCAATAAAATTGAAGAAGGTAACCCCATCCTGTACTGTTCTTGAAGACCAGATTGTTTGGTCTAGGAGTCCAGCAAGAATCGACTTAGCTGGGGGTTGGACTGATACTCCTCCTCATTGCATGATGGATGGAGGGGATGTTGTAACTGTTGCAATAGAGCTCAACGGGCAGCCTCCATTGCAGGCATATATTCGTAGAACAGAAGAATCCTCTATTAATTTGAGATCTATCGATCTTGGCAAGCAGGAACAAATAACAACATATGAAAGTCTAACAGACTACTCCAATCTAGATTCTGGTTTTTCGATTCCCAAAGCGTGTCTTAACCTTTGTGGATTTCACCCTGATTTTTCTAAAGTGAAATACTCTTCTTTGCAAAATCAGCTGAGAGACATCGGATGTGGATTGGACATAACCTTTTTCTCCGCTATTCCAAAAGGATCTGGATTAGGAACTAGTTCGCTTCTTTCAGGAACCATACTTTCAGCCTTATCGGATTTTTGTGGATTGAACTGGGATGAGCATGAAATATGCAATCGGGTTCTCGCCTTAGAACAGTTGTTGACTAGTGGAGGAGGATGGCAGGACCAATATGGTGGTATATTCCCAGGGGTTAAGCTACTTCACACTGAAAAGGGGGTTAATCAAATTCCTCTCATTAAATGGCTCCCAGATTCATTGTTCAAAGATCCAGAATATGCAGGATGCATGATACTCTTCTACACTGGAATTACACGCGTTGCAAAAAACCTGTTAGGAGAAATAGTTGAGGGAATGTTTTTAAATGATAAAAACGGTATTCTCGCTCTTGATGAGATAAAACGTCACGCAAATTATATCGCGGAGGTAATACAACAAGGTGATTTTATTGCATTCGGGAAAGCCATCAAGGAGACTTGGAAGTTAAAGAATCGTCTTGATAGTGATTCAAACAATCAAGAAATTCAACGCATTATAGATACCATCGATGACCTATGCCTGGGGTATACACTTCCTGGTGCTGGCGGAGGTGGTTATTTATTCATTGTTGCAAAAGATCCACAATCCGCAGCAGAGGTGCGTAGAAGATTGCGTAAGTATACTGGGAACACACGAAATAGACTTGTTGATTTCACTATATCAACACAAGGGAACAAGGTATCTAGATCATGAATATTGCTAAGAAATTTGCTAAGGCATTAATAATTATGAAGGGGTGGAAGGCTCTCCATTCACTAACACCAGCACATAACGAGGAAATAATTGGAATCGTTTTCTCTAAAGACCGTCCCCTACAACTCTATGCACTACTCGAATCATACCTTCGACATTGTGAAGATCCAAAAACTCTTTATATCCTCTACAGAGCATCTGATGATGCATTTGCTAATGCATATACACAGGTTAAGCAATATTTTGATAACAACCTAATTAAATTTGTTGAAGAACAATATTTTACCAAGGATTTTCAATCCCTCCTAGAATCAACTGAAGAGAAGTATGTTTTTCATCTTGTGGATGATAATATCTTCACTTCACCTTTTTCTTTTACTGATTTTCTAGCTATTGAAAACAGGGATACCTGTCTCTTCTCTCTTCGGCTAGGGGACCATATTACATACAGTTATACAAGGCAAAGCAATCAATCGCTTCCTGAATTCAGCAGGGAGGGCCAATTTTTGACATGGAAACTTGGCACCTCTAAATCTGACTGGGATTATCCGTTTAGTGTTGATGGAAACATCTATGTTAAAAGCGAGATATTGGCTTTATCAAAGTTGATCGAATTCAAAGCTCCCAACAGTTTTGAAGGTAAGATGACAGTCTTTGAAATTCTATTAAGAAAACGAAGAGGCATTTGCTATCCACACTCTAAGCTCATCAATATATGTTTAAATAGGGTTCAGAATGAAGTAAAAAACATTGCAGGAGAATACTCCCCAAAAGAATTGCTAGGATATTGGATGAATGGGAAAAAGCTGGATATCTCTAAATTTGAAGGATTAATTTCTCATTCAGCGCATATCGGGGGTTGTCAATAGTTTTGTGTAATTGATTTTCTATAGTTTTACTCTTCCTTCAAACATGATAGAAAACTGGTTCA
>NZ_QUWK01000032.1 GCF_003429665.1 Sphaerochaeta halotolerans | reverse complement strand
CATAGGGTGTGAGAAAACGGCCAAGCGTGCGTCCAAAAACGGTCACTCGGCATTCAATAGCGGCCGGCGGTTAAGCCGGCCAAATGAGAATCAAACAGCTTTTTCAATAAGAAGAGTGTAGCCGTTATTCAGAAGGCGTCTTCTAATGCTATCCCCCATTGCAAAGTTGCCGTCGCTTTCCAGAAAGGAAACCCATGTGCTAGGATCATACTGAGAGGTAATAATCGTAGAGGTGCCTAGTTCGTCACGATTCTTAATCAGAGAGAAAAGTATGAGACTGCGGTCATTACCCAGATGAGTGATCAAAAAATCATCCAGAATCAGCACCTGAATACGAGAGTAGAAATTGAGCTTCTTCTTGTATTTATTCATATCGGTGCTCTTGAGAATGTAAAGATAATCAATCAGATCAGTAAAGTCAGTAAACAGTGTCCGGTAGCCATTTCTGCATGCTTCGATGCCAAATGCCTTCGAGGCATAGGTCTTGCCTGCATCAGACTCACCGAAGATTGCAATATTCTTACGATCTGCGATGAATTCCAGGGAAGACAGCTGCTTGATGGTGGAATCCTGGTACAGCCGGCCATTCCCGGTTTTCAGGTTCCCTATCTGCGCATCGCTGCCTCGCAGCTTGGCCAGCTTCAGATTACGGTCTATGCTTGCATTCAACTGGAACATGTATTCCTCAGAAAGTATTGCACGGAACAGCTGCAGCGGGTCATACGAAGAATAGTTGTTTGACTTCATTATGGCTTTCAGGCTTCTTCCCATCACATGAAGATCCAGGAAGTCCAGCATCTCATCAATGTCCTGTAGGTGTTTATGCATCCTCATCCCCCTTGTGAGAGATCAGGTTGTCGAGTGAGTATTGGGAATCATTGGACTTATAGCCGAAAACCGAAGGAGGTTTGGGAGGTTCCGGTTCCTGCGGCTGATCAGGGGCATGGAAGCTTCCGATTGTGTTCTTTATGTAGTTATAGGAACTGATGCCTCGCAGGACAGCATTCTCACAGGTTGCTTCCAATGTCCTGGCTGAGTACTTCTTTGCAAACCCAAGAATGCCACAACAGCGCCTGAATGCCTGCTCTGGGAACTCGACCCGACTGAACTGGGCATCAATGACAGTCCGTGTATATGGACCTATCTTCGAAGCCCGTTGCTGGAAATTAGGTTTGCTCCATTGGATATAGTCCTTGTACTTGGTTGGCAGATGGTCAGGGTTCGTATTCCATTTGCCACGGACATATGTTCTCTTCCACGAGCAGATGAACGTGCCCGCTCCCGAATATATCTGGAGCATGTCACTTGAGGCCCGGATTTCAACCTTTTCCTTCACATGCTTCTTTGGTATGCTGTAGTAGCTATCATCAAACCGGATGTGAAAATCCTGATAGACTTTTGCCACCTTCCTCTCAAGGTACTGGTATGCTTCTGAGGGGAGTGGTAAAAGGTGTTCCTGCTCCTCCGAGGAAAAGATATCCCATCTGGAGCAGTCCCTTGTTGTCAGTGGAGCAGAGTTCATTTCATCCATCTTTTCCCAGAGTACCGAGTTCAACTCACCAAGGGTAAAGAATGTCATCTCCTTCATATCGATGAGAATGTGCTCATTGACGATCTTTACTGAATTCTCCACGTGGGGCTTCCACCGGGGACTTTTTACTTTCGCCGGAAGCAAGACCGTATTGTTATGGTCAGCCCAATCCTGGAAATCCTTGTTGGTAACCGGATCGATCCAGTCGGTATTCCTGATGACAGCAACCTTGCAGTTGTCGTTGGTCACGATCGGTGTCATCCCTCCAAAATATTGGAACGCATGATTATTCACCGAGATCCAGTTCTGGATGTCTGCCTTGATGATACCTTCTGCGTAACAATAGTTGCTGTACGACATGGTTGCCACGAAGATAGTGACTCTTGTGGTTTCCTCACCAGTCAGTTCGTTTTTAAGGCAAAGACACATCCCGGCGAAGTCAAGCTCGCAATTCTGTGCAGGGTACCGGGGAATCCTGGAAGTGACATTCCTGTCTTCACACCAGTCACCGAATATTTTGCAGAACTGACGATAGCTATAAGGATGGAGCACCGTGCCATCATCTTGGGCAACAACCCCTGCTGCATCATATTTCTGCCAGAGATGCTTCAGCGTCTCCCCTTTCTTCGGCAGCTTCCTGTAAATCTCTTCACAATCGAACTCACGGAACTGCCTGTTGGATGATTTGCCACCTCGAGATTTGTACAGTTTCTGATTGATGAGTTCGTTTGTAACCGTTGGCGCAAGGGGATAAGAAAATTCCTCAGACTCTCTGAACTTTCTCAGAAAGTCATTGATCGCTGTTTTCCCACATCCTTGGGTTTCTGCAATTTCTCTTCCGCTCAGTTTCTTGCCATAGCTGAGTCGGAGAATCTTGGTGTAATCGAGCACTTCTCGACCTCCTATAAATAGATTGTCCACTCCTGTGGAAATCAAAGTATAGGATATTTTTCAGCTGGCCGTGTTTGCTCCGCTCAGTGGCCGTTTTTCAGCGCATCACTGACCGTTTTTGGGAACCATATGCA
>NZ_QUWK01000031.1 GCF_003429665.1 Sphaerochaeta halotolerans | reverse complement strand
GGCTTAACCGCCGGCCGCTATTGAATGCCGAGTGACCGTTTTTGGACGCACGCTTGGCCGTTTTCTCACACCCTATGCAGCATGTTTCCAGAGGCGCGGTGGGTGTGCTGGTTACAATATACCTTGTGCAATCCGGATTGTCAAAGATGCAAGAATAATCTGTAAAAAACCACCCTTCACCCCATCCTCAGTGTTACAGAAATGGACGGAGAACAGGTCCTTGTATTGGGGGAACTGCTCCAAGTATTCTCTGGTCATCTGTTCCTCGATCGCTTCCTTGTAGGCAGGATCTATGAGCGCCATGCAGCACCCCTTGAAGCCTGCCCCACTGACCCGCATCCATAGATGCCGGATATATGCTCCGCTATCTCATAGATGGCCCTCAGTTCAGGAGAAACTGTCTTCCATGCATGGATGTGATCTGAGTACGATTCAGCAGACACTTTCTGAACAGGTTTAGTAAGATCCAGTTCTCCAAGTGTGTGAATTATGTAACAATTCTTCCTGGTACCGATAATAAGGATTGCGGGAAAGGAAAAAATCAAGATGGGATTACATTCTCCTTGATGAGGAGCTCGGTCGTCGGGGTAGCCTGAACTATCTCGTTCCCTGAAGCATCGAAAATCTTGACGCAATGCGAAAGCTTCCCGCAGGATTCAAAACGATATTGGGATTTAGCGAAGATGGTCATTTGGAAATCACCCTCTTGTTCTCGCTCATCTGGAGGGAAATTGAACTCCCCTTCTCCAAGCGCATTCTCAACACCATTTACTGAATACATGACCTTGAACGTATGTGCCTTCTTTTTTAACTCGGCCGAGATTGAGAAATCCAACATCATCCCAAGGACCAAATCCTTCGGCCAAACACCCGCTTCTTCAGCAGTGACCGAGAATAATAACTCTTTTGTATAGATTCCCATGAGGGATTTTTTATTGCCAACTTCCGACCGTATATCGTCACAAATGATGAAACTATTGATTTTCATGGAGCCTTCCTACCTGAAGTATTCAAAGACATTATTCCCACCTGATACTGCTTCTGGAATAATCTTTCTAGATCCTTTGATGAATAATTCAAAATGATTTCCAGACATCTGGGCATTCGAGGTCACTTCAACCTCCGGGTGCTCGGAACGAATTTTCACAAGTTCCTTAGCTGCATATTGAATAAGGATGTTCCTGGCTGCCACATGGTCAAATTGCATGTCTGCAACAGCAAGTACCCAGGGATAGGTCCGAATGATCCTCATCAGTGCGATTGCTGATGCCGAAGGAGACATGGATTGTTCATTCTTCCATCTCGCGATTGTCCTTGCAGGAAGGCCCAAGGCGCGTTCCATGGATGCAGTTGTATGGCCCATGGCATTAAGCTCATCAAGCACTTTCATCATTGAGATTCTCTTGAGCACCGAAAGCTCTTTTTGAATCACGAGATCATTGCTGCCATCATCTTCGGTAAATCCACAATGGCTGCATACTTTTTCTTTTATCTTGATGGTACTGGATCCACCATAGGGTTCGCTAAGCTCTATTTCATGTTCTTCGATCGATACAGCGTCCTTTCCACAATATGTACATATGACTTTTTCCATAATCACTCACTCCCTTCCAAACTCTCAGGTAACAATTCTGCATTCCTTAACGCGATCTCCATGGCAGTAGGGCCACACGCATCATCCCGATGAAACGACTTGATAACCCACTTCTTATTCGGCTCACTATAAAAGAAGGAGATATAGCCGATGGAAAACCCTGACTTGAAATGATACGCATCGCAAATTGGAGGTGGAATCTCGGTGCTGAGTCGAAACGGAAGAGCATTGATGAATTCGAGATCCTCCAGACCTCCTACGGCGATGAACGAGAGAATGGCTTCTCTGGTCTTGAGATTAAAATCCCTGTCAGCTGTTCGTCTCACCCTCCCTTCAAGAACTACTATCGACGGTTTCCCCCCATTTCCCTTACATGCCTTCACAAAATCCTTGATATCGTATTCCGGTTCCGGTTTTGGCACTGCAGTACTCTTGATTATACATAATGTATAAGATAAGTCAATCAACTAATCTAGTATGTACAACCATTCTCCTCGTATAGGTGTAGTATGGAAGCATGACATAGCGAGACTATTTTGTGCTCTTGCTATGTCACGACGGTTATCTCTTTAGGACTTAGGCATATGAGCCTTCTATGCTATCAGCTTGAGAAAATTTAAATGGTCTTTTCGCCGAAATAGAATATCCTAGGATTATAACCACTCTAGTCACCGGGGAAATGGTAAGCACCACCCCTATCCGACTTCATGTCGGAAAAGATGTTCTTCAGTTTGTCACCTGCATAAGGCTTCACTTGCTTGCATTCGATTTGTTGGAATAGGATTTGATCTGCGCACGGTTTGGTAGATACTTTCTGAGTGGTGCCCATCTGGAGACAGAAGGAGGACCCATGAGAGACATAATAGCCTATAGTACAGTAGAAACTCTTTTAGAGATTCTATTATTAATATTGATTAACATAGTCCCAAAAAAAACAATTTCTATGAATGTGGATTTTTTGGAAGTTCTACCCCGGAAATCTTGCTTCCAGTGGCCTAATTCGGCGGTTTCTGTGAAAAAACGTGACAATCCTTCCTGGTTCTGATAATTGGGAAGGTCACTGAAAAACGGGTTTCTTTGGATTACCTTTCCAGCAAAACAATGCACAGCTACAATTGAGGGCATTCATACTTTTTTAATGGCTCTATTTGACAATTCATGTTGAAATTGCATCTCCTGGCTTCGTATCAAGCACCTCATAGACAAATGGGGGATAG